>NZ_CP070304.1:2615180-3922770 GCF_016917355.1 Glaciimonas sp. PAMC28666 | reverse complement strand
CAGATCTTCCGTACCTTTGAAACCCAGGCGGTTACCCTGCATGATCCCGGTATTGAGAATCAGGTTCGAATGGCCTGCTCCCGCATTACTGACCCGGTCGATGCCAGCATCGATGATTCCGTATATGGTGATGTTGCTCAGCTGTGCGCTGGCGACGCTAGAGACTCCCGCCATGGAGCTGATCATCGCCAATGTGGCATATTTGCTTTTCATGATTTCTTCTCAACTTATCAAGATTTATGATTTTTTTGATAGTAAGACTTCCTGAATCTCATTTTTTTGCACTAACGGAGAGTGACGGGAAGTAGATTTAATGCAGCACCAATTCGGTAGCCGGAAAAAGTGCTTGGCGCCTTACCGGGCAGGTCCTGGTCGCGGCAAAAACAATACGATCAAGCTGCCTAACAGGGCGAACGAGACCATCACGTAAAGTGCCGCATCTGTGTTACCGGTGTAGTCCTTCGCCATTCCCATAAGATACGGACCACTGAATCCACCTATCGCCCCCATGGAATTGATAATTGCGAAACCGGCTGCCGCTGCCTTATCTTTAATAAAATTCGACGCAAAGGCCCAAACTAGGGGAGTTGATCCGATAAATCCAGCCGTCGCAACAATGACTCCAAGAATTGATAGCATCGGAACTGCCTTGAATTCGATACTTATTAGCATTCCGGCCGCGCCAACGATGCACGCAAAAGCAATATGCCAGCGGCGCTCACGCCAGCGATCCGAGCTATATCCGAGGAATAACATTGCCATTCCCGCCGCCACGTATGGAAGGGTGGAAATGAGACCAATAGTGGTGTAGCTCTTGAAACCAGCCTCTTTAATGATGGTGGGGGTCCAGAACACGACCCCATAAATGCCTAAATTGACAGTTAGAGCTACTAGCCCCAATAACCATACTTTTGATTCTTTCAGTGCATCAAAAATCTTGCTACGCTGATGATCTGCTTTTGCATTGTCGGCATCCAGATTATTTTTGAGAAGAGTGCGTTCTATCTCGTTCAGACCTTTAAGGTCAGAAGGCTTATTGGGCATCAAAAAGTAAAATGCAACTCCCAATGCCACTGCCGGAATTCCCGTGAGCAAAAATAACCACTGCCAGTTACGGAGTCCGGCAACATCCATAAAGGTGTCCATTATCACGCCGGCAAAAGGGCCGCCAAGAATTCCACCAACAACGGCTCCGGTAATCAGAAGCGATATGATGCGTCCGTGGCGCTCGCGGGGGTACCATTGCGCCACATAATAGACAACGCCCGGAAGAAATCCGGCTTCTGCGGCGCCAAAAAGGAAACGCATTATGTAGAATGCTTCCGGCGTCTTGATGAACATCATGCCGGAGCAAAGTACACCCCACGTCACCATTATTCGCGCAATCCAAACCCGAACACCAAACCGATACAACATCAGGTTACTGGGCAATTCGAAAATAAAAAATCCGACGAAAAAGATCCCCGCGCCCAAACCGTACGCTGCTGAACTGAAATGCAAATCGTCGAGCATTTGTAACTTGGCAAAGCTAATATTTATGCGGTCAATATAGGAGACGATGTAACAGAAAAATAGCATTGGCATCAAGCGCCACGTTATTTTTCTATATAGCGCATTTTCTGCATCACTCACGACCGATTTGTCTCTGTAATTTGAATAGGTTCGCATCCCCACCTCTTATCTTTAAGTTATTTTTATCAGGTCAATTACCCATTTTTAAAATTAAGTTTTGAATAAACCTTTCACACTGATATAACTGTTCAAGCGACACGAACTCGTCCGGCTTATGTGCCTCGTTTATTCTTCCGGGTCCACAAACGACGCTAGGCACGCCGACTTCCTGAAAAAAAGATGCCTCAGTGCCATACGCTACTTTGCCCGGCTGATGCGGCCTCAATAGCGATTGGACCAATTGAAATATTTCCTCGTTTTCTTTAGCCTCAAGCGCGGGAATTTCCCCTACACACTCGAAGCTAACGTGCGCTTCCGGATCATTTTTTTTCATGCGTGGCTCTACCTGTTCCGCCACATAGCGGCCAATGCTTTCCATGAAGCTGCCGGCCTGAACACCCGGCAGGTAGCGGTATTCGAAAAAGAATTCACAATCAGCGGGAATAATATTCTTCCCACTCCCGCCGGAAATTATGTTGGTCGACAAAGTTGAAAAGGGGACATCGAATCCATCTATTTTCAGGCCGTGCTCCTCTTCGCGCCACGCCAGATCCTGAATAAAAGTGATGATTCGCGCGGCATATTCGATCGCATTCACACCATGCGGCGTCAACGACGAGTGCGCAGATTTACCATGCACCTGGCATCGATAAATACGGCCGCCTTTATGCGCTGCGACCATTTTCATCTCAGTCGGCTCTCCGACAATGCATCCGGTTGGTTTAATTCCTGCCGTCGCAAGGTCTTTAAGCAACCCTGGAATTCCGAGGCATCCGGCCTCTTCATCGTATGTCAGAGCGATATGAATAGGTGTCTTTAAAGAAGATGTCGCCATCATCCGTGCTGAACCAAGAACAACGCTAATGAAACCTTTCATGTCAACACTGCCGCGCCCGTATAATTTTTCGCCCCGGATTTCTGCACAAAATGGATCAGAGCTCCACAGCTGGCCATCAACCGGAACAACATCCGTGTGTCCCGATAAAACAATGCCACCCGGACCTTCACCAAAGGTGGCAATCAGATTTGCCTTATTACGCTCTTTATTAAAATCGAGCCGAATACTTGCACCCAGGTTTTCAAGATAAGATTTCGTCCAATCGATCAATGCCAGATTGGAATTTCGACTTGTCGTGTCGAAAGAAATGAGTTGTTTTAAGCAATCAATCGTTGTCTGTTGCGGCTGTAGAACTGTTTTCATTGTTAACACCTCGTGAACTAAACATTGACACCGCGACGATCGTCAGCGCCAGGTATTTCATGAATACTTGTCTAAAAATTCTCAGTAAGAGGAAAGTTAATAATTAATGGAAGGATTATTTCCAGGGCAAATCACGCCCGCCACCAGCATCCCTTCCGGATCGGTGCTTTCCAGGGAATGCAGTTGTTTGCGAGGTAGGAAAATGATGTCACCTGTATTCACAATTGTTTTTACGTTTTCGGTCCACATCATGCCGCTACCCCGCATCACCATTAACACCTCCTCGTACAAATGGCGATGTGGAGCAGCTTTTGATAGCGGAATCTCGCCGATGAACTGGGTAATAATTTCAGAGCCGTGGCGCCCATCCACCATCATCTGAAAGAACCGCTCAGCCATCACCTGGCGCTGTGCCGGATCAATCCGGGCAATCCGTTCGGGATGCCTTTCGTCGAAGTTATTGCGCATCGGTACAAACGCGGGAGCTCCGGTAAACAAGGGTGAGACCGACGTAAAGCAACGCAAACTTTCCGCCGTTTCGCATTGAAAAGAAAAGACTTCGTTCGGCCTGATGTAGATACCGGTGTCTTTATTAATCTCGAATGGGAGACCGGAGATCACAATAGTGCCTCCACCGGAGACCACTGTCAGCACAACCTCACACTCACCAAACGTCATTGAGGGGCTTTCCACAGAACCGATTTCCACCAGAAAAAGGGACTGATGGACAGCGCCATCAGCACTTCCCACTATCTCGACACAAGAAAAATCCGTTGTTAAAAGGGGTGCGGTGGACCGCATATCGCACACTAGGCAATTTCCATCAAGGCGCGCCTTGCCATCTGCTTCCGCCGCTATCTGTGGTATCAAGCGATTGGATGTACTAAGCGGATCGTCATCGGCGTACCTGGTAATAAGACTGTTGTGTGTTCCGTCACAAAATGGCTTATTTTTACTTTGCTTGCATCCACAAAACAATACCTCTTCACCGGCGAATTTTGCAACGTATCGCATCGGCATCAATCCGCTACCTTTGTGGGAGCCATCACAAAAAGGCTGGGTCTGGCTTTTACCGCAGCTGCACCATAGATAGCTTTTACCCGCTTCCAATTCCACATAATAGGGTTTGAACTGGACTGCAATCGGTAACTTATCTTGATTCATATTTTTTGTCTCTCATGTCAGAATTCGACGTGCACCGTGTTCGGGTTATGTGGCAAAGGCATGACGCTTTTAACTTGCCGACGATCTGCCCGGTAGAATTTTATTGCAGCACTTTGGCCTGGCGCGACTGCATGACGATATCGATCGTCCGGCCTGCCAAATACATGGAAATGACCGAACCAAGGAAACTGGCTATACCTAATGACCATCCGGCGATACAAACAATGATCAAGTTAATAGAAAACATGAGGCGCCCGATACTGAACCGTGGAAATAACTTTGCCAATATGACGCAAACGATATCCAGACCACCAGTGGCGCCATGAAACAGCAACACCAGAGCAACCGCAGCGCCATTGACCACGCCTCCGACCACGGTCGCTAACACCCAACTGTGAATACCCGGCACCGATTCGAACACATACAGAAACAGCGACATGGCACCGGCTCCGACCAGGCAAAGCAATAAGAACCGCAATCCGACGAACCGAAAACCAATAAAAAATAACGGCAGGTTGGCGATAACATTCACCAGGCCGATAGGTTGTCTGAGCCAGTCCGAAATCAGCGCCACCACCCCTCCAAATCCGGGAGGCATGAGCTGATTGGGCTTGAGCAATAACTGGTAATTAATAGCAATTATTGCGGCACCCAACGCGACCATGGCAAGTTGTACCCACTCGATCAGCGGGGCGTCCTGTCTAGGCATATCTGGCAAGCGCATTCATGGCCGCGGCGACTTCTTGTTCGGTGTTATAAAAATGCGGAGCGACACGAATAACGTCATTGCGTGCCGATACGATGAAGCCATCGTTAGCCATCTTGCGCTCGACCGTCTGGGCATCATGAATATAGATCGCCGTAGTTGCTCCTTTAAGGTTCACATCCAGCGGGCTGGCAATACGCAAGCCTTTACTTTTTGCTTCCTGTAGCGCGATGTCAGACAAGAAACGCAGATGGGACTCCACATCTGCCATGTTCAGGCTGTTGAGTAATTGCATACCGGCGCGTGCAGCGCAAGCATTGATCATTGGAGCGGTTCCTGTATCAAACCGTCGTGCGCCGTCCGCATAATCAAGATGCCGTATATCAAACGCGAAAGGATTAACACGACCAAACCACCCTGTATTACTCGGCTGGAATTTTTTTGCTAAATCGCGACGGACATATAAAAATGCAATCCCCGGGCAACCAAGCAAGAATTTTTGCGCACCACAAGCCAGCAGGTCAATTTCATCGCGCACCACATCGATTTGCATTGACCCGACTGACTGGTAAGCATCTACGTAAATGAGCGCGTCATGCGAATGCGCTAGAGCTGCAATAGCCTGAATATCCTGCTTGAAACCGTTGTAATACGAAACATGAGAGATCGACACTAATCTCGTACGTTCATTGATCGCCTCGCGGTAAGCCTCCAGATCGATGCAATTTTTGCCATTGTCCGGCACGAACTTTACTTTTGCGCCTTTGCGTTCATGTGCCAGCCAGACGTGGCCGAGTGATGGGAAATCGATGTCCGCCACAACGACTTCGTTCTTGTCGCCGGTAAATTCGAATGCACTGCCGATCGATGACGTGATATCGGATACGCAGGACATGACCGCGATATCACTCGGATCGGCGTTGATCAATCGGGCAAATTCTGCTTTCGCTCCGTCAACCTCTGTTACCCAACCGACCCAGTCCATACCTTGTTCCAGCCAAGATGTCGTGTAGTCTCTGATCGCCGTTGCAACCGGTTCCGACAATGCACTTTGCGAGCAACTTGAGAGCTGTGCCTTGCGCGTTAAAATGGGGAAAAGTGCGCGCTCTTTTTCGAAGCAGAATGTCATTGCGATCCTTTAGGTGTCAAATACTATGGGATTGATCTTAGCAACGACTTTATGAAAAGTATGTAAAGCGCTTTACATATTCATGCGAATAATTAAAAATAATAAATTACTCGAATTTCTTTTGAGTTTAGATAACTCCGCTGTTGCCTGACGCTGTCTGACGATGTCCATGCAAGGCAAAAAAAAGCTATGCGGGGGTAGTTGTGCTGATCATTTTGCAGTTCGTTAATCTTGGTGTGTATTACTGTGAAAGAGAAAATTGTGATAGCGAATAAGAAACATAACGCATTCAATCTCTCGGCGCCGGCGTTAGCAACACCGCAGCACCAGTTTGTCTCAATTTGGTTGACTGATCTGGATTACGACTGGTCTGAGATCAAACAACGTGGCCGGGAACGAGTGGCCAAAAAAGAAGAAATTTTGTTTCTGGAAGGGCAGCCAACCAACACCGTCTATATTGTCGAAAGTGGCCGCATTCGTCTGGTTACTTACTCCCCCGACGGTAAAGAGCAGCATCTTGCCGTAATCGGTAGCAATGGCCTGGTAGGAGATTGCGGACTTTTCTCTGTTGGACGCCATCAGTGTTCCGCGATTGCTTCTTCCGAGGCCACGATCTTCGAAGTTGCGGGGGACACCATGCTGCAGGCCGTTCAGCGCCATCCAACCGTTATGCGCCAATACCTGGCGCTGATAGATGTGCGCTTTAGGATTATGTTGCAGCACTATGCCTTACTAAGTGCAAGTTCAGCGACGCAGCGCGTGTGTTATCACTTACTGGGATTGATGCATGGTTATAGCTCTCCTCATCGTGGCGGACTCGTTATTCGTATCGTCTTCACGCAACAGGAGATGGCCAACGTCTGCAGTATTTCGCGCGTCAGTGTCTCGAATATATTTAGCATGCTGGAAGACCAGCACGTCATCACCCGTGAGGGCCGCAACATCGTGATTATTGATCCGAAGCGTCTCACCACTCTTGCCGTTGAAACGGAATAATTTTTTAACTCAGACAGCAGCTTAGCGCATTGACGTTGGCATACTCGACAAATTCCAGTCGCGCAGCAACGCTGCAAGTTGCGTTCCCTCCTCATCCTTGAGCGCTGCCTCTCGTAGCTGACGTATGCGGTTGACGCCTTCATCTTTACCTGCCAGCTGCGGCAGCAACCCTTCGATCAATTTGAAATTACGCATGCCCCGCGCATGGGTATCTCCGTATCCCTTTACCAGGCGCTGACATTCGGCTATTTCTACCGCTAACGCATATTGCGCGCTGGCGTGGTGCTCGATATGGGCTAACCAATTGTTCATCTCTGCGTGTTCACGTTGATAGCGCAGCGATTTGGGACGCCAGCTACGAAGGGATGCGACCCCGTACAGCAACAGAAATCCGGATAGCGATGTGGTGCGCACCACTCGCCCTTTTGACGTCATGCGTTCGACCCATCCTCGCAAATGCCCCGGACGCATCAGCATCTTGCCCAACCACGGAGGCAAGGTGTCAGCAATCTCATCAACGCGCGGGTGAAAATATTCGTTGATGTGCAGCAACTGGTCGGGCTTGACTTTGACTTCCTTGTTGACACGCTGAAAACGGGTTGCGCGAATTTTCAAATCCGCCACCCGCACCGTATCCTCATATGACATCCACAGTGCGAGGTAACGTGCGGTTTCGATCAAAAGTTGTGCGTCGCTTTTGGTGTCAAGATCGCGAACGATCGTCAGCCGCTTGAGGTATAACTCGGCATACGCAAGGCTCTGATAGTCGGCTAAACGCCGTACACCAGCTTTCAACACAGTCGCGGCGACCAACGGAAACTCCGCAGCAATACGCGCATCCAATACGTTAAGGAGAGATCGGGTTCGATCAACTGCGGCAGGGATGACGGCCGTTACACTTTCAAGAGGGATTGTTTGCGCCAGTTCAAAACCGGCATCGAATGCCATCAGGCTGCTTTCGACACCGACGCCGGCACGACGAATGGCTTGCTCGAACTTGTCCCGGGAGAAAGGTAATGCGCCGGTTCCGGACAAAGCCCCAAACAACGCGGCGCTAATGACGCTGCCGCTTTTCTCCGCCAGTATGGCGAAATCACCGCACACGAAACGCTTTGCAGCGGCGCGCGCGGCCTCGATGAATGGCAGAGCGTCCACGCGACCATCACCCATTGCGCTCTTTTCAATGATTGAATAGACACGATTGGTGGAGGCGATCAATGTCGTCTTACTAGCGCTGACCAGGCCACGCTGAACGGCACGTCCCATTTCCATTAATTCGGATGCAATCACAATATCCACATCGCCTGGCACAGGCATCAGCGACAGTACAGGTGCAACACTATGACCGTTCAAATCCGCGGCTTGTGGCAAAAATTCCACGTAGTAGATGGTTGTGCCAGTACGCTGCGCCACTCCCGGGACCGAAGTGCTTTGCGCCGGATAACCTTCATGCTCTGCAAGGTCGACAATCCAATCGGCGAGCACGCCGCCGCCCTCACCGCCCATGGCCAGGATAGCGATACCGAGAGGCCGAATGTGGGTGCCGGGCGCCTTGCCGCCTGACCGGGGGAAGCTAGCGGATGTAAATTTACTTTCATGCATAACTTAACTCCCTGATCGCCAGACGTCGCTGCAAATAACCTATCACCGCGGCCGCTACCCGCGTTGTCAATTTGTCGAAGAATGTAGGGTTACTGATGATTTGCGCACGGTAGAACGACGGACACAACACTGCGGCATGCGCGACTTCTCCGCATACACCACAACCGACACAACTATCGAGTACGGTGGCAACCGGGTCACGACGTAATGGGTCGGGATTATCCTTGACTGACAATGAGGGACATCCCGACAAGCGTATGCATGAGTGATCACCGGTGCAAGTATCAGAATCCACGCCAAACCGCTCGCGCACCACACGTCGACCTTCGCTGGCCAACTTACGCAACAATGGCTTGATGCGCCGTTGCTTGTTGAGCATGCATTCAGACTGAGCAATGATGACTTTTGGTCCCCGTACTTTGCTGGTCAATGCATCGCGCAACGTGTCGCGCATCTTCGAAATGTCGTACGTATTTGTGACGGTACGTACCCATTCGACGCCAATGCCACGCACAGCTTTTTCAATAGGCATATTGGTAACGCGGTTCGCATTGCCCGCCTTCGAGGACAGAATATCCTGCCCGCCGGTTGCCGCGGAATAGCCGTTGTCGATGATGACAAGCACGTTATCGGTCTTGTTGAAAACTGCATTGCCGACCCCGCTCGTTAATCCGTTGTGCCAAAAACCACCATCGCCCATAATGCTGATGGTACGTCGTGTCGCCTCACTCGAATTGAAGGCCGATGCGCCAGCCCAGCCAAGGCCATAGCCCATGGTGGTGGCACCCAGATTGAATGGCGGCAGGATGGAGAACAGGTGACATCCGATATCACAACTGATGTGATGCGGACCGATTTCGCGCTCGACCAGTTTCATTGCAGTGAAGATGGGGCGCTCCGGACAGCCGGTACAGAACGATGGTGGTCGCGGATGTACATCCATCACTGCCGTTGACAACTCAGCAACAGATATCCCGGCAACGGGCACCACGCTTTTTATTACCATCGCAGCAGAAGTTAATTCGGCTGCAGCGGCGAGGCGCACCGGAATGATGACCGGACGCGGCATCAGCGCAGCACGCATACCGTCGGACAGTCGCTCACGAACGGCGAATGCTGGACGATATAGGTCAAAAAATTTCAGCAAGGCCCTTAACACCACAGTGGTCGTATATTCACCTACGCGCGGCAACAGATCCTTTCCATGTACGCGGGTCTGTAAATCCACGCGACGCAGACTGGTGTTGACCGCATGCTCGATGAATTCAGGTTGCCCTTCCTCTATCATGAGCACCGCCTGCTTGCCTTCACAAAAGCCGCGCAACTCGTCGTCAATCAGCGGATAAGCCACATTCATGACATATAGCGGCACCTCCGTCTTACCCTCCACGTCAGCCAATCCCACCAGTTGTAGCGCACGGATGACCGTGTTATACATCCCTCCCTGCACGATCAGTCCGTGGTCAACGCCGGTATCGCCGAAGAGTTCGTTTAGTTGTTCACGACGAATGAATTCGACTGCCGCTGGCCAGCGCTTGTTAATTTTTTCATCTTCGTGCACAAAACTGGCAGGCGGCAGCACTATACGACTAACGTCGCGCGATGGGTTATCCATAGCGTTCGCCAGTGAAAACGATGGCCGCACATTGTCACGGGCAATGAAATGGCCGTGCATGTGACAGGCGCGTATGCGCATCTGCAACATTACCGGCGTGTTGCTGGCCTCCGACAACTCAAAACTTTTCTCGACCGCACGCACAATCGACGGCAGATTCGGGCGCGGGTCCAGTAGCCAAATTTGCGATTTCATCGCAAAGGCATGGGAGCGCTCCTGCATGATGCTTGAGCCCTCGCCATAATCTTCACCGACGATAATCAATGCACCACCTGTGACGCCACCGGAAGCAAGGTTCGACAACGGATCTGATGCCACATTAGTGCCCGCCGTTGCCTTGAAGGTGATCGCACCGCGAAGAGGATAATTAACCGAAGCAGCTAACGTTGCCGCTGCCGTCGCCTCACTGGCACTGCTTTCGAAATGTACGCCGAGCTCTTCGAGAATATCGCTGGCATCGGCCAGCACATCCATTAAATGCGAAATAGGTGCTCCTTGATAACCGGCAACGTAAGACACGCCCGACTGTAAAAGAGCCTTCGTGACAGCGAGAATGCCCTCTCCCGTGAACACCTCTCCTTGTCCCGCACGAAGTTTTTGAACTTCCTTCTTGAATGATCTTTCTGCCATGCCGTCTCCACCTATAGTTAGCTTCGGAGGGATGCGTAATGACTTCGCGCAAGCCGCATCACGTCCCGAATTTAATGCTTTAAGTTTAGTTGCACCATATGATATAAGTCAAATAGACAAACTTTGGTTGCGGAATAAGTCCCATGGATATCCTCGATATTGATCTGAACCTGCTTCGGGTTTTACACGCCATCACGGAAGAAGGCAGCCTGACCTTGGCCGGAAATCGCCTCGGGCTCTCGCAGCCGGCAGTGAGTTACGCTCTAGGGCGACTCAGGACGTTGTTTAACGACCCGCTGTTTGTTCGCACTGGCAACGCGATGCTACCGACGTCCACCGCACTGGAACTGCGCGCCCCGGTGCGCCGGGTCATGTCCGCAGCGCAAGAAGCCCTGCGTCACGCCGAACGTTTTATTCCCGCGCAGAGCACAAGGACTTTTCACCTGGCGCTGTCAGACATAGGAGAAATGGTGTTTCTGCCACCGGTGTGCGAAAAGCTTCACATGGCCGCACCGGGCATCCGGTTAGAAGTGGTTCAGTTGCCGCAACCGCAAATTGAGGAAGCACTGCGTAACGGCCGCCTTGATGCCGCTATCGGCAACATCCCGACGTTGAAAACATCGACACGCTATGCACCGCTGTTTCATGAGGCTTATGTCTGTATGACAAGCAAGCGGCCCGGCGTGACCAAACAAAAACTGTTGCTCGACGAATACGTCGCGTTTTCGCATGTTTTTGTCGCGTCGACAGAACATAGTCACCGCATGATCGAAGATTTTTTGCGTCAGCAAAAAATACACCGAAAGATCGCGTTGCAGATTCCGCATTTCAGCGCGGTACCGGGTATCTTGAAAAGCACCGGATGGGCGCTGACGCTGCCGCGCCGCGCCGCTGAGTACTTCAACGGCTCTGGAAATTTTTCCCTATTTGAGCTTCCGGTTACGGTCCCCGAAGTTGAAGTAACCTTGCACTGGCATGAGAACTTCGAAGAGAGCGACGCGAATCGCTGGTTCCGTCAATTGTTGATGGAGGTACTCGCCGAATGATGAGATTTACGGTATTTTGAAAGCATACTGAAAAAACAGATAGCCGAATAAAATCGGTCGCTATCTGTTTATCACTTTTTCGCAAGCCAGTTAGATGGCAGTCTGATCGTCACGGAACTTGGACAACGATTCACCCGGGACGCCTGAACTCAGCGGTTTAAAAAAAAGATCAGTGTGGAAAAATCGAACCCACCATGGCGGCGAGCGCTTCCAACCATCAAAGGTCGAGCACAAGCATGCTGGATCTGGCGCGCGAACAGCAAGGCAAGAACTGATCATTTCTGGCTTGTTCTTCCGGCGTCAGATACATGTCTTTATGTTCCGGTTGACCCTGCAGAACGCGGGTCAGACAA
Source organism: Glaciimonas sp. PAMC28666 (assembly GCF_016917355.1). Lineage (GTDB taxonomy): Bacteria > Pseudomonadota > Gammaproteobacteria > Burkholderiales > Burkholderiaceae_D > Glaciimonas. The sequence goes on along the minus strand of NZ_CP070304.1, from coordinate 3,910,657 downwards.
GTGCCGCACACCCCTTGTTCGCACGAGACTGGAATTTCTATTCCGGCTTGTAACAACGCTGCGACCACTGAGGTTTCGGCTGGTATCGTAATGACGCGACCAGAACTGGCCAACGTGACTTGAAATGAACGGTCCTCGGCGGAGCTGGTGACGGCACCGGCAAAAAATTCGTAATGTAACTGCTCCTCAGGCCAGCCCTGCGCTCGCGCACCGCTCAATACTGCATCCATGAATCCCGCTGGCCCGCATACATACAGGTGCGTATGCGGGGGAGCATCGGACAGCAATGCCTGAAGCGCCAGTTTTTGGGTCGGGTCCCCGGCATCAAAATGGAAATGGACGCGCTCGGCATAGGCAGACTGTTTGATGCGCTCATAAAATGCGGTGCGCTCTTGTGACCGGGTGCAATAGTGCATCTCGAAGCTGGCTCCGATCACTGCAAGCCGCTCGGCCATACATAAAATCGGCGTGACACCGATGCCGCCAGCGAGCAACAAACTATGACTGCCACCTGCCGCCAACGCGAAGTGATTTTTTGGCGCACTGATTCGCAATGTGTCCCCTTGTCTGATGTGCGCATGCACGCTCTCCGATCCGCCTCGCGAAACGGGATCGCGCAAGACGGCCAACAGATAACGATGGCTATCGTCGGAAGTGTTGCAGAGCGAGTATTGACGCACAAGCCCACTGGGCAAATGCACGTCGACGTGGGCACCGGCTGAAAAAGCCGGCAAGGCCTGCCCCTGCGGATCGACCAGCTCGAGACTGCATATATCGGTTGCTTCCTGTTTTTTGTGCGCCACCAGGACGGTGAAAGTAGAGTCGATCATTTTAGTCTCGCGAGATGGTCACCGCCAGAACTTGAAGCGGTGATCCGGGTTAACAATGCGGGATCACGGTTCCGCGCTAATCTGGTGCGTACGACAAAGCCATAGATACTTCTTAGGGCGACAGGATGGTGTCTCCGGCCGCACGCTGCAGCAGCAGCGACAATTGCTCGGCTGCCGGTGTCAATGGAAAGTGATGTGACCATACCTGCACCAGATCCGGTGCCGCTAGCCGTTCCTGTATCGGGATAACACCGACCAGATGTTTGAACAAGGAACTGAAGGCCCATGCCTTGGGCAGGATCGCCAGGGCATCGGTGTTGGCCAGCAGTGTCATCATGATCAGGGTCGATTCGGCACGCGTGCGTACCGCAGGACTGGGCAGCGCATGCACCGAAAATACTTCCTCGAACTCCAGTTCGACCCGTTCGTGCAATCCGGAAATGAGCCATTCCGTCCCGGATTGAGCGAGTTCGGCCAGGCTGCGGGCGTGTCGCAGCGGATGCTCGTTGCGGGCCATGACGAAGCGCTCGTTGTTATCGATATGCTGCAGGTGGTAGGCCCCGCCCTCGGCGCTGCCGGCGGGCCCAATATAAAAATCAAGCTGACCGTCACGCAGACGCGGCTCAATCGCCGAAAACTGCCCTTCGACGATACGCAGACTAACTTCAGGCATCAACTTTCGAAAGCGCGGGTAAGCGTAAGGCAGCAGTCCCAACACCGACGCGCTCGACAATGCTACCGACACCGAGCCGCGCATATCGCCTTTGAATTGGCGCACGTCGTCGTAACCGCGGCGGATCGATTGCATGGCGCTTTGCGCCCGATACAAGAATTTTTCGCCGGCCGGCGTCAGCACCACTCCCCGCGCATGGCGCTCGAACAGCGCAGTGCCGATATCTTTTTCAAGTTCCTGCAAGCTGCGCGAAATGGCAGGTTGCGTGAGACCGAGTGCAAGCGCGGCACTGCGCAGGCTGCTGGCTTGCGCAATCGCCAGAAAATCTCTTAAATGACGATGCTTGAGCATGAAATGTTCAACGTTTCAAATGAGCGCACTTCAACCCGGTTTTGGCTATCGGTGCCGCACGCATCAGGTCGCAAAAGTGACCGCCTGTTCTTTTTCGATCAACGCTGCCAATACCCGTCGCGCACGTATCGCCGATGCATCCGTGGCCAACAGGATCGGCTTGAGTGACATCAGGTCAGTGACGCCTCCCATGCGTGACTGGCAGGCCATGATCATCGGATCGTCTTCATAGCGAAACACGGCATCAAGGCCGATCCGTAACTTTTCACTGAGTTCCGTATCGTCGCGCTTGCAATCGCGCCCAGCCTTCCAGAAATAATGCGTCGCGCTGGCGCTCTCAGGGGTCAGGATATGCGCAACGGCATTCGAAATCCCTTCGGACTCCGGACGTCCGCATTCGGTCACGCCAATATCAAGCAGCAGCGTTGAAGGAGGGTCCCAGCGCATGTGAGCGCGCCGGTCCACCAGCGTAGTGGGTGGGCCATCCCATAACATCTGCCACATTTTGGTAAGAGGTTCGCCCGGCATATTGTTATACGCCCACACGGTGTTGCCTTCCACTTTCAGTGAAAACGTGTTGCGATCGCTGGAATCGGTGTTGCCTATCAACGGATGCAAATATTGCACGTGACTCAGATCGAGCAGGTTGTCTGTTGCCAGTTCATAGTAACAATTCAGGCGTAGATAACCGCTGACGTAGGTGCGCCGCTGGTGATCGACGATAGCGCTGAAATCCGGCAATAAGGCCGGGTCGGCATCTTCCGCACGTCCCATCCAGATCCAGATCATGCTGTATTTTTCGAGCAATGGGTAGGAGGTGACTTTGGCAGCCTTCGGGATCGCGCCATGCGGATTGTGTACGCAGATGCCATCCGATCCATAGCGCAAACCATGGTATGGACACTCCACCACGCCATCGACCAGTTTGCCTCCGGACAATGGCGCAAAACGATGTGGGCAGCGGTCGGCCAGCGCAATCGCCTTGCCGAACACGTCACGATAAAACACAATAGGCTGGTCCAGCAAAGTACGGGCAAGCATTTTGCCGGCGACCTCATGATCCCATGCAGCGGCATACCAGGTATTCCGCAAGTAGTTCATGCGACACTCCTCTGAATTCATTACGTGATGATGGATGGTGCTGGCAGGAACCTCTGGTAATCCAACGTGTCCCTGCGACAAGAAGCGCGCTTTGCTCTGTCGGTTTTTTTTATTGGAGCGGCAATGAGGTCAGATCACGTTCGCCGATCATCGGACGGCGTTTGATGACTGCTTCATCTTCACCGGAGCGGAAGCGCTTGACCAGATCTTCCGGATCGAAATCCACGCCAATTGGATTAGCTTTGAAGTCGGGAGAGTAAAAAAATTGCGCCGCTTCTTCTATCGTGTCGTAATTATCGATCTGCAATTCGATCTGATTGGCGTCGGGATCTCGGTAATACAGTGATGTAGTGGGTCCATGATTGGTGCAATACACTGGCTTGATGTCACCATCGCGCAGGCGTTCGTAAGTCGTCACCAGATCGCCCAATGTGCCGTAAGTGAAGGCGATATGATGCACGCCGGCAGCGCCGGTTTCCTGTGGCTTGAGATTAGGCATGTTCAACAGGGCGATGCGATGGTGCTCTTCGTCATAAGTCAGAAATGCGAGGCCGTCGTCGGCGTAGATCGTCTTTGCGGATAACACGCTGGTATACCAGGCGCGCATGATCAACATTTGCGAAGTACGCAATACAACGTGGGCTAGCTTGGCAGGTACCGGCACGGTTTGCAGCGCGACTTGATTTTGATTTGTCATTTATGGTCTCCTCATTACTGATTGTTGTCATCATTTTGTTGTCATCGTTTGACCTGAATATAACAAGCACTAGCTGCATCCGTAAGATGATAATTTAGTGCGTCCGATGCCTGCAGGTAATCGGTGGACTGCAGGAAATCGGTGGCACACATCAAATCAAATCGAACCTGCCATCAACATTTCGTTCGTTATGCATCATCCCTTATGTATCAGTCGCGCGCGGCCCGGGCAGGCGGATTGCCGCAGACCAGGTCGAACACATCATTCGCTGCGGGCCACTCGCTGCCTGACCAGGCGACGTGTTGATCCGGACGGATCAACGTGAATCGCTTCGGATACAGACCGTGTATCGCACCCATCTGTGGATGGATTACCTTGAGCGGAATACCACGTTGTGCAGCATCGGCCACGGCTGCGGCAGGGGCGGCCTCTTCGGGGTTACCGGACACCAGCAGCGTAAAACCGGCGCCGAAATGATCGAATAGAGAGCTGCCGTCATGCAACCAGGCATGCGGTGCCCGGCAGCCCGGCTCGGCGCTCGGTACATAATTGAGGAAATCGCGTGGCGCTTGCGGATGCGGCGTGCAGGCAATCACCGGAGAATCCGAATAGCGATCGCCAAGAAGCGTACCCAAGGTATAAAATTCCGACAGCTTTCCGGCCCGAATGCGCTGCCCTACTTGTTCACGAATAGCGGCTCCTTCGGACGTATCAGCTTCGATTCCCTCCTGCAGCAAGCCATTACCGAGCAGGGCATGATTGGCAGTTGCTTCATTCATCACATGTCGGTGTACCGGACGACGTTCGCGCTCATAGCTATCCAGCAAGGCCGGTCCGCCCCACCCTTGCAATACCGCAGCCAGTTTCCAACCCAGATCGACGGCATCGCTGATACCCATATTCATACCGAAGCCACCGAATGGTGGGTGCAGGTGGGCAGCGTCGCCGGCCAGGAAAACACGACGGTCACGGTAATGGGTGGCAATGAACTTACTGGCGACCCATTCGTCGGCGCTCAGAATTTCGTAGGGTAAATCGATGCCGGTGGAGAGACGTATGTAATCCGCTGCATTTTCTTTGGTAATCTTAACGTCGGGTGGCAATGCGGTCGGCATAAAATACCAAAGGTCGTCTTTGTCCATCGGTCCGATGAGGCTCGGCATATCGGCATTGATTTGCCAGTACATGATGGCTTTTCCGAGACCATGGGCCTTTTCCATCCCCGGCGCACGGAACACGAAATTGTAATTGCGCGATAAGCCATAGGTCCCTTCCAGGGTCGCGCCGATGCCTTCCCGCACCAGACTGCGCCCACCATCACAGCCCACCAGATATTCGGCATCGATTTCCTGTTGCTCGCCGGTAGCCAGATTTTCTACCGTGACGACTACGTGATCGTCGAACTGTTCAAAGCCGACCATCTGGCATTGCAAGCGCAAGGTTGCACTGGGGATGGTTTCCAGATGGTTGCGCATGACTTGTTCAACGACATATTGCGGTATCCATTGGGCATGCTCTGAATACAGCGGATTACGGCCGGGCGCGCAATACATGGCATTATCAAATTTGGCTAACATCTGACCCGAGAGGCGGGTAGCGAATACGACGTTAGACGGATAGTCAACCCCGAACGGCGATGCCTCGGCCAGCTTGTGCGCAATACCCCAGCGCCGCATATGTTCGCGGGTACGCACATTGGTTGTCTTGGCGCGGGGGGCCATGCCAACGCGTTCATTGCGGTCTATTACCAGGCAGTTAATTCCGCGCTGGCCCATTTCGATTGCCAGACTTTGTCCGACAGGACCCGCGCCTATGATAAGAACCTGAGTCTTGATACGGGATAACGATGCAATAGTCACTTGGTGGTCTCCGGGTTGCTTTGCAGTTTGTTTTGTTGTGCAAATTTGGTCCGAATATAGCAAGGGCGCATTCGCCGTGTAAGATAGTAAATAAGCGTGAGCGATGCCGGGAGGTAATCGCTACCGCACTGTTTATAGACGTTTCGCGAAATTTTCGAAGTCGGAGGAAATTTTCGGAGCCGATCTCAGGTTGGCTGAAGCAAACACTGCGCTATCTTGGCAAGCGCAAGGCCAAATGGATGGTGATCGCGAATTTGAGAGGTGTTGTTGCGCTCCGGAATCGGCCTGATAAACTCGCATGTCGTGATCCACGCCGTTAATGACAAAGCGGGTCGCGGGTAAATGCGGCTAAATTCGCTAAATGCGCTAAATTAGATTAAGTGCGCTTTAGTGCGTTTAAGTGCGGCGGCGTCGCGAGCCTGCTTAGGTTGGCTGCTGGCGCGCCGTATCATGTCGCAGAAATATTGCGCCGCCGGGGTCAGTGGCAAGTCAGCGCGGCGCACAATACAGCCGATCACTGATCGAACTGCAACAGCATACCGCCGGTAAGATGCTGTTAATGCCATCGCCCCGACTAAAGCCCATTCCCCTAAACACTCCATGGCGGTCGAACGAAAGCTGGATGAATAAGCCATGGCGGCCACAGCATAGATGACGGACTGCGCGCATCCTGCCGTCCGTTCGGCGCGTACACCCCCAATGACCGATAGCACGGTAGTCCCAAGCGAGGACAATACGGAAGTCATATTTGCATGCTGAGAACGATCACGCCTTTTGCTTACTCAACATGATTATAAGCAATTACCCGCCACATTTTTAACACTCGGTTGACGACTCATTTCGTTTTCATTTCGTCAAACGCCACTTATTTTTTTACTCTTTTTATCTATTCACCCTATGTATCATATGTTTCATATAGCCATTGACATTTAGAAATTTTAAGATAATATGAAAGTGTCGACACTTTTAAGATGTCAAAAAAGCAGAAAAACCGTAATAGGTACTCTGCTACATACAAACATGACGGAGACAGAATGATTGAAGCGTACACATCCCACGACTCGATGAGTTGGCTGGTAGGTATTCCATGTTTAGCTACGACCAATGCCCCTGATTTTCAACGGTCGGTGAGATGAAATCGCCGACCGCTACCACATTGCGATCCACTTACCTCGTTGTCGCCTTTAGTTTCTTCGCTGTTCTTTTTGAAGGATATGACCTAATCGTTTATGGTGCCGCCGTTCCCGCTTTGCTTGCATATCCAAATTGGGCCCTGACAGCTGCCCAAGCCGGCGCAATCGGTGCGGCCGCATTGTTTGGCATGGTCTTCGGCGCGCCCGCTTCAGGTTGGTTGGCAGATATTTACGGACGCCGGAAACTTTATATTGGCTTATTGACATTTTTCTCGTTAATGATGATTCTTGTTTCACTCGCTCAAACGCCTACTCAACTGGGATTGTTCCGCTTCCTCGCCGGTCTAGGATTCGGTGGCATTCCCCCTACAGTGATTGCGCTAGTAATAGAATTTGCACCGGCACGACGAAAGGTGTTGCTCAATTCGATCATGCTCTCGGGATTCGGGGTTGGCGCGATTCTGGCCGGAAGTATGTCTATCTTGTTACTCGGACATTTCGGTTTCCGAGGAATGTTTGCTTTCGGCGCATTGCCGCTGGTGACCTTAGTCCCCCTGGCAGTGTGGCTACTTCCAGAATCTCCCGAATTCCTGCGGAAATCCGCAGAGCATGCGCTCGGGCATGTGAGGTCAAATCCTTTACGCAGTATCTTTCGCGGGCAGGTCGGTATTGCAACAGGATTGTTCGCAGGAGCCAATTTTTTCGCGTTCTTGATGGTATTCGGGCTTAACACTTGGCTCCCGCTACTCATGCAAAGTGCCGGTTATGCGCTTGGCGACGCATTGAAATTTTTGGTACTACTCAATGTCGGCACTTTGGTCGGTGGCATGTTTGGTGCCGGGCTGGCAGACCGTTTTGGCATGCGTTTAGTTGCTTCGGGGGTGTTCGTAATTACATCTATCAGCCTAGTCCTGCTCGCCATCATTCCTGCGACCACGTTATCAAACGTACTTCTGGTGTTTGTGATCGGTGCGACGCTGGGAGGGGGGCAGGCCGTGCTCTGGAGTTATGTCGCTGCCTTTTACACTCCTGAGTCACGCGCCACTGCAGTCGGGGTGAGTTCGGGCATCGGGCGGCTTGGTGCCGCGATTGGGCCTGCTGTGGGCGGCCTGTTAATTAACACTGGGGTCGGACTGGCTGGCAACGTGACGATGTTGTCTGTCATCGCCCTCCTCACCGCAGTAACCATTTTCTTCGTGCCACGGATGCTGTCATCCTCATCAACCAGCATCGCATCAAGCACCATCATTCTTCCTGTGCAGTCGCTACCTTGATAAGCGGCATGCAGTTAGGCAGTCAGTAACTTACGACCCACATTAATTTTAATTTATAAGGAAGACATCTTGAATATCCTCTCAGAAAAAAATCTCACTATAACCTCGGAAACAGTTGTGGAACGAGCTCGGTTGCTGGTTCCCGGTCTCCGCGCCAGGCAGGCTGAGACAGACCTGCTTGCCAGAGCTTCCAATCAAACCATTGCAGAGCTCGAGGCTGCGGGGCTATTTTCAATGAGCATCCCGCGTGCATATGGCGGGCTCCAGACAAGTATTTCGACTTGGAAAGATGCTGTGATGGAGATCGGACGAGGAGATGGTGGCGTCGCGTGGGCCATCACCCTTATCAATGCCTGTAACTGGATGGCCGCAGGCTTTTTTCCAAAGTCGGTAACTGACGAGGTTTTCGCAAAACCCAACACGCGGGTCGCGGGAGTCTTTTCGGCTCGCGGCGTCACGGCTCGCCGGGTGAGCGGAGGGATCATCGTTGAAAAAGGAATGTGGTTTTTTAATTCCGGCGTGTATCACGCGCATTGGGACCTATTGGGCGTACCTATGTTCAATGAGGCAGGTGAAAACATCGGACCCGGGATTGCGTTGGTTCCTATGAGTGACGTGAAGATTCTGAACGATTGGGACACAATTGGCCTGCGGGGTAGCGGTAGCTCCAACGTCAGTATGGAGAACGTATTCATCCCTGACGAACGCATTGTGGGTTTAAGGGCTAGTACAGAGGGGCGACAAGATGGTGCCTTCCAAGATCAGCCTCTTTACCGTACCGCATTCACACCACTGATGGTAGCCATACTCGCATTTCCCTTGCTCGGCATGGGAACACAAATGATGGAAGAATTTCTGGAGACGCTGCCAAGGCGCGACATCAAACTTACGCCGTACACAAAACAAGGTGAAGCAGCGGTGACACACATCCAGATTGGCCAACTCAGCGCAAAAATCCACGCAGCCAAACAAGTGATGGCTAAGGCCTGCAGCGACATGGATGCATGGGCTACAAAGAGCGAATATATGCCAATCTTGGACCGCGCAAGCATTTGTCGCGATACAGCGGCTTCTGATCAACTGATGTGGGAGGCTGCCGAAATAATCTCCCAAGCTGCGGGTGGAACGTTCGCACGTCGTGGTTATGTCCTCAGTCGTGTCTGGGGTGACATGAAGGTTGCAACTCAGCATCCGTTCGTCTCGTTAATGAGCAACTTTGAGATGTACGGTCGTCACGTATGCGGCGTTAATCCGCCTCTCATGCCTGTGTAACGTCGTTGCAAATGCGGACTCCGGCTATCAACTTTAAGAGATACAACTATGTGGAATCATGATTCGTTTTCTGAACTTTCTAAGGATGAAAATATCCCCCCCAAGACAGGCGAGACGTCGCGACCTGTTATTGCAGTGACGGAACACACGAGTGATTACGCGCGCCGCCGAAATTTTATTCTCAGGGCAACGGCGGGGGTGGCACTTGCGACTATGTCCGCTCATGCAAGCAGCGCGCAACGTTATTCACCGAATAACACTGATAGCGCAGGACTTTCGAAGACTGTTCAAGACCAAATGGATCGCGCTGCCATTTCGGAACTTATCCAGCGTGAACGTGCCGCGCGCGATGCCGGGCAATGGGCCGAAATGGCAGCTTGCTATCATCCTGGATCGAGCATCGAAGTCTCATGGTTCAAGGGTGATGGTGCTGCATTCGTCGAACTCAGTAAAAAAAATCTCTCTCAAAGCAGGGTCAGTCTTCATCAACTTAGCCCCTCTGTCGTTAAGCTTAATAACGACCGCGCGATCGCGGAAACGCCGACTCAATTGGTCGCATTTGTTCCCGTGGATGGTGTGGACGTCTGTCTCAATGCTTATGTACGGTTGATGTGGCGGGTCCAGATGCTCGGTGATCGCTGGTTGATTGCTGGACTGCGCATGATCTATATCCGGGATATGTTGACGCCCGTAAACCCTGGGCGGGTGCCGGTGATCGATGAAGCAGAAGCTAGCCGCTATCGTCATTCGTACCGCTATCTAAGCTATGTGTTGGCGCGTACCGTCCATCCTGTCCAAGATGATCTTCCTGGCGTGGATCGTCCGGAAATGGTGGCTGCGCTACGAGCAGGGGAGGCAGCGTGGCTTGCATTATCTTCAAAGAACTCTAAAAAATAAATTATAAAAATAATGCAACACCTGTTGCATGACCATGCGCCGCGACGCAACCAAGTGCAATTAGCATTCGTCCTTTTTGATCCAGAAATATTTTTATGCACCAACCAACCTGGATGAAAAACTGCACCGACGCAGTCAGAATCTGATTTTTGTATCAATGGATTGAAGTTGTCGTGAGGTCGCGCAAGATTGCCTGCGATTAATGTATATGAAAACCTGGCCGTCAAACTGATGCAAAAATGCCCGACCGCATGCAGCTCAGCTTGCCAAAAATACGCTCTTGATTTAGGAATCTTTCATGCAAAAATTATCTGATGTAAGCACCAAAACACCCAACGTATTGGTTGATTTTCGGAATGCGATGCGACGTTTATCAACTACCGTATCCCTAGTCACCAGCACCGATAACGGCGTCTGGCACGGCATGACCGCTACGGCCGTCACGTCGGTCAGCACGTCGCCGTGCGCGTTGCTTGTGTGCGTTAACGAGTCGAGCTCGTTTCACAAAATCATCAAGCACACAGGGACGTTCTGCGTCAATCTCTTAGGGGTCGGTCAGTCGAATTTATCGGGAATTTTCTCGGGGGAACGCAAAGGATTGTCCCGCTTTGACGTAGGCACTTGGACCACCGACGAAAATGGCCTGCCATATTTGATGGATGCCCAAGCCAACATATTCTGCGATGTGGATAAAACAATGCATTACGAAACCCACACCATCTTTGTCGGCCGAGTTCGTGACGCCCGATGTTTTGGCGTGGTGGCGCCATTACTTTTTCAGGAAGGACACTATGCTTCCTCGATTCCGCTAAGTTAATTTTTGACTTGGCGCTGCGCGCACATGAAATGAATAAAGTCCGTCAGATGAAGCAGGTTGTATTAGTAGAAAAAATCATGAACGGAACGGCGAAAGCGCAAGTATTTACGTACGTCATAAGCTGACATACGTTCTGCCAAGAGCCATCTTGACTTTAAAATATTATGCCTTGGTCAATTAAATTGGGCCTGTCGATGTCCTAATTTGATTAGTCATGTTATCGCTCGGGTTGATTTTGGACAAGCTCAACCTGACCGAACTGTCCCTCTTAATAAAGAACGTTCGATTGAGCCCGAGTGCGTTGAAGCAGCGATTTTTTAGAGCACAACAAGATTTTCAGTACCAGAGCGTTCGATGTGCCGGGAGCATCGCACGCTCGGGATTTTTTTGCAGCAATTAAACTATAAAAAATAAAACAATGAGACTTCAACATAAACAAATAAAGAGAAATTTATCGTTAATCAGCACGACGCTTTCCATAACGTTGCTGGCTTGTGCTGCTGGTGCCGCCCAGGCACAAAGTAGTGTAACGATATACGGTTTGCTGGATGTCGGCTTAAGCTTTAACAACAATGTCGGTGGGCAGTCATCCGTAAAAATGGATAACGGTATTGCGGCACCCTCCCGACTCGGATTTCGAGGTGTAGAAGACCTTGGGGGGGGGCTATCGGCAATTTTCGTGTTGGAAAATCGATTCTATGTTGATACAGGGGTAACCTTTCCACAACTATTTAACCGTGGATCTTATGTGGGGTTAAAGAGCAACACTTGGGGGGCGCTGACTGTGGGGCGGCAGTTTGACTTCTTCAATACCGCATTGCCCCCAGATGCTACCCCATTCATCGAGGGAGGTTTGTCCTCGGGTTATCAAGGTTTCCAAAGTGTTACCGGAACATCACCTGCAGTCGACAACCACTCTGGCACCGGCTTATACGACAATGCCATAAAATGGCAGCATACCATCGGTAATTGGTCGGGTGGTTTAATGTATGGCCTCGGCAGCGAAAACAATCACGACAATATGAAGTCTACATTCGTCAAGTACGTTGCCGGTCCCCTACAACTTGGAGCAGGTTGGACTAAAGACAATTTCTCAACAACCATTGCGAACCAGGTTTTCGCAGTCAGAATGGTTTATCAGATCGGTGATGTTGAGCTTCTTGCCAATTATTCTGAAGGCAAAGAGACGGTAGTTGTGGGATCGAAAGCGGTGGCGAGACCGTTTGAACTTGCGGCAAGTTACTACATTGCTCCGACCATTCGGATCGGTGGCGGCGTAGGTAGAGCGCGCGATACCAATCGGGCGGGAAATTCCGCGACGTTAACACAACCCTTCATGTCCGTACGTTTCATTTTAAGCAAATTTACTTCACTTTACGTAATTGCTGCACGTAATCACAGCAGCGATCCAACGATCATTCCATCTACTGTTAACACCCCCGGCGGCGCATCAAAAAATTCCAGTAGCGCGAATCAAACGGCAGTCCGCATGGGGATTGTTCATACTTTTTGATTTGGACATGCACTAATTCATTAATCCTATAGGTGCTGCTTTGGCGGCATCTAAAGGAAATTTTCCATTACGCTACACTTTTTTCAAAGCGCAGAATGAAGACTAGGAAACATAAAAGTATGGTTGATTTGTTTAAAGGCGGACATTTCTGACATGACACCATCATTCTGTGTTTTCGCTAATATTGGCGATACAAATTGGCGATACAAGTATTCTTTTTGCGATTTGATTTGATCGGGATGATGGCAGCGCGCGGGATTTTGATAAGTTATTTAACGATCATGGCTTGGGTACAACGGTATGTCTACGAGTTGGAAAAGCGCTGGAATCGTTACGCTTACAAGGCGGGGCGATAGTGGCGTGTCGAAGAAACATGGTTCGAAAAAAACGGTACTTTTCGCGCTAATGCAACGCAATCGCGCTTCAAAATCAAATGGGCACTAGCCGCAACCGTTTCCTCGCCCACCCGTTTTATGCAGAGACGGCGCGAAATTGGCGCGCCAGCTACCTCACCCATGCGTTGACATAACGGGCAACTAACTAGGTTACGCGGGCCATGCAAAAGCCTTTAGCCACGACCTACACCACCTTGCTGAAAATTTGCCGATAGTCATTAACTCATAGACGCATCTCTGGAGAAACGCAGTGAAGATCATTTGCATAGAAGAACATACCGTCGACTTCGCCATCGCAAAAGCGAGCCATCAAGCACAGGAGATGGAAGCAGGCTATATGTCTGATTGGGGCAGCAGAGTCAAAGACGAGCCTGCTGACTTTAACGATAACCGCCCGCACCTCGTTGCCCCTGAAATTTCGCTGAAGCTGGCCACCGATGTGGGTGCCGGCCGAATTGCGGAGATGGACAAGCATGGCATCGATATGCAGGTCCTGTCTTACAGCACCTTGCCGCAACTAGCACCGGCCAGCCAGGCGATAGCGCTCACGCGTGCCGCTAACGATCGCCTGGCTGAAGCCGTCCTGGCGAATCCAAGCCGGTTTGGCGGTTTTGCCACGCTGCCTTGGCAAGATCCGCAGGCTGCGGCGGCAGAGCTGGAGCGTAGTGTGAGGGAGTTGGGCTTCAAAGGTACACTGCTAAGCGGACGTCCGGGCCTAACCTTCCTTGATGATCCACGTTACGAGCCCGTCCTGGCAAAATTAAATGCGCTAAAGGTCCCTATCTATGTGCATCCAGGCTTTCCTTTAACACAAGTCCGCGAACCCTACTATGGCGGGCTCGATAAAGAGGTGAGCGCACGTCTCTCGCTATTCGGATGGGGTTGGCACAACGAAGCCGGTATTCAGGTGATTCGCATGATTTTATCCGGCAAGTTTGATAAATATCCGCATCTGCAAGTTATAAGTGGCCATTGGGGCGAAATGGTGCCGTTCTACCTACAGCGCATGGATGACACCATTCCTCAAGAGGCGACAAGGCTTTCTCGCACGATCACGGAGACCTACAAGCAGCATGTATACGTTACGCCGAGTGGCATGTTGAATTTGCCGCATTTCGAGTTCATTCACAAAGTGATGGGGGCGGACCGCATTATTTATTCGGTAGATTACCCGTATCTCACTCATACCGGCGCGCGCGCGTTTCTGGAAAACCTCCCTATTAGCCAAGATGATAAAGAGAAGATTGCCCATCGTAATGCAGAAGCATTGTTCCGCATGTGATTTTGACATAGGCGGCACTCCCGAACGGGGACGTTAACAACGCGTGGGGTTTTGGGCAGCCGCTCGGCGCAAGGCCGCCAGAAATTGCATTATATGTTCTGGAATCTGTTGAATCAGCGAAGCGCTATACACCTTAAGTTTTTCCGGCATATCTCGGTTGATCACGGCGCACCGCACTTGTGCGCGCAAATGCGCGCCCCGTTTAACGCTCCTTACTGGTGACGTCGTTAGGCGTTAGCGCGGCGATAGTGCCGTGCAACGCCATAGCATTATGGCTTGGTGCAGCACCGGCCAGGATGAGAATGGCCAGTCGACCGAAATAGTTTGTGTAAAGATTTGCCGCGAGATCCGGTTGGACCGTTCTCACCGCGTCAACGAGTCTTACAAGCTCTGCTCCATCCTTGAACATTGGTTCAGGTAACTTATTGAGCGCGTGGGATCGATAGCGCTGTAAATTGTCCATAAAATGAGAAATTAGGGCTAATGTGCGCCTTCCGGCAGGAGCAACAAGTAGCATCGTAAACTTTCGATAGAAAGCTCCTCGGGCCTCCGGATCCTGTTCCATCGATCCATTCATGGATGCAACGCATTTACTTATCTGATCCAATTGCTGTTCAGTCAGGAGGGGAACACATAGTCGAATCGCGAACGTCATATTGATCAGCGTCAAGCACAAAAGGTTTTCGTAATCGGTTACGTCAAACTCTGCTACCGTGTAACGTTGATTCGCGCGGGCTACAATCAACTGCTCCTGCTCCAGACGTTGTAGCGCTTCTCTGACAGGTGCCCTACTGGTGCCAAATCTCCTCGCAATAGTCAGTTGGGGCAGGAGCGCTCCGGACGGTAGCGTTCCAATAAGAATGTCCTGTCTAAGGGAGCTATAAATCATTTGTACGGTATTTCCTGTTCGCTTCTGAGCGGAAACGCTGTCCATGTGTTCATTTCTTGCCTGATTCATTAATTTGTATCCTTACGTTAAAGTTTTGGTCGGCGCTGTCAGCCAGCATAGCTGCGACATGCCTGTTTCGTCGGAATAGAAACTTGAACGATTCCAAATTTTTTGACACCCCATTTTAATATAATCTTGAATTGCTCCCCTTTGATCGCAAGAAAAGCGCGCCTTTGAGGGAGAGTGGAACAATCCGGGGTTGGGCTACTATGCCGCCGCCTTTAGCAGCACTCGCTCCTCCGCTTTCATTCCGAGAAACCATCGACAGAATATTTTCCGCACATCGTCACTCAGGACCTGTACGCGACTTTGCAGCAGCCGTCAATCGAAGTAAAACTACCAACAACCCAAAATCCAAAAGTGATTGAATTTGCAGCCATTGCGCTTGTATTAGCGGTGTTTTGTTTGTAGTTTTGCTGCGGGACTTGTATAGACCGGAGACATGGGTAACACTCGTGCCGGGACATGGGCAACACATACATCGAAGGCGTAATGGGAGGAAATTTTCGGAGCCGATCTCAGGTTGGCTGAAGCAAACACTGCGCGCTATGTTGGCAAGCGCAAGGCCAAATGGATGGTGATCGCGAATTTGAGAGGTGTTGTTGCGCTCCGGAATCAGCCTGATAAACTCCCATGCCGTGGCCCACGCCGGTAATGACAAAGCGGGTTGCGGGTGAATGCGGCTAAATGCGCTAAATTAGATTAAGGGCGCTTAAGTGCGTTTAAGTGCGGCCGCGTCGCGAGCCTGCTCAAGGTGGCTGCTAGCGCGTCGTATCATGTCGCAGAAATATTGCGCCGCCGGGGTCAGCGGCAAGTCAGCGCGGCGCACAATACAGATAGGCGGTGCCGGTAACGGTTCGACCACATTGATGATATCAAGTACATTGCGGGTCGCTTCGAAATGCGCCCATTGCACCGGCAGCATGGTCAGCAAGTCTGAAGAGGAGATGGCACTGATGTAGGTCAGTGCAGAATAAGCCCGCAGCACCAGGCGCGGGGTTGGCAGACCGTATTGGGCGAACAGCGGGCCCAGTTCTTCTTCAGCACGAAAAGTAATCGAGGTAGTAGCCCATTCGGCATCGGCCAGTTCCTGCAGCGAGCGCGCCTTGAGCAGTGGATGGCCCCGCCGACACAATATTACCCGCGTATTGTCGAACAGTTTTTCGACGATCATCTCGGGTCCCGGCTGGCTGGGTGCCGGACCGACGTAGCAGTCAAGCGCCCCGGATTTGAGAAAACCTTCTATGCTCGGATAGACGCCGTCCAGCACATCCATCACTACATTCGGATAGCGTGCTCGAAATTCCTTAAGCGCATATGGAAACAACGAAATATGCGCCACGGTAGAGAGGCACACGTGCAGATTGCCTTCATTGTTGCCCTGCAGCTGGGCCATTTCTTCTTCGGCACGCCGGACTTCATTTTGCACGGTACGCGCACGCACCTCGAAACGCTGCCCCATTTCAGTGAGGGCCACGCCACGGGTACCGCGCACGAACAGCGACACGTTCAGTTCGTGCTCCAGTTCCTGCATGCTACGCGTCAGTGCAGGCTGCGTTAGTCCCAGAAAGCGGGCACCGGAACGCACGCTGCCCTTGTCGGCAATAGCAAGAAAATTGCGGAACTGGCTCAGTTTCATGGCGATATCATTCAGGCATCAATGCCGGAATCATACCATCTTTTTTAATCGCGGCTTGCCGTCTTGAAGGGACCGCGCAGCGCCGCGACCGACCGCCTTTTAACCTATTTCGTTGGCATCGCCAGCCCAGGTTGAATTTTGAACAGACGTTCGGCATTGCTATGGCAGATCTTGTTCAGATCATCAGGCGCAAGGTCGAGTCCGCGCACGAAACCGGTAGCATCTTCGGTTTGTTCATACGGATAATCGATTGCAAACAGCACCCGCTCCGGGCCCAGCAGCTTGACGCAGTAATCAAACGGGGCGCTGGCATTCATGCCGGCCGTGGTGACGTAGAAATTGCTCATGAAGTATTCGCTTGGCAAACGCTCCAACTGCTTCATGCCGAGCGACGGCAGGCCGCCGCGCCTGAGGATGTTCTGATAGCGGTTGTCAAGGCGCGACAGCCAATATGGAATGCCTTCGCCCAGATGGCCGAGCACGATGCGCAACGTCGGAAACTGGTCGAACACCCCGCTCAGGATCATCCGTATTACGTGCAATGAACATTCTGCCTGGAAGCCCCAGAGTGCGCCCATCATGCCGTACTTGTTGTACGGTTCAATCATCGAATCAGCGGGAAACGACGGATGCAGATAGATCGGTGCATCGTAGGTGACTGCGGCTTCGAGAATCGGCCAGAATTTCGGATCGTCGAGAAACTCCCCATGGGTATGCGAATTGATGATCAGACCGTTGAGTTTCAGTTCAGTCATCGCACGCTTGATTTCCCGCACTGCACGTTGTGGCGATTGCGGAGCGACGGCAGCCAGGCCGGCAAAGCGCGTTGGATGTTGCGCAATGATGGCGGCGAGTTTGTCATTGGTCAGCATAGCCAGATCGGCCCCCAGTTCGGCGTCAAACGCCTGAACCCCGGGGCCTGTAATGCTCAGCAAATGCATATCGACTTGATGGCGGTCCATCATCGCCAGCCGATAATCCATGTCGGTAAGTTGCTGGGCAAATTCCGGCTTTTGATAATACATCCTCAAATAACGTGCCACTGGCGTGTCGATGTTTTTGGCCATTTTGAGGTATTCATCGAGGTATTCTTGCGGGGCAAAAGCTTCCTCGGTGGCGATCAGTCGTAGCGAGCTGCGCGTGCCGGTTTCGATGTTGGTCATGTGGATTCCTTGGTATCGGGTTGAATGGTTGCGTGCAGGACCGGGGGTGCCAGCGACTTTTGAAACATCGCAGCATACTGGTCAGCATCCGGATGAAACGGTGCAAACAAATTGAAATGGCTGCGCTGCGCGAAATCGGCCAGCTTCGGCACGTCAGCTGCGGCGTAGCCCAGTTCGGCCAGCGTCGCCGGCAAGCCAAGTTCGCGCATCAGTGCAGCAATCGCGCTGGTCAGTGACGCCGATGCAGGCAGTCCGAACGCCTGATTGATGGCAACCATCCGCTGTGGTGCATGGAGCGCGGTGGCATCCAGAGAAGCTACCAGACCGATGCCGCTTAGCACACCGTGATGGAAACCCTGATCGCTGCAGGCCAGTGCAATCGCGTGGGCTGGCCCCAGGCCCATCCCGATCGAGACCCCGCCAGCAAAGGCAGCCAGCATCATTTCCGTACGCGCATCCAAGTCCTGTGGATTGGCGAAGGCCCGACGTAGCCCTGCACTGACGCGGGCGATCCCGTCCAGAGCAATCGCTGCGCCCAGGGGCTGATCTTTGTTCGACAAATATCCTTCTATACAATGAGATAAGGCATCGATGCCCGTAGCTGCGGTCAGCCGGGCTGGCAAACCAACCGTCATGACCGGATCCAGAATCGCCAGCGCAGGAATCAGATGGCGTGAACTCATGCCCACTGAAGCGGTTTTGGCATCGGGATGGATGCCTGATGAATGAGAGGCTTCGCTGCCGGTACCGGCAGTGGTGGGAATAACGATCAGCGCTGCCGATGCACCATGCGGGACATTTGGTTTGCCGGCGTAATCGGCGACACTACCGGAATTCGTCGCCAACAAGGCAATGAATTTAGCGGTATCGATCACCGACCCTCCACCCAGCGCGATAACGCCATCGCAGGCCTGCCGGATGTATAGCGCAACCCCATTGTCGACGTCAGAAAACAGCGGGTTCTCAGTCACGCCGTCGAATATCACTATGGCTGCCGGATCGCCGTGGGCTGCAATCAATTGTGCCACCAGCCCCGCTGCCAGCACACCTTTGTCAGTTACCAGCAGCGGACGTTGCACACCCAGCGCGGCCAATTCGCCGGCCAGTGCTGCGATGGCGCCTGCCGCGCACAAGGTACGCGGCACGGACAGGACCGGCCAGGTCCCAGAAGAACCGGGGCGCGTCATAGTGGATACTTGCGTTTTTCCTGGCTCACGGTTACCAGGTTGAGGTCGGTAAACATGTCGATCGCCCATTTGCCAAAGCGCGCCCAACCACTATCCTTGACACCACCGAATGGTATCTGCGGCTCACCACCCATCGTCGGACCATTGATGTTGACCATCCCAGCCTGCACCTGACCACCCAGAGTAATGCCCTTCCAGACGTCGGCCGTCATGATGGATGCCGACAGACCGAAATCGCTGCCGTTCGCCTTGTCGATCGCTTCCTGCTCGGTGTCGAACGGTTCGACGATGACCACCGGACCGAACACTTCCTCGCAATAAATTGGTGCATCCGCAGGCACATCGACCAGCACGGTCGGTTCAACGCAGCGGCCCACCGCTTCGCCACCAGCCAGCACGCGGGCCCCCTTGGCTACTGCCTGTTCGATGGCCAGCTTGAATTTGGCGACGGCGGCGTCATTGATCAGTGGTCCGATTTTATTTTGCGGATTGCTCGGATCGCCCGCCCGGATATTCTTTTGCCCGGGCCACGAAGCGTGCAAGGAAATCGTCGTAACGCGCGCGTTCGACCAAGATCTTGCGGGTATTCATGCAGATCTGACCCTGATGAAAAAATGCCGCGAAAATCGCGGTATCAACCGAGTAATCAAGGTCGGCATCCTTAAGAACGATCATCGGATTGTAGCCGCCGAGTTCCAGCGCAATACGTTTAAGGTGCTTGCCAGCACGCGCCGCCAGTAGCGAGCCGGTGGTCGAAGAGCCGGTGAAGTTATAGGCGCGCACTTTGCGGCTTTCAAACAAAAGGTCAGCAATCGGGCCGACTTCCCCATGGGCGTGGGTCACCACATTTACCACGCCGGGCGGGAAGCCAGCCTCGGTCATGATTTCTCCCATTAGAAGTCCGGCGCTCACCGGCGCATCTTCTGACGGTTTCAGTACCACCGTGTTGCCACACGCCAGCGGCGCGACGATCGTCCGGAACCCTAGCGCCAGCGCGCCATTCCATGGAGAAATGCCGGCCACGATGCCCAGCGGTTTGCGAATTGCCATCGCAAACACCCCCGGCGTATCGGACGGGACGATTTCGCCGCCTGATAGATAGGGGTAACCGGCGGCTTGGCGCAGCAGGCCAGTCGCCCATTGGACCTGAAACCGCGCAAACGGCGCGGCGGCACCAGTTTCCTGCGCCATGATGAGTACCACTTCGTCAGCGCGACGCTCAAGGATATCGGCAGCTTTCAAAAACAGGGCCTGGCGCGGCCGTGCGCCCATCGCCGCCCAAGCGGGAAAAGCTTTATCGGCCGCATCAATGGCGCGTTGCGCGTCGGTGCCGCTGGAAGCCGGAATATGGGCAAAAACTTCCCCGTTGTAAGGATTGAGATCGGCGAAGGTGCGGCCATCATCGGCTGCGACCCATTCTCCTGCGATCAATTGACGATATTGGCGTGGTAGCGATGCGGGTGCATTCATTGTTTCAGGTCTCCTGGTCCAGCGTTATTAGCGGTATTAGCGGTATGAGCCGCATTGCTGGTTGCGGCTGGGTTGCTTGTCGGATCCAATATAACCATACCCCCGTAGTTTCGGGAAGATAACAAATAGACGTTTCCGATACTTGTTTTGCATACGGTATTGGCCCTCGCCAACCCCGGAGCAGGAGAGAAAAAACATGGATTCGGCATGCATCATTGATACCTAAACAGCATCGAAACGGACAATTTGATATCTTTCCGTAAGCCCCTTCTCTCGCTACATTTAATGCATCGTCAACATGCGGTGCGATAACCAACCTTCAGGCGTGCTGGAAGGGTCCGGTCCCTGCCGCATTATTGAGGACAAATCGACGCCACAAAAAAAATCGCCACCAAGCGATATACCCCCGGAGACCTTGCATGCACGCTAGAACACTTTTACCTTTAAGCCTGACGGATCGGGAGGCGATGTCGCCGCTGCAGATCCTGACTCTGATCCTGGGTTTTTTCATTGTCGCTGCAGATGGATTCGATATCGCCTCGGTCGGCTATATCGCCCCATTGCTGCTCAAGGCATGGAACCTGAGCCCGGCGCAGCTGGGGCCGATTTTTGGCGCTGGCCTGTTCGGTTTGTGCGCCGGCAGTTTCCTGTTCGGGCCGTTGGCCGACCGGGTCGGCCGCAAACGCGTGATCCTGATATCGCTGGTGCTATTTGCGCTCGGTAGTCTGGCATGTGCCAGTGCGCCGTCGGCCCCTTGGTTGATCTTCCTGCGCTTCGCCACCGGCCTCGGGTTGGGAGGTGCTCTGCCTGCGATGGTCACGCTTGCCTCGGAATTCAGCCCGCAAAGGAATAAATCGCTGGTGGTGACACTGATGCTGATCGGCATGCCGTTTGGGCTGGCACTTGGTGGACTGGTGGCGGCGCAACTGATTCCGAGTTTTGGCTGGAAAGGTGTCTTCCTCTTCGGTGGACTGTTTCCGCTTTGCCTGGTGCCAGTCGCCTTATTCTGGTTGCCTGAGTCGCTGAAATTCATGACCGGCAAGCCGCGCTTTGCTGCCGAAGCAAAAAAAGTGATGCTGCGTTTGTCCAACAATGATGATGTCCGACTGGAAAGCCTGGTACACCAGTTCAATACGGTCGACAGTAGTCATCAAAGCGAGGCCGGGAAAACCCCGGCAAGCATTCTGTTCAGTGCGTACTACCGGGTCGGTACACTGCTACTCTGGCTCACATTTTTTGGTACGCTGTGGGTGTACTACCAGCTAAGCAGCTGGTTGCCGACCGTCATTACGCAGACCGGCATCGACGTCCCGCGTGCTGCGATCATGGCCATGATGGTGCCATTGGGTGGCGTATTTGGCGCCGTACTGAATGCTTTTCTGATGGATCGGTTCAATCCATTCCTGATACTCACCGGGTCTTACATCATCGCAGCCGTCTCAATCGCACTGATCGGATTTTCGATACACGAAGTCATGTGGGTATACGTCACCACTTTCCTGGCCGGTTTTGGATTGATCGGTGCCCAGGCCGGAATTACCGTTACTTCATCGAACTTTTACAACACCGCCGCACGTGCGACCGGGGTAAGCTGGTGCCTGGCGGTGGGACGCATCGGTTCCATTCTCGGTGCCATGACTGGGGGGCTGTTGCTAGCCTCGATCCACTCGGTTGGTGTGGCATTTGTCATTTTTGCGGTACCCACGATCATTGCCGGTGGCGCCATGTTCATGATTGGTCGCCTATATCCAAATCGCGCCAGATAGCACTTTGAGCGCATGCGAGCAAATGCATCAATGCATTTGCCGCTTCAAAAAAGGCGCTCGTTTACACAAAAAAATAAACTATAGAATGGCACCCCGGTGCCTCACCAAGGAGAAAAAATGTTTTCAAGATACGCTTATTTCGTGGGGAAAGCCGTCAATGGCGCC
This sequence comes from Glaciimonas sp. PAMC28666, assembly GCF_016917355.1. Lineage (GTDB taxonomy): Bacteria > Pseudomonadota > Gammaproteobacteria > Burkholderiales > Burkholderiaceae_D > Glaciimonas. The sequence goes on along the minus strand of NZ_CP070304.1, from coordinate 3,888,224 downwards.
AGCGCAGCCCTGCTGGAACAGTTACATATCTGTACGCTCGGCTACGCCACCTTGCCGAAGGTCTTGTCTGCCCGTCTCGAAGTACCAGTCCATCTGGACCCCAGCGCTCCGGAAGTGTTTGCCTGTATCCGGATGACCTTTGAAAATGCTGAAGATATAGACGTCGCGTTAGCGTCAGCCCAACGCGATGTGGTGCGGGCGGGCGTAGTTAAAAACGTCTTGCCGCTGTTTGAAGGAACTGTGCATCACATCGCGTTCAGAGATTACGACGCCGCCTGATTCACCTCCTGATTTGCATCTGGTTCCCGCTAGCCCCACGAAGAAAAGCCCAGATTCAAAAGAATCTGGGCTAATTTCGTAAACGATAATATTCGGTATGATCAGCGACCGGCTTTTTATCCTGCGAAAGGATCGTTGACCAGAAGCCTATCGCAGATACAACCGTCTGGACTTATGCAATTTCGTAATTTTTGATGAAGTCTTCCGGCGGTGGAGCGCCCCACACATAGAGTGCATCCTCCGGCAACCAATCGTCGGCAGGCCAGTCCAGATCGGCGGCGATATGGTCGATGTCGAACGAATATTCGCAATAACTGCCCCATGGATCGCGCACATAGCGGAAGTAATTGGACCCAAGCACGTGCCGCCCGAGGCCCCATCCATCGGGATATCCGGCCTGCGTCATTTGCCCGCTTCCCAGCCCGACAGCGTCGAACGAGGAGACATCCCAACTACTGTGATGTAAACCATAATCTGCTGACATTGCAAAGGCAATCAGATGATGGTCGCTGCCATGCGGACTATGCAAAAATGCGATGATGGAACCCGAGCGATCCGACATACGCAGCCCCAGCACTTCGATGTAAAACTTCGCACTGGCGTTGACATCAGCGGTGAACAGCAGGATGTGAGACAGGCGATTGGGTCGTACTTGTGTGACCTCACTGCGATGCGGCGCACGTCCGCTGATGCTGATTTCAGGTGGAAAAATGCGCGGCGATTTGATATCTGGCGAGGTTTTCTCGCATACCTGCAATTGTTGCGGCAAACCGTCCGGACCTAGAAACCAGATGCCATCGGCAGCAGCGCGCTGCGGCGCAGTGGTACGGACCACATGATGCGCATCAAGTTGCCGATCGAAGGCCTCCTGATCGTCAGCATAGATACCCCAGGTTACCCACAACAGCCGCTTACGCTCGCCCTCGCCCTCAAATATCCGGGCCCAGCGATGCGGATGGCCGAACGTGTACAAAGCCAGGCAATCTGCCTCAACTCTGACATCCAGACCAAAGCTGCGGTAAAAATGCTCAGCCTCCTTCAGGTCAGGCACGCTGTATACAAACTCATTTATTGAATGTACGCTCAGCACGTCGGGACGGCGTGCGGGCGCTGTGAGGATAGACATGTCTCTCTCCTGTATCCTGCATCTGAATACCGTTCCAGCGGTTTGGCCTTATGGAACGGCAGTACTGTGTTAACTATTTTTGCTTTAAACGACTTTTTGCGTCTGAGTGCCCAACTGATCGATATGCAACGAAACGACATCGCCCTTCCGCAGGAACTGCGGCGGTTTCATACCCAGACCGACGCCGGACGGAGTGCCTGTAATCACTACATCGCCGGGCAATAAGGTCATAAACTGACTGAGATAAGAAACGATCTGGGCTACAGAAAAAATCATATCAGCAGTGTTGCTGCGCTGTTTGACCACACCATTGACGCTCAATTCCATACCCAATGTTTGGGGATCAGGAATTTCGTCGGCAGTGACTAACCACGGTCCGACAGGACCAAACGAATCAAAGCTTTTACCCTTACCCCACTGCCCGTTGCGCTTGATTTGCCAGGCGCGCTCGGAAACATCATTGGCCAGACAATAACCGGCCACATGACTGAGGGCTGACTCTACCGACACCTTGCGAGCGGTGGTGCCTATCATGAAACCCAGTTCGACTTCCCAGTCGCCCTCTTCCGATCCGTCCGGCAGCACGATGTCATCATTGGCACCGCTCAGCGAGGTCAACGCTTTGGTAAACACCACTGGTTCGGTCGGAATCGGCATGCCCGCTTCTTCTGCATGCTTGCGATAGTTCAAGCCGATCGCGACGAACTGACGCACGCCTGCCACCGGAACGCCAAAGCGCGGAGAACCTTCGACCAGCGGCATCTTTTCCAGGTCGATCGCTGCCAGCGCCCGCAGGCGTTCCGGGGCTAGCCAATCTGGCGTGAAATCAGGTACTAGCAATGACAGGTCGCGCAGTCGCCCTTGCGCATCAAGCGCGCCTGGTTTTTCGGCGCCTGGCATTCCAAATCGAAGAAGCTTCATGGTGTGTTCCTTAGTGTTAGGCAATACAAAGTGAGTAATTAGTCTTGATGCTTAGTCCGGTACAGTCAGGATCTGCCCTGAATGTACCAAGGCCTGATGCATCAGGTAAGATAGCAAATCCATCCGAGCGATGCCTGCAGGTAATCATTCAATGGTCTCTTGACCGTTATTCGTCTTAGCGGTGCGTGATGCGACACACCAGCGTTAGGTACCGACGCCTTTTGGGTATCGACGCTTATGCGGGCACAGCAACGCCATCAGAGACTGTCTTCGGGATATGTCTGTGCATGCTGACCAGAGCGATCAGGCCGATCACCAGCATCCCTGTAAGAACGCCGAAAAAAAGACCCGGACCATTCTGATCAAACTGCAGCAACATACCGCCGGTAAAGATGCTGGTAATGCCACCGACCCGACTAAAGCCGATACACACTCCCATGCCGGTCGAACGATAGCTGGATGGATAAGCCATGGCGGCCACGGCATAGATGACAGACTGGGCGCATCCTGCCGTCAGGCCGGCAACCGCCATGGCCAGACTGATTTGCAATATATGAATTTGCCCGGGAGACAGCATCCCGGACAAGATCATCGTGGCGCAGATAGTAACGATAAGGGCGACCATCAGCAGCAGGCGCGATCCCATTTTTGGAAGAAAAAAAGCACCAGCCAGACAACCGAAGGTGGCCGCAAAAGTGTAGGCAGAGGTACTGCGGATAGCATCTGGTAGCAGTGCGCCAGCAGAAACGAACACGGTCGGAGACCAGGTCAGGAAACCGAACGCAGTGTAGGAAATCGAAAAGAAAGCAATCCACAAACAAACGTTGACGCGCAGATTCTCGGAGGTCATCAGACGCCCTCCGGTTTCTTCCTTGTTTGCTTTGGCATTTTGCACGCTGGCCAACGTCGCCAGCTTACCGATTTGCTTACCCATGATCCGTTCTATCCAGGTGACGGCTTCAGCTTGACGCTGACTGCGGATCAGGAAGGACAGGGATTCCGGCAAAAGCTTGATAATGATCGCGGCAACCACCATGGTGATGACACCGCTGACGATGAAAATGCTATGCCATCCGAACGCCGGAATCACCCAGGCCGATAGCAGTCCCCCCAGCGTCGCACCGGTAGTGGTACCGATCGCCATCACGCTGATCAGCTGACCGCGGCGGCGCTTCGGACACCATTCGGATGCAATCCCCATGCCTATCGGTACGGCGATACCGAACCCAAGTCCCGACAAAAACCTCAGCACCAGTAGCTGTGGAATATTCGCTGCTGCCGCAGATAAAAAGGTGGTGACGCCAAATATCAGAACGGCCCATATCAGCGTGCGTCGCGCGCCCATCCGATCGCCGGTATAGCCACCCAACGCAGCACCTATCGCCATGCCAATCAGCGCACTCGCCAGTGCTGGTGCCAATTGCGCCTTGGTAGTGTGCCATTCCACCAGCAGTACCGGGGTGGCGAAGGCAAGCAACGCAAAATCCATTCCATCGATAATCAGGACCAGCAGGCAAATGACAAAAATCAGTTTTTGTCTGGCACTAACAGAGTGGTTGTCGATCAGTTCGGCAAACATAGGTTTTCTCTTTAAAAAGGTGGTACTGACGATGAAGGAATTGCCGCAGCGACGGCATTTGAATGCAGCGGGCACAGATTGCACGCATTTTTTGCAACAAAAATGCGCGTACTGCTCCAACGGAAGGTCGGTCGGGTACAACGCCGACCGTAATGCCTCTGGTTACTTGCGCGTCACGAAGTTAAGCAGACAGTTGGATTGCTGATAGGGGGATGGCTTGGTAAGCATTTGATTGTCTCCGTGCTGTCTGGCAGCTTGTGTTATTTGACTTAAATGTAACAAGTGCAGTTGAGGGTCGTAAGATGGCAAATTAGCCGGGGTGATACCTACAAGTAATCGCGTAACTGGCCTTTGATGTTCAGGATCGTAGCGCGGCGCGCGCACCCAATGGCCGATAGCACGTTAGCGCCAGGCAAGAGCAATACGGGAGCCAGATCTGGCAGGCTGAGAGCGTTCCGAACCCTTTCATAGCGCCATTATTTGACGGATTAAATGAAAGGAGTGCAGTGGCGCTCGCAGCGCCTGGCCGATTTCATTGGTCAGGCATCAGATATACGCGCTTAATTCCGGAGAAATGCGTCCAAAGCGGCGTTAAAGGGTGCACCTGTCATGTGCGGCATATGTCCCGCGCCGCGAATAATCAGCCGTTCGCCGCCAAGATGTTCCGCCAGACGATTGGTGATCCCTTCATATGCCGGGTTATGGTCGCCCGAAACATGCAGTTTTTTAAAGGCTGCGTCATGGAGTATTTTTTCTGGGACGATACATTCGCTGGGTGAGCGGAAATGGCGCAGATGACGCGCAAACTGCGCCAGCGGAGGTGGCAAGACTGGCGGCAGGGGTTGGCTTGGCTGGATAATGCGGAACATCCAGCGCAGGAACAGTTCGTCATCCTCCGGCGGATTGGTCATCAGCCCTAGCAGAGCGAAGTGGAACATCGTAACCGATGGATCATCCTTGGCGATGGCGGTGGTGCCCGATTCAATGATCGTCATCGATGCCACTTTATCGACGTCTTGCGCTACCGCCAGCATGCCAACTGCCGCACCATAGGAATGACAGACCACATGGTCACCCGGTTGCAAAAGTTCAGCGACCAGATCGGCATCGCGTTCAAAATCCTCGCCACCGCGCGCCGGACTATCCCCATAGCCCGGACGCGAAACCATCACCAGACGCCAGTCGGCAGCCATAGGCCATTGCTCTTTCCACGCAAGCGCCCCACCTACGCCGCCGCCATGCACAAAAACCACGCGCGGCCCCGTTCCCATTTCGGTGACATCCATGCCGCCCGGACCCGCATATTTGATTTGTTCCATCGCAATATTATTTCCCATGATTTAATGATTGATTACATTTCTACTGGTTGATTGTGCCAGTTAGAAAGTATGACGGATACCGAATTCCAGCGTTGACAGACTTTGGCCATTCGCTGGCTTCCCGGTAGGTGCATAGGTTTTCACGGACGGCCACAAGCCAAAACTGTTCGGCGCGGCAGCATTGGCCGAGGTTTCATTATTCATGTGGGCCACCGCCGAATACAACGTGGTTCTTTTCGACAGATCGTAATCCAGGCCCAACGCGTAGAAGGTCGCACGACCGCCCACCGTGTTATCGGTCTGCCGACTGGAATAAATGGTTTTGATTGTGAACTGGCTGAGAGGGACATTGAAGCCAACCATATAGCCATTCACATCCGGCTGACCAGTCAGCGTATTTTTCATCCCGTAGGCAAAAAGTTTCGCGATCGGAAAAGTATAAGCTCCTCCTAGTGTTATGGTGCGTTGCATCAACTGACCGTCGGCCGATGGTGCCAGTTTAGTTGCCGCCACAGTCGAATTTTCATAGCCAACGCCCATAAACAGGGGGCCGTTCGTATATTCCAGCGTACCCGCAGCATAGCGTCCGGGCTGATTCTGGGAGCCGGGTTTTTCAGAAAAGCTATACAGTGCTTTACCTATCAGGCCATACAGCGTGGGCGAGATATATTGCACCGCGTTAGGTGCCGTCGCCGCTCCGTAGGTACCGCGGCTTACCACCGGCGAAGGGGTCACAGGAGGCGCTTGCATCAGCGTTGTACCGTTACCGGCAGCATGCCGGGTAAATGGATCACTGCGGAGTTCTAAAAACACGGCCGGGGAATATTGATTGCCTAACTGCACGGAGCCCCACTCGGCACCGTAACCGATATAGGATTCACGATCGAAAAAGGATGTGGTGCTTTCAAGAGCACCGGTGTCAGGGCTGAAGCCCGCTTCCAGTTTAAAATAAGCGCGCGTGTTACCGCCCAATGATTCACTGCCACGTATTCCCCAAAACGAAATATCGTCAGAGACATAATGCGCAGTCTGTCCAGGTAGCGTGGGCGTCGATGAAAAACGCGTGGTATCCAACGCTAAATCAATTTTTCCATAAAACGTGATGTCGCTTGAACCTAACGTGGTTTGTGCCATCGCTGCCACCGGTCCCAATAACACCAGGCAGCTCAGAACTTTGTACTTATTTGTCATTTTTTTGTCTCCTGATTACATTTATCTTTCGGTCCGTTTTTATTATTTACTTCGCAAACGGTACCGATTCGTCACTACTACTTACTTAATTTTTGCCAGCTGCCGTTTGACCATTTCCCATACGACAACATGGCGAGATCCGTTACCGGAACCTTTGCAGGCTGCGCTCATGCCGTTACGCCGACTGCCTTTGTGCAATACACGCGCCCCATGACAAACATGGCAGCCGCGGCAATTAGCGCCGGAAGCGCAAAAACAAAAAATGCCTTGTCAGGTGTTTCCAGCATCGCCAATAACATGCCACCCGTTATCGAACCAAAGATTGAACCGATCCGACCGACGCCAAGTGCCCAACTAACGCCGGTTGCCCGTGCATTGGTGGTATAGAAACCTGCTACTAGAACATTTGCTCCGGTTTGAGCACCCGATAGACCCAGCCCTGCACAGCACACTGCAAGAGCCAGAAGTCCCGGACTGGTCATCGCGCTACCAATGCAGACAATCGAAATGGCCGCAAGAATGTAGGAACCGGTCAGCACCAGATAAGGATTCATACGCCGCATCAACACGGCATTGATGATGGCGCCGATCGTGCCACTTATCGGCAAGATCGATCCGACTTGCGCGCTCTGCGCCACCGTCATGCCGGAGTCAGCAAGGACCGACGGCAGCCAGCTGCTGATTTGATAGTAAACCCACAGCGTGCAAAAGAAAGCGAGCCAGAGCAACATCGTTCCCGCCCTATAATGCGCGTTAAACAGCGTTGCCGAGGGCTGGGCCGAAATCAACGGCTCTTCCGGCTGTCGACGTAAAAACTGATGAACATCGAGTGCGGCATCCCCGGTCAGGCGGACCAGCAAAGTTCGTGTTTCATTTTCAAATTTTTTCTTGCCAGCCATGAAGCGCACTGACTCCGGGAGCCAGTATCCGATCACCGGCAACAGCAACAGCGGTGCGATACCGCCGGCCATGAACACGCCACGCCAGCCAAAGGTTGGCATGATGAGCGCGGCAAGTTGCCCGCCAAAGGCCAGACCCAGCGTGAAACCACAAAACATCAAGGTGACCAACATGGGCCGATGACGTTCAGGGCTGTATTCGGAACTCAGGGTAATCGCACACGGCATGCCTCCACCAAGTCCCACGCCGGTCAGAAAACGCAGAGCAATCAGCCAGCCGATCGAAGGCGCAGCCGCGGTCAGCAGACTGCCAATGCCAAACAACACCATCGCTACCATAATCGTGCGTTTGCGACCGATCTTGTCGGCCAGTGGCCCCAGCACGAAGCTGCCGACGGTCAGACCGAACAGACCAGCACCGAATACCAGACCGAGTTGATGTACCCCCAACGCCCATTCACGCTTGAGCAACGGGGCAACGTACCCCGCCGCAGCGACATCAAAACCATCCACCGCAACGACCAGAAAGCACAGTAACAACGTGACGACTTGCAGGCGTGATATTTTTTTTCCGTTAATCAGATCGTCGATCCTCATGGCGCTGTCAGCCATGAGCGAGCGCTTGGATTGCAGCTATATCCGTGTATTACAGGTTTGACTTTAATCAGAACAAGAGCGTCCAGAGCGCGCTGACCAACTATCGCCAGAAAGATATTTTGCAGCAAACAAAACCACACATGAAAAGCACCGCCACCTCGGATAATTCCCGCGCCGTTGAACACTGCCATCTCCTGAAATTGTTTTTATAGAATGCGATTTTATGCAGAATAGGCTGCTGTTACCTATAAGTCTATTCAATGAATTTCATATTTATTATGAATTAGATGCATAATTGGTAGCGATGGGCTTGATCGTATTTTCAGGCAAGGCTCCAAAAAATGGTAACCCTTCCTCGCCCATAGGTATATATAATCAATTTCATTTCGATAATGAATGTTGTTCATAAATGAACGTTCCAGATCTGAATTTTTTGTACGTCGTACAAGCCTTGTTCGAAGAAAAATCGGTCTCGCGCGCAGCCCGGCGTCTGGGCTTGACTCAGCCGGCGGTCAGCCATGCACTGGGACGACTACGTGTGATTTTTCAGGATGACCTGTTTGTAAGGGCTGGGGCGGTCATGGCACCAACGCCAACCGGCGAACGCGTGGCGATGGGTGCGATACGTGCGTTGGCGCTGATCCAGCAGGATATCTGGGACGCCAGGACCTTTGATCCGCTGACCACCACCAGAACCTTCTCGGTTTGCATGAGCGACATGGGCATGATGGTGTTGTTGCCACGCCTGCTCGGCGCCTTGCAGCAATATGCCCCGCACGCCACCTTAAAGCCTATCCAGGTACAGTCATTGGAACTGGCTTCGGTATTACAGGACGGCGCGATCGACCTGGCGATTGGCTACTTGGGCAAAATGGGCGAAAACCTTTATCAGCAAGCGCTATTGCGGCGTTCTCTGGTGGGAATCATCCGTCAACGAAAAAATAAAAAACCGGCCATCACCTTAGAGCGGTTCATAAACAGCAAACATGTGTTGGCAGGAACGCTGGCGCTGACCAATCAATTGCTAGCCGAAGAATTGCGCCTGCTAGGTGCTCGACTGATGATTGCGATTGAAGTGCCGTATCTGCTTAGCGTGCCTAGTGTGGTCGCCACTTCTGATTTTATTGCCTGTGTCCCGAGCGAGCTTGCCGAATTATTTTCTCGTCTGGCGGATATTGAAGTATTCGAACTTCCGGTCCACTTGCCGGATTTGACCGTCAAACAGTTCTGGCACGCCCGTTTCCACGACGATCCTGTACACCAATGGTTTCGCAAGCTGGTCGCAGAGACATTGGGTGACAAGGATGTCGTTTAACTATCCATCAAGGTTAGCGATCCTCTTGCATCACGCTTGGACCAGTATTTCTTTTACCCGCGCTGCCGTTAGTGGTAGGTCGCGCAAGCGTTTGCCGGTGGCATTCGCAAACGCATTTGCTATGGCTGCAACGGTGGTCCTAGTGCAATAGTGCATTGTTTTATTAAGTATTTATCATTGCCTAGGCAAGTATTAAAATAGCTTCATTGAGTAGCTCCTCCTACCTCGGTAACAATTCAGTACCCCACCAGAAAGAAAAAAACTGAACACCAAACAACTGATCGCTGTTGTAGCCTTATTAGCCGTTAGTGCTTCTGCCTTTGCCGGCAGTCTGACCAAGCTCGCTCTTCTGGGTGATCCGGTAGCGGACTCGGCTGCTACCCACATCATCGTGATTAAACCTGACACAAAATACGTCAATGTCACTGGCGGCGAGACGGTGAAGTTTGTAGTGGGTGATAAATCGTTCGCTTGGAATTTTGATGGTTCTTCGAGTGTGTCCTCGTTCGACCTGAGTCGCACCACAGCCATGCTTGACCATAAAGTAGTGGCCTACGTGGCGCTGAATCCTATTTACGCAGAATGATCGCTTGATGCTGATCCGGAAGCGCCGAAGAATTTATTCCTCGACACTTCCCACGTTTGCCCTATTGCATCGTTTTCCTTGCGGCAGTGATCTGTCGCATCGGTCCTTGAAATGTAGCTTCTTATGATGGAAGCAAAGCGACGAATGGCGAAGTTACCTTAGACCGTACTTGACAACGGTTTGCTCAGATCAAGCCCTAGCAACTCTGCAAATTGCGCCAATTTTCCTACTTCCTCCCCCATAGGCAATGCACGTAATGCTGCAAAGGCTATCCATTTCGCATCAACTTCAAAGAAATCGCGTAAGTTCGCGCGGGTGTCGCTGCGTCCGAAGCCATCGGTGCCTAGCGTGATGTAATCGGCGGGAACGCAGGCGCGTATGCTCTCGGGAATGCTGCGTACGTAATCGCTGGTAGCGATGACCGGCGCAGCGCTGCGCCCAAGCTGCTGGGTAACGTAAGCTTGAGCGGAGCCATTCGAGAGACGCCGATTGCGTTCTGCTGCGATGCCGTCGCGTGCCAGTTCGGTGTAGCTGGTGACGCTCCATACTTCAGCATTGATGCCGAATTTTTCCCTGAGCAAAACGCCAGCGCCGATGGCTTCTTTCAGTATTGGCCCGGCCGCCAACAAACGCACGTCAGGCGCTTCTTGCTGCTGCAGGCAATAAATCCCACGCCTGATTCCTTCTTCGGCACCTTGCGGCATGCTGGGTTGCGCTTCATTCTCATTGGTCGCGGTGATGTAATAAAACACATCATCGTTGAGCGTGAGCATGCGGTGCATGCCGTCCTGTACGATCACCGCCAGTTCGTAGGCATAGGCAGGATCATAAGAGATGCAATTCGGCACCGTTGAGGCTATCAGATGGCTGGATCCATCCTGATGTTGTAAGCCTTCGCCAGCCAACGTGGTGCGTCCTGAGGTCGCGCCAATCAAAAATCCACGCGCACGCTGGTCGGCTGCAGCCCAGATCAGATCACCAATGCGCTGGAACCCGAACATCGAGTAATAAATATAGAACGGCAGCATTGGCAAACCATGCACCGAATAGCTGGTCGCGGCGGCAGTCCATGACGAAATCGCGCCCGCTTCGCTAATCCCTTCTTCCAGTATCTGTCCGTCCTTCGCTTCACGATAAGACAAGATAGAGCCGATATCTTCCGGTTCATATAATTGACCCTGCGCCGAGTAGATACCGACCTGGCGAAACAGATTGGCCATGCCGAACGTCCGTGCTTCATCGGCGACTATCGGCACGATGTGTCGACCGATACCGGTATCCTTCAGCAATCCGCCCAGCATCCGCACCAGCGCCATCGTGGTCGACATTTCCTTGTGGTCGGCTTCAAGTGCGAAAGTTGCATAGCTGGTTATTTCCGGGACCACCAAAGCGGTCTGTATCTTGTTCCTGCGCGGCATAAAACCGCCCAACGCTGCGCGGCGTTCCAGAAAATGGCGCATTTCCGGGCTGTTATCGGCGGGCTTATAAAACGCCAGCGCTTCACAGTCAGCATCCGAAATAGGTAAGCGGAAGCGGTCGCGGAACGCGATCAGATCGCTGCTATCCAGTTTCTTCTGCTGGTGAGTCGTCATCTTGCCCTGCCCAGCCGTTCCCATGCCAAAGCCTTTTTTGGTTTGCGCCAGAATCACGGTGGGCTGACCGCGATGGTTGGCCGCTGACTGATACGCCGCATGGATTTTTTTCATGTCATGGCCACCGCGTCGCAAACGGTCAATCTCATCGTCGGTCAAAGTGGCACCAATCGCTTGCAGCGCCGGATTCTGTCCAAAGAAATGGGTGCGATTGAATGCGCCGTCGTTAGCGGCAAAGGTCTGCAACTGACCGTCTACGGTATCGTTGAGCGCACTGACCAGCTCCCCGGATTTATCACGGGCGAACAGTGGGTCCCAGTCCGAGCCCCACAGCAATTTGATCACGTTCCAGCCAGCTCCGGCAAACAGAGTCTCCAGTTCATCGACGATCGAACCGTTTCCGCGCACCGGGCCGTCGAGCCGCTGCAAATTACAATTGACCACAAACACCAGATTATCGAGCGTCTCACGCGAGGCCAGACTGAGTGCAGCCAATGACTCCGGTTCATCCATCTCGCCATCGCCGAAGACGCCCCAAACCTTGCGATCCTGCGGTACCAGCAGTCCGCGATTTTCCATGTAACGCATAAACCGCGCATGATAAATCGCGCTGATCGGACCGAGTCCCATGGAACCTGTCGGAAACTGCCAGAAATTCTCCATCAGCCACGGATGCGGGTAAGACGACAAACCTTGCGTGCCTTGTTTCTTGCCTTCAATTTCCTGCCGATAGAACGACAATTCATTTTCCGTCAGCGTGCCTTCGAGAAAAGCACGTGCATAAATCCCCGGTGCAGAATGCGCCTGAAAATACACCAGATCACCACCAAACGCTTCCGTACGTGCCCGGAAGAAATGATTGAAGCCCACTTCGAACAGATCGGCGGCAGACGCGTAACTGGCGATATGTCCACCGAGTTCACCGTATGCGCGGTTGGCCCGCACCACCATTGCCAGCGCATTCCAGCGGATCAGGCTGCCAAGGTGCTGCTCGGTAGCAAGCGCATCGGAGCCACCCGGAAACGGCGGTTCATCTTCCACTCGAATGGTGTTGGTGTAAGGTGTATTGCGTGCATCGCGCCATTTGATGCCAGCCGTCTGGGCCGCGATGCTCAGGCGTGACAGCAGATAGCGCGCACGTTCAGGGCCAGCGACGGCGATGATGCTGTGCAGGGCCGCGACCCACTCTTCGGTTTCCAGCGCATCCGTATCTGCGTCCTTGTCTGCATCCGAATCTATTGGTTTTTTCAAATTATCTACAGTTGACATTTCCATACGTTCTTTCCGGTTCATTGACCTGGGGCCGTGGAGTCGAGGCTGGTACGTGCGCATAGTGCGCTCTGCTACCTCTCAGCGCGTTGCATCCTTCGATTGTAATGAAATATACCAAGACCACAACGATGTCGTAAGAACACAAATTAGCCCAGGCGATACCTATAGGTAATCGTTAGGCCGCGAAACGTTGATAAACCGGGCACCTATGTACAGCACGAAGCTTTTTTTGTTACTGCACAAAAGCAAAAACGTATCGGTATCGGGCGACTTCTTGCCGAAGCCAGGGTCTGATCACCTGCAGGTATCGCATGGCCTTAATTAGTCATCTAGAAGAAAAGTACACTGTTGGTATAAATCGGCTGCGACCAGCCGGATAGCGCGCGGCTGGTGCATGGAAGATGAGGAATACAGGAGGAATACAAGAGCAATAAGATGTGCGCCGTGGCGCCACAAAAGATGAGCACACAGCGAGCGACGCATTGATGCCACCAGGAAACGGCGATGCGATCTGACGGATTACAGCGGTGACCGCCCTGACCTTTAAGGCAGGCAGGTAGTTATTAAGGGTGAACTACCTGCGTGCTGGACCGGAGGCGCGAACAACAAATTAGAAATTGAATACTCCTCCTCTGCTCTTCTGCCTTTAGATAAATATCCTTTTTTGCTCAACCTGCACCAGGGAAGCCGACTACAGGGTCGACAGCCTTTTCCTTCTCTATCAATCCGGCCAGAACCCGCCGCGCACGTACCGCTGCGGCGTCGGTGACGAGCAGTATCGGCTTAAGCGACATCAAATCGGAGACCCCGCCCATGCGTGACTGACAGGCCATGATCATCGGGTCATCTTCGTTGCGAAATGTCGCATCGAAACCAATTCGCAGTTTTTCGCTCAGTGCCGCGTCGTTGCGCTTGCAATCGCGGCCAGCCATCCAGAAATAATGCGTCGAGTGAGCACTTTCAGGCGTGAGGATATGTCCGAATGCAATCGAGATACCTTCATCTTTCGGTTGCCCACAGGCTGTCACGCCAATATCCAGTAGCATGTTCGACGGAGGATCCCAGCGCATATGTCCGCGGCGATCAACCAGCGTGTCGGCCGGGCCATCCCATAACATTTTCCACATTTTGGTCAGCGGTTCCCCCGGCATGGTGTTGTAAGCCCAGATGGTATTTCCGTCGACCTTGAGTGCAAAAACATTGCGATCGCTGGAGTCGGAATTTCCAATTAACGGATGCAAATACTGCACGTGACTGAGATCGAGCAAGTTGTCGGTGGCCAGTTCGTAGTGGCAATTCAGACGCAAATAACCGCTGACATAATCGCGCCTCTCATCGGCCAGAGCGCTAAAGTCTGCCAACAGCGCCGGATCGGCGTCTTCAGCAGGTCCCATCCAGATCCAGATCATGCCGTATCGTTCCAGCAGCGGGTACGCAGTTACTTTCGCTGCTTTGGGGATGTTGCCATGCGGGTTATGCACACAGATGCCGTCCGAACCGTAACGTAAACCGTGATAGGGGCATTCGACCACGCCATCGACCAGTTTGCCGCCCGATAGCGGCGCGAATCGATGCGCGCAACGGTCCGCCAACGCGACTGCTTTGCCAAATACATCGCGATAAAACATCACAGGTTGATCGAGCAGGGTACGGGCCAGAAACTTGCCGGTCACCTCGTGGTCCCAGGCTGCTGCATACCAGGTATTTTGTAGGTAAGTCATACATTGCTCCATGCCAATAATAGAATCAGGGACGGTGCTGACCGTCGATAACCGCCTCGCACCAACCCACGAAACATTACCGATTCGTGGGTTGGTACTCTGCCGGGAACTGCGCTTAAAACATTTTAAGCATGCCCACGCCAAGCGCCGTTTGTCCTTGCCCAGGTACCGCCATAGTCGAAGTGAAGGCCGCGCCAAAGTTGCTGGTCGCACCATTGAGAATGCGCGTGGCAAAGGAATACAGCGTGGTTTGTTTGGAGAGGTTATAAGACGCAAAAAGTCCGGCAAGTCGGGTTTTACCGCCCAGAGCGAAATTGTATTGCCCTGCCTGGGCCACAATGCGGATCGCCGGAGAAATCTTGTAACCGATGCTTCCTAAATATATATTGCCAGCAGGAGAAATGTGCAGGTCGCCGCCAACTTTTACATAATCGGCATACAGCTGGAACGGCCCCTGGTCGTAACGTGCGGCTACGCTCAGTCGGGTATCGGTCAGCGACGACTGATCCGTCACGGCGACAGAGCCATTGGTTTTTTCGTAAACTACGCGGGTCCGAAAACTTGTGTTTGCGACGTATTCGAGGGCCGCGGCTTCGTAACGTCCGGCACTGTTGTTGCCAGCCTGCTCTTGCCCGAACGAATACATCACAGTGCCTGACACACCGGCAAAACTGGGAGAAACATATTTGATCGAATTATTGATCTTGAAAATCTGGATCGGATCGGCATTCAGCGAATAGATACCATACGTGGCACCATATAGCAGGTCATAGGTACCTAATACGGTGTAATCATATTGCACACCGCCCAAACGACCAATCGTCACAGTGCCCCAGTCGTTGCTCAGTCCCACATACGCAAACCGATTAAAAAATGATGTAGGTGTCGCTGTAGCGCCAGTGTCCAGGCTAAAGCTGTTTTCCAGTTTGAAAAATGCAGCATTCCCGCCACCCAGATCCTCACTACCCTTAATCCCCCAGCTTGATGGCAAGAAACTTCCGGAATTCACCGCGGCCACAGAACCGCCTGCAGCATTCATGTTGGTCGTGTAATTAACGCTGCCATCTACCATCCCATAAAGTGTGACTGCACTTTGGGCCCGGGCGGGGGTCTGCGCGGAAAGCGCTGCGATCGATAAGGCGAGCGCGGTCAGTTTGGTGTTCATGTTTCATCTCCGTTATTATGATTTTTTAATGCCATGCTTATTTACATGCTCATTCACATGTTTATTCACATGACGTGTCCGGCGCTAGCTGTCAATGCTGCCGCTTACCGGTTTTTTTGGTATCGTTGCGTTGGTTCCTATCACTTTTTTTGTCATTTTTCCCCGTCAGTGGATCATCGTTACGCCGCCCAACGCTGCTCGGCATCACATCAGGTTCAGCCGATCCTTGCCCTTCAGGTCCAGCATTGCGCGTGCTTCGGCCGGGGTAGCAAGCTCCATCCCCAAGCCGGCCAGCATATTTTTTATCTGTTCGACCTGTTCCGCATTGGAGGTGGCGATACGGCCGTTCCCGAGGTGGAGCGAATCTTCCAGTCCGACTCTGACGTTTCCGCCCATCATTGCCGCCTGCGTCGCCAGCGGCATTTGATGCCGTCCGGCACCGAGTACCGACCATTGATAGCTATCACCAAACAGTTTGTCGGCAACGCTCTTCATGAACACCAGGTTTTCCACATCAGCCCCGATCCCGCCGAGTATGCCCAGAACGAATTGAATAAACGGGTTCTTGACGAAGCCTCTGTCGACGAAGTGTTTCAAGGTATACAGATGGCCGACGTCGTAGCATTCAAACTCAAATCGGGTACCACAAGGAACTGCCACGCGCTGAAACAGTTGCTCGATATCGCCAAAGGTATTGCGGAAAATGGCATCACGCGAACTCTCAACATGTTTGCGTTCCCATTCATATTTCCATTCCTTGATTTTGTCCGCAATCGGGAAAAATCCAAAGTTCATCGAACCCATGTTGCAGGAAGCCATTTCGGGTGAGATATCGAGTGCCGCCGCGGTCCGCTGCTCCAGCGTCATGGCAACCGATCCGCCGGTAGTAATGTTGATGACGGCATCGCATTCCGCATGGATCTGCGGAATAAATTGTCTGAACACCGCGGGATCAAACGACGGCCGGCCGTCGACCGGATCGCGGGCGTGCAGATGCAGGATGGCTGCCCCTGCCTTTGCCGCAGCAATCGCTTCACGCGCAATCTGTTCAGGCGTTAGCGGCAAATACGGCGACATCGTCGGTGTATGAATGGAACCGGTGATCGCGCAAGTTAAAATGACTTTTCGGGTTTTCATTATTGCTCCAGGGGTTAACGATTGGGAATTTACTGGTGTACCGGGACATAACGATAAGGGCCGATTCCCAGCATCATGCATGTAGCGACCAGACAGGCGATGCTGGCGGCGACCAGCGCAACGGTATAGCCGCCCAAGTGATCAAACGCCAGGCCGTAAGCAATAGGGCCGACAAATGCGCCCAGCATGTAGGCTGAAAAAAAACAGCCGAACAGCGAAGCAAACGCCTTGCGTCCAAAATACCGGCGCGCCAGAAACGGAATAATGTCGCCTTCCGCACCAATGGCAAGGCCGAAGCATGCGGCGGCAATCGCGTAAGTCATGATCGAGGTTGCACCGGTACTCAACGCCAGCGTTATCAGCCCGATAGCAGCGAGCACGAATACGCCAGCGGCAACGATACGCGCGGCCAGCAAGTCCATCAGAATACCGGTGACGAAACGGCCGATGGCAGCCGCAATTCCGACGGATGCCACGGCTACGGCGGCCACCGCTGGAGCAATGCCACGATCGGTAAGAAATGAGAACAGGTGGATCATCGCGCCTAGTCCGGCGGCCGATACCAGCGCCAGCGATAGCGCAATCAACCAGAACTGACGAGTACGGAGTGCCGACCGCAGATCCTGGCCCTCGTAGCCGCGCCCAACAGGTCCGCCTGACGCGGCGCGGGTTTGCCGTGGACCGGTCACGAAACACAACAAGTTGGCCAGTAAACCAAGCCCGAGCGCTAACCCTGCCAGCCACAAATAAGCCTCACGCCAACCGTGGGCGCTGATCAATGCCTGTGCCAGCAACGGGGAAGCTGCGGCGCCGATACCGATGCCGATCATCGCGCAGCCCAATGCGGTGCCAAGGCGTCGGTCAAAATGCAACGGGAATGCGCTTAGATATCCGGGTGGCGTAGTCGCCGTAGCAAAAGCGCCAAGGAAAAAACTCAGCACGCTCAACGCCAACAAGCTGGCTGGCAGTGCCGACAGGCAGACCAGCCCAGCGGCAAACAGCACCACCGAGGTACCGATTACGCGTTGTGCGCCGTAGCGGTCGATCAACTTACCGACGACTGGCGCGGCCAGCGCTGCGCCGATCATGGAACACAGCGCCACTGCAGAAAGTTGCCCACGCCCCCACCCGAACATCGCGGCGATAGGTTTGAGGAACACGGTCAACGTGGAAAAGTACAGCGATGCGAAACCGCCGGCCATGCCAATCATCGCGCCTGCGACCAACGATATTTTTTGCGGATTGCTGGCGCTCACGCGGGTGGTGCTTATAGACAGAGGGGCGTTCATACTTAGTCTCCTGAACTTTTTATTTTTACATTGCTGGTGTAGTGCGGGTCTGCTGCTCCCGCGCCTGGCGCTCTTTGGCGCCTTCCCGCACTCAGACTGCGATGACTGTGTTTTCTATCATGCCAATCGCATCGATCTGCGCACGCACTACATCGCCAACTTTTAAAAATTGCGGCGGTTTCATGGCCATACCAACGCCCGACGGAGTGCCGGTTGCCAGGATATCGCCCGGCTCCAATGTCATGGCGGTCGATAAATGGGCGATCTGCTGGTAAATGTTGTAGACCATGCCGGCAGTCGATTCGTGTTGACGTTGTTCGCCGTTGACGAACAGCTGCATGGTCAGAGCATGCGGATCTTCGATCTCGTCATCGGTCACTATCCAGGGTCCGGTCGGGCCTGTGGTATCGAATGATTTTCCGATCGTCATCGTTGGCGAACGTAATTGCCAGTCGCGTACGGTGACGTCATTACACACCATGTATCCGGCAATTACCGAACGCGCATCCTCGACGCTGACATTGCGGCAACGACGTCCGATTACCACACCCAGCTCAACCTCGTAGTCCAGCATGTCCGAGACAGTGGGCATATGGATCGCGTTGTAGGGGCCGTTGATACAGGATACCTGCTTGTTAAACCAGACTTGCACGTTCGGAATCGTGAGACCGCCCTCGCGCGCCTCTTCTACGTGCTTTTGATAGTTCATTCCAATTGCAAGGAATTTGCTCGGATTAGAAATGGGTGCCAGCAACGTCGCCGCGGAAAAAGGGACTGTCACGGCATTGCCAACGTTCAGTTGGCGCGCCCGATCCATGGCTTGCGGCCCCATTTCCAGGAACGCCAGCATAGTGCGTGGCAGCGTCGGATCAGAGGCGGGAAAATCAATGATCTCGCCATCCATGACTTTTCCGATGGAGACGGATCCACGATAGAGATAGGTAACTAATTTCATTTCGAATATTCCGGTTAGTCAAAAAATGATGGTGAAAGAGCGGGACCCCACTGTGCAAGTTCGCCAGGATTCAGCTCAACGTGGGTTAGCGGGCTGGCATCGTTGACCATGTCACCATCGGTCCAATGTTCGATTTTGTTACCGAACGGATCACGCCAATAATCAAAAATCTGACTACCCTGGATATGTCGGCCAACGCCCCAGCTGTGCTGATGGCCTTGTCGGGCGAGGAAGGCGTTGCCCTGCATCAGATCGTCGAGATCCAGTACTTCGAAAGCGCTGTGATCGAAGCGCGTGCGGTTATCCTGCGCAGCAATGAGAGCGATCGTATGGTGATCTGTCCAGTGCTCCCCCAGGCCACAATGCAAGAACACGGCGATGGTATTGTCTTTTGCACCGGCCCAGTAACTGTCGGAAATTTTAAAGCCGAGCGTGTTCGTATAGAAATCTACGACACGCGGGATATCGCTCACCTGAACCGCCACATGGCCGAGGCGTGTGATATTGGATGGTGCCGGTGCAAGGCGCACAGTTCCGTTGCGCTCGCGCTGACCGTTGCGATTGACAGCGATCGGCTTGCGAACCGGTAATGCTGGCAGCCCGCTCTGCACGGCCGTTTGTCCGTATACCACCTCAACGCTGAGTCCAGCGGGATCGACGAAGCGCACGACATCACCGCCGCCCGGGGCCGAATTCTTTTCGACTGTAGTCGCAAGCTTGCTAGCGAGAATCTGCAAATCTTCCAAAGATTTAGCGCGCAGTCCGAAGCCGATAGGCACGGCATGGTCACGGCGCTCGGTCACATGGACAAACGGTGAGTCAGACGCCCCACCCATGTAAAGAGTTGATTCTGAACGATGCGTTAAATGCAGTCCAAAATCCTCAAGAAATGCTTGCATGAGGTCGAGGTCTGGTGCGCCATAGCGTACATAAGCGATGTCTTGTATTGCGATCATTGGGACACTCCAAAGTTGGTCTTTATAGGGAAACAGCCGGGGAAGTAGCCAGGGAGGTAGCAGAACGCAATGTCGCCTCGGCCTCGCTTGCGCTGACACCGCGCCAGGCGATGTGAGAATCCGGTCGGATCAACACCAGATCCGCACCGTACAGGTCGCGCGCTGTCTGCGCGTCGCAAACGATTATCTTCAAAGAGATTTGCAAAGCCGCAGCAGCCTCTTTCCAATTATCGGTCTGCTGATGCGCGTTTAAGCACAGTAAGGTGAAATCGCGACCGAATTGATCGGACAAGGCTTGCTCAGCAACGACAACATGCGGTGCGCGTGCGCCTGGATAGCCAGATGGTTCGTAGTGCGTGGCGTCGTCGGCCGGTGGCTGCGTGGTTTCACTCGCTATCACTGCGCTTTCATAGCGCACACCCAGTTGCAGCCCCGGAACGTTGAATTCGCGTGCGATATGCGCCAGGCAAAGCGCGCCATATTGTTCGCGCACTGCGTCGGACTCAGGGCCCGGGTCTTCAACACTTGCTGGCGCGCCCAACGCAGCCATGCTATCTGCCATCGAGCGCGCATAGGCGGTGTTGCGCCGGGCAATCGGCTGACGCTCGCTCTCGTAACTATCCAACAAGGAAGGCCCGCCCCAACCTTGAATGACGGCCGCAAGCTTCCAGCCTAAATTCACGGCATCGTCAACGCTGGTGTTGTATCCCATCCCTGAAGTGGGCGTGAATAGATGTGCCGCGTCGCCTGCAATAAAGCAGCGACCAACCCGAAACCGCTCTGCCACCAGGGTATGTCCTGCGGTCCATGCATTCAGGTTCAACAAGGTAAACGCGAAGTCGCGCCCGACCAGCATGCTCAGGATCTCGGGAATATTCAGTTCTTCAAGTGTCTGTCCTGGCGCAAGCTGAACTCCGAATCCAAACCGGTCGACGCCATCAATGGCAACCATCACCCCGCGCCGCTGACCATTGGCGAACCAATATTGCCAGGCTTTTTCCTTCGGCAGCAGGGCTGCCAGTTCTGCCGACTGGATATAGATGCTGGCCATCTGCCCACCAAAAAATGCGCGTTGCTCCGCACCGTGACCGGCAAAGTTGGTTCCCATTGCGCAGCGCACTTCGCTGCGTGCACCGTCGCAGCCGACCACATAAGCCGCCTTGATCACAACGGGATGCTGCGCGTTGCTACTGCTCACTTCAAGATGAACGCCATCGGCATCCTCTTTCAAGCTGTTGACGGTAGAACCGAAGAACGTTTTGATCGATGGATAAGCGCGTAGTTCGTCCCGCAATATGGCTTCAATAAACATCTGCTGTCCGCGATGCGGCAATTCCGGAGACGGCCACGCCTGCGCTCCAAAATCGCCAACATAGCTACGCGTACGCGCCTGTTCCGAGGACGGACCACGAAAGCGCGTCAGCTCAAACCCGGTGAGACGCGTGAAGTAGACGATGTCCTGAGGGTGGTCAACTGGCAAACCAACCGCACGAACACGTTCTGCCAGACCGCGCCGCCGATAGTGTTCCATGGTCCGCGCCGACGAAGCATTGGCTTTGGGATTGACGGGCGGCAGTTCAGCCGTATCAAATATCGCGCATTCTATGCCGCGACATCCCAGTTCGATGGCCAGCATTAATCCGGCCGGACCCGCGCCTACAATTGCCACATCGGTATGAAGTTCACCCATTATTGCCTCCGATGAGCGCCGGTATCGCTTGGACAACATCACGTTTGCGTGAATCTTCATGCAACAAAATCTGCTTCATCATGTCCTCCGCTTGTTTTTGTATAGGGCAGATTCTAAGCAGGAAGCTTGATGTGTAAAAGATGGTAATATCGTCCAACTGATAACGGACTTGTTATATGCTTAAATTTCACCATTTCCGCGATTTCGTCGCCATCGCGGAGGCCCGCAGCATTCGGGGGGCCGCACGGGAACTCGGACTGGCGCAACCAGCTTTATCGCGCAGTCTGAGGGAACTGGAAAATTTTTTAGGCGTGCCCTTGTTGGAAAGGCACACGACCGGCGTGTTGTTAACGCCGGCAGGAGAACGATTTCTGATCCGTTCGCGCAGCGCGCTCGGTGAGTTTCAAAGAGGCATTGATGAAATGCAAAATTGGGGAAAGGACATCGGAGGGCGCGTCTTCATCGCCCTTTCCAGTCCTCCCATCCTTGCCTTGTTACCGCCCGTCTATCAGACTTTCACAAAACTTTACCCGAAGGTAAGGCTGCATTTGATGGAGGCGACTTTCCCCGATGCGGAACCATTATTACGGGATGGCCGACTGGATTTTTACATTGGTGGACTGGTCGGTGAAACGGTGCACCGTAGCTTTCAAAGGAATCTGTTATTTCATAACAGGCGCTTTGTTTTTGCACGCAGAGGACATCCGTTAATGCAGGCAAAAACCTTAAAGGATCTGCAGAATTCCATGTGGCTTTGCGGAGGACTCAGGCAGCGCCCCGAGCAAGATCTGGAAGAACTGTTTCAGTCACACGGTCTGGAAGCTCCGACCCGCATCACCCGCGTCGATTCGCAAATGTGCATGCTGGTCTTGATGCTCAATACCGACGCGATAGCCATGGTACCCCAGCAGTGGGCGGAGGCGGCAGTCATTAATGAGCTCATTTTTCCGATAGAGTTGACCAATGATTTTCCCGCACCGGATGTGGTCCTGATTACGCGATCAGGCATTCCGCTGACACCCTCCGCGGAGAAACTTTCGGACCTGTTTATACGCAAGGCGAATGGACTTTATAACAGCGGCTGACATGATTGAGGACCTGATTGATGCCCTGGTGCGCCGCTGCAATGGGCGCAATTGAAATTTCAATTTCCGTCCATTTTTTGTTACCCCCCGCATTTTGCAGGTGGCCGAACGTAAACGCTACAGGCAACCCCGACCAGCCCTGATTCACCTAAGCCAGCCAATAACGCAAGCAAATTGCGTAAAAAGGTTATTTAGGAATCGTCGCCCGATATCCAACAGCCGATCTCTTTAAATCCCTCGGGAATGAGCTATCGGCCCACGACCGATGGTCGGTCGTGGGCCGTAACCGTGCTGCGGACAACACTTAAAACATTTTGGTGCCCTTCAGTCCTCGGTCCGCGCAGACGCAGACGCGACCCTCTGCCGCCGCAGTGTCGGAAGGCCGACACCAGTCGCGTCGAAGCCTCCATCAACTGCTATGACTTGTCCGTTGACATAGCTGGCCTCGTCGCTGCAAAGAAATCCAACCACGTTGGCCATCTCTTCGGTGGTGGCATAACGGCCCAATGGGATCGCGTCATAATAATCTGAACGGATCGCTGCGCTGTGTACCAGCTTTGCCATTTCGGTTTCGACCGGTCCCGGTGCCACAGCATTGACACGAACCCCGACACTGCCGAATTCGACCGCGTACTGCTTGGTCATGTGAATAAGTGCAGCCTTGCTGGTACCGTACGCCATGCGTAGCGTGCTGGCTCTCAGACCGGAGATCGATGCGATGTTGACGATAGCGCCACCGCCATCGTTCACCATCAGCGAGCCGAAGGCTTGAGAGCAAAGGAATACGCCATCCAGATTCGTCGCCATGATGGCACGCCACTCATCGAACGACATCTCCAGCGTTGGCTTGAAAATGGCTACGCCGGCGTTGTTAATCAGCGCATCAACATGGCCAAACCTGGCGATCACCTCTTTGACGGCCCGGTCGACCTGCGCCGGATCGGACACATCACAATGCACCGCCAGCACATCGTCGGGACGGCCAATCTTTGTCACTGCCAGGTCCAGGATTGCACTTTCGCGGTCCAACATGGCGACCTTGTAGTCATGACTAAGAAACCATTCGGCGATGGCCAGTCCAATTCCCCGGGCACCTCCGGTGACGACGGCAACCCGGGAGGTAGAATGCGAATTCATATTTTTCCTTTGTGAATATGATAATAGGGAGGCTGCGTGGCGCACGCGCTCTTCAAGCAACCTCAAGCAACCTCAAGCATACCGGATTTGCCCGGGAAACGGATGGCAGACCATACACGTTCCGTTTGTATTGACTACAACGCATGCGAGTCCTGACCGCAGCACAATAAAGGCGCTCAATTTTGGTAAGGCGCTCCTAATACCCGTTCGTTGACCTTACGTCCGTACATGGAATCATTAGAGTCATGATATTTCTTGCGGTTAAAGCACATTTTGAGTATAAATTTTTTCGCCTCTTGCATAGTCGGCCGATTGAGCAGGTTTCTTGAATTTAAGATAGCCGCCACCCGCCACAGGAGTACCGACAGGTGCGCCTTGCGCAAGCTAAAATGCATACGTCTGGAGTGCCGTAATGACATCGCTGTCAGCGGGAGGAGGTTTTCCGTTCATACTGAATTCAAAGCAACCCTGTATACGCGAAGCCAACGTATCTACTTTTCCGGTTTTAGCGCGAAAGGCAGGATAGTGGATGAACGCTGCCCATAATGGCGCCGAGTCGGATTTTCGGCCCGCATCAAGCCGCAGGCAACCTACTTACGCAAACGTCTGACATAATCTGCATCAGGTCAACTGAAATGACCACGCCCGACCCGACGAGTGCGCTTGAAACTGACGCAACGCTTTCGTTATCAGGCCAATGTTGGCTTCGATGAACACCGCAACGAGATAGGACAATTTAATGAATGAAAAGAATAATCGTCGGAGCGCATTAAGAAAGCTCGGCATCGCAGCTGGCGCCGTCATGGTTGCCAGCCACACCGCTGCTGCAGATGGCGCGGCCGCCAATTTGCTGCCTGCCGGTGCTTCCGGATTGCGGGCGCTCAAGCAGCGTCTGGATCAGGCACCACGCCGCAGAGACTTCAAGACTGTGCCGATGATCCTCAATGCGCGGGACCAGTGGGATCATGAAGCGTTGACAGAAGTCATCGGCTATCGCAGCAAGTACAAGCAGGTGTGGGATAACACGGAACTTGGTGGTCCCTGGCTCAATCTGATGCGCAATTCACTCAACGCCCAGATCTGGGCGTTTCGACATCCTGATTTTCTGGTCGTATCTGCCACGCACGGGTCAGCACATCTGGCGCTGTTCGACCAGGCGACATGGAACAAATATGAACTCGCGAAGAATGCCGGAGACAAATTTTCGACCAACTCCCTCATCGTCGATCAGCCTGCAGCGGCTTTGGATGCAAGCGATTATGAGCGCGCCGATGGGGTATTTTCTCCCAAGGATAACAGTATCGTCGCGCTGCAACGGCGTGGTGTGATCTTTTTGTCCTGCCATAACGCAATCTGGGAAATCGCGGAGAAGTTGCTCGCGTCCGGACAAAATCCCGACAAACTCTCGCACGAGGCGTTGGCGGCAGACCTCACCAATCACCTGATACCCGGCGTGATCCTGACCCCGGGCGCAGTGGGGACTCTCCCCGAGTTGCAACTGGCTGGTTTCCATTATGCGAAGTGACCACTGCGCCACCGCAGCACACACAGCACGAGCAGCACGAGCAGCAGGCCGGACAAAATGCCTCGCCTGGATCGTTCTCTTCGGATGCTCACTATTGACGACCATGACCACATCTGCCTATGCTGACGCACCTACGGCGCCGACGGCATCCGAGCGGGTCGTGTTTCCGCCATGGCAGCATGGAGAGAATAACGACGCGACTGAACGCGGTCTGGAATTTACCGTTCCTCAGGTCGATGTGCTTGCCGATTTTCACGGCAATTTGTCGAATCCGAAGCTGGTTCTATTCGTCGGTGGTAACTACTTTTTCGCCATGGCTCCTTTGGTCAAGCAGTTCGAGTTGGAAAATCCAGCGTATGTCGGCCGGATTTACTGGGAAACGATTCCGCCCGGCCTGCTGGTAAAGCAGATGAAAGCCGGTGGCACCATTACATCAGGAAACATGACCTGGACGGTGAAGCCTGACGCCTACTTTGCAGGACTCCAGGAAGTCAACGACCTGATAAAGGAGGGCCTGCTTGGTGGACCCGCTATTCCCTACGTTACCAATCAACTGACGATTATGATTGCCAAAGGCAATCCAGGGAAAGTCCAAAGCCTGAATGATCTTGGCAAGCCGGACGTGCGGCTAGCGATGCCAAATCCCGAGTTCGAAGGCGTTGTGCGACAAATCAAAGCGTCGCTCAGAAAAGCAGGTGGCATTGCTTTGGAAGCCGCTGTCTACGACAGTAAGGTGAAGGCAGGAACGACAGTCTTAACCCATATCCACCATCGTCAGACACCGCTCTTTCTAATGCAAGGCATTGCGGACGCGGGCGTAACATGGAAGTCGGAAGCGATATTTCAAGAGCAGGTCGGCAATGCGATTTCGCATGTCGATATTTCTGATGGTTTCAACACGACAGCAATCTATGCCGGTGCCGTGGTAGCGGGAGCCGCCCACGCGACAGCGGCCAATGAATGGTTGGTTTTTATCCGGTCGCCATCTGCCATTGGCATCTTCGAAAGGTACGGTTTTAAACGTTACAACAAGGATACCGACAAGGATACCGGCAAGGACATTGGCAAGGATACTGGCAAGTAACGTCATCGTGAGATAGGAGGTGAGATAATGCATCGTCACCTGGTTTTTATACCGGCGGGATGGATCTTAACCAATTTGGGACACCTCCGTGACGCTATGTGTGATTATCCATTTGCATACGCTCGCGGAGTATCATGGTTTGCAGAGATCATTCGCCAGCCGGATTCATTCTCGCATTGTCATTAATTAAAGAACATAAAGGAAATTTGGATGAGTTGGATTGTCTACACGGATGGTGGCGCGGCCCCTTCTAATCCCGGCCCTGCGGCCTGGGGAGCGGTCGTTATTACCCCTGACAAAGTTATATCGCACCACAAAGGATTCATTGGGCAAGGCACCAACCAGATTGCGGAGCTAACTGCCGCGATAGAGGGTCTTTCGCTCATTCCTGCGGATTCCAAAGTTGAACTGGTGTCGGATAGCCAGTACGTCCTCAAAGGCTTAACCGAGTGGCGCAGCGGATGGGAAAGAAACGGTATGCGTAACTCAAAAAAAGAGGTCGTGGCGAATCTGGAGTTATGGAAACGGCTATATCAGGTAGCGGATGCGCGCAAGGTTACTACGCGCTGGATCAAAGGTCATAGCGGTGACAAATATAATGAGCAAGCCGATGTGCTGGTTGGCGAGGCGCTTGCAATAGCGCGCAGCAAAGCGGCTTAAGGAAGAATATGATGACAATATTTGCGGTACCCGTTTTCGATGCCACTGTCGTTATTGAAGGCAATGAACTTTTCAAAGGACAAGGCGCCGCAACCGGTTGGGCTGGACGTTTGGCAGCTGAAATCGACACCCAGGTGGTGGCGAAAAAAATCGGAAACGGCTGGGCACTGTGTGGCACGGTGGATGGGATCGATTGCGTGTGGGGTATACACGGGCAACGACTTAAACGCATCAATTTAAGTAACGGAACACCCCTCGAAGCATAAACGTATGCCGATGTTACCTAGCGACGTGATCAGAATCAGCACCAAGTATGTTGATTCTGATTTCAAGCGCATGCGCTTTCAGCATTGAGAATCTTGCATTAAGAACATGCGACGGAATCGGCTGCAGCGTTCAGCAGCAGTCCGTCGTAATTTTCCCCGCAGCAGACTTATTTTGAATCGCTCCGATTACGAAAGAAAGCCGATCGAGAGCCACGGGATCGCCGCCACAATCAGCAACCCTACCAGCAGTGCGCCAAGATAAGGCCAGATTCTGCGCATGCCGGCATCCGGACTAACCCTACCAATTGTGCATGCGCTATAGTAGCCGAGACCGAACGGCGGGGCGAACAAGCCGATGCCCATTGCAAGGATCACGACCATGGCATAGTGCACCTCGTGTACGCCAATTTGTCGCGCAATCGGAAACAACAACGGTCCAAACAGCACCATCGCAGGAATACCTTCCAGCACACTCCCCAGTACGATGAAGGTGGCGATGGAAATCAGCAAAAAGCCCCAGCGACCACCCGGCACCAAGGACATGATATGTGCCAGGTCTTGCGAGAAACCTGATTGCGTCAGCGCCCAGGCCATGCAAGTTGCTGTACCAATAATGAAGAGGATTGCACCCGATAGAGAAGCCGTTTCCACCAACATCGGATAGACCCGCTTCCAGTCGAATTTCCGATACACCAGTATCCCGACGATGACGGTATAGGCTATTCCGATCGTGGAAACTTCTGTCGCCGTGGCAACGCCCTCCACTACCGCTGTGCGGATTAGCACCGGGATCGCGAGCGCTGGCAATGCCACCACAAAACTGCGCAACACGACGTCCAGCGATGCGCGCTTGACGTCTTTCAAGTTCTTTTCAGAGATACGTTGGCGCGCCAGAATTGCCAGCATGAGCGCCAGTATCACACCCGGTAAAAGTCCACCAGTGAATAACGCGGCAATCGAAACACCGGTGACCGAGCCGATGGTAATCAACACTAGCGAAGGTGGAATGGTTTCTGCCATCGCGCCCGAGGCGGCCAGGAGCGACACCAGTTCACCCTCGTCCATGCCACGCTTTTTCATCTCGGGGAACAGTACCGGTGCGACCGCTGCCATATCGGCAGTTTTGGCACCCGAGATACCCGACACCAACATCATTGCACCTAAAAGCACGTAGGACAGACCGCCGCGCACGTGACCCAGCAGCGACGCCAAAAACGCGACCATCGCTTTGGCCATTTGCGTCATTTCGATTAGCTGTCCCAACAGAATGAATAGCGGCACGGCCAGCAGGATGAGCGAGCTCATACCTTCATTGATACGACCGGGCACCACCTCAAGTGGTGTTGAAGTCGTGCAGAGCAGATAAGCGACGGTTACCAGACCAAAACAGAATGCGATCGGCACGCCAGACAGGACACCTGCGCCCAATATCAGCACAAAGAACACTACCAGGCTCCAGTTTCCCATCCCTTGCAGCGGTCCGCTGAACGCATACAACAATGCAGCGATCACCACCAGAGTGATTACCACGAACACCATGTCACGCATGCGATGACGGGCCAGACGCACACCGGACACGGCCAGCATCAGAAAGCAACCAACAGCGAGCGCCGCTTCACGTACCGTTCCATGCAAGCCCAACGCCGGGCTTTCGACCACCCACTCGCCCATTGCGTAATCAATCGCCGGCCACAGCAGGATGGCAATGAACAAGCACGGTGTACCGACTGCAATGGCTTCTGCGCGTGCGCGCCACGCTGGTGACAACTTGTTGACCAGCGCCGTCATTCGCATGTGCTCCCCGCGCCGCAAAGCCACAACCGCGCCAAACATCGCTAGCCACAAGAATACCGTTGAAGCCAGTTCGTCTGCCCAGACCAATGGCTGGTGCAGAACAAACCGGGAAAAAACGCTGATCAGCAAGATGACGACTTCGGCGCATACCGCAAGCGCTGCAAGTGCTTCAACTACATTACCCAGCGCCTTTTCTGCCTTGGCAAGACCGGCGAGACGACCTTGCCGCAAGGTGTCGAAATGCTGATCAGCGGCAATCATGCAAGTTCTCCAGCGTACTTCTGCAAGAGGTTCCAGCCCTGATCACCGAACTTCACTTTCCAGTCATTGTAAAAACTGGTCTTGCGGAGAGCGCTGCGGAAAGCATTTTTGTCTACATCGATAAATTGCAAGCCCTTGCTGGTGAGATCCTGGCGCAATGTATCGCTCAACCGCGCAATGTCGGCACGCTCCTCGACAGCCGCCCGATCAAATTCCTTCATGACCAACGTCTGCAAGTCTGCTGGCAGCTTCTGGAACGCCCGGCGATTGCCAAGAACCAGATAGGCATCCCACACGTGACTGGTCATGCTGCAATATTTTTGTACTTCATACAGGCGCGCGGTGGCGATGATTGGCAAAGGATTTTCCTGACCTTCAACCAGTTTTGTTTGCAATGACGAATACACTTCATTGAAATTGATGGGGGTCGGACCGGCACCAAGGGACTGAAACAACGAGGTCAAAATCGGTGCCGCTGGTACCCGCAATTTCATGCCGCGCAAATCTTCCGGTGTGCGTATGGGCTTGGTCGAGGAGGTAATCTGGCGGAAGCCGTTATTCCAGGAACGGGACATGTTCAGCACGCCAACTTTTTCTACCTGAGCGTAAATGTATTTGCCGAGGTCACCGTCCATGGCCTTCCAGACCTCGTCATAGTTGGAAAATGCAAAGCCTGTATTGACGATGCCGGCGGCTGGTACCAGGGTTGCCAGTATCGATGCGGCAATGTTAAAAAATTCCACTCCACCGTTACGGATTTGCGCAAGCAGATCGGTATCGGAGCCGAGCTGGTTAGCAGGGAACAGTTTGATGCTCATACGGCCATTGCTGCCTTCGCGGATGCGATCAATGGCTTCCTGGGCACGTTTATTCACCGGATGAGTCGGGTCCTGGCCTGTGGCAAACTTATAGTTGAATTCTGCGGCGTGTGCGTATTTGGAAACCAATGCCGACATCGGCAGTGCGATCCCGACTGCACCGTAAGTAAGCAGTTTACGCCGCGTTGCGCCACTCGTAGTTAAACATTTCTTATCGTCCATGCTCATCTCCTTGAATTATAATTTTATGGTGTACATCAAACATTACAACTTGAATTTGCTACAGCTTGCTATTGATTACTATGCGATTAACTTCCCGCTAAAAACTATCTTCCGCCGGTAACTAACCCCGCCATCACTTTTCCTGCAAGACAATCTGGCGACAGTGTGGATGGAATCCGTCGTCGCTAATCAAGGCCTGCATATTATCAGCGCGAAGCGCCATGATTGTCATGCATTTGCATTTCATACGCGGCAATTTTTTCCACTTTCGGCAATGAGCGACCGCCATCAAATTCCGCCGCCAACCAGGTGTCGACAATCAGCTTGGCCAATTCGCCACCCACCACGCGGGCACCAATTGTGATGATCTGCGCATTGTTACTTTTGATAGCACGTTCGGCAGAATAAGTGTCGTGACATTGCGCGGCGCGAATGCCCGGTACTTTATTAGCGCAAATCGCCATCCCGATGCCGGTACCGCACAGCAGCACTGCACGCGGGAAAGTACCGTCGGCGACCCGTTGCGCCACTTCGAACGCGATGTCCGGATAGGCCACAGGCTTGCTGTCATGTGTACCAAAATCGGTCACCGTGACGCCATGCGCTTCCAGATGATGCTTGATACTTTCCTTCATGTCGTAAGCGGCTTCGTCGCATCCTATTGCTATGTGCATGTTATTTCCTTTAAATGGTAATTTCGGCCCGAGTTAAAGACTCGTTTGGTCGGCGGTCGGTTCCAGCCGCCTGCAGCCACTCTTCAGGCGGGTAGTCGGAATGGCAAATGTTCTGAATGCAGCTCATGATTGCTGGCTCTGCGTCAGTAGTTTTAAGGTGGTCTCAACGATGCGTGCGGTGGTCAGCCCGAAGTGTCGATACAGATCAGACGCGGGCGCAGATTCGCCGAAAGTATCGATTCCGATCACGGCACCCTGCCGACCCACATATTTGCGCCAGTAATCGCTAATCCCGGCTTCGATAGCGATGGTTGGTACGCTTAGCGGTAGCAACATGTTCTGGTAAATCAGGTCCTGACGGTCGAAGGCAAATGGTGACGGCATCGATACGACGCGAACAAATATCTTGCTCTGTGCCAGCAGCGTCTGCGCCTGGATCGCCAGCTCCACTTCCGAGCCGGTGGCGATTAGCACGGCCTGCAGAGTCCCAGCCTCACGCCGCAGCACATACGCACCTTTGCGTATTTCTGCGATCTGCGGTTCTGTGCGCGACTGGCATGGCAAATTTTGACGACTCAAAATCAGCGCGGTGGGAGTGTGGCGATGTTCCAGCGCCGCCTGCCAGGCCACCATTGTTTCCACAGAGTCACAAGGACGCCATACATCCATGTTCGGAATCATGCGCAAAGTGGCGATCTGCTCGACCGGTTGGTGCGTCGGCCCATCTTCCCCCAGTCCGATCGAATCATGCGTGAACACGTAGATCGTATTCAATTTCATGAGCGCGGCCATACGCAAAGCGTTGCGCGCATATTCCGAAAACATCAGAAAGGTGCCTCCGAATGGGCGCAGCGCGCCGTGCAAGACGATACCGTTCATAATCGCCGCCATGCCAAATTCACGTACGCCGTAGTGCAGATAGTTGCCGCCCGTTGCAGGGGTAAACCCAAGCGCGCCTTTCCACAGTGTCAGGTTGGATCCAGCCAAATCGGCGGACCCGCCCACCAGCTCCGGCATCAGCGGTGCAAACGTCTGGATCGCATTCTGGCTAGCCTGACGGGTGGCGATGTTTTCCGCCTGCGACTGGATCGCACGAATATCCTGTGCTATCCGGGACACACATTCAGATGCCAGCTCGCCGCGCTGGCGGCGCTCAAACTCAGCGGCCAAAGCCGGATGCGCGGTCCGATACGCCGCCATCAAGACATTCCATCGTTCCTGATGCTGCGCGCCTACTGTGCAAGCATCCCATTCGTCGCGTACCCGTTGCGGGATCTCAAAGGGTGGATAATTCCAGCCAATTGCAGCGCGAGTAGCAGCCACTTCCGCAATACCTAGCGGAGCGCCGTGACTGTGATGTGTACCAGCCTTGGCGGGAGAACCCTGTCCGATGACAGTTTTGCAGCAAATGAGTGTTGGTCTGGCGGACTGTAATTTCGCAGCGCGAATCGCCGCATCCACCTTGTCCACGTCATGGCCGTCAACATCGCGGATCACGTTCCAGCCATACGCTTCGAAGCGTCCCGGCGTGTCGTCGGTGAACCAGCCCGTAACATCGCCATCGATGGAAATACCGTTGTCATCATAAAAGCCGATCAGCCGGGACAGGCCCCACGTCCCCGCCAGCGAGCAAGCTTCATGGCTGATGCCCTCCATCAGACAACCGTCGCCCATGAACACGTAGGTATGGTGATCCACGACCGCAAAGCCGTCGCGATTGAATTCGGTCGCCAGAATGCGTTCGGCCAGTGCCATGCCGACGGCATTCGCCAAGCCTTGCCCGAGCGGACCAGTGGTGACTTCGACACCTGGTGTATAGCCATATTCCGGATGGCCCGGGGTCTTGCTGTGGAGTTGGCGAAAGCGCTTGATTTCTTCAATCGGCAACGCATAACCGGTCAGGTGCAACAGGCTATACAACAACATCGAGCCGTGCCCGTTGGACAGAACAAAACGATCACGGTCAGGCCAGTGCGGATCGCGCGGATTGTGTTTGAGGTGACGGTGCCACAATGCGACTGCGATGTCAGCCATGCCCATTGGCATACCGGGATGGCCTGAATTTGCCTGCTGAACCGCGTCCATCGACAAGGCCCGAATGGCATTGGCGAGGGTGGAGTCAGAGTGCATAACCATGTTTTCGGATTTGCCCATGCGATGCTCAGTGCAGGCGGCGCTGCAAAGACGTGCCTAACGACTGCAACAGCAGGAAACATGAAGTTGCACCCGCATCGAGCACGCCAATTGAACGTGCGCCGAGTCGACTGGCGCGACCAATGCGCGCCTGCAGCGCCCGAGTCGATTCCTTCCCTGCTTCCGCTGCGTGCATCATCGCGGCCAGCGCCGCATCAAAATCCGAGCCCGCAGCCAGCGCTGCAGCATACGCATCGCACGCCGGTGACAGGGTATCGATCAAGGTCTTGTCGCCAACCTTGGCATCGCCCATGTCCTGAACCGCTTCGAGCGATTTCTTCAGTGCATCGCCGAACAGCGTGGCATCCATGTCCGCGTGTCCGTTGAGCGTGTCCGCCCAGGCCAGAAAAAAGGAGCCATAGAGCGGGCCCATTGAGCCGCCGATATCCTCCAGCAATGTCAAGCCGAGGACATCGAAAGCTTCTGCCAGGCCTGGCAGATTGGTCGTGGCAACCAATCGATCGCGGCACATCGAGAAGCCCTTGCTCATATTAATGCCGTGATCGCCGTCACCAATCGCGCCATCGATTTCGCTCAAGTAGACGCGATTAGCGTTAATGATTTCAATCAGGTCCAGCACCACTTCGCCAGCGGTGCGCAATTCGATTGTCAAGATAGATTTATTCATGACGTTTCCGCAGATTTCAGCACCGTGATGCCGATTGATGCGCAGGGATAGCGCAGGCCCTGCTCCAGTTCATCGTCAAGCAATAAGACGGTCAGCGTCACCCCCATCATTTCCAGCGAGGTGAACAGGTTGCCGACTAACGGCACCACTACGGTCAGGCCGCGCTCTTCGAGCACAGCGTGTACGCCGGCGTAGAGGATGTATTGCTCCATCAGCGTGGTCGCACCCAGCCCTGATAACAAAACTGCGACGCGGTCACCATTTTTCGTCGGCAAGTCAGCCAGGATGGCATCCACCATAGTGCTTGCCATCTCCGCCGCGGGTACAACGTCTGTCACATTCACACCCGGCTCACCATGGTGACCGATGCCGAGTTCCATCTTGCCCTCAGCAATGGCAAAGTTAGCTTTGCCAACGGCCGGGATGGTGCATGCCGACAAACCGATGCCGATACTGCGCGTGCGGCTGATAGTCTTTTGTGCGACCGCAATTACCGCATCCAGCGATGCACCTTGGGCGGCATGCGCTGCAGCAATTTTCCACATCAGGATTTCACCGGCTACGCCGCGCCGTCGTGCTTCCTCACCTTTTTGTGCCGAGGCGACGTCATCGTTTGCCACCACGGTCTTGACGACCATCCCGGCGCGTTCTGCAAGCTTGAGCGCCATCTTGACGTTCATGTTGTCACCGGCGTAATTACCGTACAGACAGGCAACACCAGCACCGCCGTCGGCTGCCTTCATTGCATCAAAAAAACTTTTTGCTGTGGGCGAAGAAAAAATCTCACCGACCGCAACCGCATCGATCAGGTTCTCGCCGACATAACCGATAAAGGCAGGTTCATGGCCCGAGCCGCCACCGGTGACGATACCGACCTTGCCGGAGCGCGGCGCGCTGCGGTGTCTGACGACACGCGGGTTACTTGCACTGACAACTAATTCAGGATGCGCCAGGAGTATGCCCTTGAGCATATCCTCAACGACCATATCAGGATGATTAATCACACGATTCATGCGGCAACCCCGGCTGGTTGTGAGCCAAGATTGCGCTTGACGAAATCGAGTGCGGATTTAATAGCAGTCTCAAGTTCGACGAGCGGCACCGGTTGACTGTTACGTCGTGGCTGAGCGTTGGATGCGCGGTGCAAACGCAACGGCATTTCGATCGACAGGTTCAGCGACGTTTGCGCCACAGCCGATAGGATGGCGGCGCAGTCAATGTCGCCCTCACCCAGCGGAACGAAGAAATAGCCGTCATTTGTTACTCGCACATCCTTGATGTGGGTGTAGCCACAACCCGGCATGGCCAACAATGCATCATTGGCGGGGTTGACGCCATGCGGTTGGTGCGGTGGTCGATGCGAAATGGTATTTCCGGCATCATAGTTCAGGCGCACGCGTGGGTGACCGATTTGCGCCAGCAGCGTAATACCGTCTTGCGCGGTATTGAAAAGATTATCGCTACCGTCGCCCGGATTTTCCAGACCAATAATCATATCTAGCTGTTCAGCATGGCGCGCCAGCACTTCGATGTTCTTGAAGAAGCTAGCACTATTGCTACGCGCAGCGGCGTTTGTGTTAATTACTCTGGCACCAAGATGGGCGGCGAAATCCATCCGGCCAGTGAAAACCTTGACTGCGTCCGGACCGCCAAGATCGATATGCGAGGAAAACGCATAGCAACCTATGCCGCTCTGGGTGAGCCAGTTTGCATAGAGTTGCGCCTGGGCTGGTGTAAAGGCCGTTTCATCAAAAGGCTCGGTATAACCGACGATGAACGCGGGCTCAACGTATCTGGCCCCACACGATGCCAGGCTTTCCAGCACTTTTGGGAAGACGTAGCCGTCGTACGGCGCAGCGGAGATCGAGATAATGCGTGTATCCATGAGCGGGCAGTTACCTTTCGATGGGTTTATATGCAAACTGGAGGGCACGATCAGTGAATCAGCATGCCGCCGTTGACGTCCAGCGTGACCCCGGTGCAATAGCCAGCCAGATCGCTTGCCAGGAACACCACTGCTCCTGCGACATCGTTTGGATTGCCGATACGGTTCAGAGGAATTTGTTCCAGTATTGCGCCCATGCGGTCATCCGGAATCAGGCCACGGTTGATATCGGTTGCGATCAGGCCGGGCGTGACGCAATTGATGCGGATGCCGTAGCCGCCAAATTCGCGTGCCATAGCGCGTGCCAGACCGAGAATGCCCGCTTTGGCAGCAGAATAATGCGGACCGCCGAGGATGCCACCGCCGCGCTGCGCCGAGACGGAAGAAGTGCATACAATCGCACCGCTCTTTTGTTGTTGCATGGTCGGAAGAACCGCTTGCGACATGTACAGCGTACCGCGCAGATTGACATCCAGCACGGCCTCAAAGTCATCTCCGGAAATATCAAGTGTCTTACGAGGCTGGGTAATACCGGCATTGTTAAACAGAATATCGACCCGACCGAATTGTGCAACTACGGCGCGCACTGCTGCATCGCACTGTGCTTTATCGGTAACATCCGCCACCACACCCATATGCTGTGGGCCAAGTTCTGCCGCGGCCCCAGCCGGATTGGCGCCCTCCAAATCAAGAATCACGATGCGGGCACCTTGCGCCGCCATCATGCGCGCCGTGGCAAAACCCAATCCATTCGGGCCGGCACCGCCGGTAATAATTGCCACACGGTCTGCGAGTAACATGGGTCAAGCTCCTTTATTTGTGCAAATGTTTGGACTACCTGACTGAGATATTCATTGATGTATGGGATGAACACAAATGATAAAATCTAAGCACCTGTTTAATTCCACTCATGTTGCGGCGCACTATGAAATCCGACCTCCCTCCTCTCCCGACGCTCGTGACATTTGAAGCAGTTGCGCGGCGCTTGAGTTTTTCACAGGCCGCCGACGAGCTGCATCTGACCCCCTCGGCAATTAGTCATCAGATTGCTAAACTTGAAAAATTCCTTGGGGTACTTCTGTTCGAGCGCTCCCCGCGTGGCATTTCGCTCAGTGATGCAGGAGAGCGCTATCTTGGGCGCGTGGCTGGTGCGCTGGGCGCAATCGGCAACGCCACCACCGATGTCCGCAAGGGCGTTCGCAACACGCTGTATGTCCATGCCAGCCCTAGCTTTAGTAGTCTGTGGCTAATGCCACGCCTGGGAAGTTTTGCGCGCGCCCATCCGGATATTTCGCTATCGCTGTCGGCCTCACCGAACCATTCAGACTTTGCGCTGGGGCAAGTCGATATCGATATTCGCTACGGCGTCCCGCATTGGCCCAATCTGGTTGTAGAGCCAGTGTTCGACGAGAAGATTCTTCCCCTTGCAAGCCCTGACCTGCTCGCAAAGCAGCCGATTCATGTACCGGAAGACTTACTGCAAAGACCGTTAATTCAATCGACCGTCAGCGTCGTGCAATGGCCAGTGTGGTTTGCTACGCGCGGTATCGTCGGTGGCCCCGAACGTTTTGCGTTCCGGTTCGACCGCGCTTATCTCGCGCTGGAAGCGGCAGTACTCAGTTTAGGGATTGCGCTCGAAAGCGCAGAGATTGCCGCACCGCATATCGCGGCCGGTCGTTTGCGTACCGTGTTCCATCCGGCATGGGCGCTGGATGTCCGTGCGCATTTCATGGTCTACCCGGAACGCCATGCACATCGTACCGAAGTCGCGCATTTTATTTCGTGGCTGCGTCAGCACGTGGCGGCTTCGAACGGTAAATAAAGACGATGTCAGGCACGACCTGCTGGATGCACTTGATGTGCGGTTTCGTAGTGACCTACTTGCTCCCGGTTGACGCAACGGCGAGCAGGCTCCCAAACTTGCGGAAACCTGCCCCTCATCGCTCAAGGCACATACAAAGGATTGACTGCAACGTAGGCGGTTACCTTATGATCGAGCAGTCCCGCTGGCGCGGTTCTGTTCAAGTCAAAGGAGGCTACGTTGGTTGAGCCATCGAAACTCCATGCAAAAGACTGATTGCCTACAATAAATTTTATCGTTTCACCCCCCGTTACGTTGACGTACCTGGTCGTTGGAGAAATGACGATTGTACGTGTGGATGCTGATATCGGGGCCGGATCGCCCAGTAGATCGATCCTGGGCAAAGGGGAGGCAAAACTGGAAGCGCCAGCACTCAACAAGATAACTACCGCGATCAATTGTTTAGCGTTCATTTTAATCTCTCCACAGTAAGATGAATGACTTTGGACGCAACGCTCCGAGTTAATTCGTGACGTTTGTCCCCTAAGGTTACAACCAGCTGATTTGCGTTACCTCATGACAATTAATTGTCTTTTAAATAATAATACGCGTAGATTAAAAAGCCGACTATTGCTTATGTATAACAATGCTGTCTGGCATTCCATGCGCCGAAAATACAGCTCTTTTGCGCAACACGTGTCACCTGTTATTGGAAGGTTTGGCGCTATAGAGCTTGGTACTTATTTATCAATAACTTAGCAGTTTGACGTCAGATTTCAAGTTGGTTCAAATAGTTCCACGGCTCTGTGAATACATCACAAAAGCGCGTTGCTGCGATGGAAGTGAGGCGCCTGTCCAGGATCAATCTCTCGCCGCATGGAGACGGCTCAAAACGCCAGAAACAGCGCTTACACCAATCAAAAATATGGTGACAAAAGACTCTTTTTAGGACGTTCTCAGGATCGTTCAGCTACTATATTGATCACAGCGCACAGCGCATATCAGGGAGTGAGCGCATGGCGTCGATGACGAGTCTGACTAACGATCTTTCCACGGCTGAACAAATAACCACCGCTGATCCGACTACAACTCCGCTCGCCGCAAACGGCTGGAAAGCGGACACCCAGCCAGTTGGCCACGATGTGATTATCGTCGGCGGCGGCGCTGGCGGGATTGGCCTTGCTGCCAGCCTGCTGCGACGTGAACCTGCACTACAGATCACGATCATTGAGCCAAGCGAAAAACATTACTACCAGCCCGCCTGGACGCTGGTCGGCGTCGGCCAGTTCAATCCCGATAACACGGTGAAACCGACCCCTAACCTGATTCCCGCGACGGTCAACTGGTTGAAACATAGCGCGATCGCATTCGATCCCGAGAACAACCAGCTCACCCTTTCTGACGGCTCTGTCCACCGCTACAAAAACCTCATCGTTGCAGTGGGACTAAAACTCGACTGGGGAGGCATTGAAGGTCTTGAGGAGACACTCGGCAGCAACGGAGTGACATCGAATTATCGGTTTGATCTGGCACCGTATACCTGGTCATTGGTGCAGAAATTAGAATCAGGCCGGGCGATCTTTACGCAACCGGGCATGCCAATCAAGTGCGCGGGTGCACCGCAAAAAGCGCTCTACCTGTCCTGCTCCTATTGGGAATCGAAGGGTGTTCTATCAAAGATCAGCGTCGATTTCGACAATGCGGGCGGTGTACTGTTTGGTGTTGCTGCATTTGTGCCAGCCTTGATGCGGTATATCGCGCGTTATAAGGTCAATCTGACTGTGAATTCTAATCTCGTTGCCGTGGACGGTGCTGCTGGCAAGGCGTGGTTCGCAGTAAAGGACGGTGATGGCCAGATCAGCCGGGTTGAAAAATCGTTCGATTTCTTGCACGTCGTTCCTCCTCAGGTTCCGCATGATGTGATCAAAGCCAGCCGACTAGGCAATGCCGACGGCTGGGTCGAGGTCGATCAGAAAACCCTGCAGCATGTGCGCTATCCAGCTATCTTCGGGCTTGGCGACGGATGCTCGGCGCCGAATGCGAAGACGGTCGCAGCGGTACGCAAACAGATTGTGGTCGTGGCAGAAAATCTTTTAGCGACGCGCAAAAAACTCGCTCCCGTCACCGAGTATGACGGTTATGGTGCATGTCCTTTGACGGTCGAAATCGGGAAAATAGTGTTGGCGGAATTTGGCTATGGTGGAAAATTAATGCCAACGTTCCCCCTCGACCCAACGGTCCCGAGGCGCTCGGCGTGGATTCTTAAGAAAAGTGTTCTGCCTGCGATCTATTGGTATTTGATGCTGAAAGGTCGCGAGTGGCTGGCGCGCCCACGGAAGGTGTGAGGTCATGGCTGCGCTGGATGGGGCGTCGAAAGGGAGATTGATCTTCCCGCCTTCTTAAGGTGAAGTCATGGCAAAAAATATGATCAGAACTAGCGCAATCGCACATTGTTAGAAAGAACCAGCATGAATCCCCTTCAGCTATTCGATACCGAGTCCTCGACGTTCACTTATCTCTTATTTACTCCCGGTCAGCCCGACGCGATTCTAATTGACCCGGTGGCAAGGCATTGGGAGCGTGATCTGCAACAACTGGACCGACTGGGGTTACAGCTTGCCTTCGTCCTGGAAACCCACGTCCACGCCGACCATGTGACCTCGGCGGGCAAACTATGCGGTATCACGGGAGCGAAATCGGCAGCCCCAACCGGATGCGGTGTTGGCCCCGCGGATATGCAGTTGAATGACGGCGATCAGATTGCATTCGCTGACGGTGAAAAAATATGCGTCATTCACACGCCAGGACACACCGCAGGCAGCATGTCCTATGTATGGCGAGATAATGTGTTTACCGGCGATACGCTGTTGATTGATGGCTGCGGTCGCACAGATTTTCAGAGCGGGAGTGCAGACGCTTTGTATACCTCCGTGACCACCAGGTTATTTAGCTTACCTGACGACACGAGAGTGTGGCCCGCGCACGATTATAAAGGCCGCTCAGCCTCTACCATTGGCTGGGAAAAAATACACAATGCCCGTCTTGCACAGTCCAGCCGGAATGATTTCATTGCTTTGATGGACAGCCTGCATTTGCCTAGGCCCAAGCTTCTTGAGATTGCCGTCACCGCCAATCAAAATCTTGGCTTGCCACATAATGCGTGAATCTACAGCTTTACCGCTATGCCGTTATGCCGTTATGCCGCTTTAACACACTGCTACAGTCTGCGCTTCAAAAGCATAAACTAAACAAAGACAAAAAATGTGCGCCGGTACGCAATATTGAATACTCACTGCGTGTGCGAACGAACCTTTTTTCGGGAATATTTTATATTTCCAGGTAGCTTGTCTCTTCCCGAACGTCGCTACACTGGATGGATGTTTTTATAGACATGCTGCGGCGAAAGTTTGCCCTGACGACTCAGCCGGTTTTTTGAATATCCCGTGCTCCGGCATCACACCAACCTTCCGGTTCGGCGGCGCGTCGAGGGTCCCTCTGCGTCTTTACCGCATCGGTTCTTTCCGCGAAATCCGCATTCGCACTTTCAATAAATTGTCTGCGGATCGGTGCCAATAAAAATTTCGCGGCAATCGCGGCAGCGATCGTAATACAGGCTGCAACGATAAACACCCGGTCCCAGTTGCCGCCTGCCGATAGCACCGATGCCAACGGAACCAGCAAAGAAGCCGTTCCTTTCGCTGTATAGAGAGTGCCAGCGTTACCTGCCGCAAATTTGACGCCAAACGTATCCGCACAAATCGCAGGAAATATAGAAAATATTTCACCCCAGAACAGAAAGACTAATGCGGCGAATGTCATGAAAGCAATCGGGTCATGGCCAAACTTCATGAGTCCCAGCATCGACAGGCCTTCGCCGAGAAAGACGATGAACATCGTATTTTCACGACCGATCCGGTCCGAGATAAAACCACACAGAGGCCGCGTAAAACCATTACACAGATTGTCGATTGACAACGTCATCGTCAACAGCGGCAATGTCAATCCTAATATCGATATCGGCAACTTCGCCAGACCATAGTCTTTAGCAATCGGACCCAGTTGCGCAGTCGCCATCAGCCCCCCTGCGGCAACCGCCACGAACAGTCCATAAATCAACCAGAACACCGGCGTCTTGAGCATTTTTCCAGTGGGGTAATCCACCTTGGTGGTGACCAGTCGTGGCGCGACCTTGACTCCTTTTGGCGCCGTTGGCCGGACCATCAACATTGCCAGAGCAAAAATAAATACGCCTTGTAAAATCCCAAAAAAATGGAAGGCAGTCTGATACCCGGAACTCTGAATCATGTTCGCAATGGGGATCACGGTAATCGCCGCCCCAGCCCCAAATCCTGCCGCGGTTAGCCCCGCCGCCAGACCGCGCTTGTCCGGAAACCATTTGAGCGCGTTCCCGACGCAGGTACCATACACGCAACCGGCGCCGATACCGGCAACTACAGCACCAATGTATAGCTCAGTGAGCGTCGTCGCATGCCCGTTGATGACCCACCCAAGGGCAGCGAAGATCGCACCTGCAGCAATAACCGGGCGCGGCCCAAACTTATCGACCAGCCAGCCCTCAATCGGCACCAGCCATGTTTCGACCAGGATAAAAATCGAGAACGATAACTGGATCGCCGATAAACCCCAATGATTCTTGGCCTCTATCGGACTCACAAACAGCGTCCAGGC
Source organism: Glaciimonas sp. PAMC28666 (assembly GCF_016917355.1). GTDB lineage: Bacteria > Pseudomonadota > Gammaproteobacteria > Burkholderiales > Burkholderiaceae_D > Glaciimonas. Next base: position 3,845,913 of record NZ_CP070304.1, on the reverse strand, counting down.
ATATTGGAGATTGGCCACCAAGCCCATACAGATAATCCCAAAAACAAGCTGGGCCCACCGATTACTAAACATTCCGCTATGGGCTACGCTGTCAAGTGAGACTTGACGATGGTCGTTCATAAATGTTGTCTCCTGGCGGTTTTTGTAAGGGTTATGTCACTATCAACTGTGACTTATTGACCCGTTTTGGTCTGCGCCAATTCTGTTAAATCAAGCTCTGTAAGAATGCGTTACCCACATGAAAAACTGCTATTACGCACCGTTATCAGGCTTAATTGATTAAAGCATTGTGGAAGAAGCGTTCCGGGTTTTCCTTGACTCTGGTTAAGATTCGGAATCTCGGTACCCCTCAGGCCCCTATTTCGGCCTTTTGCATTTCTGCCCAGTCAACCGTCGGCGCCAGGCGCGTCGCGCTCGTAACAATGGCGGTATACCAACGCAACTTGGTGGTCTGAATCGCATTCATCAGGAATTCGACATCGTAGGCACGCAACAAATGTGGTTGTCGGGTTTCCAGATACACCTGCAGTTGCTCCTTCTCGCCGCCATTGCGCTGAAGATCCTGATAAATCTCCGTATCCCAGTGCCACCGGAGTCCGAGTTCGTGAAATGCAGCGTTATAAGCACCCAAATGAATTGTTCCCTCATCGGCGCCAGATGGTTGATCGATTGCGACCTTGTTCATGGTTACTTCCTCCACGGATAGAACATCACCAATAAATTTATCTGCGTGAACCTGCAGTCGTGGAATCTATCGTAAGAGGAAGTAATCATAAATAATAATTAATTATTTTAATCTTAACCATTTACGATTAAAAATACATGCAACATATATAAAGACGGTACCAAAGACGCAAAACCGGCCCAAGCGAAATGTGCCAGACTATTTTCCTGCGCGCGGATGACGTGATAATTTTCCCCACGAATGGCGATCTAATACGGCGTTCCTTGACCTTGGTCAAGGAACGCCGCGGGGTAGGCTGGCTATGATGGAACCCACTCGAATAGCAGCACCTGATAGCACCTGACAGCACGCGTTGCCCATCCTCTGTACCGACACCACACGAAAAGAAAGTTTTCATCATGAAAAACGACATTCAATCCGAATCTGCCGCCTTGCTCACGCCAGCAGGCGCGCTGACCGACGGCTTTCATCTGGTCATTGATGCGCTCAAGCACAATGACATTGACACCATCTTCGGTCTGGTCGGCATTCCGATCACCGATCTGGCACGTCTGGCGCAGGCCGAAGGGATGCGTTTCATCGGGTTTCGGCATGAACAAAATGCGGGCAATGCCGCCGCTGTGGCCGGTTACATGACCCAAAAGCCGGGGATTTGCCTGACCGTGTCGGCACCCGGTTTTTTGAACGGTCTGACCGCGCTGGCCAATGCCACCGTCAACTGCTTTCCGATGATCCTCATCAGTGGCTCCAGCGAACGCGAAATCGTCGATTTGCAACAGGGCGATTACGAAGAGATGGACCAACTTAATGCGGCCAAGCCGTACGCCAAGGCGGCCTACCGCATTAACAAGGCCGAAGATATTGGGATCGGTATTGCGCGGGCGATTCGCGCGGCCGTCTCCGGTCGTCCGGGCGGTGTCTATCTGGACTTGCCAGCCCAATTACTGGGCCAGTCGCTGGATGCCGAGCGCGGTAAAAAATCGCTGGTGCGGGTGGTCGATCCGGTCCCGCGTCAACTGCCTGCGCCGGAATCGGTCCAGCGTGCGCTCGAGCTGCTCAAAAGCGCCAAACGTCCGCTGATCCTGCTGGGCAAAGGCGCTGCTTACGCGCAGGCCGATGCTGATATCCGGGCCTTCGTCGAACAATCGGGGATCCCGTATCTGCCGATGTCAATGGCAAAAGGTCTGCTGCCCGACACCCATCCGCAATCGGCGGCAGCGGCGCGCTCTTTCGTGCTGGCCGAAGCCGATGTCGTGATCCTGATCGGTGCCCGCCTGAACTGGCTGCTCTCGCATGGCAAGGGCAAGACATGGGGCGGACCGAAGCAGTTCATCCAGATCGATATCTCGCCGACCGAAATCGACAGCAACGTGGCGATTGCAGCCCCGCTGATCGGTGATATCGGTTCGTGTGTAGCGGCCTTGCTAAGCGGCATCGGTTCCGGCTTTCCCAAGCCAAGCGTCGACTGGACTGGCGCAATCATGGAACGCAGACAGAAGAATCTGAGCAAGATGGCAGCCACGCTGGACCAAAATCCGTCGCCGATGAATTTCCATAGCGCACTGCGGGCGATCCGCGATGTACTCAGGACACGCCCCGATATTAACGTCGTCAATGAAGGCGCCAACACCCTCGATTACGCGCGCAGCATTATCGACATGTATGAACCGCGCAAGCGTTTCGACTCCGGCACCTGGGGCATCATGGGCATCGGGATGGGCTATGCCATCGGCGCGGCGGTCACCAGCGGCTTGCCAGTGGTGGCCATCGAAGGCGATAGTGCGTTCGGCTTCAGCGGCATGGAACTCGAAACCATCTGTCGCTACGAGCTCCCCATCGTGGTCATTGTCTTCAACAACAACGGCGTCTATCGCGGTACCGATATCAACCCGACCGGCGGCAAAGATGTCGCACCGACCGTGTTTGTCAAAGGCGCGCGCTACGACAAGATGATGGAAGCCTTCGGCGGCATCGGCTATAACGTTACCACCCCGGCAGAAATGACCGAGGCACTGGCCGCGGCCATCGCCAGCGGCAAACCGGCCCTCATCAACGCCGTCATCGACGAATCAGCGGGAACCGAAAGCGGTCGTTTGACCAATCTCAATCCGCAAAGCAGCGCGACTAAAAAGTAAGACGCCATCTAACATCATCAAAGGAGTTTATCCATTATGAGCAAGCCACTAGCGGGAATCAAAATCATCGACTTCACCCACGTGCAAGCCGGACCTGCCTGTACCCAGATGCTGGCCTGGTTTGGTGCCGACGTCATCAAGGTCGAGCGGCCCGGTTCGGGCGACGTTACCCGCAGTCAGTTGCGTGACATTCCGGACGTCGATGCACTGTATTTCACGATGTTAAACAGCAATAAAAAATCACTGACGCTGGACACCAAGAAGCCTGAAGGCAAGGAAGTACTGGAGAAGTTGATTCGTGAATCCGATGTTCTGGTCGAGAACTTCGGACCCGGTGCGCTGGACCGCATGGGGTTCACCTGGGAACGCATCAATGAACTCAATCCTAAGATGATCGTCGCTTCGGTCAAAGGCTTTAGCGATGGCCACCATTATGAAGACCTGAAAGTCTACGAGAACGTGGCCCAATGCGCCGGCGGCGCGGCCTCCACGACCGGTTTCTGGGATGGTCCGCCGACGGTCAGTTCCGCTGCGCTGGGCGACACCAATACCGGTATGCATCTGGCCATCGGCATTCTCACCGCCCTGATCGGTCGCGGAAAAACCGGTAAAGGTCAGAAGGTTGCCGTGTCGATGCAGGACAGTGTCCTGAATCTGTGCCGCGTCAAGCTGCGCGATCAACAGCGGCTCGACCGGATCGGCTATCTGGAAGAGTATCCACAATATCCGCATGGCAAATTCACCGATGTCGTGCCACGCGGCGGCAACGCTGGCGGTGGTGGGCAACCAGGCTGGGTACTCAAATGCAAGGGCTGGGAAACCGATCCGAACGCCTATATCTACTTCACCATCCAGGGCCATGCATGGGCACCGATCTGCAAGGCGCTGGGCAAGGAAGAATGGATTGAGGACAAAGCCTACAACACTGCCACCGCACGGCAGGACAAGATCTTCGACATCTTTGCCGTCATCGAAGAATGGCTCAAAGATAAAACCAAGTTCGAAGCGGTGGACATTCTGCGCAAATTCGACATTCCCTGCTCACCGGTGATGTCGATGAAGGAAATCGCCGCCGATCCGTCCCTGCGTGCCAGTGGCACCATTACCGAAGTCGATCACAAGGAACGCGGTAAATACCTCACCGTCGGCAGCCCAATCAAGTTCTCGGATACCACGGTCGAAATTACCGGTTCGCCATTGTTGGGAGAGCATACTGACGAAGTGCTGGCGAGTCTGGGTTACAACCCTGAGCAAGTAGCGGCCCTGCACTCGGCTCAGGCAGTGTGAAGACAAGCAGACATCCGGGAGTAACAAGGAACCGGTAACACCAGAGCGCCGCTCAGAACCTCGCGAGGAGTTCTGAACGGTGCTTTATTCGTTATCCGAAGACGGCAGACGAGAAAAAAGATGCCATATCAGGCCGTTTTAAGCGCCGATCCAACGGCGTCAAACTGAGCGATTGACTCCACCAGAATCTGCATTGCCACTTGAAGTTCATCGATCAGGGATGACATGGCTTCCACCTGACCGCCGCGGAAAGTGCTGGAGATCACTGCCGTCAGGCGTGCAACGTCCGTTGCCTGCAACATGCTGGCCATGCCCCGCAAACCATGGATGAGCCTGGCTGATCCTTGGGAATCGCCAGCGTTAAAGAGGCGGCGTGCTACATCGACGTCACCGCCGTGGTCTACGACGAACTGACGTAGCAATCCCGCGTAGGTTTTTTCGTCGCAGCCGAACGATTTCAATGCTGCAGCACCGTCTACACCCGCAAAGTGGATTGTAGACGCCGCGGGTTTCCATGTTGTGCCACGTCTGGTGTCAGGCTGGCTCGGCGAGCTATGTCGTCTTCCGGTCAGGATGTCGAGCAAATCCTCCACGTCGATCGGTTTCACAATATGCCCCGTCATACCGGCGAGCTGGGATTTTTCATAATCCTCGGGCAAAGCATAGGCCGTGACGGCAATGATGGGCAAGTCGATCCAGCCCATTTCCTGGCGGATGATTCTGGCGGCAACGTGGCCGTCCATTCCCGGCATCTGGATATCCATCAAAACCGCGTCAAAGTGAGCAAAAGGCGCACGCAGCGCATCGAACGCGGCCAGCGCACCACTGGCGATCACCACCTCGGCTCCGGCCCGAATCAGGATCTGTTCGATCACTTGCTGGTTGATGGCATTGTCCTCGACCACCAGCAGACGCATGGTAGAAAGGCGCCCGTCCATCCTGTCGGGCAGAGGAAGAATGGCGCTAAAATCGCCTGACTGTGCGCGGGTCACGGCATCAAACAGGCTTGCTGGGGTAATCGGTATGGCTATAATGCCATCCAGATAAAGATCGTCGCTGGCAGCGGCCGCCTGACCGAGTTCGAACACGGACGCCATCAGAATGACTTGCGGAAGGCCGATGTCCGGTGCGTCATATGCCTGTCTGAGCATCTCGGCGCCATCCATGCCGGGCATACGCCAGTCAAGCAGCATCAGGTCGTAATCACGGTCCTCGGCGGCGCTAAGCCGCAACTCATTCAAGCCTGCCGCACCGGAGTCGAACGCGCTCGCCTGCCAGCCGAAACCGGCGCAAGTGCGCTGCAGGATATCTCGCGCCAGAGGATGATCATTGACGATCAGAACGCTCAGGGCCGGAGCGGACCGGCTGTTTTGCGGCACCACCGTGGGCCCACTTTCGGCCAGCGCCAGCGTTACGGCGAAGACAAAGTCGCTGCCTCGTCCGGGAACACTGTCGACCTGAATCTGGCTGTCCATCAGGCCGGCCAGACGTGCAATGATCGCCAATCCCAGCCCAGTTCCGCCATACAGTCGCGTCGTCGATGGATCGGCCTGAGTGAACACATTAAAAATTTGACCCAGTTGCTCAGCCCGGATACCGATACCCGTATCGCGTACGGAAAACTCTAAGGTCACCCGAGCGGCTTGCCGCTCGAGGCAGCGCACCGAGACGACGATTTCGCCCTGTTCGGTGAATTTGACCGCGTTACTGGTTAAGTTCAACAGTATCTGCTGCAGACGCATGCCGTCGCCGATCAGTGCGTCGGGCATATCTTGCGCCACGTCGAATAACGCTTCGACCGATTTACCGCGCAGGCCAATCGACATCAGCGCCGCCGTCGTACTCAAAATGGCGTTCAATGAAAATGGGGCGCGCTCCAGTCGCAGCGCCCCGGCTTCAATCTTGGAAAAATCAAGAATGTCATCCACCAACCTCCGCAATGCCTGCGCCGATAAAAGGAGCTTGTCGGCGTAATCGCGCTGGAGACGGTCGAGGGCGGAATCGGCAAGCAGTCCCGTCAACCCGACCACGGCATTCAATGGAGTCCGAATTTCGTGGCTCATGGTGGCCACAAAGGTACTTTTTGCCAGGTTGGCAGCTTCGGCGTCGTTAGCTTTTTCCACCAGCTCAGCATTGAGTGCAGCAATTTCGTGGGTGCGTTGCGCAACCCGTTCTTCAAGACGAAGCTGATAGCGCGCAAGTTCGCTGCGGGCGCGCAACGACTGCATGCCATAGGCCATGTTGCTGGCCAATTCCTCCAGCAGTTGCACCTCGTTCAGGCTAAACGACATCGGTTCTGCCGAATAGAGCGTCAATGCACCGAGAACCTGATTTTCAAGGACCAGGGCAAGCGCAACGCTGGTGTGGTATTTGCGTTTGAGCACCGCTTCACGCCATGGGGCCATGACCGGATTGGTCAGGCAATTCTGGGTGACCTGCGTGAAACCAGTCCGAATCGCCGTGCCAGTTGGTCCGCGCCCGATGACCTGTTCGCCATCCCAGGATATCTTGAGACCGTCCAGGTAAGCGTCCTCATAACCCGATTGAGCGATCGGCCTGACGGTCTTTGCGGCATCCTGCTCGGCGATGCCGACCCAGCCCATCAAATAGCCGCCGGATTCGACCACAAGACGGCACAAATCGTTAAGCAAATCGTATTCATCTGTGGCCCGCACCAGAATGGAGTTGCAGTCACTCAGAAGGCGCAAAGCACGGTTTAGGCGCGTCTGTTCAGCTTGACTTTGTTTGCGCTCGCTGATGTCTTCGATCGTACCGACATATTGCAGGGCCGTGCCCTGCGCATCGTGCAGCAGCGTAAGACTCAAAATGACCCAGACGCTATGGCCGTCGCGGTGAATATAACGTTTTTCAAGGTGAAAATGATTCAACTTGCCACTGCGTAACTGCGTAGTTTGGGCAACGGTGATCTGGACGTCATCCGGGTGCGTCAGATCCAGAGAGATCTTTGACAGCAGCTCCGATTCGGTATACCCCAACATGGCGCAAAACGACCGATTGACCTTGATCCAGCGCCCATCCATATCGGCGATGGTCATTCCGAGCGAGGCGTTCTCAAACGCACCACGGAAATGCTCCTCGCTGGCGTGCAGAGCCAACTGCGCCAGCCTGCGTTCCGTTACGTCCACGCCCTGGACAAAAATACCTGATACGCTGCCCTCGGCGTCGACCATAGGCTGACAGACCAGATCGACATAAAGCTGCGAAGTGGGCGCATCGGGCTGGCGCTGTAAAACGACGGGTGTATCGCTGGCAAAAAACGGCATACCGGACGTAAAGACCTGGTCCAGCATCTCGGATAAACCCTGTCCTTCCAATTCTGGAAATACCTCTCGGATCGGTTTGCCCAACAGCTCACGCTCGCCCACCAGGCGCACATAGGCCGCATTGACGAACTCGAAAACATGCTGCGGCCCCCGCAAAATCTGAATAAAGCCTGGGGCTTGGCGAAATAGGGTGTGCAGACGTTCACTTTCGCCTGCCCGTTGCACGCGCAAAACCTGATCGGCCCGCTCCACCGCGTTCCACAGCCGTTCGGCAACGTTTTCGACCAGCGCGATCTGGCCCGGTGTCCAATCGTATGGCAGGGTCAGGTACAACGTCAAGGCTGCAACCCACTGCCCTGCTTTAATTACGGGAATAACCAGAATAGCGTTGGCACCCAGACTGTCATAGGCTTGTATGTACGCTGCAGTGCGAGGATCGCGCCTGATCTCGCTGACGGCAAATGGTTGCCCACGGCTAAGTGTAGCGGAGATTTCAGGGCCGAAGCCCGCGAGTTCACCTTCGGCACCGACGAGGCTGGTCAGATGGTCCAGCTTCCATTCATACGAAATGTGGAACGTGCCGCCCTGGGCGTCAATTTTTGTGTAATAGACGTGCGACACCTGCAAATACTTGCCCAGCAGCTCGGTGGCGGTTCTCGCGATATCGTCGGCCGCCGTCAGCCCGCGCAGTCGATCAGCCAGCCCCAGCTGGAAGGTCTGGCGCTCTTCGGCTTGGTCCCGCCGTCTCATTTGTGCCGCAAGCTCAAGATTCAAACGTAACAGCTGCGCCTTTGCGACGTGCTCGTCGGTGACATCATTACACACCACGAGCACGCCTTGCACGCCGCCGCTGTCCTCGATGGGGCTGTATCCATAGGTCCACCAGACATCTTCGCGCGCGCCATGACGTGTCACAGGCACGAGCTGCGATTCATGCCAGGTGGCACCGCCGCCGGCCATGACAAAATCAATTTGTGGTCCAATGATGTGCCAGATTTCGGCCCAGCACGCGTGCCCGCTTTGCCCAAGCGCCGTGGCATGCCGTTCCGGCCCCATAGTGCGGCGATAGCTGTCGTTATAGAACTGAAACAGATCTTTGCCCCACCAGATGAACATCGGGTGTTTCGACGTCAGCACCAGCCGCAGCGTAATCTTAAGGATTTCGGGCCATTGCGATGGTGCGCCAAGCGGCGTGGAGGTCCAGTCGCGTTCGCGCATCAATGCACCCATCTCACCGCCATGGGATAGAAAATCGAATTCGGGATGCATTTTTAGGCCAGCGCCTCTACGACAAACAGTGATGTTACGCGGACTGACTCAGAATGAAGGGCAGGCGGGAAGTTCATTAAACTTATAGCAATATTCTAGTTTTCACAAGTATTGTCTATAGTCTTATCGCCCTTTTTTACGTTCTGCTCAACACAAAACCGGTCTCATACACTTAACAGAGTGAGGAAAGGCTTGCCTAAATACACAAAGGTAACAAAATAGCGCCGCTCCGCCTTCTATGAGGGCATCGGAACGGCGCTTCAGTCGGGAACGGAGGAAGAACTGGCAGAGTGGATAACTATCCGGATCGAACCGGCGGTGAAGATAATTGCTTATCGTTCGAGCTTTGGACGTAAAAGTTGCCGGAACAATCATACCTTGAGCTAATTAAGCACACGGAAGTGAACAGTCAGCAACATTCTGCTATTTAGTCAGAGAAATGGAAAAATGTTTCGGATGAAGCGTAACCTCGACAAGTAAAATATCGTCGAGTCAGCGAATGCAAGCAACCGGCTTCGCACAGAGCGAAGCGCGCAAAAGGACGTTTCGGCGGTCACAGATTTTTGATGCGGTGCCGTCCTGTCTGCGTCTAAGACCAGAACGATCAGTACGATCAGTACGTGACGGCACTTCTATTACAGTAACATTTACAAACAAATCGAATTACATGCCCCAGGTGGTGGCGCCATCAGATTTGTCACCGCTGGTTGTTGCGTCCAGCGATTCACGCAAGTTCACGGCCAGCAGAAATGCTGCAACGCCGTACGCCGCACGCGCTAATGTTCCGCCAAGGGAACGGCGAGCATTACTGCGATTCAAGGAAGAAGATGTCGATTCTGTTTTAGAAAAAGTTGTCGATGTCATGTTGATGCCCCTATCAAGATTAAAATCCTTCATTGCAGTGCAGTATAAAACCTCCGAAATAAAATATCTAATTGAAAAATTAGATAGCAGATATTCAATTTGGAAATATAAAGGGCGTAGGGCCATCAAACCTTGGGGAAAACCACCTCATTTCCTCAACAAAGGTGTGTTGTTTATTTTCAGCAAAATAAAAGACGCATTAATAACGTTGGGTATCGTTGTTTTTTGATGGCGGTGAACCCTGATCGCACGCATTACATTTTTCGATTAACCGTCTTATGTCCGCATCAAGAATGGGGCGGTCATTTATCGCTCCTCAACAGATTATTCCAACAAGTTCGTCTGTCAGGCACTCCCCGGACCTGACGATCAGTATCTCCTCCCCCAGTAGGCTACCTAATACGGCGTTCCTTGACCTTGGTCAAGGAACGCCGCGGGGTAGGCTAGCTATGATGGAACCCACTCGAATAGCAGCACCTGATAGCACCTGACAGCACGCGTTGCCCATCCTCTGTACCGACACCACACGAAAAGAAAGTTTTCATCATGAAAAACGACATTCAATCCGAATCTGCCGCCTTGCTCACGCCAGCAGGCGCGCTGACCGACGGCTTTCATCTGGTCATTGATGCGCTCAAGCACAATGACATTGACACCATCTTCGGTCTGGTCGGCATTCCGATCACCGATCTGGCACGTCTGGCGCAGGCCGAAGGGATGCGTTTCATCGGGTTTCGGCATGAACAAAATGCGGGCAATGCCGCCGCTGTGGCCGGTTACATGACCCAAAAGCCGGGGATTTGCCTGACCGTGTCGGCACCCGGTTTTTTGAACGGTCTGACCGCGCTGGCCAATGCCACCGTCAACTGCTTTCCGATGATCCTCATCAGTGGCTCCAGCGAACGCGAAATCGTCGATTTGCAACAGGGCGATTACGAAGAGATGGACCAACTTAATGCGGCCAAGCCGTACGCCAAGGCGGCCTACCGCATTAACAAGGCCGAAGATATTGGGATCGGTATTGCGCGGGCGATTCGCGCGGCCGTCTCCGGTCGTCCGGGCGGTGTCTATCTGGACTTGCCAGCCCAATTACTGGGCCAGTCGCTGGATGCCGAGCGCGGTAAAAAATCGCTGGTGCGGGTGGTCGATCCGGTCCCGCGTCAACTGCCTGCGCCGGAATCGGTCCAGCGTGCGCTCGAGCTGCTCAAAAGCGCCAAACGTCCGCTGATCCTGCTGGGCAAAGGCGCTGCTTACGCGCAGGCCGATGCTGATATCCGGGCCTTCGTCGAACAATCGGGGATCCCGTATCTGCCGATGTCAATGGCAAAAGGTCTGCTGCCCGACACCCATCCGCAATCGGCGGCAGCGGCGCGCTCTTTCGTGCTGGCCGAAGCCGATGTCGTGATCCTGATCGGTGCCCGCCTGAACTGGCTGCTCTCGCATGGCAAGGGCAAGACATGGGGCGGACCGAAGCAGTTCATCCAGATCGATATCTCGCCGACCGAAATCGACAGCAACGTGGCGATTGCAGCCCCGCTGATCGGTGATATCGGTTCGTGTGTAGCGGCCTTGCTAAGCGGCATCGGTTCCGGCTTTCCCAAGCCAAGCGTCGACTGGACTGGCGCAATCATGGAACGCAGACAGAAGAATCTGAGCAAGATGGCAGCCACGCTGGACCAAAATCCGTCGCCGATGAATTTCCATAGCGCACTGCGGGCGATCCGCGATGTACTCAGGACACGCCCCGATATTAACGTCGTCAATGAAGGCGCCAACACCCTCGATTACGCGCGCAGCATTATCGACATGTATGAACCGCGCAAGCGTTTCGACTCCGGCACCTGGGGCATCATGGGCATCGGGATGGGCTATGCCATCGGCGCGGCGGTCACCAGCGGCTTGCCAGTGGTGGCCATCGAAGGCGATAGTGCGTTCGGCTTCAGCGGCATGGAACTCGAAACCATCTGTCGCTACGAGCTCCCCATCGTGGTCATTGTCTTCAACAACAACGGCGTCTATCGCGGTACCGATATCAACCCGACCGGCGGCAAAGATGTCGCACCGACCGTGTTTGTCAAAGGCGCGCGCTACGACAAGATGATGGAAGCCTTCGGCGGCATCGGCTATAACGTTACCACCCCGGCAGAAATGACCGAGGCACTGGCCGCGGCCATCGCCAGCGGCAAACCGGCCCTCATCAACGCCGTCATCGACGAATCAGCGGGAACCGAAAGCGGTCGTTTGACCAATCTCAATCCGCAAAGCAGCGCGACTAAAAAGTAAGACGCCATCTAACATCATCAAAGGAGTTTATCCATTATGAGCAAGCCACTAGCGGGAATCAAAATCATCGACTTCACCCACGTGCAAGCCGGACCTGCCTGTACCCAGATGCTGGCCTGGTTTGGTGCCGACGTCATCAAGGTCGAGCGGCCCGGTTCGGGCGACGTTACCCGCAGTCAGTTGCGTGACATTCCGGACGTCGATGCACTGTATTTCACGATGTTAAACAGCAATAAAAAATCACTGACGCTGGACACCAAGAAGCCTGAAGGCAAGGAAGTACTGGAGAAGTTGATTCGTGAATCCGATGTTCTGGTCGAGAACTTCGGACCCGGTGCGCTGGACCGCATGGGGTTCACCTGGGAACGCATCAATGAACTCAATCCTAAGATGATCGTCGCTTCGGTCAAAGGCTTTAGCGATGGCCACCATTATGAAGACCTGAAAGTCTACGAGAACGTGGCCCAATGCGCCGGCGGCGCGGCCTCCACGACCGGTTTCTGGGATGGTCCGCCGACGGTCAGTTCCGCTGCGCTGGGCGACACCAATACCGGTATGCATCTGGCCATCGGCATTCTCACCGCCCTGATCGGTCGCGGAAAAACCGGTAAAGGTCAGAAGGTTGCCGTGTCGATGCAGGACAGTGTCCTGAATCTGTGCCGCGTCAAGCTGCGCGATCAACAGCGGCTCGACCGGATCGGCTATCTGGAAGAGTATCCACAATATCCGCATGGCAAATTCACCGATGTCGTGCCACGCGGCGGCAACGCTGGCGGTGGTGGGCAACCAGGCTGGGTACTCAAATGCAAGGGCTGGGAAACCGATCCGAACGCCTATATCTACTTCACCATCCAGGGCCATGCATGGGCACCGATCTGCAAGGCGCTGGGCAAGGAAGAATGGATTGAGGACAAAGCCTACAACACTGCCACCGCACGGCAGGACAAGATCTTCGACATCTTTGCCGTCATCGAAGAATGGCTCAAAGATAAAACCAAGTTCGAAGCGGTGGACATTCTGCGCAAATTCGACATTCCCTGCTCACCGGTGATGTCGATGAAGGAAATCGCCGCCGATCCGTCCCTGCGTGCCAGTGGCACCATTACCGAAGTCGATCACAAGGAACGCGGTAAATACCTCACCGTCGGCAGCCCGATCAAGTTCTCGGATACCACGGTCGAAATTACCGGTTCGCCATTGTTGGGAGAGCATACCGACGAAGTGCTGGCGAGTCTGGGTTACAACCCCGAGCAAGTAGCGGCCCTGCACTCGGCTCAGGCAGTGTAAGACAAGCAGACATCCGGGAGTAACAAGGAACCGGTAACACCAGAGCGCCACTCAGAACCTCGCGAGGAGTTCTGAACGGTGCTTTATTCGTTAACTGAAGACGGCAGAAGAAGGACAATAACATGCATGCAAGCATTGATTTCGAGCAGCTGGTAACGGTCGTCGGAGATGCCGTCGTCGTCTGCGACGCCGGCGGCGCCATCACACTATGGAATCCGGCATCCGAACGCATATTCGGTTTTACCGAAAGCGAGGCACTCGGCCAGTCACTGGATCTGATTATTCCCGAGCGTCAGCGGCAGCGACATTGGGACGGTTATCACAAGACCATGCACACTGGAGAAACCCGTTACGGTCACGACATTCTCCGAGTGCCAGCGCTGCACAAAGAAGGACATCCCTTATCGATTGCGTTCACCGTCGCCATCCTTTATTCACCCGAGAAAACCGTGACGGCGATCGTTGCCATTATCCGTGATGAGACCGCACGTTTTTCCGAAGAACGCGCCTTGCGCAAACGCATCACAGAGCTTGAAAATAAAGGGAGTTAAAAATGGGAGGTCGGCATTAATGCCAACCTCCCATCGTCCTAATTGCCGATGCAATCCACGGCTTATCTTTCAGGCAGCTTTTTGTATCCGCAGGTAACCAGCCTCTTCCTGGATAGATTTCCCTAGCAGCTTTACCAGCGTGTAGACCGTATCGATATGCGGCGTGGGCGTATCGGTCAGGCGTCCGAGTTCGACCACCGATCCCACCAGCGCATCAATCTCAACCGCCCGCCCCGCCTCCATATCCTGCAACATCGAGGTTTTGTGCTTGCCCACCTTTTCTGCTCCGGCGATACGCTTTTCCAGACTGACGCGGAACTCTATCCCGAGCTTGTTGGCAATCGCTTGTGCTTCGCGCATCATGTTCGCAGCCAGTTCACGCGATAACGGGTATTGACAGATATCGAGCAAAGTCGAATGCGATAACGCGCTGATCGGATTGAACGTCAGGTTGCCCCACAATTTGAGCCAGATTTCGGACCGAATATTCTCCAGCACCGGTGCTTTGAATCCGGCATTGGAGAAGCGTTCGGAGACGCGCGTAACCCGGGCGCTGACAGACCCATCCAGTTCACCTACCGGGAAGCGGTCGCCCTCGACGTGTCTCACCACACCCGGCGCAATCAGTTCGGAGGCCGGATATACCACGCAACCGATGACTCGGTGGGCACGAATTTTTTCGCCGATGATGCCACTTGGATCGACGCTGCGTACGCAATTGCCCTCCAGGGCCCCTCCGTGCTGATGAAAATACCAGTAAGGAATGCCGTTTTGCATGGTAACCACGACGGTGTCCGGCCCGAATAACCTAGGGACATCATTGGCGACCGATTCCAGCTGATGCGCTTTCATTGCCAGGATGACGATATCCTGCGGACCCGTTTCGGCATAGTCGTTGCTTGCCTTAACGTTACGCGCAACATGCTCGGTGCCATCAGCCATGATGAGCTTCATGCCGTTGGCACGGATCGCATCCAGATTCGCGCCGCGCACCATGAACGTTACCTGCTCCCCCGCCAAGGCCAACTTCACACCGACATAACCGCCTATTGCACCGGCACCTACAATCGCAATTTTCATATTGATCCTCTCTATGGAGCTATTCGAAACGGTTACTTAGTGTGCCAATACCTGCGATATCGATGTCGACGGTACTGCCGGACCTCATCGACCCGACTCCTACCGAGGTGCCACACAGGATGATGTCACCTGGCATGAGACTCATATCCTGAGAAATGAGGCTGACCAGCTGCTCAACAGAAAATAGCATGTCGCTAACTGGGTATTCCTGACGCACGTCTCCGTTGAGCGTAGTCTTTACGATCAGCGTACGAGGATCCAGTCCGGTGGCAATGACGGGACCAAACGGGCAAAATGTGTCGAAGCCTTTGGCGCGCACCCATTGTGTAAACGAAGGGTCACGCTGCAATATGTCAGCGACCGTTACGTCATTGGCACAGGTCAACCCAAACACATAATTCATGGCTTCGGTGACCGACACCGATTTACATAATTTGCCGATGACGATTCCCAACTCACCTTCAAATACAACCTTGCCGCCGCACGACGGGTTTTGAATCGTTTCTGCGGGATTGAGGTAGGAATTCGGTGCCTTGATCAGATACAAGGGCTCCTCAGGAATCGCCAAATTTAACTTCTGCCCAAGTGCCCGGAAATTATTCCACATCGCAATAATCTTGCTTGGCTGTGTTGGCATCAACAGCTTGACATCACGCAGTGCGAGCACGCGCTCTGAAGACACAGGATGATTGAACATGTCGCCCTCATATACCCGAATCTGGTTTCCTTCGAGCAACCCGAAGCCGATAGCATCAGCGTGAAAAAAACGAATCCAGCGTTGTATCATTTGACACCCTTTTATTTTAAAAAAATCATGCCGCGATACCTGGCAACCGCCACGCGCTCTGCGCTTTTGCGCTGATGTTTCAGCGTCGATGTCCCACTGGCGATGTTGTACAGCCGATGTTGCACGGTCAACGTCTTACTGTCGGTGCATCAGCACCGACGGAACAGCGACATGTCCTTACGCAGAGCTATTTTTTTAACGTTGCTGCGCCTAAGGGGTAGCTTTAGTGATTGAAGCCGTTTTTTGACTATCCCGCGCTTCGGTATCACGCCAACTTTCTGGTTCCGCGGCATGCCGTGGCCCCGTCCGGCCCGCGACTGCGTCGGTGCTAATCGCATGTTCGGCATTGGCACTTTCAATAAATCGTCTGCGAATCGGTGCCAATAAAAATTTCGCAGCAATCGCGGCAGCGATCGTAATACAGGCTGCAACGATAAACACCCGGTCCCAGTTGCCGCCTGCCGATAGCACCGATGCCAACGGAACCAGCAAAGAAGCCGTTCCTTTCGCTGTATAGAGAGTGCCAGCGTTACCTGCCGCAAATTTAACGCCAAACGTATCCGCACAAATCGCAGGAAATATCGAAAATATTTCACCCCAGAACAGAAAGACTAATGCGGCGAATGTCATGAAAGCAATCGGGTCATGGCCAAACTTCATGAGTCCCAGCATCGACAGGCCTTCGCCGAGGAAGACGATGAACATCGTATTTTCCCGGCCGATCCGGTCCGAGATAAAGCCACACAAAGGACGCGTAAAACCGTTACACAGATTGTCGATTGACAACGTCATCGTCAACAGCGGCAGCGTCAGTCCTAATATCGATATCGGCAACTTCGCCAGGCCGTAATCTTTGGCAATCGGACCCAGTTGCGCAGTCGCCATCAGCCCCCCTGCGGCGACCGCCACGAACAGGCCATAAATCAACCAGAACACCGGCGTCTTAAGCATTTTTCCGGTCGGGTAATCCACCTTGGTAGTGACCAGTCGTGGCGCGACCTTGACCCCTTTGGGCGCCGTTGGTCTGACCATCAACAACGCCAGAATAAAAATAAATATGCCTTGAAATATACCGAAAAACTGAAACGCCGCCTGATATCCGGCACTTTGAATCATGTTCGCAATAGGGATAACGGTGACTGCTGCCCCGGCCCCAAATCCTGCCGCGGTTAAACCCGCCGCCAGACCGCGCTTGTCCGGGAACCATTTCAACGCATTCCCGACGCAAGTGCCATACACGCAGCCGGCGCCAATTCCGGCGATCACTGCAGCAATGTAGAGTTCGGTCAGCGTCGTTGCGTGCGCATCGATCACCCATCCCGCTGCAGCGAATATCGCACCTGCAGCAATAACCGGACGCGGTCCAAACTTATCCACTAGCCAGCCCTCAATCGGCACCAGCCATGTTTCGACCAGGATAAAAATGGAGAACGATAACTGGATCGCCGACAGACCCCAATGATTCTTAGCCTCAATCGGACTCACAAACAGCGTCCAGGCATATTGAAGATTGGCCACCAAGCCCATACAGATAATCCCAAAAACAAGCTGGACCCACCGATTACTCAACATTCCGTTATGGGCATCGCTGTCAAGTGAGACTTGACGATGGTCGTTCATAAATTTTATCTCCTGGATGTTTTTATAAGATTTATGTCACTATCGACTGTGACTTGTTAACCTGTTCTGCAAGCATTCCATGCGACTTTGATTCCTGTAATACAGTCGGTCGCAGTGCGCCGGACTATCGTTAGCAAGAGCCCAATCAGACGCTAACCGACGACCATCGCTTTCCACGCAAGGACACCCACACTGTTCTCTCCCCCTTTGGTTCAATCAAACTGGTCAAAACTGCGTGTTCCCCATGACAAATTTCTCTCACGCATTCCCAACCATTTCAATTGATTAAAGTCATTGTGGAAGAACCGTTCGAGGTTTTCCTTGACTCTGGTTAAGATTCGAAATCTCAGGCGCCTATTTCGGCCTTTTGCATTTCCGCCCAGTCAACTGTCGGTGCCATCCGCGTCGCGCTCGTGACAATGGCGGTATACCAACGCGATTTGGTGGTATGGATCGCATTCGTCAAAAATTCAACATCGTAGGCGCGCAACAAGTGCGGCTGCCGGGTTTCAAGATAAACCTGCAGTTGCTCCTTCTCGCCGCCGTTGCGCTGAAGATCCTGATACATCCTGGCATCCCAGTGCCACCGGAGTCCGAGTTCGTGGAATGCGGCGTTATAAGCACCCAGATGAATTGTTTCCTCATCGGCGCCGGATGGTTGATCGATTGCGACCTGGTACATGGTTACTTTCCTTCACGGATAGACATCACCAAAAAAGTTATCTGCTTGAACCTGCAGTCGTGGAATCTATCGTAAGAGGAAGTAACCATAAATAATAATTAATTATTTTAATCTTAACCATTAACGATCAGAAATGCATTGATCCTAAAGCGACGGCCCCACAAGGGGAAACACGCCTCTGTCAGCGCCCTCTCCCCGATCTCGTTATACTAAGTCGTTGCATCCAGGCACAGATACAACGTGGGAATAAAATTGACCCTGCCAGCCTGCGTCTGAAGTAATTGTCTTCAGTAAGAAAGATAGGGCGGTTGAGAGCCAAATCGCCGCTGACAACAATTGACCCCAGTCAATTTTCGTCGCATCATGTTGCACATCTTCGATCTAACCAATTTCTTTCCGGATTTTCTTTTCATGACTTCAGTCGATAATCATCTCGAACGCAATGTCATCCGCGTCCAGCTCAAGCAGAACGTCGTTTTGAAGTATCTCAATGAATCTGAAATCATGGAGCTGGAACCCCATCTGGCGGTGACCGAGTTTCAGAAAGGCGATTTTTTGCTGCATCAGGGTGTGCACGAAATGGAGCAGTATTTCGTCCTGGATGGCATTTTGAAGCGCGTGGTCGCCAACCACCAGGGTAAGGAGATGATCCTGCGTTTCGCCCATGGCGGCGATATGGAAACCAGCTATGCGGCCTGGCGCCTTAAGACACCCACGCCGTATAGTATCGTCTGCGTCACCAAGGTGCGGGTGGTGAAGCTGCCGCTGCCGCTATGGGTAGATTTCATCGAGAACCATATACAGGTCAAACAAGCGTTTGAGCATGAAGTAATGCGCCTGATGAGCGAGGTAATGGCGCATACGATCACGCTTCACTTGCTTGATGCGCCAGGGCGCGTGCATCGCTTCCGACGAAAATATGTCGATCTGTTTGATCTCATTCCCAAGAAGGAACTTGCTTCCTATCTTAATATTTCACCGGAAACACTTTCAAGATTAAAGCATCAAGGGAAGATTTGAGCGCGCCGCAAGCGCATCTAAAAAACGACATTCGGTGATACTCTGCTTTAACAGATGAAAGTAGCAGATAAAAGTAACAGATAAAAGTAACAGATAAAAGCCCCTATTTGCATTTTTGCAAAAGGGGCTTCATCTTCAGGATTGCTTCCCATACGACTAATTTATATTGACCCGGAAACCCTGGTACGCAATCCGCTGCCTGTCCTCATTTTAAATGACACCTTCTTCGCGCAACGCCGCGATCTCATCCTTGCTATATCCCAACTGTCCGATCACGTCATCGGTGTGCTCGCCCAAGAGCGGCGAACGCGTCACTTCGGTGCTGCTATCCGACATTTTGATTGGATTTCCAACCGTTAAATACTTGCCGCGAGTCGGATGATCAACCTCGACAATGGTGCCGGTCGCGCGCAAAGATGGCTCGTTCGCGATTTCTCTCATCGATAAAATCGGTCCGCACGGAATATCGTATTTGTTCAGAATCTCCATCGCCTCAAATTTATCCTTGGTCATGGTCCATTGCTCAATGCGCGCAAAGATAGGCTTGAGGTGCAACAGACGCGCAGCTGGCGTGGCATATGCCTCGTCGGTGATCCATTCTTCCTCACCGATCAATTTGCACACCGAAGGCCAGACGGCTCCCTGCGTGATGAAATAAATGTAAGCGTTGGGGTCGGTTTCCCAGCCCTTACACTTTAGGATGGAGCCAGGTTGACCGCCGCCCGAAGCATTACCAGCGCGTGGCACCGCATCGCCAAACGGTTGATCAGGATATTGAGGATATTCCTTCATGACGCCGGTTTTCTCAAGCCGCTGTTGATCGCGCAACTTAACGCGACAAAGGTTGAGCACGCTGTCCTGCATCGCTGTCAGAACCTTTTGTCCGCGTCCTGTTGTGTTGCGCTGGTAGAGCGCTGCAATAATTCCCAGTGCCAGGTGCAAACCGGTGCCGCTGTCACCGATCTGGGCGCCTGTGACCATTGGTGGGCCATCATCGAAACCGGTAGTCGAAGCCGAACCACCCGCGCATTGGGCAACGTTCTCGTAGACTTTACAGTCTTCGTAGGGACCCGGACCGAAACCCTTTACAGACGCGACGATCATGCGCGGATTGAGTTCTTGAATCCGCTCCCATGTGAAACCCATGCGGTCTAACGCGTTCGGTGCAAAATTCTCGACCAGCACATCGCAGGTCTTGATCAACTTTTCGAGGACTTCCTTACCTTTAGGTTTCTTGGTGTCCAGCGTGACCGAGCGTTTATTGTGATTAAGCATTGTGAAGTACAGGCTGTCCGCGCCGGGAATATCTCTCAGCTGTCCACGTGTGGCGTCCCCTTCTCCAGCACGCTCGACCTTGATCACGTCCGCGCCGAACCAGGCGAGCAACTGCGTGCAGGTCGGACCTGACTGAACGTGTGTAAAATCAAGAATGCGGACACCATCTAATGCTTTACTCATACTTGTCTCCTGAAGTTATTATCATTCTATGATGCATTATAAATCTGTGGATAAGGTTAAACCGTAGTGAGAGCATCGACGACTCCGCTGGCCGATCTCAGTCATGTGCCCTCGTGCACAGCTTCGCTTCAGGAAGCCCAATCATAGCCACGGGATTCAGCGGGAGGCATTGACCGCGGTCAATTTTTGTCGCCTTTTCGGATAACAACTATCTTTATTATAATAAATACAATTTCAAAGATTATAGCAAGCAATTCATTGGTTTTTGATTGTTCGTATTAGCCAATGGAAAAGGTTATCAGCGATGATTTTGGCGTAGATCTCATACATGAGAATACGAAAATCTCGTTCGCCGCATCGCTATAATTGCGACAAGTCCCTTCTATCGATAAAAAGGTGGGCTTCAAATCACTCCACTGCTTTCACCATCGCTTCAATCACCTTCTTCGCATCGCCAAACACCATCATGGTTTTATCCATGTAGAACAGCTCATTGTCCAGTCCGGCATAACCCGAAGCCATCGAGCGCTTATTAACAATAACGGTTTTAGCTTTATATACTTCCAGAATCGGCATCCCCGCAATCGATGATTTAGGATCCTTAGCCGCCGGATTCACCACATCATTAGCGCCCAGCACCAGCACCACATCCGCTTGGCTGAAATCGTTATTGATGTCTTCCATCTCAAACACCTGATCGTATGGCACTTCAGCTTCTGCCAACAACACGTTCATGTGCCCCGGCATCCGCCCCGCCACCGGATGAATCGCATATTTGACAATCACACCTTTGTGAGTCAGCTTTTCAGTCAACTCTTTCAGCGCATGTTGTGCACGCGCGACCGCCAGGCCATAACCCGGTACGATGATGACCGTTTCCGCATTACCCAACAAGAACGCAGCATCGTCAGCAGAACCGGATTTCACCGGACGCTGGACCTGCGAGCCGGCTGCAGCGGCGGTCGCAGTATCGCCACCAAAGCCGCCCAGAATCACGTTAAAGAATGAACGGTTCATCGCCTTGCACATGATGTAAGACAGAATCGCGCCGCTTGATCCGACCAGTGAACCGGCAATGATCAGCATCGCATTGTTGAGCGAGAAACCGATACCGGCCGCGGCCCAACCCGAGTAGCTGTTGAGCATCGACACCACCACCGGCATATCCGCACCACCGATAGGAATGATGATCAGCACGCCCAGCACAAACGCGATCAGCGCCATCAGAATGAACGGCAACCAGGCCTGCGTCATGACAAAGATGATGCCCAGCACCAGCATGGCGACCGCCAGCAACAGATTGATAAAGTGTTGCCCTGCAAAGCTGACCGGCGCGCCCTGAAACAGACGGAACTTGTATTTGCCCGACAATTTACCGAACGCAATCACCGAACCGGAGAACGTAATCGCGCCGACAAAGGTCCCGATAAACAATTCAATCCGGTTACCGACCGGCAACGCTGCGCCATGCGCGGCAATCCCGAACGCCCACGGTTCCGAAACGGCTGCCACGGCGATACAAACGGCGGCCAGACCGATCAATGAATGCATCGCCGCGACCAGTTCCGGCATCTTGGTCATCTCGACGCTCTTAGCCAGATACGCACCGATACCGCCACCGACCACGACACCACCGGCAACCAGCCAAAAGCCAAAACCGGCCCCTTGCGATTCCACTTTCAGCTTGATGATCAGCGCAATCGTGGTAACAATCGCCAGCGCCATCCCGCCCATGCCGAACGCGTTACCACGGCGCGCAGTCGACGGATGTGAAAGACCTTTTAATGCCTGAATGAAACATACCGATGCAATCAGGTAAAATAGTGTTACCAGGTTCATGCTTAACAAAGCAGCGATTTCGGCACCCATCAATGCGCTCCCTCTTTGACTTCCGAGATAACAATAGCTTTCGCCTTCGGCTCTTTTTTCTTGAACATCTCCAGCATCCGTTGCGTCACCAGAAAACCACCGAAGACATTAACGGCGGCCAGAGCCACTGCCAAGGTTCCGGCGATCTGACCGACCAGACCTTCGGTCAATCCGGCAGCCAACATCGCGCCAATAATGATGATCGCAGAAATCGCATTGGTTACCGCCATCAGCGGCGTATGCAATGCGGGTGTAACCGTCCAGACCACGTGGTAACCGACGTAAATCGCCAGTACGAAGATGATCAGATTGGTGATGGTGTGTGTGACTTCCATGGTTCTTCTTTCTATTCTATTTACGCAAGACTTCACCGCCGCTGCACAACAGCGTAGCGACCACGATATCGTCTTCACGGTTAATCACCAGCCCACCTTCGGGATTGACGATCAGCTTCAGGAAATCCAGTACATTGCGCGAGTACAAGGCAGAAGCATCTGCCGCCACCAGTGCGGCCAGATTGCCTTCGCCGATGATGTGCACGCCATGCTTGATGACCGTCTTGCCGGATTCCGATAATGGGCAATTGCCGCCTTGATCAACGGCCATATCCAGAATGACTGATCCCGGTTTCATCGCCTTGACCGTGGCTTCGCTGATCAGGATCGGGGCTTTGCGGCCGGGAATCAACGCCGTCGTGATGATGATGTCCGCTAGTTTGGCACGTTCATGCACCAACTCGGCCTGACGCCGCATCCAGTCAGCGGGCATCTGGCGCGCATAGCCACCGACGCCTTGGGCGATTTCCCGCTCTTCATCGGTGATAAACGGGACGTCCAGAAATTTGGCACCGAGCGATTCGATCTGCTCTTTGACCGCGGGCCGCACGTCCGATGCTTCGATCACCGCACCCAAGCGTTTGGCGGTGGCAATCGCTTGCAAACCGGCCACGCCTGCGCCCATGATCAGCATCCGCGCAGCCTTGACGGTTCCTGCGGCGGTCATCAACATCGGCATAAAGCGCTGGTAAGTATTCGCAGCCATCAGCACCGCTTTGTAGCCAGCGATGTTCGCTTGCGACGACAACACATCCATCGACTGCGCCCGCGACGTGCGCGGCGCGGCTTCGAGAGCAAAGGCGGTCAGACCATGGCTTGCCATTACAACGATATTTTCAGCATCGAAAGGATTCAGCATGCCGATAATGACCGTGCCGCTTTTAAGATGAACGTACTCTTCCGCTGCTGGCGCGCGCACCTTCAACACGGTCTCAGCACCGAAGGCTTCGGCGGCAGTGCCGATTGTTGCACCGGCAGCTGCATACGCCTCGTCAGTGATACTAGAGGTTATCCCTGCACCAGCCTGAACCACTACTTGATGTTTTGCTGCCACCAGTTTTTTGACCGTCTCCGGTGTTGCCGCAACCCGGGTTTCACCCGACCACGTTTCTCGCGCAATACCGATTAACATTTTATTTTCTCAACGATTCATTTTTTAAGTGCTTTTAGTTTGGTCGCTGCCGCCCTGTATCCACACGTAGCCCAAGGAAATTACCAACAATTTCAAAATAAATAAGCACACTAATTTAAGATCAAGCATATCGTAGAGGTAAATAATAATAAGTGATAGTTAAAGATTTTAATTATAATGATTAGCTATAACATATACATAAAATGGACTCCGAGATGAAAAATGCCACGTTGCGCCAGCTAAAAGTTTTTGAGACGGTAGCGCGGCTGTTAAGCTTTTCACGCGCAGCTGAAGAGTTGCACCTGACCCAACCGGCGGTATCTATCCAGGTTAAAAAACTGGAAGGCCATGCAGGGTTAGCGTTATTTGAGCAGTTGGGAAAGAAAATTTATCTGACACCGGCGGGGGCCGAGCTTCTGAGTTACAGTCGCGTGATCATCCAGCAGTTTCAATCAGTTGAGGAAGCGCTGGATCAGTTCAAGGGTGTCTCTGGAGGAAAGTTGAACGTCGCCGTCATTAGCGCTGGCGATTATTTTTTCCCGCGGCTCTTGGTTGAGTTTGCAAGTCGCCACAAAAACGTCACACTCAACTTTACGGTCCATAACCGCGAAGAACTGCTATACCAGCTGGTTGATAACATGACAGACCTGGCCATTATGGTACGTCCCCCTGCTGACATGGATACCATCAATGAGGCTTTTGCGCCGCACCCTTATGTCATCGTAGCGCCGCCCAACCATCCTCTCGCGCAAAAGAGCCGCATTCCAATGAGCGTACTCATGCGCGAACAATTTGTAGTGCGGGAAAAAGGTTCTGACACCTGGCATTCGATGCAAGATGGCTTTGGCGAGCATTTCGCTAACATCAACATCGGGATGGAAATAAAAAGCACGGAAACTATCAAGCAGGCAGTCATCGCAGGCATGGGTATCAGCTTTCTCTCTGCCCACACCATCAGTCAGGAATTACAAGCAGGAAGTCTGGTGGTCCTAGATGTACGAGATTTTCCGCTCATGCTTAACTGGTATGTCGTACACCGTAAAAACAAACACCTTCCGCCCGTTGCCGAGGCCTTCAAAAAATTTCTGCTCAATGACGGCTCTAGCTTGATTCAACAGATTCTGGGACTTGATCCAATGCCAGAAAAGCGCTCGAAAGCACGGCGCTAGTTACGTCTCCGGGATTAAAGATGATAGTTGCGCATTACAGCACCTCCACGTTGCGCGGAAGTGTGGAAGCTTTCAATACCGTTAGCATTTTTCAGCGTCGTTTTAGCAGCATATAAAATCACGCGTGTCTTCGCATTGTGGCAATACGCCAAACACATTGCTTTAATTGTAATTATTTAGCAAATGCGTAAAGTCGCCGGCAGATTAAAAAGAAATCACTGTCATTCTGTTTAAGTGTAATCTCCACTTCACATGAACACTCATCCTCAAAAAAAACGAGTTAGAGCGCTGACCTTCTCGTCGCATTTTGTCTCCGCATTTTTGGAGGCAACCGGGCTAGATTCGGGCGCGCTACAAAAATTCCTGCATGATGCCGACATTTCACCCGAGACGATCAAAGCGCCGCGCACAAGAATTACCGAAAAACAGTTTTCGGTGCTGTATCGTCAGATAGCAACCCATATGGATGATGAAACTCCCGGCTTGTTGTCGCGCCGCGTACCGGTCGGTGCCATGAAATATGCCCTGATGGCGATGATGTCGGCACCCACGATCGGCACGGCAATTCACCGTTACAGCCGGTTTTCCAGACTGTTCAACGACGATTATGAATTGCTATTACATCGTGGACCGATATTCGGTACGTTGTCCGTCGAACCGAATGCAACATCGCCCGGTTTTAATCCCATGGCGATTGCGCTCAATTTGAAGGTCATACATGGCCTTGCGTCTTGGCTAATAGGCCGTAATCTCCCTATGGTCAGGGTCGATTTTACGGTAGGGAAACCGCATTATTTTGAAGATTTGAGCTTGCTTTTCCCCTGCAAACTGTACTTTGATCAGAAGAAAGCACAGATGACTTTTGAGGCATCGTTGCTCGATATTAAAGTGCAGCGAAACGAGTCTGAAATGCGTTCATTCCTGGCGCGTCAACCCAGAGACTGGCTGCACCCCGCCGTCAGCGCCCATCCGGCAAGAAGTGACGTACGGCAATACTTGCTGGACACCAACCCTAGTACTCCAACACTTACCGACGTTTCACTCGCACTGCGTGTTTCAGTAAGAACCATGGCGCGCCGTCTCGCCAATGAAGGGCAGAGCTTTCAGGAGATCAAGGATGATTTACGCCGCGATATTGCCATTGACCGACTGGCCCATTCCAAAGATACGGTGGCGCAGATTGCGCATGATCTCGGTTTTGAAGATCCCTCCTCTTTTTATCGCGCCTTTCGGCTCTGGACCGGGGTTACGCCACGCGCCTACAGGAACACCACAGAGGAATAACAGTTCTGAGCCTGCAATACGTTAGCGTTCCGTCCCTCACTTTGCCCTCATCTAACCGGAAAATCACCCGCGTGTCCGAATCCTGACATGGAAAACCTGCGCCTTGGTCCCTGAAACACCACCCGGCCACGCCCGTTGCAGTCGGATGGCAGGCGGTCATCGCCTTTAAAAAACACACGCTATATATGGCACGTTAAGCCATGTTGTTGGCTTGATCTGCGACCTTCGCCGGGTTAATACACTTCTATACTCCGATCACGCTGCATCAAATCCACCTTATTACGTTTGATCTTCCGCTGCTTAGCCTGTTGAACGGGATGGACCCAAGCTAGCAACGTAGCGAACGTAGCAAGAGAACAAATAAAATTAATATTTATACAATCATCTTTCGTCAATTTCAAATTCTAAAAGGATCGAATGATTAGCTTCAATAATCGTATCGCCATAGTTACTGGCGCCGCCAACGGTTTAGGTCGAAGCCATGCACTAGCGCTGGCTGCGCGCGGGGCACGGGTTGTCATCAACGATCTGGGCGCAAACGGTGAACCCTCGGACGCTGCGATGGCGGTCGTAGAAGAGATTCGCCATAGCGGTCAACTCGCCATGGCATCCGGCGCTGACGTCAGTGACGTTGACCAGGTCCGTGCAATGGTTGCCGAGGTGATGGCGGCCTGGGGGCGTATCGACATCTTGATCAACAACGCCGGCATTCTTCGCGATAAATCATTCGCCAAGATGACCATGGACGATTTCGATCTGGTAGTAAAGGTCCATTTGGGCGGTGCTGCAAATTGTACCAAGGCCGTATGGCAAACAATGCGCGACCAGAATTACGGACGAATCTTGCTTACTTCCTCCGGCTCCGGTCTGTTTGGAAATTTTGGTCAGGCTAACTATGGTGCGGCAAAGGCCGCGATGGTCGGCCTCATGAATGTGCTGCATATCGAGGGCGCAAAAAATAACATCCGTATCAATGTTTTGGTACCTACCGCAGCGACGGCGATGACGGAGGGCTTATTGAGCCCCGATATCTCGCTATTAGCCACGCCGGAATCCGTCAGTCCCGCCGTGCTTTTTTTGACGAGCGAAAGCGCGCCGTCAAAGGTTATGCTCAGCGCTGGCGCTGGCGCATATGCTGTTGTACATCTCCTGGAAAGCGATGGCATTTACCTACCGCCGGAAGAGCGCACACCGGAGCAGCTTTCCGCCCGGTTTGAGCAGATGGCAAGTCTGGTGGATATGCAAACATTTCCCAGCGCATTTGCGCAGACAAAGAAATACACAGACCTGGCGAAAGCGGCATCTCAGGAAAGACATTTTCAATCCCCGCGTCAAGATATTCTTTGAAGGATGGCACAGTTTAATCAAAGCCAATCTTTGAAAATACAATAACCAGCAATCAGTAGCCATCTAGTAAACCGACCACACAGTATTTGAATAGACACATACAAACGCCATTGATTTCACCAACCAAAACAAAAAAGATATGCGTAGTTCTACGGAGACAAAATGATGAAAAATGATTTCGATCTTGCCCACCACCTCGCCACCAGAAAGGCGATGACACGACTGATCCCTTTAATGTGTGTGATTTATTTCATGTCCTTTTTGGATCGCACCAACGTTTCCCTTGCCAAAGCGCATCTCGCTATTGATCTGGGAATTAGCGCCGCCTCTTACGGCATTGGTGCCGGAATCTTCTTTTTAGCCTATGCATTACTCGATGTCCCCAGTAATCTGATGGCCCACCGGGTTGGACCGCGCCGCTGGATTGCGAGAATCGCCGTCACGTGGGGAGCGCTTTCTGCTTCGATGATGTTCATCCAGGGCGAATTTTCCTTTTATGTACTTCGCATACTGTTAGGTGCCGCTGAGGCCGGCTTGTTCCCTGCGCTGATGTACATGGTGACATTATGGTTTGCGCCAAAGGACCGTGGAGTTGTGGTCGGTTGGATCTACATCGCACCCGCATTAGCACTGACGCTTGGTAATCCAATTGGTGGGGCTTTGATGCAGATGGACGGAATAGGCGGCCTGCACGGATGGCAATGGCTATTTCTGCTTGAAGGTTTACCAACGATTTTCGTGGGGATATTCCTTTGGTTCAAGCTGCCCGAGCGTCCGAGTGATGCACCATGGCTGACCGGGGCCGAAGCTAGTCTCCTGGAAAAAAATGCAAATCAGCAGGATCAACAAGGGCAAACGCACGGATACACCAAAAATTGGCTATCGGCATTGACCAGTCCGACAACGATCCTTATTGGACTAATCTACTTCTTTAACCAGGTGGCGTTTCTGGGTCTGGTCTTCTTTACCCCGTCCATCATTATGCAAATGCAGATTAAACAACCGTTTCTGGTCGGTCTGCTGTCAAGCAGCATCGGTGTCGGGGTCCTGCTAGGTGTGCTTATTTTGCCCCGTATTCATCGACGCTTTGGCCGCGATGCCATGTCGCTGGGTATCTTGACCGCAGGCTTCGCTATCAGCGCAATGACTTTAATTCTTACAACCAATCATGTCGGAAAGATCGCTATTTTCATCGTAACGGCTTTTTTTGGCGGCGGTATTTTGCCCCTTTATTGGAGTGTCGCGATGAAAAGATTACAGGGCGTTCAAGCCGCAGCTGGTCTCGCGTTCATCAATACCATCGGGCTTATCGGTGGATTTGTCGGCCCCTATCTATTTGGCCTCGCCGAAGCGTCGTCGGGACGCAGCGACTCAGGACTATATGTCGCCGTTGCTGCATCCTTGCTTGGCCTTTGTCTGGTGCCCATCCTGGCCAGGCTGATACGTTCTAACAGCTTCTCGACATCTGCCGATGCGACGGTGATTGAAGCATCAGCTAGCGCCTGTTGATAGCCACGAAGCGCGTCGTTTTTTAGCAAACGGAATCGAATGCCGCAGACTAACTGAGAGAACAAATCAGAGCGCCCTGACGTTGTCTGCGAGCTTGCTCACCGTCTATTCCAGAATCGGTAATTTTGACGAATCACTACCCGTCGGGGAAAACGCGCTTCACGCTTTGCAAAAGGCACCGATCAGGTTGAGCTACATCGAAAAATCGTAAAAAAAAAAGCGCAAACAAGTCGCTTTATCGTCAAAAAAAATCGTACTTGAAATCGTGTTTAATTCGAAAAAAAACAGGTGAAATTCACCGTACTTCTTCTACAAGAAATTCATAACAATTCGGAGACAGCAACATGCTTAAATCATTCTTATCCCTCGCCATCCTCGCCACCCTTTCGACTGCCAGCTATGCCCAGTCAAACGTCACATTTTATGGCACCGTCGACGCGGGTGTTGCCTATACCGACAATGGTGCCGCCGCTCCCAAGGCGTCGAACGCGCTATCAGTGACCTCAGGCGTATTGGTGCCCTCGCGTTGGGGCTTTCAGGGATCAGAAGATCTCGGTGGCGGATTAAAAGCAAAATTTCAGCTGGAAGCGGGTTTCGATAGCGATACCGGTGCACTCAAGACATACGCCGGTAATCCCTCAACCGCCACGCCGACCGCGCCAGGTGGTGCATCTATCGCCGGTCTGTTCAATCGGCGCTCTTACGTTGGTCTGGAAGGAAACTTCGGCAGCGTTTCCGTA
Organism: Glaciimonas sp. PAMC28666; assembly: GCF_016917355.1. GTDB lineage: Bacteria > Pseudomonadota > Gammaproteobacteria > Burkholderiales > Burkholderiaceae_D > Glaciimonas. The sequence continues at coordinate 3,816,236 of NZ_CP070304.1, read as the reverse complement.
GGCCGCGACTATACCCCGCTGTATTGGTCGCTTCTGGATACTGACGTTCAAAAGTTGGGCTTGTACGGCAACGTTCAGGAGGTCGTTCTTCTATCCGGTACCGGCTCTGACCGGTTTGGACGCGCCAGCAATGCAATCTTTTACGTGTCTCCCGAGATGAGTGGATTCCAGGGGCGCGCAATGTTTAGTTTAGGATCTGAAAGTGCCGGCGGCGCAGGTGCCGCTCCGAAAGACGCGAACCAGATGTGGGCCGTTTCGGGCCGTTACCTGACTGGAGGATTTTTAGTCTCCGGGGCCTATCAACAACTTCAGTTACCGACTGTAGCGGGCGCCGGGACCGCGGCCGTCTTCACCGGGGCCACCGGGATTCGCAAGGATACGAGCGTTGGTGCCAAATATATTTTCGGCAATTTTTCTATTGCCGGCGGATATTTTCAGGCAAAGCAGCCAATCGCCCATAGTAATACCAGTGATGTTTGGTTAGGAGGGACCGCGACGTTGGGAACCGGCACCGTGCTGGTGGAGTTGCAACGTATGCGCCAGGATGCGGCGGTCGGCGCGCCCCAGAAAGGCACCGTTTTTGCCTTGAGTTATGTCTATCCGCTATCCAAGCAAACATCCCTCTACGCCTCATCCGGCATGCTGAAGAACAACGCGACCGCTGCCTTCGCGCTGGTTGCCAGCGACCCGGCCGTGGCCGCAGCCGCACCGGGATCCACCGTCAAAGCCCTCGCGTTCGGCATTCGACACAACTTCTAAGCCGGTCTGATCAGGTTGCATCCGTGAACAAGGGGAAAGTGCCGCACTTTTAGGCATTTATCCCCTTTTTTAAAAGTCTGCCCGATGATGTTCCAGAGCACCCGAAACGCTGTATTCTTGCAGACAAAGACAAAACCTCAACGTACCCGTACTACTATCAACGGCGCATTCGAACTTCGATTGATGCATGCTGAATGGTGCAGTTCTATGCGCGAGGGTCAGGCGAAGAGACCGGACAGTGCTGTAAAAAATTGGTTCTCGCAGCATAGATAGAAAAAAACAGACAAAAACAGACAAAAACAGACAAAATCGTCCTGTTCCGTGATTTTATTATAAAAAAAAGAGGAGAAGCTATGCGTGGTTTGATGATGTCCGGGAAGTTACTCATTTCAACGTTAATAGTGCACGCTGATCGTCATCATGGCGATACAGAAATTGTGTCGCGTCGGGTCGAGGGAGATATTCATCGGTATACGTACCGCGAATGTCACCGTCGTACGCGTCAAATGGCCAACGTGCTGACCGGGCTTGGCGTTAAGGACGGCGACCGTGTCGCGACATTGGCCTGGAACGGTTATCGGCACCTTGAGCTGTATTATGCAATATCCGGCATGGGCGCGATCATTCATACGATCAACCCGCGTTTGCATGCGGAGCAAGTCGCCTATATTGCGAATCACGCGGAAGATCAATATATCTGCTTTGACCTCACCTTCTTGCCGACAATTAAATTAATCGCAGCGCATTGCCCAACGGTGAAGGCGTTCATCGCCATGACCGACCGCGCGCACATGCCGCAGGACACGGGCATCGCCAACCTGTTGTGCTACGAAGACCTGATGGATGCCGCGTCGGACGACTATACCTGGCCTACATTTGACGAAGAAACCGCCTCTGCCCTGTGTTATACCTCAGGCACAACCGGCAACCCGAAAGGCGTCCTTTATAGCCATCGCTCTACGCTATTACATACCTATGCAGCGGCGTTGCCAGACACCTTGAACTGTTCCGCCCTCGACGTTATTTTGCCAGTGGTTCCGATGTTTCACGTCAATGCGTGGGGCCTTCCCTATGTCGCCTGCATGGTCGGCGCCAAGCTGGTGTTTCCAGGGGCCGGAATGGATGGAAAATCATTGCATGAGTTACTCGAAACGGAACAGGTGACAATGTCAGCCGGAGTACCGACCATCTGGCAAGGTTTGTTGAGTTACATGGAAACGAACGGCCTGACATTTTCGACGATGAAACGCACCGTTATCGGCGGCGCGGCCTGTCCACCTGCCATGCTACGCAAGTTTCAGGATACCTTTGGGGTGCATGTTTTGCACGCGTGGGGTATGACAGAACTGAGTCCGCTCGGCACCGTATGTGCGTTCAAATCAAGGCAATTAGAAACCAGTCTGGAGGAACGCTACGCCGTTCAGGCGAAACAGGGACGTGCGGTTTTTGGCGTGGACATGAAAGTCGTCGACGAGGAAGGAACTGCGCTTCCATGGGACGGGAAAACTTCCGGTGCATTACTGGTGCGCGGACCCTGGGTCGTCAGCAGCTACTTCAAAAGTGAAGACAAGCTTGACCTTAAAATGGACGCTGACGGACACGGATGGTTTCCGACCGGTGATATCGCCAATATTGATGCCGATGGCTACCTGAATATTACCGACCGCGACAAAGATGTCATCAAGTCCGGCGGCGAATGGATCGGCTCGATCGATCTCGAAAACATCGCGATGGCGCATCCCGCCGTTTTCATGGCCGCCTGCATTGCAGTCAAACACCCGAAGTGGGATGAGCGTCCGTTATTGGTGGTCGTGAAGAAGCCGAACGTAGAGTTGGGGCGAGACGAATTAGTCGCCTTTTACGAAGGAAAAATCGCCAAATGGTGGACACCCGACGACGTGGTTTTCATTGATGCATTGCCCATGGGTGCAACCGGAAAGATTCTGAAAAAGAAGTTGCGCGAACAGTTCGCAGATTACGTGTTGCCAACAATCTGAGGAACGCAAGGAACGCAAGGAACGCAAGAACCGGCAGAACCGGCGCTATTTTGGCCGCTCTCTTTTGGGACATTTATCTGTCAGCGATGTAAGTAAGGAAATATTTTACGACCGTCCCGGAATGACAGGGTGTTTTGGCTTGGAGCAAAGGGATCTCACCATCTCACCGTCTCGACATCCCGCCATCCCGCCCTTCCCGCTGCCAAGCAGCGGACGACGTGTCCCGGACAACGTGTCCCGAACCAATTCATAACGATTCCTTCACATGTGGAATATTTTCCGCATCATAAATATCGTAGATCAATCGCAGCAGTTGACCCAACTCCACTGATTGATCCGCCATCCGTACGCTGAAAATGATCGGGGAAGTGGTGTTCTTGTCCTCCAGCTCCATATAACTGACGTCTTCCCGCTTCATCCCTTGCAGGCTCGCGGGGACAATCGCGACGCCTTGCCCGGCTGCAACAAGGCCGATCGCAATCTGCAGCTCTCTCACCTCGATAATTTTCTCGAGCTTGATTGCGCGGTCGCTAAATGCAGATAACACCTGATCAGCAAAACTTGGGCGTGGTGCCTTGGGAAAAATAATTAGCGTTTCAGCAATCAAATCTTTAAGATTGAGTTGATTCCCGAAACCGGTCAGAGGATGTCCTGCAGGCAACGCCACTATCAATCGTTCCTCACGCAATATAATTCGACGCACATCCGGATCTTCATATCTGATTCGCCCAAATCCAAGATCAATACTGCCATCCTTCAGCGCCTTGATTTGCTGCATGGTGGTCATTTCATGCAGGCTAATCTCAACCGAGGGATATTCCGAGCGGAATCGTCGGATGATTTTTGGCAATAATCCGTAGAGCGTTGATGCAACAAACCCGATCGAAAGTACCCTTTCAATTTTCCCAACACGTTGCGTCATCGACTTCAGGTCGGCTGCCTTGCCCAGCAGTTGCTGCGCATGCGCGTAGAAGAAACGTCCGGCTTCCGTGAGTTGAAGCGGTCGAGACCCTCTCTCAAACAACGAAACCTCTAACTCCTCTTCCAGCTGCTGTATCTGGCGACTTAACGGCGGCTGCGCGATAAATAGCCTTTTAGAAGCACGCGTAAAGTTTTTCTCCTCTGCAACAGCAACGAAGTAACGTAAGTGGCGCAGTTCCATATTTATACCTAAAAAGTATTGAATCGATAGCTAATCGGTGTTGGACGGGCGTATTTGCGTGGATTAATCTACTGTTATTCGTTTAATTATACAAATAAAATATGATCAAAACTATAGAAACTATCCTTGTTGATGTTCCCACGATACGTCCTCACAAATTATCGGTAGCGATCATGAACGCGCAAACACTGGTACTGGTGCGTGTGCTTTGTGCGGATGGTATCGAAGGTTGGGGTGAGGCAACCACCATTGGCGGCTTGAGCTATGGTGAAGAAAGTCCTGAGAGTATCAAGACCAATATTGATACGCATATAGCGCCGCTGTTGATCGGCATGGATGCCAGCCAGGTGGGCAAGGCGATGGCAAAAATCCGCAAAATTATTCAAGGCAACCGGTTTGCCAAATGCGCCATTGAAACGGCGTTGCTGGATGCCCAGGCGCGCCGGCTGAACGTGCCGTTAAGCGAACTGTTGGGCGGACGGGTGCGCGATGCGTTACCGGTGGCGTGGACGTTGGCTAGCGGCGACACCACCAAAGACATTGCCGAGGCTGAAAAAATGCTTGCGCTGCGCCGTCATCGGATTTTCAAGCTCAAAATTGGCTTGCGTTCGGTAGCAGAAGATGTCGCCCATGTCCTGGCCATCAAAAAAGCGCTCGGCGCTGACGTCAGCGTACGGGTCGATGTGAATCAGGCATGGAGCGAACTGGAAGCTGTCAACGGCATTGCAGCGCTTGAGGCGGGCGGTATCGATTTAATCGAACAGCCGATCCGCGCAGAAAATAAGGCAGGTCTGGTGCGTCTGGCTAGTCGCTTTTCGGTCGCGCTGATGGCGGACGAATCATTACACGGTCCGTTGGATGCATTCGATCTGGCGACTATCGCCGGCGCGGATGTATTCGCAGTGAAGATCACGCAATCTGGCGGATTGATTCCTGCCATTCAAGTTGCCACCGTTGCGCAATTGGCCGGGATTGGCTTGTATGGTGGAACGATGCTGGAAGGTGGTATCGGGACCGCGGCATCTGCCCATGTATTTTCCACTTTTAGTGACCTGTCATACGGCACGGAATTGTTCGGACCGTTGCTGTTGACCGAAGAAGTATTGTGCGAACCGCTGGTCTATAAAGACTTCATGTTGCAGGTTCCGAACAAGCCTGGCCTCGGGGTTGAAATCGACCGCGAGAAACTCAACTTTATGCGTCGAAAATAGTAGCGACACAGCCGTATCAATCACCGTAAAACATCATTATAAAAACAGGAGAAGACCATGTTGTTTCAAGTACGAATGGACGTGAATTTGCCGCAGACAATGCCGGAACATCAGGCAACAGAACTTAAGAAAACAGAAAGAGAAATTGCCCAGGCTTTGCAAGTGAGTGGCAAGTGGCGGCACCTGTGGAGAATCGCTGGCCAGTACGCCAACATCAGCGTTTTCGATGTCAGCAGCGTCGAAGAGTTGCATACGCTGATTTCGACTTTGCCGTTATTTCCTTACATGCAAATTCAGATCATGCCTCTATGCCGTCATCCATCCTCGATTCGATCAGATGACGCATGAATGCTGCATGAGCGCTGAACAAATGCTGAACAAATACTGAATAAATCCGGCATTCGCGCTGTATGCTTAAAGCGGTAGCGCAGCACTTTTTTTTCGTATCCCTTCCCATATAAATAGTTCTCAGGAGACAATAATGACACATACTGAAATCGACACTCTGGTAAAAAGCTGGATCATCGACTCCGCTATCCGTGAAGCAAATCCTCGCGTGCAACAGATCGTATTGCGTCTGGTCGGCGATCTGTGCAAGACCATCGAAGATCTTGATATACAAGCCAGCGAGTTCTGGAAAGGCATGGAATATCTGTCAGTGGCCGGCAGCAGGAATGAGCTAGGTCTGATTGCACCGGGCCTGGGCCTGGAGCGATTTTTTGATATCCGCGCTGACGAGGCTGAAGCCAAGGCGGGATTGTCCGGTGGCACACCGCGTACGATTGAAGGTCCTTTATATGTCGCCGGTGCACCGGAAAGCAAAGGATACGCGCGCCTGGACGAAGATGCGGTAAGCGAAGAGGCGGAAGTTCTGTTCATGCAGGGCACGGTATACGATGCGCAGGGCAAAGCCATGCCGGGTGCCAAGGTTGAAGTCTGGCATGCCGACTTGCTGGGAAATTATTCGTTCTTTGATCCGACTCAGTCTGCATTCAATCTGCGTCGCACCATCATCTCAGATGAAAACGGGCGTTATCAGTTCCGTAGCATTATTCCTGTCGGATACGGATGTCCACCGAATGGCTCGACCCAGCAATTGCTGGATCTGCTAGGTCGTCACGGTCGCCGTCCTGCACACATTCACTTTTTCATCACTGGCGCAGGTCATCGCAAGCTCACGACGCAAATCAATATTGATGGCGACGAATACCTGTGGGATGACTTTGCATTCGCCAGCCGCGAAGGTCTGGTACCAGCGATCCATAAAATCACGGGTACCGAAGAACTTGCTGCCAAAGACCTGAAGAAACCGTTCTCATCGATTGATTTCGATTTCCATCTGTACTCAGAAACCCCTGCCGCGCCGACCAGTGAAGTTGAGCGCATTCGGGCCGCTGCGTAATAAATAAAATGGGCAGTACGTAGCGACTGCCCCTTTCCTAAACAGAAGGAATCCATCATGATCCCCATTTACCCTGACAACACGCCAAAGCTCAAAAACCTGGATGAATATCTGATTGAAGATATAGAAAAAGGTGACTATCGCTTGCATCGTAGTGCCTTCACCGATGACGCTTTATTTGAACTGGAAATGAAGCATATTTTTGAAGGCAATTGGATTTACCTGGCTCACGAGAGTCAGGTTCAAAATAACAATGATTACTACACGACGCATATCGGCCGCCAGCCGATCTTTATTGCGCGCAATCGTCAGGGTGAATTAAATGCGTTTATTAATGCATGTAGTCACCGCGGAGCGCAGTTATGTCGCCATAAACGCGGAAACAAAGCCACCTATACTTGTCCGTTTCATGGGTGGACTTTCAATAACAGCGGCAAGTTGCTCAAGGTTAAAGATCCTGAAGAAGCGGGTTATCCGGAGTGCTTCAACAAAGAAGGCTCCCACGATCTGAAAAAAGTTGCGCGATTTGAAAACTATAAAGGCTTTCTGTTCGGCAGCGTTAATGAAAACGTCCTGCCGCTCACAGAATTTCTTGGTGAAGCAGGCAAGATTATCGACATGATCGTCAATCAGTCCGCTGACGGCCTTGAGGTGTTGCGTGGTGCATCGACCTATACCTTCGACGGTAACTGGAAGCTGCAAGCAGAAAATGGTGCAGATGGCTATCACGTTTCCGCCGTGCACTGGAATTATGCCGCTACCACCAATCGCCGCAAGGAAGCCGATGCGACGCGTGAAGATAATGTCAGAGCGATGGACGCTGGCAAGTGGGGCAAGCAAGGCGGTGGGTTTTACGCATTTGAACACGGACATCTGGTGCTGTGGTCGAAATGGGCGAACCCGCAAGACCGGCCCAACTACCCGCGCCGGGATGAATTTGCCAAAAGTTTCGGACCTGCAACCGCTGACTGGATGATTGAGCGCTCACGCAACCTTTGCCTGTATCCGAACGTATATCTGATGGATCAGTTCGGTTCACAAATTCGCGTGTTAAGGCCGATCTCTGTGAATAAGACCGAAGTGACGATTTACTGCATCGCCCCAAAAGGGGAATCGGACGAAGCACGGGCCCATCGGATCCGCCAATACGAAGATTTTTTCAATGTCAGCGGCATGGCGACACCCGATGACCTGGAAGAATTTCGGGCTTGTCAGCAAGGCTATGCGGGTATTGCCGCACCATGGAACGATATGTGCCGCGGCTCGCAACATTGGATCGAGGGCGCTGATGCGGCGGCCAAAGAACTCGGTTTGAAACCGTTAATGAGCGGTGTAAAAACTGAAGATGAAGGCTTGTATACCATCCAGCACCGCTATTGGCTTGATGTCATGAAAAAAGCCTTGGTGGCAGAAGGAGTCAAAGCATGAAGACCATTAGCCTGACCGAAATCAGCAGCTTTTTATACTATGAAAGCCGCTTGCTTGATGATGAGCAATGGGATGAATGGCTCGATTGCTATCACCTCGACGCACAGTTCTGGATGCCGTCATGGGATGACGACGACAAGCTGGTGACCAACCCGCAGCGGGAGATTTCGCTCATATTTTATCCAAACCGCCAAGGTCTGGAAGATCGGGTATTTCGCATCAAGACAGAACGCTCGAGTGCCACCATGCCTGATACGCGCACCTGTCATAACATCGCCAACGTTGAGCTTGAAACCCAGGACGGCGATACTTGTACGGTCCGCTTCAACTGGCAAACGCTGAGTCACCGCTATAAAACCAATTACAGCTACTTTGGCATGTCGCGTTATGTGATCGATTTCTCGGGTGACAGTCCGAAAATTTTGAACAAATACGTCGTGCTGAAAAACGATTACATCAATCAGGTTATTGACGTCTACCATATTTGACGCGATTTTTACCCATAATACTCAGGAGACAAGGCGATGAGCTACAACATTGCACTGCAATTCGAAGACGGCATCACCCGCTTTATTGCATGTAACGAAAACGAAAAGCTGTCCGATGCCGCTTATCGTCAGAAAATCAATATTCCGCTGGATTGTCGCGATGGCGCCTGCGGAACCTGCCGTGGCTTTTGTGAGTCTGGAGATTATGATTTGCCTGAGTCGAGTTATATCGAAGACGCGCTGGATGCGAAAGATGCGGCAGCAGGCTTTATTCTGGCGTGTCAGATGCGCCCAAAATCAGATTGCGTGATCCAGATTCCGGCTACTTCCAGCGCATGCAAGACCGCGGTTTCGCGCTACTCTGGTAGTGTCGCTTCAGTGCAGCATTTCTCAGACTCCACGATTAATTTTTCCATAAATCTGGATAATCAATCCGGTCTCGAATTTTTACCGGGACAGTACGTCAATCTGGAAATTCCCGGCACCAGCCTGACGCGTTCGTATTCATTCAGCTCGCCACCGGGCGCTGCACAAGCCGATTTCGTAGTGCGCAATGTGCCCAACGGAAGAATGAGCAAATTTTTAGCCGACGAAGCACAACCGGGCCAGAAGATAGCTTTCTCGGGCCCTTACGGCAGCTTTTACTTGCGCGCCGTGACGCGACCGGTCGTGTTTCTTGCTGGCGGCACCGGCATTGCGCCGTTCCTGTCGATGCTCGATGTACTGGCCGCTGACGGCTTTGCCCAACCAGTGCGGATGGTATTTGGGGTCACAAATGACACGGATCTGGTCGCGCTCGAACAGTTGGATCAGATCGCGGCGAAACATCCGCAATTTGAATACCGGACTTGCGTCGCCACGGCAGAAAGTCAACACGTCCGCAAAGGCTACGTCACCGAGCATGTTGAAGCCGCCTGGCTCAACGACGGCAACGTCGATATTTATCTGTGCGGACCAGTTGCCATGGTCGATGCCGTCAGAAACTGGTTAGACAAGATCGGTGTCAAGCCAGCCAATTTTCATTATGAAAAATTCTCAGCAAGTAGTGGGAGTTGAGCATGATCCAATCCCAACGTTTCCAAAATAAAGTTGTCATCGTTACCGGCGCTGCGCAAGGTATCGGACGCGGTGTCGCATTAGCGATCGCGCGTGAAGGCGGCCAGCTAGTGTTAGCTGATCGCTCAGCGTTGATCAATGACGTTGCGGCCGAAATCAGCGAATTGAAGGCCAAGGCAATTGTCGTGAGTGTGGACCTCGAGACCTATGCCGGGGCGCGTGAAATGGTCGCGGCCTGTGTCGATGCATTCGGACACGTCGACATTCTCATTAATAACGTGGGCGGAACCATTTGGGCCAAGCCTTATCAAGAATACGAAGAAGCGCAAATCGAAGCTGAAATTCGTCGCTCTTTATTTCCAACATTATGGTCTTGTCGCGCTGCATTGCCAGTCATGATCGCACAGCAACAGGGCGTGATCGTGAATGTCTCGTCGATTGCGACACGCAGCATTAATCGCGTTCCTTATGCTGCCGCAAAAGGCGGCGTCAATGCGCTGACCGCCAGTCTTGCATTTGAACATGCCGAAGATGGCATTCGGGTCAATGCAGTGGCAACCGGCGGAACAGAGGCCCCACCGCGGAAAATACCCCGCAATGCGAATCCCCTGAGCAAGGATGAGGAAGTCTGGTACCAAGGCATTATCGACCAGACGGTTTCTTCCAGTCTGATGCATCGCTACGGGACGATAACCGAGCAAGTCAATGCAATCTTGTTCCTGGCATCCGACGAATCTTCTTATATTACCGGAACAGTGCTTCCCGTAGGGGGCGGCGATCAGGGTTAAGCATCACCCCATCGAGTCCGTTCATATCCTCTATCGCTGACGTCCTTCTCCGCCCTTTGGGCGGGGATAGAGACGTTTTCAGCGCGTTCAAATCGATAGACCCAAGGAGCGTTATGCCTATCGCACACATCAATCAAACCGAGATTTTTTTTGTTGCCGAAGGCAATCCAGAACATCCGGCTATCATATTTTCGAATTCCCTGGGAACAGATCATGGCATGTGGCAAGCGCAGGCCGAAGCCCTTGCCAATGACTTTTATGTTATTCGCTACGACACACGTGGCCATGGTCGCTCATCGAGCCCAAAAGGCCCTTATCAATTGCAAGAATTAGGTCAGGACGTAATCGCCCTGCTAGATTTTCTTGGCATCGCTAAAGCCCATTTTTGCGGCCTGTCAATGGGAGGCGTAACGGGGCAATGGCTTGGTATTCATGCGTCCGAGCGAATTGAAAAATTAGTCGTCGCCAACACCGCAGCGAAAGTCGGAACGACCGATGGCTGGCTCACGCGGGCCGAGGTCGTCAGAGCCGAAGGCCTGAATACCATTGCCGATAGCGCCGCGTCACGCTGGTTTAGTCCAGCATTTATAGAAACGCAAGCACCTGTCATTGCCGCCCTGATCGCCAACCTACGCATCCAAAACACAGAGGGTTATGCGAGTTGTTGTGAGTCCCTGGCGGCGGCTGACTTACGTGATCAGATTGCGTTAATTTCCAGTCCTACGTTGATTATTGCTGGTCTATACGATCCGGTGACAACCACCTCTGATGCTTCGCTGCTGCAGGAAAAAATCAAGGACTCCAAATTGGCGGCATTGCCAGCAGCACATATCTCCAATATTGAAGCCCAAAAATTATTCACCCGGACGTTAATTGATTTTCTTGTGGCCTGAATACCAGCCGACTATCAGCTGAACACCGCCTGAACGCAGCGCCATGGCGGATGCTGAAACGAGAGGATGAAGTAAAATTTTCCGTTTCGGAAAGTTAATTCAGATAAGCTACTGCAGCTGTGACATTGTCGATGTGTGTCTGGAGATAATATGCCTCAAATAATGCTGACTTCAGCGGCCGTCACCCAAGCCCGGCAGCTGTTTTTTGAAGAAGGCACGCCACCTAACGGATTGGTACATGACGCTGTCTGGCGCTCATGGAAACGCTGTATGGAAGATGGGCGAAACACTGGCGAGTCGATGGCGTTCAATCCAATCAGGCGTAATTCTGTTGCTGGATTGTTAGAGCGCAACAGACAATTAATTGTTGCATCTGAACCCGCCATCTTACTACTCGCAAAAGCGATGACCGGCACGGGCTACGGGATTCTTCTGACCGATCGTGACGGCGTTTGCCTCGCCGTGAATGGCCCCATAGAAAACTGTGGAAACCTGCTGCGCCAGGCACTGCGCCCGGGTGTCGATCTCTCCGAGCGTGCGGTCGGAACCAACGCGATGGCGACTGCCATGGCGGAAGGACGACCAATTGGTATTTTCGGCGGCGAACATTTTTTTTCACAAAATGAAACATTTCAGTGTGTCGCAGCACCGATTTTTGATCCGCAGGGCACCCTGGTCGGCTCCATCGACATTACCCGTGATGCTCCCGGTGCGCAGTTTGGTGCACTGTCATTGATGCTTGATTGCGCTGCAGCGATTGAAACTTCCCTTTGCCTTCAGACGCCTGCTCACATCACGATTGGTCTGAACTGGCGCGCGGATGCAAACGAAAAGTTTTCGGGTGTGATCGTGGCGTTCGGCAAAGACGGCGAGGTGCAAGCGATCAATCGTGCTGCACGCCGTTTTCTAGGTATCGGACCAATCTCTTCCGGACTACGCTACCAGGATTTATTTCTGGGAAACTATGCAGAATTTGTTGACACGATAAAAGCTTCCAGCCATCCAACTTCAATGACCTTGCAATCCGGTCTTCGCCTGTTTGCCCAACCCTTATTCTTCACGTCCCCTCAGGTTGTCACGGTTCGTTCGCGGTTGGGAAACGAACCGGTGAAAAAATCCACAATGCCTGAATTCGGCGATGTGGACATACAATTTTCTTTGCAAAGAGCAGTTCGTGCTTTAGGCGCTGAATTACCGGTATTAATACAGGGAGAAACGGGAACAGGAAAAGAGGTTGCCGCGCGTGCATTGCACGCCAATAGTGCTGGCTGCAAGGGACCGTTCGTCGCGATCAACTGTGGCGCAATTCCCAGAGATCTGATTGAAGGAGAATTATTTGGCTACGCTGATGGTGCTTATACCGGGGCACGTCGCGGCGGCGCCAAAGGCAAAATCGAAGAAGCAAATGGTGGAACATTGTTTCTTGACGAAATTGGCGATATGCCGATTGACCTCCAGACGCGGCTCTTGCGTGTGCTCGAAAGCCGGGAGATCACGCGTCTTGGCGAGAATACATCACGAAAACTGGATATCCAACTGATCAGCGCAACGCATCAGGACCTCGATACGTTAGTGCTTGAGAAGCGCTTCCGAAGCGATTTATATTATCGTCTGAATGGGATGCTGCTTTATTTGACACCGCTGCGACTGCGGTGTGGCATCTTTGCCTTAATCGATGAACTGCTCCGGGAGGAAGAAATTGATCCAATCAGACTGGTGGCTGATGCGCGCTCCAGACTGGAAGACTACGACTGGCCCGGTAACACCAGAGAACTCCGCACCGCGTTACGCTTTGCCAAAGTGATGGCCGATGATCTGGCACCTATCCTGCTGTGTCATCTGCCGGATGCGGTGCGTACCTTGAAATCTATATCGGGCCTGACGCCAGCATTGACGTGTATGCAAAGCGCAGTCATTCCAGCAAAGCCATTAAAAGAACTTGCCAGCGAAGTCATTACCAGTGCCCTTCATGACAGTAAAGGAAATATTACCAATGCTGCGCAGCAGCTCGGCATCAGCCGTGCGACCTTGCATCGCTGGTTGAATAAAAATTGATGATCAAAAAAAATCTGCCGTTCGGAATAAATCGAACAGCAGGTATCAAATCTTCAGCGCCGGCTTAACCCATCGCTGACAGAGCATCTTTTTCTAACGAATCAAAACACTTTTACCAGTCTAAGATTGACCTGGTTGGTGTCTTCTGCGCCATTAGCAACTTTCAGCGCCCGGCCAGCCTGAATCTGCAACTGCACCGTCGGTGTCACGAAAGATGCAAGGGTAGCCAGCCAGCGGCTATTATTCATGCGATCGTTCTGTGAAATACCATTCAGTGAACTTTCCCCGCCGAAGTCACGATAATAGGACAGTCCGACATAAGTTGCCGGTGATATGACATACCGTAGATGCGTCTGTACGCCATAGCTGGCATCCTGTTTTTTGGTCAGGCCGAGAAAATTATTATTGTTGCCGTATATTGCATACTCCCCGACAACGTCTAACATGAAGCTTTTTCCCAGCGCGGTGGTATACGCCGCTTGAAAGATTCCTTTCCAACGATTCTCCCCTAGATTAACCGGACCGTTGGCAGGATCGTAATTTCCCAACGGTAGCGAGGCAAAGCCGGAAACCGCGAACCATTGTTGTTGTTCGGGGCGATTCATGAGCCATAAAGCCGATCCGATGATCGGATCAGCCACGCCGTTCGCGGAGACCGGCGCGAGTGGGCCAAACGGGGTGTTCAGATTCACTTTGCCAAATGGGATAACGATCTGCGGATCGATAACGTAATCGCCAATCTTCATATAATGCACAAAGCGCGCCAATCCGATATCGGTCACCAGTTTGAACGATCCCTGGGTCTTGTTACTATTAACGTAATAAGCATCATGCTCGGTATGCTGGTAATAAACGATACCGAGATTGACACCGGGCGGCAACGCAACATAGTCGCCAGGGTCGGTCGAAATTTCGGCCGCACCACTGCTGCAGGCGAGCGCGGCAAAGCCAGCGCTGGCGAAGGTTTTAACCGTATTCGAAATGAAAGATTTATGACTTTTCAGTTGATTCATGGCTACTGTCTCCTAAGTGTTATTTATACATTTTTGGGTGTCGCGTCGGTTGTCAGAAGGGATAAATGATTGGTTTTTCCATGATGCTTAGCCATTGGCTTTGGGTGAATTCATGGACATTGGCCGGACCGCCGAAGCGCCCTCCATTCCCCGAAGATCCCATGCCACCAAACGGCACATGAAATTCGTTGTTAACCGTCTGATCGTTGATGTGGATCATGCCGGTGTTAAGTCGCTGAGATAGCGTGACGCCGCGTGAAATGTTACGGGTATGAATAGCAGCACAAAGCCCGTATGCGGAGCGATTGACAAGTTCGACCGCTTCATCATCGTTGTGGAAAATGGTGATTGGTGCAACCGGTCCGAATAGTTCTTCATGGAATGCCGGCATGTCCGGTGTCACGCCTGTAAGCACTGTCGGACGATAGAACAGCCCTTCATGCGTGGCACCGGTTAATGCTTGCGCACCTGCGCGCAACGTCTCTTGCACGATGGCATGAATGCGGTCGCACTGTTTGCGGTTAATCAAAGGACCGAGATGGACCTGTTCGGTATTCGGATCGCCGACAAAAAGTTTTTCAGCGCGGGCCGCCAGTTTTTCCGCATACTGACTGGCGACCGAATGATGCACCAGATGGCGTCCCGTCTGCATGCATATCTGTCCCTGATGCAGGAACGCACCCCATGCACCGCTGGAGCTGGCCGCGTCCACGTCGGCATCGTCCAGAACGATGATCGCGTTATTACCGCCCAGTTCGAGGGCAACTTTCTTCAGCAGATAACCGCATGTTTGCCCAATCGCACGGCCCACAGCGGTCGAACCGGTAAAAGAAATCATCCCGACGTCTGGATGTTTTACCAATGCATCGCCGGTTTCCGGGCCGCCGGGAATAACGTGCAGTACGCCGGACGGCAGACCCGCATCCTCGAACGCCTGCGCAATTAACGCACCGCCGCAAATGGCGCTTTGCTGATCGGGTTTCAGAACGACGGCGTTTCCTAACGCGAGTGCCGGCGCGACTGATCGCATTGCCAGTAAGAGCGGAAAATTCCACGGAGTGATCACGCCGATCACACCGATAGGTACCTGGCGGCTGAGATTGGTCCGACCCGGCATCGAGGACGGAAACAATAAGCCGTCTGGCTGCATCGGCAGTGCCGCTGCCATCAGTATTTGTTCGCAGGTGGCGTTCAGTTCCCAGTCTGCCTTGGCGGAAATGGAACCACACTGACGGATATTCCACACATTGAATTCGACAGCGCGCTCACGTATCAAACGGGCAGCCTCCCGCATAATAGTCGCGCGCTGGTCAAATGGCATGTGCGCCCAACCAAGTTGTGCCTGACGCGCAGTTTGTACGGCCTGATTCACATCCTCCGCGGAACCGATACCGATATGCGCAAGAACCTGTCCTGTGGCTGGCTCGACTACCGCAGCGCTTCCTCCTTCAGAGGTGATCCAGCCGCCTGAGTAAATCTTGCTATCCCAACTATTGGTAACATTTAATGTATTCATTTCGCGATTCCTTTTATTATTCCGGTGATGGCCGGTGATGGCCGCTATAAGTGTTAAGCCTGCTTCAGAATTCCTGCCATGCGTTCGCCGATGATCATGCACGGTGCCATCGTATTGCCGGTCGTGACGCGTGGCATGATCGAACCGTCAGCTATGCGCAGTCCTTCTATTCCTCGCACGCGTAACTTGTGGTCGACTACGGCCATGGCGTCGCGACCCATTTTGCAGGTACCCGTCTCGTGCCAATAGGTCATCGCAGCATTGCGGATAAAGTTTTCCAACTCCTTTCCTTTGAGCGGGCCTGGCATGACCTCACGTTTGGCGAACGCGCGCAATTCCGGCGCATTACCAATCTCCCGGCAAAGTTCGACAGCCCGCACCAGCGCTTTCATGTCAGCTGGATCGCTCAAAAAGTTGGCATGAATTTTCAGGTGATCGCGCGGATCGGACGATTGCAACTCCACATGGCCACGGCTAGCCGGACGTACAAGTCCCGGCGCAATTGACCAGGCCGCTTGGGGAATCGCAAATTGTTTCCCGGTCACTTCGCTGGTGTAAGGAATTTCAATCTGAAACGGCTGCAGATCCGGCGTATCGAGACGACTATCACTCTTCCAGAAAAATGTGCACTCCGCGAGATTATTGCGGGGCAGCTGCGCTGTGTTGTACTCCCAGACGCAGCCTCCAAGCAGAATATGATCCATGAAGTTTTGTCCAACGCCGGGTACATGATGAATCGCACGGATGCCGACGCGCTTGAGCGATGCTTCATCGCCGATACCTGACAGCATGAGCAACTTCGGAGAATTCAACGCGCCGGTCGACAAGACCACTTCTTTCGCAGCATCGATCTTATAAATTTTTCCTTGCCAGATAAACTCCACGCCGGTAGCGCGTTTGCCATTCAAGGTGATCTTTTGTACTTCGGCCTGCGTCAATATAGTCAGATTGGAACGCGCCATCACAGGATGAAGATATTGCGACGCCATGTTACGGCGACGGCCGTCTTTTATCGTGGTGTTGGCGATGGCGCAGCCACCGGGTCCTTCCATCATCGCGCCATTGTGATCGTCGAAAGAAGGAATGCCGACCGATGCAGCGGCTTTTACCATTGCCGGGGCAATTGGATTGGGTGCGTTGGCGGGCTGCACCCATACGTTACCGCCAGTACCACGGTAGGCAGGGTCAGGAGCGCCTTGCCAATCTTCGATGCGTTTGTATATTCCAAGCACGTGCTCATAATTCCAACGCGGGTCTCCTGCTTCGGCGGCCCAGTAGTCGAAATCATTTTTGTGGCCGCGCGCATAGGCCATGACATTAATGCTGCTACCGCCTCCAATGGCCTTTCCCATTGCCAGACTGATTTGACGATTGTTCAAATTGCGCTGCGGTACCGATTTATCACCCCATTCGCGTTCGGTACCAAGGTTGGTGAACCAGATACCAGGGTCTTGAATAGCGGGAACCTGATCGCCTCTCCCTGCTTCGATCAATAACACCTTGACATCGGGATTTTCCGAAAGGCGGCTTGCTATGACACAACCCGATGATCCGGCTCCGCAGATGATGTAATCGTATTGTCGCTGTAAGTTACCGGCGAGTGCGGACTGATTTGATTCAACGGCCGATGCATTTTGAGCCATCGCTGCGGCCGAGGTGGCTGACAATCCTAACGCCGCTGCAAATTTCATAAAGCTACGCCGGTCGATCCGGCCCTGCATCATCGCCTGTTCAAGCAGATTAATACGGTCGCCGTTCTCCAGGTCGGCGGACCTCCGCTGACTTTTTTCCATACTGTCTCCGTTATGTAATTTTGATTGGCGTGCATCTAGAGCGCACGATTTGTTGCAGAGGAAGAGCAAAAGCTATGCCACCCCGGCTCTCGTTCAGCAAGGCCGATTAAGTCATTGATATTTATGGTGATTTGATTGTGAGCAACAATTCTTGCTACCGTCAGCGCGGTTTCGCTGTCGCAGCTTGCGTCTACTGTCGCAAACTGCGACACGGACTATTTGAACATTATCGTGCGGCAGATTGATGGCCGGACCTTAGAGAGTGTCAGCGAGACAGGCCTCGATATTGCAATGGGGAAAAGACGTGTGTGCACACTCTGGGATGACATAGGTGAAACATAGGGCGATTTTAGTTACATGCAGGAACTCTATACCTACCAAGTATTAAACAGATACTTAATCGGTGTTGGACGCGGTTATAACAGCTATATATTCTCTGAATACCATTGCACAGACGGCATTTGCCCGATGCCGAATGGCTCAAAAAACCGACAAAAAAACTAACAAAAACCATCGACGACGCAATCAACGATGTTCATAAAAGGGAGATATAGTTATGCGACAAATTGATGTTCATAAGCTAGCCGATGAAGCACGGTTCAATAGGTTTCACGGACTGGTATTACTATGGTGTGCACTTATCATCATCTTTGATGGTTACGACCTCGCGGTAGCGGGAATCGCGGTTCCTTCCATCATGAAGGATATGGGCGTTACTGCTCAAAATGCTGGTTTTATGGTGAGCGCGGCCTTGTTTGGCATGATGTTCGGTGCCATATTTCTTGGCACCATCGCTGACAAAATTGGCCGCCGCAAAGCCATCGCCATTTGCATCGGCTTGTTCAGTATTTTCACCGCTGCCGCTGGTTTCACCCACGACCCTTATACATTCAGTGCCATGCGCTTCCTCGCCGGCTTGGGAATTGGTGGTGTGATGCCGAATGTGGTCGCGCAGATGACTGAATATGCGCCAAAGCGTATCCGCTCCACCATGGTGACACTGATGTTCAGTGGCTACGCCGTCGGAGGCATGCTAGCAGCATTGCTGGGCAAAGGTCTGATCGAAACTTACGGCTGGTCGTCGGTATTTTTGGCGGCCGGTTTTCCAATTATCCTCATCCCATTTATCCTGAAATGGTTGCCGGAATCAATGCCCTACCTAATCAAGGAAAATCGCATTGAGGAACTCAAAGCGATCGTTGCGCGCGTAGAACCAAACTATCGGCCCGATGCAAACGACCGCTTTGCGTTACCTGCAGCGGACAGGTCCGAAGGCGCACAGATCGGTAAGCTTTTCCTCGACGGCCGTGGCTTTAGCACCCTGATGTTCTGGCTTGCGTTTTTCATGTGCCTTTTCATGGTCTATGCGCTGAGTTCCTGGCTCACTAAACTGATGGCCAGTGCGGGTTACAGCTTAGGCTCCGCCCTGACCTTCGTGCTGGTTCTCAACTTCGGTGCTGTCATTGGTGCCGTCGGTGGCGGCTGGCTGGCTGATCGCTTTCACATTAAATACGTGCTGGTGGGAATGTATGCACTCGCTGCCGTATCCATCACGCTGTTGGGCTACAAAGTTCCTACAGAGGTATTGTTCATTTTAGTTGGTCTGGCTGGCGCATCAACAATTGGTACGCAAATTGTGACCTATGCGTATGCCGGTCAGTTCTACCCAATGGCAATACGTTCCACCGGAATCGGCTGGGCTTCTGGCGTCGGCCGCAGCGGTGCCATTCTCGCACCAATCGTCATTGGAACGCTCGTGGGACTGGCATTGCCATTGGAAATGAACTTTATGGCGATTGCCGTGCCGGCAGTGATTGCCATGATCGCGGTATTACTCATCAATCACAAACGCTCGGCATCAGCCCATCCGCAAGAGCGCAGTACCACACCTTCTACTCACCCATCGCACGCTTTAGGTTCAGCACCGGCGGCGTCATCGGGTTCGTAATCGTTGACGTGATTTCGTATGAATTAACAAGCGTGCGGTGCGAGCGCCGCTGATAACCGGCGCTTCAAGCGATCACCAGCACTAACTACGCGGTATTTGTTATTGCAAGAAATAGTAAATAAAAACTTTTTTCAAAAATAAACGGGACAGAACATGAACAAATTAATAGACAACGCAACGGTTACAAAGGCGGCAATGGCCGCAATCGTGGCGATAGCAGCCATGTCTGGAACATCTGCGGCGCTGGCACAATCGCAGGTCACGATGTACGGCATCATCGATACCGGTGTTGAATATGTCACCAATGCCAACGCGGCCGGAAATTCAGTGGTGAGAATACCGTCGTTGACTGGCACATTTCCATCGCGAATTGGATTCAAAGGCACTGAGGATCTGGGTGGCGGTCTGCAGGCAATGTTTGTGCTTGAGAATGGCTTCGCACCAGATACCGGTAGCATGGGGCAAGGCAATCGCTTGTTTGGGCGTCAGTCGTATGTCGGTTTGAAAAATTCGTATGGTGCGATCATGTTTGGACGACAAGTGAATATGACGTATCTCGCCTCGCTCAAGTCTGACGTGATGGGACCCAATATTTTTTCAATCAGCAGTCTTGATTCTTATCTACCCAATGCGCGTAGCGATAACGCGATTGGCTATCTCGGCACGTTCGCGCAGTTCACAGTCGGTGCAACCTACAGCTTTGGACGCGACAACTCGTCTGCTGGTGGCCCTGCCGCAACCGGTTGTGCTGGCGAAATTGCAGGGGATTCCAAAGCCTGTCGCCAGGTGACCGGATTGCTGGCCTATGACGCTGCCTCGTTCGGTGTGGCTAGCGCCTACGATATTCTATACGGTGGTCCCGGAGCCGCCGCAGGATTGACCAACAGCAGTTACCACGATCAACGTATTTCATTGAATGGGTATGTGATTTTCGGCCAGACCAAAATCGGTGGAGGCTTGATCGATCGGAAGATACAGGCCGCCACAGCGACCCATTCTGATCTGTATTACCTTGGTGTCAGCTATCCATTCGCTAATTACTGGATACTGGACGCACAGGTTTCACGTTTGAAAATCAAGGACACTGCCAAGGTCTCGACCTTATCCGTGGCGCGCCTCACTTATAACCTGTCGAAGCGTACCGCGCTATATACATCGCTTGGCTACATCCAAAATTCCGGTTCCGCAGCCGTCGCATTGGACGCTGGCGGCACGGTGGGTACTGGACTTAATCAAGCCGGTGTCATGTCGGGAATTCGCCATACCTTCTAAGCAAGGCTAACGGCCGATACACATGTGCTGACGGGAAATCGTCAGCACATGAAAGGTGGTCCAACAATGCCCACAAAGTTAGCGTAAAAAGACCAGTTCGGCATAGCTGGGATTTTTTAAGGGCGGGCGATTCGCCGCTCTGTATTCAGCTTGCACCTGCTGCCGGGTCAGCGAGGATTTTGATACGACGTCAACGGGATAGGCGTCACCGCTGCTATCAAAACCAGCTTGCGTTTCAGCCACCACGTGAACACCGTTATCAACTGGCGCGAACGTGCCCTCGACGGGATACGGGGTCCCTGCAAATGCAACACCAGCAGCTGCAGCCAACACGAGTCCGACGGAAATATTCTTAATGTTCATAATTGCTCTCTCAGATATGAATGACACCTCGGTACCTGATGTGGTACCTGACACAGGCCTTCAACTCAACATAACCATATTGTAATTGTTTCGCCGCTTAACAAAAATAGCGTGCAACACAATGCGTTATTTCTGATTCTGCAATAATAAAATTCTGCTATTCGCCTTCCCTTTTCGCCCGTTTCTTTTATTCTGCCTATGGCAGGCAAACATCGCTCTTCCAAATTAACCACCAATCCGCCCACGGCACTTCGATCAAAGAATTTGCGTTCAAGACCAGTCTCCGCTATCGTTTGTCCGACCCTCAAAAAAAAATGGGGAACGGGCTTGAGAACCTGACGACCCACCAAACACAGACGGCGCAAAGCCGTTTTTTTACGTGCGTTTTCCTTTGTTGCGCCTTCAACGGACGGCAATCGTAAGAGCCTTCGGGCTGCCGGTGGCTGTGGGTGCCGGTTTCTCAACCTGCCTTTGCTCCCTACCCCGCTTGAGAACGGGAAGCTGAGCCACTGAAATTGAGAACTCGGACCATCGATTAAAAGATTTGCGTTCACGACCAATCTCCGTTATCGTTTGACCGTCCCCAAAAAAAATGGGGAACGGGTTTGAGATCCCGCCGTACCTATAGCGCACAAACGGCGCAATGCCGTTTTTTTACGTGTGTCTACCCTTGTTACATGCTCCTTGGGCGGTAATGATGGTGAGGCTTCGGCCTGCCGGTTGCTGTAGGTGCTGGTATCTCAACTCTGTCATTTGCCGCCCACCCCGTTTGAGATCGGGGAACGGCTTAACCGCTACCTACGGAAGTCACAACATGTTTAACATCGACACGCCTGTCCTCTGTCACGAACAAATCATCCAACGTCTGATCAGACAAACCCACGCCATGGGACAATCATGATCAAGCCGAAAATGACCACGCCATCACCCTCCTCCGCGCCGATAACGGAAGCATTGCATCAGCCGTTCTCGTGGTTGCCCGCCGCCCATCAAAATGATCGGCACGCGCAGTTTTACGCCATGACAGTAGACATCTGCCAGGGCGTTAAAACCTGCATTGACCTCGCACATCTGAGCAACTCGGATAGAAATACCGATACGATGCCAACGTTGGCTATCAATGCCACCGAGCGCTTGATGCGTCTGGCTTATATGTCATCTCAGTTATTGGCGGGCGTTGCTGAAGGTCACATTGACGCATTGACGGATTGAGCCGGCGCACCAGTATGGCACCGGATTAATCTATCCTGTCACGGCGGAACCGCAGCGGTCATGATGGCCGCTGCGTATTTCCGAAATTGATAACACTCGGTTGAAGCCTGCCGCTAAGTCTGATTACGCGCTCAAATCGGAGACATCGAGAGGTTGTCAGATCTTCCCCAGTTATAACAATGTCATTTGGCGAATCACCTGGCGAATCCTACGTTAGCTTTTTTTTGATAGAAATCTTTTTTAAACCAACGGCTTACGTTATGCACGGCAGGTTTATTGGCGAATATTTAAAGAGTCGAAAGAGCCGGTGGCGTGTGGGACTTGCATCGCTCGTTCGAATACGATAAATAAACGCAATGCCCCCTATTGCTCCCGGTGATCGCTGTAATCGCGACTGCAACCAACCTCAGAGGCCTGCTGCAAACTCCCTTGTGAGATCAGCTGCGGATATTTCTTTGCAGCCGCTGGCATTCTGTCCCGACCACAATGGTGAGAAATCACTGCTGCCCTGACTCTCGGCCATTACGCGTAATGGCGCGATTGCCGCGGTCGCCAGTGGAAACGCGGGCGGTGCACCGCTGATCGGGCCCTGTTCCCGCATAATGCGGTTGACGATCCCTCGTGCAGGTCGGCCGGTGAAGAGATTGGTGAGCGCGGTGTGGCGCGCGGCCTCGCTTTTGAGAGCGGCCCGATGCAGCGTGCTGGTCGTGGCTTCGGGACAGAGCATATACGCTGTTCCGATCTGAACGCCGGCGGCCCCAAGCGCCATCGCAGCGGAGATGCCGCTTGCGTCAACAATGCCACCGGCTGCGATGACGGGAAGTGTCACAGCGCGCACAATTTGCGGCAATAGTGCGAACGTCCCACTGTGCGTACTGAGATCGTCCGACAAGAAATTGCCGCGATGACCACCTGCTTCAAGACCCTGCGCAATGATGGCATCGACGCCATGCGCCTCAAGCCAAAGCGCTTCTTCCACTGTGGTCGCCGAACAAAGTATTTTAGAATCCCATGAACGCACGCGTGCCAACAAATCGGGGGAAGGCAAACCAAAATGAAAGCTCACTACTGCAGGCTTGAATTCGGATAACACATCGGCGATTTCAGCACTGAAGGGTGAGCGTCCGGGGCCTGCCGAAATGGCATCCTGATCAAGCCCAAGTTCTTGGTAATACCGAGCAAGTGTCGCTCGCCACGTCGCTTCTCGCGCAGCAATTGGCGTGGTGGGCTGATGGCAAAAGAAGTTGACGTTGTATGGCTTCGTGGTATGTGCACGGATCTCGGCCAGTTCCTTGCGCAACGTCTCAAGGCTTAACATGGCGCACGGGAGCGAGCCTAGTCCGCCTGCATTGGAGACGGCCAGCGTAAGCTTGTGATCCTGCACCCCTGCCATCGGAGCTTGAATGATGGGTAGCGCAATCCCTAATAGTGTTTGTAAGGTATTCATCTGATCTCCAATGGTGTTTTTGCACGCTAAAACGCGTTTCGCTGCGTGGCTTGGCAGGAAGCAATGCTGTGGAAAGCTCAACGGCTAACGATACAGCGGTGAAAGCATCTTCTTCTTTGGATAATGCCTTGAACAACCTGGAATGGCAACAAGCTCCATGCAATCGGCTTTTGCGTGAAATTTCTCAAACCGCACAAGCGGTTCGGGACTTCGCCAATCAGAAAACTCCTAATTTTTAGCTAATTAAGCTTCGTTAAACTCACTATCTGATAAGTCGAGGAAGGCGAAAACTTAACATGATGATGCGTCCACTATTGAAAACACACAGCTTAAATTTCCATTCAGCCGTAATCAGCGTGTTAATTTTGCTAAGTTTGGGAGGTTGTGCCAGTTATCAAGCGTTGCCATTAAACGATCAATCCAATTTGCTCACCCACATCCCTGCGCTAACGATTGACGCCAGGCAATTATCCTTGCCTGAACTGGGCGCGCATTCTTTTGCGCCGGCACCAGATGGGCTGGATATGACTGACATCGCAATATTAGCGGTACTCAACAATCCAGATCTGAAGTCGGCTCGCAATGATGCGCATATTGCACACGCGCAGGCGTTCTCGGCATCGCTATTACCTAACCCGCAACTAGCGTTGTCGGATGCTTTCGTAAGCAGTCCTGTACCGGGTTCCACCCCCGCTTTCGGTATCGGGCCAAGTTACGATTTTGGTGCGTTATTAACCCATTCAGCATTGCGTAAAGCCGCCAACGCGGAATCTGACAAAACAGACTTGAGCTTGTTATGGCAGGAATGGCAGGTGATCGCACAAGCGCGCATGCTATTTATCAAGCTCACGCAGGGTGAAAAATTGATGCGCATATTACAGGAGCAACGCGATGAATTTGCGCAACGTTCCCAACGCAATCAGGCAGCACTGCAGCGTGGCCTGATCACTGTCGACACGGCAACCGTCGCATTGACCTCACTGCAAGAGGTACAGCGTCAAATTAATGACGGGCAACGCCAGCAGAACCAGGCCAGACACGACTTGAATGCATTATTAGGATTGGCACCGGGGGTACCGGTACCGTTACACGGCTCCGCACAATTGCCGCCCCTCGACCGGGCACAGATAGTTGCCACTTTGCCCCATTTGAGTCAACGTCGCCCCGATTTAATGGCGCTGGAATACGGTTATAAGGCGCAGGATCAACGCTATCGGGCTGCAATCATCGCGCAGTTTCCGTCGCTTGTAATCGGCTTGACGCGCGCACGTGACAACAGCAATGTGACCTCGCAAGGATTCAATATTTCGTTATCCATCCCAATTTTTAATCATAACCAAGGCAATATCGCTGTTGAACAAACCACCCGACAGAAACTGCACGACGACTATCAGCAGCGCATCAATGTGGCGCACAGCGATATCGATAGGATTTTGACGGAACAGGACATCAACCAGCAGCAAATGCTTCAGATAAACAGCAGTCTGCAACAACTGACAACGCAACGACAAAAAATTCAGGGGGCATTGAGAGAGAGTAACGTCGATGCGCTCGTGCTTTCCAATATCGATACCGCGTGGTTGGCCAAACAAACAGAGCAAGTCACGTTGGAGCAAGCCATGCTGGAGCAGCGTGTCGCGCTGCAAACGCTGATTGGAGGCGAATTACCCACTCAGTTGCCACCCGAATCCCTAGGAAAGTCGTAAATGATGAATAAAAAAATGATCACCATTTCTAGCGCCAGCGCGCTCTTATTGTTGGTTGGAGTGACATACTTTGTCTATAGCGTCCGTCCAACACCCACCGCGGTCGATGCCGAAGAGCCGGTTTCCGCGCAGGTGGTGACCCAGCCACTCAAACAAGGGATGGTGACCAGTACATTGACGGCTTTCGGTGACGTATCACCGGAACGAACAGTTGCCATCAGTAGCGCTTATCCGGTCCAGATCACCCAATTGCTGGTGGTGCAGGGACAAAGTGTCAACAAAGGCAGTCCGTTAGCGCTATTGCGCAGTGATCCTACGGCGGTTTTAGGTTACCAGCAAGCCCAGAGCGCCAACACATTGGCACAAGCTGAACTGAAGCGTACCAAAGAATTACTGAGCTTACAAATGGCAACCCAATCACAAGTGGATACTGCGCAAAAAAATGCGCAGGATGCGCAAGCCAGCCTGACGGCGCAACGCAAGCTCGGCGGTGGTAATGCGAGCGACACACTGCTGGCACCCACCAGTGGCGTGGTGTTGGTGCTGAGCGCCGGCCAAGGTGACCGCATCGCGGCAGGTGCACCGATTATGCAATTTGGCGGAACCGACAGCCTAAAAGTATTGCTGGGTATCGATCCATCTAATCGCGCAACGATCAAAAAAGGAAGCTCCGTTACGCTGGCAACGCTATCGAATCCTGCGCAAACCACACAGGCCAGCGTTAGCGAAGTGCAAAATCTGCTGGATCCTAAAACCCAATTAATTAACGTCGTGGTGACGTTAAGCGATGCCGCTGCCAAGCGCTTTATTCCGGGGATGCGGGTCCGTGCCGAGATCGCAACGGGACAGCAGCAGGCCTATGAGGTGCCGCGTCAGGCAGTGCTCAGCGACGCTCAGGGCAGTTACCTGTTCCAGGTCAAACAGCACAAAGCGGTGCGCATTAACGTCCACAGTTTGATCGACAACGGTGCAACATTGGGCGTAAGCGGTAAGCTTGACCCAACCGCACCGTTGGTGGTTCTCGGGAACTATGAATTGAAAGATGCGATGCTGGTGCGGGAATCAAAACCATGATCGGCCTATGGACGCAAAATCACCGCCGCTCGATCTTGTTTTTACTGGCCATTTTGGCTTTAGGCGGAATGCTGGCTGCATTCAAGCTACCAATTTCATTGTTTCCGACTGTGGATTTTCCCCGCGTAGTGATCTCACTTGATGCGGGTGATCAGCCACCCGAACAAATGGAGATGTTGGTGACACGTCCAGTAGAGGAAGCAGTGCGCCGTGTGCCCGGTGTTCGCAACGTTCGCTCCACTACCGCGCGCGGGACGGCCGAAGTGTCGATCAATTTTGATTGGGGGTTAGACATGGCGTCGGCGACCTTGCAGGTCAATGCCGCCACAGCACAAATCATGTCCCAATTGCCCGCAGGCACTGTCATGCAGACGCGGCGCATGGATCCGACCGTTTTTCCGATCATTGCGTATAGTCTGACATCCAAAACGCTTACCCCAACGCAGTTGCGAGACCTGGCCGAATATCAGTTGCGCCCTCTGCTTACAGGTGTGAACGGTGTGGCTCAGGTCCAAACCACAGGCGGAGCGCTGGAAGAATATCAGGTGAATATCGATCCGCAAAAATTGCTGGCGCGCAGTTTGTCGCAGGACGACGTGTCGCATGCGTTAGCAGCGAATAATGTCATCAATGTCGTCGGTCGGCTAGAAGATCACTATAAGTTATATTTGGTGATGGCTGACTCCAGACTGCGCAACCTGCAGCAAATAAGCCAGACGATCGTGTCAAGCGGTAGTAACGGCGTGGTTACGGTGGCCGATGTTGCGGAGGTTCGTCACACAGTTGTACCCCAATGGATACGCGTCACTGCTGACGGCAAGGACGCAGTGTTACTGTCTGTTTATCAGCAACCCGGCAGCAACAGCGTGCAAATTGCCAATGATATCAAGAGCAAGTTAGCCCAATACACATTGCCAGCTGGGGTTCACATCGCCAACTGGTATGACCAAAGTGAACTGGTCACAGCATCTGCTTCGAGCGTACGGGATGCGATCCTGATTGGGATCGCGCTGGCAGCACTGGTACTGTTTATTTTTCTGCGTAGCGTCAAGATTACGCTCATCGCCATTATTGTTGTGCCCGCAGTTTTAGCCACCACGGTCGTACTGTTATGGCTATTGGACATGAGCTTTAATATCATGACGCTAGGTGGCATGGCGGCAGCGGTCGGCCTGATCATTGATGATGCGATTGTCATGATCGAGCATATTGTGCGACGCTTACATGCCAAAGTCGCCCACGCTAACAGTATTGAAACGACCGTTATGGAGGCGGCGCTGGAATTTTTCCGACCGCTATTAGGTTCGAGCGCATCGACGCTGGTGATTTTCATACCGTTGGCATTTTTAAGTGGCGTTACCGGTGCTTTTTTTAAAGCCTTGTCTCTGACAATGGCTGCGGGATTATTCATCTCTTTTCTGATTACCTGGTTAGCGGTTCCCATATTGGCGGCGCATTTTCTGACCGAGAAAGATATTAATCAGGATCATGACGGTCGAATTACTTTGTGGCTGCACAAAAAATATGAACGCTTGATGATGCGGTTGCTAAACCGGCCAGCGCTGATACTGGTCCTTCTGGTGCCATTAATTGGTGTGGGCGTGCTCGGCTACCAGCATGTGGGCTCTGGCTTTATGCCAGCGATGGATGAAGGCGGCTTTGTGCTCGACTATTATAGTGAGCCGGGGACTGCCGTCACGGAAACAGACCGATTGGTCCGTCAGGTCGAAACGATCGTACGGGCCAACCCCAATGTGCTGACCTATTCGCGTCGCACAGGAACCGGTTTAGGCGGTGGCTTGGGCGAGCCGAATCATGGCGATTTTTTTGTCAAACTAAAAAGTGGCACAAGGCAGCCAGTGGATTTGGTAATGGATCAGGTGCGTAACCGCGTGGAACATGAAGTACCAGGATTGCATGTGGAAATGGCGCAGTTAATGGAAGACCTGATAGGCGATCTGACTGCGGTACCACAACCGGTTGAAATCAAGCTATTTTCTGCCGACCCCAAAAATTTAGGCAGCATTGCTAAAAGCGTCGCCACCCGTATCAGTAAAATTAAAGGTCTGGTGGATGTCAAGAATGGCATTAATCCATCCGGCGACGCTCTACAGGTACACGTCGATCCGGCCAAGGCGATGCAAGAAGGCCTTGATCCGGCGGCTGTCTCCAAGATGATATCCGATAGTCTTGGCGGGAATGTCGCGACCCAGATGTTATCTGGCGTAAAGGCAGTCGGTGTGCGCGTTTGGTTGCCACAAGATATGCGCAATAACGACAAGGATTTAAGCTTGTTGACAGTGCGTGCGCCAGATGGACATCTGGTCCCGCTACAAAAGATTGCTACAATCACCCCCCTGACCGGGCAGGCAGAAATCAGCCGGGAAAACCTGAAGCCTATGATCGCCGTAACCGGGCGCATTAGTGGGCGAGATCTGGGATCGGTGATCGCCGATGTAAAAATTGCGCTGGCAAAACCCGGCCTGTTTCCACAGGGTTCTTATTTTGAATTAGGTGGCTTATACGAACAGCAACGGATTGCATTTCAAGGATTAATGACAGTATTTGCAGCGGCTTCGGTGTTGGTGTTTTTGTTACTGTTATTCATGTATGAGAGCTTCCGGCTTGCCGGAGTGATTCTGTTCACTTCACTGGCATCGGTTTCTGCTGTGTTTGTCGGCTTGTCGTTGACGGGAATTGATTTGAATATCTCCGCGATGATGGGTATGACGATGATTATCGGCATTGTGACAGAGGTAGCAATATTTTATTTTTCCGAGCAGCAGGAGCTAACCAATTCGGCGGCACCACTGGATTGGCGTAGCGCCTTGATACAAGCAGGAAAAAACCGTATGCGCCCCATTACTATGACCACGATCACGGCGATTTTGACCTTGTTACCGCTGGCGTTTGCATTAGGCAAGGGATCTGAGATGCAACAACCTTTAGCGATTGCGATCATTTCAGGTTTGATCGTGCAGTTGCCGCTGGTATTGCTGGTGATGCCAGTTTTATATAGCGTCATTGGGCGTAAAGATCCCGCAGGTGATTCCATCCGTAACAGGGATTTGCATATTCAGATAACGCCACCGAGCGACAAGTAGCGCATTCCGATCAGCTTCCGGAACCTGACGGACGCTATTGCCTTTATCAATTAAAAATTGCGCATCGAAACGCGCCGAACACGTTGAAATTACTTCATTTTCAAAGGAAGTTGAATTAATGCCGCTGATGCACATGTCGATGATGAATATCGGGAAAATGGGCATGCGTGTGCACTAGCGTCTCCTGTTGGTGTGCGTGGTTGTGTGGCTCTTCGCCATCCCATGGAAAATCATGCGCGTGTTGATGATGACTGTCATGAACATGCAGATGCGAATGCTTGTGTGGCATTGGTAAATGCGTATGCTCGTGTGCATGCCTTTCAGCCACATGCAACCAGATTCCAATCCCCATCAATCCTGCGCTTATCCAAAATACCGGGCCGGGGATTTCCCCCAGAATCAGCAATGACATGATCGCGCCAACGAACGGCGCGGCGGAAAAATAGGCACCGGTACGGGCGGAGCCAAGATGTCTCAGTGCGAGGACAAACATCACCAGACTGAGACCGTATCCGCAAAACCCCACAATCCCGGCGCTCAATATCGTGCGCCCTTCAGGCAAGGAATACCCCATTGCCAGCGCGATCAACAGGTTCACCAGACCGGCCACCAGACCTTTGATTCCGGCCACTTGTACGGCATCACTGCCGGAGACTTTTCGTGTGAGATTGTTATCGATAGCCCAACACAAACACGCGGCAATGATGGCCAGCGATCCCCATATTGTGCCTGACGCCCTGCCTTGTTGGCCTGAGAGTAAAATGCCTGCCGCTACGATGAAAAGCATGCCAAGAAAGATACGCCGGTCGAAATTCTCACGAAAAACAAACCACGCCAACAAGGCGGTTAATACGCCTTCCATATTGAGCAATAACGAGGCCGACGAAGCCGGGGTATGCAGCAGGCCAACCAGCAATAACACGGGCCCGGCGACCCCGCCGAACAGGATGGCGCCAGCCAGCCAAGGGAGATCGTGGCCAGTAAGGCCGTCAGTCCGTTTTGTCTGGCCCTGAGTCGCCATGGTGCGTATTACATACCATGCCAGCAGGCCGACGCCACTTCCCAGATAAAGTAGTCCCGCCACCATCACCGGTGCCGTTTGATCGACGAGCAATTTGGCAAATGGCGTGCTGGCACCAAATAGAGCCGCTGCTAGCAATGCGTAAATAATGCCTTTATGCATAATGATTCCAATGTTTAAAACTTATCTCGAGGCAACTTCGGTAAAAGAATGGGTAGCGAACCTATCAAATAATCGTCGAAAAGGAGGATGGCAGGACGCCGCCGGGCAGTTTTGTTGCGCGTCTTTGCCGGTCATTGATTATTTGATGACGTCGGTTATCTTTCATTTTTTTCCACTCCTTGCACTCGACGCGCGTACGCAGGCAGGCCATGCAGAAACCGGATTTCCCGTCAAATTTACAAACTTCAATGCAGGGTGAGCTCATAGACATATTTTAGACCGATTGCGGAAAAGATGAAGTTCTAATGTATTTATTTACATCACCCGGACGGTCTGGCCGCCTTCAGGATCAGTAAAGGCCGGGCGCATTAAACGGTGCGATGCGCCCAACCTTTCGATGATCAATGACATTAATTCACAGCTATGACGACATAACTCGCATCCTGTTTTGTGAAATCGATCGTCACTTTTTTATACACCGCAAGTTTATCGAAAAACATCTTGTTCTTGACCGCGAAGGTCATTGTCATTGCTGGCCAATTCAAACTTTTGACCGGTCCGTGTGCAAGCGTTAGCGTGCCCTTGGTCAGATCAATTGCCTTCACTGTACCGGTGGCTTTATGTGTCGTTGCTTTGGCGCTGGAATCGGTAGACATTTTATCCATCGGCATCGTCTTCATGTCCGTACCTTTCATGTCCATACCCTTCATATTACTGGATTGTGCAAAGGCGAAAGCGGATGTAGATAAAGCCACGATAAGGGCCATGGTTGCGAGAGGTTTCATGTTTATTTCCTTTTTAATGTATAAAAATGATTTCAAAACAGACTGCCCATCATCCTGTTGAAAAAAGTTCACAAAGATGTTGTGCGTCTGCTGTTTCATGTGCAATTACGGTATTGCCGGATCGCTCAATAACGTCTATAAAAATACTACTGAAGTCCTACACTTCGGCCCTTGACGATGTACTGGCGATAACCACGCTAGCGGCCAATCGACTACGCCGCAGTTGACGCCGACGCAACAGCAGATAGACCGCAGGGACGACAAACATCGATAGCAGCGGTGCAGTTATCATGCCACCCACCATCGGCGCGGCGATCCGCTGCATGACTTCCGATCCGGTTCCCGTGCCGAACATGATGGGAACCAGTCCAGCAATGATGACCGCTACCGTCATCGCCTTCGGACGGACCCGTAACACCGCACCTTCGCGTATCGCATCAAGCAGATCGCCTTCGCTATCTTTGCCGGTCGCCAGGCGCTGCTCCCAGGCCTGCTTTAAATAAAGCAACATAATTACGCCAAACTCAGCCGAAACGCCCGCCAATGCGATGAAGCCAACGCCACCAGCCACCGACAGGTGATAACCGAGTACCCACAGCAGCCAGATACCTCCCGCGAGCGCGAACGGTAGCGTGCACATAATCAAGGCGGCTTCATCCAACCGTTTGAAGGTGAGATAAAGCAGTACGAAGATAATCATTAACGTCGCTGGCACCACGATTTTTAGTTTGGCCGTGGCACGTTCCAGATATTCAAACTGCCCCGACCATGTGATCGAGTAGCCAGCCGGTAATGTGACTCCTTGCACGACAGCTTGCTGCATGTCGTGAACGGTGGAGCTGAGGTCGCGGTCACGAATATCGACATAGACCCAGCCCGACAGGCGCGCGTTCTCACTTTTTAGCATAGGCGGCCCGTCGTTGATGCGGATCGCTGCGACGTCGCCTAATTGGATTTGGGCGCCGCGCTCCGTCAGCACCGGTAGCTGGCGCAGTTTCTCGACAGAGTCACGCACCTCGCGTGGATAACGAACATTGATCGGGAAGCGTTGCAAACCCTCAACCGTTTCGCCGATGTTGTCGCCGCCGATCGCCGCCGAAACAACACTTTGTACATCGGAGATATTCATGCCATAGCGGGCAGCAGCGTCGCGGTCGATGTCCACATCAATATATCGGCCACCATTCAAGCGCTCGGCCAGCGCTGAAGACACGCCGGGAACGTGCTTTACGGCGCGTTCGATGGCGTCCGTTATGCGGTCAATTTCCTGCAAGCTGGCACCCGCAACCTTGATTCCGACCGGACTTTTAATACCGGTCGCCAGCATGTCGATCCGGTTACGAATCGGGGGCACCCAGATGTTGGATAGCCCAGGGACTTTGACCACGCGGTCCAGTTCCTGAATCAGTTTTTCCGGTGTCATGCCCGGTCGCCACTGATCGTGCGGCTTGAATTGGATCATGGTTTCGAACATTTCCAGCGGTGCCGGATCGGTGGCGCTCTCAGCCCGCCCTGCCTTACCGAAAACGCTTTGCACCTCGGGTACGGTTTTAATCAACCGATCGGTTTGCTGCAATAGCTGCGACACCTTGCCAGCCGACAAACCCGGTAATGCTGAAGGCATGTACAAGACGTCGCCTTCATCTAACGGCGGCATGAATTCGCCACCGAGGCGAGTCATCGGCCAGATGGATAAGATTGCCACCAACGTGGCTGCCAGCATGGTCAGCTTCGGAAACCGCAAGACGATATCCAGCAAGGGGCGGTACAGTGCAATTAGAAAGCGATTGAGCGGATTTTTTTGTTCATCCGGAATGCGCCCGCGAATCAGATAGCCCATCAAGACAGGAATGAGGGTCACTGCCAGACCGGCAGCGGCAGCCATGGCATACGTCTTAGTAAAAGCCAGCGGAGAAAATAACCGTCCTTCCTGTGCTTCCAGCGTGAACACAGGAATGAAAGACAGCACGATGATCAGGAGCGAGAAGAACAATGCCGGACCGACCTCGACCGCTGCGTCACCGATGACGTGCCAGTGCGCATTGCCTTTGAGCTTTTCACCGGGATGCGCGTGATTCCAGGCCTCGATATGCTTGTGGGCATTCTCGATCATCACTACTGCGGCATCAACCATGGCACCGACCGCGATAGCGATACCGCCCAGCGACATAATGTTTGCGTTTACGCCCTGATAATACATGATAATAAAAGCGATCAATATGCCAATCGGCAACGTGATAATGGCGACCAGTGCCGAGCGCAGATGAAACAGAAAGATTGCGCAGATGATGGCGACGACAATAAATTCCTCGATCAGTTTGTCTTTCAAATTGGTAACTGCACGCTTAATCAGGCTGGAGCGGTCATAGGTCGGGACGAACTCGACCCCTGGGGGCAGGCTGGCCTTCAATTTTTCTAGTTTAGCTTTCACCGCAGCGATGGTTTCCAGCGCGTTTTTGCCGGAACGCATGATGATCACGCCACCCGCGACTTCACCTTCGCCGTTCAGTTCGGCAATCCCCCGCCGCATTTCCGGCCCAACCTGTATCCGCGCCACGTCGCCCAATCGCACCGAGACACCCGCATCGGTCGTCATCAACGGAATCTTGCGAAAATCATCCAGCGATTTCAGATAACCGGATGCCCGCACCATGTAGTCGGCTTCACCCAGTTCCAGCACCGAACCGCCAGTTTCCTGATTGGCTTTCTGTACCGCATCGATAATCCTGGCCTGCGGGATGTTGTAGGCGCGCATCTTCTCTGGATCGAGCACAATCTGGTACTGCCGTACCATGCCGCCGATGCTGGCGACTTCGGATACATTCGGTACTGTTTTCAATTCGTACTTTAAAAACCAATCTTGCAGGGAACGCAACTGCGACAGATCGGTCTTACCGCTGCGATCAACCAGCGCATATTCATAAATCCAACCGACGCCGGTCGCGTCCGGTCCGAGCACAGCTTTGGCCTGCGGCGGCAGACGTGACTGTACCTGACTCAGATATTCCAATACGCGCGAGCGCGCCCAATAGGGATCGGTGCCATCCTCAAACAGGACGTAGACAAACGAATCGCCAAAAAACGAATACCCTCGCACCGTCTTGGTGCCTGGTACCGAGAGCATGGTGGTGGTTAAGGGATACGTGACCTGGTTCTCGACAATCTGAGGTGCCTGGCCTGGATAACTCGTCCGGATAATAACTTGTACGTCTGACAAGTCAGGTATCGCATCAAGCGGCGTGCGCGCCAGCGACCAGATACCCCAGGCTGTCACCATCAGCATCGCCAGCAGCACCAGGAAGCGGTTGACGATGGACCAACGGATCAGTCTGGCGATCATGGTCCGGCTCCCATCGGCTTCTTCTGCGCCGCATTATTCAGGCTTAGCGGGCTAATTGAGCTGATCTGAAATAGGCCGTCATTGATCGGCCGAATCTCGAACGCGACGTTGCCGCCGACCACAATGTTATGGGGCAAGCCGCTGCTGGGGAGCTTAAATTCCATCGTCATCGGCCCCCATTGAAGGGTCGGAATCGGACCGTGCGAAATCGTGATTTCTTCCGTGTTAATACTTTCGACCTTGCCTTCACCGCGATGCATTGGTGCGCTTTCCACACTTGAGCCTGGCTTATTTATTTTGGCAGTGGCCTCCGCATCAATGTCACTCATGCGTGTTTCTGTGCTCGTCAGGCTGGCTTCGGAATCAATCAGAAACTGCCCGGAGACGACGACCTTTTGCCCGACTTCCAGGCCTTTGCGGATTTCCGTCTGGCCGTTGGTCTCGCTCCCGATCTGAACCTCGACCGGAAGAAATTTACCATCCCCTTGTGCCACCATCACGACGCTGCGAGTGCCGGTTTGTATCACTGCTTCAGTGGGTATCAGGACAATGTTATTCCGTGCGGCTGAAGAGAAATTGACGGTTGCGAACATGCCCGGCACCAGTTGGCCGGAGGGATTGGCAAGTTCAATGCGCGCCTTCAGTGTGCGGGTGGCCGGATTCACGTCAGGCAAAATCGCGCTGACTTTACCTTTGAACACCACGCCTTGTAGCGCGGGCGTACGCGCTTCGACCACATTCCCCGGTCGTACCTGCGCAGACAGGCTCTCCGGTATATCGGCATTGACCCAGATGCTGCCGAGTCCATTGATTTTGAACATCGGTGCACCGGCCATTACGGTCATCCCTTCCCGCACCGCAAGCTCTGAAACGACGCCGCTGATTGGAGCGATAATGGTCAGGCGCGCTTGTACTTTTCCGCTCAACTGCACCAAGTGAATCTGGTCGTCTGTCATTCCTACCAGCCGCATCCGTTGAAGCGCACCGCCGAGCAGATCGTCCAATCCATTTCCCTGCATGTGCTTCACCGACAGGTACTCTTCCTGCGCAGCTACCCATTCCGGCACATACAACTGCGCCAGCGCTTGTCCTTTGTGGACCGGATCAAGTTGTGCGCGGACAAACAGCCGTTCGACGTAACCAGTGCTGCGCGCCTGCACTAATGCGACATCGCGCTCATTGTAGGCAACGCTGCCCACGGCCACCAGCGCCGATGTCAGATTACCGCGGGTGACTTCGGCGGTGCGGATACCCAGATTTTGCTGCACGCGTGCGCTGATGTTGACCTTACCATCGTCGCCACCATCCTCAGCATAGACCGGCTCCAGCTGCATATCCATGAATGGTGATTTGCCCGGCTTATCGAACTTTTGAGCGGGCACCATCGGGTCGTGCCAATACAGCACTTTTTTTGCGGTTTCGTTGGCGGCCGGAGCGTTAGTTGGGGTTGCCGCAGCATCCGCCATTGAGGTTGCCGTCGTTCTACCCTGATGCACCCCAGCAGAATAGATACCGTATCCGGTTGCACCAAGGATGATGACAACAGCGGTGGCGAGAAGGAGTTTTTGGTTCTTCATTTAGTGTCCTTGCCCATTCCTGTATGCGCCATCACATCATCAGTCGGAAACAGAAAATTAAGTTGTGCCCACAGGCGGTCAGTATCGGTTGCCAGTTGCAATGCCTGAAGTCGAACATCGATATCGTTGCGGCGCGCCGCCAGCACGTCTACCAGACTGGCTTTGCCGCCCCGGTAAGCGGTGATTGCCGCGCCTGTGCGTTGATTGGCAAGCGGAATCAGTTCACGTTCGTAACGGCCATATCTTTCGCGATCGTTTTGCCATTCGTCAATCATGCTGCGGGTCTCGGCAATATGTGCGCGTAACGTTTCCTCCCGCTCATCCCTCGCTTGCTCGACCAGCGCAAGTTTGGAAGACAGTTCGCGATCCTGACGATTTTTGCGATCCCATTGCAGCGGGATGGAAACGCCAATCGACACCATGTTGGAATAGGCCGCGCCACGTTGCTGGAACGCGAGGTCCACGCTCCAGTCGGCCTTTTCGTTGGCCTTCGCCAGCTCAGCTTCGGTTTCAGCAACCTCCACCTGCTTGGTAAGGACGGCTATTTGGGGATGATGTCCAAGCTGGCTATCAAGCGTCGCCGGGTCCAGTCGAATAATGTCGGTGGCAGGTTTCGCAGCGAGAGAAAGGTTGCCAACAGGTCCGATCCAGCGCGTCAACATGGTATTGGCATTGCGCACGCGGCGTTGAAGTTCACTGGCGCGATCATCAAATGTTGCCAGTGCGCTGCGGGCGGAGAAAACATCCGCTTGACTACCGCGACCGGCGCGATAAGCTCCTTCAGCCGATTGAATTTCAAGCCTCGCTTGTTCGCCCTGCTCGGCAACAACTGCGGCCATAGCGTCCGCGTAATACCGGTCCAGCCACGCCAAAGCGGTGTCGCGCTCAATGGCTGATATGGTCACGCACTTCTCGGCAATGGTCTTTTGCGCCTCAAGTTCAAAACGCTCAGCACGCAGTTGGCGTTTGTCGGAACGCGTCATTTCCTGCATCACGCCCACGCGGCGCATGGTCATGAAATCGCTGTTGAGGCTGCCACGATCACGGCCAGTGACTGGCAGATTGTCGATACCGACTTTCAATACCGGATCAGGCAACTGATTGGCGGCTACCGCCATGTCGCGCGCAGACGCGATGGAGAAATCCTGTGCTATTAACCGACGCGAATGCTCTACGGCACGGCGCTGCGCCTCAGCCATCGTGAGAGGAGCCTCAACCGCGTAAGCGTTAGCAGCGAGCGATCCGATGAGTACAGAGAGAATAATTTTTGGAAAAATATGAACAACCGCATTGCGCCCCCGGGAGCGCGCAATCGGCGGTGATACCATTAGGGACAACATGAAACCTCCAGATAGCGACAGACAACATCCGGCGTGCACGCAGCACGACGATGACAGACTAGGCGATCTGTTGGGTTAAATCAGGAAACAGCAATGACGGATGGATAGCGGTGGCGCGGTGGTCCGCGTTAAAAGAAGAGGTAGTAACGGAGCAGTTTTTGGGTTGTATATGCGCGCGATGTCGTGAACTACCAGCGTCATTGCGGCGGGTACAAAAGGCTGAACTTGCGGCATGTCAGGCTTATCGAGAGATTGGTTTCCTGCCTGCTCGTTAGCCTGACACAAAATCGGCTGCATGGTATCCATGCCCTGACAACCCACCATCGCCTCATCCACCTCCATCGATACCGGCGTTCTCGCCTGCCCGATCATCAAGCCCGGGCAAGAGTATCCCGCCACCGCAAGCTGCATAAATAGCATGCTGACCATTGCGATGATGACGACTAATAAACGGGATGGACGCGAAAGCTTCATGTTGTCAAGTTTTTACTTCATTTTTTCCAGCAACATTTTCTCTCGTGAAATATCGAGGTTTCTACCTCAAAGTCGCAAAAATGCTTCTAGCGGCATTATTATCGTTCCCCCTTGGGAAGGTCAAGACTATTTTAAAGCCGCATCGTCAATGAATAAATGATCGCCCCGACTTGTTGACGTTGATCAGACTTCCACCCCGGTGTAAATGCGCTCGGCACGCCTATGGGCCGCACCTTCGATCATCCCGCTGGGACGATCGAGCTATCGCTCCAGCTTTAGAGGTAGTGTCGGACTTATGGTACAAATGTTGAGGAAAAGCCTGAATTATCTGATTGCTCTCAAAGGATGGCAACATCTCCTACCGCGGGTTGATGTGCACATTGAATGCTGGCAATCCCCCTGCACCAAAACAAAAACGCCGGGTCAATTACTTGACCCGGCATTTTATCTATAGTATTTGAATCTGCTTCAGGAAAGCGCCAACAACGCTTCCACCGCAAGTCCAATTTCCAGAATCTTGCGGTCATTGCCGCCGGCAGCGGCTAGCATCAATCCTACCGGTGCTTCGCCTTTGGCATGACAAGGCAACGAAAGTGCACAACCGTCCAGAAAATTAATGACAGAGGGATTACGCAAAATCAGGCCATTGGCTTTGTAGTAGGCTTCATCGCTGGCTTCCAGCTCGGTGATGATCGGTGCCACAATGGGAACCGTGGGCATCAGCAACGCATCGTACCCGGAAATTTTTTGCTCTACCGCCGCAATCCACTGTTTACGTGCCGCAAACAGGTCGATCAAATCGGCGGCGCTCATTTCCTTGCCACGCAATATGCGCGAAATCACCCGCGGGTCGTAAGCCGAAGCGCGCTCGGCGATCAGATTTCGATGCCAGGCGTAAGCTTCGGCACCGGTAAATCCGCTTTTAGCGTTGATTGCTGCCAGCGCGGCGAACTCTGGAATCTCGATTTCTTCTATTAAAGCACCCGCATTTTGCAGCCGTCGCCGGGCGTTGGCAAACGCTGCTGCCACGTCGCTATCCATGCCATCCAGCACCAGCGTTGTCGGAACTGCCAGACGCAAGCCGCGTAACGCAAAAGGCGTCAGCGGCACAATCTTTTCGCCGGCCATAATCGCGTCCAGCGTTGCGCAACAGGCAACGCTGTTGCTGATCGCGCCAATTGAATCCAGCTGTATCGATAGCGGCAGAACCCCTTGCAGCGATACTCTGTCTGCGGTCGGCTTGAAGCCGGTCAGCCCGCACAATG
The DNA here is from genome assembly GCF_016917355.1 of Glaciimonas sp. PAMC28666. Lineage (GTDB taxonomy): Bacteria > Pseudomonadota > Gammaproteobacteria > Burkholderiales > Burkholderiaceae_D > Glaciimonas. Next base: position 3,776,585 of record NZ_CP070304.1, on the reverse strand, counting down.
CGGCGGGAATCCGAATGGAACCGCCTGTATCGGAGCCGATTCCGGCGACTACCATGCCGTCGCTGACCGATACCGCTGCGCCGGATGACGAGCCGCCCGGAATGCGACCAACGGTGCGATCCCAGGGATTGCGCGGTGTGCCGTAATGGGGATTGATGCCAAGGCCGGAATAGGCAAATTCGGTCATATTGGTGCGGCCGATGATGACTGCACCGGCTGCTGCCAACCGTTGCACCACCAGGGCGCTAACCTGCGCTGGCGGCGCATCGTTGAGCGCCACCGAGCCAGCCCGCGTCACGCTACCGGCGACATCGAACAGGTCCTTGACCGAGATCGGCAAACCGTCTATTGGTGAACGGGTCTGGCCGCTGGCGCGCAACAAGTCTGATGCCTGCGCCGCTGCCCGTGCCGCTGTTGCATAGATTTCGGTGAAGACACGACACCCTTCGCCAGACTCCGCCGCTGCGCGTTGCAGCGCGGTCTCTGTGAGCGCTGCCGAGGTGACGGTATTCTGATGTAGTGCTTCAGATAAAATTTGCAAGGTTGGTGGCGTCGTGGTCATAGGGTCTCGGTCAATGGTGTGGAATCCAGCGTCTGTTTTTGCGTCTCTTTTTACGCCACCTCGGGCAATATTTCAACTTCGTAATGGTGGCGTAACGTGCGTTGGCGGCGCGGGTCGAACAATTCCATTGTAAATGACTGTGACGGGCGAATACCACCAATTGCGCCAACGGTTCCGCAGGTCATGCCGATGCCTGCAGGCAACATTGCGGCGCCATTGGTGTACCCGGCGATCAGGTCTTGCGGTGTGCGTAGCGATGCCAGAGGACCTTCCTGATACAGCACCTGTTCGCCGTTTTCTCCGATGTAGGAGCGGATGATCAGTTCGTCCCAGTAGTCTGCCACTTCGGACAGACGCCAGGCGGTGTTGGCAACTGGCTTAATGCATAGCTGTTTCGATAGCGCTACGCTATGCGCTTCCAGTTTGCGATCAGTGTGGTCGGACGCGATGCTGACATAGTGTTCGCCATCGGCGGCAAAAATAAAAGTTTCTACCTCGCCCGAGGATGCAGCGCCGACCACCTGAACTTGTCGCGCCTGCGTCAGTTGATTACTGGCGATGCGGTAATACAGCGGAACCGCGCTGGGGCGGGAGATGCCAAGTGCGGCCAGCTCTTCGATGTGATGTTCGATGGCAGCGTGATCGCGTCCAGCCCAACCGGCCACGATCAGGGAATCGATATCGGTATCGAGTTGATGCGAACCTTGTTCGGTGTCGATCTGAAAGGATAGATGCATGATAGTTTCAACTTTAGAGAAGAACGGCCGTGCGGACAGGCCGTTATGGTTGTAAAAATTAACGGGCTTTTTTGATGAACACCAAAACCAATATCGTTGCGCCTAATTCAAGCGCCGCGACGAAGTACAAGCCAGAAGCCACACTTCCGGTCGAGGTTTTAAGCGAGCCGATAAGGTAAGGAGCGACGAAGCCCGCCAGATTGCCGATCGAGTTAATCAGCGCAATACCGCCAGCAGCAGCGGTGCCAGTGAGGAATGCGGCCGGAATCGACCAGAAAACCGGGAAAGCAGCCAGAATTCCGGCCGCGGCCAACGTCAGCGCACACAGCGCTAATATCGCATTGCCGATAAAGAAACCGGTCAAAATCAAGCCGATACTGGCTACCAGAGTTGCCAGCGCACAGTGCAAGTGGCGTTCGCCGCTGCGGTCGGAATGGATGCCGTTCCATATCATGGCGACGGTCCCAGCGAGGAACGGAACCGCGGAGATCAAGCCGATCTGCAAATTGCCAACGATGCCGATTTCCTTGATGATGGACGGTGACCAGAAGGCTATCGTGGCGTTGCCGCTGACTACGCAAAAATACACCGCAGCGCACAGCCAGACCCGATGATTGCGGCAGGCGTCACGTAACGAGGTATGTTTGCTGTCATGATTTTCCGCCGCCAACGCATCGGTCACGGCTTGCTGTTGGGTCGGACTTAACCATTTTGCATTGACTGGCTTTTCAGGCAGATAGAGCAGTACCAGAATACCGGCAATGACCGACGGAATACCTTCCAGCAAAAACAACCACTGCCAATTGGCGAAATGACCGACGCCATCCATACGGCTCATGATAAGACCGGCAATCGGACCGCCGACAACGCCAGCAATCGCAAAAGAGGTCATAAACAGGCCATTAACGCGCGCGCGCCGGGCCGCCGGAAACCAGTAGGTAAGGTACAGCACTACGCCGGGGAAGAAGCCCGCTTCGAACACGCCGAGAAAAAATCGGATCACATAAAACGTGGCCGGAGTCTTGACATAAACCATCGCCATCGACGTCAGCCCCCAGAGGATCGTGATGCGCGCCAGCGTCTTGCGGGCGCCGATTTTTTCCAGCAACAAATTGCTTGGTACTTCGAACAGGAAATAACCGATAAAAAAGATACCGGCACCAAGCCCGTAGATAGCCTCACTGAATTGCAAGTCCTGCAACATTTGTAACTTGGCAAAGCCCACATTAACCCGGTCTATCCAGGCCAGCACGAACAGAAAGACCAGAAAAGGAATGAGTCGCCAGGCAATTTTTTTGTAGGTATCTTCCAAGTTATGAATCGGAAGTTTGAGGTCGTTGTGCATGTGATGTCACCTGGAAAGGAAATTACTTCGCGGCGGTTAAGGAACGGATACGCGGAAGGATTGCGCGATGTTTTCTTTGTTCATCGTCACTGGTAGGGGTACTGTTCAGCGCCACTTACCGGATGAATTGAGTATGCGTAACGCGCAGGCAGCTGTCCAACAAGAAATTGTCAGCGCGGCCGATTGAAAAATCTTATGAGCAAAAATGGGGAGAGTTGTCTGCGACGAGGAGAGCCTAAAAAGAGCCTAAAAAGAGCGTAAAAGTCACAATTGAGGGCATTCCCCACAATTATGCCTTATGCTGGTGCCTTCTGTTTTCAGGCAAGGGGAAAAGGCAATTCGAGTGGATCGGACGGCAATCTGGCGATTTCAGGTCCCCAATTCAGTGCGAATTCAGATGCCGTTTCCTGCGCGATGCTGGCAAGGGTTTCAGTCAACGCATTTTCCGGATCGTTGCGAAAAGATGCCATCAGCAGCAAGGCGGGGAAATCCGCATCGACCCGCAGCAATTGCAGGCTGCCATCGTTAAGTTCTCGCTGAATGATGGCAGGTGGCACCGCCGCGACGCCGAACCCATCGCTCACCAACCGTATCATCGTGGCGACGGAAGTAATGCAATTGATGTGCAGAGAGCCACGTTCGCTATTGGAAAATAGTTGTTTGATGATGCTGTGCGGGCCTGAGTTGCGCGCAAAGCTCACCAATGGGAAGGCGGCCAGATCGGACAAACTCAGGGTTTCGTTGCCGATCTCCAGTTTGCTGCTCCCCACCCAACGCATGGGCAATTCGCACAACTTGAAATTGCGCACATTAGGTGCGATGACAGGCTCCGCCAGCAAAACCAGATCAAGGTCGCCCTTGCTGAACTGTTCGCCGAGGTGAATAGTTGTGTCACTGGCAATTTCGATCTCAAGTTGCGGAAACAGTTTATGTATACGTCCAATCAAATCCGGGAACCAGCTATGCACAATCGATTCGATGACGCCGATTCTTATCACGCCAGAGTAGTTATCGCGCACCGACATGTCTTCCTTCATTTCACGCATCAACTTGACAATGCGCTCGGCATGCACCAGCGCCTTGCTGCCATCGGTAGTCAGGGCAACTTCGCGCGCGCCGCGATCGAACAGGCGCAGTCCGAAATCCTGCTCCAGGGTGGCGATGCGGCTGGATACTGCAGCCTGAGTGGTGTGCAGTTTTTCGGCTGTCAGCCGGAAATTTTTCAATTTTGCCAGCCAGACGAAGGTTTCAAGAAAGCGGGTGTTCATCGGCACAATTTACAAATGAGTAAGGCATTAGTTTAGCGCATCAGGAAAACATGATGTTGAAAACAACGTCGGAGGTATTTCGTCATTTAACCGGGAGACCAGGAGCAGTCGGGGCTGCTACCGGCGTATCCTGACGAATCGCTGCGGATGCAAAAGATATAGCGGGGGCCTGCGCTGGCGTCACTATTGGAAATCCAGTCGATGGCGCCAGCCTTGGCGGCAGATTTTCTGGCAAGGTTACCCGTTTTAATACCCCTCCTTCGGAGAGCATCACATAGGTCGGATGCACTTCTTTGAGGCTGGTACCGGGTAGATATTCTTTGCCTTCCCTGACCGCACGTGAGGGCTGACCGTCGGCGCTAATAATGGCTACGCTGTCGTCGGCATTGTTGGCCACCAAGATTCCCTTTAACTGATAATTGCTGGCAACCGTAACGGTGCCCCGACCACCAAACAAGCCGGACGCCGTCGTTAAATCGACCTGTGTATTTTCCGTCTGCGGCAGCGCGACGACCGCACGACTTGTCGGCTTGTCTAGTTGCATCACCCAATATGCAACGCAGGCGCACAGCAGCATAAATAAAAACAGGCTGAGGAGTTCCGGTAACCGTCTACCCTGTTTGCCGAACATTTTCATTATTTTTCCGTCCATTTCGCCTTGCTGCGGCAAAGGTTTTTGCAAAGTTCGTGTTGCAATGAATTTAATTCAGTGTACTAGCTGGTTGATTTCAATAATCGGCATCAGCACCGCCAGCACAATTAATAACACCACTACTCCCATCGCCAAAATCAGCGCCGGCTCCAGCAAGCCTGCGATGGTCATTGCGCGTCGCTCCAGATCCTGCTCCTGCGAACTGGCGGCGCGGTCCAGCATCGCGGGCAACTCACCGGTGACTTCCCCCGCCCGAATCATGTGTATCAACATCGGCGGAAAGTACTTGTGGGCCGCAAGCGCCCGCGCCAGCCCAACTCCTTCTCGCACACTGGTAGCGGCTGTATCGACCTGTTGTCGCATCGCGACATTCGATAGCGTATCCCGACTGGTTTGCAGGGCTTTCAGGATGGGGACGCCGGAACCGGTCGTAATCGCCAGCGTACTGGCAAAACGGGCGGTATTCAGACTACGCTCGAATTTTCCATACAGCGGGGCACGCAGCAACCACGCGTGCCAACGCAGCTTGGTGGCCGGGTTCTTCAGCGCGGTACGCCAACCGTAAAACAGGGCAATTAATATCAGCACCACCACCCAACCGTAATGCCTCACAAAATCGGAAATCGCCAACATTAGCACGGTTAATAATGGTAACTTTTGCTTGGTGTTGGCAAACACCGAGACGATTTGCGGTACCACATAGGTCAGCAAAAAGATCACGATAACGAAGGCCACCACCGTGACAATCGCTGGATAGGTAAATGCTAGCTTAACCTTCTGCAGCAACGCATTGCGCCGCTCAATGTAATCCGCCAGCCGCGCTAGCACGCGGGATAACTGACCGATCTGTTCGCCGGAGGCCACCAGCGCCCGATAAATTTCTGCAAAATCGCGCGGATGACTTGCCAGCGCATCAGACAATGACGATCCACCCACCACCGCCGAGCGAACGGAGGCTATCAGATCACGCTGATAGGTGCGCTCGGCCTGCTCCAGCAATGCTGTCAATGCTTGTTCCAGCGGCAGACTGGCTTCCAGCAGACTCGCCAGCTGGCGTGTGAACAAGGCAATCTCGAGCGTCGTTAAATGTTCGCCAAAGCCACGCCGGTGAACCTTCCCGGCGGCATCCTGCTGCGCAATCAAATCGACCTTTAGAGGCAATAACCCTTGCGCCCGCAGCTCGGCCCGCGCTAATTTTGCGCTGTCGGCGCTAACCACGCCTTTGGTTGTGCTGCCGCCCGCATCCACCGCTTCGTAGCGAAATGCTGCCATACTCTGCCTCCCTTATTCTTTGGTTACGCGCAACAACTCGGCTTGGGTCGTGATGCCCTCGTTAAGCCATCGTTCCCCGTCCTGACGCATGGTCTGCATGCCGTCTCGTTGGGCGACCCGCTGGATCTCGGCTTCGGAAGCGCGCTGATGAATCAACGACTGAATTTCATCGGTGGTCGGCAATAACTCGTAGATCCCCACGCGCCCGCGATAGCCAGTATGGCCGCAGTGTTCGCAACCGACCGCGTGCCATAACATTTCATGCTGACGGCGACAATGCGTGCATAGCTTTCTGAGCAGCCGCTGCGCCACCACGCCCAGTAATGAAGACGATAACAAAAAGGGTTCTATCCCCATATCCAGCAAACGGGTAACGGCGGCGGCCGAATCATTGGTATGCAAGGTTGCCAATACCAGATGCCCGGTCAGGGAAGCCTGAATCGCAATCTGTGCGGTTTCCAGATCGCGTATTTCGCCGATCATGATGATGTCCGGATCTTGTCGCAAAATTGCCCGCAGCGCTTTGGCAAAGCTCATGTCGATGCGCGCATTCACCTGCGTCTGTCCAACCCCGGCAAGCTCATATTCGATAGGATCTTCCACCGTCAGAATATTCGTACTGCTGGTATTGAGACGCGCTAACGCGGCGTACAAAGTCGTGGTTTTTCCGGAACCCGTCGGCCCGGTAACGAGTACAATTCCGTGCGGCTGGGCGATCAGGCGATCAAATTGAGGCAACACAGCGTCGCTCATGCCGAGATGATGCAGATCGAGCCGACCAGCCTCCTTATCCAATAAACGCAGTACCACCCTTTCGCCATGACCGGTGGGCAAGGTCGACACCCGCACGTCGACGGGTTTTCCGCCGACCCGCAAGGTGATACGGCCGTCCTGGGGCAATCTCTTCTCCGCGATATCCAGTTGCGCCATGATCTTGATCCGGGAAATCAGCGAAGCATGCACGGCTTTTTTGGGTCGGACCACGTCACGCAGACTACCATCGATACGAAAACGCACCACCGAAATCTGCTCGAATGGCTCGATGTGAATATCAGATGCGCCCTCTCGCAACGCTTGGGTCAGCAATGCATTAATCATGCGGATCACCGGCGCATCATCGGATGATTCAAGCAGATCCTCGATGGCGGGCATGTCTTGCATCAGTCGTGTGAGGTCCAGATCGGTTTCAAATTCGTCTACCACTTGTGCAGCATCACCACCCGATCCGGCATAGGCTTTCACAATCGCGGCATCCAGCGCATCGCGCGACATGGTACGAAAGCGGACGCGGCCGAAGCGGCGACTGACTTCGGCAATCGCACTTGGCTGGGTGGCGTCGGAGATCCATAATTCCACACCATTAGCACCGCTGTTATCACCGCTGTTATCACCGCTGTTATCACCGCTATTTTCGCCGCCATTTGCAGCGTCGCTCCACTGTGCCAGCACTGAAAAATTGCGGGCGAACGCGTAAGGTAACAGGTGCGACTGGATTATTCTGCCCTCGTTCATTCCGCTCTCCTTATTGTTCTCGGTTAGTGTTCCGCTTTAAGGGGTTCTGCCTGAATCCGGGGCCGTCGCAGGTCCGGTAGCAGACCCTGGCGTGAGGACCGAAGGTTGCCTATCCTGCGAACGTTGCTGGCGAGAGCGCAAGTCGACGAAAGGCCCACCATCCTCGAGTTTTGGCATCACCGCAGCACCGAAATCGGTCAAAATACTTTTGTCCGGTTGCACGCTGATTTGGGCATTCTGCATATAATCGTAACGGTCGGCGACCACTATTCCATTCTGCTCTTTGTTGCGAATAATGGTGGGGCGCAGAAATATCATCAAATTGGTTTTGCTGCGTGAACCGGATTGATATTTGAAAAGATTCCCTATAAATGGCAGATCTCCCAGCAAGGGCACTTTCTGAATATTGTGCTCGTTGTCGTCACCAATCAGTCCACCCAATGCGATGATTTCGCCGTCGTCTATCACCACATTGGTATCCAGGGAACGTTTGGTGGTGGTCGGTCCATTTTGGTTGGCGGCCGTACTGGGAACCACGGCCGATACTTCTTGAGAAATCTCCAGACGTACCGTTCCACCTTCGGAAATATGCGGTCTTATTTTAAGTGCCGTACCGACGTCTTTACGCTCCACCGTGGTGAACGGATTGGTCGTGGTTCCGCCGGTCGTCGCATACGAGCCGGTAACAAACGGGACGTTCTGCCCGACCACGATCCTCGCCTCTTCGTTATCGAGGGTTAGCAAATTAGGCATCGAAAGGACGTTTCCGCCAGTCGTCGAATTCAACGCACTGGCGAGCGCGCCGAGACCGATCTTCCCGGCAATCTGGCGGAACACGCCGAGTTGCAAACCACTGCCCAGAGTTGGTAATGTGGTTGTACCGGTTCCCGCCGTGAGCTGACCTATGGCTGTGTTAAACAGGTTACCGCTGGTGATCCCCGTGTTGGTACCCATAAATCCAGTACCGCCGCCAACCCGATAAGCGCTATTTTTGTCGCCGCTCAGCGCCAGCCACTGCACCCCGATCTCGCTCGCCGCTGTGTCCGTGACCTCCACGATCAAGGCTTCGACGTAGACTTGCGCGCGCCGGGTGTCAAGCTGATCAATCACACTGCGAACGTTGCGATAGACCGGTTCGCTGGCTGTGATGATCAGCGTATTGGTGGTTTCATCTGCCTGGATATAACCTGCGCTGCTCCCGCCGCCCGAACCAGTGCTGGAACCGGAACCTGCACCGCTTCCGGACAATGGCGCCGCGCCGCTGGAAAACGCAGAGCTTGATATGCCAGACGCTGTACCCGCCTGCGCACCGTTGGTACTTTGCAGCATGCTGCCTGCCGTACCGCCCGACCCTGCGCTGCTAAGTGCCTGACCGCCGGACGCAGATGCGGTATCGAATGAAACGATTGACCGCAATGTTCTGGCCAGTCTCCCGGCGTCAGCATTCCTCAGATACACCACATGCACATTGCCGATCTGTGTGGTCGGTTGATCGAGCTTTTCAATGAGTGATTTGGCAAGGTTGGCGCGCCCTCTCGACGGTGCGCGAATAACCACAGAATTGGTTCTCGAATCGGCCATAATAACAATGCGCGCACTGTCGCCAGCACCTGAGGCACCGGCGGATGCCACGGAACCGGCATCAAGCAATTTGCTTGCCATCACCGCGATGTCACTGGCGACACCATAACGTACCGGAACCACGTCGAGGTCGCTCACTGCCGGCACGTCCAATACCGCGATCATTTTTGCTAACCGCTGTAAATTTGCGGCATAGTCCGTGACGACCAGTGTGTTGTTCCCGGGATTGGCGTTGATCGTATTATTGGGTGAAATCAATGGCCGCAACACGGCGAGAATATTGGTTGCAGATTCGTAATTCAATGAAAATATTTGTGTCGCAATCTGATCGCCTCTAACGCCCTCCGCCCTGATCGGAGCGAGTTGCAACTTGGCGTCAGCTTCCGGCACAACTTTGACAAAGCCATCGCCACGCACCAGTACATATCCTTGCAAACGTAGCGTCGAAGCGAGAAGATCAAAAACCCTGGTTTTGCTCATTGGCTTTTCCGATACCAGGTTAATGGTCCCTTTGACACGAGGGTCGACGATGAAGGTGGTACCGGTAAACAAGCCGACAGCCTTGATAACGGACTCAATGTCGGCGCCCATGAAATTCATCACTGCCTGCCCGTTGCTGCCATCCTGATGGAGAGCGTCACCGGAAACCTTACCGACCGGTTGCGCCGAAGTGGGAGCACAAAAGGTCAGCATGGTAACGGCTGCGACAACGTGACAGCTACGTCGAATTGTCTCAACACGTGCTTTGAATGTTATTGGTATCGCGAGATGCATTTTTTTATTTATCATGATTTAAACTCTAGTCCGATAACATTTCTGCCGTTGCGCTGGCGATACTGGCCCAATAAACTCAGCAGGGTAGCTAATTTTTCTTCCTGTCCCGCCGCTGCGTCTGCTGTTCCAGAAAACTGTAGGTGGCCGTCTTGTAAGGTGCCCTTTCCGCTCAATAACATTGATCCGCCTAATGTGTCTAACCGCAATTGCGCTTGCCTGCCATGCCAGTCAAAGCGCATACGATAGCTGCCCAAAGGCTTGACCGGCGACAGGCGTGATGCTATTTCCAGCAATTCCAATGTCATCGCGCCGTCCAGATCGACACCGCCGATGCGACGCGTCAGCGCCAATTGTTCCCAGCGCAACAGGAGCCGTCCCGAAAATTTTAACGTGTTCAGTGGCGCCCCCAACGCGGTCAACCGCTCCGCCGGTAAAGACAGGCTGGCTGCACTCACGGTCCATGCTTTCCAGTCCCCGTGGATACTGACCGGTTGCGATAAAACAGGTGAATTTTCCACCGTCGCATCCACCCGCCCGATCAGGATGAGCGGCGACAAATCCCATGCAAACCGACCGGGTATCAAAGGCATCAGCGCATCCTTGGCGCTCGGTGCAGCAGCGATAAAGGCCGAGCCATGCCACAACGATCCTTGCGGATCACCTAGCGTAATACGTCCGCCGGTCCGGCTTTCCAATAGCGGAGCCAGCCAGATTGCCGGAAAAAAAAACAGCACCGTTGTCAGTACACTCGCGACCGCGGCTACGACCCACATCAGCACAACGGTTGGCTGTCGCATATCGCTCCTCTAATTGAAATGATCTATCCATACACGCGTAGAAAAACCGCCCGCTAATTACCACAGCATGCAATCGCCCAGATCCGCTACTGGTGCCTTGGTTGCGATAGCAGAACCGTTGCGTTCACATTGCCGGGTTGGACACTCTTGCGCACTTGCGTTGCTTCGTTCAGCGCGTTAACGCTGGCGTCCACTACCTGCCAATGTGCTGTGAGCTGGACATTGGTTAGCCAGTCGAGCAGGCCGGCAAAGTCCACCGCATCCATCTGGACCCTGGCGGTATCACCGCTCATCACAACACTTTGCGCCGTTAATCCTTTGTTTTTTAACGCGCTTTGGACTGCCTCTTTATCAAGTGGAGCGAGCACCCTTTCAGCGGGTTGGGCTGCCACTAATGCTGCCCTCTCCACCAGAGATTGCATGTCGGCAGCTTGTTGCCGCAGCGCGGGCAAATCTTTTTGTAAGCGCGCCCTGCCATCTAACGCCGGTTGAATCAACGACAGATAGACCAATACCAGTAAAGTAAATGCCCCGGCCGAGGCCAGCAAGCGACGTTCCCTTTGATCCCGTTGCGACCAGTACGCGAGAGCGGAAACGCGTATTTTTCCGGCAGGTTGGCGTAATGGGCTGAATGCCGAATTCATTGGCGGCTCCCAATTTGCCAGACACCGTCCACTGGCTTGGTCAACGTCAGTAGCTTCGCATCCAGGGCGCGCTTGAAGGGCGCTTCCGCGGCGTCCGCATTTTGAATATTTTTCCAGTGCACTAATAAATGATGGTCGCGATATTCGAGCGCCCCAATGGCTTTGGTCTCAACGCTTTGCGGTAGTGCAGCCCATGTTTCACCGAATCCAGCGAGAAGCAACAGAAAATCGTCATGCGAAAAACGCCCGTTATTGCTTTCGGCTAAGGCAATTTTTTGCTGCATTTGCGCAATCGGATCGAGGATTACGGTCTCTTTGGGATAGGCTGCACGGTAACTTTGCAGCATGCCAGCGCGCAGACTGCTGGCTTCGCGGCGCATGCGCCACCAGTCAACTTGTAAACTGACAACGTTCACCATTAGCAATGCTGCGGCTAGCGCAATGGGCCAGCGCCAACGCCGCCATCTGAATTCGGTTCCGGCGGCGGAGGCCGTCAAACCGCCCATCAAATCGATGCCACCCTCGCGCATTAGTTGTTGCGCACCTGCAATCCAGTGCGACCAGTCATCGAGCGCTATCGTGACCTGCGTGTCGCCGCGTTCCCGAAAGGCCAGGAGACTCGCTTCCGGCACGTAGAGCAGAACCTGCTGCTGCGCCAAAATTGCTGTCAGACTATCCAAAATCGTCTGTTCTGAAGACTGGCCGGTGACGGGAGAAAGTAACCAGCCGATCCCCTCCTCGCCCGCCATGCGTAGCGCGACCTCGATAACGCCACCGTGATCGGTGACGGCCGCGACCATCAGCTTCGGATCGGCCAGACAAAGGCATAGTTGCGCGGGAAAGACATGCAGATTGCCAGCGCCGAGTGCCCGTAACGTCTTCACGATTAGTAATAACCACTCACGTTGCACCACCGCGATCAGGCGCAGGTTATCCGGGACATTATCAACCGGGTGTTGATCATTACGGCTAAGCTTAACCGCGCGTCTGCGGCCGGTCACAATGACGCAGTCAAGCGGATCGTCCAGCAATTGGTCTTCAACCAGATTGGGCAACGCCATCTTTAGCCTGGAATCCGACATCGGCGGCACTTGCATCCGTAACAGACTGACATCGGCCGCTGCCAGGATCAGCACTACCCGCGCTGCAGCAGCGATCTGGGCAGCAAGATCTGACAAAGGAGCTATTCCCTGACGCTCAATGCGATTTTGTTCGGATACGAGCGCATACCGACAATCCGGCATCATCATCGGCGTCGTAAGATCAAACGTGGCCTTCGCTGGCAATCTGATAAATAAGGTACTCAAAACGCTCCCTTCACTTATTTTTTTGGCTTTTTTTTACACTTATTGCTCTCTGATCCACACGATGGTGCTGTCGTTACGGTTATTAATGCGCTGTATCAACGACACCGTCTTGAGTGCTGCACGGCCCATCCGAAGGCGTCCATTTACTAAAAAGAAAACACTGGAAAACCCGACGTTGGCAATCGAAGAAAATGGTTTTCCAAATAATTGTGCCATTTGCGCCGACAAGTGCTGCATATCAACAAACGGTGCGGCACGGCGACTGGCAATCAGCACATTCGCTTCCGTTAGGGTGAGCGTTGCAAAACAGGCCGCAAGCACTTCAGCCGGTGCCGTGTTAGCGTTGACCGGGGTGGTCAGCGGCAGCACGATAATAAAATCTTTTAACTGCCCGACCATATCCGCTGTAAAACCGGGTAACGACAAGAGGTCGTCGGCCTGCATGATTGGCAATGTAGCGTTATCGGAATGCGTCGCCGATCCAGCCACGACCGTGGACCCTGGCAACGATGGCTGAAGTGGAAGCGTTACCGGTGGCGGTTGCCCGGCCACGATGGCCTGCGCGACCACAACGGCCAAACTGACCGGTACGCCGACGTTAACCAACAGGCGTTTGAATACCACCAGTTCATCCGGATTGATGATACTGACGCCGTTTGCACCGTTCGCACTGAGGTTACTTAAGTTGTAGCGCGATTGCCCATCCATAATGTTGCCAGACAGGATGGCATCACCCGCATCGCCATCAGAACGACCATCTTCCAGATATTGATCCAGGCGCGTATCGGCTAACGGCGTCGCCCAGGGTTGGCCTAAATAATCAATGGTGGATTGCCGACCGCCGGCGCGTAAAATCAACTTTGCCCAATCGAGTGCGCCACGCATAATCCAGTCTCTTTGCAACTGCAAGCGCTGATTCTCAATCGACCTGACTTGTACCTGCTGTTGCCAGAACAGGCTGGCAACGATGGTGACGGCTAATGTCGTCAGCAACAAAGCCGTGACAATCGCAACGCCCTGCTGCGCGCAGAGAGTTGCGGGTCGCGCTATCAAGGGCCGTCTCATGCGGCTCCCAATAAAAAAGCCTTGAGCATGCTGCCAGCGCGATCACGCGGCTGCAAAGCAATTTCCAGTCCGGTCCAGCGGTTGATCCTTACGCCATTCACCAGAATGGCCGCTGTTGAATTCGCAGCCGCAGCGGGCGGACGCCAACCGAGTCCATCGCTTCCCCATAGTTGCATTTGCATCGACGCTATATTCGATTGCAGCACGACCGCCTGCCCATTTGGGGTGCCACTAGCAGTGCTATTCCCGGCGGATTGCTCCGCGTCGTTAAGCGCCGCCTGCCACATCGCATCGAGAACAGTTAAGTCGCGGGTGGCAATAGTTTCCTGACGTGTCAGGAAACCATCGCGCAAGCGATAGTCGACCACCTGCACCTGGATCGGTTGCTGCTCGACAAATACCAGCCGGACCATCAGGAAACGATCAGAAGCGATCAACAGGGTAGGACGGGTCGGCAGCAAACTATCCGGTGCCAGGTGCGTACAATCACTTTGGACTTGAGCAAACGTCAGTTGCAAACCACGTGTTTGTTCCATTTCCTCGGTCAACGCACTGCGCGCTCGTACGATGCCATCGAGCCCGCGCCAGCCCAGCACAGCCACCATCGCCAGTATGGTGATGGCAATGATCAGTTCAATCAGCGTAAAACCCCGCGCCGTGCGGGGCGCATGACACGCCTGGCCGGTAATCGTTTCCACGCAGTAACGATTAATGACCATTCGGCACGACCTGAGTCAGGTTGACGATGCGTCGCTGCTGATCGGCGACGTCATACACGGCGACCTCGACGCGCCGAAAATACGGATTCGGCGTGCCAAAGACGTGCTCTTCACATAGCAGCTGCAATTCCCCTTGGGGACAATTAAAAGCGCGAGCACCGATTGGCGGCCATTCGTTTCCCAAACGGATCTGGGTCAAACGGTTTTCCGCCGACCAGGTTGCCATCATGGCGGCCCTCAGAGCGCTACTGTTTTGCGTCAAACTTCCAATCGCGCGCAAACTCGCTCCCAATGAAACGGCAACAATCACCAAGGCCACAAGCACCTCCAGCAGCGTAAAGCCTGCGCCAAGTGCCATGCGAAGCGGGCGCGAGTTAAACATCTATTCGACCAAAAAATGACCAATACCATCGGCGCGAATGATGACCCTTGCGTCCCCGCCAGCCAAGGTCAGCGCAAAAGGCTTGTCCACCGGTTCGCGGCCAAATGGAATGCGCAAGGTGCTGGGTGAGCCATTATCCATCGCCGGGGGTTCCATCGATAACTGGACCGGCGGTCGTTTGAATGCGCGTTGGCGCAGCATGTCATCCTGCGTTAGCGGTTGCCAGCCACTTTCGTCGCGCACCAGAAAACGATAACTATTGGCATCGGCTTCGAAAGCGGTCGGCTGATTACGCAAAATCGCCTCCTCACGCGCCAACTGCAACAGCACGGCAATCCGTTGCGCGTCGTCTAACAGGACTTGATGATCATTGGGAAAAGCATTCAGCGATACAACGCCAAGCGTAATACCGGCAATGACGATCACGACCAGCAGTTCGAGCAACGTAAAGCCGCTGCGTGCCCGCCGATTGCTAAGCCCCGCGCCTTCCATTACAGACTCCAGGAGCCAATGTCGGCATCATTGCCTTCGCCGCCCGGTTGTCCATCCGCGCCATAGGAGAACACGTCCACCTCGCCTTTGATACCGGGCGATAAATATTGATAAGGTTTACCCCATGGGTCTTTAGGAAGTTTGTCGATATAACCGCCAGCTTTCCAGCTGTTTGCCGGAGGACCAACGGTCGGTTTGGTAACTAACGCTTCAAGGCCTTGCTCCGTGGTTGGGTAGCGCTGATTGTCGAGTTTATATAATTTCAGCGAAGACACGATACTGGCGATGTCGGAGCGCGCCGCCATCACCCGGGCGTCGTCGGTGCGGCCCATCAATTTAGGCACTACCAGTGCAGCCAGGATGCCCATGATGACCACCACCACCATGATTTCAATCAGCGTGAAGCCACGTTGCCGTGCAGTATCTGGCCCTCCTCCACGCAGCGATTTTGGATCTGCTTTTCCCATTTTCGTCCCTAGCCATAAGGTTTGATGAAATGTTGACAACATATTAGCATTATTACCACCAATGCCCGCATTGCATTTACAAATCAGGCAACAACTTGCATCACTGGCATCGACCGGAGCAAACGGGATAAAAGCTTTTCGGCAGGTCGTTTCAGATTTTTTTCAAGGCAGCTCAGTGCCTGCCGGTCGCCAATGTTCCTCTTATGTGATGGAAAACCGCTTCATTTCACAGGAAGAAAAATATTTTCTTTAAAGAAAATTTATCCACGTAGTGGTGATATATTTTAGGCGCGAAACCCACGATAAGTTGATTGTGTATCCACGATTTGAAAACTATTCTGTCTAGTATGAATTCATTAAAAAAAGAAGTCGGCAAACGGTTGAAAGAAGCTAGAAATGCCAAGAAGTTAACCCTTGAAGCGACGTCTTTACTCGTCCCCGGGCTATCTACCACCCGGTTGTCGAATTGGGAAAATGGCACGCGCTCATCCGATCTCAAAATTGTCAAAAAACTGGCGGAAGTCTACGAGGCTAGCGCGAGTTATATGCTGACTCTCGAGGATGCTCCGCCAGATCCGCGGTTAAGACACCTCATCGAGCTATATAAGGCTGCCGATAGCCGAGGCCAAGATACAATTTTACGCGTTGCGGAATCGGAATCGACGTATGAAGTTACCAAAAAAACACAAGGACAGCCGATGCAGTTAGTTAATCCGGCCTTACGCCTCGGCACCGACTCAAAAAAAGAATAGCGAGGAAATGGTCGCACCCAATAAATGGCGACCACTATTTCTCGAAAGACACAAATAGTGGATTTTTTACGCCCCACCAATCCACAAATCGTGTATTATAAGGTTTATCAGCACAAGCCAAATCAACACTCTGGTGAAAGTAGCAGTCCCTGAAGCAGTCTCAAAATCCACTTGGCGCTGTCGCAGAATTGATAGGTTTTAAGGATATATTTTCCAACATGAAATGTACGCGTCTCTGGAATGGTTGACAGTATTCGGTAACCTTATTTTGATCGTCGCTGCGATCCAGTCGGTCCCGGTAGTTCGCCAGACGAAGAAGCAAAACGAGCCGCAAATTGAAGTTGCAGCTCATAGTTTCGGTCATGCGCAAACCTAAGGCCGCAGCGAATTTATCAGCTTCGCGCAGCACCAGATTGCGGCGTGGCTGGTACGTCGAAATTGTGCGTGATTTACTGACCGTTACTCAAAGTCACGCAATTAAAATCAACACATAGTGCAGAGAATGCAGCCTTATAAACACTTTCGCTTGAACACATTAACATTAGCCCCGACCGATGGGGTGCAAGTCGAAACACCTCACGTACGCGCTTCACCGCTGCGAGCGTGCCTTTTATCTCTGCAACAACGAAGGGTGCGCCCTCAAGGTGATTGAGTTGATGGTAGTCGATTACGCGACTGACAACTCGCATGGCAAGTGGGGATACTTCGGCGTCATCCAATGCGGGTCCGACCATTTTCCCAACACTGATGCCAACTACTAAAGTTTTGTTGTCTACCTGCACCTCGAATGCACTCAATGTTTCCAGTCCACCTACTTCGTCCCAATAAGTTTGAGGTAAAAAAGTACTGCTGATTTTCATGGTATCTCTCTGTAAAAAATACGCTCAACGCCGGCCGCGCCTGGCTGTTTCTGTCAATGGCAATTCTTTATCCTCCTTTAAAACGTTAAAAAAATGATCCATTTTTATGGTCGAGATCTTTTTCCAACCGTAATTATTTTGGAGAATGCGCATAAAAAGATCAGCGCGTTTTACAAAGATGCAGTTCTCAAATCGAGATAGGGATACGCATCAATCGCCAAAAAATCAAGGGCGAAAAATCGCGGTCGGCCTACCATTTTCTGGCCGCCACTGATACGTTCCTCTACCATTTTTTTTTGAGTAGAAAAAATAAAACAGAATGGGACGCGTACTTGCCAGCATGCGAGTTTTTTCTGGGCGGTGAATCTGGTTAAACAATAATGATTGCGCCACTTTTTTTTCGATGCTTTCAATAAAATAAAAGGAAATAATTTTTCCAATCAAATTTATTTTATGAATGACAGAAAGATTGATAGAGGAAATTTTATCGCGAGCGATAGTAAATAAAATGCGCGGTAAGTGATATTCCGCTCGCGTTGAACCAGCGCGGTTTCGCACCGTTATTGGTCGAGATCACTTTTCTGGTTTAGCGCCCTCAATCGAAGCTTGATGCGGAAATGCTTTTTTGCGACGCCCATGTCAGCCAAATTCGGTAGGGCCGCCGCCCAGGGCCCTTCTTGAATGCGCTCTATCGATGGTCACTGCCGCAAGTCCTGTTTTTACAGTAACAGCTTTAAAACATGACGCCACGCATTCAGGCCAAACTTAGGGGATTTTCTATAGTTCCTGTGCCTATTTATTGCACTGTTTCTATACGAAATCGCTAGAATTTCAAGCCGTATACCGAGCCATCAAAAGGGAAAAGTTGATGCGTTATAAGCTGACGGCGACGAAGTGTGTGTATTCGTAACATGATGGCGTGCAAACAATGTGAATTGCGGTGGTGCCGCGCGCGTAGTCCATACGATTTGTCGTAAAAAAACAAAAAAATGGGAAAAAATAGGAACTCGTAGAAATACCAACGGGCAATTATTATTATAATAATATGAATTTATTTGCAGTCGGATGTGTATTACTTTGCTCTGCGACGCGTTGAGCGTTCTTTTTGACCCTGCATTCTATTCCGGGTCAAGAAGATGATAGCGATACCATCGCGAAGAGAATTGTCGAGTTTCCATATCGGAAAGAGTGGTGGTTCTCAACACATCAAGCCAACATCTAATCAAAAGAACGAGCACCCAGTCGGCTGGTAATCGAGATAATGCTGCTGTTGAATTCGTGCAAAAAAACAAAGCATATGAACGATAAAAAACTGAAACTTAGTGCAATCGCTGAAGTAGGTCTGTCCGAAAATAACAATCAGTTCAACGGCCTGAATAATTTAATTTTCTTAGAAGCTGCGGGCTCTGCGCTTGCGCTTAATAATTTTGGTGTAGTTGCAGGATATGCTGAGGTTGCGACCCGGTGGAAAGATGGCACACTCACCTGTTTGCGTAATTTGGGGGGTAGTCACGGCCGCGCCATGGCCATCAATAATGCCGGGGACGTCGCTGGTTACGCTCAATTGCACGGAAATATGGCAAGCCACGCGACTGTATGGCGGGAAGATTCATCGATAGACCTCGGTACGCTAGGGGGAAATTTCAGCGCTGCCCTGGCAATCAACGATATCGGTCAGGTGGCCGGATACGCCTACCTGCCTGGGGATGCAGTTAATCACGCAACCGTATGGGATGGAACGCGCACCATCGATCTGGGCACCCTGGGAGGATCCTACAGCTACGCAACCGGTATCAACAATTCAGGCCTGGTCACGGGAGTGGCTTATACCCCGGGCGATCAGGCCAGCCACGCGACGATGTGGAATGGCAACGAAGCAATCGACCTCGGCACCTTAGGGGGCAATGCCAGTCAGGCACTGGCTATCAACGACTATGGCCAGATAGCCGGCGTTTCCCATCTGGCAAATGATGCGCAACATGCCACTTTATGGCATAAAACTGGTGCGATTGATCTGGGCGCGTTGAGCGGAAACTTCAGCACCGCTCTCGCCATCAATAACGCCAACCAGATTGTCGGGTACTCCACAACCGCTGCCGGTGCCAGTCGCGCTACCTTATGGCTAACCGGTAAGCTTATCGATCTCAACACCTTGATGAGCCCACAGGACATTAACGCTGGATGGGTCCTACAAAAAGCCACCGGGATCAACGACAATGGACAAATTGTCGGGACTGCCCGCAACACCAAATCTGGCCGTAGAGAAGCATTTTTGCTCTCCGCGAATATTGCCCCGGAATCAGCTGGATTGTCGCGACTTTTATCAGGAATAGCGCGCTTATATTTTATTCCCCGCCGCCTGAAATCTGTCAACACGGACCGCGATAGCTGATCCAGCGATCTCCCGGGCGCTGTGTCAACCCGCAGTGACGACAGAGAGTCATGTTCATGGCTTTAAAATCACATTAAAACCACTTTTAAATTTACATATTCGTCAGTAATTATCAGTACTCATCAGTATACTGACATGGTTTTTTCTTAATAATAGTGCTGTCAGGTATTGTTATCTAGTAAATAATAATGGGTGTTTTTTCAAAATAACGATAGTTGATCGTGTGCAAACAATAAAAGACCTTATAAAAAAACCAGCGTTACCCAGGAGGAAGACATGTCAATTCGTAATAAATTATTATTAGTCTCGTTACTCACAAGTGTCGGGGCTGCCGTCTTTGCGCAGACATCGCCTGCTCCGGCAGCAGCGCCTGCATGGGCCCAAGGTATGCCAGCGGATCTGGCAAATTCAACCTTACATCCGATCGCGTCAATCTTGATCGGACGCAGCGCCAGCGAGCTTCCGATAGAAAAACTAAAAGTTCCGCCCGGCTTCAAAGTTGAGGTTTGGGCAGATGGTATCCCGGACGCACGTTCCCTTGCGCTTGGTACTAAAGGGACCGTCTTCGTCAGCAATCGTGGGCTAAGCAATGTTTACGCCGTGATCGATCATGATGGAAAGCGTGAAGTAAAAACCATCCTCAAAGGGCTGAACTCACCGAACGGACTAGCGTTTGCCGACGGCACGCTGTATGTAGCGGAACGCGAACGCATCGTTGCCTATGCGGGGATCGAGGACAATCTCGACAATCCCCCGGCACCACGGGTAATCGTCGATGGCCTGCCCGAGCAGCCAGGGCACTTCTGGAAAGTTCTGACGACAGGTCCCGACGGCAAACTGTATTTCAATATTGGCTCGCCGCAGAACATTACTATGCCGAATTATATACAGGCAGCAATCTTGCGGGTTGATCCAAAAACCGGAGTTGTGGAAGATGTTGCGCGCGGTGTGCGCAACAGCGTCGGTATGGCGTTTAATCCGCGTACGAAAAAGCTATGGTTTACTTCCAATGCACGCGACTGGATGGGTAACCAGGGACCGGAAGACGTTCTCGAAACTGTCACCAAAGTAGGAGAACATTTTGGCTTTCCGTTCTGCCACCAGGGAACGATCCTCGATCCGACCTATGGCAAGAACCGTTCATGCGCCGAATTTACCCCGCCGTCGATGTTGTTGGGCGCCCACGTAGCACCATTGGGAATGCGTTTCTACACGGGTAAAAGTTTTCCTGCGGCGTATCGTAACGACATGTTTATCGCGCTGCACGGCTCGTGGAACCGGGAAGAGAAGCAAGGCTACCGAGTGGACCGCGTGCACACTGATGCCAAGGGCCATCTTGTAAAGGAAGTTTTTCTTGACGGATTCATGACTGATGCACGTGCCGATCCACCGATGTGGGGTCGTCCAGTTGACGTGCTTGTCATGAATGATGGCGCACTTCTGGTTTCCGACGATTATAACGGCGTCGTATATCGGGTCAGTTACGTCGGTAAATAACGATTCCAAGCCAAAGCCTCAAAAATTGATGCATCGTAACTGGTGCATCACCACTGCAACAAAGAAATGAGACTTCACAAATGAAATCTGACCTATGCAGGCGACCCACCTCGCGTGCTGTAGTGAAGCGGTTCCGTCAAAAGTTGTGGATGCGCGCCGCGTGGTTGGCGGCGTGCATGCTGGCGACAAGCAGCGGGACGACGATGGCGCAGGAACTCGCTGTTCCTCTAAAAGCGCAGGTCTGTGCCAGCTGCCACGGCGTTGGCGGTAATTCGCACATTGCTGCCATTCCGAATATTGCCGGGCAGCCCAAGCAGTTCCTGGTTGCTGCCCTGTATATGTTCCGCGAAGGCAAACGCAAAAATGACATGATGTCACCAATGGCAGCGGGGCTCAGTAATGCCGATCTGAATGAGCTGGCGACCTACTTTTCGAGTCAGAAGCAGGAACAGCCAACGGTGGTATTGACCGCGCAACAAATTAGCGCCGGGGCGGCCTTGACGCAACAGAATCATTGCATTGCGTGCCACGCGCGGGATTTGGGCGGCCAACAGCATATACCTCGTCTGGCCGGACAGCATTATGACTATATCAAAGCGCAACTGACGAGTTTTCACGCCAGCACCCGTTACGACATGGACGGCGTCATGACCTCAGCCGCCCAGGCTCTGTCGGAAAACGATATTGAAACTTTGGCAGTGTACGTATCCGGTCTCACAAGCATCGCACCGATAGCTGCGACGCCCGCACCGCCTCCGAGCAAATAAACGCGCATCGAAAGCAGGCCTTGAAATCAGCAACGCCGTCGGCTAATTGGCCGGGCGCTGCTGATGCCAACGCTGAGTACGATGTTAAGGATGTGCTATCAGACCACCTTTGCCCCGGTCTGTGCAATGATATTAGCGGACGGCTGCTGTTCAATGTTCCAGCACAGGTTCATCAGACTATCAGATTGTGCTTTCGGTAAAATGCCATCGACCAGATCGCTGAATTTGGTCTCTAGCTGCTGGTCTGTCATCGGCACTTGAGTGCTACCGATAGCGTGCTCGATAAAGCGATGCAATCGACGTCCATCCTTAAGAACGATCGTCATGTCGACCTGCTCCGACTTGATTGCCGGATCGATGGTAGCGCTCACGCGGTCGCGTAATGCGATCGTCGCGGGATCGCGCACCGCGGCATCGCTGTATTGTTTTTCACCTGCTGCGCCAGCAACAACTGCCACCGCTACTGAATGATAAATGCTGAACTTGCCTTCCAGTCCGATCTGCGGCGTCTTCTTTCCGGTCAATTCAATCACCAGCGGATGAACCCGTAATTCTATGTGGTCAATCTGCTCTGCCGTCAGATGGTATTGATTGCGCAACTGGATTGCCGCATCGATCGCCGGATGGATCACGATACCGCAGGCAAATGGCTTATAGGTATTCAATGACGCCTCGTAATGTGTCCCCAGCCCTTCGGTAATTTCGCGATAATCCTGCTTGGTGCTGATCGTGTTGGCCCATCCGCGCTTGGCTTCTATCATCCCGTCGGAACTGGTGTAATTTTGCGCTGCCAGAATGGCTGCGAATAAACCATTGCTGGCCGCCCGACCTGGATTAAAACTTTTGTTCATGGAGCCGAACGATTCCCGCAGACCAACCGGCTGGGATGCTGCCAGTCCCAACGCCCAAACCATTTGCTGCTCGCTCAGTCCAAGTAACTTTCCAGCGGCGGCAGCAGCGCCGAAAACGCCAGCCGTCCCGGTAATGTGCCAACCAACGTCGTAGTGATTCGGGTAGACCGCGTTACCGATACGCAGTTCTGTCTCTACACCGAGAATCAATGCATTCATGAAATCCCGACCCGATACCGGCCGATATTCGGACAACGCCAATATGGCAGAAATCACCGGGCCGCCAGGATGGATAATGGTCTTCAGATGCGTATCGTCATAGTCGAAAATATGGCTGCTCACGCCGTTCACGAACGCCGCGTTCATAATATCGAAGCGTTCTTTGCGGCCCAGCAACGTAGCTTGCCGAGGACCGGAAAACGGACCCAGCGCGGCCACCGCGCATTCCACTGTTTCGTGATGGGAGCCACCCACCGCCACACCAACCCAATTCAGCAAGGTGCGGGCACCTTCCTTGCGCACGCCGACAGGTAAATCTTCATAGCGTGCCCCGACAATATATTTTGCAAGTATCCGCGTTACCTTAGGTACGGCGGCCGGTGCCGCGGCGGCCGGTGCCGCGGCGGCCGGTGCCGCTACTGCTGGCGAAGCGGCCGCAGCCGCAGCAGCGAAAGCGGCAGGTGGTGTTCCATTCGATTGTGCCATGCTACTCCCGCTCGAAGTCACGGCTGCAACGGCAGCGCTGACTTTCAAAAATTTACGGCGATCCAGATTACTCATAATACTATCTCCTGCTTTTATAATTATTTGTGAGGCCGGTAAGACCCCGACCAAAGGCAGGCACTAGTATCGTCGAAAATTGCCTTTTTTGTAAGGCGCTACATCGTCGAAAGTACTGGAAATCTGGAATACAGAGACGAGTAAGGCATTATGAGTAAGGCGCGACGGCCATCCACGCCCTGCTTCATCACCATTTTCATTTCAGGCGTGCAAGTCTGGCCGTAAGTAAATCGAAAAAACCCTGGGCATCACCGTTTTCCACCCAAAATACGTTCTTGCTTTGATTCAGTGTGTCATACCAATCAGCCACAGTTTGACCGAAGCCAATGCCTTCGCGGCTATCAATGTCAACGTGGATTTGCTTGCCGCTGAACAGCTCCGGCTTCAGCAACCAGGCGATCACACTGGCATCGTGCACCGGGCCGCCAGGCAAGCCGTAATGCACCATATCTGCCGTAACGTAGGCATTCAGAATATCGCTGACCAGCTTGCCAGCTTGATTATGTAACCCGGCGATCTGACTCAACCGCTGGGGGCTAGTCAAAATCTTGTGTGTGACGTCGAGCGGTATGTAAGTTAATTTAACACCACTGGCCAATACCACTTGCGCGGCCTGCGGATCAGCGAAGATGTTGAATTCTGCAACGGGCGTAATATTCCCGCCGTTGAAGTGCGCCCCGCCCATCACCACGACCTCTTTAATTCCTTGGATGATCTCAGGTGCTTGCACCAGCGCGAGCGCGAGGTTGGTCTCCGGCCCGAGCATCGCGATAGTAATGCCATGAGGCTTCGCTTTGCTTAATGTATCGATCAGATACTGGACGGCGTTACCATTGGCTAATCCTTGTTTCGGTTCATGCACGGCTACGCCAGGCAAGCCTTCTTTACCGTGAATGTTCTCCGCGTAGATCGGTGACCGCACCAGCGGTTTTGGCGCCCCGGCATATACGGGGACCTCTTCCCGCCCAGCCCACTCTCGCGCCAGTCGGGCATTCCGCGAGGTCTTATCCAGGCGCACGTTACCTGCTACCGTGGTGATGGCCAGCACATTCAATTCCTGCGGCGAAGCCAGCGCAAGCAGCAACGCCACCACGTCGTCAGCACCCGGATCGGTATCGATGATGAGATCGCGCTTTTCAGCTGCCTGAGCGGCGGTCAGGCCGAGTAAAGACAGCAGTAATAAACCTCGCACAAACCGCCCTAAGTAACTGAAGTAACGACTGAAACGACGCATATAATAATCCCTTGTTTCCTGGTTAACAATCCGTCCGAAAATTCGCAAGTGCAGCACAGCGCCTCGGCCCGCAAATATTTCTCTACGGCATTATTTTACTGCAAGGTTGCGCCGTCACGGTGCAGTTTTCGGAACGTGGCATCATTCATAGGCAAGCATCGCAAAGGGCCTCTCAAAAGGCCCAGCTGGAACGCCATTCGGATGAAGCGTTTTCTTGAAAGTCTGCTCAAGCCCAAGTGTAGAGAAATCTTACATTTGATTGCTTTGGAATGCATATTTGTATTATATTTTGACAGGCCTGCTGTAGAGGCGCGAAGACAAAAAGTTAACGACTTATGCGATTAACTTGATCCACCGAGACGCTATGAAAAATAAAAATTCCAAAGAACAAAATCCAATGATTTCCAAGGTGAACGAGGAAGAACGCAGCTTTGCCATCCGTCTCATGCAACATCTGGTGGTCCCCACCTTTGTGTTAGATCCGGAGTGCAAGGTGGTTATCTGGAACATGGCTTGCGA
Source organism: Glaciimonas sp. PAMC28666 (assembly GCF_016917355.1). Classification (GTDB taxonomy): domain Bacteria; phylum Pseudomonadota; class Gammaproteobacteria; order Burkholderiales; family Burkholderiaceae_D; genus Glaciimonas. Next base: position 3,751,357 of record NZ_CP070304.1, on the reverse strand, counting down.
ACGCCTTACCGGTATTCCTGCTTCCGAAATGATCGGTACATCCGATCATTGGCGCGGTTTCTATTCCACCCAACGCCCTTGTCTTGCCGATCTGATCATTCATGAGCGCACGCGGGATGTAAACGACCTTTACGTCTGGAACAAAAATATCGAAAAAGTACCGAATGGACTTTATGCGGAAAACTGGTGTGTGATGCCACAGCTCGGCACCCGCCGCTATCTGGCTATCGATGCCGGTCCGATCTACGATGAGACCGGACGCTTGATATCGGTTGTCGAAACCCTGCGCGACATCACATTACAAAAGGAAGCACAAAGTGCGCTTCAAGACCTCGCGGCTAAAGACGGGCTAACCGGGATTGCAAACAGGCGCAGTTTCGATCAGGCATTAGCAACTCAATGGCAGCGCGCAATGCGAGAAACCCATCCGCTGACGCTGCTGATGGTCGACGTCGATCATTTTAAGCAATATAACGACACCTATGGGCATCTGGCCGGGGATGAGTGTCTTAAGCGCATCGCCTCCGCCATGGCCAACACGCCACTAAGGGCCTATGATCTGGTAGCACGCTATGGGGGCGAAGAATTCGCGATCATCCTGCCAGAAGTTACTGCCGCAGGCGCGCAAGCGGTGGCCGAACGCATCCGTGCAGCGGTGGAACACCTGGGAATTCCGGACACAACTTCTGAAGCAGGCGTTGTAACAATCAGTATTGGTGCTGCTACGGCGAATGCGCTCATAGGTAGCACACCGACGCAGCTTGTCGCCGCCGCTGATGCTGCTCTTTACCAGGCCAAGCATGCCGGACGTAATCGTGTCGTCACAGTAAATTTCGGCACTCCACAAGATCCCGTCAGATGACGCTTGCTGAAGAAAGATTTACCGTTTAAATAACAATCCCAAAGACCAAACCAAACCGGGGCCTGAACCAGGTTCCCCCGTCGTTTATATCAAGGGGCATATCTGCGTAATCATCTCCCCCACTCGGATACATCCTCAAACAGTTTAAATCTGTCATGCAGGAGCCGTAGCGCATTCAGCACTTCAGCACTTCAATTCGGCACTTTGAGGTGCACTTAATCGGTAAAGGTTTGCTGTGCTCTGGCCACCGAAATGGCATTCAAAATTATGATCGTTTTAGCCACAATTGCATTATGATCAAGCATCGCGGCCGCTGAAGCGTTCGTCGCACAGGATGCTTCGGCGCGGTATAAAAAATAAAACTTCCAGAGACGGCATACCAAAATGCACATGAACAAATCTTTTGCACGACTCCTGGCGCTAGCCGGCGTCGCAAGTATCAGTATCACGGGATGCGCCGGCGGCAAGAATGATCGCCCGTCGCCCTCGGCTCAGATGGCCATGACCTGCGACCAGCTAAACGGTATGACAATCCCCGCTACCGCGCTTGGTTTGCCTACCACCGGCGCCAAAGTGACCAGCACCGTTATCATGCCCGCAGTCGGAATCGGGCCTGCCGCAGTAGGAGAGTATTGTAAAGTTTTGGGTGCCATCAGTCCCTTGGATAACCACGCCCCCAACATTCAGTTCCAGGTCAATCTTCCCACCAATTGGAACAGCAAAGCCATGATGTTTGCAGGCGGGGGATATAACGGAACGATTGCGCAAGGAACTGGCAACGTTCCTGCGGGGCCGATAGACCAGCAAGTGCCGCTAGGACGCGGTTATGCGACCTTTGGCAGCGATTCCGGACACCAGGCCAATGCCAATGGCAGCCGGGACGGAACGTTCGGGCTGAACGATGAGGCACTCAGAAATTTTTCCGGTGATGCCTTGAAGAAAACCCATGACACCGCAATCGCCATCATTACTGCCCGCTATGCCGCCCCTGTTCAGAAGACCTATTTTGCGGGCGGATCCACCGGCGGCCGTGAGGCTTTGATCGCGGTACAAAACTGGCCCGCCGACTACGACGGCGCCATCGTTTTATATCCGGCCTGGAATGCAGCCAGCCTCGATCTGCAATTCGGACGGATCACCCGGCAACTCGCTCAGCCCGGAGCCTATCCGAGCCGCGCCAAGCGTAAAGTCCTGTACGACGCTGCTCTCGAAACCTGTGACATGCTGGACGGCGTGCGCGACGGCCTGATAAGTAATCAGACAGCCTGCAACGCGCGCTTCGATCCGGCGACAGCGACGTTGAACGGCGTGCCAGTCAGGTGCAGCGGCGGCGCTGACACCGGCGATAGCTGTCTGTCCGATGCGCAGATCGCCTCTTACAAGACTATCGATACGCCACTCGTGTTGAATTACCGCTTGGCCAGTGGTGAATCAAGCTATCCGGGTTTTAATACATGGGGAACGGATTTCGGGATTCCGGGCAACAGTGTGCTTCAACCAACGGTGCTTACCCTATCCCTCGGCACCCGGCAGCCAGCTAACCCGATGCCACCGATCACGACGACCTCGAGCCCACCTTACGGCAGTACGTTCTGGGATCAATGGGTGAAATATTTTGTGACGCGTGATGCGCAATACAATTCACTTACGCTTGATCCACAAAACCCCGGCGCGTTGCAAGACCGCATTGTGGAACTTACCGGCATTCAGGATCTGACTAAAACTGACCTGTCAGCTTTCCAAAGCAAAGGCGGTAAAATCCTGATGGCGCATGGCATACATGACGCGCTGGTCAGTACCAGGGCCACTGAACAATACTTTAACCGCGTCCGTCACACGATGGGGGCAGATAAAGTTGACGGCTTTATGCGTTTTTACGAGATTCCTGGCTACGGGCACGCGTTTAGCAGCGTCTTCAATGCGGCATGGGATTCGCTTACGACGCTTGAAAACTGGGTAGAAAAGGGAATCGCGCCAGCCAATCAGATCGTCGCTGATACGGCCGGCGTTCCGGGCCGCACCCGGCCTTTGTGCGTTTATCCCAGCTGGCCGCAATATAAAGGCAGCGGCGATATTAATGTGGCACAAAGCTTCACCTGCTCCAATCAATAGCAATAAAGACCGGTAGCGTGCGATCACAATTTTCTTGTGCGGTCAGGGATAACCGAAGTCATCTTGAACAATGGGTCGTATCAGGCGACGATCGGGTCAGTTGCTATTTGAACTGCACCCCAAGAGTTGATATAGAACTTTTGGGATGTAGTTCATATTTTAGAGGGACTTGGGCACATCAAAGCATTTAAGCATTTAAGCGCCGATTATTCGCTGCCAGGAGCGAAGCGCGCAGACACCATCGGCGGGCAAAAGCCAGCGCCAATCGGTATTTGTTGACTCAACCATGCAAGGCGAAAAATATTGACGCCTATCCGTCTCTCTGCGCGTTGTTCGCAGCCTCGTCTCTGCCCATACCGCCGCTGACTAAGAAGCGCTGCGTCCGCGAAATCCACAGTTAAAGAGCCAAGCCTCGCATCAATCAATTTATGCTGCAACAGGCGGTTAATTGATCGCTTACGACACTGCGCCTGTGCATGTCCTGTTTATATTCCATCACCCAACCTGCAATTTCGTACTACTCCACATCCGAACATAAGCAATTTACCTAACCGTCAGCGTCTGGACCGTTTATTTCAGTATTTTTGAGACATAGTTGTCCTTTACAAATTCAGCCAGCAAACAGGCTTTCGAAGCATGACAAGCCGACTTTTTTTTAGTGGTAAGACTGCGCATGCGGTCGTTGTTGCACAACTTATTATTTCATTCATTTTATCCGCCGGATTTTTTTCCGACGCGCACAGCCAAGCCCTACAAACGCCCGCCAGCGAAGAACAGCGTCAACGCAGCCGGAACCAGACCCTGGAGCGCGCGCGTCAATTGCAAGCTCCGAATGTCGCATTGCCAATACCTGGCGTTGCTGGAAATATCGACGACATCAATACATGGACACTCCCAAAGGAGTCTTCCTGTTTTGAGATACACCAATTTATCCTGACAGTCCCATTGCAGCTCTCGGTGGCCGCCCGGGCGGCGGGCGCAAGTAACCTGGCTTTCGATCCTTTTCGTTTTGCGCAAGACTATCTGAATCAATACAGCGGTCAATGTGTTGGACAAAGAGGGATTAACATCATCGTGCAGCGCTTGACTAATCACATTATGCGAAAGGGCTACAGCACTACGCGCATTGGCATTCCCGGGCAGGATTTATCAAAGGGCGAATTGACACTCAGCCTGATACCCGGTGTCATCCGTGCCATTCGTTATACCGACTCTGCATTGCACGGCACGCCACGGAATGCATTTCCGAGCGGTGCTGGTCAATTGCTCAATTTGAACGATCTCGAGCAAGGGTTAGAACAGCTAAAACGCGTGCCTAATCAAGATGTCGATATGCAGATCGTCCCGACCGATGCACTTGGCGAGAGCGATGTGATGCTAGAAGTCAGACGCTCCAAACCATTTACCCTGGCAGCGAATTTTGATAACAGCGGCGCAAAAGGCACAGGGCAATATCAAAGCGGTTTGAATCTAGGTCTCAATAATATACTGGGCGTTTCCGACATCCTCAATCTGGGCATCAGTTCAGATACTGATCGTCAAGGTGATAACCGCGGAACAGGCGGGCATAGTTTTTACTACGCAGTACCGATAGGGTATTGGAATTATGCACTTTCTGCCAGTGACTACACCTATCACCAAAAGATAGCGGGCAATAGCGAAGACTATATCTCCAGTGGCAAATCGAACAATCTGGAATTTAAAGTTGCACAACAATTCCAGCGCGGCCCATCGCAAAAAAATAGCTGGCACTTCAAGGTCGGCAAACGTTGGAGCCATACCTTAATCGATGATGTCGAGATTGGTGTACAGAAGCGTAATACCTCCTTGGTAGAACTTGCCTGGGACCATACGCAATACATCGGCAATGCGCAGCTTGATGTCACACTAGCCAGTCGCTGGGGATCATCTGCCTTTGGTGGCATGGGTAACCCTGAAGGCCGTTCTTCTGAATATCCGACGTTCATGTACGCCATGCAAACGATCGACGCGACGCTGGTTGCACCATTCCAGATTGCGTCGCAGCCGCTCACCTACATAGCCACCTTCCGCGGGCAAAACACGCGCTCACCGCTCTATACCACGGAGCAATTTTCTATCGGTGGGCGCTACACCGTGCGCGGCTTCGATGGTGAGTTGACCTTGACCGGAGAGCGAGGGTTCTATTTGCAAAACGCACTCAATGTACCCATTCCCAACATCGCTCAGTCCGTTTATGTCGCCATTGATTTCGGCAAAGTTTATGGCCCCTCGGTGCAGTATCTGGTCGGTGACACCCTGGCTGGCGCAACGGTGGGCTTACGTGGTGGTTACCAAGGTTTTACCTACGACGTATTTTCTGGATGGTCTTTGTATAAGCCGGCGCAATTTAAAACGGCCACACCGGCACTGGGTTTTAACGTGACCTATCAGTACTGAAAGAAGTAACAGAGGTAACAGAGGTAACAGAGAGTCCAAATGTTCTTTTTTCTACCCATCATTCGCAGATCAGATCAGATTTGTAACACCGGAGTTGAGGCATGAATAAACAGTTTTATCGTACGCTCTTTAGCCATGCCTCCGGTCAATATATCGCGGTTGCCGAGAACACACGGGGCCGCAGTAAATGCTCGGTGGGCGGCAATGCTCCCGCCGGATTACCTTTCCCGCTGATGCGTTTTGCGTTGTTGGCGGTGTTGGTGGCAGCCACCTTCGGGCACGTCACGCTGGTACAGGCACAAACCATCGCCTATAAACATGGCGGGCCTGCGCCCATGATCGACAGGGCCGCCAACGGCGTGCCGGTGGTGCAGATCGTCCAGCCAAACGCGACAGGGCTCAGTCATAATCGTTACAGCGCCTTCAACGTCGATAGTAACGGCTTAATTCTCAACAACAGCCCGACCTCGGTCAGCACCACGCTGGGCGGCTACATTCAGGGCAATGCCCAACTCAATACCGGTGCGCAGGTCATCCTCAACGAAACCCTCGGCGTCTCGCCCAGTCACCTTAATGGCTATATTGAGGTGGCCGGACAACGCGCCGACGTCATTGTCGCCAATCCCAACGGCCTGTCCATCAATGGATTTGGCGTGATCAATGGCGGCCATGTCACCTTGACCACCGGGGTGCCGCAATTCGGCGGCGCAGGCAGTCTGGCCGCGTTCCGGGTCACCCGTGGCGCGATTATGGTCGAAGGCGGCGGCATCAACGCCTCGCCCAACGACAGCCTGTCCCTCATTAGCCGTTCACTGATCGCCAACGCCCAGATTCACGCCAGCCGTCTGGGCATTGTCACCGGTGCCAACCGCGTCACGCCCGATATGACCGGCATCGAAATCATCCAGGGCGAAGGCGGTCAACCGACGATAGCGATTGACTCCTCTGCGCTGGGCGGCCTGTACGCCAACAAGATTAAACTGGTCGGCACCGAAGCGGGAGTCGGCGTGCGCACCTATGGCGACATGGCCTCCAACGGCGACTTTAGCCTCGACGTCAATGGTAAAATTACGCTCAACGGTCACACCAATGCGGGTGGACAATTCACCCTGCGCAGCAGCGACGGCCTCGACAATACCGGCACGCTGTATGCGCAGAACGTGGCGCTCGTCAGTGGTGGTCAGATTGGTAATAGTGGCACGATTGCCGCCCACACCGATCTGTCGGTGCACGGCGCACAGATCGCCTCCAGCGGTATCCTGGCCGCCGGCATTGACCGTTCCGGTCAGGCCACCTTCGCTGGCAATTTGCGCTTGCAGGCCGACGGCACGCTGGTCGCCACCGGCCACAACACCGCTGGCGGCAATCTGACCATGACAGCGGCCGACATCGATGTCACCGGTGCCGTTACCAGCGCTAACGGCACTGTTTCCCTCACGGCCACCGCAGGCAATATCGACCACACGGGCGGCACGCTGCAGACCACGGGCCACACCACCCTAAACGCCAGCGGCGCGATCATCAACGATGGCGGTGTCATCAACACGGCGCAGTGGAGCAGCCATTCTGATGCATTATCGAACGTCGGTGGCGCGCTGCTGCAATCCGGTACCGACCCGACCACGATCACCACGGCGAACGCGATCAATAACCATGGCGGCACCCTCGCCACCAATGCCCATCACCTGACGGTGCAAGCAGGCAGCCTGCACAATGAAGGCGGTCACATCACGCAGGCTGGTAACGGCACCTTAAACATTCACACCGGCGCATTTAGCAACGCGGCGGGGACTGTGGTGACGAATGGGGAGCTACTGCTGCATGCGGTGAGTCTGGACAACCGCGATGGCAGCATCGCCGCCAACCGTAGGGCGCTGCTGCAACTGTTTGGCGATATGAACAATGTTCGCGGAAGCGTGCAAGCCGCCCAGGGTTTGACGGCCAGTGCCGCCAACATCGACAACACCGCAGGTCGCATCACCGCATCAGGGACCGATGGCCTGTGGTTGGACGCACGCGGTCTGTTGATCAACATCGCGGGCACGGGCGCGGATGGCGTAGAAGGAGGTGTGATTGGTGGCAATGGCGATGTCATGATTAACGCTGTGAATGCCATCAACAGCGGCAGCATCACGGCTGGGCGTCAGTTAGCCGTCACCATCGGCAATCACCTCAATAACAACGGCGGTCGCCTGGCGGCAGCGGACACCCTGACGGCACACGCGGCTGCGTTAAGCAACGCGCAGGGGACGCTGGATGCAGCAAAAATTGACGCCAGCATTGCGCAACTCAACAATAACAGCGGCAAGATCAACGCCGATCAGTTGCGCCTGCATGCCACCAACTTACAGAATCACCACGGTGAAATCACCCAGTTTGGCCACGACACCAGCGTGATTGATGTTACCGACACGCTGGATAATTCGGCTGGTGGCAATATTCACACCAACAGCACCGATCTGATCCTGACCCCGCAGCACTTCAATAATACCGATGGCATCCTCTCTCACGCTGGCACTGGCAGGTTGACGATCCATCTCGGCGCAGGTGTTCTCGACAACCGGGGTGGCACCCTGGGCAGTAACGGTGCCCTCGACGCCCGTGCCGCGACCATCAATAACCAATCCGGTACGATGTTCGGGGCAGATGCCCTCACCCTCAGCGCCACGCAGGGCGACATCGACAACAGCGGTGGTTCCCTCTCGGGCGACCGGATCGCGCTGCAGGCGACAGGCAATATCAATAACGCCCACGGTAAAATGGCCGCGCTCAGAAATGGCTTTACCGTTCACGCGAACAGCTTCAACAATGCCGCAGGCACCGTACAGAATCTTGGCGCGGCCGCGCTCTCGATGACCCTCCGGCAAGGCTTGTACAATACGGCCGCGCAAGGCATCGGAGGCTTAATTGGGAGCGCCGGTAACCTGCAGATTCACGCCAGCGCAATCGACAATACGGCCGGGACCCTCTACGCACAACAGGATGTGACGGTGCAGGCCGATGGTACGCTCACCAACGCCAGCGGCGTGATCCAGAGTGACGGCGCGATGGCGGTGAGTGCCACCGGCGCGCTGGAGAACCACGCTGGTCGGATCGAAGCCAATGGTCATGACGCAACGCTGACGGTGACCGCGTCCGGCCTGGACAATAGCGGCGGCCGGATCGCCAACAGCGGCAGCGGTGCCACAACGCTCGACGGCGGTGCCGCCATCACCAATACCGCAGGCATGATCGGTGCCAATGGCAAGCTGACGCTGGTCGCGGACCGTCTGACCAACACGCACGGCCAGATCATTGCCGCTGACGATGTAACGCTGGCGATTGCGCAGCACCTCGACAATGATCAGGGGAAATTGTTTGCCGCACGGCATCTGCGCATGCAACAAGCGGCCGCCACGCTCACCAATCGCGCGGGCACGATTGCGTCCTCGGGCGACACCACGATGGCGGTTGCCCGTCTCGACAACAGTGGTGGTCAGATCGGCAACACCGGAGGGGATGGCGGCAACATCGTGCTGACCGCCGGCGCAGACGTCATCAATACCGCAGGCACCATCAGCAGCGATCACAATACGACCATCACCGCCGCTACCCTGATCGGCGACGGTACCATTCTGGCCGGACAAGACGCCACGCTCCATCTGCAGGGCGATTACACCAACACGGTGGGCAATGTCCTCCGCGCCAACCGGGATGTGACGCTCACCACCACCGGCACGCTCACCAATGCCGGTCAGCTCGAAGCGGTGCGCCATCTGCGCTTGTCAGCGGCCAATGTCACGAACCAGTTCGGTGCGTTGATCAATGCCGGTAATGGCAATACTGTCATCAAGGCCACCCGCGCCGTCTATAACCGGGGGCGCATCTACGGCGATGATGTGGTCATTGGGGCCGACACCGTCACCAACGACGGCGTGCTGCACGCCGACGGCACGACCGCCCAGGCCGGTGTCATCGCCGCCCGCCACGACCTCATGATCGGGGCACAGAGCCTCGTTAACCGCGAACACGCAAGCCTGATCAGTCTCAACGACATGGTGCTCGGAGGGGCGCTGGACGCCCAGGAGCAGGTAACGGGCAACGCGGTGTCCATCGTCAATGCCTCAGCCAGCATCGAAGCAGGACAAGATCTCACGCTGCACACGGCGAATCTGACCAACGCAAACCGGCATTTCAGCACCGCGCTGGTGGCGGACCCGACCCGGACCCGGCGCGTCACGCAATACCGTGTCTGGAATGATGACATCTGGTATGACGCCGATCAGGTCAGCTGGGACAATAACGGCGGCATGGTGCTGATCCTGCCCGATGGCAGCCGCTTTGAGAAGTTCTACAAACAGGACTACACGCAAATCGTGCGCACCACCGAAGTGATCTCCAGCGACCCCGGCCAGATCACTTCCGGCGGCAACATGACCTTATCGGGCAACGTCACCAATGACAAAAGCACCTTCATTGCCGGTGGCACCTTAGGCGGCCAGGTCGGTAGCCTCAATAACCTCGGTGCACCGGGCGAAATCGTGACGACCAACCACATGACCGCCCTGCACAATTACTATCACTGGGTGAGCGGCCATCCGCATCAGGATCACTACACCTATGACAACGATGGTGCCGCGTACGACGTCATCTTGCCGTCGCAACACATCGATTTACCGGTCTGGACGGTGCGCGAAGATACCCGCCCGGAGCAGGGCGACAATGGGGCCCTCGGCACCGGCGTCGATAGCAACAGGGTCCCTTCCTCCGATAGCGGCGGGATCGGCAACAATCAGGGAGCCCATCATCTGGCTGGAAACGGCCAGACCGTCGACAATGCAGACGGCTCTGCCGGCAACAACACCGGACTGGCCGGTCACCCGCAAACGGTCGGCCAACTGGGGGTACCGCTGCCCAATCTCACGATTGGCAACAGTCAACTGTTTCCGCTCTCCCCCAACCCCCATTCTCCCTATCTGGTGGAGACTGATCCCAGCTTTACCAATTACCGCCAGTTCCTCTCCAGCGATTATCTGCTGGCACGCCTCGGCATCGATCCGTTGCGGACCCAGAAACGGCTGGGCGACGGCTTTTATGAACAAAAGCTGATCAACGATCAAATCACCCAATTAACCGGCAAGCGCTTTTTAGGCGACTTTGCCAGCAACGAAGCGCAATACCAGGCGCTGATGGAAAGCGGCCTCGCCAGCGCTGCCCAGTGGCAACTGACGCCCGGCACGGCGTTGACGGCGGCGCAAATGGCCGCATTAACCCATGACATGGTGTGGTTAGTATCGCAAGCCGTGACACTCCCCGATGGCAGTACCCAACGCGTCTTCGTCCCCGTCGTGTATCTGGCACGGGGCGAGGCGGGCGATGCTGGCAATACCGCTCCTACCGGATCAGTCATGGCCGGGCGCGATATGGATCTGAACGTTCACGGCACACTCGATAACGGTGGCACCGTGCAGGCCACCAACACCCTGCTGATCCACGCGACCGATCTTCATAACACGGGCGCGATCCGCAGCGATGCCACCACCGGCACCACCGTGCTGGTGGCCGATCACGATCTCCTGAACCACGGCGGCAGCATTGCCGGGCACCGCGTCGGCCTGGTGGCCGGACGCGACATCGTCATCGAGAGTGTCACCAGCACCGCCAGCAGCAAAAATGGTCGCAACGTCGGCCTCAGCCAGCTGGCCCGGGTGGATGCCGATCAGCTCAGCATGCAGAGCGGGCGCGACATTCAACTCACCGCTGCGGCCATTCACACCACCGGGGATGCCGCCTTCGTGGCGGGCCGTGATCTCAGCCTGACCACACGCACCGCCGAGGCCACCTCCAACGTGACCTATGGCGAGCACAACCATCTCAACGAACACCAGACCCAAGTCCAGGGCACCGTGCTGCAGGCCGGTGGCACAGTTACCCTGGCCGCCGGGCAAGATGTGCGTCTCCATGCGGCCGCAGTGCAGGCCGATGCCGCACTGGCGGTGGCCGCAGGGCGCGATGTCAATGTGACCTCTGCCCAACAAACCAGCAGCAAGGACCAGGAAATTACCACCACCACGCACGGCTTGTCAGGGTCGTCACGTTCGCACATGCTCGACTTGCAACAGAACAGTGAGGCCATCGGCAGTCGCCTCACCGGCAACAGCATTGCCATCGTCTCCGGGCGCGACACCACCATCAAGGGTAGCCAGGTCACCGCCCAACAGGCCCTCGCCATCAATGCCGGACGCGACCTGAACATCTTCAGTGCCCGCAATACCAGCGCAGGCAGTTACCAACGCGAAGAAACCCAATCCGGGTTCTCGGGCGGCCTGTTGACGGGGATCAGCTATGGCAACAGCGCACAGGCGCACCGTCAGGGCGGCACCAGCGTGCGCCAGAGCGGCAGCGAGATCAGTGGTGCCAACGTCCATCTGATCAGCGGGCGGGACACCACCGTGCGCGCCAGCGCCATCACCGCAGACCGCGATGTCGGCGTCTTCGCCGGACGCAATATCAACATCGTCACCGCGGCCAATACGGAGACGTCCACCACGGACAGTCACCGCAGTGGCACCAGCGTCGGCCTCATCGGCGGCATGAATGCCCGCTTCACGAACTTCAGCCAGACCGCCGCCGCCCAAGACGGTGGCGGCACCAGCACCACCCACAGTACCAGCCTGCTATCTGCCAACGGCGGCAATCTGACGCTGCAAGCTGGCCTGGATGCGCAATACAAGGGGACCGGCCAAGGCAACGTCACCACCCAGGGCGCTGAATTATTGGCAAAAAACACTCTCACCATCGCCGGCAACGCGGTCGACCTGCAAGCCATCCACGATGCCAGCAGCAGTCACGATCATGCCGAAAGCCACAGCACCACCTTGGGCAGCAGCCTGACCGGCACCCTCGGGGGCGCGCTCACCCGTATTGGCGATAACCTCAGCGCCAGCCAGCACACCGGCAACGACCGGCTCAAAGGGGCGTTACGCTTAAAAGCCAGCTACGACGCCTATCAACTCGCCACCGGTGGATTAACGACTACCACCACCGCTGCCGCGCTCGACCCGAATCCGCAAAACAGCAGCAGCGGCGGCTTCGGGGTCAGCGTCAATCTGGGCAGCAGCCATAGCCAGCAAGACAGCCACAATAGTGCCAGCCAGTCACGCGGCACCACGGTACAAGGGCGCACCATTACTGTCACGGCCCGCGAAGGCGACATCACGATGGAAGGTGCCAAACTGCAAGCCACCGACATCGCGCTCGATGCCGCCCGGAATATCAATCTCATTGCCGCTAAAAACACCGCCGCATTGACCTCCTCCAATAGCGGCTCCAGCGCCGGGATCGGTGCCACCCTGGGTTCGAACGGCGAACAGACGGGCCTGAGTTTCCAGCTTGGCGCCTCGATGTCCAAGGGTCACGCAAGCGGCAGTGAAACGACCTACGACAACATGCAAATCAATGCGACGAACCACCTCAGCATGAAGAGCGGCGGCGACACCACGCTGATCGGCGCGCAGTTGGCAGCCAATCACATCGACGCCGATATCGGTGGCAATCTCACCATCCGCACGCTACAAGACCAGAGTGCGTACGACAGCAAACAAGAAAACGGCGGCTTTAGTCTGAGCCTCTGTATTCCGCCAATTTGTGTTGGCAGCATGCTCACCGGCAGCGTCAATTACGCCAGACAAACGGTCGACCACCACTATCGCAGTGCGCACGGACAAAGTGGCATCGCCGCTGGCACCGGCGGCTTTACGCTCAACGTCAAAGGCAACACCGCGCTCGAAGGCGGCGCCATCACCAGCACCGCCCCAGAGGAAAAAAACACCCTGCGCACCGCCAGCCTCACCAGCCGCGATTTGATCAATCAACAACACATCGCCGCCGACAGCCTCAGTGCCGGTTTCTCCACCAACGGCCTCGCCAGCAACCTCACCGGCAACGTCCTCGGCAACCTCACCGGCGGCGCCGGCATGCCCAAGAGTGGGGACGCCACCAGCCACACCGACAGCGTCATCAGCCCGTCCACAGTCACCATCACCGGCACCGGCGACGCCACCACCGACGCCCACAGCCAGGCCACCGCCGAGACCTTAACGCAGCGCGATGCCGCTACCGCCAACGAGACCCTCAGCAACACCTTAACCCTGCAGCAAGCCCACAATTTACAGGCAGAACAACAACGCGCACAAGACAACCAGCGCGCCGCCGACATCGCCGGCGCAGCCCTCAACGGCATGGTCGGCGACATCGCACAAAAAGCCGGCTACCCCGACGGCTCCCCCCAAAAGATCGCGCTGCACGGTATCGTCGGACTGATCCAGGCAAAGATCGGTGACAGCAGCGCTGCTGGCGGCGTCGCAGCAGGCATGAGCGTTGAAAAGATGTCACCGCTCATTAGCGACTACCTGCTCAATAACGGCTACGACATCAGCAGCAAGGAAGGACTGCAGGCCTACAACGACATGATGGGACTGGGAGCCACGCTGGTCGGTGCGGCTGCAGGGGGATTGGCTGGCGGCGGGATGGATAGTGCTGGCATGGGCGGGATGATGGGGAAGAATGCGGACGCTAACAACCGCCAACTTCATCCAGATGAAAAAATGTGGATCAAGAGTCAAGCATCACGTTATGCGACACAAAAAGGAATTTCTGTTGATCAGGCACTACAAGAATTAACCGGACAAGCAGATCGTCAAGTGCAGCTAGGTTCTCCCGGCGCGTGGGATCAAAGTGCGAGTAATTTCTTAAGTCAGGCTGGACATAAACTATTGCCCTCAGACGGTGATAGCGGACCAGGGTTTATGTTTTATGCCACACCCAATCAGAAAGCAAATCCTGATGTGTATGCGGCATATGGCGGAACGAACAAACCAGCCGATGACGATATTGCTGCGGCAATCAATCGGGATCAGGCCATTCGAAAACAGGTTAGTAATGCGACGTTTGCGGCCGCGGCGCTTGCAGGTACTGGTGCCGGAATTGCCACGGCGGCGGATGTCTATGCAGCTTACAAAGCTGCTGCTGCGGCATATTCGATGGGAACGGCACTGGGAACGGGGATGGCGGTTGGAGGTGCGTCTTATACAGGTTCGGCTGTGGGTGGTGCAGCCTATGATAAATTCTTTAATCGGCAAAATTTCAGTAATGGATTTGATCAACGCTTCTCTTATCTCGGACTAGGAGTAGCAATGACAGCAGGTGGTTTAACCAGCATGTATAGCACGGCGATGTTTGGTTGGGCAGGCGTCCCAAACACCTTCAAAAATTGGGTGACAGTGCCGGGATTCGTTATTCGCATTAATAGTGGCGTGTTCGGCAAGGCTGCAGGTGGAGCGGCGCAGGGTGCCGTCAAATCATCCACTAATCAATAATTGGAGTCGCTATGTTTGATGGCTTATGGTACGGAATATTTGGTGGATTGTTCGGTCCTACGGTTGCGCAATGGTTGTGCCGATTTAAATATTGGGCAATATTTTTAACAGCAATGGTGAGTACGTACATTGGATTATATATAGCTGGAATTTATACAAAGGGGTTGAAGTTTGCTACTCAAGCTATGCTAGAAAATATCTTCACTCCTGTTGGTATTTTGGCGCCAATGGGGATTGGCCTGCTAGCAGTCTTTGTAGCGTTTGTTGGTTCATTGAATGTTATCGAGAAGCCAAGCGAGGACGATAAAAATAATCCATAGTGTTCAGCCCTTTATAACGCTAATAATCGGCAGTTGCATCCTGATGAGAAAACGTGGATCAAAACGAATGCGGAACGTTATGCGGCACACAAAGGTATATCGCTTGACCAGGCGCAGCAAGAATTAACAGCACAGGCAGATCGTCAGGTGCAGGCAGGTTCCCCCGGCGCATGGGATCAAAGTGCGTATACTTTTTTACAAGAAGCAGGGCGTGGTTTACTGCCATCAGAAGGCAAGAGTGGAACGGGATTTATGTTCTACACCACACCCGAGCAGAAGGCGAATGCGGATATGTATGCAGGTTATGGCGGCACGAACAAGCCATCAGATGATGATATTAATGCGGCAATGGATCGCGATCAGACCATTCGGGAACTCGCGAGTAAGGCGACGCTTGCCGCTGCTGCGCTTGCGGGAACTGGCGCGGTGGCCGGCTCGGCGGTGGAAGCCTATGCTGCTTACAGGGCTGCTGCGGCGGCGTATTCGGCGGGGACGGCTTTGGGGACGGGGATGGCGGTTTCGGGCGGGATTTATACGGCTGGGGCTGCGGTGAATGCGGGGATCGATCAAGTGTTTGGAACTGGCCAGCCTTTCGGAACAGGTTTCAGCCAACGTTTCTCTTATCCTGGGCTAGGCGCAGCAATGACGGCAGGTGGTTTAATCGGCATGTATGGTACAGCTATGTTCAGTTGGGCTGGCGTGCCAAATGCGCTCGGAAATTGGCTGACTCTACCTGGATTCGTGATCCGTACCAATAGCGCCGTATTTGGAAATGTTGCAGGTCAAGCTGCACAAGGCGCAGTCAAATCTTCCTCCATGCAATGATAGGAAATTATTATGTTTGATGGCTTCTGGTCTGGGATATTGGGCGGCATGTTTGGTCCTGCGATTACGCAATGGTTGAGTCGCTTTAGATACTGGGTGATTTTTTTAGTGGTAACACTAGCTATACAAGTGTTTATGTTTGCTGCTGGCGTAAAAGAAAAAGGGTTACAGGAAGCATTTGAGATTGTTTTTATGAGGGGCTTCGAGCCGATACTTATTCTGGTTCCAATGGGTGGCGGCCTACTTGCTGTCTTCTTAGCCTTTCTCGGTTCATTGAACACCCCGAAGAAATCAAACGAGGACGATAAAAATAGCTCGTAGTATTTAGTTTTTTATAAACAAAAAAATCCCTACCATCATCTAGCCGTGACCAGATGTTGTTGGGGATTTTTTTTAATGGCTAAACAAGAACGCTATTGCCGCCGGTTTCTATACTCTGGTGATCACTAGCCTGTCGGTCATCACCTGTACTTTGATTTTAGTCTGCGCTGTAAAACCAGCCTGTTTAAGCCACAATCCTCGCAAGCGTATCCACGGAACATGCGGCTGTGGCTCAGGATAAAGAGACACGGTTAAGAACCGATCTGTGTGACTGTTTGTTGGTGCGAGACTATCTCGCGTATGATTCGGCTTAGCCATATTCAACTCCGTTTTAGTTGGTTGTGGTTAGCGGGTTGTTGGTGCTGATACACCAGCAATCCGCGTCTTTTACTGCATCAAATTATTTTTTAGCTGCTTGCCAACGCTTGGCATCATGCATATGCAGCACACCAGCAATCATCGTTTCCACTGCCTCCCGCTCCTTCTCATCGAGCTTGGAGACCGCTTCAAATTGCAGTTTTAGGCGCTCATCCGGCCCACGTTCCTCCGGCTCAAAAAGCAGCATATCTGCGCTGACATTAAGCGCCAGTGCGATGCGTCGAAATACATCAATAGTGGGCTGTGAGGCGCCCGACTCATACCGTTTTAATTGTGAAACGTGCATGCTGATCTTGTCAGCCATTTGTTGCTGGGTAAAGCCCAGCTCCTTACGAAGCGAAGACAAGCGTGCAGGGAAGCTCATGGGAAAAATAAAGAGATTTGTAATGCGCATGAGTGTAAGCCCTGTGTTTTTAACGCTTGCTCTATAGTAGCATATGAGGGACAATTAAAGTATATTGAGTAGATACTTGACAGCTTTTAGACTAAGGACAATTCCATGCCCCGCATTCCCGACAGCGAGCTAGAGCGGTTAAAACAGGAAGTGAGCTTATTGCGGCTGATCGAAAGCGGCGGGCATCAGTTGACGAAGCGCGGCAAGGATTACGTGATGCTGTGCGTATTCCATGCAGAGAAGACGCCGAGCCTGACGGTGTCGGCGGCGAAGAACCTGTATCACTGCTTTGGCTGTGGCGCTGCTGGCTCGGTCATTGACTGGGTTATCAAAACCCAGTCGGTTTCGCTGCCGCATGCGGTGCAAATCCTCAGAAATGGTGCGCACCTTGAGAGTGAGCGTGTCGGCGTGGGCCGTAGTCAACTGCGTCATTTGCCGGTGCTGGTCGCGCAGGATCAGCAGTTATTGTTATCGCAAGTGGTCGCTAGTTACCATGCCAATTTACAACAATCGCCGGAAGCGCTGGCGTATTTGTCCAGCCGCGCTCTGGTCAGCAGCGAATTGATCGACACCTTCAGACTTGGTTACGCCAATAAAAGTCTGACCTATCGTCTCCCGCCGGGGCATACGCAAGCGGGGCGTGACATGCGGGCGCAGCTGCAAGCGGTGGGTGTGTATCGGGCCAGCGGTCACGAGCATTTGAACGGTTGTCTGGTGGTGCCGGTGATTGGTATGTCAGAGGGCGCGAATGCGGCGCAGTCGGGTCAGATCATGCAACTGTACGGGCGGCGGATTGCCCCCAACAACAAACTGTCGTCGGGTCAGCCGCGCCATTTATATCTGGCGCGTCCGTTGCGGGGGATCTGGAACGAAGTGGCGCTGGTGGCGCAGAAGGATATTATTCTGTGTGAATCGTTAATTGATGCGATGACCTTCTGGTGTGCGGGGTATCGCAATGTGATCGCCAGTTATGGGGTGAATGGTTTTACGGCGGATCACTGGCACGCATTAAAACAGCACGGCACGCAGCGCATACTGATTGCCTATGACCGTGACGATGCGGGGAATGCCGCTGCTGAGCAACTGGCAGTGTTATTGCAGGAAGCGGGTATGGACTGTTTCCGGGTGGTATTTCCGAAGGGGATGGACGTCAATGATTATGCGCAGAAAGTGCAGCCGGCGGAGAAGAGTCTGGGCGTTCTGCTGCAACAGGCGCATTGGTTGGGAAAAGGACAATCTCCCTCAGTGGTGGTAAACCTCGCTGTTTCGTCTGTGCCGCCAGTGGCTGACATCGCGGCGAAAGAACCCTCCCACAAGAGAGAAAAGCCCGCTGCTGTAGCGCCATCACGGGCGACATCTGCAACAGCTGCCCCTATCACTTCTTCTTTAGCTGCGGTGTCATCGCCAGCAGCGCCCGAAGCACCGCCAGCGTCCGAACCGGCGCAGGTTTCCCAAACGGTAAAAGGCGAATTATTGCTCAGCCTGGGCGAGCGTCACTGGCGTATCCGTGGCTGGCAAAAGAATCTCTCGCCGGAGCAGATGCGGGTCAACGTGCAGGTGCGGCGTGACAATAAAACGGGAACGGAAGGCGCGTATTACGTTGATTTGCTGGATATCTACAGTGCCAAACAGCGGCTGGTGTATATCAAACAGGCGGCCATTGAACTGGGGGTGCCGGACGAGACCATCAAGCGCGACCTGGGCCACGTCTTGCTGAAGCTGGAAACGTTACAGGATGCGGCGCTCAGTGCCGCCCTCACGCCCAAAGACAGCGTACCGCCCCTCTCCGAGAGCGACACCGCCGCGGCCCTTGCCTTGCTCAAAGCGCCGGACCTGACTGACCGTTTGGTTGCCGACATGGAACGCTGCGGGATCGTCGGCGAAGCGACCAATTTACTGGCCGGTTATCTGGCGGCGGTCAGTCGCAAGCTCGATGCCCCGCTGGCGGTCTTGATTCAGTCGTCTTCTGCGGCCGGTAAAAGTGCGTTGATGGAAGCGGTGCTCAATCTGATGCCGGAAGAAGAACGGATTCAATACAGCGCCATGACCGGCCAGAGTCTGTTTTACCTTGGAGAAAACGATTTACAACACAAAATCCTGGCGATTGCCGAAGAAGAAGGCGTGCGCCAGGCCGCGTATGCCCTGAAGTTATTGCAGTCTGATGGCGAACTGACGATGGCCAGTACCGGCAAGGATGAGACGACCGGCAATCTGGTGACGAAGCAATATTGCGTCAAAGGCCCGGTGATGCTGATGCTGACCACCACGGCCATTGATGTTGACGAAGAATTGCTCAATCGTTGTCTGGTATTAACCGTCAATGAAAGTCGTGAGCAGACGCAGGCGATCCATGCGCGCCAGCGGGCGAAGCAGACCTTGGAAGGGTTGGTGATGGACCGCGAGAAAAAAAGTATCACTACTCTGCATCAGAATGCGCAACGGCTGCTCAAGGCCGTGCATGTGGTTAATCCGTATGCGAATCAGTTAACCTTCCTTGATGACAAAACCCGGATGCGGCGCGACCACATGAAATATTTAACGTTGATCCGGGCGATTGCGTTATTGCATCAGCATCAGCGCGAAGTCAAAAGCGTCGATCATCGTGGAGCACAGCTGGACTACATTGAAGTGACAAAAGACGACATTGCGTTAGCCAACCGGATCGCGCATGAAGTGCTGGGGCGTACGCTGGACGAACTGCCCCCGCAACCGCGCCGCCTCCTCACGCTGCTGCAAAGCTGGGTGGCACAGCGTTGTACTGACTTGCAGATGCAGCGCGACACATTTCGTTTTACGCGCAAGCAGGTACGCGAAATGACGCGCTGGGGCGACACCCAGTTAAAACTGTATTTCGCCCGATTGGTCGAACTGGAATATCTGATTGCGCATTACAACGGACGGCGCCAGGCGACCGATTACGAGTTGAGTTACGACGGCAAAGGCGACGATCACCCGCATTTAATGGGCCTCCTTGACCCGTCCAGACTCGACAATGATTCCCAGTGGTCGGATAAAAACAGCGAGTGGTCGGCCAGCGGTCGGGCTGCAGTCGGCATGCAGTCGGGGTCTGGTCGGATGGTGCTAACTGAGGTCCAGCAAGGCGCAGCGGCTGAAACCCCAGAAAGTGTGCAAAAACTGCGTATACAGCAGAAAAAAAACAATGGTTCTTCGTTAGCCGCCGTTGTTGATGAGGCGCAAGCATGACCGCGCCGACTCTCAAGAACACCCGAGGTCGCAAAAAAACGCGGATAGAAATCATTGGTAACCCGCTCGACGCTGCCAGCCTGTATTTCCAGATGCTGCCGTTTCTGGACTGGATGCGGATACGCAATTACAGTGAGCAAACGGTGATACACCGGGAGCAGCATTTGCGCGACTTTGTGAGCTGGTGCACTGAGCGTGGTCTGTGTCACCCGGCAGAGATCACGCGTCCGATCATTGAGCGCTACCAGCGTCATTTGTTTTTGTACCGCAAAAGTAATGGAGAGGCGATTTCTGGTCGCAGTCAGCATATGCGCCTGGTTCCGCTGCGTCTGTGGTTTCGGTGGCTGGTTAAGAACCGCCGGATACTGTCCAATCCGGCGGCAGATATTGACATGCCGCGTATTGAAAAGCGCCTGCCTAAACATATTCTGTCGGCAGATGAAGCCGACAAAGTGCTCAACGGCGCAGATGTTGGCACACCGCTGGGTTGCCGTAACCGGGCCATCATGGAAACCCTCTACAGCACCGGGATTCGACGCACCGAACTGTGTCATTTGCAGCTGCACGACATCGACCATGAGCGCGGCACGTTGATGGTGCGGCAAGGTAAAGGCAAGAAAGACCGGCTCATTCCCATTGGTGATCGTGCGTTAGCGTGGATTGCCAAATACCGCGACAGCATCCGCCCGGAGTGTGCACTGGCCGACGATGACGGTACGCTGTTTCTGACGCAGCAGGGAGACGCGATAGACCCGCGTTGGCTGTCCGAAATGATCAAGCGCTATATCAATGCCGCCAGTATAGGCAAGACGGGAAGCTGCCATATATTTCGACATACGATGGCGACGCTGATGCTGGAAAACGGTGCTGACCTGCGCTTTGTCCAAATCATGCTTGGTCATGCCGATCTGTCGAGTACGCAGATTTATACGCAGATGGCGATCAACAAATTAAAAGAAGTCCACACCCTGACGCATCCGGCGCGCTTAACGCGGGTCAAGGACGAGACTAAAGCCTGATCAGCCGCGCTGCGGTACTGCCAGCGGCGAGCCGAGAATAACGGCCACGCTTGCTGCCAATGTGTAGGAAAGAATGCGCGTTCGTGCCTCACTTGCTGCCGTGCTTCGCCGTTGATCGGAACAGGGCAACGCCAGGTCAACAGCACAGCCGTTCCGGGGTAAATCGCTGTGCGATTTAACATAATGCCGCATTACGCAACATTGACGCAGTCGCCAGCGGAGCTGGCTTGGTGCGCCAATATCGCGTAACGGGCATTATGTCTTACGCCCCTGCACGTCTGCCAGGCTTAAGGTGTGCGCCGCAAGGCGCAAGGATTGATCAGGGTTACCGCACGCGCTCGTGCCTCACTTGCTGCCGTGCTTCGCCGTCATTCAGATGGCAGGACAAATCAACGACAACGACAACGACAACAGCAACAGCGCTTTACAAGCGGTGCAAGGGATAGAGCCGCCTTGCACCGCATGGCCTAGCGTATTTCTTTGAGAGCCGTCAAGGGTGCGGCTGCGCCCGCTACGCGCCCTTGACGGGATGAGCGCCGGTGCAGTCCGGCGAAGAAGCGTGACGCACAAAATAGTCTCCCCACACAGCATCCGTATAATGGCGCGATGCACAACCCCCAACGGCAACATCAAAGGCACCCCCCACGCACGCACCGCGTGCGTCTTAACGCCTGCTCTGTGGAGGCAAAAACCGCGTCTGGAAAAATCCCCCCGCGTAAGAGCGTGTCTGGAAAATGGATCGCCCGGCAAGCCCCGCCCCGTCTGGGTCGGCGGCGTTTGGCGGTGAATATTGCGTCGGACTGCCCTGATGCTAATAATCGGCAAATGCATCCTGATGAGAAAAAGTGGATTAAAGGTAATGCATCACGTTATGCGCTAAAAAAAGGAATTTCGATTGATCAGGCACAACAAGAATTAACGGCACAGGCAGATCGGCAAGTCCAGTCTGGCTCATCTGGTTCATGGGATCAGAGTGCCTATACTTTTTTACAGGAAGCAGGGCGTGGTTTACTGCCCTCAGAAGGCAAGAGTGGCACGGGATTTATGTTCTACACAACACCCGAGCAGAAAGCGAATGCTGATATGTATGCAGGTTATGGCGGCACGAACAAACCGTCAGATAGTGATATTAACGCAGCAATGGATCGCGATCAGACCATTCGGGCACTGGCAAGTAAGGCGACGCTTGGCGCTGCTGCAACCGCTGCCGGGGTGGCAACTGCTGGCGTGGGGGGCGGCTCAGTGATGGATGTTTATGCCGCTTATAAGGCGGCTGCGGCGGCGTATTCGGCGGGGACGGCTTTGGGGACGGGAGCGGCGGTTGGCGGAGCGTTTTATACGGGCGGTGCAGTAGTTGGTGCAATTAATGATGCGCGATATGGAGCTAATTTCAGAAATAGTTTCGACCAACGCTTCTCTGCTCCGGGACTGGCTGCAGCAATGACTATGGGTGGTTTAACGGGTATGTATAGTACGGCGATGTTCAGGTGGGCTGGAACACCTAATACCCTTAAAAACTGGGCAACAGTGCCTGGATTTATCACGCGTGTTAATAGCGTTGTGTTTGGCAAGGTCGCTGGTGATGCTGCGCAAGGTGTAGTTAATTCACCCAAAAAATAATAATCGGAGGTGATATGTTTGACGGATTCTTGTCTGGAATGTTTGGCGGTTTGTTCGGACCAGCGATTGCACAGTACTTGAGCCGTTTTAAGTATTGGATAGTTTTTTTAACTACTACGTTAACGGTTCACGGTGGCACATTTATTTTAGATTGGTTAAACACAAATTTCTTAGATGCTTTAAAGAGAAGCGTCTGCTTTGTATTTACAACCGTTGGCTTCTTTGCTCCTATGGGAATAGGTCTGCTAGCTGTCTTCGTGGCCTTCGTAGGTTCGTTAAACACCGCGAAGAAGTCAAACGAGGACGATAAAAATAGCTGGTAGTACTTATTCAAATAAAATTTTTTGCTGCGGATGCTAATAATCGGCAGTTGCATCCTGATGAGAAAACGTGGATCAAAACGAATGCGGAACGTTATGCGGCACACAAAGGTATATCGCTTGACCAGGCGCAGCAAGAATTAACAGCACAGGCAGATCGTCAGGTGCAGGCAGGTTCCCCCGGCGCATGGGATCAAAGTGCGTATACTTTTTTACAAGAAGCAGGGCGTGGTTTACTGCCATCAGAAGGCAAGAGTGGAACGGGATTTATGTTCTACACCACACCCGAGCAGAAGGCGAATGCGGATATGTATGCAGGTTATGGCGGCACGAACAAGCCATCAGATGATGATATTAATGCGGCAATGGATCGCGATCAGACCATTCGGGAACTCGCGAGTAAGGCGACGCTTGCCGCTGCTGCGCTTGCGGGAACTGGCGCGGTGGCCGGCTCGGCGGTGGAAGCCTATGCTGCTTACAGGGCTGCTGCGGCGGCGTATTCGGCGGGGACGGCTTTGGGGACGGGGATGGCGGTTTCGGGCGGGATTTATACGGCTGGGGCTGCGGTGAATGCGGGGATCGATCAAGTGTTTGGAACTGGCCAGCCTTTCGGAACAGGTTTCAGCCAACGTTTCTCTTATCCTGGGCTAGGCGCAGCAATGACGGCAGGTGGTTTAATCGGCATGTATGGTACAGCTATGTTCAGTTGGGCTGGCGTGCCAAATGCGCTCGGAAATTGGCTGACTCTACCTGGATTCGTGATCCGTACCAATAGCGCCGTATTTGGAAATGTTGCAGGTCAAGCTGCACAAGGCGCAGTCAAATCTTCCTCCATGCAATGATAGGAAATTATTATGTTTGATGGCTTCTGGTCTGGGATATTGGGCGGCATGTTTGGTCCTGCGATTACGCAATGGTTGAGTCGCTTTAGATACTGGGTGATTTTTTTAGTGGTAACACTAGCTATACAAGTGTTTATGTTTGCTGCTGGCGTAAAAGAAAAAGGGTTACAGGAAGCATTTGAGATTGTTTTTATGAGGGGCTTCGAGCCGATACTTATTCTGGTTCCAATGGGTGGCGGCCTACTTGCTGTCTTCTTAGCCTTTCTCGGTTCATTGAACACCCCGAAGAAATCAAACGAGGACGATAAAAATAGCTCGTAGTATTTAGTTTTTTATAAACAAAAAAATCCCTACCATCATCTAGCCGTGACCAGATGTTGTTGGGGATTTTTTTTAATGGCTAAACAAGAACGCTATTGCCGCCGGTTTCTATACTCTGGTGATCACTAGCCTGTCGGTCATCACCTGTACTTTGATTTTAGTCTGCGCTGTAAAACCAGCCTGTTTAAGCCACAATCCTCGCAAGCGTATCCACGGAACATGCGGCTGTGGCTCAGGATAAAGAGACACGGTTAAGAACCGATCTGTGTGACTGTTTGTTGGTGCGAGACTATCTCGCGTATGATTCGGCTTAGCCATATTCAACTCCGTTTTAGTTGGTTGTGGTTAGCGGGTTGTTGGTGCTGATACACCAGCAATCCGCGTCTTTTACTGCATCAAATTATTTTTTAGCTGCTTGCCAACGCTTGGCATCATGCATATGCAGCACACCAGCAATCATCGTTTCCACTGCCTCCCGCTCCTTCTCATCGAGCTTGGAGACCGCTTCAAATTGCAGTTTTAGGCGCTCATCCGGCCCACGTTCCTCCGGCTCAAAAAGCAGCATATCTGCGCTGACATTAAGCGCCAGTGCGATGCGTCGAAATACATCAATAGTGGGCTGTGAGGCGCCCGACTCATACCGTTTTAATTGTGAAACGTGCATGCTGATCTTGTCAGCCATTTGTTGCTGGGTAAAGCCCAGCTCCTTACGAAGCGAAGACAAGCGTGCAGGGAAGCTCATGGGAAAAATAAAGAGATTTGTAATGCGCATGAGTGTAAGCCCTGTGTTTTTAACGCTTGCTCTATAGTAGCATATGAGGGACAATTAAAGTATATTGAGTAGATACTTGACAGCTTTTAGACTAAGGACAATTCCATGCCCCGCATTCCCGACAGCGAGCTAGAGCGGTTAAAACAGGAAGTGAGCTTATTGCGGCTGATCGAAAGCGGCGGGCATCAGTTGACGAAGCGCGGCAAGGATTACGTGATGCTGTGCGTATTCCATGCAGAGAAGACGCCGAGCCTGACGGTGTCGGCGGCGAAGAACCTGTATCACTGCTTTGGCTGTGGCGCTGCTGGCTCGGTCATTGACTGGGTTATCAAAACCCAGTCGGTTTCGCTGCCGCATGCGGTGCAAATCCTCAGAAATGGTGCGCACCTTGAGAGTGAGCGTGTCGGCGTGGGCCGTAGTCAACTGCGTCATTTGCCGGTGCTGGTCGCGCAGGATCAGCAGTTATTGTTATCGCAAGTGGTCGCTAGTTACCATGCCAATTTACAACAATCGCCGGAAGCGCTGGCGTATTTGTCCAGCCGCGCTCTGGTCAGCAGCGAATTGATCGACACCTTCAGACTTGGTTACGCCAATAAAAGTCTGACCTATCGTCTCCCGCCGGGGCATACGCAAGCGGGGCGTGACATGCGGGCGCAGCTGCAAGCGGTGGGTGTGTATCGGGCCAGCGGTCACGAGCATTTGAACGGTTGTCTGGTGGTGCCGGTGATTGGTATGTCAGAGGGCGCGAATGCGGCGCAGTCGGGTCAGATCATGCAACTGTACGGGCGGCGGATTGCCCCCAACAACAAACTGTCGTCGGGTCAGCCGCGCCATTTATATCTGGCGCGTCCGTTGCGGGGGATCTGGAACGAAGTGGCGCTGGTGGCGCAGAAGGATATTATTCTGTGTGAATCGTTAATTGATGCGATGACCTTCTGGTGTGCGGGGTATCGCAATGTGATCGCCAGTTATGGGGTGAATGGTTTTACGGCGGATCACTGGCACGCATTAAAACAGCACGGCACGCAGCGCATACTGATTGCCTATGACCGTGACGATGCGGGGAATGCCGCTGCTGAGCAACTGGCAGTGTTATTGCAGGAAGCGGGTATGGACTGTTTCCGGGTGGTATTTCCGAAGGGGATGGACGTCAATGATTATGCGCAGAAAGTGCAGCCGGCGGAGAAGAGTCTGGGCGTTCTGCTGCAACAGGCGCATTGGTTGGGAAAAGGACAATCTCCCTCAGTGGTGGTAAACCTCGCTGTTTCGTCTGTGCCGCCAGTGGCTGACATCGCGGCGAAAGAACCCTCCCACAAGAGAGAAAAGCCCGCTGCTGTAGCGCCATCACGGGCGACATCTGCAACAGCTGCCCCTATCACTTCTTCTTTAGCTGCGGTGTCATCGCCAGCAGCGCCCGAAGCACCGCCAGCGTCCGAACCGGCGCAGGTTTCCCAAACGGTAAAAGGCGAATTATTGCTCAGCCTGGGCGAGCGTCACTGGCGTATCCGTGGCTGGCAAAAGAATCTCTCGCCGGAGCAGATGCGGGTCAACGTGCAGGTGCGGCGTGACAATAAAACGGGAACGGAAGGCGCGTATTACGTTGATTTGCTGGATATCTACAGTGCCAAACAGCGGCTGGTGTATATCAAACAGGCGGCCATTGAACTGGGGGTGCCGGACGAGACCATCAAGCGCGACCTGGGCCACGTCTTGCTGAAGCTGGAAACGTTACAGGATGCGGCGCTCAGTGCCGCCCTCACGCCCAAAGACAGCGTACCGCCCCTCTCCGAGAGCGACACCGCCGCGGCCCTTGCCTTGCTCAAAGCGCCGGACCTGACTGACCGTTTGGTTGCCGACATGGAACGCTGCGGGATCGTCGGCGAAGCGACCAATTTACTGGCCGGTTATCTGGCGGCGGTCAGTCGCAAGCTCGATGCCCCGCTGGCGGTCTTGATTCAGTCGTCTTCTGCGGCCGGTAAAAGTGCGTTGATGGAAGCGGTGCTCAATCTGATGCCGGAAGAAGAACGGATTCAATACAGCGCCATGACCGGCCAGAGTCTGTTTTACCTTGGAGAAAACGATTTACAACACAAAATCCTGGCGATTGCCGAAGAAGAAGGCGTGCGCCAGGCCGCGTATGCCCTGAAGTTATTGCAGTCTGATGGCGAACTGACGATGGCCAGTACCGGCAAGGATGAGACGACCGGCAATCTGGTGACGAAGCAATATTGCGTCAAAGGCCCGGTGATGCTGATGCTGACCACCACGGCCATTGATGTTGACGAAGAATTGCTCAATCGTTGTCTGGTATTAACCGTCAATGAAAGTCGTGAGCAGACGCAGGCGATCCATGCGCGCCAGCGGGCGAAGCAGACCTTGGAAGGGTTGGTGATGGACCGCGAGAAAAAAAGTATCACTACTCTGCATCAGAATGCGCAACGGCTGCTCAAGGCCGTGCATGTGGTTAATCCGTATGCGAATCAGTTAACCTTCCTTGATGACAAAACCCGGATGCGGCGCGACCACATGAAATATTTAACGTTGATCCGGGCGATTGCGTTATTGCATCAGCATCAGCGCGAAGTCAAAAGCGTCGATCATCGTGGAGCACAGCTGGACTACATTGAAGTGACAAAAGACGACATTGCGTTAGCCAACCGGATCGCGCATGAAGTGCTGGGGCGTACGCTGGACGAACTGCCCCCGCAACCGCGCCGCCTCCTCACGCTGCTGCAAAGCTGGGTGGCACAGCGTTGTACTGACTTGCAGATGCAGCGCGACACATTTCGTTTTACGCGCAAGCAGGTACGCGAAATGACGCGCTGGGGCGACACCCAGTTAAAACTGTATTTCGCCCGATTGGTCGAACTGGAATATCTGATTGCGCATTACAACGGACGGCGCCAGGCGACCGATTACGAGTTGAGTTACGACGGCAAAGGCGACGATCACCCGCATTTAATGGGCCTCCTTGACCCGTCCAGACTCGACAATGATTCCCAGTGGTCGGATAAAAACAGCGAGTGGTCGGCCAGCGGTCGGGCTGCAGTCGGCATGCAGTCGGGGTCTGGTCGGATGGTGCTAACTGAGGTCCAGCAAGGCGCAGCGGCTGAAACCCCAGAAAGTGTGCAAAAACTGCGTATACAGCAGAAAAAAAACAATGGTTCTTCGTTAGCCGCCGTTGTTGATGAGGCGCAAGCATGACCGCGCCGACTCTCAAGAACACCCGAGGTCGCAAAAAAACGCGGATAGAAATCATTGGTAACCCGCTCGACGCTGCCAGCCTGTATTTCCAGATGCTGCCGTTTCTGGACTGGATGCGGATACGCAATTACAGTGAGCAAACGGTGATACACCGGGAGCAGCATTTGCGCGACTTTGTGAGCTGGTGCACTGAGCGTGGTCTGTGTCACCCGGCAGAGATCACGCGTCCGATCATTGAGCGCTACCAGCGTCATTTGTTTTTGTACCGCAAAAGTAATGGAGAGGCGATTTCTGGTCGCAGTCAGCATATGCGCCTGGTTCCGCTGCGTCTGTGGTTTCGGTGGCTGGTTAAGAACCGCCGGATACTGTCCAATCCGGCGGCAGATATTGACATGCCGCGTATTGAAAAGCGCCTGCCTAAACATATTCTGTCGGCAGATGAAGCCGACAAAGTGCTCAACGGCGCAGATGTTGGCACACCGCTGGGTTGCCGTAACCGGGCCATCATGGAAACCCTCTACAGCACCGGGATTCGACGCACCGAACTGTGTCATTTGCAGCTGCACGACATCGACCATGAGCGCGGCACGTTGATGGTGCGGCAAGGTAAAGGCAAGAAAGACCGGCTCATTCCCATTGGTGATCGTGCGTTAGCGTGGATTGCCAAATACCGCGACAGCATCCGCCCGGAGTGTGCACTGGCCGACGATGACGGTACGCTGTTTCTGACGCAGCAGGGAGACGCGATAGACCCGCGTTGGCTGTCCGAAATGATCAAGCGCTATATCAATGCCGCCAGTATAGGCAAGACGGGAAGCTGCCATATATTTCGACATACGATGGCGACGCTGATGCTGGAAAACGGTGCTGACCTGCGCTTTGTCCAAATCATGCTTGGTCATGCCGATCTGTCGAGTACGCAGATTTATACGCAGATGGCGATCAACAAATTAAAAGAAGTCCACACCCTGACGCATCCGGCGCGCTTAACGCGGGTCAAGGACGAGACTAAAGCCTGATCAGCCGCGCTGCGGTACTGCCAGCGGCGAGCCGAGAATAACGGCCACGCTTGCTGCCAATGTGTAGGAAAGAATGCGCGTTCGTGCCTCACTTGCTGCCGTGCTTCGCCGTTGATCGGAACAGGGCAACGCCAGGTCAACAGCACAGCCGTTCCGGGGTAAATCGCTGTGCGATTTAACATAATGCCGCATTACGCAACATTGACGCAGTCGCCAGCGGAGCTGGCTTGGTGCGCCAATATCGCGTAACGGGCATTATGTCTTACGCCCCTGCACGTCTGCCAGGCTTAAGGTGTGCGCCGCAAGGCGCAAGGATTGATCAGGGTTACCGCACGCGCTCGTGCCTCACTTGCTGCCGTGCTTCGCCGTCATTCAGATGGCAGGACAAATCAACGACAACGACAACGACAACAGCAACAGCGCTTTACAAGCGGTGCAAGGGATAGAGCCGCCTTGCACCGCATGGCCTAGCGTATTTCTTTGAGAGCCGTCAAGGGTGCGGCTGCGCCCGCTACGCGCCCTTGACGGGATGAGCGCCGGTGCAGTCCGGCGAAGAAGCGTGACGCACAAAATAGTCTCCCCACACAGCATCCGTATAATGGCGCGATGCACAACCCCCAACGGCAACATCAAAGGCACCCCCCACGCACGCACCGCGTGCGTCTTAACGCCTGCTCTGTGGAGGCAAAAACCGCGTCTGGAAAAATCCCCCCGCGTAAGAGCGTGTCTGGAAAATGGATCGCCCGGCAAGCCCCGCCCCGTCTGGGTCGGCGGCGTTTGGCGGTGAATATTGCGTCGGACTGCCCTGATGCTAATAATCGGCAAATGCATCCTGATGAGAAAAAGTGGATTAAAGGTAATGCATCACGTTATGCGCTAAAAAAAGGAATTTCGATTGATCAGGCACAACAAGAATTAACGGCACAGGCAGATCGGCAAGTCCAGTCTGGCTCATCTGGTTCATGGGATCAGAGTGCCTATACTTTTTTACAGGAAGCAGGGCGTGGTTTACTGCCCTCAGAAGGCAAGAGTGGCACGGGATTTATGTTCTACACAACACCCGAGCAGAAAGCGAATGCTGATATGTATGCAGGTTATGGCGGCACGAACAAACCGTCAGATAGTGATATTAACGCAGCAATGGATCGCGATCAGACCATTCGGGCACTGGCAAGTAAGGCGACGCTTGGCGCTGCTGCAACCGCTGCCGGGGTGGCAACTGCTGGCGTGGGGGGCGGCTCAGTGATGGATGTTTATGCCGCTTATAAGGCGGCTGCGGCGGCGTATTCGGCAGGGGCGGCTTTGGGGACGGGAGCGGCGGTTTCGGGAACGACTTATACCGTTGGAGCGGGGGCTGTGGCGGGTTATGATAAATTTTTCAATCAGAAAAATTTTAGTACTGGCTTTGATCAACGCTTCTCTTATCCCGGCCTCGCTGCTGCAATGGCTATAGGTGGCTTAACCGGCATGTACAGTACGGCGATGTTCGGGTGGGCTGGAACACCTAATACCCTTAAAAACTGGGCAACAGTGCCTGGACTTATCACGCGTGTTAATAGCGGTGTGTTTGGCAAGGTCGCTGGTGATGCTGCGCAAGGTGTAGTTAATTCACCCAAAAAATAATAATCGGAGGTGATATGTTTGACGGATTCTGGTCTGGAATAGTTGGTGGCTTATTTGGCCAGGTGATTACGCAATGGTTAAGCCGATTTAAGTATCGGGTAATTTTTTTAGTGGCAACGGTGAGTATGTATGTTGGATTATATATATCTGGAATTTATGCAAAGGGGTTAGCGTTTGCTACTCAAGCAATGCTAGAAAACACCTTCACTCCAGTTGGCATACTAGTCCCAATGAGCGCAGGCGTAGGTGCTGTCTTCTTAGCTTTTATCGGTTCACTGAACACCCCTAAAAAACCAGGCGAAGACGATAAAAATAGCTCGTAGTATTTAGTTTCTTATAAACGAAAAAATCCCCACCACCATCTAGCCGTAACCAGATGTTGTTGGGGGATTTTTTAGTGGCTAAACAAGAACGCTATTGCCGCCGGTTTCTATACTCTGGTGATCACTAGCCTGTCGGTCATCACCTGTACTTTGATTTTAGTCTGCGCTGTAAAGCTAGCCTGTTTAAGCCATAAGTCGCGCAGTCTAAAAAATAGCTATAAAGAAGATGACACACAAAAATAATTCAGAATAATCAGCAGTTGCATCAAAGCGAACGTGATTGGGCCAAACAGAATGCTAAAAAATACAGAGAGCACCTGCAAGAAAAGACCGGTGAAAATATTTCGACAGAAGAAGCTTACCAACGCTTATTGTCAGCGGGCTATGCCATTGTCGATAGCGCAGCGGAGAGAGGTGGCAAGAGCGATGAAACCGCCAAGCAATTTATTGCAGAAAACAAAACCAGCACACTATTTAAGGCCACCGCAGCAGAGCGTACTAATCCATTTGCAGGTGGTAATGTAGACGGGTCATGGACACCTGAACAGCAAGCACGGTTTGGCTTAAAAACACCCGCAGAAGTAGCGAGCAAGTTGGTAACAAATGCAAACGACTATCTCGGGAAATCGTGTAGTGATAATTGTGGCGCAAAGTTTGATGCAATTAATGATGCGCTGCTGGCATTAGAAGCTACGAAGCCCTTATATCAAGATGACCTTGGTAGTATTAATCTGATTAACGCACAGATTGATTTACTTAAGAATGGCATTACCGAAACCGAATTGGTGCGCGGTGCTGCGCAATCAATCGCAGAAACCGATAAGGCGATTGCCGCTGCGTTGTTAGGAAGTGGCGTAAAGCCAGCGATCCCCAATAACTTGGTTAGCAGCACTGTAAAAGCGAAACTATTAACAAAACTAGAGCAATCTGGTACGAAACTGACACCTGAAAATGTGGTTGCTATCAAAAAATTAACCGATGGAAGAATTGTATTTTTGGAGAAGGGGGATTCCGCACGCGGTTTGCAGCATATTATTGAACGACACGCGACAGATTTTGCAAATAAAGGCATTTCTCAAGCAGATTTGCCTACCGTTATCATGCAAGCTATAAGCCAAGGAAAATTTGTGGGGAAAATGGGTACTGCATCCGTATATGAAATTACATATAACGGCCTATCAAAACATATAGCGGTTGGCGTAGGAAATAATGGTTTTATTGTCACAGCTTTTCCCGTCTCTTCCTGGAAGCCATAAATGAGGAAACTGACCCTAGTTGCGGAATGCTTAACTTCACCAATTTTCGATCATTCTGTCGAGAATATGGGACCTGTGGAGCTTTCAGAACTTCCGATGAGTATCGACATTAAAAAAGAGATTGAAGAATGGGATTGTATTTTTCAAGCAGCAGTAGACCAAGGTTATCCGCCATATTACGGATTTAAGACAGAAGAAGAACTGCAAATTTTTAATGAAAAAGGTTATCAGATTTCAATAAAACTACAAAAAGAGTTGAAACAAAAATATGAAATTACTTACGTCCCACAGTCATGGTAATTTCTTACTAAAAGTTTCAGAGATTTTGCTGTACTTGCCAACATGGTCGGTGAGTTGGCACAAGGACAGTGGGCCGACGGTTCCCCCCAAAAGATCGCCCTGCACGGCATCGTCGGACTGATCCAGGCAAAGATCGGTGACAGCAGCGCCATTGGCGGCGTCGCAGCAGGCATGAGTGTTGAAAAGATGTCACCGCTCATTAGCGAATATCTGCTCAATAACGGCTACGACATCAGCAGCAAGGAAGGACTGCAGGCCTACAACGACATGATGGGACTGGGAGCCACGCTGGTCGGTGCGGCTGCAGGGGGATTGGCAGGCGGCGGGATGGATAGCGCTGGCATGGGCGGGATGATGGGGAAGAATGCGGACCAGAATAATCGGCAAATGCATCCGGCTGAGGTTGACCTGATCAAAAAAAATGCTGAACGATTTGCAAAAGAGTTTTATCAAACAGATAAACCCACGGCAGAACAGTTGCAAGGTGCAGTAGCCATGTTAGCCAATACTGCGCAAAATCTGATTGATTACAATCTTGGCTACGACGTGCCTTACTTTAAACAGGCAGAATCTTTTTTACATACGTTGCAATCAGAGTACGCATCCACCGATCCGACACTATCCATCGGGAATGGACAATACCTGTTCTATGCCACCAATGACCAAAAAAATTCACCGTATATCAACAGCGGTTACGTTGATAAAGAAATTGCCGGTGTGATCATTAAAGCGCCGATCAGAAAACCTGAAATACCCGGCGAAAATAATAGCAAACGCGATCCTGCGACCAACTTGCCGTTGGATGAAGAAGGACGCTATGCGCAACAGATTGTAGTCGATGGAAAAATGCATGCGCCGAAATACTTCCCTTGCCCGCGCGCTTCTGCGGGTTGTGGCGGGCAGAATCTGGATATGTCGGACCCAGGGACGGCGGCTTATGTGACGGCGTTGGATAAGAAGATACTTAGTGATATTGGCGATGGGGCGACAGTGGCGGTAATAGCCAATCCGGTGGGGGCATTGGGAACCGTTGCTGCATATATCGGAATCTTAGCCTCAGTTACGTCGGGTGTGGTAGACGGAACACCTAAGACGGCCATAGCAAAAGAGGTATTGGCAGCTGCCGCGACAAAATATTTACGAAGTGTTTACGGACTTTCCGAAGCCGCGGCTAACAGAGTCACTGCATTGGTTGAGCTATCCGGAGGATGGCAAGCGATTGTAGACCGTTCAAAACAGCAAATAGCTGACATGTAGGAAGAAAAGAAATGATATTTCGGAAATTTTTAATAGTTACTGCTTTCATTATTCCAATAATAGGTTGCGCTGAGTGTTTGAGGCTTTTTTGGGCCGAAGCCTATACAGATTCACTTTTACTTTTTACGGGAGTAATTTGGGTTAGTTGGGCATCTTTTTCTTTTTTATATAATAAAGACATACCCGGCGTTGGTCATTTTAGCTATGACGATGGTAAAAATCAGCTTGCTCGCATTGGCTTGTTGATAGTAATTGTTA
Organism: Glaciimonas sp. PAMC28666; assembly: GCF_016917355.1. Lineage (GTDB taxonomy): Bacteria > Pseudomonadota > Gammaproteobacteria > Burkholderiales > Burkholderiaceae_D > Glaciimonas. Next base: position 3,717,033 of record NZ_CP070304.1, on the reverse strand, counting down.
TTGCGTTCTGTTTAGCTTTGATTTTTTAATGAATGTTAACAACGAATTTCAGCGCAAGCGCGCACAATGAATATCGCCAGCCGCGAAGGCGACATCACGATGGAAGGCGCTAAACTACAGGCAAAAGATATCCGTCTCGATGCTGCCAGAAATATTCAACTGATCGCCGCCGCCAATACCACCGATCTGCAATCGACCAACAGCGGCAGCAATGCCGGCATTGGTGCCACGCTCGGCTCCAACGGTGAGCAAACCGGACTCAGCTTCCAGCTCGGCGCATCCGGTTCCAAAGGCCACGCCAGCGGACACGAAACCAACTACGACAACACCCAGATCAGCGCCACCGACCAACTCACCATCAAAAGCGGCGACGATCTGACTATGCGCGGTGCACAACTCGCCGGCAACACAATCAACGCCGACATTGCCGGCGACCTCAACATCCTGAGCCAGCAAGACCTCAGCAACTTCGAAAGCAAACAAGAAAACGGCGGCTTTAGTCTGAGCCTCTGTATTCCGCCAATTTGTGTTGGCAGCATGCTCACCGGCAGCGTCAATTACGCCAGACAAACGGTCGACCACCACTATCGCAGTGCGCACGGACAAAGTGGCATCGCCGCTGGCACCGGCGGCTTTACGCTCAACGTCAAAGGCAACACCGCGCTCGAAGGCGGCGCCATCACCAGCACCGCCGCAGAGGAAAAAAACACCCTGCGCACCGCCAGCCTCACCAGCCGCGATTTGATCAATCAACAACACACCGCCGCCGACAGCATCACTGCCGGTTTCTCCACCAACGGCCTCGCCAGCAACCTCACCGGCAACGTCCTCGGCAACCTCACCGGCGGCGCCGGCATGCCCAAGAGTGGGGACGCCACCAGCCACACCGACAGCGTCATCAGCCCGTCCACAGTCACCATCACCGGCACCGGCGACGCCACCACCGACGCCCACAGCCAGGCCACCGCCGAGACCTTAACGCAGCGCGATGCCGCTACCGCCAACGAGACCCTCAGCAACACCTTAACCCTGCAGCAAGCCCACAATTTACAGGCAGAACAACAACGCGCACAAGACAACCAGCGCGCCGCCGACATCGCCGGCGCAGCCCTCAACGGCATGGTCGGCGACATCGCACAAAAAGCCGGCTACCCCGACGGCTCCCCCCAAAAGATCGCCCTGCACGGCATCGTCGGACTGATCCAGGCAAAGATCGGTGACAGCAGCGCCATTGGCGGCGTCGCAGCAGGCATGAGTGTTGAAAAGATGTCACCGCTCATTAGCGACTACCTGCTCAATAACGGCTACGACATCAGCAGCAAGGAAGGACTGCAGGCCTACAACGACATGATGGGACTGGGAGCCACGCTGGTCGGTGCGGCTGCAGGGGGATTGGCAGGCGGCGGGATGGATAGCGCTGGCATGGGCGGGATGATGGGGAAGAATGCGGATACCAACAACCGCCAGATGCACATGTCAACTTTCCTGCGCGTGAAGCAAGGATGTAAAGGTAGTAGTTCGGGTGAATGTAAAACCATCGACAAAATGAGCGGCGTACGGTCTGGCATGCCAACTGATGATCCGGCAGTCCCTGCAAGTAAAGTCGTCGCCAATTACGATGCCGATGACAATGTGGTGAGCTACACACTGATTGATCGCAACAGCAATCAGCCCACCATGATCATGGAACCACTGGAGTTCGCGGCTTATCAAAATGCCTCACCCGGACTGCAGGCGATGATGGAATTATCACCGCAATATGCGTTAGACTTTGCTTCCGCAGGGTTACATTCTGCAAATGGGAATTCCGGTCAGGCATACGAGAATCTGGGGGCTGGTCTAACGTCACAAGATTATTTCCGGGACGTGGCGTTAGGTATCGCAGGCGCTGCGATTTCTGCTGTAGGAGTGGCTAAACCTAGCCCAGTTCTTTCTGAAGGTGCTGCGAATGCTGGTACTGGATTGGGCTTAAAAAAACAACTGGCAAACCAGCAACAATTGTTTGAATTGACTACTGGAAAAGGATTATCAATTGCCGGAAATGGGGCTAGTACAACTTTGCGGGATGCCCCTCGTTTAGCCTCCGAATATGGTGGAAATTCAAGTGATTGGAGCAAAATAAGTAGTCAGGGCTACGTTAGTTCCAATGGTATTAAGTTTGAAATTCATGCGTATCGTAACGCAGTAACTGGGCAAATTGTTGAGCCAAAATCAATCCGTTTGAAATAACCAATCATATGAAAAATCGAAAAGCATCAAATGAAATTGAGGAAATAGCGCGACAAAATTTGGTTACCTTGGCGGAAGCTATGCTTGATGGTGATTTATCTTTTTTTGAAGGTGCCATAGAAGTGCTTACATTAAAAGAAAAAGTCGGTGGCGTGGTCGACAGAGATCCGGATTTTGATGCATTTCTAGTGATTAGGTCTGAAACAGATCACTTGCCACTCAAGAGTCAGCACTCTCTTTGGTCATCGGAATCTCTGAAGCACTTAGAGCCCGAATATCTAAGTGCTGAAGAGTGGGCAAAATCTTTTGCTCCTCAAGCATGCAAAAATTTAATTAATCGTTTTAAATTGTTATCAGAATAATCGGCAAATGCATCCGGCTGAGGTTGACCTGATCAAAAAAAATGCTGAACGATTTGCAAAAGAGTTTTATCAAACAGATAAACCCACGGCAGAACAGTTGCAAGGTGCAGTAGCCATGTTAGCCAATACTGCGCAAAATCTGATTGATTACAATCTTGGCTACGACGTGCCTTATTTTAAACAGGCGGAATCTTTTTTACATACGTTGCAATCAGAGTACGCATCCACCGATCCGACACTATCCATCGGGAATGGACAATACCTGTTCTATGCGACCAATGACCAAAAAAATTCACCGTATATCAACAGCGGTTACGTTGATAAAGAAATTGCCGGTGTGATCATTAAAGCGCCGATCAGAAAACCTGAAATACCCGGCGAAAATAATAGCAAACGCGATCCTGCGACCAACTTGCCGCTGGACGACGAGGGACGCTATGCGCAACAGATTGTAGTCGATGGAAAAATGCATGCGCCGAAATACTTCCCTTGCCCGCGTGCTTCGGCGGGAAGTGGTGGGCAGAATCTGGATATGTCTGACCCGGGGACGGCGGCATATGTGAAGGCCTTGGATAAGAAGATACTTGGGGATATTGGGGCAGGAGCATCGGGAGTGGCATTAGCGATTCCCGGTGGTGCAATTGGCATTGCGGCGGGTTTAACGGGAACAGTAGTCAATTTAATCTCAGCATTGATTGACGATCCCGTTTATGTAATTGGGCAAGAAGCTACAACTAGAGCAGCAACTAGCTATCTGAAAAATGTCCTAAAAATGTCCACTCCGAATGTTGTACGACTAGTAGCTTTAGTTGACTTAGCAGGTGGATGGAGTGCTTTCGTTTCGCGCATGCAATCTGAATTTACCCAAGAAAAAACAGCGAATGAGGCAAAATGATGAGCATTCGTATTTTTATAATTACATTTTTAGTTTTTTATGCGGCCCCAAAAAAATATCACGTAATCAAGCATTATAGGCGCTAAACGACAAGCAGATCGCCAGGTTTAGTCAGGTTCTCCCGGTGCGTTTGACCAAAGTCCGGGTATATAATTAAGTCAGGCTGGACATGGTTCACTACCGACAGATGGCGACGGTGGCCCCAGTTTTTGTGGCAGTAACCATATCCAGTAATTCTACAAATATGAACCTGTGCGGCAGGAACTTCAGCTAACTGACGCCCCCGCGATCACTCAATTCAGAACGCGTCGCCCGGCACGCGTACCCACCCTTCCATCAATACCCGCGCGCTGCGGCTCATGATGGCTTTGGTGACGCTCCATTCGTCGTTATCCTGAACGGCTTCCGCGCCCACCCGTAACGTACCGGAAGGATGTCCGAAGCGCACGGCACTTAGCGCGCCGCCACCGGCGGCTAGATTCACGAGTGTGCCGGGTATCGCTGCTGCGGTGCCAATGGCGACCGCCGCTGTACCCATCATGGCGTGATGCAGTTTGCCCATCGACAGTGCTCGTACCAACAAATCGATATCGCCAGCGGCGACCGGCTTACCGCTTGACGAAACGTAAGCCGCCGGCCTGGCGACGAACGCTACCTTCGGGGTATGCTGGCGATTCGCTGCTTCATCAATGTGCTTGATGAGACCCATACGGACTGCGCCATACGCGCGAATGGTCTCAAACATTGCCAGCGCTTTATCGTCACCGTTGATGGCGTCTTGCAGCTCTGTACCGGTGTAGCCAATCGACTCTGCATTCACGAAAATGGTCGGAATGCCGGCATTGATCATCGTGACTTTGAGCGTGCCAACGCCGGGAACCTCGAGGTCATCTATCAGATTACCAGTAGGGAACATGGATCCGCCCGCGCCCTCCTCGTCGGCTGCAGGAGATATGAACTCAAGTTGCACTTCTGCAGCTGGAAACGTGACGCCATCCAGCTCGAAGTCGCCGGTTTCCTGGACTGCACCGTTGGTGATGGGTACGTGGGCGATGATTGTTTTGGATATATTGGCTTGCCAAATACGCACAGTCGCCATGCCATTTTGCGGAATGCGAGCGGGATCAACCAAGCCGTTGCTGATGGCGAACGAGCCAACCGCAGCGGACAGATTACCGCAGTTTCCGCTCCAGTCAACAAAGGCTTTATCAATGGCGACCTGACCGAACAGGTAATCGACATCATGCTCAGGCTTGCTGCTTTTGGACAGGATCACGGTTTTGCTGGTACTTGAGGTTGCAGCACCCATGCCGTCAATTTGTTTGCCGTAAGGATCAGGGCTGCCGATGACGCGTAACAACAACGCATCGCGTGCCGCCCCTGGAATTTGTGCTGTCTCGGGTAAATCCTGCAGGCGGAAGAACACACCTTTACTGGTGCCGCCACGCATGTAGGTTGCGGGTATCTTGATCTGGGGTACGTGGGTCATAAGGAGTCCTGGTTAATCTGTGCGGCACGTTTTTACACCGCACAGAATCACAATGTTGCGCCCTTTCAGGCGGCTACTGACGACTCAAGAAAGTCCTGAGCGAAACGCTGCAACACGCCGCCAGCTTCGTAGATCGATACTTCTTCGGCGGTATCGAGACGGCAGGTTACCGGCACTTCCACGCGCTCGCCATTCTTGCGATTGATGACCAGTGTGAGCGTCGTGCGCGGCGTGCGCTCACCAATCACGTCAAAAGTTTCAGTGCCGTCAATGTTCAAGCTGAGGCGATTGACGCCGGGCTTGAACTCTAGCGGCATCACGCCCATACCGACCAGGTTGGTGCGGTGAATCCGTTCAAAGCCTTCCGCCGCGATGGCTTCGACGCCCGCTAGCCGGACCCCTTTGGCAGCCCAGTCCCGCGAAGAACCCTGGCCGTAGTCGGCGCCAGCGATGATGATTAGCGGCTGCTTGCGCTCCATGTAGACTTCAATCGCTTCCCACATACGGATGATCTTGCCTTCTGGCTCAACGCGGGTCAATGAACCTGCTTTGACCTTGCCATTTTCCAGCACCATTTCATTTTTCAGGGTGGGGTTGGCGAAGGTGGCACGCTGCGCGGTGAGATGATCGCCACGGTGAGTTGCGTAGGAGTTAAAGTCCTCTTCCGGCAGACCCATTTTGGCCAGATATTCACCAGCTGCGCTATCGAGCATGATGGCATTCGACGGTGACAGGTGATCGGTGGTGATGTTGTCACCCAATACTGCCAACGGACGCATGCCTGTCATGGTGCGCGCTCCGGCCAGCGCACCTTCCCAATACGGTGGACGGCGAATGTAGGTGGTCTCCGGACGCCAGTCATATAACGGACTGACTTTTTCGCCGTTATCGGCGACCACGGCGAACATCGGCTCGTAGACCTTACGGAACTGTTCCGGCTTGACGCTGGAAGCGACGATGGCATCGATTTCTTCATCCGACGGCCAGATGTCTTTCAGAGTCACGGGATTGCCTTCTGCATCAACGCCCAGAACATCTTTTTCGATGTCGAAACGGATAGTACCGGCAATCGCGTAGGCCACCACCAGCGGCGGTGAAGCCAGGAAGGCTTGTTTAGCGTATGGATGGATACGACCGTCAAAGTTGCGATTACCCGACAGCACAGCGGTAGCGTAGAGATCGCGATCCAGCACTTCTTTCTGGATGATTGGATCCAATGCGCCGCTCATGCCGTTACAGGTGGTACAGGCAAACGCTACAACGCCGAAGCCGAGCGTTTCCAGCTCAGACAATAGCTGGGCTTCTTCCAGATATAGCTTGACGGTTTTGGAGCCGGGAGCCAACGAGCTTTTCACCCATGGCTTGCGCGTCAGACCGCGCGCGTTAGCATTGCGCGCTAACAAACCCGCCGCAATCATGTTGCGCGGGTTGTTGGTGTTGGTGCAACTGGTGATGGCGGCAATGATCACGGCGCCGTCCGGCATCAAACCAGGCTCATTCTCGACCTTGCCGCTGATACCACGCGCAGCCAGTTCGGAGGTTGGCACGCGGCTGTGTGGATTGGATGGTCCAGCGATGTTACGCACCACGGAGGACAGATCAAAGTGAATAACGCGCTCGTATTCTGCGTTCCTCAAGCTGTCTGCCCAAAGCCCGGTCTCTTTCGCGTATAGCTCCACCAGCTTGACCAACGCATCATCACGACCAGTTAGCTTCAGATATTTGATGGTCTGCTCGTCGATATAAAACATCGCGGCAGTAGAACCGAACTCAGGCGCCATATTGGAAATGGTGGCGCGGTCGCCGAGCGTCAGGTGGGAAGCACCTTCGCCGTAGAACTCAAGATAAGAGGACACGACCTTTTGCGCACGTAGAAACTCGGTCAATGCCAGCACGATGTCGGTTGCGGTGATACCCGGTTGCGGCTTGCCGCTCAACGATACGCCAATGATATCCGGCAGACGCATCCACGAAGCTCTGCCCAACATCACACTTTCGGCTTCCAGACCGCCTACGCCGATGGCCAGTACGCCCAGCGCATCCACCATGGGCGTGTGACTATCGGTACCGATCAGCGTATCGGGAAAGGCCACGCCATCTTTCACCTGAATCACCGGCGACATGCGCTCAAGGTTGATCTGGTGCAAGATACCGTTACCTGGAGGGATCACGTCAACGTTCTTGAACGCCTTCTTGGTCCAGTTGATAAAATCGAAGCGATCTTCGTTACGACGATCTTCGATGGCACGGTTTTTATCAAACGCATCTTTATCGAAGCCACCACGCTCAACCGCCAGCGAGTGGTCAACCACCAGTTGCGTCGGCACGACCGGATTGACCAGCGACGGGTCTCCGCCTTGCGCGGCAATCGCGTCACGCAGACCAGCAAGGTCCACCAGCGCGGTTTGACCGAGGATGTCATGGCAGACGACACGGGCCGGGAACCATGGAAAGTCCAGATCGCGCTTGCGCTCAATGAACTGCTTCAGGGATGCGGTCAGGGTCGCAGGGTCGCAGCGGCGCACCAGGTTTTCGGCCAGCACGCGGGAGGTATAAGGAAGTTTCTCGTACGCGCCCGGGGCGATGGCATCTACTGCGGCCCGCGTATCGAAAAAATCCAGCTTGGTGCCGGGAAGGGGTTTGCGGTTTTCGGTATTCATGGCTCAGTCAAGAAAGAGAATGATGGTCAGGGGAGTGGCTTTTTGCTATCCTCGGCCGCCACCAACGGAAAACCGTTCGTGGCGATTCCTGTTCGAAACAATTTATCGCGCGGTGTATCTGATTTACTTTTAGGCTAACCGCTGTTTTGCGAGCGGTTGGCCTAACCAATACTAACGTTCAGCGATAGGGACAAATGCCAGATCATCCGGGCCGATATAATTTGCCGATGGACGGATAATCTTGTTATCAATGCGTTGTTCGATCACGTGCGCGGCCCAACCAGACGTACGGGAGATCACAAACAGTGGAGTGAACATCGCCGTCGGTACACCCATCATATTGTAGGAAACGGCGGAGAACCAGTCCAGATTCGGAAACATTTTCTTGACGTCCCACATCACGGTTTCCAGACGCTCAGCGATGTCGAACATCGCCGTCGTACCGGCCGCTTCAGACAAATTGCGTGCGACTTCCTTGATGACTTTGTTACGCGGATCGGACACCGTGTATACCGGATGACCGAAGCCGATCACGACTTCCTTGTTCTCTACGCGCTTGCGGATGTCGGCTTCTGCTTCGTCCGGATTATCGTAACGCTTCTGAATTTCGAATGCGGCTTCATTTGCACCACCATGCTTCGGTCCGCGCAACGCGCCTATACCGCCAGTGATTGCGGAGTAAATATCTGAGCCCGTACCAGCGATAACGCGGGTGGTAAAAGTGGAGGCATTGAATTCATGTTCTGCGTAAAGATTGAGCGAAACATGCATCGCTTTTTCCCATTCGGCAGATGGTTTTACGCCGTGCAGCAGATGTAGGAAATGACCGCCGATGGAATCGTCATCGGTTTCGACTTCGATGCGTTTGCCATTGGTACTGAAGTGATACCAGTACAGCAGCATAGAACCAAGCGATGCCATCAGACGATCAGCAATATCCCGCGCGCCAGGTGCATTGTGATCGTCTTTCTCTGGCAACGTGCAGCCCAGCACTGAAACGCCGGTGCGCATCACATCCATCGGGTGTGACGCAGCAGGCAGCGCTTCCAGCGCGGCCTTGACGCTGGCGGGCAGACCACGCATGGACTTCAGTTTTGCCTTGTAGCCCCTGAGTTCTGCAACGGTCGGCAACTTGCCATGTACCAGTAAATAGGCGATTTCTTCAAATTCACAGGTTCCTGCCACATCCAGAATGTCGTAACCACGATAATGCAAATCGTTACCAGTTTTACCGACCGAACACAACGCGGTATTACCTGCGGTGACGCCAGACAATGCGACAGATTTTTTTGGCTTGAAAGGGGTTGCTTGCGCTTCGCTCATTTTGTATCCTGACAGAAAAGATTGATAGTGATCGGTAGTACTTATTTTTTCTGGGCTGCAAACAACGCATCCAGATGCTGCTCGAAATCGTGATAATTTATCCGGTCATACAATTCCATGCGTGTTTGCATGGTATCCACTACGTTCTTTTGCGTGCCGTCGCGACGGATGGCGGTATAGACGTTTTCTGCAGCCTTGTTCATGGCGCGGAATGCTGACAGGGGATATAGCACCAGACCAATATCGGCTGCTTTCAGTTCTTCTAATGTAAACAGAGGCGTGGAACCGAATTCAGTGATATTGGCCAATACCGGCACCTTGACGGCAGCCGCAAACTGCTTGTACATCGCCAATTCTGTAATCGCTTCCGGGAAAATCATGTCGGCACCAGCTTCGACGCAGGCAATCGCACGTTCCAGCGCGGACTCCAGGCCTTCGACTGCAAGTGCATCAGTGCGGGCCATGATGACGAAATTTTCGTCGGTACGGGCATCGACGGCAGCTTTGATACGGTCGACCATTTCTTGCTTGCTGACGATTTCTTTGTTAGGACGATGGCCGCAGCGCTTGGCGCCGACCTGATCTTCGATATGGATCGCTGCCGCGCCGAATTTAATCATCGATTTAACCGTACGGGCGACATTGAAAGCGCTTGAGCCGAAGCCGGTATCCACATCGACTAGCAACGGCAGGTCGCAGACATCGGTGATACGGCGAACGTCGGTCAGTACATCATCCAGATTGGAAATGCCAAGATCAGGTAAGCCCAAAGATCCGGCTGCGACACCGCCACCGGACAAATAAATTGCTTTAAAACCAGCACGTTTAGCCAGCAAAGCATGGTTCGCGTTAATCGCGCCAACCACTTGCAATGGGGATTCTTCTTGCATCGCCTTGCGGAAGGCAGCACCTGCGGAATATTGACTCATTTCTTCTCCTAATGGAATCGCGATGTGGTCTATGCAGACATCTGCATTGCCATTGCCAGTAGTTCAGCAACAACTATGCCAACCACGCTCTTCCTCCTTGAAAATCGAATAGGGAGCAAAAAATCAAATGAAATCAACTACTTGCAGAGGTGGGAGTCAGAAAATTTGACATGCTTGAAAATTAATTTTTAAAATCTTGTTTCAACTTATGTTTCATAAACGTTTCAATAAAAACATTGAAACGCACATTGAAACATGCAATGCAACAAACAGTGAATGCTTGAAACAACAATACGCGATCATATCCTTGCGCGGTCCCGTGGAATCACGGATTCAATATGCGCGTTATCTTGGAAAGCGCATTCAACGTATGCAGCAAATGTTGCCGCAGCATCTCCGACGCCTCTTCGTTTCGCTCTTGCTCAAGCAAGTCCAGAACGTGCAGATGCTGCTTGCAATGCTCTTTATAACGCTTGCGATCCTGCATCGAGCGATAGGACAGCAAGCGGCGCACGCGATTAACCCGCTTGATCGTGTCGATGAAGAAAATGTTACCAGAGGCTTCTATGAGCGACTCGTGATAACGCACGCCACGGTTGTGCAACTGGTCCGCGGTATCGGTTTCGATACCGCCATTCAGTAAATGACGCTCCGCAAATCGGCATCGCTCCAGTATTTCCGGTGCGAGTTTGTAACCTGGCTCCAGCAGAGCGGCTGGCTCTAACGCAAGGCGCAGACGATAGGATTGCAACAAACTATCGGGCGTGGTCAGCATCGTAGAAAAAGCCCAGCCGTATCCTGGCTTCCGTTCAGCCCAGCCCTCTTGCGCTATGCGGCCAAGGACAGCGTTGAGCTAAGTGGTGGTCAATCCATATTTCTTTTTGATAAACTGTTCCGAAAACGCATCCGGTAGCTCTCCCCGCAAGCGGTCGTCGGCAATGCGAAAATAAATGGTCGTAATTAAATCTGAAGCCTCAAGCCCCAATTCATCGACCACTTCGGATAACAGATTCGTAACGTCCTGGGCGACAAAATAACCCTTGTTACGCTCGCGTGTCAGCATGCCCTTTTCATGCAGCAACGACAATGCGTCATTGATCGGTTGACGGGAAACTCTCAAGCGATCAGCCAGCATTTGGGCCGGCAAATGACTGCCGATGGACAAGCCCTCACGTTGAATCAACTCAACGATCTGCGTGGGTATCGGGCTGTCGGGATTCAGTACATGCATATGTTGCTCCAAAAGACGCAACCTTACTACTAATCGGCAACCTGGGTGGTTTTGTCGGACCCTATGCAATTGGCTACATAAAAGGTGAAGGAAATAGCGCTAGTAAAGGCTTGCTATTTTTTTTAGCAGGCTTGCTGGTGATCTCTTTTTTGATGACAATTTTTATTCGGCTTGATGACAAACAACAGACAGTCATTACAGCGTGATCGCTATGCGGACCAGATCAGCCTCACCAGCAACAGGCTCGGCCGCCCGGGCCAGACATTCTTTCTCGCCTCTCGGCAGCCAGAGGATGATCAAATCCTTCCGGCTTGACGCGCATAAAGACTTCCATATCAAGGAACCCGGCGCGTGGGACGCTTAACGATGCCGACCGGGCGCTGTTCGCCGAGCGGCTCGTTCAATACGTCAATGGTCATGGGCGCCTTGTATGCGCTCAAGACCAGGTCGCGGGTATGCTCCAGGTAGGTACGCCAAAACTTCTCTGCCGCAGCCGGCGTTCCGCTGCGCATCAGTTTCACCATCTTTAAGCGATCCCGAATGCTGTCTTGACGTAGTTTGTCAACGCTCGCTTTCGCGATGGTTCGCTGTGTGACGTGCTCGTGCTGGCGGCGGATAATGTTATAGATCAGCGAAGCGAGAAGATGGATAGTCTTGTTGCCGCAGTGCTGCGTGATCAGCATCGAGAACTCAGCGCTAAGATCGGCGTAGCGTATCAGATCGGTCTGCGCGGCCTCGCGCGCGGCGACAATATTGGCCTCGAGTTCAGCCAGTGCGACGGGGCTACGCAGCGCCGCCAGCAATCCAGCCGCCGGCGGTTCGATGATGATCCGGGCGAGCCACACATCCTCTAGCGTAGTACCCTCGATCTGCAGAAACAGGCCGACCTGACGGGCCGCGGCACCGACATCGATCGGGCTCACACGGGCACCACCGTGCCTACCGCGAGCGATGGTGATGAGCGACTCAGATTCGAGTAGACGCAATGCTTCGCGAAGGGTTGGGCGTGAGATTCCGAATTCAATTTGTAGCACGTTCTCCGGATGTAACTTATCGCCGGGCTTGAGCTTGCCAGTGACGATTTGACGACGCAATTCCTCAGCCACTGTCGCGGCGGCTTTTTGCGGTTTACGGGAGGCAGTACTAGTGGCTGTCCGGAGCTTGGTTACGGTATTTGTCATGCAATTAATATTAGCACATGTCGTTATTAAACAATAAATGGAAATTCGTTTCAGGTCGTCAATTTTAGGTGATTTTTTTGACGATTCCCAACGGGGAAAAGTAAGCGCCGGCACACCCTATGCAGTCAATATTTCTCTATTTTTACAACAACTCAAACAAGCCGAATTGCAAATATTGATCTAGGCAACAGCCCCGATGAAGTTCACCTTATCCGAACCGGCATGAAGCGAAATATCTTCGTGGCTCGCTACTTTGATGGTGCCATCAGCTCTGAGCTTCGCGATTTCGCTCTCCGAATAATCCAGTTCACGCAAGATCGCCTCCGAGTGTTGCCCGAGCGCTGGCGTGTCGAAGCGCGTGTTTCCGGGTTCGTCCGTAAATCGAATCGGATTGCCAATATGATCCCAACCGCGTTCATCGGTTGTGACAGCACCACGTTGCCTGAAGTGCGGATCCTCGAGCATTTCAGGCAACGTTTGTACGGGCGCAAAGGGAATATCGCGGCCCTTGAAATAGGCTACCCACTCGCTCTTGGTTTTAGTGCGAAAAGTTTCCGTCAAAAAATCATGCACAGGACGTTGCCCCTTTCCTGGCGGAAGCTTGCACAGATCGATCAGATCGGGACGGCCTAGTACGGTGAGAAGATTGACAGCGAACTTCATCTCTTGCCCACCGAGTGCGATCCATTCGCCATTGCTGGTTTCGTAAACGGCATAGAGCGCATTGCCACCGAGCGAGCGCGACTCCGGGACATTAGGTTGACGCCTCCCCGCCATCGCCGTATCGAGATTATTGGGAATTGCAGCGAGCAGGCAATCGGCCATTGCCATGTCGATGAAATCACCCCGACCGGTTTCCTTGCGACGCAGCAGCGCCATAAGCACAGCAGAGAGCGCAGCCATTGACGAAAGCATGTCTGCCGCCGGCAAACCAGGAATTGCAGGCACGCCATCTCTGCCCAGGTTCAGCGACAAAACGCCGGCCATCGCCTCTATCGCGAGGTCGTGAGTGGCGAGGTCGCGGTAAGGACCGCTCTGTCCAAAGGCAGAGATCGATGCGTAAACAATATGTGGTGCCCGCGCACTGATCTTTTGATAGCCGATGCCCAGTCGCTCGGCAACACCAGGCCGAAACGCCTCGATGACGACGTCCGAGTCCTCGATAAGCCGCATCAACGCTTCCAGTCCGGCTGGCTGCTTTAGATCGAGCGCCAGGCTTTTTTTGCCGCGACTTGTATTCGCAAAAAAAACGCTGATACCGTCGCGCATCTCGCCGACCGCGCGGGTCGGCTCACCCTCGTCAACCGACTCAATTTTGATGACTTCGGCGCCGTTATCAGCCATGAACTGCGTCAACATCGGCCCGGGCAGAAAACGCGACAGGTCGATGACACGAATGCCTTCGAGTTTCATAAGCAGCCCTCCTTCCTGGGTGTACCCGCCGTCATAGGGCGGGTTGGCATGTAGTTATATTTCAAAATGGGGCGAATTCTTTTCCAAGCAAGTCACGCGCAATAATCCCCAGGTGAACTTCACGCGGCCCGTCAGCCGACTCCATCCCCAGACAATCCCGAAGTCGTTGCTCGAACGGCAAATCCTTCGCCCATCCATAATGGCCGTGTAAACGCATGCAGGTGTAAAGAACTTCGTTGGCTGCCTTCACGCCCCACCACTTGGCCATCGAGGATTCCTTGTCATGGCGCATTCCCTTGTCCTTCAAAGACAGCGCGCGGTAACACAACATACGTGCCGCTTCCAGTTTGGTGGCTTCCATCGCGAGTTCGTTCGCCACGCCCTGCCACTTGGAAAGTGAACGCCCCATGACCTGCCGGATCTTGACGTACTCAATTGTTTCATCGAGCGATTTTTGGGCGGCGCCGATGCATGCCAAAGGCACAAAATTCCGGTTGTAACCGATGATCGTCATCGCCCAGATGAAGCCTTGGTTCTCCGCACCGATCATATTCCGTGCCGGTATCCGCACGTTGTCAAAGAAGAAGCTGCCCGCCCGATCAATCCGTTGTCCCATACGCTCGAACTGCGTCGCTGTAACACCAGGAGTGTCGGTCGGAACCAAAAAGAACGACAGTCCCCGCGGTCCGGGGCCGCCGGTTCGGGCCGACACGAACACCACTTTGGAAACGCCGCAAAAGGTAATGCTGGTCTTCTCACCCGTGATGATGTAATGGTCACCATCCTTGACTGCCTTGGTCGTGATGTTACCTGCATCGGCACCACCGCCGGGCTCAGTGAATGCCAGCGACATCATCTCGCCATTGGCAATGCGCGGAATCCACTCTTCCTGCAATTCCGGTGCCATGGACGAAGCCATCTCGCCGAGGTGGATAGCATTGCTGATGATGTAGCGAATATTATGGTCACAACGGCCGATCTCTTCACACACAATCCCGCAGTCAACGAACGAGTAACCCTGGCCACCGAACTTTTCCGGAAGCCGCAAACGCAACAAGCCCATATTAATCAGCTTGTCCATGAAATCTTTGGTTAACCATTCCCCTGTTCTATCCCAGCGTTTGTATTGCGTAAGAAGTTCTGCCTCAGCATATTTTCTTACCGAATCGCGGATCATCTCTTGATTGTCAGAATAACTAAAGTCCATTTGTCTTCTCCGTATGTCCATCATTTATAATTTCTCGCGGCCCTTGATAATAAGGGCCAGAGATGGGATGTTTCCAGGGTGTATAACCTTCTTTTTGGTATGCTTGCGGGCCCAACTTGAAGTGCCTGGCCGCTTCCAGACTTTCTAATCCCGGCATGTTCGGATCGTAGAACGCATCCGGATGCGTCGGCCTCGGGCCAGCCTTTCCAACGTGACCAAATACGGCGCGACCAATGATTTCTTCCAGCATCCATACGCACTCGATGACCTTATCCAGATCCACACCGGTAGCGATGCCTAGCCCTTCCAGCATATGGATGACATCCTCAGTCGCCGCCATTCCCGACGCCCGGCCGTTCCCGCCGAATTGACCACCTCCGATGCCACCGAGCGTCCCCTCGATGATGACTGTGTCGTCTTGATCGAGCGTGCGCAGCGCGGAATAAATGGCAGGCAGCGCCATTCCGCGCGCGTTGTGCATATGAAGATGGAACTGTTTGACTTCAGGCCACCGATGCTTGATTTGTTTAAGATCGTCTTCCATCTCATGCGGCAGACACCAGCTCTGCGAGTCGTGTAGTCCGATCTCCATTACGGTGATCCCGGCCGCATTTAGCAAAGCCATTTGCCGCTCAAGAAACAAGAAGCGATAGCTCTGAGAAAACTTTCCGAGGAAGTTGGATCCCCATGCGGAGCCAATGCCGATGCGGGCCTTGCTGATCCCGCGACCTTTTGCATCCCGAATCACCTCTGGCCAGCTTTCCATCATCTGTTCAACTGAGCGATTGACGTTCCTGCGCTGATGAACATCACAGATATCCAGAAACAGCGTGCAGAATTCCTCTTCAATTGTCAGCGGAGGGGAATATTTTTCAGCACGTTTTTTTGCCTTCAGATTATGGATAAAAGTTAAGTAAGTCACGCCCTCTTTGGGACGGAATTGTTGAAGTAGTTCTTCAAAGCATCCCATCTGAGGGACAAATAATGGACTGACGAAAGCGCCGACGGTTATCCGTTTTAAACCGGTCTCGGAGAGGGCATCCAAAAACGCCACTTTGGCTTCCAGGGGAATGCCCACGTCTTCTATTCCGAAGCCCTCCCTCATCACCTCTTCGTTGTAAATCACCGTTGGCCAATTCACCGTTGCGCTCCTATTAATTAGTCTATCAATTCAATCGTTTAATTCTTTGGTTAATTCACTTTTTTAACTGACTCCGGCGACCGCATGTCTCGAAACTGCGACATGGTCTGGGCGCAAATAATCAATCGCTAAATCTAATTGTATAACTATTTATCTTACTGCGTGCTAAATCATCTAACCTTATTTACAAAATCTCATTCGCTCATGAAAGTATGGCTATTCAAGCAAAGTCAATCAGCGTCGTCTCTTTTCCTCCACATCGCCCATGCTCAACGTTCTTTTTGAAAGTCGCACACGCTATCAAAGGAAATTTGTATGAAGGCATTTTTTTTGGTCCGGAACTTTGTACCAAAACGGTTTATTTTTACATGATGAAGTTAAATAGTTATACAATAAAAAAATGCCGTAGACCCGCAAAGGGCGAGGCGTTAATCTGGTTCGAGTGGATTTTTGAGGAGACAGCAATGGATTCGTGGATTATCGGTAGAACAAATCGTTTGATAAAATTAGGAAGAGGTTTTTCGGTCGCGCTATCACTAGCGAGCGTAGCAATAATTGCGCAAGCCAGTCCCTATCCCAATCAGACAATCAAGATTATCGTACCGTATTCGCCGGGTACCGGGAGCGACGTGATGGCCCGCACGATCGGCGAGAATATGTCCCGAAAATCGCATGTGTCCGTGATTGTCGAGAACCGCGATGGAGGTGGCGGACTGATCGGCTCCCTGGCCGCTTTGCAATCAGCACCGGATGGCTACACCGTTCTTATTGTCGCCAATCCATTCGTGATCGCCCCCATCCAAAAATCTACACCGCCCTACGATCCTGTCAAAGACTTCGTTCCGATTGCAAAGGTTGCCACCATCCCGCTGGTACTCGCCCTCTCCCCTAATTTACCGATCAATAATATAAAAGAGCTGGTAGCTTATGCCAAGGCAAACCCGGGCAAATTGAGCTACGCATCGTCCGGTCCCGGCACCATCAGTCAACAGGAAATGGAAATTTTCAAGCAGGCTACCGGTATCGATATCGTTGAAATTCCGTATAAGAGCACCGCGCAGGCCATGACCGATTTGCTCGGTGGCCACATTGCGTTGTTTCCCGTCGTCGTGCCGCTGGTCCAGCAATATTTGCGCACAGGAAAGATTCGTGGACTCGCCGTTTTCGATACCCATCGTTCGGCACTTTTTCCAGATATCCCTCCCATTGCTGAAGGACTCGGCCTACCGAGCTATGCCCCGACTCCTGTCTGGTACGGTTTCGTGGCACCGGCGGGAACCCCTAAAGAAGTTGTGGCGACCTTGAGCGATCTTATCAACGCCGCCATGCAGGACTCCGAAGTCAAGGAGCGCCTCGTCGTCATGGGAGCCCAGGCGATTAATCCAACAAACGCGCAATTTACTGCGGAGCTAAAAGTGGAAGTCGAGAAGGCGAAGCAGCTCGCCAAGAAACTTGGCACAGCGCAATGACCAGATTTCGTCACTGCCTGGCTACAGCAATATCATCGCAATTTCATCACGTAGGTATCTAATGAAATCACGCTTTCTGCCATGACAAACCCCTTACCTCAAACCGACAATTCTCCTAAGCCCGCGCTACAGGGAATAAGAGTAATCGAACTCGGAACCTTCCTTTCCGCACCTTTTGCCGCGACCCTTTTGGCAGACTTTGGCGCTGATGTCATTAAGATAGAATTACCTGACGTCGGAGACCCCATGCGCACGCTGGGCGCGTTCCCTTCCGATAAGGACAGCGATAGCGGATATTGGTGGTCATCGATCGGACGCAATAAGCGGTCCGTTGCGCTGGATATCCGGACACCAGAAGGCCATGCAATCTTAGGTCAACTTCTCAAGACGACGCAGGTTATCATCGAAAACTTTCGGCCCGGAACGCTTGATCGATGGGGAATAACTGCTGCCTGGCTCAAAGAACAACGTCCCGACATTATCATTGTACGCATCAGCGGCTACGGACAGGATGGCCCCTGGCGCGACACACCCGGGTTCGACCGCAATGCACAAGCCTTTTCGGGACTGGCCTACGTGACGGGAGAAAAGGAGACCGCACCGCAGCAAGCTGGATTACCTGTTTGTGACTTCACCGCCGGCTTATGGGCAGCCTTTGGGGCGGTAACGGCACTCCTCGGCAAACATCTGCACAACGATACTGTTGGTAACGAGGTGGACCTTGCTCTCTACGAGACCATGATTCCATTCTTGAAAGACATTCCGATGAAATACCGTCATCAGGGCAAGGTCACTGAGCGCACCGGCAATACGCCGGACTACGTGTCCCCAGGCGGTGCCTACCTAACGGGCGATAAAGAATGGATCTTCGTCAGCGGCACGGGTGACCGCGTCTTCAGTCGGCTGATGACCGTTGTCGGCCATCCGGAAATGCCTGAGCAACCAATGTTTCAGCAAAACAAGGATAGAGTCACGCATCGTCCGCTGCTCGACGCAGCCATCAATGCATGGTTGAAAAAACGTACAACTGCAGAAGCACTTGAGGCGTTTCAACTGGCAGATGTTCCTGCAGTGAAAATCCAGAGTATTGACGATTTGATGAATCACCCGCAAGTTGTTTCACGCAGCAACTTTGTCGACGTACCAGACCATGATCGTGGCGACGTTTGTCTTACGTCCCCGGTTCCCCGGCTGTCCCGGATGCCCGGAACCATTCGTTGGGCCGGACAGCATTTGGGTGAGGCAACCCGTGAGGTTCTCCAGGGCGAACTAAATCTATCCGATGAGATTCTGTCTGAACTCCGCGAACGTAAAATAGTTGGCTGTTGAACTTTCCTCTATCAATCGATCTTAACGAAAAGGAAATAGAAGGACTTTTTCAACGGATGCACCTTTCCGATAGCCAGCCCAAGGCAACCCCAAGGTGCCGAACTTTATATTTGAGGCGCACGCACGATGGTGAGGTGGGACTAGCCCACCGCCATCGTACTAAAACGTAAACTCCCCACAAAAAGCCAACCTCACCGGCGTGTAAAGAAAATTTCTCGACATTCTCATCTGGATCGATATAATACAGGTATATACCTGTAATTAATCATCTGGAAAATCCGCATGAATCACCCCTACCCCGCCATTGAGCTCGATCCCCAAAATGGGCCACCGAGTGCCTGTATCAATTCAGCAATTCGCCGCGCCGCGAGAAGGATCGGCCAAATTTACGACGATGCCTTGAAAGTTTGTGACCTGCGCGGAACGCAGTATGGTTTGTTATCGCAGATTGATCGTGCACAGGGAGCAACAATGCGCGCCCTCGCCGACACCATGGTGATGGATCTTTCAGCTCTGGGGCATACCTTAAAGCCTTTAGTCCGCGATGGCCTTGTTACCCTCGCCGTTGACGGTCAGGATCGGCGCAGTAAAAGGGTTTTTTTGTCGCAAGCGGGCGAGGAAAAATTAAAAGAAGCACGAAAAATATGGCAGCGCGTCCAGGAGAGTTTCGAGCAGGCCTACGGCGACGACGATGCACTTATCTTAAGAAAGACATTGGATTTTATCGCTTCACCGGCTTTTGCAGAAAAGGTATCGGCGGCCTTACGTGATTGATACGGACAAATGCAGATTAAAATCTGCGAACGGAGATTCAACATGATTTCAAAAAATACGCTACTGCTGTTATGCGTTTCCATACCGTCGTTTATGATTAACCTGGACGCGAATATCGTAGCCGTTTCGTTGACCTCGATAGCCCATTCACTCCACGCCGATTTTGCGGCCATTGAATGGGTCATTTCCGGCTACACACTAGCATTCGCCATTCTGCTGATGCCGGCGGGCGCGCTGGCTGACCGCTTCGGCAGAAAACGCATGCTGCTGATAGGGCTGGCGTTGTTCACCGTCGCTTCGGGCATCTGTGGCGCGGCGAGCACGAGTCTGGTGCTGAATGCAGCGCGGGTTTTGCAAGGAGCAGGAGCTGCCTTGCAACTGAGTGCCGCACTCGCCATTCTCGCTCATGGATTCCATGGTGCTGCCCGCGCCAAAGCGTTTGCATTTTGGGGCTCGGTAATCGGCATTGCCACCACGCTGGGACCGGTGGTAGGAGGATTGATCACGCAATCGCTGGGATGGCAATGGGCGTTCTACATCAATCTGCCGATAGGGTGTGTGATGATTGCTTTGGTGCTACGTACCGTTACCGATTCAAAAGACCCGAACGCAAACAAGATTGATACTGCAGGCGTTGTCACCTTGAGCGCCGGATTGGGCTTACTGACCTCGGCCCTGATTGCGGGTAACCGTGACGGATGGAGCAGTCTGCCGATCATCCTGCAGTTGGCTGGCTCCGCCGTATTTTTTATCGCCTTCCTCGTCGTCGAACTGAAACAGAAACGTCCGATGGTTGAACTGCATTATTTTTTACGTCCCACTTATCTCGGTGCGACCATTGCCGGTGTCGCCTATGCAGTCTCGTTCCTTACACTGCTCACTTATCTGCCATTATTTTTTCAGAGCGGACTGGGAAAGTCACCGCTTATCGCCGGACTGCTGATGTTGCCGCTGGCGATTCCCCTGTTCATCATGCCACGCGTTGTTTCCTCCTATCTTGACTATCACTTGTCCGGGCGTACGCTCCTGTCCAGCGGCTTGATCCTGGTCGGCATCGGAGCTTTTTTCACGGCGTTGCATATCCGCGAATTCCAATACCTGAGCGTTCTATGGTCCATGATGATCGCCTCGGTTGGTGCGGGGATTCTTAACGGTCAGACGGCAAAGGTGGGCATGAGCGTGATACCGGTTGAACGGGCCGGGATGGCCTCCGGTATTGCAGGCACCATGCGGTTCAGCGGCGTCGTGGTTGGATTCGCCGCGCTGGGGGCGATTTTGTATGAACGGATCAGCATCATCGTGTCGCGCGATCTGCCGATGACCACTGACATGGAAAAAGGCCAGATTATCCATTCAATCGTCAATGGTAATCTGCAGGCGGCGAAAGCATTTATTTCTGCGCATCAAGGACTCAGCAGCGTCGCCAGCGATAGTCTCGGCTTCGCCTATCAAGGGGTATTTTTTATGTCTTCTCTGGTCGCACTGGTGGCTGGTGCAGCGGTATGGCTCTTGGTGAAATCGCATGAAACTGCGCCGATCGCCGTCGGTATGCCGCAGCATAGGGAAGAAATACCATTGGACTAAGGCGCGATTGCCGCCAGCTTTAACCAAGCCGTCGTAGCGGGTACGGTGCCTTGGTAAAGATAACGCATAGTGCGAACAATCAATCCGCGACCATATAACTTCTGACTTCAATCACGGAACATCAAACAATTTTCCAGACGCATCACGTGTGCTCGGGTTCAGTACCTGAGAGGGATGCAGCGGCGCGCTGGCAGGGGGGACCAGTCGCGACAAAAATGCGATAACCTCTGTGCCAAAAACATCATTGCGATCCCCAGCCACCATATGCCCTGCAGCGGTAACGTTCACATATTCACTGTGCGGGCAAAGTCGCAGAAAATCTTGCGCTCCCTCGTCGGTTAATACGTCCGAAAGTCCACCGCGCACCAGCAGGGTTGGCACGCGAAGCCGACGAGCGCACTTGGTGAGGCGGATTTCGCGTGCGGCAAAATCGTGTCGCTGCGGGCGAAATCGCGGGTCCCAATGCCAGCGATATTTACCGTCATCACCCAGTCGAACATTTTTGGCTAGCCCGTTAAGGTTTTTCGGCGCCTCACGGTGCGGTTGATAAGTGGCGATCGCGTCGGCCACTTCCTGCAAGGAGTCAAATCCTTCCGGCTTCAGACTCATGAATGCCTGGATTTTGTCGATGCCCTCAGTCTCGATACGCGGTGCGATATCTACCAACACGAGCGCGGTCGCATTGACATGCTCCTCACCAATTGCCACCAGACTGGTCCCGCCACCCATCGAGGCACCCACCAGCACAGGACGCCCGTTACCGAGTGCGGCGATTACGCATTTCAGATCCTCCACCATGACATCCTGGCCGTACAATCCATCAGGTGCCCAATCAGAATCGCCGTGACCACGTGCATCGAAAGCGACCGCGTAATAGCCCGCCGCGCCGAGCATCCGGCCAGTATGCTTCCATGCGTGCCGCGTCTGTCCACCGCCATGTTGCAAGATCACCAGATGTCCACCCGGATCACCCCACGCATCACCGGCAAGCTTGACACCGCCCACACCATCCCAAACGTGCATCGGATCGGGAGTTCCCGCTAATCTTGTTCCTGCGCTCATCGCTTGCTTCCTTATTTGATTCTTATTTTTCGGAATACCTACCATCAGCAGGGATCGAATAGCAGCCAAGGCGTCTGCAGTCAACCTGCACTTCATGCATTAGATCCTATTATAAGGCTCTGGCACATTTACGCATGCTACCGAGCTTTACGGCCTTGCAGCGCAGCCAGACATATTTTCCCCGCTTGATCTTTTAACTCCAATGCTGAAGGTAACGGTGTTTTGGACAGTTAATTAACACGCCAACATGTTCCCACAAAGATTTGTACTCAAAAAATTCCATTACCGCCGTCAGGAGATCGCGGACCAGGTTGCCGTACGACGATCAACGAATAAGCTGCTGCCGGTCACTTTTTTCGCCTGTTTTTTTGCTTCGGCAGCGGCAGCCGCGATTTGATGATGCGAGGTGTATTGTCCAGGTTTGATCTGCACCACCCCAAGTGATATGCTAATCAATCCATAAAATACTTTTGTTCCGCGCCGATCCTCGCTGATATAACCGCCCCGCGCACAATCGACGGCGCTATAGTGCTCCCTGATAGCAGAATCGAAGTCGGCTAATATGCGACGACAGCGCGCTTCCCAATCGTCAGTTCGAAACAGGATCATGAAGTCATCGCCACCTATGTGCCCAACAAAATTCTGCTCCGGATTGCTATGCGCGACCAAGGTCCTCCCCGTCAACTGAATCACATCGTCGCCTCTGCTGTAACCGTACACATCATTAAACGGCTTGAAGTTATCGAGGTCAACGTAGCAGGCGCAGAACGGAACGTCACTCCGCAGCAGGTCCTCCATGTGTTCGTTAATCGGCACGTTGCCGGGTAGGTGTGTCAGCGGATTGGCATGACTCGCGGCGTTAATCTGCATTATTGTTATTTCTCGCATCAAATCATGGCCGCTCCCAATGCCCAGGTATTTTCCTTGCTCGGTAATAATAAAACCGTTTAACAGATGGCGTCGGTCGCCTTCTACAATCGCCTGACTTAATACCTGAAGCCCAATGTCTTTATCCGTCATCATGGGTTCAGTATCCATCAATAAAGTACAGGGCTTTTTCCCTTGTAACTCGCGTAAAAAGGGGCGTGCGAACCTATCAATGAGATCGGCGCGTGCGATCAACCCAAGCGGCACGTCATCTTTAACGACGGGGATCACATGTAGTTCGGGATCACGAATGAACATTTCGTACACTTCATTATTGGACATTTCCGGCGCCACCCTCGTGACCACTCGCATGATCTTTAACGCGGTTACCACGCCCTTCTTAATTTCAATCTTTTGCGGATCAAGGTTAATCCTGACCTGGGCCAATGCATTCGCAATATCGTCAGGAACAATTCTGATCGGATTGTCCAACGGCCGGGCGATCCGATAACCCTGACCGAATGCAACCCCTAGCTCTTTGATCATCACCAGCTCGGCCGCGGTTTCGATACCTTCGGCAATCACCGCCGTTCCAGAAACGTTGGCAATTTCCTGAATTGATTTGACGAACTGCAGTTTTACCGGATCCCGGTCAAGGTCCCGAATAAAATGCATGTCAATTTTTACGTATTCCGGCCGCAGTTCTGACCAGAGCCGCAAGCTGGAAAAACCTTCCCCAAGGTCGTCAATCGCAATCCGAAATCCCCTTGCGCGGTAAAGTGTAGCGGCGTCGCGCAATAATGCATAGTCATGGGTAGGTTGCCCTTCCGTTAGTTCAAGAATAATGCGATCCGGACGTATTCCTATTTTTTGTATGAACGCCAGGAGTTCATCGCACTGCGAGGGAGATTGAAGTAATACTTCAGGGCTGACATTGAGAAACAATTTTCCCGGCAGGTTCAGGGCGGCGTAGCCCTCAAGTACAATCTCGCGAGCGAGATGTTCCATCTCTACGCTCAGATGGCAGGCTTTCGCTCCTTCGAACAATGTCAAAGGAGAATGAAGTGGACTGTCTAAAGGACCACGAATCAATCCCTCAAAGCCGATAATCTCGCCGTTTAGCATGTTGATGATCGGCTGAAAAACCGCTTTAAGTTGCCGCTTTTCGAGAATTTCTACTACAAGCTCCAGCAAATTATCGACTTTGCTACCTGAAAGTATCGATTGGCCCGGTACCAGGACGCAAATGGATGCTAACCGTTGTGAGGCTGTCATAGGCTATAAAGGTAAGATAGTAACGAGAGCCAATCCGGCACCGCTGAATTACTCTCGGATAGAAGATTTTGCCGTATGCAATAACCCGTTAAATGCGCATGCAGTGGAAGCGCATAATTTCCATCATAAAATTATGCGGTAGCATTGTGACAATCTGATGACGCCACCAACACGCAGCAAGAAGGTGCGATATACCAAAAAAAAAGGCCAACAGGCAGGAGTTACCCTGCCTGTTGGCCTCACACCGTTCAAATTGACGGCTACTGATTCATAAACTGCTCGTTACCAACGATACCAATTTTGGTGACGCCAAGCCGTTGCGCCGATGCCATCACGGCAGCGACGGACTTGTACTCCACCAGTTTATTCGGCCGCAAATGCACCTCATCCACATTTCCCATCGCGACCACTGCTTGCAACTTGCTTTCCAATTCCGCCCGGTTTGCCATCGGCGCACCGTTCCACAACACGGTACCGGTCGGATCGATGTCGACGGTATCGACAATCGGCGGTGCGGATTGGACTGGCGGATTACCGGTCGGCATATTCAATTTGATCGCATGATTCTGAATCGGAATCGTGATAATCAGCATGATGATGAGTACCAGCATGACGTCAATTAGCGGCGTCATGTTCATTTCCATCATCGGTTCCGGATCGTTACCGCTGCCCCCGGATGAGCCTATATTCATACCCATAGATTGCTCCCTGTTATTGACGCGGTGGCGGCTCGGTAATAAATCCGATCTTGGCGATACCGGCACGCTGGGCCGTCAAGATGACCTTCCCGATATATTCGTATTTGGTTTTCTGATCGCCGCGAATATGTAACTCCGGTTGCGGTACCAGCACCGCAACCTGTTTCAACTTCGCCAGCAGTTGTGTCGTGTTCGGTACCAGTTGCTCATTCCAGAACATGTCGCCCTGTTTGTTAACGGCCAGATTAATATTTTCCGGCTTGGTCACATAGGGTCGTTCAGTTTCGCTTGGGAGCTTGACCGGAATCGTGTGCGTGACGACAGGGATCGTAATCAGGAAAATGATCAACAACACCAACATAACGTCCACCAGCGGCGTCGTGTTAATCGTGCCGATCACTTCGTCTTCATCCCCATCGGAAGAGCCAAGTGACATGCCCATGATTAGCCAACCTTTTTCTTGATGCTGGCAATCTGCCCCGCAGAACTGGTTGACATCACACCACTCAGCAAGACCGAATGCAAGTCAGCGCTAAACGAGCGAATTTCTTCCATGGCGCTCTTGTTGCGACGTACCAGCCAGTTGTAACCCAGCACTGCTGGCACCGCCACTGCCAGACCAATTGCGGTCATGATCAATGCTTCACCAACCGGACCGGCGACTTTGTCAATCGATGCCTGACCAGCGATACCGATGGCGGTCAACGCGTGATAAATCCCCCACACTGTCCCGAACAGGCCGACGAAAGGTGCGGTAGAACCAACGGTGGCGAGGAACGCCAGACCATCTTGCAAGCGGCTTTGTACCTTTTCGACAGAACGCTGGATTGACATCGTGATCCAGGTGTTGAGATCAATCTGCTCCAGTAATGCGCCATCGTGATGCTGCGTCGAGGTGCTGCCGGTCTGGGCAATGAAGTGATAAGCGCTGGCTGGCTTCAGGCCTGCAATCGCTACATCGACGGTAGGTGCTTTCCAGAAATTGTTCTTCGCATCTCTGGCCTGCCCCATCAGTTTTACTTGTTCAATCAACTTGGTGATGATGATGTACCAGCTTCCCATCGACATCAACACCAAAATGATCAGGGTGCCACGGGCGACAAAATCGCCGCCCTTCCAGAGCGCGTCCAAACCGTACGGATTACTGACGGTTTCTGTAGTCGCCGGAAGCGGTGGCGGCACTGCACTCACGCTGGCAGCCGTTGCAGCACCATCAGGCGTTGACGAAGTCGCAGCCGCTGCTGCTGTCGAAGCCGCCGAAGCTGCCGCAGCAACATCTGCGGGCGTGGACGCTGTCTGCGCCATCACCAATGGTGCGGAAAGTGTCGCGGTAGCGATCATCACAGCAGCGATAAAAGCGGAAAAGCGATTACGAGTAGAAGACATACGATTACTCCAAAATAATTACATTAGAATGCTGAAAAGACAAAATAAGGTGTGCTGCTTCAAAGTGCATAGTCGGCTGCAAATTTAGCGATTTACTCCAGCTTCCAGACATACTGCATCCTTGTGGTAGACGCGACCGCCTGACCATCAGCCATCGCGGGGATAAAGTGGCAAAGGCTCCACGCTTTCATGGTTGCCCTGTCCAGATCTCTGAAGCCGCTACTTTTTTCAACCACGGCATCTAGTACATTGCCATCAACACCAATAGACAGCTTGACGTTAACCACGCCTTCTTCTTCGTTTTGCAGCGACGATCTTGGATATGCCGGTTTCTCGCAGTTACCGGCCACTTTTGCGCTGGTATGTGACGGCGTTGCCGGCCCTGCCGCTGCAGCCGATGGCTGCGCAGTCGACGTTGGCAAGTCGGCCGTCGCCGGTTTGACATTGGTGACCGCTGCAATCACGTCAACTTGTGGTGGCGGCTGCACTTTCACCTCCGGCGGCGGTACGAACGGCGGCGGTGGAGCGACCGTTTTTGGTGGGGGAGGCACCGGCTTAGCCGGTGGTGGTGGTGGCGGTGGCGGCTTGATTTCTTCTACGATTTTGGTTTCGACCGGTTGCTGAATGACTTCAACAACTTTGCGGGCAAGTCCGGTAAGAAGCGCATACACCAAGGCCACATGCAAAAGAACCACCACGCCGATGCCGACTAAATTCTTGGAAGGTTTTGTTCCATCCTGCGTGAAATCCATGCCATTTTCCTCCGATACATCATTATTCAATTGCCAGAAAATTCTTCAACCAGGCGGGCTATCCATTGACCAAATGCGTATTCCGCTAGGCGAAGACCAGCTAAAAAAACTGGTCAACGCGCTGCGGAACAGGCTCGATCAATATCGCAAACTATTAGCTCCCCTACTATCGGCTCACCTACTTGAAAGCATAATTAGCCCGCACAAAGAAAGCCCGGCCGATTGCATCGCCATACCGTGAGTCATAACCGTACTGGAAGTTATCGGTTTGGTTACTGGCAGGTGGATCGGTATTGAACAGGTTTTTGATTCCCGCCGTCAATGTCAGGTTTCTGAATCCGGCATAGGTTCCTGAAAGGTTGTAACGGGTGTAAGAACCAACATGATGATTGAAGCCATCCACTACCGAGCTGCCATTTTGATCCTGATAGCCGGTGGCGAAAGATTGCTGTATCACGGCACCCCATGGACCTTTGCTCCAGGTAACGGTCGCGGTATGGCGCCAGCGGAATATCACGCCACCGGCAGTACCAACGCCACCACCGTAGACGCCCAGATTGCTTTTGTATGCGCCGCCCTTTTCCGATTGATAGTCGTATTGGTTGACGTAAGTACCGTCTAACGACACGCCAAAGTTACCCCAATCCGACTTTGGCAGACGCCATGAAAGACCCAGATCAATACCTTGCGTTTTAACGTTTCCGAGATTGACGTTGGTATCGACGATGTAGTTGAGTGAGCCATCGGCGTTACGCACGAAGTCCGCGGCATACTTAACCGGATCGCCAAAAATATCACCCTCTGGAACCACCGATATCTGATTCTTGATTTTGATATTCCAATAATCAATCGATACCGTGACATCCTTGACTGGCTCCATCACCGTACCCAAAGTGAACGAGTTGGATTTTTCCGGTTGCAGTTGTTGATTACCACCACCCTGACGGAAGAACTGCTGACCGCAATCCCGGGCACTGATACCACCTGCCGCAGTGGTTCCGCCTGGGCATAACGACGGATCGTTATAGACGCTGCTGGTATACGTTTTAGAGTTTGGGTCATTCAGTTCATACAGACTCGGCGCGCGGAAACCTGTGCTATACGAGGAACGGAACATCAACTGCTTTGAAGGTTGCCAGCGTAGCGCCACCTTTGGATTGAGCGTATTGCCGACGTCGCTGTATTTGTCGTAACGCAATGCCAGTTGCGCTTCCAGCGACTTGACGATAGGGACATTGAACTCTGTAAACACGGCGCTGACATTCCGACTGCCAGAGGAAGACTGGGCATCTTGTGAACCTGTACTAGCGGACAAATCCGCAAGCGCGTGATTGACATTGAACTGCGCGCTTTCATGCCGGAACTCGCCGCCGATCGCAAAACCTAACGGTCCTGCCGGAAGCTGAAACAGTTCGCGACTAGCCGTAAAATCGACCGAAGCCGATTGCGTTTTAGCGCTTTCGTAAGAACCCAGCACCTCGGCATTGTTCAGGTAAGCATTTCCAGCGGCGCTTTGTGGACCGAACGGATTGATGATGCCATTGAGCAGACCGGATTTGATCAAATTATTATTGAGATACCCGCCGTTCAATTCGTCGCGTGCCTTACTCATCGAATAAGCCAGGCCGGTTTTGTAATCCCATCCAAATTTGGTGCCTTCCATGCTCAACAACAAACGATCTGTGCTGTTGACGGAATCATTGACGCGCTGTCCGGCATCGGTAGAACGCCATGCCACCGATAATGGACCGCCGCTTAACCCTGCAACCCCAGGGGTCACGCCATTCCCCGGATAGTAAGGGCTGGTGCTCGGAACCAGGTAGTCACTGCTGGTACCGCTGCCGTCACCGGCAAAGACGTCCCCGGCAACCCGCGTTTTCACTGTACTTTCCGCATGCAGATATTCAATCGACGCCGTGTTGTCCGCGTCCAGCTTGATGGTGCCTTTACCCAGGAAAGAGACTTCTTCTGTTTGCGGAATAATCCCAATGTTCGCCTGACTGTTGTAGCGACAAGTGCCGCCCGCAACGGGATTGGCATACGGCGGACGACAACCTGCACCGTAATACGGGTTACCGCTCAGCCCGGACGGCTTGCCCGTAGTCGGATCAATCGCACCGGCACCCGCGTCGTAAAAGTTGGCCGGGCTGGAATTACCGCTACTTGCGTTAAGTCCGACACCTGGATTCTGCCCACCCAATCTGGAGAAGCTGCGGTCGCTAGCCTGGACCGCATTCTGGGTGTGATAGTCAATCACGCCGAAGAAGTTGAAGCCATCCTTATCCAGATCGCCCATCCCGCCCGACAAGTTGAAGCGCTTCTCAGCACCGCCTGCTTGCTCTGGCACAATGCCTTCGACGCTTAAGTTAACCCCGGTATAAGAACGCTTGGTGATGAAGTTGATCACGCCACCAATCGCATCGGTACCATAAATGGCCGAAGCGCCGTCCCGTAAAATTTCAACCCGATCAAGCGCAGCAATCGGGATGACATTCAAATCGACCGCCGCGCCGTCGAATGCACTGTTAGCCAGACGGCGACCGTTCAGCAATACCAGCGTTTTGTTGGAACCAAGACCGCGCAAGTCGGCGGCCGCACCAACAGTTTTACTGGTACCAACGTTTGACGATGCATTAAATTGCGTTTGGTTACCGGACACGCTGGCCAGCACTTCGGCAGCCGTGGTGGCTCCTACTTTTTGAAAGTCATCGGCCTTAATAATGGTTATCGGCGAGGCCCCTTGCGCTGCAACGCGCTTGATCGATGAGCCGGTAATTTCAACCCGTTGCAATTGCGGTTCACCAGAAGGATCTTCCTGCGCAAACGCAGTATGTGCCATCAAGCCGAAGCTGACAGCCATGCCCCCCGAAAAGATCTTACGTAGTGATCTCGACAAACCCTTTTCCGTCATCATAAACAAACTCCCTGGGGATAATAGTTAGAGTTGAAATTAAATCTTTGTAAATTTTGAAATATTTATTAATCGCTTTTTGAGCGATTGGAAGAAAATTATTCTTATTCATTAATAAAAATTAAAATAAAATTTTTCCATATCCAGAATTAACAAAAAATACAAAAAAATACACAAAACAAAAGAAAGACGATTTATTGGAATCTGGCATACATTTTAACGACCGATAACATTCCACAAGGCAACTTAAAGCAAATTTTATGCCACCTAAAAATATTGGGAAAATCTGGTGTATGCTTTCATAATGGCAACGATACAAATGTAGTTTTTTGTGCATTTTCAAGCACCACATAAACAGTGATTAAGATATTGTTTACATAGTATTTTTAACGTCGCCACACGATCAGACAGCAGTCATAAAATGCCCAAAAAAAGGGAAAGAAAGATGCAGATTTCTAAACGACTCACCCGGTTACTGCTTACACCTGTTTGCATGTTGATAGTTGCAAATGCAGCAGTTGCTGCATCAAATCCAGCAGACCTGTCTAAAGTCGTACATGTTGCATTTGAAGCAGCCGACGACGGTTTCGATATGGTCCGCACCAACAACAGTCTTTATTCAACCTGGGTGGGCGAAGCAATCTATGAGAGCCTGTTAACCTATGATTACCTGGCGCGTCCGGCCAAACTGGTGCCGAAGACGGTCGAGGCCATGCCAGAAGTCAGTAACGATGGACGAACCTACATCTTCCATCTGAAGAAGGGCATTTTTTTCACACCAGACCCAGCCTTTAACGGCGCCCGACGCGAGTTGACGGCACAGGATTATGCGTACTCCATCAAGCGCGTCCTTGACCCAAAAAATCGCTCACCGCAAGCCAGTTCGTTCGAAGGAAAAATAGTCGGCCTGGACGCACTGGTCGAGCAAGCCAAAAAATCCGGCCATTTCAACTACGATGCCCCGGTCCCTGGACTGGAAACCCCGGATCGCTACACGTTACGCATTCAATTAAACGCTCTTGATCAGACCTTCTTATATCTGCTGGCGCATTCGACCACTGGCGCGGTAGCCCGAGAAGTGATCGAAAAGTACGGTGCAGATTCAGGTCGGCATCCAGTCGGTACCGGTGCTTATTTTTTGAAAGAATATGTCCCCCGCAGCAAAATTGTGCTGGAGGCAAATCCCGACTATCGCGGCTACACCTGGAACTTTAAATCTTCCGGCGATGCATGGGATACCCAGGTGATCAAAGACATGCAAGGCAAACATATGCCGCAGGTCGGTCGGGTTGAAATCAGCATCATCGAAGAAGAACAACCACGTTGGCTGGCGTTCGACAGCGGTCAACTCGACATTGGCGAACTGGCTGGAAGTTCGGTGCAAAAAGCGTTAGATAAGGATGTGCTTAAACCGCAGTACACGGCGCAAGGCGTATCGCTGTATCGCTTTGTCGGTGCCGAGATTACGCATACTATCTTCAACTTCAAAGACCCCATCGTCGGTGGTTACAGCAACGAAAAAATTGCGTTACGCCGGGCGATTGCCATGGCCTACAACCTTGATGATGAAATCACCCTGGTCCGCTTCGGTCAGGCTACCAAAGCCCAATCGACAGTGCCGCCTGGGGTTGCCGGTTACGATCCTAACTATCGCAGCAGCATCACGTACGATCCTAATCTGGCGAATAAATTACTCGATTACTTCAAATACAACAAAGGCCCGGACGGCTATCGCAATTTGCCGGATGGCAAACCGTTGACCATCAAGATTTTTTCTTCTGCATCATCCGCAGATCAGGCTCGGATGGAAATCTGGAAGCGCTCTCTGGATGAAGTGGGACTGCGCACTGATTTCCCGGTCAGCAACTTCGCTGACAATCTCAAAGCCGCATCCGAATGCAAGTTAATGATGTGGGGCCTTGGCGGCACCGCCAGCATCCCCGACGGCTCCGACTTTCTCGAAAGCTTTTACGGACCGAACGCTGGACAAGGCAATCTCGGCTGCTACGCCTCCGCCGCATTCGACGATGCCTATCGCAAAGCGCGCGCGTTGCCGGACGGTCCACAACGGCAGGTATTTTACAACCTGATGGAGCGACAGGTCGAAGCCGATACCGCACAAGTTTTACACCTCTCGCGCTTTCGTAATTGGGTCATCCGTCCGTGGGTAAAGGGCTTTAAAAAGCACCCTATTTTGCATGCCGACTGGGAATATCTGGATGTCGAAAAACATTAACCCAACGAGCTATCATCCTTTATCAAGCGGCAAAAAAACTATGCAACACGGAGACCTCAACATAATGCATTCATACGCGTTAAGCGGAAAGTTGGCCATCGCGGCCCTTTGCATCGCCGTCATGGGTACCCTGCCGATAGCCACGGCCAGCGCAGCCCCAACCTCTCCGGCGGACCAGGAAAAAGTCCTGCGCTATGTGATTCCGGCAGCGGAAACCGGCTTTGATCCGGCCATGACACGGGACCTGTATTCACAGGTGGTGAATCAATCGGTATTTGAACCGCTCTTTACTTACGATTATCTGGCACGTCCCGCCAAACTGGTGCCATTGACGGCGGAGGCGTTGCCCGAGGTGTCGGCGGACGGAAAAACCTATACCATCCGCTTGAAAAAAGGGATCTATTTTTCTGCCGATCCGGCGTTTAACGGCAAGAAGCGCGAATTGACCATGGCTGACTATGTGTATTCCTACAAACGCCTGCTCGATCCGCAACTCAGCTCCCCGCAGGCCTGGCTACTGGAAGGCAAGGTTATCGGACTGGACGAATTGGCCGCCGCTGCCAGAAAGACCAATCAGTTTGATTATGATTCCAATATTCACGGACTTGAACTGCTGGATCGCTACACCCTGCGCATCAATCTTAAACAGCCTGATTTCAATCTCGGCATGATACTGGCGCATCAGCCCACTGGCGCGATGGCACGCGAGGTGGTGGAGAAATATCGTGATGCCCAAGGTCAGGTCATGGCGAATCCAGTGGGAACCGGCCCCTATCTGTTGACGCAATGGGCGCGAGGCTCACGCATGGTACTTACCGCAAACCCTGACTATCGCGGCTATGTCTGGGACTTTAAGCCGGGCAGTGATCCTGATGATCAGCGTATCGTCGCGCAAATGCAAGGCAAGCATATGCCACAGATCGGCCGGATCGAAATCAGCGTGATGGTGGAAGATCAATCGCGCTGGCTGGCCTTTCAGAAAGATGAAATTGATCTTTTCCAATTGGAAGGGCCGCTCGCGCCACAAGCGTTATTAAACGGAAAACTAAAACCGGATCTGGTAAAAAAAGGTATCCAGCTATCACGCATTGTCGATCCTGAAATCAGCTATACCTACTGGAATATGCGCGATCCGGTACTGGGTGGCATGACCAAAGACAAGATTGCCCTGCGTCGTGCAATAGCGATGGCGCATAACGTTCGTGAAGAAATAAAGATCGTCTGGAATGACGAAGCAATTCCCCTTGAATATCCGATTCCGCCCGGGGTCGTCGGCTATGATCCCACTTACAAAAGCAGTATCCAGTTTGAACCCGAAGCAGCGAATGCATTGCTCGATAAATTTGGCTACAAGTTAGGCAGAGACGGTTGGCGCACGCTGCCCGACGGCAAGCCATTACAGATTCGCTACACCGCCCGCGCCGACTCGTTGGGACAACAGCAATCGGAGATGTGGAAAAAGACCTACGATCTGATTCATATTCACATGCTCGGCGACCTAAAGCCGTTTCCGGATATTTTGAAGGCCGAAAAACAATGTCAGCTGCAAACCCGCACCGCCCCGTGGATCGCGGACTATCCGGACGGCGACAATTTCATGCAATTGTTTTATGGTCCGAATATCTACCAGAACAACAACGGCTGCTCCAAAATTCCTGCATACGACACATTGTATGCCGAGTCGCAAAGAATGCCTGCCGGTCCTGAACGCGAGGTCCTGTATCACAAAATGGCGCGCATTTTAGAGGTCTATGCGCCAATTCGCCCCGGCTACGCCCGCTATCGGAACATGCTGGCACAACCACGCGTCATCGGCTTTAAAAAGCATCCGATATTGCCGATTGAGTGGATGTATTTTGATATTGAAAAGCGCAAATAATGTGCCCTCGTTGTCGCTATTTCCGCAGACATTTTGCAGTAAATCTCCAATCTCTGGAAAGTAATGCATGAAATCATTCTATAAGTCATCCTCCTGTTTTTGGCCGGTTTCGGCAGCCCTGTTTGCGCTGGCGCTGAATCCGGCGCTAGCCCAAAACAATCCCCAGTCCGCCGCCCAGCGGCCTTTGATTCCGTTGTTGAAGGCCGACGACATCATGCCTTTATGTACCCGTACCTTAACCGCCTTGCGACAGCAAGTATCTGCCACCGATCAAGAACCCGCGGCGCATGCCAAAGACACCAAAACTGTGCTCGCCAAATGGAACGCGCTGCAAATCGCTATCGAAGATTTGCAGGGGCCGGTTGATATTCTGAATAATGTCTCGCCGGATGCCAAAGTGCGCAGCGCTACCGAAGCCTGTCTGATCGCGCTGAACACGTTCTCAACCGAATTGCTGCAAAATGAACACCAATACGCACGCTTCAAAGCGATCCAACCTGTTGAGCCGATTGAACAAAAACTGCGGCAGGATATTTTGTATAGTTTTGAGGATGCCGGGGTCTCGCTGCCGCCAGCCAAGCGCGCACGCCTGAAGGAAATACTTGAAAAGCTGGAAACGCTGAGTCAGGAATTTGCCCGGAATATTCGCGACAACACGCAGAAGGTCACGTTCACGCCAGCCGAGATGCAAGGGTTGCCAGCGGCTTATATGGCGCGCGTCAGGCCAGATGAACAAGGCAACTATCAGTTAGGCTTTGATTATCCTGATTACAAACCATTCATGGAGTCGGCCGATAACAGCGAAGCCCGCCGACGTTATCAGATGGCGTTTGAAAATCATGGCACGCCTGCGAACCTGAATGTACTAAAGCAAGCCATGGATCTGCGCCATGAAATGGCCGGTCTGTTCGCTCTTCCCAGCTACGCCGATCTGGTACTACGTCGTCGTATGGCAAAATCACCACAAGCCGTGTATTCCTTTCTGAGCGAAGTCCAAGGCGCGGTGACCCAGTTGGAAATCAAGGAAATTGCGGAATTGCGCGCCTTTAAGGCCGAAACGTTAACCACCCCACTCGCACAAACCACCCTTGAACGGTGGGATCTCGACTACTGGCAACAAAAATTAAAACACGCTCGTTACGATCTCGACCAGGAAGCGCTCCGCAACTATTTCCCTACCGACGCTGCGGTGCCCTGGATTCTGGGTGTCTCAAGCACATTGTACGGGGTCACGTTCAAACGCATGGAAGTGCCGGTATGGGATCCGGAAGTGCAATACTACGATGTTATCGATAACAAAACAAAATCACGTATCGCGGGCATTTATCTGGACTTGTATCCACGCCCCGGAAAATATGGCCACGCAGCCGCATGGGGCACTCGTGGAGTGAGTACGCTTGCCCATCGCACGCCAATCTCAGTTTTGGTCACCAATTTTGACCGCCACGGCCTCAATAGCGACGAACTGGAAACGTTGGTCCACGAATTTGGCCATGTATTACATGGCGTGCTCTCTCACACGGCTTATGTCAGTCAGGCAGGCACCAGCGTCGAGCTGGATTTTGTCGAAGCACCGTCACAAATGTACGAAGAATGGGCACGACGTAAGGAGTCCTTGGTATTATTGTCAAGCTATTGCAAAACCCCATGCCCGACAGTCGATGATGCCTTGGTGCAGAAAATGACTGCGGCTCATAATTATGGGCGCGGCATTCGTTATGCCCGCCAACTTCTTTACGCTAGTTACGACATGCGCATACACAACGATCAGGCGGCCACTGAACAGCCGTTAGCCATATGGCAAAAAATGGAAGGTACCACGCCGCTCGGCTATGTTACCGGCACCGAATTCCCCGGCCAGTTTGGCCATTTGATGGGCGGTTACGCAGCCGGCTATTACGGTTATATGTGGTCCGAGGTATTGGCATTGGATATGCTGTCGCGCTATAACGGCAAGCTCATGAACCCGGAAGTCGGTCAATTCTATCGCGCCACGATCCTTTCCCACGGCAGTGAAAAATCCGGTGCCGGCATGGTCCGCACCTTCCTCGGCCGCGAACCGAACAGCAAGGCGTTCTTTGCTGAAATCTCCGGCCAGCGCCTCCAATAAGGACGCCAATGACCGCTTATATTCTGCGCCGCTTATGGCAAATGATACCAACGATGCTAGGCGTCATCGTCCTGGTATTTTTCCTGTTCAACTGGGTTGGTGGCGATCCGGCTTACATTTTGGCGGGAAAGATGTCCAATCCCGCCCAGATCGCTAATATCCGCGCCCAACTCGGAATCGATCAGCCCTACATCGTCCAGTTATGGATTTTCATTAAACAGATTGTCACCTTTGACTTTGGGGCAAGCTGGAGTACCGGCGAATCGGTCTCGCACGTCATCCTGACGCGGCTTGGGCCATCGTTGACGGTGCTGGTTCCCCTCACCATTCTTGAAACTTTTATCGCCGTGGCATTGGCCCTGGCGATTGCATTCGTACGCGGTTCGATCACGGATCGCATGGTGATGATTGCCTGCACCGTGGGTATGTCGATCAGCATTTTGGTGTACATCATCCTTTTCCAGTATTGGTTTGCCTACAAACTTGGCATGTTTCCAGTACAAGGATGGGGTAGCAGCTTCGGTGAAAATCTATTCCACTATTCAGCTTTGCCGATTTTGATCGGGCTGGCGGTCAGCATCGCCCCCAGCTTGCGCTTGTATCGCACCTTCGTGCTCGATGAAATCAATCAGGATTACGTGCGCACGGCCCGGGCGAAAGGCTTAACCGAAAAACGCATTATGTGGGTGCACGTTCTGCGTAACGCAGCGATCCCCATCATTACCAATGTGATGTCGAACTTACCGGCGTTATTGATCGGCGCGTTCCTTATTGAGCGTTTCTTCTCGATTCCGGGCATTGGGCGAGAGGTTATTTTAGCGGTCGAGCGTAGCGACTTCCCTGTGATCAAGGCGATCACGGTCTACGTTGCGGCCGCCACCATGCTGTTCAATCTGTTGACCGATCTGATGTATCAGGCGGTTGATCCACGCGTTCAGCTGAAGTAAGAAAGCCCTATCGCTATGTCTATTATCGTGGATTTCAAAAAGAGAAAAAGCGAAGCAGTCAGGGCCGCAACAGTGGTTGCGCCTGCCGTTGCCAGCACCGATGCTGCCGAGGTTGCAGCTTCGCCCAACCTTATGCCAGCGCCGATCCTGCTCACCTCCGAGCCTTCCCCTGGTTTGTGGGCACTGGCCTGGCGTCGCCTGCGGGCTGACTGGGTCGCCATGGTGTCGCTGACTGTTGTCGGCATATATTTTTTGGTGCTCATCCTTTCGAGCACCGGATTAATCGCCAGCGACTGGGGCGATGAGGTGGCGGTCAATTATGCACCGCCTTCGTTTATGGGTGCGGACGTCGTAAACGATAGCGCCAACAACGCCAGCGCTGTCGTAGAACCTCCGCCCGACAATCCGCTCGATCCGCTGGCTGATGTGATTCGCACTTTGCGCGCCAACAAAACCCTCGCGCCCACCGCCCCCGTCGTCGCCAACGATTACGGTATCGCCGATCCGCTGCAATCGGAACTAACCGCCATTCGCACCAAGCTCGCACAAGACGGCACCAAGGCGACCGTTGCCCGCAGAACCACACTGCCGTTCGGTGCCGACAAATGGGGCCGTGACATTATCAAGAAAACGATTAAAGGCGCTGAAACCTCCATCGTGGTCGGACTGGTCGCCGCATTATTGGCAACTGTGCTGGGCACCGTATTTGCCGCAATCGCCGGTTATTTCGGCGGTTGGGTGGATGATGTGTTCAACTGGTTCTATAGCATCTTCACCTCCGTGCCGTATCTGCTGCTGATTCTGGCGGTGGCGGCAGTGCTGCAACAAAAAGGCGTGCTAACAATTGTTCTGATTTTGGGACTCACCGGCTGGACTGGCACCTTCCGCTTGATTCGGGCTGAATACATGAAGCATAAAACGCGTGAATACGTGATGGCGGCAGACGCCATTGGTGCTTCTCACTGGCGAAAAATGTTTTCCCATATATTTCCCAACGTCAGCCACGTGGCGTTGGTTCAGCTATCGATTCTGGTGGTCGGCTTTATCAAATCGGAAGTTATTCTCAGCTTCCTTGGCTTTGGCGTGCCGGTCGGCGTGGTCTCGTGGGGCAGTATGTTAAACGAAGCACAAAACGAATTAATTCTTGGCAAGTGGTGGCAACTCGCCGCCGCAAGTATCGCCATGGCAATTCTGGTCACAGCATTTTCGCTGTTCACCGATGCACTGCGTGATGCACTAGATCCGAAATTAAAATAGGAATCGCCATGAATATGCTTTATCCGAACGGTTTGAACGACGAACCCGAACTGAAAACACCCATGGTGGAAACTCCGCTATTACAAATACGTGATCTGCGCGTCAGCTTCCGTACCGACAAAAAGAATACCGTCGAGGCAGTCAAAGGAATCTCTTTCGACATTGCGCGTGATACCACCGTTGCTCTGGTCGGCGAATCCGGCAGCGGCAAGTCGGTCAGTTCGCTGGCGGTGATGGGATTATTATCGTCGGACAGCGCCAGCATTGCAGCCACCAGCAGCGTCTTGTTTGAAGGCCGCGACTTGCTAACGTTGTCACCGACGGAACGCCGTCAACTGTGTGGCAAAGATATCTCAATGATCTTTCAAGAGCCGATGACCTCGCTCAATCCGGTCTTCACGGTAGGCTTTCAAATCGGTGAAGTGCTGCAGCAACACATGGGCATGAATGCAAAAGCCGCCCGTGCCCGTGCTATCGCCTTGCTAAAAGAAGTCGGCATCCCGGAACCCGAAACCCGGATAGACGCTTTCCCCAATCAGTTATCGGGTGGCCAGCAACAGCGCGTCATGATCGCCATTGCCATCGCGTGCGAACCAAAGTTACTGATCGCCGACGAGCCAACCACAGCGCTGGACGTCACGATTCAAAAGCAGATTATCGATTTGATCGAAGCATTGCGTAAACGGCACAAAATGTCGGTCCTGTTCATCACCCATGATCTGGCATTGGTGGGTGAGATTGCCGACGAAGTGATCGTCATGCGCAATGGCGAAGTACGGGAAAAAGGTACTACCCGCCAAATTTTTGAAAACCCGCAAGATGCCTACACCAAGGCGCTGTTGCTCTGTCGTCCGTCGCTGGATAGCCGCCCGTGGCGTTTGCCGGTGATTAGCGATTACATGAACGGCAATCCGGAAATCGATCATCCCGAGCTAACCGCCAAACAACGCAGTCGCGGTCTGACCGGCAAAGAAGAGATTCTGCTCGACGTGCGCAATCTGGGAAAAAGTTTTTATTCTCGCCAAGGTTTGTTTGGCCGCAAGGAATTTAAAGCCGTCCAAAATGTTTCCTTCACGCTCGCCCGCGGAAAAACATTGGGCGTGGTGGGTGAATCGGGATCCGGAAAAACCACCGTCGGCCTGACATTGTTGCGCTTGCATCAGGCCACCAGCGGACAGGCGCTGTTCCAGGGCAAGGACATATTGGCGATGTCCAACAAAGAATTCATGTCCTATAAGCGACGGATTCAGATTATTTTTCAAAACCCCTATGCCTCTCTCAATCCCCGCTTTACCGTCGGCCAGATATTACTGGAACCGATGCGGATTCATCAGATCGGACGCGACGACACAGAACGGGTTGATATGGCGCTGCAACTCCTCAAAAAAGTGGGTATGCCTGCAGCCGCTTTTCACCGCTATCCGCATGAATTCTCCGGCGGTCAGCGCCAACGGATTGCAATTGCCCGCTGCCTGACGCTCAGACCTGAAGTATTGGTCTGTGACGAATCGGTCTCGGCGCTCGATGTCTCTGTGCAAGCACAAGTGCTGAATTTGTTACAAGATTTGCAGGAAGAGTTCGGCATGAGCTACATCTTCATTTCCCATGATCTGGCGGTCGTAAAATACATCGCCGATCAGGTCATGGTGATGCATCAGGGCGTGGTGGTGGAGCTGGCAAACTCAGACGAGTTGTATCGCAATCCGACCAATGCTTACACCCGTTCCCTGCTGAGTGCCATTCCGCGTGGATTGCCGCACGCATTTTCGAATTAAGCTGAGCGTTGCGGCAACCTAAGTGCAACTATGTTTTCAACAAACGTTGCAGCAACATTATTAAAGCGCTGGCATCACAGCGCCGACATATCTTTTTTTCGGATGGCAACCGGCACAATCGGCTGTCCTTTTTATACGCACTCATGAGGTGACCTTTGTACGACGAACTCCGCGCTCTGTTCAAGCGGCTTGCGCCCGCTGTCGATTTTTGTTCACTCCGTCTGGTGCAAGAAACCAGCGAACACATCACCGTCCGTCAGGACGTTTTGCAGCCCATCAGCCACCACGCCGACCGCGGTGTAATGATCACGGTAATTCATCGCGGCGGTTACGGTTACGCTGCCACCAGCGATCTAAGCGCCAGCGGACTGCAAGATGCCATCCGCCGCGCAAAGGAGTGGGCTGCAGCCAGCGCTGGCCGTTCAGTCGTCAACTATTCGCACATCCCAATGGCACGCCCGGTCGGCACCTACGCAGGGCCGGGAGCGGGCGCAGAAAACCGCGCCGCCATCACCAACGTAGGGTCGCGCAAAGAAGTGATTGCGTTATTATTGCGCGAATCCCGTGCGTGCCGAATCGATAGCCGCATCGTTGACTGGTATGCCGCCTTCGGCACAATCACCACCGATCAGCTGTATCTGAGCGCTGACGGTGCCGACGTGTTGCAGCAATTTCATTACGTGATGCCGAACCTGGCGGCCACCGCAAATCAAGGTGCCGACACCCAAACCCGCAGCCTTGGTGGTCAGTACAATGGCTATTGCCGACAGGGTGACATGGAAGTGCTGGCGGCAGCCGGTTTTGATGGCGCTGGCCCTCGCATCGCTGAAGAGGCGCTCGGCCTGCTAGCCGCGCCCAACTGCCCCACCGGGATCATGGACCTGCTTCTCATGCCAGAGCAAATGATGCTGCAGATTCATGAATCGATCGGCCATCCGCTTGAGTTGGATCGTATCCTTGGCGATGAGCGCAACTTTGCCGGGACCAGCTTTGTCACGCTGGATATGTTCGGCGCATTCCAATACGGCTCCCCGTTACTTAACGTTACCTACGATCCAACCCGGGCTGATCAGTTCGCCAGTTATCAATGGGATGATGACGGTAGCCCGGCAGAGCGCAGCTTTGTGATTCAAAACGGCATTCTTAAAAAACCGCTTGGCGGAACCATCTCGCAGGCCCGTGCCGGTATAGACGGCGTCGCCAATTCCCGCGCTTGTAGCTGGAACCGACCGCCAATCGATCGCATGGCTAACCTCAATATCGAGCCGGGTGACAGCTCCTTGGCCGATCTTATTGGCTCGGTCGAACGCGGCGTATTGATGGATACCAACGTTTCATGGTCGATTGATGACTCGCGTAACAAGTTTCAATTTGGCTGCGAAACCGGCCGTCTGATCGAAAACGGCGAACTCAAGGGCGTGGTCAAAAATCCGAATTATCGTGGCATTTCCGACAGTTTCTGGCGCTCGCTGAAAGGCGTTGGCGACCAGTCCACCTTCAATGTCATGGGCACACCGTTCTGCGGCAAAGGCGAACCCTCCCAGGTGATTCGGGTAGGTCACGCGTCGCCCGCCTGTCTGTTCAGCAATATCGCGGTGTTTGGAGGAGAAGCATCATGACCATGATCGCGTCCAATTCGTCGGTGGGGAAGCCGGTCATCAACCAGATGCAGCAGTATTTTTACGATTTGGCGGCGCTGGTAAAAAGCCGCATTCAGGGCGAAGAACAATTTACCTGCTGGTTCTCGGCAGAGGCGACCGACTTTGTGCGCCTGAATAAAAGTTTGATCCGCCAACCCGGGCATGTCCATCAAATGATCTTGTCATTACGTCTGATCAATGGCCAGCGCCATGCCGAAAGCAGCGCTACCCTTGGTGGTGATCTTGCGACCGACAATGCGCAATGCATCCGGATGCTGGGTCAATTGCGTGGGCAACTCGATGATCTGCCGGAAGATCCTTATCTGCTATTTTCGCAAGAAGTCCACGATACCGAGCACAGCGTAGCATCGACCTTGCCGAGCAGTGCTGCCCTCGTCGATCAGATACTGAGTGCGGCAATTGGCACCGACTTGGTGGGCATTCTGGCTGCCGGACCGGTATATCGCGGTTTTGCGAATTCTTTCGGTCAGCGTAACTGGCATCAGACCGCTACCTTCAATCTCGACTGGAGCTTGTATCAAAGTCGCGATAAAGCGGTGAAGAGTTCTTATGCTGGATTGGATTGGGATGCGGCGATATTTCAAGCCCGGTTCGCCAATGCGGAAGCACAACTGGCGTTGCTGGAGCGTCCGTCGTTGACGGTAAAGCCGGGTAGCTATCGGGTGTATTTAACGCCGACTGCGCTTAACGAACTTATCGGTATGTTGAACTGGTCGTGCTTGTCTGAGAAATCTTTGCGCACTAAACAGAGCGCGTTACAGCGCATGCGGGATGAGGGGCTGGAATTGCATCCTTCTATTACGCTGGTGGAAGATACGCTTCATGGCGTTGCACCGGGGTTTCAGCAGGATGGGTTTATCAAGCCGGATCAGTTGACGTTGCTTGAACATGGGAGGTTGGTGGGTAGTGTGATTTCGCCACGGACGGGGGTGGAATATGGGATCGCTAATAATGGTGCAAATGGGGATGAATCTACTTCTTCGCTGGCGCTGGCGGGCGGCGATCTGGCGTTGGCGGATGTGTTGGCGGAACTGGGTACGGGGATTTTTATTAGTAATTTGTGGTATTTGAATTTTTCGGATCGGGCTAATGGTCGGATTACGGGGATGACGCGGTTTGCGACGTTTTGGGTGGAGGACGGGGTGATTCAGGGGCCGTTGAATGTGATGCGGTTTGATGATTCGTTGTTTCGGTTGTGGGGGGGGAAGTTGATTGGGTTGACGCGGGAGAGGGAGTTGTTGATTGATGGGGAGTCTTATGGGGAGAGGCGGGTTGGAAGTACTTTGTTGCCGGGGGCGTTGATTGAGGGGGTTAATTTTGTTTTGTAGTTGTGTCGTTTTATAGTTGCGTAGTTGCGTAGTTGCGTAGTTGCGTAGTTGCGTAGTTGTGTAGGTTACGGTCGTTGTTATGGAATGCTTTTGCTGCTCCGTGGGGGCTTGTCGGGGGTAGCCCGACAGCTAATTACTTTCTTTTGCTTCGGCTCGGCGCCCCAGCCGGGATAAAGTAACCAATGAAAAGACGACCGCAGAGATGCTGCCCTGCGGGTTCCCGCCTGTTTCAGCCGCCAGTTGGGTGGAAAAACCAACTCGCGTCGCTCAGACATGTTTTCCCCACAATTCCCGACTGGCGACTGAAACAGACCACAGCGCCTATGTCGGGCTAGGTCAACTGCAACGGCAGCTCCAACGGCAACGGCAACTGCAACTGCAACTGCAACTGCAACTGCAACTGCAACTGCAAAATCTACAGCCTCTTTGTTGATTTAATTTTTTTTTAGCTGGTTGGGTTACCGTCGTCTAGCTGGTCGATTCGCATCGCGGCGATCTGTCCCAACATCCGTGATGAGGTTATGGCTAGCCTTAGCAAACGGTCTGTATCTGAAATATTCAACATTGGCGTGGTGTCGTTGTCTCGGTCCATTGTGCTGAAATGGGCTAAATCAACGCAGGTGTCCACTCCTTGGCAACTATCTTTGGTTAGGGCGTAAAACTCTGCGACCTCATTATTTTTATGGGCTGAGGGTAGCCATGTAAATGCTTGATGGAGTGAGTCTGGTGCTGGTGAGGATGACGGCGGGATGCTATTTGACATTGTGTTTTTCTCTGTGTGTGAATGAACCGCGCCCTACTGCTAAATAGGGTGGGCGGCAAATAGTAGGGTTAGCAGACTGGCACACAAGAGCAACCAGCAAGCCCTAAGGCTTCCCCGCCATCGCCACCCATTAAGGACGAACGAAGACAGACGCACGATAAAAAACGGCATTGCGCCGTTTGTGCGCTTTTGTGTATTCAGGCTGCTAAACCAGTCCCTCTTTTTCTCAAGGACCGGCAAACGATAGCGGAGATTTCGCCTTAGCGCAATTTTTTTAACGGAATAACGAACACTGGATGACGGAAAAGCCGGAAGTGATAGGAGAATTCCGTTACAAAGCGGGAGGGCGACCAATGGTGAGGTTAGTCGACTGGCACACAAAAGCAAACCAGCAAGCCCTAAGGCTTCCTCGCCACAGCCGCCCATTTGGGCAATGACGAACGCACGTAAAAAAACGGCGTTGCGACGTTTGTGCGCTTTTGTGTATTCGGGCGACTAAACCGGTTCCTCTTTTTCTTGAGGACAGCTAAAAGATAGCGGAGATCTTGCGTTAGCGCAATTTTTTGATTGCGTTTGGCCGTAGATTGCCCACTTTTTGCTAGGAAATAGTAAAAAGAGATAACGCTCAGGCGAACAGGATAACTCACGCGATCGT
This sequence comes from Glaciimonas sp. PAMC28666, assembly GCF_016917355.1. Taxonomy (GTDB): domain Bacteria; phylum Pseudomonadota; class Gammaproteobacteria; order Burkholderiales; family Burkholderiaceae_D; genus Glaciimonas. Next base: position 3,672,255 of record NZ_CP070304.1, on the reverse strand, counting down.
CCTCCCCTGCTCACCCGAGCCGGCGTGCGGATAATAAACCACTTAAACACCGCATCAAATGCGGAGTATAAATAATGGATGCGGCGAATAGGCGCTATAATATCCGCAATAAAAGCGGAGATTATATGTACATCTGGCAGCGGTCTGATTGGCCCCAATGGCAATATGATTTACCTCGGTTGTCGAATGCGCTTGCGGAGGTTGCGATGGCGCAGGGGATTTTGCTGGGTCGATTAATGGATGTTGGGGTTGGGCAGCGGGAGTTGGTTAGTTTGTCGGCTTTGACCGAAGACGTTGTTAAGACCAGTGCTATCGAAGGTGAGCAGCTTGACGTTGAGTCGGTTCGCTCTACTCTGGCACGGCGGCTTGGTGTCGATATTGGTGCTCTGCGGCCGTCAGATCGCCATGTGGAAGGCGTGGTGGATATGGTTCTGGATGCCTCGGCAAACTTTGATCAGAGGCTAACCAAGGAAAGACTTTTTGGTTGGCATGCTGCCCTGTTTCCGACTATGCATAGCGGGATAAGCAAAATTGACGTTGGTCAGTGGCGCCAGCCTGAGAACGATCCTATGCAGGTCGTATCAGGGCACTACGGTAAAGAAAAAGTGCATTTTGAGGCTCCGCCTGCGGGCCGACTGGAAGCTGAAACGGCGGGTTTTCTGGCTTGGGTGAATGCCGATGCGACGCATCCGCCATTGATTAAGGCTGGTCTGGGTCATTTATGGTTTGTCACGCTACATCCCTTTGACGATGGAAACGGACGTATCGCCCGGGCCATTGGCGACTATCTGTTAACCAAAACGGATGGTAATCGCCAACGATTCTATAGCTTGTCGGCGCAAATCCAGCGCGAACGCGGTGCGTATTATGAGCAACTCGAACGCGTCCAACAAGGAGATCTGAACGTTACGCATTGGCTAATGTGGTTTCTTGAAACGCTGAAGCGTGCGCTTGAGCAGGCTAACAAAACATTGGATACGGTGTTGAGCAAGGCGAAATATTGGCAGCGTTGGGTAGAGACGCCGATGAACGCGCGGCAAATCAAGATATTGAACAGGCTATTGGACGGTTTCGACGGGAAGTTGACTAGCTCGAAGTGGGCGGCAATTTCGAAGTGCTCACCAGACACTGCTTTGCGGGATATCACTGAGTTAATTCAGGTTGGGGCATTAAGAAAGGCCGAGGGTGGCGGCCGCAGTACGTCGTATGAACTCAGTTAAATTTTGGGGCCTACGAACGAAAACGAGTTGATTCGTGCAAATACCTCGTAATCGCTCCGCACGTGCGCATGCGTTGGAAAACAAAAAAGTTCGTGCTGGACTGGCCCAAAACGAGGACAAAAAAAACCCCGCTCACCTTGCGGGAGCGGGGTAAATCCAAACCCTTAGGAGGTGTTGGAGGAGACAAATGAACTATATCGCACCGCACCATAGCTGTCTTCTTTATTATTGATATAAGACATATAAATAATCCATATAACAATACCAGGATCCAAGCCCAGCTTGATTCGAACCACATTACGCTGTGGGGATAATATTAGTTAAAAGAATAGTGCAGCCCAACAGAAAACACACTATTCACTAACCCACCCCGTCCGAACTGGCCGTCAAAATTGGTGAACCAACTCAGACTACGGTTAATTGCTGTCGTAATCCCAATACCGCTCCAGCCTGAATTGCGTGATACCCCGATACCTTGAACGGTAAAATTGCTACCGGGCGCTCCAGAAAATGCGGCGGTAAAGTCTAAGTGTCCATCAGAAAAGGCATGTTGCCATGCAGCGTAAGCTTGTATCGTTGATATGCCAGCAAACCAATCAACGTTAGCCTCGCCGCGGACCCCAAGCGCCGCGGCAGTTTGCTGGTAATTTTGACTATTTGCGGTCAATCCGAAACTGCCGCCGCTTTCGGCAAAGCCGCCACGTTTTAAACGATCATAAGACGCGCCGACAAATGGCGTGATAACGCTATCAGACGATAATGTATAGGCATAGCCCGACTCTACATATGCCGAATACATCGTGTCTTTGTGATCGGCCGTGAGATTTTCGATTTCGGTGCCGAGATCGGCGGTGCGGTTGACTGTACTGGTGATCGCTGCGATTCCTGCGCGGCCCGACACATAAGCGCCGTCACTCAAGGCGTTGCCGCTCGCACTTTTTGGATCGCCCAACGCCACTCTTCCATATAGCGAGATGCCTGTGTTCTGGCTTCTGGAGTCGCCCGCAGAACGGTCGAAACTTGCCTGACTATCAGCATACGATATTGCGGCACCGATGATGGATCTGTCATTCACCTGAGTGTCGATTCCGAACTCGCCGCCTGCCATCGAGGTGCTGGCACCGGCGTAACCGGATTCGGTCAGCTTACCGGAAGCGCCAATCAGGTTGCCCCATACGCCCAATTTGACTTGTTTATCCTGGTTGCCCAATTGCGACAAACGATTCGACAATAAACGGTTCACCGCTTGCGACTGCTGAAAGGTTAATCCTTGTGCGGAGGCGTAGATCTGGCCGGACAAACTATCCAGAGTGGCGGCCAGTGCCGCGACTGTCGGCACCCGCTCCAACGCCGCTGCACTGGCGATCATGGCTGCATTGGTACCGCCCGTTTGTCCGCTTGCTACCATAGCGTCAACCACTGTCAGGGCTTGCTCAACGTTAGCGGCACTGTTGTTGGTGGTGACATTCGGTGAGATTGACTTCGCCGCTACGGTGGTGGCGTTGCGTCCAATGGTCAGATCGACTTCCTTCGGCGCGTAGGTGACTTGCGCCGTCAGCAATGGTGGAAACGCGGTGCCCACGGTTTGAAAGCTGACATCGCTAAAAGTATTTGTGACTGCACCCGCAACAATGACCCGTTGCGGCACGCCGTTCGCCTGAGTGGTAACGTAGGCATTGGCATTCGCGTTCCCTGCCGGAACGGTCGCCACAAGGTGCGAACTACCTAACGCTGCGGTGCCACCAACCGACAGAATGGCGTTGAAATCATTCGCCAAAACCGCGTTTTGTGAAGCAATGTAGTTTCCGACAATGGTCAGGCCACTGCCGGTATTGCTCAGGCGTCCGTTATTGGTCACGCTATTGGCAACAACACCACCGCTTCCGGATAGATTGCCACCCGCGTCAATTTGTACCGGAGAGGTGATCGAGCCGGTGACATTCAAGGTGCCGGCCACGATCTCGTTGCTGCCAGAATAGGTATTGGCATTGGATAAAGTCAGCGTGCCGGTGCCAGCCTTGACCAATCCCGCGTCGCCCGCAATGGCGTTGCTAAAGGTTGACGCAACTGTGTCGAAAGTCACGTTTACCGTGGGGCCAAGTGCCAGACTTTGTGCAAACAATGCAGGTCCGTTGACCGCTTTGCTGGCGTTCAGCAGTCCCCATCCATAAACGGCGGTGTTGCCCATGCTGGTGGCGGTTGACAAGATGGTTTGACGGAGCAGATCAGCGTTCATCCAGGGATAGACTTGCTGCACCATGGCGACCGCACCGGTTACCGCTGGTGTGGCAAACGATGTGCCATAGACGCGGCCACCGGCGGTCGGCGAGACGAAATCGCCAGCTGCAGCCAGGCACCAGTTGGCGGCAACTCCGCAAGCGTTGGCATAACTGGCTATTGAACCCGGAACCGTGTCGGCGCTGGAAAATGCCTGCGTCCCCCCTACCGCATTGATCGCCGTTACCGCAAGCCAACCCTTCTGCAGATCGGGATACAGCGAGGGCAAGCCAGCCGTCAACGTCGGCTGGCTTGCAGAACCGTTACCGGTGGCCCAGATAAACAGCGCGCCTTTGGCGACGAATGGCTGATAAATACTGTAGAAACTGGCAGCACCGCTCGGTGCCGCGATCGAACCGACGCCGTTGGATTGATTAAATATCCTGACGCCGTTGTTATACAAAAGATTGTAGATGGTCGAACTCAACGCCACCTCATCTGATCCGGTACCAGCCGCAACACCCTGTATCGTCTCCCCAGGCGCTACGCCACTATTGGTGCCGCCCAGCGCCTCCGAAACGTCCGTCCCGTGAGGATCGCCATTCCCTGTCCCACCCAGAAAGCCGCCACTATTGTTGCCACTCGCCGGGGTATAAACGTACTTGGTGATACGGCCTGCCAGTTCCGGATCGGCGACATTGAAATCGGTATCCACGACACCGACCGTGACACCGGCACCGGTGACGCCGCGCGCACGCGCAGCGTTGACATTGCTGGGATCACTGGGGTTATAGCCTGGCGTACCGGAGGTAATCGGACCTGGCTGAGTTGGGATAGCGGTGCTGGTACCGGGGCTTTGACTACCACCTCCGCCACCACCACAGCCGGACAAGAGGATTGAGACGGCTAGCGGAATAGCCGCCAGCGGAGAGTAAGGTAATTGCTTGTGATGCATTAAAAACCTCGCATAGGGCGTGAACGAGACTGCTCACAAAATGCATATCGTCGAATTGATCTAAAAATCGTGTCGAGGTTTTTTGCGGGAGGTTATACGGAGCAGCGGTGTTCAGTTTGTTACGGATTCTCCATTATAGCGCACCTTTTTATCTAAGATTCACTCGCCACGTTCGTCATCACAAACTTTTTGGCTTTCCTTGCTCGCTTAAAGATAGGCGCGATTTTCTATCAATACAAGATGATAAAAATAAGACCAGGCCGAGGGCCCGCTTTCATTTTTTTAAATTGGCTCAAAGAGTTTTAACAAGCGCGAAAAAATTTGATGTGGCTTAAACATTCGCCGCTTCAGCTTATTAATAGGTAGAAAATACTCGGCAGGAATTGCTGGGTAGGACTTACTTACGGATAAGTAAGTACCAGCAGAAACGTAAACTATTGTGTATATAAAGCATAGAATTAATGTTCTTTTAACATCCTACTATCCAACAGATATTCACGTCAGAATTTTCCACTCTTAGCGATAAATAAGGTGATAAGTGAGGTGATAAGCGAGTCGCCAGGCGGCACGCCTGCCCCAAAAAATGGAAGGAAAAGTATGCATATTATTTTTTCCTGAACGGAAAATGTGACATCCCAATGACAGCGCGAATTACAATTCAGATATCAGCCAGGATGCCCGCCCAATGCAGCGGCCACGCACCAGAAAAATGAAAAACAGCTTGTACGATTCTCAAACTCAGTCATCACCGGCAACGCGATTTTTGCGCGCAATGTCTGGCATGATGTCGGATGTTTTTGCGCGCTTATCGAATAATGGCATCGATTTTTTTTGAGAACTAATTTTAGAATTCACAGTCTTAACCGAGTCAAGCGGCGTTATTGCGTCTGGCACTATCACCGTAGTTGGTAGCGGCGTCACCTGATGAGCGGCCTGAGCAGGAAGCACGTGGTTATGAACACTGTTCTGAGCACTGTTCTGAGCACTATCCTGAACGCTATTTAGCGCTGATTCCGAGGGCGCGTTAGCTGGCCACCTCTTTAAGGCTCGTCCCATATTCCAGGAAGCCGACGGCAGGGCAAGCGCGTTTACACCCATGAAAATGTTAACGATAAATTTAAAATAACGCAGTGACAATCGTCGGTAAATAGATCGCTTACAAAAACTATGCATGTCGACTTCGAATTTTGATCTGCTTACAATGCTCCTTCTCCGCACTATCTGCCAAAAAAATAAAATAGTTATCGTGCAATCCGATTGAAACTCGGTTTGAAATTCCACCACAGTGAAATCAACCTTGTCACAAGTTTTGATCATTGTGCTAATACTGAATTTCGTCCTTGCACACCTTTTCCGCTCTGGCACTAATGTGGTACCGACGCGGCAGAAACCGACACTAGTTAAAGTACCTTTCCGATCCGAGCATCCAATCCACATTTGTGCAATGCTCCTATCTTAAGCTTCACCGAATGCTATTAAAAAAATAATGAATAAAATATCCTCGCTCAATCGATCAACCTTGATGTTCCCGCTGGCATTGGTGTTATTCGAATTTTCGGTCTACATCGCCAACGATATGATCCAACCGGGCATGCTGACGGTTACCAGAGAGTTTGGTGCAAGCGAGACGTGGATGGCCTCGGCTATGACTGCCTTTTTATTAGGAGGCGCGTTATTCCAATGGCTGTTTGGCCCTTTGTCGGATCGGATCGGGCGACGACCGGTTATGTTGGGCGGGACCATCTTTTTTATCCTGGCTTGTCTGGCAACCTTATTCTCCAATAGCATCGAGAGTTTTATTGCTTTACGTGTGGTTCAGGGTATTGGCCTGTGCTTTATTTCCTCGGTCGGATATGCCGTGGTGCAGGAAGCGTTTGAAGAAAAATCGGCAGTCAAAGTGACTGCAATGATGGCCAACGTCGCGTTGATCGCACCCTTGGTCGGCCCGGTCGCAGGCGCGTTCATGATCGAGATGTGGCCGTGGCGGATGGTGTTTGTTTTCATCGCAGCGGTGTCGACCGTCGCTTTAATCGGCCTTGCGCTGCACATGCCGGAAACCGTTCAGCCACGCAAGGAAAAACTGCCGCTCATCCGTATCTGGCACGACTATCAGCAGGTATTTCGCAATCGTTATTTTCTCATGGGTGCGCTCTCCATTCCCTTGCTCGCAGTCCCTTTAATCGGATGGATCGCCATGTCTCCGCTTATTTTGGTGGCAGATGGTCACCTGAGCGTAATTGACTATGGGCTGTGGCAGATCCCCGTGTTCGGTAGTCTGATTGCGGGCAATCTTGTCCTTGCAACGCAGGCAGATCGCTGGCGACTTGGCAGTTCCGTCAAATACGCCCTGTATCCGATTGGCTGCGGCATATTGGTGATGCTGATCGGGTCGGCTATCTTCAAAACGCCCTATTTTCTCGTCCTCGGGATCAGCCTGGTTTCCTTTGGTGAAGGATTATCGGTGGCGGTGATGGTGCGATTTACCCTGACTGAAAGCGATGTATCCAAAGGCACCGTCGCTGCCGCGATGGGGATCGTCAGCATGCTGATGTATGGTATCGGAATTGAGCTTTATAAAGTGCTGTATTTATACGCTGGCATGATGGGATTTGCCCTTCTTTCAACATTGGTCGCTTTGCTATACTGGCGCTTATCACGTGATGTTGTGCGACGGGCGATGGCAGCCCGCGTGACCGGGCATGGAACCAGGCAAGGATCGGCGCGCTAAAAATCGGGCCACGCAAGGCTGGTGCAAACTCGTCCGGCCAGCGTATTGCGCAAATTACCTCACAGTAAGTTCGTCCCGTTACAACGTTTTTGCTGTTTTTCGCTGTAACGGGGACAATATCAATGGAAGCAAATTTGATTGCCCTCCCTCAATACGGCGTTTTCAAGCTCCGCCATATCGACGTTTACAGCGCTTTCACAACCCGGTCACCAACTCGTTATAACCTTTTCTATCAGCCGACAAGTCAAACTCTCGACCACAAGTTTCTAGCATTAGTGTCGTACATATCACTAATTCCTTCCACAACTCTTACTGAAAGATCATCATGAGCGCAAAAAAAATTCTGTTCATTGCAGGCGATTACGTCGAAGACTATGAACTGATGGTACCGTTTCAGGCCTTGCAAATGGTGGGACATAGCGTCGATGTCGTCTGTCCTGATAAATCCGCCGGTGGCAGCATCCGCACAGCCATTCACGATTTTGAAGGCGATCAGACTTATAGTGAAAAGCCCGGCCATCGTTTCACACTCAATGCATCCTTTATCGATGTGGACGTGGCGGAATATGATGCTCTGCTGATTCCAGGCGGTCGTGCGCCGGAATATTTGCGTCTGAACAAGCGCGTCATTGAAATCGTTCAGCAATTCCACGCCGCCAACAAACCGATTGCGGCGGTATGTCACGGCCCGCAATTGCTGGCGGCCGCCGGCGTGCTGAAGGGCAAAACCTGTTCAGCCTATCCCGCCTGTGCGCCGGAAGTAGAACTGGCCGGAGGTACCTTCGCCGAGATCGATATCACTGCCGCCCATACCGATGGCAATCTGGTGACTGCACCGGCATGGCCAGCACATCCTGCATGGCTGGCGCAGTTTTTGACGCTGCTAGGGACCCGTATCGAATTGTAATTTATCCTGATCCTGGCTCAATGGCATTGCGCCAGGACATTGAGCCAGGACATTGAGCCAGGACACTGAGCCATGACATTGAAAATGACCTTGAAGCATGACATTAATACTGACGTTGAATCGTTGTGTCTTTAGCCGTCCAGCAGGATTGTCGCCTCCCCCAGGTTAATTATCCTGCAACTGGAGAGCCAGCCGTGCAGTGCTTCAACGTTACTTCGAAAGCGCTTTCGCTCTTTACCGGCCTACCACGCGATCCCTGCACCGGCACCGAAGGATACTGTTCCGCGGCTGGAAGCAGAGCCGCCAACGCTCAACGTCCGTGCGCCTCTGGCATATACGTGCTGATAGCCCAGCGCCAGCGCTGACTCACCATTCTGAAAACCGATTCCCGCGCCGAGACGATGCGCGCCACGCAAACCGGCTGTGCTTAACGCCATTTGGGTGGAAGCCGCACTCATCGCTCCCATTTCATCGATACGGGTATCGAGACGGTCAATACGACCGTTCACACCCGCAATCGCGCCATCCATTTGACGCATATTGACCGCATCGGTGGCTGCACTACCATCAGCCACATTGGTCAGCTGACGCGCATTGTCTGGCGAACCAAACGACACACTGTTGTCCCGCGCTGCCACCGAACCAACACCAATGGCAACCGCGTTGTCACCAGTCGCGGAGGCATTCGAGCCAATCGCGGTAGTCCCGTCGGCGGTGGCCGATGCGTGATCGCCCAATGCAGTGCTGTTCGTACCGGACGCAACGGCTTCCGTGCCCACCGCAGTGCTCTGCAGGCCGGAAGCTTCCGCCCCGTTGCCCAGCTCAACATTCCCTGCGGCGTTTATGCCGAAGCCTGAGCCTTCAACGTTGCCGCCACCGATGCCGGACTCAATCATGCCGACGCGACCGTTTATACCGTCAATTTGCACGCCGTGATCGCCGACCCGGCCATTTAGCGCATCATATTTGTCCTGCAAATCGTTGATAACAATATCAGGTGTACCGGTAAGATCGGATAGCTTTTGATCCCATTCGGTTTGCATCGTAAATAGTTGACTGCCGTTCACTGCCTGCTTGCTGGTTGCCGAAATAATGCCTGTACTCAGGTTATCAATAATCGTGCCGCTGGTGCCTCCCAATGAGACCATCGACTTGTCGGCGTTATACACCACTGCGGAGGACACCGTCGCTCCCAATCCCGCCAGCGTGTCATTGATGGCGACAATGCCGCCTTCGTTCTCACCGACACGACCACCGAGAGCAGTCACCGCATCATTCGTGGTCGTCAGCTGCCCGAGGTTAACAACATCAGTGCTTTCAGTGCCTGCCGCGACGTTAATAATCTGGCGTTGGCTGCCATCGGCAACGTCACCTACAGAGACGACATTCACGCGCGTCCCGGTATTTGAATTTGCGCCGAGCGCAACAGAATTTAGCGCGGTGGCGCTGGCATTGGAACCGATAGCAATCGCCGAATCTCCTGATGCAGCGGCTTTGGCACCTGCTGCGATGGCATTGGAATTCGAGGCATTTGCACTGGCACCAATTGCTACCGCAAAACGGGCCGACGCCGCTGCCTTATAGCCAGTGGCCACCGCCCCGGTACCAGAAGCATTGGCCTCCGCGCCGATACCGATTCCGGCCCCCTGCGCTTTCGCACCATAACCAACCGCGACGGCGGGCTGCTCAACGGTGGCAGACGAGTCTGCGACCGCCTCACTACCGATAGCAATATCTCCCGCATCGCCAACCTGCGGTTGCGCACCGTTCTGCGAAATCGCTATACCGTCGTTGCCGGAAGTGAGCGCGAAGGGTGTAATAACACCCTTAACCGAAGGGCCCCCTGTGAAATCGTCCAGACAGCGTTCAGGATGTTTGACATTCAGTTTTTTACATATTGCGTGAGCAGAAGGACCTGCCAGCGGAGTTATCAAAACTGCTGCAGCCGCGCTGCCAGAGGCGATCCCTGCACTAAGCGCAAAAGCGGCGATCATCGTGACCGCGCCATGCTGCGCCCGAACTGTTTTGATCTTACCTGTCGACTCAATTAATTCAAAGGCAGCGGCAAACGCGGCCCTTTTCGTTGGAAAACACACGCGAGAAGATTGATTCATGAAGCCCTTTTACATTGGCGATGTCTATTGAGACTACGCAATCAAACTGAGCACAATCTTCTCAAGAATTCATCCCATTTGATATGAGACAATTCTCTGAAACGCACAGACTATTCTGATTTTTAACATATTGACTGAGATTTATGTATTTAGAAGCCCGATTTCTCCGTTCAACCGCCTCCGCCTCGCCGTTTTCAAATTTGCAGTGCCCTGAACGGACCTCAGTATTTAGGCCCAGAAAATGGTTTATCGGATTCACCCAAGCGCTGAGATGCTCTATGCTCGATAAGTCCCTAAAAAAAAGGAATGGGTTTGGAAGCCTGATATTGCCTACAACGCACTCGGCGTAATGCCGATTTTTTTTCGTGCGTGTAATAAGGGCGGGACGCAGTCTTGAGGCTAGTCTGGAACCAACAGGCGATTGATGATCGCATCACGACATGACGCAACGCATAGAGTATGTCAGTGTGGAGTCTGCTATCAAAAACGATGATCTGATCGAAATCAAAGGCGAGGCTCTGGCCGGTATCGCCACTTACAAACCCGGACGAGTTGAAGGGACGCTTGAGGATGTATTCTCCGAGCAATACATTATGGTTTATTTCATTGAAGCAGAGGTGATTGAAGTTCTAACGATTGTTCCAACAGCTTCAAATTGGGTAAATAGTACGAAAAAAATTGAATCTTTAATTTAATAAATGCGATATCGCCATCGGAGGGAATTAGGCCTGCTCATATTTTAATTAGTTTGTGAGCCGTATTTTAGTTAAATACGGCTCACATGCACACGTCAGCTTTAGTCTCGATAAATAAACTAATAAACAAATAAACAAACAGCAGTCTAACGAAGCTGACTATCCAGCATTAAACCACCGTCGACAACGCCAACGTAAACAACAAACCCAGCACCGAGATAAGGGTTTCGCACACGGTCCAGGTTTTGAAAGTTTCGGTTACCGTCATGTTGAAGTATTCCTTCACCAACCAGAATCCGCCATCATTCACATGGGACAGAATCAGCGAACCGGCACCGGTTGCCAGCACCATCAGTTCTGGACGGGTACCGGCAACGCTCGACACGATAGGGGCAACAATTCCGCAGGCGGTAATCATGGCAACCGTAGCGGAACCGGTAGCGATCCGAATCAGGGCGGCGACAAACCAGCCTAATACTAACGGCGACAAATGGGCATTGGTAGCGATACCGACGATGGCGGTTGATATGCCGCTGTCTTTCAGAATTTGACCAAAACCGGCACCGGCGCCAACGATCAGGGTAATACCGGCGATAGGTGCCAGACTTTCTGTCGTAAATTTCAGAATGGCTTCACGGTTGAAACCGCGTGCTTTACCAAAGGTGTAGAAGCTGACCAAAGCGGCGATTAACAAGGCGATGACGGAGTTGCCAATCAACCGCAGGAAATCGTTTGCAAAAGTCTTTGGCGTGAAGAAAACGTCGGCCCAGCTACCCAACAGCATCAACACAACTGGCAGCAGAATGGTGGCTAACGTGATGCCCAGACCCGGCAAATTGCGGTTACTGTCTTTTTCTACAAATTGCGCCAACAGTGGGTTGTCTGGATTAGGGAATACAAATTTCGAAATCAATTTGGCGAACAGCGGACCTGCAATAATCGCAGTAGGAAGACCAACAATCAGAGCGTAGGCGATGGTGCGGCCAATATCAGCGTTATAAGCGGTCACAGCATAGAGCGCCGCCGGATGCGGTGGAATCAGACCGTGGACGACTGACAAACCGGCAACCATTGGAATGCCGACCAGGATCATGTTGGTGCCGGTGCGTTTTGCAACGTTGAAGGCAATCGGAATCAGCAATACGAAACCGACTTCGAAAAAGACTGGCAGGCCGACGATCAACGCAACCACCATCATGGCCCAGTGGACATTCTTTTGTCCGAAAGCACCAATCAGCGTGTTGGCGATACGTTCCGCTGCGCCCGATTCTGCCATCATCTTGCCGAACATGGTACCTAGCCCGACTACCAGTGCGATGTGCCCAAGCGCACCGCCAACACCCGTTTCATAGGACTTGACGATCGTGCCCATCGGCATGCCTACCGCAGCGCCAAGAACGACGGAGACCACGATCAACACGATGAACGGATTCATCTTGAATTTTGCAATTAGTACGACTAGTGTCAGCACCGCTATCAGTGCGTACAGCAGCAGCATATTTCCCTGAACCATTCCCATTACTATCTCCTAAGGTGAACACTTCCAAGATCCGCCTGCTTTTTTTTCACCGATGGAATACATTCAGAGTTACCAATCGTTCGCGCTCTGTGTTGGCTGCGCTGCGTGGAATCCTCTGGGAGTGCACAGTGAATGCAGGACGGATTTAGGTTTGTTTTAAAGATGCTCTTTATATCACGCCAGCCGGTTGTTTATTGTTGCTTTTTTACGCGTCACCACACTCCACGATCGATTTCATGACCGAGAACGTTTTGCGCGTTGATGTGCACTTTGCCGGTGGACGGACGTTAGCGTTTGAAGGCAATGCAATCCACTTCGACTTTACAGTCAACCACCATTGCCGACTGCACGCAGGCGCGAGCCGGAGGATTGGCGCCGAAGTACTCTTTGAACACGCGATTGAATGATTGAAAATCGCGCGTGTCGTCGAGCCAGACACCACAACGGACCACGTGTTCCGGACCGTAACCGGCCTCGGCTAAAATGGCGAGCACGTTTTTAATTGCCTGATGCGACTGCGCTAAAATACCACCATCGATTACCTCACCGTTGACCATCGGGACCTGACCGGACACATACAGCCAGCCATCGGCCTCTACCGCACGTGAAAATGGGAGATGCTGACCACCGGTTCCAGTACCGCCTTCGACACCGTATCGTTTGATTGTCATTGTTTTTCCTTTTAAAGTATAAATGTGTTGCTTGGGTTGCCTGGGTTGTTGATTAGGCTGCTGCTGAGTTTGTTACCTGGCTGCTTAGCGCAGGCGATGAAGACGAAGATGAGGGCAGCTGAGCCGTTAAGTGCCCGCTCGCGCCAAAAATCGTCCCGCACGTGGACCGGTAGCGATCTTTTCTGCACCGCCACGATAAGAGAGAACGCCATTCACCCACACTGTTTCGATACCTTCGGCTGCCTGCATCGGATCGGTGAAGGTGGCAGCGTCACGTACTGTTTCCGGGTCGAACAACACCAGATCGGCCCAGTAACCTTCCCGCACCAAACCACGGTCGGTTAGCCCGAAACGCTCGGCGGACATGCCAGTCATTTTTTTGACCGCGACGGTTAACGGGAACAGTTTTTTCTCACGGCTGTAATACCCCAGCACACGTGGAAATGCGCCCCATAAACGTGGATGCGGCAACGGGTCATTGGGCAGACCGTCCGAACCGACAACGGTGGCCGGATGGCTCAAAATGCGGTTAACATCGTCGTCATGCATGCCGTGATAGACCGCACCGGCTGGTTGTAACCGCCGTGCGGCTTCGTGTAAATCAACGCTCCACTCTGCAGCTATCGCAGCCAGCATCTTGCCGCCCATCGCAGGATGGGGTTCGGACCAGGTGACCTGAATATCAAAAGTGTCGGTGACTTGTTTTAAGTCGAGCGTAGAGGAGCTTGCGGTGTAAGGATAGCAATCGCAGCCGACCGGCTGGTAACGTTGCGCTTGCTCCAGCGCCGCCAACACTTCGCCACTGCGGCCCCAGTTGTCCACTCCGGCACATTTGAGATGCGAAATCACGACCGGAACACGGGCATGCTTACCGATCTGGAAGGCTTCTTCCATTGCTTCGAGAATTTCGGCAAACTCGCTGCGTAAATGGGTGGCATAAATGCCACCTGCGGCGGCCAGTGGTGCGGCTAAGGCCATTACTTCGGAGGTCGGCGCGCTGATCGCATTGCCGTAGGCGAGACCGGTACTCAAACCCAGCGCCCCGTGCGCCAGCGCCTCGCTTAGCTGCACGCACATAGCGCTGATCTCTGGTTCGGTGGCAGCGCGGTCGAGGCGATCCATTTGGTTGCTGCGTAACGCCGTGTGACCGATCAGTGCCGCGACATTGACCGAAGGTCGTGCGTGATTCACGGCCGCAACGTAACTGGCAAAGGTCGGATAATTAAATGCGTCGGTATCGCCCAGCAGGTTCATCGGATCGGGCGGTGCGCCTTTGAGGCTGACTGGCGCGGCACTGATACCACAATTGCCCACCACGACTGTGGTGACGCCTTGCGATAACTTAGGAAACATCTCTGGCTGCCGAATGACGTTGGTATCGTCATGGGTGTGCACATCAATAAATCCGGGGCTTAATACCTTGCCGTGACCGTCAATGGTTTGCGTCGCTTGCCAGTCGTCCAGCGTACCGACCGCTGCAATCCGGCAGATGCGCCCGTTGACGATGGCGACGTCGGCTGCAAATGGTTGCGCGCCACTGCCGTCGATCACTGAGACGTTACGAATTAATGTGTCGCAACCGGTTCCATCATTGCTAGTGTTGGTTATGCTGGTTGGGTTAGTTTGTTTGTTTATTGCGCCATTCATCTCAATCTCCTAATGGTTCACGATTGCCGCTGCCACGGTGCGCGTCGAGCGTAAACTTCAGACGTCGCAACAACTCCTGACTGTGATCTTTTTGCAGCACCGCCAATTCCGTCATCAGCACGTCTAGCACCATCATCATCGCGTAGCGCGAGGACGATGGTTTAAAAATGAAATCCGTTTCCAGCGCTTTGATCGGCAATAGCACATCGGCCATCTGGGCCAATTGCGATCCTGAAGCGGTAATGGCGATCAGACGCACGCCGTACTCTTTTGCTACCCCACAGCTGGCAAGCAGTTCCGGAACGTTTCCGGTTGTTGAAAAGGCGAACAGCACGTCATTTTTGTCGAGTGTGGCGGCGACCATGCGTTGCAACAAGGCATCGTGATACGTGGCAGCGGGTCGGCCTAATCGCACCAGTCGGTAACGTGCCTCGTCCGATAACATGGTAGAACCACCACCCATCCCAAACGCGTAAATCATGCGCGCGTCAAGCAGCAATTTTGCCGCACGCTGCAAGGCGTCCTGGTTCAGCATGGCGCGGTTGATTTCTAATACTTTACCAATATCCGCGTAAATTACATCGGCAATCTGTGGCACGCGCCCTTCTTCCGCTGGTACTTCTGCGCGTAGAAACCGTTCGCCGATGGCGCTCGCCTGTCCTAACTTCATTTTCATATCGCGCACATCGCGACAACCTATTGCTCTGGCAAAACGGGTCACACTGGCCTGACTGACGCCAGCAAGCGTTGCCAGGGTGCCAATACTGGCTGCGGCGGCAACTGGCAAATCGGCCAAAATCGTTTCGGCAACTTTTTGCTCGGCCTGCCTGAGCTGTCCGCTTTGCTCCGTAATACGCGACACAATGTCAAACGCCTGCGTGACGCCGGGGGCAACCATATTTGTACCGCCAGGCGCAACGACGAAAGCCGATGAAGGGGGCATGCACGCTCTTTTCTTATCTGTAATATGACCTATTCTGAGGTCTGTGGAAAACCTTTATTGCGTCAATTTTAGGCAGCTTAACGCAACTTTACCACGCGCAGAATATTTTTGTGTTACTTTATATCATAAGCAGAATATTTTTTATGTACGAATGAAAAATGACAATTCTCTCTGGCATTAGTGCGACTAATGACGATATGAACGAAGCATAAGCGAAGGAAAAATCAATGAATGATACAAACTATCAAGCCACGATTGTTAATCCAGTTTTGCTACCGCTGAACAAAGGCTTGGGCGATTTCCAACAACCGCTGGGTACGGCCGCCGTCAAGGCTTTGGGCTGGAACTTGCTGCGTGAGGAAGTCAGCTTGCCCAGCGCCGTGCTGTACGAAGAACGGCTTCAACACAATCTGGAATGGATGCAGCAGTTTGTCTCCGAATATGGTGTCAAACTGGCACCGCACGGAAAAACCACAATGGCGCCGGCATTGTTCGCACGTCAACTGGCGGGTGGAGCCTGGGGCATTACGTTGGCGACGGCGCATCAAACGCGGGTCGCTTATGCCCATGGCGTCCGCCGCGTCATCATGGCAAATCAACTGGTCGGCAAGCAGAATATGTCGATCATTTCAGATTTGCTGACGGATCCCTCTTTCGAGTTTTGCTGTCTGGTAGATTCAGCGGCGGGTGTGGCTTTGCTCGGTGAGTTCTTCAAAGCGCGCAACCAGACCTTGCATGTTTTGCTGGAACTCGGTGTCGACGGTGGCCGCACGGGCGTGCGTAATGTGGAACAACAGATTGCTGTACTCAAAGCCATCGCGGACTGGAAGGACCACATCGTTCTTGCGGGAGTGGAATTGTATGAAGGGGTTCTGAAAGAAGAAGCGGATATCCGGCTGTTTTTACAGCGCGCCGTAACATGCCTCAAAGGTCTGGCGGAACAGGGTCAATTCGCGGCACGCGCAGCGCTTCGTCCAGTGATACTGACAGGTGCAGGCTCGGCCTGGTACGACGTGGTGGCGGAGGAATTTTCCAAAGCTGATATCGGTATGCCATTGGACGTAATATTACGTCCGGGCTGCTATCTGACCCATGACGTTGGCGTCTATCGTGCATCGCAGGAACAAATTCAGACCCGCAATCCGGTCGCCCGAAAAATGCGCAGCAGCCTTTTACCAGCCCTGCAATTGTGGGCTTATGTGCAATCAATACCGGAACCGACGAAAGCGATCATTGCACTCGGCAAACGGGATGCAGCATTTGACGCAGGATTGCCGCTACCGGCCAAACGCTATCGCCCGGGAACCGAAGCGCCGGTGCCAACGCCGACTCAATGGCAACTGACGGGGATGATGGATCAGCATGCTTATATGCAGATTGCCGAAGGTGACGATATCAAGGTTGGCGACATGATCGCTTTTGATATTTCCCACCCCTGCCTGACTTTTGACAAATGGCGTCAAATAGCGATAGTCAACCCTGAGTTTGATGTGATTGATGTGGTGCACACGTTCTTTTGATGGCTAATGCCGTGTGACGGGTGATTAATACAAACGCTTATACAAACGCTTGTATTAATCCTTATGGAAAGCTTATCCTGAAGGATATGAGTATAACGCGCCAGGACCTCGAACAAGACCGCTTACGCAGTGCGCTGGCGCACACCCCGATTGCTGCTTCGTTCCTGTCGGAGGAAGCGCTAGAAGCCTCCTGGCGCGGTGCGTTGGCGTCTTTGCCACCTGGTGACGGTGATATTTGGCTGTTCGGTTACGGCTCGCTCATCTGGAATCCGATGGTGCTGTTCACGCAGCGACAGCGCGCCACTTTACATGGCTATCATCGCGGGTTTTATTTATATTCTAATATCAATCGCGGTACGCTGGACAAACCAGGATTGGTGTTGGGACTGGATCGTGGTGGCTGCTGTCATGGGGTGGCGTTTCGAATCCCGGCAGCCAATATAGAAACCGAATTACGGATGCTGTGGCGACGCGAGATGCTGACAGGCGCGTACCTGCCACGCTGGTTATCGATTCGATTACCGGACGGCGAAAAAAATCTTTCAAATCCAAATCCAAATTTGCATCCACATCAAGTCAAGGCGCTGGCGTTTGTGATGAACCGCCATCACGCGGGATATGCGGGTCGCCTTTCTGATGCGACCGTCGTTTCTCACTTGCGGGATGCAAGCGGGCTATATGGGCCGGCACGAGATTATCTGCAACATACCTTGGAAAGTTTGCTAAATGAGGGGCTAAACGAGCCTTATCTGGCACGCTTATGGGCACAATTGCAGAGCGAGAGTAAGTAAATAATAAGTAAATGAACACGTAAATAAATACGTAAGTAATTAGTAACAGAGTCAGTCCGTTTCTCCATACGTCGGCACCTGATACTTTCTTGCAGCGGCACTGCCGTGCCGCTTCGAGCGCGCGCAGTACGGCGTCCAAAACATTGGGAGATATCCCATTTTCAACTATCGTCGTTCGCAGTATTCTTCGTGCGAACAAATCAGGAATAGTTCATCGCTCCCTTAGCGCTCAGCACATCCGTCGCATGCTTTGACTCCCTGTAGGCCGAAATTTAAGACTTTTTTCTTAATCGATACGCGATTGAAGCGTGTTATCGATACAGAAAGGTCTCGCTTCGCCAAGCACTTTTCTTATTCATATCGCGTGCTTGTCTAATGGTATGACTTGAGCCGAACCAACACAATGATGGTCTTCAAGAGGTGACTTGTTTCCCCAAAAGGGGCTGTACAAATTACCCATTGATTTTAAGGTCACGCACTTTAATGACTTAATTTCCATTATCAAGGGTCCATCAAATGTCTACATCCGTTTCAAAGAAAAACTTAGGAAAACTGTCCCTGGGTTTAACACTGGTACTTGGTTCGCTACTGGCGCAACAAGCATCCGCTCATGGCTACGTTGAATCACCAAAAAGCCGCTCATTGATGTGCTATCAAGGCGCAAACACCGGTTGCGTAGCACCTTGGGAACCACAAGGCGTTGAGTATAGCAATGGCGATCCTTACGGCAATCTGCAACCCGGCCTCGAAGCTTTCCCTATCGGCGGTCCAAAGGACGGCGAAATTGCGGCTGGCGGCCTCAACGGTAAATACGGAAATCTGAATCCTCAGACAGGAGATCGCTGGACAAAAACCGATGTCCACACAGGACAAAATACGTTCAAATGGCATTACACCGCAGCGCATCGTACGTCTTATTGGCAGTTCTTTATTACCAAGAAAGACTGGAACCCAAACATGCCGCTCTCACGCAGCTCGTTTGAGTCAACACCTATCGGTCAAGACGTCCATAACGGTTCAAACGCAGACAGTAAGCTCGGCGGCATGAAATCGCAGCATTCCCTTAATATTCCGTCGGATCGCAGTGGTTATCACGTGATTTTGGCGACATGGAAAACTGCTGATACCTCGGCTTCGTTTTATCAAGTCGTCGATGTCAATGTGAAGAACGACGCGGTGGTACCATCGGTATGGAAAGATGTTGGATCGATTACACCAAGCCAGGCCGATCTGCCAGTTGATACAATAGTCAAAGCCCGCGTAATGGTTGATGGGTACGAAGATGCTTCCAAAGAAACCGTGCTGACGATCGGAAGCGCGCAAGAAGGTAAGAGTAATCAGTGGCCGCATCAGTTGGCAACGCAAATTAATGCAGCAAATGTTGGCTACAAAGCCGGTCAATTGACTGCAAATGATCAAGTGAAACCAGCTTATGGCTTGAATACGGCTTACGTTCAGCAAAATAGTAAGGTCAGTAACGTGTGGGTAGATATTCAACAACCCCTTCCTGACTACTCTGTGGAAGTTAGCGGCATCAATTCAACTTACACCACGAACAACGGCAAAGTTACTTTGCGTTTCAACGTCAAGACGACAGGTGATGCAAGCCATGTGACAAACGTCGTGTATAACGCGCAAGATAAAGAAGTAGCGCGTAGCGAAGGACGCGATGTCGAAGACGGTAGTGAACAGTTCACAGTGACGGTTGATCCAGCGCAAGCCGGTCGTTATGATCTGGTCACAATTGGCAAGCCGGCATCCGGCGCGGTCAAGCAGAAAACCTCTGCGTTCACCATTCTGGCTGAGGAAATTGTAGAGCCTGCTCCACCGGAACCAACTCCACCTGAGCCAACTCCGCCAGAGCCGACACCACCAGAGCCAACACCACCTGCACCGATCCCAGGCGAAGAATGCAAACCTTTGTGGAAGACAATGACAGCCTATCAAGACGGTGATCAGGTTCAACACAACGGCCGTATCTACCTGGCAAAATGGTACACAACACGTGAACCAGGCGATCCTGCTTACACCGATACCACCGGTCAAGGTTGGGGCTATGAATGGGCGGATCGTGGGGCTTGCAGTAAATAAAATCTCGGTTGCAGATCTACTTTAACCGTTATCTTTATTACTCCCTGCATTACTTCTTGTATTACTTCCTGTAGTACCCCCGCGGAAGCGGGTTGACTAACGTTTCCGCGGGTATCAATTAAAATCAGCTTTTTTGTTCCATAGCCTGACGCATAGCGTCGGGCTTTTTTGCTTTGGTCCGATGCAAGCTCCCGCAACCTCAAGTCGCCAGCTGCGGATTTAACTTTTCAGCGCGTGAATGTAGCTTATTTAACGCGCTAAGATAAGCTTTGGCAGAAGCCACAACGATATCCAGATCAGCGCCCACGCCATTGACTATCCTGCCTGCCTTTGACAAGCGCATGGTGACCTCGCCTTGCGACTGCGTGCCGGTGGTAATGGCGTTTACCGAGAACAACAACAATTCTGAACCGCTCTCCACTTTGGTTTCGATCGCGTTCACGATAGCATCGACCGGACCATTCCCCTGCCCTTGACATGTGACTTCTTGACCGTCGATGGAAAACGTCACTTTGGCAGTCGGTTTTTCACCGGTTTCTGAATGCTGCGATAGCGACACATAGCGATAATATTCATTATCATGCGATTGCTGTTCGCTGGAGACTAGCGCAATAATGTCTTCGTCAAAAATATCGGACTTTTGATCCGCCAATGCTTTAAAACGCGCAAACGCGGCGTTGACTTCGGTCTCCGAATTGAGATCGATGCCAAGATCCTGCAGGCGCTGTTTAAACGCATTACGGCCAGATAATTTGCCAAGGACAATCTTGTTCGCGCTCCAGCCGACGTCTTCGGCACGCATGATTTCGTAGGTATCACGCGCCTTCAAAACGCCATCCTGATGAATACCGGAAGCATGCGCAAACGCATTGGCGCCCACCACGGCTTTATTCGGCTGCACGATAAAACCGGTGATTTGCGATACCAGCCGTGACGCCGCCAGAATCTGCGTAGTATCAATGCCGACATCCAGATTAAAGTAATCGCGACGGGTCTTGACCGCCATGACAATTTCTTCCAGTGCGGTATTCCCGGCCCGCTCACCCAGACCGTTAATCGTACATTCGACCTGCCGCGCTCCGCCTATCATCACGCCGGCCAGCGAGTTGGCGACCGCCATGCCGAGATCGTTATGGCAATGCACAGACCAGATGACCTTGTCCGAATTAGGAATCCGTTCCCGTAAGGTCTTGAGCATGTGGCCATATAGCTCCGGTACGCCATAACCGACCGTATCGGCGAAGTTGATGGTGGTCGCCCCTTCCTTGATCACCGCTTCCAATACGCGACAGAGAAAATCCAAGTCGGAGCGGCTACCGTCTTCTGGACTGAACTCTACGTCATCGGTGAAATTACGCGCATAACGGACCGCCATTTTGGCCTGTTCAAAGACCTGGTCCGGGGTCATGCGCAGCTTCTTTTCCATGTGCAACGGCGACGTCGCTAAAAAGGTGTGTATGCGTTTGCGCTCCGCTGGCTGCAAAGCCTCCGCAGCACGCGCAATGTCTTTGTCGTTGGCACGGGACAGTGAGCAAACCGTCGAGTCCTTAATGATGCCGGCAATCGCTTTGATGGCCTCAAAATCGCCGGGCGAGGCAGCGGCAAAACCGGCCTCAATCACATCGACCTTCATCCGCTCCAATTGTTTGGCAATACGGATTTTTTCATCTTTGGTCATCGATGCACCGGGAGATTGCTCACCATCACGGAGGGTGGTGTCAAATATGATGAGTTTTTCGGGTGAATTGGCTGCCATGCTGTGCTCCTGAATGTTCTGTTTAATAATCATTTTAAAGGCTTTATTACTATACCCCAGCCCACGCGATAGCACGCACCTTTACCGCTTTCTATACAAAAAGCGGATTCTTTAATTGGAAAAAACGGGGAATGTGAAATGGCGGCGATTGGTGCTTAAGGCCCTGCGGACGCCGGACGCTGGTACAGAAAATCGAGTCCGCGGTCAATGTCGGACTTGCGCCGACGGCCAATAACGAAAGCGCTACGGCGTCAATAGACGCATTTTAAAACCGCGTAAAGTGCCAATCAAAAGGTTGGCGCAATCACTGGACGACTTTACGTTCTTCTACAGTACCTGGCAGAGTAATAGTTACTTTTCTTCGTGCTCGTGCCGGGTCTGCAATATGCTGACCGGCTTACCCTTGAACAAGCGCCAAAAATACACGCCTAATCCCGATAATCCGTACAGCACGAACATGCCGAACAAAACCTTGGACGGTGCACTGGAAATAACTACTAATATCAACACGACGACAAAAGCGGCAATAAATGGCACTGGTTTGCGCAGATTAATATCCTTAAAGCTATAAAAAGGCACGTTGGTGACCATTGTCAGGCCAGCGTACAAGGTTATACCCCATGCCACCCAGCTTAAATCGGCCCCGACAAAACCCAAATCATCCATGATCCAGACAAAACCCGCTACCAGCGCGGCTGCCGCTGGACTAGGCAACCCTTGAAAATAGCGCTTATCGACCACGGTGATATTGGTATTGAAGCGAGCAAGACGTAGGGCAGCGCCAGCGCAATACACAAATGCGGCCAGCCAGCCAAGTTTTCCCATCCCGCGCAATGACCATTCATACACCACGAGCGCAGGCGCGGCACCGAAGGACACCATGTCTGACAAGCTGTCATATTGCGCACCAAATTCGCTCTGCGTATTGGTCATGCGCGCCACGCGACCATCCAGACTGTCGAGTACCATCGCCGCGAAAATCGCAATTGATGCGTAGTCGAACTTCAGGTTCATCGCCATGACGATCGCATAAAAGCCACAAAACAAGGCAGCAGTCGTAAATGCATTCGGTAATAAGTAAACGCCACGACGCCTCAAGCTCGGCCGCACCGGGCCGTCATCTTCATCATCGTCGCCTCCATCCGGATAGGACGTACGCAAAGAATTTTTTGCGCGTAATGCCTTCGGGAACTGTGCAACGTTACTCTTCGCCTTTCGGCGGGGGAAAGTAGCCATGAAAATTCCGTTTCAATCTAATAAACAAATTATGGCAACGCTCAAACAATTGCCATTTTGCCCAACTTTGCAGAAGCGAGGGATAGGGAATGCACAGGTCGCCTGATTGCCTGATTGCCTTCAGGTGACGTGCTTTTGTTACCACTCGCTAAGCAAACTTTTTCGGGTTTAACTTAAAATTCAGCCAAAATGGTTTCAGTCGCAGAGACTTTATCGCCTACAGCAACTTTCGGCGTCGCCGTCAATGGTAAGTAGACATCAACGCGTGAGCCGAAACGGATAAAACCATAGCGCTGTCCGCGTGCCAGAACATCACCAACTTTGACATAACAAAGAATACGACGTGCAATCAATCCTGCCACTTGAACGCAAGTGACGGTTTGCCCATTTTTTGCGGTGATCACCAATGCATTGCGTTCGTTTTCAATCGATGCTTTATCCAGATCCGCATTCACGAACTTACCTGGAAAGTATTGCATCGTTTCGATCTTGCCGTCCACCGGCGCACGATTTGAATGGACATTGAAGACATTCATAAAGACGCTGATCTTGAGGGCTTCACGGTTAGCGTAAGGATCATGCGCCTTTTCAACAACCACGATGCGGCCGTCTGCAGGCGAGATGACAGCACCTGGACCTTGTGGGATAACGCGGGGCGGATCGCGAAAAAATTGCAATACGAACAAGGCGATAATCCAAAAAGGAATGGACCAACCGATCGACAAAAAGCTGACCAGCAACGCCACAGCAAATGCGATGGCAAGAAACGGCCAACCTTCGCGGGCGATTATAGGATGTGGATAATTATTCAACTGCGCTCCGGATTGTCTTAAAGAAATGATAGAAATTTGATAGCGTGGCTATTCTAGTCGAGCGAGGGTTAAATGTAACCCTTTGCGTTGCAATCAGTAACTAATTCAATAATAGCTTGAAAACAATCAATCGCCCCAATTCGCTGGCGAGATGTGAAATTTCGGCATCGGAGGACGAACCACCGGAGCAACAACTCGTAATCAGCTTATACAGCGGTATGCCAATGGCTGCTTTGGGTCAAGGATTAAATGACGTTTAAGTAATCTCAAACGCCATTTTTTTAAGTTACTTAAAGCGTACTTTTCCCACCACACGCATACTCAAGGTAGTTTCACCCGGCTCAAAACTCGGCTCTTCGACCGGCGCGCTATCCATTGATACCGAACGCATCATCATTGCGGCTTTCGGCATGGCAGCCTCAGGCGCATAGTTGCCGGAGCCTTCGAAATCAATCGTGTCCAGAACCGCATCGGACTCGCTGCGCCCCATCGCCCGTGCGATAGAACCAATGCGTTCGTTCAAATTAAGATAAGTGGCGGCGATACGCTCATCGTCCATCTTTTTGCTAATCGCGTCGCTGAGACTGAAACTCAAGCCATTAAGACCGAGCACGCTTTGCACGAGGGCGACGGTCTTGGGCAAGCTGCTTAAATTGGTGGTTGTGGCATCCAGATATTGCCCAACGCGCCAACCGGTCGGCACGCGTGGTTTGGTGTTATTTGTCCGTGGCTGCGTTTCTTCAGGATAGACGGGATAGGTGTAATAACCGCGGGTCTGCAGGACCGCCTGCGGATCCTGACGTTTGAGGATATCAGTGCCTTGCTTCATCTTTGCATTGACGCGCGAGGCTGCAGCCGCTTTGTCCTTATCCTGCTCTTCAATAGTGAAGGTCATCCGGACCTGATCGTTCACATGCTTGACTTCACCGAAGGCGGGTACGACAACTAATGCACCATTGGTCTGGACTTTGGTTTGCGCATAGACGCTCAGGCTGGTGACGGCGAACATGGATAAAACCATGAGATTACGATATCGCGACATAGTATTTTTCCAAAAAAATAGAGGTGCAGAACGAAGCGGTGAATGCGTTTTACAAGAAAGAACTAACATTCGCATGATCCTGCACATCATGAAGTTGTAACAATTAAGATGATTGATTGTCAATTAGATGACGAGATCGCGATATAGTTCTCAGAATCAACTTAATTAGACAGAGTTGTTCACTTTTTGGCAAGTAATCACCCGTTGTTTATATTAATTCTGTCTCGACTTTGCCGGCGAAGAAGCTGCCACGGCGTCGTACTGATAGGGTGGAAGCTTTTCACCGCAATGCTTGCAAAATAATGAGTCGGCCTCATGACCTTCCGTTAAACATTGTTCACAGGTGCGCGTGGTCGGCGTGCGCCGCATCATACTCATTGCCAATTCCACCCCGACTATCCCTGTGGGGAGGGCGATGATGCCATAGCCTAGCAACATGGCCAATGATGTGACCAATTGTCCTATCGGGGTTTTCGGATGAATGTCGCCATAACCTGTGGTCGTCAGCGTTACGATCGCCCAATACATGCCAACCGGTATGCTGGTAAAGCCATTTCCCGGTCCTTCGATGACGTACATGATCGTTCCTAGAATCACGCTCATGATGATGACCGCGCCAAGGAACACAAATATCTTGTGCCGACTATTCCGCAGCGCCTGCAATAAAATCTGCGACTCATCGAAATAACGCGGCAGTTTTAACACCCGAAACACGCGCAACATGCGCAGCAAGCGCACATCGATGAGAAAGTGGAACTCTGGCAGCAATATAGCCAGGTAAGTTGGCAAAATCGACAATAAGTCGATCACGCCAAACAGGCTCGTGGCGTAGCGCAGCGGTCGCTTCACACAGATCAAGCGCACGATATATTCGAGGGTAAAGAGAATGGTGAATAACCACTCCAGTCCATTCAATATCAGGTAATCCCGCGCACGAATCGCGCCAATGCTGTCAATGATGACGGTCGCCACGCTGAGAACGATGACCAGTAACAAAGCGGTATCAAACCGTCGCCCCGCGACCGTATCAGCCTCAAAAATAATTGAGTAAAGCCGCGCCCGCCAACACTGATCGGGCTTACCAAAATGAGGCTTTTTAAAAACCGTAGTCGTCATGCTTTTTTTAATAATTTTCTAGTGTGGGACAATTAAGCGATATCTATAAAGAGTTACCTGACTTTATAGCAAAAAGGAACGCAAATGCGTCCCTTTGTTTATAGATCGGCGTATGCCTTAGTTCTTAATTTTCTGGCTTAGTTCTTGTTTAGGCAGGTTGAAGACGAAAAAAGTGTGCACGCCTCTAATGCCGTTGGATTAAGGAGCTGAGCGGCATTATCGCTTCGGGGACTGGACGTAGAACGCTTGCAAGCGATACCTGCAGTGATGCCTGACCTCATAAGGGACTAAAATACTTATTAGTTCTTGGTTTGGTCAACCATGGCGTTCTTTTTGATCCATGTGCGCGTGAAACCGAAAAAAAAGCTGTGCGTATGCACAGCTTTTCGGTTTCACGCGGGGATCGCTTGCAAGCGATTCCGGCAGTGATGCCTGACCTCATAAGGGACTAAAATACTTATTAGTTCTTGGTTTGGTCAACCATGGCGTTCTTTTTGATCCATGTGCGCGTGAAACCGAAAAAAAAGCTGTGCGTATGCACAGCTTTTCGGTTTCACGCGGGGATCGCTTGCAAGCGATTCCGGCAGTGATGCCTGACCTTATAAGGGACTAAAATACTTATTAGTTCTTGGTTTGGTCAACCATGGCGTTCTTTTTGATCCATGTGCACGTGAAACCGAAAAAAAGCTGTGCGTGTGCACAGCTTTTCGGTTTCACGCGGGGATCGCTTGCAAGCGATTCCTGCAATGATGCCTTACTTTTCCATTACTAAATAAATTCTTAGTTCTTAGTTTGGTCGACCATTGCGTTCTTTTTGATCCATGTGCACGTGAAACCGAAAAAAAAGCTGTGCGTGTGCACAGCTTTTCGGTTTCACGCGGGGATCGCTTGCAAGCGATCCCTGCAATGATGCCTTACTTTTCCATTACTAAATAGATTCTTAGTTCTTGGTTTGGTCAACCATTGCGTTCTTTTTGATCCATGTGCACGTGAAACCGAAAAAAAGCTGTGCGTGTGCACAGCTTTTCGGTTTCACGCGGGGATCGCTTGCAAGCGATTCCTGCAATGATGCCTTACTTTTCCATTACTAAATAAATTCTTAGTTCTTGGTTTGGTCAACCATTGCGTTCTTTTTGATCCATGGCATCATGCCGCGCAGTTTTTCACCCACAACTTCAATCTGGTGCTCTGCATTCAGACGACGACGAGAGATCAATGTTGGCGCGCCAGCCTTGTTTTCCAGGATGAAGCTTTTCGCGTATTCGCCGGTTTGAATGTCTTTCAGAATCGCACGCATGGCATTTTTTGTTTCTTCGTTGACGATGCGCGGACCCGATACATATTCGCCGTATTCTGCGTTGTTCGAAATCGAGTAGTTCATGTTGGCGATGCCGCCTTCATAGATCAGATCAACGATCAGTTTCAATTCGTGCAGACATTCGAAATAGGCCATTTCTGGTGCATAACCGGCTTCAACCAATGTCTCAAATCCCGCTTTGATCAACTCAACTGCACCACCGCATAAAACGGCTTGTTCACCGAATAAATCTGTTTCAGTTTCTTCGCGGAAGTTGGTTTCGATGATACCGGCGCGACCGCCGCCGTTGGCGGTTGCATACGACAGCGCGATGTCACGCGCAGTGCCGGATTTGTCTTGATGGATTGCGATCAGGTGCGGAACACCGCCTCCCTGGGTGTAGGTCTGGCGCACAGTGTGGCCTGGTGCTTTTGGCGCGATCATGATCACGTCCAGATCGGCGCGTGGCGTTACCTGACCGTAATGCACGTTAAAACCGTGTGCAAAGGCCAATGTGGCGCCTTGCTTGGCGTGCGGCGCCACGTTTTCTGCGTACACTTGCGCGATATTTTCATCTGGTAAAAGAATCATGATGACGTCTGCAGCTTTGACCGCTTCATTGACTTCAGCAACTTTCAGACCAGCGTTCACCGCTTTGTCCCACGATGCGCCACCTTTGCGCAGACCGACCGTCACTTTAACGCCTGAATCATTCAGGTTTTGCGCGTGCGCATGGCCTTGTGAACCGTAGCCGATGATCGTAACGTTTTTGCCTTTGATGAGTGAAAGGTCAGCGTCTTTGTCGTAAAAAACTTTCATGTTTAATCCTGGTAATAATTCAATTGATAGAGAACTGTTTGGACAATCCAAATCAGTTCGATACATTCTTTTAGCTGAAACACATCCGATAGCGCGGCTTTTCCCGCCTTACAACCATGCATTACCGCTTATCCACATTAGACTGACGCGTCGGGAACTCAGGCGCACCGCCCTGACACCCTAACGCGCTTCCCTTACACTTTCAGGATGCGTTCTCCGCGTCCGATGCCGGAGGCACCGGTACGGACCGTTTCCAAAATTGAAGCCCGGTCTATCGACTCAATAAAGGCGTCTAGTTTGCTTTTGGCACCCGTGAGTTCAATAGTGTAGGACTTATCCGTGACATCGATAATGCGTCCTCGGAAGATGTCTGCAGTACGTTTCATTTCTTCGCGTTCCTTACCGACCGCACGTACTTTGATCAGCATGAGTTCGCGTTCGATATGCGCGCCTTCGGTCAGGTCGACCACTTTAACGACTTCAATCAGACGATTCAGATGTTTGGTAATCTGTTCGATTACTTCATCCGAACCTCTTGTCACAATGGTCATCCGTGACAAGGTCGCATCTTCGGTCGGTGCGACCGTTAATGTTTCGATGTTATAGCCACGAGCGGAGAACAAACCCACTACACGTGAAAGCGCACCAGCTTCATTTTCCAGCAGTACGGAAATTATATGTTGCATTACAGATCCTCCGAACCGAGTAGCATTTCAGTCAAGCCCTTGCCCGATTTCACCATCGGCCAGACATTTTCGGTTTGATCAGTAATAAAGTTCATGAACACCAGACGATTTTTCATCGCGAACGCTTCTTTCAGCGCGCCGTCGACGTCACCCGGCTTTTCAATTTTCATACCGACGTGGCCGTACGACTCGACCAACTTGGTAAAGTCGGGCAATGAATCCATGTAGGACTCGGAATAGCGTGAACCGTAATCAATTTGTTGCCACTGACGGACCATGCCGAGGAAGCGATTGTTAAGCAGAATGATTTTTGGCGTCAGGTGATATTGCTTGCAGGTTGCGAGCTCCTGAATGCACATCTGTATCGATCCTTCGCCGGTGATACAAGCGACAGTCGAACCCGGATTCGCCATTTGTACACCCATCGCATACGGCAAGCCCACACCCATCGTACCCAGACCACCGGAGTTGATCCAGCGACGCGGTTTATCGAAGCGGTAATATTGCGCTGCCCACATTTGATGTTGACCGACATCCGAGGTAATAAACGCATCACCGTCAGTGATTTGCCATACTTTTTCGACCACCGATTGCGGTTTGATGAATTCGGAGGAATTCTCAAACTTCAGGCAATCACGCGCACGCCATTGCTCGATTTGCTTCCACCAGGTTGCCAGCGCAACAGCGTTCGGCTTGGTTTCCGCAGCATCAAGCTGTGCCAGCATTTCTTGCAAGACGTCTTTGACGTTGCCGACGATAGGAATATCGACCTTGACGCGTTTGGAGATCGAGGACGGGTCAATATCTATGTGAATAATTTTGCGGGCATTACTTGCAAAGTGTTTCGGATTACCAATCACGCGGTCATCGAAACGCGCGCCAATCGCGATCAGCACGTCGCAATTTTGCATAGCCATATTGGCTTCATAGGTTCCGTGCATACCTGGCATACCAACGAACTTATCGCTCGAAGCTTTGTAACCGCCCAAACCCATAAGGGTATTTGTGCAAGGATAGCCGAGGCGATCAACCAATCGGTTTAGCTCAGGCGATGCATGCGCCAGAATAACGCCGCCGCCGGTATAAATCATCGGACGTTCAGCGCTTAGCAACAATTGCAGGGCTTTCCGAATCTGACCCGAATGACCTTTGTCGACTGGTTTATACGAACGCATCTCGACTTCTTTGGGATACGCAAATACATGGCGGTGCATGGTGATGTCTTTAGGGATATCAATCAGCACCGGACCAGGACGACCGGTTGTTGCAATATAGAATGCTTTTTTAACGGTTTCAGCCAGGTCCTTGACATCTTTCACCAGGAAATTGTGCTTTACGCAAGGACGTGTGATACCTACGGTGTCGCATTCCTGAAACGCATCTTCACCAATCGCATAGGACGGAACTTGTCCTGAAATCACGATCATCGGAATCGAATCCATGTAGGCGGTTGCCAGACCTGTGACCGCGTTGGTGACGCCGGGACCGGAGGTGACAATTGCGACACCGACTTTATTTGAACTGCGCGAATAAGCGTCAGCAGCGTGGATCGCGGCTTGCTCGTGGCGCACTAATATGTGTTGGAATTTATCTTGCTGAAATATAGCGTCGTAGATGTATAACACCGAGCCGCCCGGATAGCCGAAAACGTGCTCGACGCCCTCTTCTGCCAGACAACGAACTAAAATTTCTGCGCCGCTGATGGGCAAATTTGTATCTTGAGTCATGCTTCTATGTCCTTTCAAGGTCCATGGGAAATTGATCGGATGCTCTCTCCTAATGACAATGACGGCATGCTACAGGGATTTTGGCGTTCCTTTTTTGTGCATTCACGGCATGTCGTTGCGTATCCGTAGATACGATTCAAAATGACGCTTCGCGCGACTCGTTCAGCCAATTACCTTGAAGCAACACATTCATTCTCTCGCGCTTGTGGCACGGGTTAGAGCAAACAGCTTTCAAATATGAAGCGCGTCTTATCGCAAGTCAGCATCTTGCGCTAACGGCGAAAAGACCATGGGTACACTTCAGGATGCTGAAGTGGAGTGATACCATAATGCGTACTTTCATTTTGGTCAAGCCAATTTCACGATAAAGCATGTAAATTCTGCGCTAATTGAACATTATTTGGTATTAATGCCCCACGAGCGCTGTATTTTTGATAGCATTCGAT
This sequence comes from Glaciimonas sp. PAMC28666, assembly GCF_016917355.1. Lineage (GTDB taxonomy): Bacteria > Pseudomonadota > Gammaproteobacteria > Burkholderiales > Burkholderiaceae_D > Glaciimonas. The sequence goes on along the minus strand of NZ_CP070304.1, from coordinate 3,641,300 downwards.
CAGCTTAAAAATCCCCACTTTAACGATTCGACCAGAGGCATCAATAAATTTAATTGGCACGCGCCAGTCCGGCGAGCGAATGGATTGCGATTTCTCAAGACACGTTAAAATTAGTTTGCCCGCAATAACGCAGCAAAATTCTGAACAACTTCACTGGCTGGCAGCGAATGACACTTTGTATGACACACGGTGAAACGCGCGCCACAATGCATGGCAACCGATAAAGAACTTTCAGATTTTCTCGAAAATGTAGAGCGACGCGCTTTCAAGCAAGCTGTGTACGCAGTCCGCAAGGACGAATCAGCGCTGGACATTGTCCAGGACGCGATGATTAAACTTGCGGAAAAATACGGGGACAAACCATCGGCCGAATTACCGATGTTGTTTCAGCGTATCTTGCAAAACACGATCCTCGACTATTTTCGTCGTGAAAAAGTACGTAACACGTGGGTCAGTCTTTTTTCGAACATGGGTCATGACAAGTCCAGCGATGAAGATTATGACGTCCTCGAAACGTATGAATCAGAGGACGGCTCACAAGCAGCCGAGTCCAGCTCATCCCAGCTCGAACGAGAGCAAATCCTGGAAATAATCGATCTGGAGGTGCAAAAGCTCCCCGGGCGTCAACGGGAAGCCTTCCTGATGCGTTATTGGGAGGACATGGATGTCGCCGAGACTGCCGCCGCAATGGGTTGCTCTGAAGGCAGTGTAAAAACACATTGCTCTCGTGCTACACACACCCTGGCGCAAGCGCTCAGGGCCAAAGGGATAAGTTTATGAGTAGCAAAGAAATCAATTTCGCGTACAAAGTACGCCACGCGCTTAACGAGCGCATCGACGACATGCCGACAGCCACATTGGACCGGTTGGCCGCCGCACGTCAAATGGCGCTCTCGCGCAAAAAAGCAGACAAACCTTTACGCGTGGTAGCACAGCAAAATGTTGTTGCAGGCACAGCGAATAGCTTTTTCCCCCAGCCTGCTTCCTGGTGGACGCGATTGGGCGTTGCCGCACCGATACTTGCCGGCCTGGTGTTATTTTTTGGTTTGTACCAGTACGAGCAACAACATCGCATCACCGAGATTGCGGCGATTGACGCTGCTGTGCTTGCAGATGAAGTTCCGCCTTCCGCTTATCTGGACCGCGGCTTTGATACCTATCTTGCCAAGCATGAAGAATAAGAATGGCACTGCTACCCACAAAAAAAAATAATGATGAGCGACTGGTGGCGTCCGGGCCTTTGGGTCGCGGTGCTGAAACCGAATTTGGATCTTTAAAGCGCCTTACGAAATCGCGTACGTTGATATTGAGTTTGCTAACTGTGTTGGTGTTGATAACCGGCTCGATAGCAATCCTGATGCGCCCTTCACACGCTGCAGACACCACTAGTGCTAGTAGCGCTGCGGGCGCTAACGTTAGCACCACCACCACAGGCGAATTGGCGATCAAGCCAAAAGTACCAAATCCTTCCAAGGTCAATAAACCGATCGAAAGCAAATCCAACTGGGAGGATCTTACTGCTGCGCAAAAGCTAACGTTGGCACCGCTCGCATCCGGCTGGAATGAACTAAAACCGTCTACCCGGAAGAAGTGGATTGAAATCAGCAAACGATTTAGCCGCCTGAGTGCGACCGAGCAGACACGGGTTCAGGAACGGATGCATGACTGGGTCAATCTGACGCCGGAGCAACGTCGACTGGTGCGCGAAAATTACGCCCGCAACAGACAACTCGATACGGAGCAAAGAGCCAAGCGCTGGGCCGAATATCAACAGCTGCCGGAAGCTGAAAAGCAAAAGTTGGCAGCGGAAGCAGCGGCGGCGAATAATCGCAAACGGGTTACCTCACAAGTACTATCACCTCCCGCTAAGCCGCAACCAGCAAAACCGATACAATTAACCCCTAAACCGGTTCCGCCCCAGGCCGGGGCGATAACACAGCCTGCCGCCGTGGCGCCTCCAGTGGATGCGATTGGCCATTAAATAACAATTGGTAGACTTGTGGAACTCGGGGCTAATTTGTTGAAGCGACCTGTGCTTGAATTGGTCGGATGCTCAGCGCCTTCATTGCGCTATATTGATAGCAACACGTTTAAAGAAATAATCGTCCCTTGAACTCTTCCGCACCGTCTATCGAAATAACACTTCCGTCAGTCTCCGCTACGCCTTCGCTTAAACGGCGCTTTGGCAGCATGATGTATGAGGCGATGCTGCTGTTCGGAATTTTATTCATCGCAGGTTTGCTATTCTCAACGTTGTTACAACAACGCAACGCGTTATATCTGCGACATGGACAGCAAATTTGGCTTTTCGTCGTTTTGACAGCGTATTTTGTCTGGTGCTGGAGTCACGGCGGCCAGACCCTGGCCATGAAAACCTGGCGTCTTCAACTGGTCAATAAAGATGGCAGCGCGCTGAACGCAAAAGATGCATTCATGCGCTACTTGCTCGCATGGCTATGGTTTCTTCCTGGCCTTGCGCTTGCCTGGGCCTTCGGTGCCCATACCTGGATGCTGGCGATTATTCCGATATTGAATTTTGTTGTTTGGTCGCTCACCATTTATCTCGATCCTAAGCGTCAATTTTTACACGACCGTCTTGCGGGAACAAAATTGATCGACATGCAGAAGAGCATGAAACCCCCAGGAAAAAGACGCTGGTATCACTAAACATTCATTCTGAATGGCACATTGGATAGGGCTGTTTTAATCCGAACTCATCCGAATTATTCTTAAACAAACCGATACTTAAGGCTGGAACTCGCCTTGTAGGATCAGCAATTCTTCTTCCGAAAATCCTGCTGCACGACGTGCTGTCAGGTTAAACGGTCCGCGCAAGGTTGGTGCCTCGTATGCTAATGCCAGTTTGGCAAAAGTCGCTATCGGCTCTAGCTGACGCACTTCACACAACCAGTTGTACCAATGGTTACCGATCGCAACGTGACCCACCTCCTCCCGCAAAATGATGTCGAGAATCTCCGCTGCAGCCAAGTCGCCAGCTTGGGCGATTTTGGCTCGCACGGCTGGGGTGGCGTCTAACCCACGGGCCTCTAAAGTGCGCGGGACTAACGCCATTCGCGCCAAAATATCAGACTGGGTTTTTCCTGCCATTTCCCACATGCTGTTATGCGCGGGGAAATCACCATAGGCAAAACCCAACATCTGTAAATGTCGCGACAGCATGTCAAAATGTTGCGCTTCCTCCGTCGCTACGCTGAGCCAGTCCGTGTAATACTCATCTGGCATATCGGAAAAGCGGCAGATCGCATCCAGTGCTAAATTGATTGCGTTAAACTCAATGTGCGCTAAGGCGTGGATCAATGCAGCGCGGCCCTCTTCGGTCCGCATTGAGCGATGTTTCAATGTTTTCGGCAGTACGAGTTCGGGCCTCGGTGGGCGCCCAGGAATAGCCGCCGCTTCGGCATCGGAGATGAGCACGGCGCTCGCCTCTGGCGCAAGTGTGCCTTTTTTGAACTCAGCGTTTAACGTTGCCACCGCCGCCACTTTCGCTGCCGGATCACGCAGCAGCAGGCAGCGCAAGGCGGTAGCACGCAAATCAGGGCTAAGGTCTGGCTGCGCCGGCGAAGGAATTTGGGCGCTCAACTGAGATTCTGGAACAACAAAAATGGGATCAGACATACTCTTCATGCTAGCAGCGGTAAAATAGGTTTTTTAAGGATAATTGCACGTTTATGTTGCACAAAAGCATGTCGTAATTAATAAATATGCAGCAAAAAAGCGGCAAATAAACGACGGAAAAAGCAAGCGCAGGAATAAATCGATAGTTTCAAACAAGGTAGGCACATAAAATTAAATCAACTACCGAGTCTTCCTGCCATTTAGCGCATCACCCACATTCTACGGAGAAATATGAGTATCTACCAACTTGGCGACAATTGCCCTGACGTTGACCCATCGGCCTACATTACCGATAGCGCTACGCTGATTGGTAAAGTGAAGATCGAGGCGAATGCCAGCATATGGTTCGGTGTATCAATTCGGGGTGATAACGACCTTATTACCGTCGGTCGCGGCAGTAATGTACAAGAGAATTCCGTTTTGCATACCGATCACGGCTATCCATTGTCCATCGGAGAAAATGTCACCGTTGGTCATATGGTAATGTTGCACGGATGCACGATTGGTGAAGGCAGTTTAATCGGAATCCAGGCTGTGATCCTTAACGGGGCGAAGATCGGAAAAAATAGTCTGGTCGGAGCGGGTGCCCTGGTCACCGAGGGCAAGGAATTTCCCGACAATGTATTGATTATTGGCACTCCGGCGAAGGTCGCACGGCTGTTGACCGAACAAGAACTTGCAATGCTGGCGGGGGCCGCACAAACGTACGCGAAACGCGCACAAGAATATAAAACTCAACTTAAGAAAATCGGCTAACAACAATGACCGAAGAAGGTATAAAGCACGCGATGGATAACAGCAGCGACAATTTACAGAAATTCATGATCGAAAATGCCTCGGTGCGAGGCGAACTGGTGGAGTTATCGCACACCTGGCGACAGGTCCTGGCACGCCGCAACTATCCGCCTGCGGTGATGACTTTGCTCGGTGAAATGATGGCTGCGGCTGCCTTACTCAGTGCCAATTTGAAATTCAATGGCGTGATCGTGATGCAAATCCATGGCGATGGTCCGATTCGCCTGTTGGTGGTTGAATGCGATGCCAAATTGCAGATGCGTGCCACAGCCAAGCTGGTCCCTGATGCGGTGGTTGAGGACGGTGCCACACTGGCGCAACTGGTGAATGTGAATGGCCACGGTCGCTTCGCCATAACACTGGACCCGCAAGATAAGATGCCGGGACAGCAACCTTATCAAGGCATCGTGCCACTTGATGGTGACAACGTTGCCGAGGTGATCGAAAATTATATGCTGCGTTCAGAGCAACTCGATACCAAGTTGTGGCTGGCGGCGGACGCCAACGTCTCGCGTGGTTTGCTGCTGCAAAAGCTTCCTAACCATGGCGGGGTAGGACTTACAGAAGAAGATCCGCTCGAAAGCTGGAATCGCGTCTCCATGCTCGGTGCGACTTTACGCCCTGCCGAGATGTTGTCGACCGATATTCAAACGTTATTACGGCGCTTGTTCTGGGAGGAGACAGTTCGCGTTTTTGAACCGCAACATCCAAGTTTCGTGTGCAACTGTTCGCGCGAAAAAGTGGGCAACATGTTGCAAATGCTGGGACAGAAAGAGGTCGATGAGGCGATTGCTGAATTGGGCAATGTTTCGGTTGATTGTGATTTTTGCGGACAAAACTATGCTTTTGACAAGGTCGACTGCGCTCACCTGTTTGCAACCAGCGCACCGGCACAGACCTTATTGGGTACCGGAAGCATTAAGCATTAAGCATTAAGCATTAAGCATTAAGCAAGGGCACTGCGCCTTGCTGAAATAGCAGCAGCCTTCTAGCGCTGCTGGTAGGTATCTGCTCTCACTTGTTACGGCAACGAACAATTAATCACGCACTTGCTGCTCAATGTATTGAGCAGCTTTTGCCTTTGTTTGTGCCTGCGCCTGCTTAGACACTGGTTTCGCCGTTGATTTAGCCCCCAGTGGGCCGCCGGATCGTTTTTCTTCTGGTGGCGTTTTAGCCGGAATCGCAGCGCCGACTTTATCGGACAGCATTTGCGCTTCTTTGAGCGTGGATAATACTTCAGTATTATTTGGGTCTAGCACCTGGACGAAAATTTCATCCTGTTTGATCATGCCTAACTCGCTACGAGCGCGTTCTTCAATGGCGCCGGTACCTTCTTTTAAATCATGCACTTCTGAATCCAGCTTGGCATTCCTGGCTTTCAGCTCATCAATTTTATCGTGCGCATTGGTTACTTGCTGCCCCATATCCGAGACCCGCAACCAGCCGCCTTTTCCCAGCCACAAAGGATACTGGATCAACATCAATAACACTGTCAGGCAAATAGCGATAAGACGCATTAATAATCCATATTCAAGCTATGCAACTCCGGCCAGCGCTTCGCAAAATGCGCTAGCCGGTCTCTTGCATTAAACCGTATTAATGACTTTTACTTCAAGTTGTAGAAAGCTGACCGGCCCGGGTAGCTCGCTATATCACCCAGATCTTCTTCAATACGCAACAGTTGATTGTACTTAGCCATGCGATCAGAACGCGACATTGAGCCGGTTTTGATCTGCAATGCATTGGTACCGACGGCGATATCCGCGATCGTTGAATCTTCCGTTTCACCTGAACGGTGCGAGATCACCGCAGTGTAACCAGCGCGTTTTGCCATCTCAATTGCAGCAAACGTTTCTGTCAGCGTTCCAATCTGGTTGATCTTGATCAGGATCGAGTTGGCGATATTCTTTTGGATGCCTTCGCGCAGAATCTTGGTATTGGTCACAAACAGATCGTCGCCGACCAGTTGTATTTTTTTACCCAAAGTCTCGGTAAGAAGTTTCCAGCCGTCCCAATCGTCTTCAGCCATACCGTCTTCGATACTGATGATCGGGTATTTATCGCACCATGACGCCAGCAAACCGGTAAATTGGGCGCTCGTCAATGTCATGTCTTCACCGGCAAGAATGTATTTGCCGTCTTTGTAGAACTCACTGGCAGCGCAATCCAGACCCAGTGCGATTTGCGTACCCGGCTCATAGCCAGCCGCTTCAATTGCCTGAATGATCAGCTTCAATGCTTCTTCGTGGCTGGCAACCGATGGCGCAAAACCGCCTTCGTCGCCAACTGAAGTGGTCAGCCCTTTGTCTTGCAGGATTTTCTTCAGCGCGTGAAATACTTCCGCGCCGTAACGAATCGCTTCGCGGAAGCTTGGAGCGCCAACCGGGATAATCATGAACTCTTGAATATCGAGATTGTTGTCCGCATGCGCGCCGCCGTTGATCACGTTCATCATCGGAACAGGCATTTGCATCGCGCCGCTACCGCCGAAATAACGATAAAGCGGCAAACCGGCTTCTTCAGCTGCCGCTTTAGCGACCGCCATAGAGACTGCCAACATGGCGTTTGCGCCTAAACGGCCTTTGTTTTCTGTACCGTCAAGATCAATCAGCGTACGGTCAAGGAAAGCTTGTTCATTCGCATCCAGCCCCATGATCGCTTCGGAAATCTCGGTATTGATATGTTCGCAGGCAGTCAGTACGCCCTTACCGCCATAGCGATTTTTGTCGCCATCACGCAATTCGATTGCTTCGCGGGAACCGGTCGAAGCGCCGGAGGGCACAGATGCGCGACCCATGACGCCGGATTCCAGCAAGACGTCGCATTCGACAGTTGGATTGCCGCGTGAATCAATGATTTCGCGGCCGATAATGTCAACAATTGCACTCATGTAGTTCTTTCTCCGTAATGATGCGTCTTAATTAATACGTGACTTGGTGTCCGTCTCAACAAGTGTGAACACCTGCTTAGCCAAGATCCAGATTCATATTTCAATGGTTGCGTGGAATACATTCCAAAAGACCAACAAGAATAAGTTACTCCTTAGTTACTTCTCCGTTGGTCTATTGTTGCCAGACTGACCACGGCCTACCGCTTTGAAGCCAATACTGTAACTTAACCATAGTGACGCGCCATCATTTCAAAATGATGACGCCTATGGATTTTATGCGAGAAACCTCAAAATCTTACGCTCAGGATTTGCCCTTAAGCCTTTGGATTGCTGGCAAGAGCTTGCTGATGTGCCAACGCCGCCGAAATAAACGAGATAAACAATGGATGTCCATCGCGCGGTGTGGACTTGAATTCAGGATGGTATTGGACGCCCACGTACCAGGGATGGGCATGCTCGCCCGTGCGAGGTAATTCCATTACTTCGCATAAATCTTCGGTAGGTGTACGTGCCGAAACCACCAAACCAGCCGCTTCAATACGCTCCAGATAATGATTATTGGCTTCATACCGATGGCGATGCCGCTCGGTTACCGTAGAACCATAAATTTCAGACGCTAACGTATTCGGTCTGATCTGGCAAGTTTGTGCGCCCAAACGCATCGTTCCACCCAGATCCGATTGGGCGTCACGGGTTTCAACTTTACCATCATGATTTTGCCATTCGTTAATGAGGGCAACGACCGGCTGTTCGGTTTTCTCGTCAAACTCGGTGGAGTTTGCCAATGTCAGACCAGCCACGTTACGCGCATATTCGAGCAAAGCGACTTGCATGCCGAGACAAATACCGAGATAAGGTATTTTATTTTCACGCGCAAAGCGGGCCGCCATGATCTTGCCTTCTACACCACGCTTACCGAAGCCACCTGGTACTAAAATGGCATCGTATTTCATCAGCGAACTGGCGCCGTTGGCTTCGATTTCTTCGGAATCCAGATACGCAATATTGACGCGCGATTCAGTATGAATCCCAGCGTGGCGCAAGGCCTCTGTCAGGGATTTATACGATTCGGTCAAATCAACGTATTTTCCGACCATGCCGATGGTGAGTTCATGCTTTGGATTTTCCAGCGCGCTGACCAGGTTGGTCCACATCGTCAAATCCGCCGGTTTTGGCACCAAGCCGAGCTTTTCGCAAATGATTGCGTCCAAGCCCTGATCATGCAGCATTTGCGGAATTTTATAGATGGTGTCGACATCCCACACTGAAATCACCGCGGCGCTTTCAACGTTGGAGAACAACGAAATCTTGGCGCGCTCTTCGTCTGGAATAGGACGGTCTGCGCGGCACAAAAGCGCGTCGGGCAAAATACCAATTTCACGCAATTTTTGCACGCTGTGCTGCGTTGGCTTGGTTTTCAATTCGCCCGCGGATGGCAGGTAAGGCACCAGTGTTAAATGCACGAATGCTGCGGCCTTGCGACCGGCACGCAAACTTAACTGACGGGCAGCTTCAAGAAACGGCAGCGACTCGATATCGCCAACGGTACCGCCGATTTCCACCAGCGCTACATCAAATCCTTCTGCGCCGCGATGGATGTAATCCTGAATTTCGTTGGTGATATGTGGAATCACTTGCACGGTTTTGCCGAGGTATTCACCACGACGTTCCTTGCGAATGACAGATTCATAAACCTGGCCGGTAGTAAAGTTATTTACTTTCTTCATGCGCGTTGTAATAAAACGCTCATAGTGGCCGAGATCGAGGTCAGTCTCAGCGCCGTCGTCGGTGACAAAAACTTCACCGTGCTGGAGCGGACTCATGGTGCCTGGATCAACGTTAATATACGGATCGAGTTTAATGAGGGTGACTTTTAGGCCACGCGATTCGAGGATCGCGGCGAGGGAAGCGGCGGCAATCCCTTTACCTAGGGAAGACACGACGCCGCCAGTAACAAATACAAACTTGGTCATTGCGGATGGTGCCGAACGGCACATGCGGGAAATTCGAATTATACCTCAATCGGAGGCAATTCTTAATGAAAAAAGAAGGTGATTAAGAAGGTGATTATTGCCCACATTACCGACTGCGACTTGCCTTGATTTCAATAAGCGCCTTTGGCACACCGATCAGATGGGTAAGGTACAAGGGCAAATCCGCATTACCGGGACCGTATCGGCAAAAAAATGTGCAACATGTAATAATCCTGCTCTAGCGTAATACTCTTAATCGTCTGTCAACCTGGACTTCTCCCGTGTCTTCTACTATTTCGCGTCACCATCCAGCGAAGGCCTGCCACTGCCACCGCAAGCGCCTGCGCCCGACACCATGAGTAGACTTTTTACAGACCTGGAAGGCGATGACGGGATTGCCGGTGCCCGGCGGCGCGTCGCTATCATTGTCATGGTTCTGGGAACCGGGATGACAGTCCTGGACGGCTCCATCGTCAACGTTGCGCTTCCCATCATTGCACGTGATTTGCACGTTTTACCATCAGCAGCGGTCTGGATTGCCAATGCTTATATTTTGGCTGGCGCGATGACCATGGTGGCTTTTGCGTCGCTCGGCGACGTGATTGGTTTTCGCCGTTTGTATATGGGCGGCATTCTGTTATTCACGCTAAGCTCGCTCGGTTGCGCTTTATCAGAGTCATTGATGACGCTTAACATTTTGCGGTTTATACAAGGGATCGGTGCGGCGGCGGCCATGAGTATCGGCCCGGCGTTGTATCGAAATATTTTTCCCACCCGTTTGCTGGGATCAGCGCTCGGCATCAATGCAATGGTGGTCGCTTCGTCCCTCGCAGCTGGTCCTGCTATTGGTGGTGCGATGCTATCGGTGTTGAGTTGGCCCTGGCTATTTGCTGTCAATGTGCCAATAGGCATCCTCACTTTGACGCTGGCCCGTAAAGTGTTGCCATCCGATCGCGGTCGCGGCGGCAAATTCGATATTCCCGGCGCAGTGCTATCGGCACTGGCATTGGCTGCCATCGTAATGGCCGTAGATGGCTTGTCGCGGCACGATAGTATCCTTAATGAATTACTACTTGCGATTGTCGCCCTGATCACAGTCGTGCTATTCATTTACCGCCAAAAACGCGCCCCGGCACCTCTGTTACCTTTAGATATTTTTTCTTCGATACGATTTTCGATGGCCGTTGCCACCTCACTGTGCTCGTTCGTGGGTCAGGGAATTGCCTTTATTGCGCTACCGTTTTTATTTCAGGGCGCTTACGGCTTCAGTCCACTGATGTCGGCCGCGCTATTTACGCCATGGCCGGTGGCAATCGTCATCACTGCCCCGATTGCGGGGCGACTAGCCGATCATTATCCGGCGGCATTACTCTCAACCTGGGGTCTGGCTGTCTATACACTCGGCCTGGTACTACTGGCCTGTCTCGGCGCGCACCCATCAGTGCTGGACATCATCTGGCGTGCTTTCATCTGCGGCCTGGGATTCGGTTTTTTCCAAAGTCCGAATAATCGAGAAATGATGAGCAATGCCCCGCGTTCGCGCAGCGGCACAGCCTCGGGTGTACTGGCGATCGCCCGCACCTTCGGCCAGTCGCTGGGGGCGGCACTAGTCGCCATCGCATTGACTGCAGCGAGCAGCCGACTAGCCGGTACGCTTGATTCTGCTTCCGCTAATTCTGCGTTGATCGATGCCAGCGCGGTTCATTTGTCACTTTGGATTGCGGCTTCAGCGACCCTGCTAGCGACCATTATCAGCGCTCTGCGTATTCGGCACGGAAAAGAAGTCAGGCTGTGAGTGAAGATTTTTGCGTTGTATTTACAACGCACATACAAAGCAAATGTAACGGTTTATTGGTGCCTGCTGGAGGCCCAAATATAGTCGTCAGACGTGCGATGATAATATTCATTGCCGTACGGAATTCTTTCTCCGAAACTGACAAATTTGTCATATTCATGACAGCCTGACGTTCCCTCGCGGCGCTTACAGTACGACGGTATACATGCCCTTCCGGCAGCTACTTGCATTGACGGATGGCATTCCACCGATAGCCCAACCGCTCAATGCAGGCCATGACCTCGAACAAAATATATCCCCGTCAACTTGCGCACGTGACATCGCGTGCGGCAACAAAATTGTCAGCATTCGCGCCACAAACCACAAGGAATGCCGCGCTGGTAGCGGCGTTTGTCACTTTATTGGGTGGGTGTGCAGTCGGTCCCGATTATGTGCGGCCGCAAATCGACACGCCTGTCGCCTTCAAGGAAGATACCGGCTGGAAAACGGCGACGCCGCAACAGATCGATGCCAATCAGCAATGGTGGGAGATTTATGGCGATAGCACTCTGAATGCGCTCATCGTCGAGGCAAATCGGGCCAATCAAAATATTCGCCAGGCTGAAGCCCAATATCGTCTGGCACGTGCCACCGCCGATGTTGCCCGTTCAGGCTTTTGGCCGACCGCAGGCGTCGGGGTTGGGGTAGGTCGTGCCCAGACCGACACAGGTGGCGTTCGTGCGCTTAATAATAATTACAGCGCATCCATCAACGCTAGTTGGGAGCCGGATATCTGGGGCAGTGTTCGACGCGCCGTGGAATCCGGCGAAGCCGGGACGCAGGCCAGCGCAGCCGATCTTGCGGCCGCGCGACTGAGCATCCAGACCACCCTTGCTCAAGACTATCTGCAACTACGGATAACAGATCAGCTCAAGGATTTATATGCGCGTACCGATGCAGCCTTTACGCGCTCGCTGCAACTGACTCAAAACCAGTACAACGCCGGAGTTGCTTTACGCTCCGATGTGGCGCAAGCCGAAGCGCAATTAAAGACTGCGCAGGCGCAGGCTATCGATCTGAATGCCCAGCGCGGTCAGTTGGAACACGCGATTGCCATATTAACCGGCAAATCACCGGCCGCCTTTTCGCTTCCAGCGGTTCCCTCCGCTTCCATGTCGGCGTTGGTCGCACATTTGCCGCTCGTTCCGCCCGGCCTGCCTTCGGACCTGCTTGAGCGACGTCCGGATATTGCTGGCGCCGAGCGCCGGGCCGCACTTGCCAATGCCAACATTGGTGTCGCTAAAGCGGCGTATTTCCCGGCCTTCATGCTAGGTGCCAACGGTGCATACACTGCTGGCAGCCTGGCAATGTGGTTTGATACCCCAGGTCGTGTATGGTCGCTTGGCGCATCGCTGGCACAAACGATTTTCGACGGTGGATTACGCCGTGCGCATACCGCCCAGGCTATCGCGTCATACGACACCGCGGTTGCGCAATACAAACAGACGGTTTTAAGCGGTTTTCAAGATGTTGAAGATAACCTGACGACTTTACATGTACTTGATCAGGAAGGGTCGGTACAGGATCAGGCGGTCGCTGCCTCGCAACTTGCGGAGCGGTTGGCGCTGAGTCAATACCAGGCCGGTACCACGACCTATTTAAATGTCGCCACCGCGCAAACGATAGCGTTGACTAACGCGCGTACAGCGGTCCAGATACGCGGTCGCCAACTGGTCGCCAGCGTCGGTTTGATCAAAGCCATTGGCGGCGGATGGGATGCTAGATCGCTCACCAAAGACGCGACGAACAACGACGCTCGAAATAGCCTGTCCGCCAAAAATGACGCGGCACAAAACGCCCAGGACAAGCCGGTTGTCCAAACTAATAAAACCAATTAATTTCATGAGTAATCACATGTCCAAACCATTTTTCCATCGTCGTTCAACACATATCATCGGCGCTGTTCTCCTGATCTTGATCGCAGCCGGGATCTGGAAAGAAAAGCATAAAGTAGTTGCAGCTCCTAGTACAGTTCCACCGGTCGAAGCGACCACTGCGTTGGTCAAGCAACAAGATGTACCGATTTATTTGAGCGGAGTCGGAACCGTGACTGCTAACGCTAGCGTCATCGTCAGAACGCGAATAGACGGTCAACTCAATAAAGTTGCTTTTGTCGAGGGACAAGACGTCAAAGCGGGACAATTGCTGGTTCAGATCGATCCACGTGCAGTGCAAGCGCAACTGGATCAGGCACAGGCGCAAAAAGCCAAAGACCAGTCATTACGTAGCAATGCCAAACTCGATTTGCAGCGTTACACCGTGCTGCGTTCGCAAGATGCAGCGACGCAACAAACACTGGACACACAAAAAGCGTTAGTGACCCAACTTGAAGCATCGCTACAAACTGATGATGCACAGATCAGCTACGCTAAGGTGCAATTGAGCTATACCACTATCAGTGCGCCGATTAGCGGCCGTGTCGGTGCGCGCCTGGTCGATGCGGGAAATATCGTTCACGCTGCCGATGCCAACGGCCTGGTCGTGATCAATCAAATCGATCCGATCACCACGTTGTTCACATTACCGGAAGAAAATTTCCAGGCCATCAATAAAGCGCTCCACGGTACGCAATTGCCGTTAAAAGTGGCCGCTTATGATCGCCAGAGTAATCAGGCACTTGCTACAGGTCGCTTGACCCTGCTCAACAATCAAATCGATACCACGTCAGGAACGGTGCAGCTCAAGGCAACCTTCGACAATCCAACTCATGTGTTATGGCCGGGGCAATATGTCAACATCCGCCTTTATCTGACAGATATTCCGCAAGCGCTAACGCTGCCAGGTGCGGCTGTTCAGCGTGGTCAGGATGGAACTTACGTCTATGTCGTCAACGCAGACACCAGCGTCAAACCGCAACCGGTTCATGTGCTCCAGATACAAGAAGGCATTGCGGTTATCGACAAGGGCGTGACCAATGGTCAGCGAGTAGTCATTGACGGTCAATACAAGCTCAAGCCTGGTGTCAAGATTGTTGAAAGCACAAAGCAGGCCGCGCCAGCAAAAGGGGCAGTCAATTGAGCGTCTCAGCTGCTTTTATCAAACGTCCTATCGGGACGACGCTGTTGGCAATTGCCATTATGCTGGTGGGTGTTGCAGTGTGGCCTTTGTTACCGGTCGCACCATTGCCACAGGTCGATTTCCCTACGATTCAAGTCTCGGCGAATTTGCCCGGTGCAAGCCCGGAAACGATGGCGTCCAACGTTGCCCAACCATTAGAGCGGCAGTTTTCACTGATTGCGGGTCTGTCGCAGATGACTTCGGCCAGCGCGCTTGGCTCGTCTCAAATCACATTGCAGTTTGACCTGAACCGCAATATCGACGCTGCGGCGCTGGATGTACAGGCAGCGATTAATGCTTCTAGCGGTCAATTACCCGCTAACTTGCCGAATCCGCCGACGTTCCGCAAAATCAATCCGGCAGATTCGCCAATTCTGGTGATGGCGGTGCAATCGTCAACCTTGCCATTGATTGAGGTGAACGATTACGCCGACAATATTCTGGCCCAGCAAATTTCGCAAATCACCGGGGTTGGTCTGGTGAACATCGGCGGTGCGCAAAAACCGGCTATCCGCATTCAGGTCGACCCTACCAAACTATCCGCGCTGGGTATGAACCTGGAAGATATCCGTGGCGTTATCGCCAGCACCACCGTCAATCAACCAAAGGGGACGATTGATGGCGACAAGCAAAGTTTCACCGTCTACACCAATGACCAATTACTAAAAGCAAAGCCCTGGAACGACATGGTTTTGGCGTATAAAAACGGGGCACCCATTCGCGTAAGCGATATCGGTATCGCCATTGATGCGCCAGAGAACATGAAGGTTGCAGGCTGGGCCTTCGCAGGAAAGGCGGCACCCGAGGATAGCACCGTGATCAACGGACGCTCGATCGTGCTGGCGATTACCAAGCAGCCCGGTGCAAACGTGATCGAAACGGTAGATCGGATCAAGGCCGCCTTACCGCGATTGCAGGCAGCCATTCCGCCAGCAGTACGCATCAATACCATCATCGACCGTACCCAGACTATCCGTGCGTCAGTGCTCGATGTTGAACTGACCCTGATGTTGACGATCGCCTTAGTGGTGATGGTTATTTTTATGTTTCTGCGGAATATTCCTGCAACGTTAATTCCAAGCGTCACGGTGCCGTTGGCTTTGATGGGAACGGCGGCAGTGATGTACCTGATTGGTTTTAGTCTCGACAATTTATCACTGATGGCACTCACTATCGCGGTCGGATTTGTAGTCGATGATGCGATTGTGATGCTGGAGAATATATACCGTTACGTCGAAGAGGGAATGTCGCCGATGGAAGCCGCCTACAAGGGCGCGGGTGAAATCGGGTTCACGATTATTTCGATTTCGGTTTCTCTGATAGCGGTGTTTATTCCCCTGCTGCTAATGGGTGGTATTGTCGGTCGATTGTTCCGCGAGTTTGCCATTACAGTGACTTTGACTATCGTGATATCAGTGATTATTTCGCTGACCTTGACACCAATGCTTTGCTCACGCTTTTTACGGAATCATCATGACGAAAAACATGGCCGTCTGGCACTGATGTTTGAGCGCGGATTTGATGCCATGCTGAATGGTTACAAACGTGGCTTGCATGTCGTCATGCGTCATCAATTCATTACGCTGTGCGTGTTTCTTTGTACCTTGGCCGCCACTGTTGTACTGTTTGTCATTATCCCAAAAGGGTTTTTCCCGCAACAAGATACCGGCTTTATTTTCGGCTTTGCCGAATCCGCTCAAGACGCTTCATTTTCATCAATGAACGGCAGAATGTTGAAACTGGCTGACGTCATTCGCAAGGATCCTGATGTCACCGGTTTCGGCATGAGCGGCGGTCAGACCACATTCAACACCGGCAATTTCTTTATTAACCTGAAGCCGAAAGATGAGGGACGCACTGCCAGTGCCGATGAAGTGATTACACGTTTACGTCCGCAATTGGCATCCATTGAAGGCGTCAATCTGTTTTTACAGGCCGGACAAGATATCAACGTGGGTGGACGCTTATCCCGAACCCAATACCAATACACAATCACCGACTCATCGCTGTCAGAGCTTGACGTATGGGCGCCGAAGTTGTTGGGACGGTTCCGTCAGCTGCCACAATTGACGGACGTCGCCTCAGATCAGCAAAATGCAGCCGCCACGGCCAGCCTGACGATTGATCGTGCGCGTGCATCGAGTTTTGGCATCTCCCCTGCCCTCATCGACTCAACTATTTATGACGCCATCGGCCAGCGTCAGGTCGCGCAGTATTTCACGCAGGTTAATAGCTATCACGTGGTCCTTGAAGTAACACCAAAACTGCAGACCGATCCCGCGTTGTTCGACAAGTTATACATAACCTCACCATTGACCGGGCAACAGATACCGATATCAACGTTTATCAAGGTGGATACAACCAAGACAGGCTATCTGTCGATCAGTCATCAAAGTCAGTTCCCCGCCGTAACGATTTCCTTTAATCTGGCACCCGGGGTGGCGCTTGGTCAAGCCGTCACTGCGATTCAAAAAGCGCAGGACGAAATGGAAGTGCCGCATACCTTGAGCGGTGCGTTTCAGGGCGCAGCTAAAGCCTTCGGCGATTCGCTGTCATCGCAACCGTACCTGATCGCTGCAGCGCTGGTTGCCGTCTATATTGTGCTCGGCTTGCTATATGAGAGTTATATCCATCCGTTGACAATTTTGTCTACGCTACCGTCCGCGGGCGTTGGTGCGCTGTTGATTTTGATGCTGGGCGGCTATGATCTCAGTGTGATTGCGCTGATCGGCATCATATTATTGATTGGTATCGTGAAGAAAAATGGCATCATGATGGTGGACTTTGCGCTCACGGCCGAGCGCGAAAAGGGAATGTCACCGGAAGATGCGATTTTCCAGGCTTGCCTGCTGCGCTTCCGCCCAATCATGATGACCACGATGTGTGCATTATTGAGCGGCTTGCCACTGATGTTAGGCCATGGTGCCGGATCGGAATTGCGGCGTCCACTGGGCTATGCAATGGTGGGCGGTTTGATTCTGTCGCAGATTTTGACGTTATTCACGACACCGGTTATTTACCTGTATCTGGATCGCACTCACTTCTGGTACGAACGCCGTAAGAAAGAGCGCAAGGAACGCAAGGCCGCAGCAAAAAACGCCGCGCCGGTGCTTGATGCCGGGGCTTGATGCCGGTATTCGACGCCGGCACTCGAATAAGGTAAGAAGTTTGATATCAAACACGGTCTTTTTGGGGGAAGTCAGTCCCGTTAAAAATGCCGTGATGCTTTATCGATAAAATAGTGGCGATGTATCAGGGACAGGCCCTGGATGAAGGACCGGAGACTGATCCAAGTATGAAAATCCTCATAGTAGAAGATGAACTCAAAACTGCCGATTACCTGTATAAAGGTTTGACTGAACAAGGCTGTACCGTCGATCTTGCCCACAATGGCATCGATGGCCAACACCTGGCATTGCAGCATGATTACGATGTCATCGTGCTCGATGTTATGTTACCGGGAATCGATGGCTTTTCGGTCTTGCGCGCATTGCGCACTCTCAAACACACGCCTGTCATCATGTTGACCGCACGCGACCACGTCGAAGACCGCATCCGTGGATTGCATGATGGTGCCGACGACTATTTGATAAAGCCATTTTCCTTTCTCGAATTATTGGCCCGGCTGCAAGCGTTGGCGCGGCGCGGGAGAACCCAGGAGCCGATTCAGCTCCGCATTGGCGATCTGCAAATTGACCTGCTGAGTCGCAAGGCTTACCGTGGAGACGGTGCCACACGGATTGATCTGACAGCCAAGGAGTTTTCGTTGTTGGTAGTGCTGGCGCGACGCCAGGGGGAAATTTTGTCCAAGACCGCGATTGCTGAACTGGTCTGGGATATGAATTTCGACAGTAATACCAATGTCGTAGAAGTTGCCATCAAACGGCTCAGGACAAAAATGGACATCCCGTTTAGTCCAAAGTTGCTCCACACCATCCGCGGAATGGGCTATGTGCTGGAACTGAGAAAGGATGAAAAAGTCGAATGAAGCGTTCTATCACAGTGCGTCTGGTAGTCATGTTTGCCGCTGCCGCGCTATTGACGTTTTCGTTGATCGGAGCGTCCCTCTACAGCGTGGTCCATAGCGAACTTCAGCGACATCAGCAGGAAGAATTGCATACCATATTCCAAGATATGCAGTACATGATTGAACACAACGGTAGCGTAGAACGCTGGCCGCGCGTTCAGGCTAAATTAGACACCCTGACCCCCACCGACGGCAGCCGTCGGTTCTGGATTCTCAGCGACGACGGGCGTTTTCAGTACGGCAAAGGGCTGGCCGAAATAGACGATCTGCAGCGCGATCGCGACGGCTCCGGCACCATGCAGCTTCGCATGCGCGAATATCCATTGCTAACGATGACTAAAACCATCGAAGCTTTTGACCAACGTCCGCCGGTACGCTTGATCGTCGGGATTGATTCAGAGCCGTATTTTCATACCTTGCGTGCGTTCGTCATTGCCTTGATCAGTTTGTCACTAGCGGGTGTCGCGCTAGTCATGCTACTCGGTTACTGGATTGCCCAACTCGGCTTACGTCCGTTGAAACAGCTTTCAAACGAGGCGCAAATATTAAGTCCAAAGGCCCTCTCTCAACGCTTGCAAGTCGCCCGCTTGCCAGATGAATTATCGGATCTTGCAACAACTTTTAATGGTGCATTGGACCGCATCGAAAACGCTTATACGCAGCTAGAGGGGTTTAATGCTGACGTCGCCCACGAGCTACGCACGCCACTGGCAAATTTAATTGGTGCCACGCAGGTGGCCCTTTCGCGCGAGCGTAACGCCGCAGAATTTCAGGAAGTGTTGCAATCGAATCTGGAAGATCTGGAACGGGTGCGGTCGATCATTAACGATATGCTGTTCCTCGCGCGCGCAGATCAGGGGACGCACGCTACCGGTTTGATCGTGGCGTCGATCACACTGCAAGTCAGTAAAACCATCGAATTTTTTGAATTTATTTTAGACGAATGTGCCATGACGGTCTGCATCGCGGGCGATGTCAGCGTAGAAGCGCCGATTGAAACAGCGTTATTTCGGCGTGCCATGAGCAATTTGCTTCAAAATGCGATTCAGCATTCGAGTGCAAACGCGCAGATTATTGTCACCATCACACAACAGATCGATGTAGTGCAAATAGCCGTTTCTAACCCAGGCGAACCGATTCCAGAACCACATTTAAACCGATTGTTTGATCGCTTTTATCGAGTCGACGCTGCGCGCCACGATCAGGGTGAACATCACGGATACGGACTCGGACTGGCGATAGTGCAAGCGGTGGCAACCATGCATGGCGGCAATGTATTTGCGTCTTGCGCGAACGGTATGACCACGATCGGATTTAGCGTACGAACGGCCGCGACCGAGGCTTGAAATGATCTTTTTGTATTCCTGCTTCGGCGCTGCTTCTGACCATGGAGTTCGAAGCGATGCTGAAGGCAACCTCAACTTCGGAGACGTCTGTGAACGTTATTGTAAATATCGCCGATCAGTTGCAATGGCTAGGTACCGCTATAACGTACTGCAATAATCCGCGAAATGATACCTGGCTAACGCGCAAGCACAGGCGAGGATGCGAAAGCAAAAAAGCAGATGCAGAGATGCTGGATGCAGAAGAGAAAAATTAAGAGGCGAGCCTTGTCTGCGGCACTTGCGGGAAATAGCTGTGGCTGCTTCGTTCCCGACCTGACCAGATTCACCATGCCACAATGCGCAGGGGCCCGCCAAACAGAATTGTACCGCATCACCGACGAATGGCACCTTTTTTTTTCGCATCACAGCCTCCAATTCATCAAAAAATGCATTGGAGGCATCAACGATAAAGTCTGCATTATCGGCGCGCCCTCACTTCGCTATAAGCCTAACTCTTGCCAGATCTGATCCACACGTGCTTTCACTTCTTTCGTCATCGAAATAGTGGTACCCCACTCTCGCGTCGTTTCGCCCGGCCATTTATTCGTCGCATCAATTCCCATCTTGCTGCCCAAACCACTGACCGGGGAAGCGAAGTCCAGATAATCTATCGGCGTATTATCGACCAAAGTGGTGTCGCGAAGAGGATCAACTCTTGTTGTAATGGCCCAAATGACTTCATTCCAGTCACGGATATTAACGTCCTCATCAACCACGATAATAAACTTGGTATACATGAACTGCCGCAAGAAGCTCCACACACCAAACATCACCCGTTTGGCATGACCGGCGTAGGCCTTTTTAATTTGCACTACGGCCATCCGGTAACTACATCCTTCGGGCGGTAAATAGAAATCGATAATTTCAGAAAACTGCTTTTGCAATAACGGAATAAACACTTCATTCAACGCTACACCCAACACCGCTGGTTCATCCGGTGGCTTGCCGGTATAAGTGGAGTGATAAATCGGCGATGGCCGCATCGTAATGCGATCGATCGTGAACACCGGGAAATAATCTTGCTCGTTGTAATAGCCAGTGTGATCTCCAAACGGCCCTTCCAGCGCCATCTCGTAGCCAGAAGGATGATTGGGATCAGGATTGATATGACCTTCAAGCACGATTTCTGCCGAAGCAGGGACACGTAGTTCAGATCCAATTGCTTTCACCAGTTCGGTACGACTGCCGCGCAACAACCCTGCAAACTGATATTCAGACAAGCTATCCGGGACCGGGGTTACGGCACCTAATATAGTAGCAGGGTCGGCCCCCAGTGCGACCGCGATCGGATACGGCTTGCCACCCGTCGCAATCGCATGCTCACGAAAGTCCAGCGCGCCACCCCGATGTGCCAGCCAACGCATAATTACCTTATTTCTAGCAATGACTTGTTGCCGATAGATACCCAGATTCTGACGTTTTTTGTGTGGGCCTTTGGTAATCACCAGGCCCCATGTAATAAGGCGGGCAGCATCACCCGGCCAGCAATGCTGGATCGGCAATTTAGCCAGATCGACATCATTTCCTTCCCATACTATTTCTTGACAAGGCGCTGAACGACGCTCTTTGGGAGCCATGTCCCAAAGCGATTTCACTAACGAACCGAGCCCCAATAAATCTTTAAAATCCTTCGGCGGTTCCGGCTCTTTCAAGCGCGCCAACACATGACCAATCCGACGCAACTCACTGACGTCGTCCACCCCCATGCCTAACGCCACGCGGCGCGGGGTACCGAACAGATTGCCCAGAACAGGTATTGAATGGCCTGTAGGGCTCTCAAACAGCAACGCCGGTCCGGCCGCCCGCAGGGTCCGGTCACATATTTCGGTCATTTCCAATATCGGAGAAACGGGGACCGAAACCCGCTTTAATTCTCCTAACTGCTCCAACTTGACAATAAAATCACGTAAATCAGTATATTTCATGGGTTTTGAGTGTTTCCAATTGTGAAGCCGACTATTTAAGAATTTAAGCCAAGCCATTGATTCTATTGACTTTTACCTCCACATACCCAACATCGTTAGATTTAAAAGTAATAGAATTAATGTTTTATAGTGTTGACTTGATATAAAACGCCTCCTACAATGCGCGGCAGTCCAAGTGATCTTAAAGGCGAATAAAACCGCTTTTCTATCACATTTCAGCTTTCACCACACACGGGATTGGGGTCCCAAATGTCATTTAAAAGAATGATATTTTAAGGAATGTTTTAAAAGGCACCAGCCTTCCCCAAAAATTTGTTTGCAACTGGTTGGCACATTAAACCGAATGTGATTTCCTTCACCACCAGTCGACTGCAAACAAAACGTTGTTTTGCGCCACATAGCAGTAGGAGCCTTTGCAGGCTCTAGGAAGCGCCAAGCGATATTGATTACGTTGCAATGCAGGATTTAGCCTCTGTTTTGGCTTATGCGCCCATTTGGGCCACTGCATGCACCGCAACGATACAGGAGGTTCAATTTGTTAGCACGATCAATAAAAGTAGGAACTACGAGGGTCAGAGTCGGCCCCCAGCAAACACCGTTAGACGTTGTAAAACAATTAGGTAGTCAATCTGCCAATCTGACAACAAATGCATTATCAACTGTCCGCAGCACCGTAAGTAACGTACTTGACACCACCGGCGTAGCTGGAATGGCTGTTTTAGTGGTTGGCCTGATCTCCGTTATCGGCATAACCGCTTTAGTTGCAAAACCGGAGCTGGCCGCCGATTTTAAAGGCCTCTCCTCATTTATGCCGTCGTCGGTGCCAGTGAGCAGTTCAGCACCCTCCGCGCTTCCCGCACTAGCGATGACCGATACGGTCACCACGAGTGAGCGCGTGGCGATGGAAACACGAACCGCCAACAACCTGGCGGCAATCGCTGAGACCATTGCTCAGAGCCCGTCCAATCAGGCAGCTGTTCAGGCCAAGAATCAAGCACACACGGTCAACGTGAAAAGCCCTGTAGTAAAAGCGTCCGACGTACATCAACAGCAGTGGGTGACCAGCTGGTTGTCGAAACGCTATCGCGTAGCGGGTGATGCTACCAATATGTTTGTCAGTACCGCCTACAAGACCGCCAAGGAAACCAAACTTGATCCGCTCCTGATTCTAGCCGTGATGGCGATCGAATCCGGTTTGAATCCGTTTGCCGAAAGTCCGGTCGGGGCGCAAGGATTGATGCAGGTAATGTCAAAAGTTCATCAAGAAAAATTTGAGAATTTTGGCGGCGTCAAGGCAGCGTTAAATCCAGCCGCCAACATCAAGGTCGGATCACTTATCCTTAAGGATTATGTGAATCAGGGCGGCTCCGTCGAAGCAGGTCTGAAACGCTATGTCGGTGCTGCGGCTTTTGACAATGACGGCGGGTACGGCAATCGTGTGCTTGCAGAGTATCGTCGCCTGCAAGACGTTGCTACCGGAAAGAATGTTTCCTCCCGTGGCGGCGTAGTCCCGAACTTCGCGCCTAAACGCCCTGTGCACGTTGTAACGCAAGCGCCTGTGACCACGCCTGGCGACATAAGCGCGATGCCTGCAGAGGCAGCCGCAGATGTAAAAGACTTCAAACAACATCAATCGCAGTCGGCATCGGATCAGAACGCCATTATTTAGGTTGTTTAAGTTGGCTTATAAGGCTGCATGCGTTGCCTGACTGCTAACCGCACTGTAAACGCCGAACTGACTAGCGAGCAATAAAAAAGGAGCCTCAGGCTCCTTTTTTATTGCTACTTTTTTATTTATTTCCTTAGTTAAACATTGGCTTGCACAGGACAAGCCTCCGTACTAACCTTCGCCCAGATAAGCTGCCTGAACCTTCGGATCGTTCAGCATGTCTTTGGCATTACCGCTCATCGTGACAAGTCCAGAATCCATCACATACCCGCGATGTGCGGCTTCCAATGCCAGCTTCGCGTTCTGCTCAACCAGCAGAATCGTGATGCCTTGTGCCGATACATTGCGAATGACCTCAAAAATCTTCTCGACCATGATTGGGGACAATCCCATTGATGGCTCATCCAGCAACAACAGAGTTGGATGACTCATTAGCGCGCGCGCCATGGCAAGCATTTGTTGTTCACCGCCCGATAATGTCCCTGCCATTTGCGCCGAGCGCTCTTTCAGTCGAGGAAACACACCGAACCATTTGTCGATGTCCGCAGCGATAGCGGCTTTGTCGTCACGGATATAAGCACCCATCAACAAATTTTCATGAATGCTCATGCGGGTAAAGACCCCCCGACCTTCCGGCACCATTGCCAGATTTTTCTTCACCAAATCGAATGAATGATTTCCTTTGATCGCCTGCCCGAGATAATGCAGCGACCCTTCTACTTTACAATTCGGCAAAGTGCCGGTAATCGCTTTCAGCGTCGTGGTTTTACCGGCACCGTTGGCACCAATCAAGGTCACCAACTCGCCCTTATTCACTTCGAGATCAATGCCCTTTACGGCTTTAATACCACCGTATGCGACTTTCAGGCCCTCAACGCGCAGAATATTCTCAGCCATTAGTGACCACCTCCCAAGTATGCTTCAATCACTGCTGGATTTTTTTGAATGTCGGCGGGCAGACCTTCTGCAATCGGCTTGCCATAATCCAGCACTGTCATGCGATCGCATAGCCCCATCATCAGTTTGACGTCGTGTTCGATCAACAAAATGGTTTTTCCTTCATTCTTGATTTTGACCAGGAGTTCACGCAAAGCCAGCTTTTCCGTGGCGTTCATACCGGCGGCGGGTTCATCCAATGCCAGCAATTGTGGTTCGGTCGCCAGCGCTCGGGCAATCTCCAGACGGCGTTGATCACCGTAAGAAAGGTGACGCGAGGTGCGATCTGCAAAACGTGCGATACCTACAAACTCCAGCAAAGCCATCGAGCGTGCACGGATTCCCGCCTCTTCGCGACGCGCCGCAGGATGCTTGAAGACTGCCCCGAATACGCCTTGATGACTGCGAACGTGACAACCGACCATGACATTTTCGAGTGCGGTCATTTCCCCAAACAGACGAATATTCTGGAAAGTACGCGCAATTCCCGCCTTCGCCACCTCATGCGGTGCCGAAGGGGAATATGGCTTACCGGACAATTCAAATGAGCCCGTATCCGGCTGGTACAAACCGGTAATCACATTGAATAACGTCGTCTTGCCGGCGCCGTTAGGACCGATCAGACCATAAATCTGGCCCTTTAAAATCTTGATACTCACTTCAGACAATGCTTGCAGACCGCCAAATCGCTTATTGACGCCGGAGATGTTCAGAATAATTTGTTCGCTCATGAGATCTCCTTAGGCCGCCACGACGTCGGCTGACTTCGCAGGTTTATCAACATCGGTATCAGGTCGGTCTTCGTGTTTTGGCGCAGGCCACAACCCGGAAGGACGGGTCAACATAATCACAACCATTGCAAGGCCATATAACAATTGACGCAATACTTCGGCATCTATCAAAACTTTGCCGAAGATTGCCATCTGAACCGGTTCGACCGTGTGGCGTAATACTTCCGGTAATGCCGACAGCAAAACGGCACCCAGTACGACGCCCGGGATGTGCCCCATACCGCCTAATACCACCATCGCCAGCACAGCAATTGATTCGGTTAAAGAAAACGACTCGGGGGATACGAAACCCTGGAATGAGGCAAACATCGCACCGGCAACGCCGGCAAACGATGCCCCCATCGCAAATGCCAGCAGCTTGACGTTACGCGTGTTGATACCCATTGCCTTGGCAGCAATTTCGTCTTCACGAATAGCTACCCAGGCGCGCCCGAGGCGTGAATGTTGCAAGCGGACGGTGATAAAGATGATCGCAATACACAGGAACAGGAACAGAAAGTAGTACGCATTGACCGAGGGCATGCCGAAACCACCAAAATAAACAGTCGCATTGGAGCCACGCGCACCAGCCAGAGAGACCCCAAAAATATGAATCGGGTCAATCAGATTGATCCCTTGCGGACCATTGGTAATATTCACCGGTGCATTCAGATTGTTCATGAAGATCCGAATAATTTCACCGAAGCCGAGCGTCACGATCGCCAGATAATCACCACGCAACTTGAGTGTTGGCGCGCCCAGAATTGCACCGAACAAACCAGCCAGCGCGGCACCGAGCGGCACGATTACCCATAGCGACAGGTGTATGCCGTTTTGGGTGATTTCCGGTCCACATACCATCACCAGAAAGTTTCCAACCGCAGGGTAGGTATTAACGAAGGATTCCAGCACCGACGCAAATTGCGGCGATGCCAACAATCCGGTCATGTAGGCGCCAATCGCATAAAACGCGATATAGCCCAAATCGAGCAGACCGGCAAAACCGACCACAATATTCAGCCCCAGCGCGAGCATGATGTAGAGCAGCGCGAAGTCCATGATACGCACCCATGAGTTTCCGTACATGGCCGCCACGAAGGGGAACGCCACCAGAAATACCGCAAGAACGGCCAGACTGCCATAGGCTTTCGCCGGATTTTTTTTCGTATCGAAATAATTAGCCATAAGTCTCTCCTGTCCCGGTTAAGCTCGATCGGCCACACGTTCGCCCATGATGCCGGACGGACGAAGGGTCAGTACGATGATCAGTACGATGAACGCAAAAATATCCTGGTAATTACTGCCCAGGAAATTACCCGTCAGATCACCGATGTAACCAGCACCCAGGCTCTCAATCAAGCCCAACAAAATACCGCCTAGCATAGCGCCGTAGATATTACCGATCCCGCCTAGAACTGCCGCCGAGAACGCCTTTAAGCCAGGCACAAAACCCATTGCAAATTGCGCCGACGAATAGTTGGCACCCCACATCACACCTGCTACGGCCGCCAGCGCAGCGCCGATTGCAAACGTCATGACAATGACGCGATTTGAATCGACGCCCATCAAGCCGGCCACCCGTGGATTCTCAGCGGTAGCGCGCATGGCGCGTCCCATTTTAGTTTTTTCCACCAGCAACACCAGCCCGACCATGGCGACCGTCGCCAATATCAGCAACATGATTTGTGTCGGGGAAATCAACGCGCCCAGAATATGTACCGGATCAGAAGGCATGACTTGCGGCATTGGCAACGGACTGCGACCCCAAATCATCATCGCAAAAGTCTGCAACAAAATGGAAACGCCGATCGCGGTAATCAATGGGGCCAATCGCGGCGCATTGCGTAATGGCCGATAGGCGATCCGCTCAATGACCAGATTGACTATTACACAGACCGGGATCGCACCCGCGATAGCGATCATGAGTTTGACGATGCCCGGCAAATCGGGCACGTAAGCCTGGACCAATTTTAGGATCGACAGACCAACCATTGCACCTATCATTAAGATATCGCCATGGGCGAAATTGATGAGATTCAAAACGCCATACACCATTGTGTAACCCAGCGCGATCAAGGCATACATGCTTCCCAGCACTAAGCCATTGATAATTTGTTGGATGAAGGTATCCATGATTTCCTTATTCTTGATGTGATTCGATTCAATTCAGCTCCCTACCATCTGACATGGCAAAGATCCCTCGCAAGGTGCTGTTCATCCATTTAGCAAAAACCATTCCAGATACAAAAACGGCACCCTGAAAAACCGGCGTGCCATCGAGATATTTAGATTAATTAGCTAAAGTGAGCGGAAAGAAAATTTTGTATGGTCGGACTGTAGGCAATTTTAGAAATGCACATAATAGTTGTCTCCTGATTCATTTTTCTTAAAATATTTTTTTTTTAACACTCACTTTTCACCCAACACCTACTTGGTGCATTCATCGACACTTGACACCAACAGGCACCATAACAGGGCGATTATAACCACGAGTGACACAGTTGCCTAACTGGTTTCGAGCATGAGCGTTTGGAGGGCTTAAGCATGAGGAGTATGAGCGGAAGTATTGGTTTTAATCTCCTCTCGAAACCATCCGTGACCTATTATTTGCCATTTTTAAAACATTTATGGTAACTCTAAATGACCTAAAAACGAGCGCATTATAGTGACTGCGCGGTGGCGCGCGCATCAGTAGTTTCCACATTTCCAAGCGGTAACGAAAGATGCAGTGCCAGCCGACAGTCTTTGTCAGACGCCGCCATGATAACGAGGAAAGGAAAAAACTATTCATGGAAAAGTGGCCCGTCCCCTGAATTTTATTCCGTCTCCTATTGTAAAAAGCACTTCTCCTCACAAAAAAACCTCGGTATAAAATCACGAGGTTTTTAAATACCGCAACCGTGGCTGACGGCTTTGTGAAAAAAACATGGCAGCGGGAACAGCGGACGTATTCCTAAATCGCGCAAAAAAAGACGTAAATAATTATCACCCGGGGTGAGAACGTGGAGGACGACGCTGAATAACTCCGCAGAAAAGGTTTATGATTCCTTCGCATTTTCCACACGGCTTAGGCCTTTCGGCATCGGAAACGTTACGTTTTCCTCAACGCCATCAAGCGGGCGAACACTTTTTGCTCCGCACTCCTTCAACCGATCAATGACTGCCTGTACCAGAATTTCCGGAGCAGAAGCGCCAGCGGTCAAGCCGATCCGCGGTCGATCCTGCAACCATGCCGGATCGATCTGGGACGCGTTATCGACCATATAAGCCACCGTACCCATTTTTTCGGCAACTTCCCGCAAACGATTAGAGTTCGAACTGTTAGGACTTCCCACCACAATGACAACATCGACTTGCGGCGCCATAAACTTAACGGCTTGCTGGCGATTAGTGGTCGCGTAACAGATGTCGCCTTTTTTTGGCTCGGTAATATGTGGATACTTACGTTTAAGCGCGGCGATCACATCGGCCGTGTCGTCCACGGACAATGTTGTCTGCGACACGTATGACAACATTTCAGGGTCCGTAACATTAAGATTCTCAACATCGCTGACCGTTTCGACCAGATGCATTCCCTGATCTGTCTGGCCCATCGTGCCTTCCACCTCTGGATGCCCATCGTGGCCGATCATGATAATTTCTCGACCTTCCCGGCGCATTTTGGCGACTTCTATATGTACTTTGGTGACTAGCGGACAGGTTGCATCAAATACTTTAAGTCCGCGCAGTTCAGCCTCGGCCTGGACCGCCTTGGACACACCGTGTGCAGAGAAAATTACGGTATTACCGCGTGGAACGTCGGCCAGCTCTTCGATGAAAACGGCACCTTTTTCACGCAAGTCGGCAACCACATAAGCGTTATGCACGATCTCGTGTCGCACATAAATAGGCGCGCCAAACTGTATTAGCGCGCGTTCAACTATTTCAATCGCACGATCGACCCCGGCGCAAAATCCGCGCGGTTGCGCCAACAAAATTTCTTTATCCATTATATGACCCACCAAAACATGTGATTTTAACAATCCTGCGCAAGTTACTTAACTTGATGCCGCTGTTACAAAATACCGATAATTTTTACTTCAAACTGTACCTGTTGACCAGCTAACGGATGATTGAAATCAAATAATGCACTTTCCTCATCAATTTCCCGCAATACGCCCGCAAATTTTCCACCTCCGGGTGCCGCGAAATCAACTAAATCGCCAATGCGATATTCGTGTCCCAACTGCGAGTTCTGTTTAAGCGTAGCACGCGAGACGCGTTGTACCAGATCGGGATTACGCGGACCGAAGGCTTGCTCAGGTGCCAGGTCAAAGGTTTGGTGCGTTCCTTCTGGCAGGCCCAGCAAACACTTTTCCAGAAACGGTGCCAATTGCCCCATTCCAAATTGCAACGTTGCAGGGGATGCTTTAAATGTACTGACAATATCATCGCCAGCCTGAGAGGCCAGGCGGTAGTGCAAGGTCAGATAGGACGCTTCGGTTACTACTGGGAGGGAGGAGTTAGTCATGAATAAGGAAAAATGAGAAACAAAACGTCGGAACCGTATTGTAAGGCAGGTTACCAAAAAAGATCAGCGTTCCCATTGTTATCGCTGACGATCGCGACATGGTTGATCGATTGCAGGCACTAATTTTGGATATTATTTTAACGAACCTCATTAATGGGAAATTACTTTGGCTATTACTGATTGGCCGCTAGACCAACGCCCTCGCGAACGGCTCATTAGATTGGGGCCTGAAGCGCTTTCGGACGCAGAATTACTGGCAGTTTTTTTAAGGGTTGGCGTGGCTGGCAAAAGCGCAGTTGACCTTGCTCGCGACATGACGCGCCATTTTGGATCGCTAAACGGCTTGTTTTCATCAACGCTTAGTGATTTTTCAGCAATTCATGGTCTTGGCCCTGCCAAATTCGCACAATTACAGGCAGTACTTGAATTATCGCGCCGGGCGCTTAGCGAAACAATGCGCGACGACCGTAGCTTCAATTCTGCTGACACCGTAAAACAATATTTGCGATTATTGATTTCCCATAAACCCTATGAATCGTTTGTAGTGTTGTTTTTAGATGTCCGAAATTGCCTGATAGCCTCAGACGAAATGTTCAAAGGTACGTTGACCCACACTAGCGTTTACCCGCGCGAAGTGGTCAAGGCTGCCCTAGCCCACAACGCAGCGAGCGTCATCCTGGCACATAACCACCCCTCCGGGAATTCAGTGCCGAGCCAAGCGGATCATCAATTAACCAAGGTGTTAAAGCAGGCGCTGGAATTAGTCGATGTGCGCACGCTGGATCACTTCGTCGTGGCGGGACCGAGTGTGTATTCCTTCGCAGAACACGGCTATTTATAAGCAGATATACAAACGTTCACTAAATGAAATGAGGATGACTCATCGCTGTGGCCTCAATACGAAATTTACCTTCGGGTGAATCCAATTCAATCCGTCTATGGCCGTGCCTGGGCTGCCTGGCTCCCGGATCCGGTTGGATCTCCTCCTCTAGCCGCACTGATTGTTTATTTTGCTGACATCTGCGACGAGCGCTATCCGCGCATGTGATTTTTCGTCAGCCAAATTGTTAAATTTCACAAACACGAAAAGACACACTTGTTTTCGCCAAGTGGTTGAAAAACATCAGGTTTTTAGATATACTCTCATTTTTTCCAATTTCGGAAATCATCTAGGAGTAAAACATGGCACGTGTCTGCCAAGTCACCGGGAAGAAGCCGATGGTCGGCAACAATGTTTCCCATGCAAACAACAAGACAAAACGTCGCTTTTTGCCTAACCTGCAAAATCGCCGTATTTTTGTTGAGTCAGAAAACCGCTGGGTCTCCCTGCGCCTTTCCAACGCCGGCTTGCGCGTTATTGACAAACTCGGCATTGATGTCGTTTTAGTCGATATGCGTGCTCGTGGCGAAAAAGTCTAACTAGCAGAATAAAGGAACCATCATGGCGAAATCAGGCCGCGACAAAATTAAGTTAGAATCGACTGCTGGTACAGGTCACTTCTACACGACTACAAAAAACAAGCGTACAACACCGGAAAAAATGTCGATCATGAAATTCGATCCGAAGGTTCGTAAGCACGTTGAATATAAAGAGACAAAGATCAAGTAATTGATCCGGTCTCACAAAAAGCCCCGCAAGATTATCTTGCGGGGCTTTTTTTTTGCGCTTGTGCGCACCCAAGTCGTACTACGAAAAGCGGTCTTTAATCTGCCGAATCGGGAAGCAGTAAGCAGTAAGCAGTAAGCAATGATGCCGCGTTACCCGACAGCCAATCGGATGGTCCGCGTACTGATGAAAAACTTTATTTTGTAGGTGCCGGTGCCGGCGGCGATCCATTCGCGCCCGCAGGCTGCACCTTGTGGACCACGTAGCCAACCGGTATCCAATGCCCGCCTGCGTACATCATTGACACCGCCTCTCCTGCTGGCGATTTGCTGAAGCGCGACGAGAACACGACATTCACGTAATCACCTTTAGGTAAGTTTGCTGGCTGGCCCACGCGCACGACTTCTGCCCACTCGCGGCCATTTAGCGCTCCCAGGTCACTCCGTAAATTGCTGACATATTTTGCCCAATCTTCTTTATTGATGCTTTTTTGCATTATCGGGCCGCTAGCGGCCCACATACGCTCCGCCTGATTAGCATCGGCAAGTGTGGCCCATTGCGATGCGGCAGCGACGGCGCCATCCAGAGAAAGCGTTTGCGCATAAACATTTCCGGTGCACAGCATCACCCCGATAGCCATTAAGACCGATGCAAAATAGTGTTTAGCGTCAAAATACTGATTCATAGTTTTCTCTAAAAAGAAGGAGAGGAATCGATCGATC
Source organism: Glaciimonas sp. PAMC28666 (assembly GCF_016917355.1). Taxonomy (GTDB): domain Bacteria; phylum Pseudomonadota; class Gammaproteobacteria; order Burkholderiales; family Burkholderiaceae_D; genus Glaciimonas. The sequence goes on along the minus strand of NZ_CP070304.1, from coordinate 3,609,565 downwards.
GGATTGGTGACCATGCCACCTTTAAATATGAAAGCACACTTAACGTAACCAGCTATCTACATTGTTTGGCACGCCATCGATATTTCAGTTCCCTCAAAATGAAAGAAAGCAAAATCGCGCAGTTGACCAAATAAAGTTTTCAACTCTTCGTCGAATATTTTGCCGCGGTACTTTTGTCGATCCGTTATGGAAAACTATCCCAGGAATGCGATTTCATCTGGTAGTAAGGAAATGAAAAAACGGCCTTAAAAGGCCGTTTTTATTTGCTTATCCTTACCGTCAAATCAGGAATAGCTGCGCAGACGCAAAGAAAACTCTTCCAAAGCTTTAATCTTGGATGCTTCAGCGCGTGCGCACCAATCCTGCAGCTGATGCAGTAACTGATCCCGGGTGAAATGCGACCGCTCCCAGATGGCACCCAACTCGACCCGCATCTCATGCATGGTTTCAAGTGCCTTACTGTGCAAGAATAGCTCAGTCAGCTGTTGTTTTTGCGGCGCCTCCAATTTAGTTGGCTCACGTTGCAGCAGTTTTTTAGCGGATTTAAGAAAGCTCGATTCCAACGCGGCTTTACCTGCCAGATGGGCGCGCTCTTCCTGCCATGTACTTTTCAGTGACTTAGCATATTTCGCCATCACATCATACCGATTGGCAATAACAGACTGCAATGTGTCCAAATCAGGCACCAGCTTGGCACTATTAAATTTCGGTGCCGGAGCAATTTTCTTAACCTTGGCGAGACCCACCATTTCAAGCATCCGGATATACATCCAGCCAATATCAAACTCATACCACTTCGACGACAATTTAGCCGACGTACCAAATGTATGATGATTGTTGTGCAGCTCTTCGCCACCAATCAGGATACCAAACGGTATGATGTTAGTTGCGGCATCGTTGCAATCGTAGTTGCGGTAACCCCAATAGTGACCAATGCCGTTAATGATCCCGGCAGCGGTAATCGGAATCCACAACATTTGCACGGCCCACACGGTGAGTCCGATGACGCCGAACAAGGCCAGGTTAATAAAGAGCATCAGTACGATACCTAACGCGCTGTGCTTAGTATAAAGATTACGTTCAACCCAGTCGTCAGGCGTGCCATGACCATATTTTTCCATGGTTTCAGGCACCTTAGACTCAGCGCGATACAACTCAGCGCCTTCCAGCAGAACTTTTTTGATACCACGCGTCACCGGGCTATGTGGATCTTCTTCGGTTTCGCATTTAGCGTGGTGCTTGCGATGAATCGCCGCCCATTCTTTAGTGACCATACCCGTACTTAACCATAGCCAAAACCTAAAGAAATGACTTGGGATTGCATGTAGGTCAAGGGCCCGATGCGCCTGACAACGATGCAGATAAATAGTGACACCAGCGATGGTTATGTGGGTGACAACGAGAGTAAAAATGACAACTTGCCAGGCTGTTGCCCCAGTTAAACCATTCGACAGAAAATCAATAATTGCATTGAACACTAAGTGTCCTCCATAGGTAATGATGGCGCTATCGCAGAACTTGGCGCTCTTTCGTACAAGTTGAGGGTAAGTTCGCGGGTAGTTACCAGTCACTTAACCGAAATTAACTCCCTATTCTACTCCCTTTACAGGATGTTTTTGGAATTAGGTACGATCGCCCGACTATCTATCTGCGCTACTTGTTGTGAATCCGCACCGGGACTATTGCGCGCGACCATGCGTAAATCGCTTCTCGGCTGCGCCACTTTTATGTTGTGCGCTTGCAGCGTTCGCCAGATAGCGCGGTTTACATCTGAAAGGACGTTTAGCCTTCCGTTCTCGGGATCAAGAATCCAGAATCCGACCTCTAACTCTAAACCGCTCGAACCGATTTTCAATAAAATCGCTTGCGGTAGAATTTCATGTGTTACACGTTCAACAACGCTAACAGCTTCTTCCAAAAGCGTCAGAACCTGTTCTATGTTGTCTTGATACACAATTGTGACCTGCGTCGACAGACGTAATATCCGGTGATTCAAGGAATAATTTTGTACTGCATTGGTCATGAAAACATCGTTTGGTACGATCGACTCTATGCCATCCAAACCTTCCAACACGGTAAAGCGGCTGTTAATCTGGGTTACTTTTCCGTAATACGTCCCCACCCCAACCATGTCGCCAATAGACAAACTACGTTCCAGCAAAATAACAAAGCCTGAAACATAGCTGCTCGCTATCTTTTGCAAGCCTAATCCAAGGGCCACGCCCAGCGCTCCGCCGAATACAGACAGAACGGTTAAATCAATGCCAACTAAAGAGAGACTCAGTAATACTGCCACCAATATCAGAAACGCACGTCCCATTCGCGCCACTACCGTACGTAATGAAGAGTGCATGGTGTTTAAGCGCATGAGCCGTTGCTCAAGTGTCGCGCCCGCCCATAAAGCGATGATCAATGTCACCAGAACGGAAATTAAGGCCTGAAATATAGCTAAAAGAGAAACCTGATGACGGCCAATCGGCAAGATGGTTGTTGCAAGATAGTCAACCAAATCCGGCCACAAACCGGTGACATACAATAAAACGCCGCCCCAAATTAAAGTACCGAGCACCTTTTCAAATAACAATAAGAACGTGCTAACGCCGCGATCACGGACAAATACTCTGCGCAATACGTAAAAGACAAACCGCATCAGACTCAGAGAAGCCATGAGTGGAATCGCTAAACGTAAAAAACTAATTGGTTGCTGCCACTTAGCCGCGACTAACTTTGCCAATATAAGAAACAATACGGCCAGGAGCGGCGTTAATACTTGGGCAAAACTGCGCAACCCAATTTGCATTACTGGTTGCTTAAGATCGTCAACGGCAAAAATGCGCCGCAATGCGCGGGCGCAAAGCCAGCCTAATCCAATACAGCCAAGCACCACTGCAATCTGCACAAGCAAGCCTGGGGCCGCCAGATTACGTACGAGGTTATCGGCCATATCAGAGAGCAAATCGAGCATGATGAGGTGGGATTATTGTTGGTAAAGAGTCGGAATGGGTACGAATGGGTCGGACTTACGGCTGAAGCACTGCCGGGGAAGCGGTGTTAACCTTAACCACTGCTTGATCTGGCACATTGGTTGTTTGCTTTGCCAGGTCTGGCAGCCTCCTGGCGTCGCTACGGTGACGCTGCCAATTCATGGAGTAGCGCCGTGCCAACAGCGGGTTGCCTCGCACAATAAGCACATTCTCAGCATTTTTATGCTGGGCGCTCCAGGTGAAATTGAAGCTTCCAGTTATTACTACGGCATCTTTGCCCAGTGGATCGATCACGATCACTTTGTTATGGGCGCTACGGTATTTAGTCTCAACCCAAACCGGAATGTTGGCTGCAGCCAAGCGCGCAACCTGCGTCGCAGCATTGTTTTTTAGCTGTTGCTCATCGACCAGAATCTGCACCTCCACCCCGCGCTGCTTTGCAGCAATTAATGCGGCGGCAATGGGACGATTGGTCAATATATACGCCTGGACCAATATTTGGTGACGAGCGCCAGTGATCTCTTGCGTGATCAGGCCCTCGATATCATCCCAAGGAGAAAACGCTGCTTGCAAGGTACCTGTCGCCACTTCGCGTGGCGGCAGGGAGTCAAAGGCCCGAACCTGCGCAGCCGCGCAGAGCATCATCGCGCTGAACATTACAACGCTACTCAAGTGTATGCAGCGTGCTCGCAGGCATTCCCCGTAGAAATTACCGCAGGTCATTTACGAACAAATACCGCCGCAAAAAAGCCATCAGTGTGATGCACATGCGGTGACAGCTTCAGATAGTCGTCCATTTCCAGCGCAATTTTTTGCTCTGCAAGAACATCTTTCATCGGCACTAAAGAAAAATGTTCGTGTGTGGCGAGAAACTGGGTTGCAATGGCTTCGTTTTCTTCGTCCAGCAAACTACACGTACCGTAAACTAACCGGCCACCGGATTTGACCAGGCGTGCCGCACTAGACAAAATCGCAGTTTGCTTGGCGTTCATTTCAACAATGGCTTCTGGTGTCTGGCGCCATTTAACGTCTGGATTACGGCGCAAAGTGCCCAAACCACTACACGGCGCATCAACCAAAACGCGATCAATTTTGCCAGCCAGGCGTTTTACCTTGGCATCATTCTCATGCGCAATCAGAACTGGGTGGATATTCGACAGACCGCTGCGCGCCATACGGGGCTTGAGCTTAGCGAGCCGTTTTTCAGAAACATCGAAGGCGTACAAGCGCCCGGTATTACGCATGGTCGCACCAAGAGCCAATGTTTTCCCACCGGCTCCGGCACAGAAATCGACGACCATTTCGCCACGCTTGGCGCCAACGATTTGCGCCAGCAATTGACTGCCTTCGTCTTGCACTTCAATGGCGCCAGTCTTAAATACAGACAAGTTTTGAATATTTGGCTTTTTAATTATACGTAACCCGAGCGGCGCATACGGCGTCGGTTCACAAAGAATCGGTGCCTCGGCCAATGTCGCAATCACGTCTTCACGCGTGGCCTTGACCGAATTGACCCGTAAATCGAGCGGTGCGGGCGTATTTAGGGCTTCCGCAAGCAATAACGTATTCTCTTCACCATCACGCGCGACCAGTTTTTCATAAAGCCATTGCGGCAAGTTGGCGCGCATGTTGGCTGGCAAAAGGCGGCGATCGATTTCAGCAACGCGTGCCAGCCATTCTGCCTCTTCTTCGGATAATCCACCCAGAGAATCCGCACCAACCGCGTCTGCCAGACCCAACAAAGTCATCCGGCGCATCGTTGGCCCGTTACCGGATTCAGCAAAGCTGGTATACACCAGCTTGTTTCGCAATAAACCGTACACCGCTTCGGCTACCACGCCACGCTCGCGTGAACCGAGCTTTGGATGATCGCGGAAATAACGGGATAAAGTAACATCGGCCGGGCCGGTAAATCGTAAAACTTCGCGCAATACTTCTTCGGTAAGACCGATGATCGCTGGAGGCAATCTCATGTTGAATCTTTCATAAAAACTAATTATTTTGTTTGAAGCGCATCGCTTCGTGTGATGCCCTACTTTGGATATTTCGCTATTGCTATAATTTTTGGTTTTTTGCTATGCTTCTTTTTTCCTGCTGATGCCTCAGGCAAACTCATCGTTACGTCGCGTCGTTCTGCTGGTATCGGACTACATGCTTCACATGCTGCGAACCAAAGGACGCCCGCACTAGCCTGAAAAATCAACGTCAAGTGCCGTCACGGCGCGCTGATACACGCGTCCTTCTTCGATGACTAAACGCCCCTCTACAAACCAACGGACGGCCCGTGGATACATTTGATGTTCCAACGCCAGCACTTTCTCTTCTAACGAGCGCACCGTGTCGTCATCCGTCACTGGCACTACCTCTTGCAAAACGATCGGACCATGATCGAGGTCTGCGGTCACAAAATGCACCGTAGCCCCATGGACTTTAACACCCATTGTCAGTGCCTGAAGATGTGTTGCCAACCCGGTAAAACTTGGCAATAAGGATGGATGGATATTCAGCATTCTGCCAGCGTAGTGTTGTACAAACGGTGCCGTCAAAATTCGCATGAATCCAGCGAGTACGACCAGATCAGGTGAAAACCGGTCTATCTCGCGTCGTAACGCGGCATCAAATTGGGTGCGGTCCGCATAGTCTTTATTCGAGACTACCGCAGTTGGAATGCCTCGCGCAGCGGCAAAGGACAAACCACCGGCATCGACCCGATTGCTAATAACAGCAGCAATTTTGGCTGGCCATTGTTCAGTTTGTGCTGCCCGGACGATGGCTTCCATGTTACTGCCACGCCCAGAAATAAGGATAACGATGCTTCTCATGGCGCGCATTGTACCCGCTACACAGAATCTTAGGCGCGTTGACATGCAAAATGGCACGCAAAATCCTCTCGAAATAGCTCAGAAAGAGACAAAGCTGCCGCTTCCGTCCAACTTGAATCCGTGGAGCGGTTTTCATCAATTTTTGCTTATTTTTATTACTAAAAATGCAATCGCCACTGCCGCGTAATATCACTGAAAAGAGTAAAACACTCGGAAAGCGACCTTCTTCTCGGCCCAAAACTCAGCACTATCCCGGAATACGTCGAGTAAGATTTCTCGTGCTTCCTTATCGAATTTTTGCGTGTTTGGCAACTGTTCAATCACGATGATGAAACCTGGCTGCGGACCAGCCTTGAAAGCAAGATCGGTCAAACAATCGGCAAGCGCATCGAAATTCTTGCCAAAATGCTTAGGAAAATAAAAGGCTTGTGCGATCTTTGAAAGCACCTGTTGTTTGGTCATTGCCTCTGCGCAATATGCGTACAGAAAATGCTGCCCGAGACGCACCGCCTCGGCCTGTAGTTCAGTCACGCGAAATGCACGAATAGATTGCACTACGTTTGGCGGCACAGTTTTAAACAAACTCATTTTTCCCTCAACTTAAGCAATGATAGGTGCAATTTAAGGTTGAAATCAGCCTCAGCCTGGGTTTGGATCTTTACTTGATTACTCCTTAATGCGCCTGAAAGAAGCATAATGGTCGTCGGTATAATAAAATCCGCCCCACGCATTCGCTCCGCCCGAGATCAGTCGACGCGCGCCACGACCTCTGGATAGCGGCGTTTTTACGGTAAACTCATGGTAATAACCACGCTTCTGTTTTGGCAAAAGTCCCTCATAATTTCCAAACACGACGCCATCTTTGGGGTAAGGGAACGGTCCTCCTTGCTTGATAAGAACCAGCGTTTGCTGGGCCTCCACCGGAAGTTGCGATACGGCAATTGTATCCACTAGCAATGGACTGCGGGCAAAAACTTGGACCGCAAACAACAAACCAATAAGGAACAACGCCCACTGTGGAAATAATCGCGCTTTTCGCGAACCCCTGACAAAAAAGGAAAGATCAGCCAATTTTAATGTTGCTTTATTATTCATAGTTCAACTTCTTCCGAAGTAAGCAATAGCGCTAAGTTTGACGGCATTGATTCCACAGAAACCAAAACAAATACGGCCAGGTCAGCCTACATCAACCCAAATCAACCCAAATCAACCCAACTCAACCCAACTCAACGCATCAGCGCAAATCAACTTTGAAGACCATCCCGTATAAAGTGTGCTGATGCTCTGCCAATGTCGATACCCCTGCCCCACGCTCGACTTCCATGCTTTTCTTCTGTGTTCACCTGACAGCGCATCCGTTACCGGAAAAGACCCGACAGGTTTGCCAGAAACAAAAATTTAAAGGAATACATGAACCACATCCAGGCTTCTCAGGACTCGTCAGTCATTCGACCGTTGATCGGCAAAAAAATTCACCACATCTTCACGGCGCGCATAGGTATCTTTTTGCCCCATCTGAATGAGTTCGCGGGTGTAACCGGATTCAAACAATAAATAAGACGCCAACGTAGCCCCGCGCAATTCGGTCGCTCCTATACCCCCTAACAATGCACGAATGGATTTTGGGAGACTACCGATATGGCGAATAGCAATGTCGTCGATTTGCTCTGACGGCGAGATAATCAACATTTCAATCGGCTTCAGCGGCGTTTGCTCGCGCTGTTCGTCAGTGAGAAATGATAACGTATGGTTGATGCGCTCAAGCCGCTCGATATCGACGGCGAGGCCGTCCAGAAAAATACTCGATAGCGCATGTCCGGCAATTTGCGCCAGACTCGGATAATGCGGAAATAACGGGACCTCGGTTGGCGGTTGCATCATTCTGCCAGCGCCCACCACCAATACCTTGCTTGCCCCAAGATGAATAGCGGGAGAGATCGGCGCTAGTTGCCGCATCGAGCCATCACCAAAATATTCACGCTGGCCCTCGCAATAAATGGGTATAGCTGGAAAAATAAATGGAATCGCAGCCGAGGCCAGCAAATGTTCCACGCCGATCTGGTCCCTCACCGCACGCCGTTGGCTGCGCGTCCAGGACTGTATTTCGTGCGCGCTTTGGTAAAAGGTGGTGTGCAAACCGGTGCTATACGAAGACGTCGTGACCGCCAGCGCTTTCAGGCTGCCGTTGGTCAGCGCAGCATCCAGCCCTTTTAAATCTAACGAACGATGTAACAATGTCACCAATGGGGTATTGTCGAGCAGAGAACTTGGCGGATGTGCGTGCCATTGTCGTAGTAACCAGCCAAACGACAGCAACGAAAGCCAACGCGCTCCCGACCGCAACACGCTTAACGAGTCGGCCCGATACACGTGCCCGACGCTGAAATGACGCCATACTTTTACGAGGTTACGGACGCCTGCAGCAAAATCATCTGCCCGACACGCCAAAGCTGTGGCGTTAATGGCGCCAGCCGAAGTCCCGCAAATGATATCGAAGGGATTCCGCTCTGGTGCCCATCCTTCATCCCGCAAAATGGCAGAGACTGCATCCAGAACGCCAGCTTGATAAGCTGCACGCGCCCCGCCTCCGGTCAAGATAAGACCCACATTTTTTCTGTTCGTCATGACGCCAAGCTTAACAGGGCAACGCATCGCTAAGCGTAGGATTGCTAAAACTAGAAATTTCGCAATCTGTCCGCGCTGAGATTTCCTGTGAGACCGTCAATGTGAAGGCCATACCAGGAACCAAAACGATGCTTAAATAATCACCTCAGCGTGACCAAAATTTTTCACGGACCGTCGTTATTGAAGGCTGACCTCAACGCGTCTGGCTTCGGCGTTGCCGCCACTACCAGTTGTCATTTCAGGCTTTTGTAATATGATCCGGTCTTCGGCGATGCCGCCCATGAGCAAGATTGCCTTGATGCTCATAGCCCGTTCTTTCGCTATCTCCGCGTTTTTGGTGGCGTTACCGGTGGCGTCATGAAAGCCCTTCAACACCAATTTGGTGTCGGGCCTCGATTTGGCGGCTGCGATAATCCCCATTAACTGATCTGCGGTGCCAACCGGCGCATCGCTTTTTCCTTCCGCAAAACGAATTACCGTGGTATCGGAGGGCGCGGCAAGTGCTCCTGTGACATGACCAGTGGCAGCAGGAACCCCAGCGTCGGCACTTCCGCTGACGGCCGGTGCAACCACCACAGGCGTCACCACCACTGCTACCACTTCTGCTGGCGCTGTTCCACCGCTTAGCAGATTTGCTCCTCCCATCGGCAAGATCGGCACCAATAATAGAGCCACGATATTGATAATTTTGATGAGCGGATTAATCGCCGGTCCGGCTGTGTCTTTGTATGGGTCTCCCACGGTGTCGCCGGTCACGGCTGCCTTGTGTGCTTCAGAGCCTTTGCCGCCGTGATTGCCATCCTCGATATATTTTTTGGCGTTGTCCCAGGCACCACCGCCTGTCGTCATTGAGATGGCGACAAATAATCCGGTGACGATGGTCCCCATCAACAGCCCGCCCAATGCCGCCGGACCCAGAATTAACCCGACCAGAATCGGCACTACGACAGGAAGAAGCGACGGCACGATCATTTCCTTGATCGCCGACGAGGTCAACATGTCCACGGCCTTGTCATATTCTGGCTTGCCCGTGCCATCCATGATCCCTTTAATATCACGGAACTGCCTGCGCACTTCGACTACCACAGCGCCAGCAGCCCGACCAACCGCCTCCATTGCCATGGCACCGAACAAATATGGAATAAGGCCGCCAATAAACAAGCCTACAATCACCAGCGGATTCGACAGTTCAAAGGCGGTACTATTACCGACAGAATCAAGTGCATGGGTGTAATCGGCGAATAAGACGAGTGCAGCCAATCCGGCCGAGCCGATCGCGTAGCCTTTGGTAACCGCTTTGGTAGTATTGCCAACCGCATCAAGTGGATCGGTAATTGCGCGCACCGAATCCGGCAAACCTGACATCTCTGCAATTCCGCCAGCGTTGTCGGTGATGGGTCCATAAGCATCAAGCGCAACAATAATGCCTGCCATCGATAGCATCGCGGTCGCAGCAATCGCTATCCCATACAGGCCAGCCAACCAGTAAGACGCAAGAATCGCTACGCATACCGCCAGCACCGGATAGGCGGTGGATTTCATCGAAACGCCGAGGCCTGCAATAATATTGGTGCCATGGCCGGTGGTCGAAGCTTCCGCAATGTGCCTTACCGGTTTAAAATCGGTGCCGGTGTAATACTCCGTAATGTAGACCATCAGTCCGGTCAGGACGATACCGATCAGCGCTGATCCCATCATTGGCAGCACCATCGGCGGTGGCAATAACAACCAGGTGACGATCGCGAACCCAATCAGGCTAAGAATCGCTGCCCACCACAATCCGGTGTACAACGCTGACATAATTTTCTTGCCGGGCTTGGCTTTGACCATCGAGCATCCCACAATGGAAGCCAGAATCGAAACGCTACCAAGCATCAGGGGATAGAGCACCGCCTGTAATTCAAATCCTTTAATAAGGAGCGACCCTAACAGCATGGTGGCAATCAACGTCACCACGTAAGTCTCAAACAAGTCCGCTGCCATACCCGCGCAATCGCCCACATTGTCGCCCACGTTATCCGCTATCACCGCCGGATTGCGTGGGTCATCTTCGGGAATTCCCGCCTCGACTTTACCCACCAGATCGGCACCGACGTCCGCGCCTTTGGTAAAAATTCCGCCACCTAATCGTGCAAAGATGGAAATCAAAGAGGCACCGAACGCCAGTCCGATAAGCGGTTTCAGGACGTCGTGCAGCGACATGTCCGGACGACTAAAAAAAGTAATCAGCAACAAATAAAATATCGTCACACCGAGCAAACCAAGGCCGACCACCAGCATTCCGGTGATGGCGCCGCCACGAAAGGCCACGTCGAGTGCTTGATTTAGCCCTTTGGTTGCGGCTTGCGCAGTCCGCACATTGGCGCGTACCGAGACGTTCATTCCGATAAAGCCACAGGCACCTGACAACAAGGCGCCAACGAGGAAACCGATCGCCGTGATCAATCCGAGTCCTGGAATAAAGGCAATGACAAGGAACAGCACCACGCCGACAATGGCGATGGTGCGGTACTGACGGGCCAGATAGGCTGCAGCGCCTTGTTGAATAGCCGCGGCGATTTCCTGCATGCGCGGGTTTCCTGGATCCTGCTTTAAGATCCAGCTGCGGGACACCATTCCATATATCACAGCAATAACGCCGCAAGCGATCGCAAACCATAGACCAGATGCCATGTTGACTCCTCCTGTTTTTGTACGGACAACCATCACAAAGTAAACAACCACATTCCGTATGAAGGGGCTCTGCCACTGGGCGGAAACACACCTATCAACAATTCATGTGTACTGAAAAACTTTTTGTTGCCCTTTTATTTTCAGAAGTCGGCCTGGGCTGGGCCTTCCAAAACTAACGGTTCCTGGTTTTCATCCAAATAATGTGACGCATTCTCGAACAGATCTTTCCACTCAACGACGTTGTGCTTTCCCGCCCGCTCTGACGTCCACTCTTTGTCGGTGAGCTGACTAGCGCGTTGCCGGAACAACTATGCTTAAATTCTGTTGATGATCTTTACATAAAAAAAAAGCGGACACAAGGTCCGCTCTTTTTTACGCCTCCAATGCCTTGAAGGCACTGTCACGGATTTGATCAACCGGTCCGACACCAACAATTTTGCGGTATTGCGGAGCACCAGGATTGCCTGACTTGGCCCAATCACCGTAATACTTAACGAGAATTTCAGTCTGCTCGTGATAGACAAAGAGACGTTTTTGAACGGTTTCGACTTTGTCGTCGTCGCGCAGGATCAATTCTTCGCCCGTAACATCATCAATCCCGTCGACTTTTGGCGGATTGAACTTGACATGGTAAGTGCGACCCGAAGCCTGGTGCACACGTCGACCGCTCATACGCTCAACGATGGCTTCGTCCGGCACATCGATTTCGAGCACATAGTCGATCGCCACGCCGGCTTCTTTCATTGCGTCGGCTTGTGGCACGGTGCGGGGAAAGCCGTCAAACAAATAGCCATTGGCGCAATCGGCCTGCTTCAAACGATCTTTAACCAGGCCGATGATGATGTCGTCAGATACCAGACCGCCCGCATCCATCACTTTTTTCGCTTCAATGCCTAGCGCAGTTCCTGCTTTGACCGCTGCACGCAACATGTCGCCGGTCGAAATCTGCGGAATGTTGAATCGTTCTTTTATAAAGGTTGCTTGCGTGCCCTTTCCGGCACCGGGCGCTCCTAGAAGGATAAGGCGCATAGTTGTAGTCCTAAGGTGAGTTTGAAATTTTTTTGATGACGCTCATTTCTGCATTTTCAACGCTAACGTACTAGTCTTAATTTGAAAATCGCAGCGGCGTCATTTTGCAACCATTGTTATACCACGCTAACTTTGCATGAAACTTACCACACAATTTTAGAAAACAGCACTCTAACGGTGCGGTAGCGTGATTTTCTACCTATCCAATCCACCTCGATGCACCTTTTTTATGGTTTTGGGCGCTCTTGATGGCGCGCACTGCCGATAAAAAGAGCAAGCATAAAGGGGATATCGAATAATCATAGCTTAGCTTTAACCATTGCGGCGGCCAGTGGCCATCGCAACCCGCACGATAACCGGTCAACTCTTAAAAAATTGCCGCACGCGCTCCAGATCTTCTGGCGTATCGACCCCGGCAGCCGGCGCGCTCTGTGCGATATGCACTGCAATCGGATAGCCATGCCACAGAACGCGAAGCTGTTCCAGCGCTTCAATCTGTTCGAGTGGCGATACCGCCAACGTCGGATAGGTTTGTAGAAACGCATGGTTGTATGCATATAGTCCTATATGCCGTAACGGCAGATAGTCATTTGGGAATGCCTGTCGTGACTGCGCAAATCCATCCCGATGCCAGGGAATAGTTGCCCGGGAAAAATACAGCGCCCGACCGGATTTACTCACCACTACCTTCACCACGTTCGGATTAAAAGCATCGGCAACACACTCTATGGCGTGCGCCGCAGTTGCCATCGGAACGCCATCGACGATCTGCGCGGCAGTGGCGGCGATTAATTCCGGATCAATTAATGGTTCATCACCTTGCACGTTTACCACGACCGCGTTATCGGCTAAGCCCAAACCCGCTGCCACTTCCGCGATCCGATCTGTTCCGGAAGGATGATTCGGACGTGTCAAACGCACAGTGATTCCGTGCTTCTCGCAGGCAATCAGAATATCCGCGTGATCCGTAGCGACAATGACTTGCGCCGCGCCTGAAAGTGCCGCCCGCTCAGCGACGCGCACAATCATCGGCTTACCGCCAAGATCAGCCAAGGGCTTGTTGGGCAATCTGGTTGAGGCCAATCGGGCAGGAATAATGACAGTAAAGGACATTGACGATCTTTTATAGGGGCTATCGGATGGAATTCTTCCGTAAGTAGTCTGTGAGACTGTTCGAGGAAGTCATTCAAAAAACGGTGCAATTCAGTGCAGTGCAAACGCCACGTAAAGGCTACTTACTGGACTATTCGGCAGACGATGCAAAAAATGCAGAGTTAAATTCAGGCGGCCGGCAATGAGGGATCACGCTCAGTCACCCCGATATCTGCCGCATTATGTAGTTCTCGCGCCTGATCTGCCCACATAATGGGAATCCCGTCACGAATCGGAAAAGCGAGCCTGTCGGCGTTACAAATTAATTCCAAAGCTTTTTTATCATGCTGCAAAGGCCCTTTACAGATCGGGCAAACTAAAATATCAAGCAGTTGGGTGTCCACGGAGTTTCTCCACAATTTGTTGTATCAGCGCGACGTCAATCTGCGCGGTCACGGGTACGACCCACAAACGAGGGTCGTTTTTGATGATTTCGATTTGACTACATTTTACTGCATCCTTTTCGGTGATCAGTATGATCTCTGCATCTACCGCTGCAAAAGGATTCACAGAAAAACCGTAATGATCCGGCAGAGATAAGGATTCAAACACCAACCCCATACCGGACAGCATGTTAAAAAAGCGTTGCGGGTTGCCAATTCCGGCAGCGGCCAGAATACGAGGGGCCGGCAGACTGTTAGAGAGATCGGCTATTCGGAGAGTCTGTGACCGGTCTCCAAGGCGTTCGGCCATCTCTCCCGCCAACTGCATCCTGACTGCGGTGCGCGGTAACGATGCGGGCAAAGCAACGGCCGGTTCCAGATTTACCACCGTAAAATCTCGCGGACGGGAGGTCGCTTCGCGTAAAGGCCCGGCTGGCAGCAACCAGCCATTTCCGTTTCCACGGCTATCGAACAGGACAATCTCGATGTCGCGTTGCAATCGATAATGCTGTAGACCATCGTCGGATAAAATCACATTGACCTGCGGATTCACCTTCAACAATGTTTGCGCTGCTGCAACGCGGTTTTTACCCACGACGACCGGACATTGCGCGCGCAGAGCGATTAATAGAGGCTCATCACCCACTTCTGCGGCGATCGATCTGGCCGAAACCGCGCGCGTTTCAAGCTCGGAAGCGACGCCATAACCGCGAGAAATCACGCCCGGCGTATACCCTGCGAGTCGCAAAGCTTGCACCAGCCAGATAGTTAACGGCGTCTTACCCGTGCCGCCGACGTAAATATTGCCGACTACAATGATAGGAACCGGCAAACGGGTACTCGCACGCCAGCCATTGAGATACATGAAGCGACGCAGACCGGCGACACATCGAAACAGCAATGATAAGGGCAATAGGGCGCAAGCCAGCGGACCCCGTGCTTGCCAAGCCGCAGTAAGTACTGATTCGGTAGTGCTCCGCTGTCGAGTCAAATCTAATAACCTGCTAAAAAAATTAAAAACCACCATCTCAGAAATCAAAAAATGGCGCTGCCTCAATCATAAACGACCGCGCGCCATTCCGTGATACCAAAGGATCGCAAAGGATCGTGAAAAGGCTAAAAATGTGGAGGATTACCGCATTACGATCAAAAGACAGTCAGACTTCATTCGTGGCAACGCCTGGCTTCCACTATTCGCCGCGGATTTGCTACTTATGGGTGCCGGCCTGCGCCGCAAAGGTCACCTTCTCGAATCCGGCTAAACGCGCGGCTTCCAGAACATTAATCACAGTTTGATGCGGCGACATCGCATCCGCATTGATGACGATAACCGGAGTTTCCTTCGATTTGTGCGGGTCGCTTTGCGCCGCCTTACGCAGATCCTGCGCTAACGCCTCGGCATCTTTCGACGCCACCTGCTCCTTGTTTACCGCATACTGGCCTTGCGCCGTTACCGCTACGGTAATGCGAAACGGCTCTGCCGCGATCTTCCCCGCATCCGCGGTCGGCAGCGTAATCTTCAGCGTGGTCAAATTACTATAGGTAGTAGTCACCATCAAAAAAATCACGATCACCAACAATACGTCAATAAACGGAATCAGATTTATTTCAATTTCTTCGCGTGCTCTGCCTTTGCGAAAGTTCATACCTGATCCCTTTTCATTCATGCCCTCTTACTTTGACCGTGGTTTCGCGCCAGGATTGGTTTTCATTGTACAAATCAATACACCTGATCGCAGCAACACGTCGCAAGTCATCTAGCGTCGTTCACCATGGACGATATCGACAAACTTGATCGCCTGCTGCTCCATATCGACAATAAAGCTGTCAATCGTGGCACGGAAGTGGCGATAAAATACCAGCGCAGGCATCGCGATGCCGATGCCGAATGCCGTGTTATATAGCGCGACTGAAATTCCATGTCCCAGTTGTGCAGGATCAGTGCCAGCGCCGTTGGTCGACCCAAAAATTTCAATCATTCCCACCACCGTGCCAAACAAGCCCATCAACGGTGCAAGCGAGGCAATGGTTCCAAGTGTTGTCAGGAATCGCGCCAAATCGTGCGCCGTCGCCATGCCGGCTTCTTCTATTGCCTCTTTCATCATGTCACGCGGCGCGTCAACGTTACGTAATCCGGCAGCCAATACACGCCCCAGGGGAGAATTATTTTCCAGATTATCGACTACGTCAGCGTCGACGCGCCCGTTGTGATAAACCCTGATCACCTCCTGTAGCAACTGCGGGGGCAAAATACGAGGACGTCGTAAATAGACTAAACGTTCGATAATTAAAGCCGTTGCGATCACAGAGGCGCACAACAATAACCAGATCGGCCAACCTGCAGCTTGAATAATGGCAAACAAAACAACTCCTTGTGAGGAATGCAGACTACGCTATCCCATGGAAAGCAGCGGATGCAAAGAAAGCAGAATGTAAACTGTTGCAGCCAAGTGAGCAACCCCACGAAAATTGTAGGGTTAAATTTTTATTAGCCGCAATATCGCGCAAAATTCGCGCAAAAGTTTCTCACAGTTTATGTGTGTAAGATTGTGGATAAGTATGCTCCCAGGAAGGGAAACCATTGATTTCAAAGGGTTTTTTATGCCTGCATTAAAAAAGTGCAACTTAACAAGCTTTCGCTAAGAACGTTCTTATATATGATGGAGAAAGTTCTCCACAGTTTATGTGGATAACTTTGTGAACAACTTAACCCCCGTGAACCTAAGCGTTTGATTTTGCTCGACTTTTTCGAACTGTTCAAAGTAAGTAAAGACCACAGATTTTTCTCTCCTCGCAGGTTCTCACGCGATAAAACAGACCAAATTTCCTAATGTACGATAGCCCAAAAGACAGCTTTAAATTGAACGCTCCTACGCAAAAATAGTTATGCACAGAATTTGTGGATAACTTTGTGCATATCAGCACTGAGATGTGATTAAGTCTTTGATTTAACGGGGTTTTCGCTCTTTGTGTAGCAATGCTACAAAAGCCCGGTTACGTTATCGATAAGCCGATTGTCTCGACAGCCAACCAGGCAACGCTCAGTAAATAAATTCTCAATTATTTGCACGTGCGCATTACTTTCACTCCTTTTACTTATGCACAGTATTTGTGGATAACTTTGTGTACAACGTACCTTGTAGCTAGTTAAGCCTATGATTAACAAAGAATTTTTGCTGTTGGGCGATTCAGTTGCAAGAACGAACAGGCGCTCTTTCCTAATTTATAGCCAGAAACCTCAAGAAGTCGCGCAAGTGAGATCTTTTTCACAATAAATTAGCCAACAATCAGGAACGCAACCCAAACCCGTATTTGCTTGTGTAATATGGTGACCACCGTCGCTTTTGGTAAGAACAAAAGTGAATCGCACGAAAAATATCGGTCCGAAAGATGAGCGGTATTAATCAAAGTATTCTTCAAATGTATTACACCGGAGTATTCATCGAGAGATAGGCCAGATATCAATTCCGGCTTACCTGGACCGCCAGCACCAACCTTTTCAATCAATGGGGATACTCATGAAAACTTTTCATTGTGACAAGTGCAGACAGCAGGTCTTTTTTGAAAATACTTTATGCTTTAGCTGTGGCAGCACGCTCGGGTATCAACCCGAACAACGCGCGGTAAACAGCTTCGAATTAGCAGACGACGGGAATTGGCGCAGCCTCAATTCGGTGGATGCCGGTCGCCTCTATAAACAATGCAGTAATTATGTCAATCAGCACGTCTGCAATTGGATGCTGGATGCGGGTGATGAAAACGACTTTTGCGCCTCATGCCAGCTGACAGTCATTATTCCTTCCTTATTAAACGAAAAGAACCATGTTTTCTGGCACCGCCTTGAATCGGCCAAACGCCGTCTTCTTTACTCTCTCTGGTCATTGGGTTTGCGCCCGGTTTCAAAGCAGGTAGACGAAGAACGCGGTTTAGCTTTCCAATTCCTGGAAGATGGCCTGAGCGAAGAACCGATAATGACCGGTCATGACAACGGCTTGATTACGATCAACGTTGTGGAAGCCGATCCCGCCGAGCGCGAGCGCACTCGGGAGCAGATGCACGAAGGTTATCGTACTCTGCTTGGGCATTTCCGCCATGAAAGCGGACATTATTTTTTCGACCGTTTAATTGCCGACAGCCATTGGGTCGATAGCTATCGCGAACTTTTCGGCGATGAGCGCCAGGACTATGCCGAGTGCCTTAAGCTGCATTATGAACAGGGAACACCGCCAGACTGGGAAAAAAACTTCATCAGCGTCTACGCCAGTTCGCATCCATGGGAGGATTGGGCGGAAACCTGGGCACATTATCTGCACATGATCGACACTTTGGAAACCGCCCATGCCTGCGGTCTATCGCTCAGTCCGCCGAAGGACGCCGAGCCGGAAATGGTGATTACCGCGCCACCTCTCAAAATTGATTCATTCGAAGAAATTATCGCTAACTGGTTTGCCTTGACCTATGTGCTGAACAGCTTAAACCGCAGCGTCGGCACACCCGATTCTTATCCCTTCAAACTATCGACGCCGGTGCAAGACAAATTGCACTTCGTTCACAAGGTGGTGTTGGCGCAGGTTGCGTTAGCCAAGGTGGATGTGGAGGCTGGGCCTAAGTCCGCGTCGGACTCTGCGTCTGAATCTGAACCTGAGTCCACGCCCAAGCCTAAGTCTGAGTCTGAGTCTGAGTCTAAGCCCAAGTTCAAGTCTGAGTCCAAACCGAAATCTGAGGCCAAGGCTAAGCCCAAGGCCGAGGCTAAGCGTGAAGCTAAGCCTAAGTCCAGAGCGAAGGTAAAGGCGGACGCGGAGCCTGCGGTCGTTCCGCCTGGCATTTAGTTATCCACAGCGTCAAGTTATCCACAGAAATTGTGGGTAACTTTGTGTACAAGGTTGGGAAAGTGAACCTAAGTGTTTGATTAAAATGACTTTTGTGGGACTGGATAATTCAGACGCACTGTGAATAATAATGAACGCTCACCATGGCTACATGCATTCAGGAGCGCTGATCAAATTTGCTTGCAGAATTTTCCACAGTTAATGTGGATAACTTTGTGCGTAAACAGCTACGAAGATAGTTAAGTTATTGATTTAAAGTATCATTTTGCGGCTGCCTACTGGAATAGCATATCGGTCCTTAATGCGGGCTGTTGTCGGCTAGCCATGCGGTTTCGACACCCTCGCTTTTCAGGAACTCCTCTCCGCCGCATTCGCTTTTAGATCGGGTTCTTGCACAAGACCAGGCGATCTCCACTGGATATCGCCGATATAATGGCAATGAACCGACGCTAGTGCTTGTTACCTCATTATCAGGGCATGCAGTGTTTACATTTTAGTCATACATTAATAAATAATCACAGAAAGTCCTGATGCTTTTCGCCCCACCCGTCGGCACCGCACCCGTACTATCCGTCACCGCGCTGAATCAGGCCGTGGCGCGCATGCTGGAACGCAGCTTCCCTCTCACATGGGTTTCCGGCGAGATATCGAACTTTACCAAGGCAGCGTCCGGTCATTGGTATTTCACACTTAAAGACGATGGCGCGCAAGTGCGCTCAGTGATGTTCAAGGGACGGGCCCAGCATGCAGGATTTATCCCGCGCGAGGGAGACAAGGTTGAAGTCCGCGCATTGGTAACGCTCTACGCGCCGCGTGGTGACTACCAGTTAAATGTTGAAGCGATCCGGCGTGCTGGCGCGGGCAACTTATACGAAGCATTTTTGCGCCTGAAAGAGAAACTCAACGCAGAAGGTTTATTCAACCCTGAAAGCAAGCGCCCTATTCCCCAGTTCGTCAGATGCATCGGCGTAGTCACCAGTTTGCAAGCCGCGGCACTCCGCGACATTCTCACCACTCTGGCGCGCCGGGCACCGCATGTGCGCGTCGTAATATACCCGACCCCAGTGCAAGGCGAAGGCGCTGCAGAAAAAATCGCTCGCGCCATTCATACAGCATCAGCGCGTAATGAGTGCGATGTCCTGCTGGTCTGTCGCGGTGGGGGTAGCATCGAAGATTTATGGTCATTTAATGACGAAGGTGTCGCCCGGGCAATTGCCGCGGCCGCGATGCCGGTGATTTCCGGCGTTGGTCACGAAACGGATGTCACGATTGCGGATTTTACCGCCGACCTGCGTGCCCCAACCCCAACCGCCGCCGCCGAAATGGCCGCCATTCCACGTAACGACTGGCTCTCATTCCTGGCCAGCCATGCCGCTGATATGACACGTGCAGTCCGGCGCCAACTGGGTGAAACCGGCCAGACGCTCGATTGGTTGACGCGTCGCCTCGTCAGTCCCGCGACCACAATCAATCACGAACGCCTGAAACTGCAGAGCTTGCAAACCCGCTTGATGCATGCAACCACTATTCCCCTAAGACAATCGCGTTACACCCTATTGCATTTGCGCACCCGCTTGTCGACGCAATTGCCGGACACACGGCGCTCAAAGACCGTGCTTCTAGATCAGAGTCGCCGCCTTGGCAGCGCACTTTTGAACCAGAACAAACAAGGTCGGGTCGCACTGTCCGCGCTAAATTCCCAGCTTGAATTGCTAAATCCACAACGAACATTAGAACGCGGCTACGCCATTGTGACCAACGCCAAAGGCGCTGTTTTACGCACGCCAAAGGAACTCCTGCCACGCCAAATCGTCACAATACAGTTGGCGGAAGGCAGTGCGAAAGTCGGTATCGATAGTGTCCAGCCAACGTTCGATTAGCATTGCCATACACAGACGACAATTGAATTCGTCCGATTGCTGCATGGATTAGATAAGCGCTTTACAATAACGCCCTTGAACCTGTGAAATTCCTGTCGATAGATAGCGCAGAGGCCCTCCAAAAGCGATCAGGGTGAACAAGATGATGCCGCAACAAAAAACCGCACTTTACAAAAAGTCGGAAAGCATCTCGGCACCTGGATTGTTCTATGTAGTCGGTTTAAAAGCGAATTTAAATTTATCCTGTGCGAGGTACAGGATAAAACAGGCCGTAACAGGGTCTTAGTAGCCCCATAAAACTTAGAAAGGACACACCATGGCATACACACTCCCTCCCCTCCCGTATGAACTCGATGCATTGGCCCCCCACATTTCCAAAGAAACCCTGGAATTTCACTACGGCAAGCATCACCAGACCTATGTGACCAATCTGAACAATCTGGTTCCGGGCACAGAATTCGAAAACGCGTCACTTGAAGATATAATCAAAAAATCTTCAGGCGGCGTCTTCAACAACGCAGCGCAAGTCTGGAACCACACTTTCTACTGGAACAGCTTGTCACCAGATGGCGGCGGCGCACCTACTGGCGCTTTGGCCGATGCCATCAACGCTAAATGGGGTTCGTTCGACAACTTCAAAACAGAACTGACTAAATGCGCCGTTGGCACATTTGGCTCAGGTTGGGCATGGCTGGTGAAAAAGACGGACGGCTCGCTTGATCTGGTTTCGACTTCTAACGCAGCAACACCACTGACAACCGATGCAAAACCACTGCTGACCGTGGACGTGTGGGAACATGCGTATTACATTGACTATCGCAATGCCCGTCCTAAATATCTGGAAGCATTCTGGGCATTGGCCAACTGGGATTTTGCCGCAGCAAACTTTGCTTAATTTAATTGTTAAGTAAAAATTGATGAACCAGGTCGGGTAGCTAATTTAGGTGGCTGCGTTGGTAGCTTAGTAGGTAGCTAAATAGGTAGCTAAGTAGACCACCTGAATTAACGAATTAAACGCACCTCGTTGATCCAATAAAAGCCGACTTCCGAGTCGGCTTTTTTACATTATTTTTTCCTTGTGCAGGAAATGGCGCGGTACAGATCAACTTATTCAGGGGGATAAACTGATGTCGCTCTCGCCATACCAACGGTTCATGTCCATATAACCGATAACCACGTCCCCTTGGTCAATCCTGTATGCTTGATGTACGGAGGAAATACTGCCTATGGATTTCAACTTTTTATCCGAGCTACATGAGGGCCCGTTACGTTCAGGTCTGATCGTTCTGGTCACCGCCTTGTTAGCCTGTCTGCTGGCCCTTATCCTGCATCGTGCTGGTATTTTTTTATTGCGGCGTATAGCACGCAATCGCC
Organism: Glaciimonas sp. PAMC28666; assembly: GCF_016917355.1. GTDB lineage: Bacteria > Pseudomonadota > Gammaproteobacteria > Burkholderiales > Burkholderiaceae_D > Glaciimonas. The sequence continues at coordinate 3,587,814 of NZ_CP070304.1, read as the reverse complement.
CCTTTACCACCAATGCCACGATCATCGCATTTCGCGCAAGCCAGGTTTGCATGTTGTTGTTCGCGGTCCGTGTGGTGTTAACCGGCGCTTCCGAAGATACGCCATGGCTACTGCCGCTTTCCTACCTCACTTCAATCGGCCTCATCCTCGCACTGACCTGGCTCGCGATGCAATGTATCAAGTCCGTCACCGTCACGGTGGTCAATCGCAATCCCGCCGATGCTATCGATAATCTCAAGGCCCGTCGGATACTGACGCAAACCCGGGTACTCGCTCGCAGCGCACATTTTATCGTCGGGCTGCTCGGTCTCGGTTTTGTGTTGCTGACTTTGCCCGGCGCCAAACAGTTTGGCGCCAGTTTATTAGCCTCTGCGGGAGTGGCCGGATTAGTGGCAGGTATGGCCGCGCGTCCAGTGCTGGGAAACTTTATAGCAGGGCTTCAAATCGCGTTTTCCCAGCCCATCCGAATCGACGATGTTCTAATCGTTAAAGGCGAATGGGGGCGCGTGGAGGAAATTACCGGCACGTTCGTAGTGATCCGCATTTGGGATGAACGTCGGATGATCGTGCCGCTGCAATGGTTCATCGAAAATCCCTTCGAAAACTGGACCCACAACTCTTCCACTATCCTTGGTACCGTATTTTTGTGGCTGGATTTTGTCGTTCCGGTACCGGCATTACGCGTCGAATTTGAGCGTATCTGTAAATCCTCTCCGCTGTGGGATAGCCGGGTCTGCGTGCTACATGTCACCGACGTCAGCGAACGCGCGATGCAAATTCGATTGCTCACCAGCGCTCAGGATTCCGGCACCGCGTTTGATTTACGCTGCAAAATCCGTGAGGAAATGATTACCTTCATTGCCACGCACTATCCACAAGCGTTGCCACGCCTCCGCACCGCGCTTGACCCAGTTGACGTTCAATCTGCCGGATTGAACAACGCTGATGCTTTGAATACGATCATTGATGGACCGGTGCAGCAAAACCGCACACCATCGGATCACGCGTCGTCGACATAGTTTTTTTGATGCTGAGGTTGGCAATATTACGTCGATCCCGGGAAGACGCAACGTGCCCCGGGGCTTTGAACCGCATGTCGACGCAATCGCCGCTGCAATCCATCGCTTAATGAAATAGCACCAAGGACAGCACCAAGCACAGCACCATCCCTTCAGGTTTATCGCCGGATTAACGCCGGATCAACGCGCTCATCACTTTGCATTCATTCGAATAGCACCATCCAGACGAATGACTTCGCCATTTAGATAAGCGTTTTCGATGATTGTTTTTACCAGACCGGCGAATTCCGTCGGCCTCCCCATGCGTGCCGGAAACGGGACAGACTGGTTCAGCGCATCTTGTACTGCGTCAGGCATGCATAACAACATCGGGGTTTCCATAAGACCAGGCGCAATTGTCATCACGCGGATACCGAAGCGTGCCAGTTCACGAGCGACCGGCAACGTCATTGCAACGACGCCGCCCTTGGACGAAGAGTAGGCCGCTTGTCCGATCTGACCGTCGAAGGCTGCGACTGAGGCGGTGTTGATTATTACGCCACGTTCACCATCCGCGTTCGGTTCAGATTTGCTAATTGCCTGCGCGGCAAGGCGCAACATATTAAATGTGCCTATCAAGTTAATTTGAATCACCCGAACGAAATCGTCAAGACCGTGCGGACCTTCTTTACCAATCACCTTTTTGGCGGGAGCGACGCCGGCACAATTGATCAAACCGTGCAAACCACCAAAAACAGCGGTCGCCGCATTCACTGCAGCTTCGGCACTCGCTTCACTGCAGACGTCGGTAACGACAAAATGCGCCCGCGGGCCGAGTTCGGTAGCCAGCGCGGTCCCTGCCTCCTGATTCAGATCAGCTAAAACCACCTGGCCACCCTCTTTAATGATCATGCGTGCAGTCGCTGCGCCAAGGCCGGAACCACCGCCGCTAATGAGGAAACATTTATCTTTAATTTGCATTTCAGGCTCTTTATAAAATCTTGATTAACGCCGAACAGGGCTGGTGAAACAGCATTAGTCTGGCTTAGTCAACTTGACCAGACTGAGCTTTACTCTTTCCTGGCTTTTTCAATTTCTTGATTACGCAGAATAAATCTCTGCAACTTTCCACTCGGGGTCTTTGGAAGCGCGTCCAGAAAAGTAATTTCACGTGGATAAGAATGGGCGGCCAGACGGGTTTTAACATACTGCTGCAGTTCAGCCGCCAGCGCTTCCGAGGCATCATACCCGGAGCGCAGCACCACAAAAGCTTTGACCAACTCGGTTCGCTCAGGGTCCGGCTTTCCGACGACCGCCGCTTCCATCACGGCAGCATGTTCAAGCAAGGCGCTCTCAACATCAAAGGGGCCGATACGATAACCCGCCGAGGTGATGATATCGTCGTCCCGCCCAACGAAACTGATGCTTCCGTCAGCGTTGTTTTGAACTGTATCTCCAGTGCAGTAATAATCCCCGCTCCAGGCCGTAGTTTTCTGCTGCCAATATCCCTCAAACCAGAATAAAGGCGAGCGTCCGCGATCAACCGCCAGTACGCCAGGCTCGCCAACCGGCAGTTCCATGCCGTCATCGTCCAGCACTGCCAGCCGATAGCCGGGCATCGCCGCGCCCGCAGAGCCGGGATGAAAGATATGCGACAAAGCGTGATGATTACACAGCACCATACCGGTTTCAGTTTGGCCGTAATGATCGTAGATCGGAACATCCAGGTGCTCCCGGAACCAGCGGATCACTTCGGGGTTCAACGGCTCACCGGCGCTGCTGACCACCCGCAGCTGGCCTTTGGCAGATGCCGCCGCAGCCTCGCCAGTAGCAATCAGCATGCGATAGGCTGTCGGCGCGCCGGTTAGATTGGTAATCCCATATTTCTGAATTACACGGTAACAACTCTCTACAGTAAAAGGCCCGTCATACAGCGTAATTGCATGGCCCATCAATAACGGCCCTGTCACGCAGTAATACAAGCCATAGGCCCAACCGGGATCGGCGATGTTCCAAAATGCATCCTCCGGGCGCAGGTCAACCGCGTAACGAGTATAGACATAGAATGAAAGCATCGCCCGCAGCGGCACCACGACGCCTTTTGCCGGTCCGGTCGTGCCCGAGGTAAACATCATCATGAAAGCATCATTGCCAGAACGCATGACGGGGGAAAATTCGATAGATTGCCGGTCTAACGCTTCCCAGAAATTATCGTCACCCGCGTCAATCCCGCTGCCTTTTTCATCACTGAAAGTCATCACTGGCGGACAATTGGCAATGTCGTCAAGCTTCGGACGATTGACGGAATCGGTGACAATGAGCCGGGCTTCGCTAGTGTTCACGCGGTGTTCAATCGACTTTGATCCGAATGCGGTAAATAAAGGCTGATAAACGGCGCCCGCGCGCCATGTACCCAATATGGTGATGAGAAGTTCTGGTGTGCGAGGTAACAATCCGGCTACGCGGTCGCCGGGCTGAATTCCTTGCTGTGTCAGGTAATTGGCAAACTTCGCGGAGAGATTCTTAAGTTCAGCAAAGGTATAACGCGTGCCGATTCCATCCTTACTCTCATGAAATAATGCGATGCGGTCCGGGTTCAATATGGCATGACGATCACAACATTCGACGCAAGCGTTAATCCCGGTCTCAAGGTCACCACTTAGCATGTCTGCAATATTTGCGACGTCAAAGTCGGCATAATAGTGCGCGTAGTCGGGAATTTGCAGATCAATGAGGGTATTTTTCTGCCCTGGATTTGATTCGAATTGTGGTGTCGGGATCTGGCCCGCGATCAACTCAGCTGACATGTTTGTTCTCCTTTGATTCACAATGGCGCATACAAGCCGCTCTCGGCATTTTGGCGTTTTTGGCGATGGTAATCGTATTGACCAATCGTATTGACTAATCATATTAACTAATCATCTTAACTAATCATATTGACTAATCATATTGACTAATCGTCTTGACTAAAGTCTTGACTAATATGTATCGACGAAACCATTCCCGTCCGCACCTCATGGTAGTCTAGGTTATTCGTTACACATCAGCCATGTTATATCCTTCCAATCGATGCGACTGAATTTGCAACAAACGCGTACTCCCGCTTCAGTTGAAGGATCGAAACCGACTCTATTTAGTGGAGGATCAGACCAAAATCGCGCAGAATAGGGGGCATTTCCGTTCAGCATTTGCCTGCACAATAAAGCGTAATCGCTTTGTCCGAGACAGTTTACCGATCAATACCATCCCTTATACGTATGACAGACTGGCAAAAAGGCACCATCGGAATTGACCTCGTTCATGAAGCTTTGTCAGCCTTGGTGGCGCAGAACATTGAAACCGAAACATTATTAGCAAAAGCGGGAATTTCACCCGCCTTGCTACACACACCACGCGCACGCGTCACCGCCATCAGCTATGGCCGACTCTGGTACGCGATTGCTCAACGAATTGACGACGAGTTTTTTGGGTTGGATAGTCACGCCATGAAAGTCGGCAGTTTTTCGTTGTTATGTCGCAGCGTGCTGCAAAGCGACAGCCTGGGTCAGGCGCTAGAGAATGGCCTGGCTTTTTTGCGATGTGTACTCGATGATATGCACGGAACGCTCACTACTACCGGGAGTGCGGAGGACACCGATACCAAGGAGCAAGTTGCCGAATTGACGCTGTTTGAATCCGGTCCATCAGCACGTCGTCATCGGATGTTCACCTACGCCACTTTTTTCATTATTATTCACGGCTTGGGTAGTTGGCTTATTGGGCAACGAATACGATTACTGCGTGCTGATTTTCGCTGTGAGGAGCCGCTGTGCAGCGCGGACTATAAAGTCCGATTTTGTGACGACGCCCGATTTGGCCAGGCCCACACCCGAATCACCTTCAATGCCAGCTATCTGGCGCTGCCCATTGTTCAAAACCAGCGCAGCCTCACCGCCTTCTTGAACGAAGCCCCTGCGAACTTGCTGGTCAAATATAGTGATCACGATAGTCTGACCGCAAAAATTCGTCGACACCTTCAAGACACAGCATTAATGGAATGGCCGAACTTTGAAGCGTTGTCACTTCATTTCCACACCACCTCGTCTACCCTGCGCCGCAGACTCAGACAGGAAGGCCAATCTTATCAGTCGATTAAAGATAATCTGCGTCGCGATTTGGCCATCAATCATCTGAGCGGCTCCAGCACAAGCATCGAAGAAATTGCGCTGGCGCTTGGCTTCGCCGATCCAAGCGCCTTCCACCGTGCCTTCAAGAAGTGGACCGGTAACCGTCCCGGCGAACATCGCCGGACGCTATCGAGCCGATAAGCCCGCATCCCGATGAACCAATAAAAATGCCCTCACCGAGTATTTGTCGGGAAGGGCGTTTGAGATTTCAGAGAGATTTCAGACTTTTTGCCGGCAGTGCTTACTTAGCTTCCTGCTTTTTAGAAATAGCGTTCGCTACTACCAACGCGGTCATATTCACCACCCGACGCACTGTTGCGGAAGGTGTCAGGACATGCACCGCCGCTGCTGCACCCAATAATACCGGACCTACCGTGACGCCCTGCCCGCCGGTCATCTTCAATACATTAAAAAGAATATTGGCAGAATCCAGATTCGGCATAATCAATACATTGGCATTGCCGGTCAGCGTGGATTTTGGCAGATACTGCGCCCGAATCGATGCACTCAATGCAGCGTCGCCATGCATCTCGCCGTCAGACTCCACATCCGGCATGCGCTCGGCGAATACATTCCGTGCGGCACGCATCTTTAGAGCGGATGGGCGGGTGCTGGAGCCGAACATCGAATGCGACAAAAATGCCACCTTGGGCGGCACGCCAAAACGACGTACTTCTTCAACGGCCATGGCGGCAATATCCGCCAATTGTTCAGCAGTTGGATCATCGTTCACCGACGTATCAGCGATAAATAGCGTGTGGTGATCCAGCACTAAACCATTCAAGGTAGCGAAGCCGGTCGCACCTTCGCGCAAGCCGATGATGTCGCCAATATGTTCCAGATGACCATCGAAACGTCCCACCAGTCCGCACAGCATGCCATCAGCATCCCCCAACTTCACCATCATGGCCGCGATGATCGTGTTGGAGCGGCGCAGCATCGACTTAGCCATTTCTGGCGTAACGCCATCTCGTGCCTTGAGCTCGTGGTATGCCTCCCAATACTGACGAAAGCGCACATCGTCTTCTGGATTCACCAATTCGAAATCGCGACCCACTTTAAGGCGTAAACCGGCACGCTCAATGCGCGCCTCAATCACGGCTGGGCGCCCGATCAAAATAGGTCGTACCAGCTTTTCTTCTAACGCAATCTGTACCGCACGCAAGACCCGCTCGTCTTCACCTTCAGCGTAGACGATACGCTGCGGTTCAAGCCGCGCAGCTTCAAACACCGGGCGCATGAACATACCGGTATGGGTAACAAAGCGCGTCAATGACTGACGATACGCTTCCATATCCTTGATTGGGCGTGCGGCGACACCGGATTCTTCAGCAGCGCGCGCGACAGCGGGTGCAATGCGGAGGATCAAACGGGAATCGAATGGTTTAGGAATGATGTATTCAGGCCCAAAACGTAGTTCCTGACCGGCGTAGGCACTCGCGACTTCTTCGCTAATCTCCGCTTTCGCCAGATCAGCAATTTCACGCACGCAAGCGATTTTCATCGCCTCGGTAATCCGGGTTGCGCCGCAATCCAGTGCCCCACGGAAAATGTATGGAAAGCATAAAACGTTGTTCACCTGATTCGGATAATCCGAACGGCCAGTCGCGATAATGCAATCAGGACGTGCCGCCAAAGCCAATTCCGGACGAATTTCCGGCTCTGGATTGGCCAGTGCCAAAATGATCGGCTGGGTGCCCATCGTTTTGACCATCTCCGGTGTCAAGACACCCGCTGCGGAACATCCCAGAAACACGTCCGCCCCTTTGATTGCATCGGCTAACGTGCGCGCATCGGTTTTCTTGACATAGCGCTGCTTGGATTCATCAAGCTTATCTTCCCGCGCGGCATGAATAACGCCGCGTGAATCGCAGACAAACATGTTTTCGCGCTTGACGCCAAGCTCGACCATCAAGTCCAGACAGGCGATGGCAGCGGCACCTGCGCCAGACGCCACCAGTTTGATCTCGCCGATCGCCTTATTGACCAGTTCCAGGCCATTCAATAGCGCAGCCGCCGAAATAATCGCGGTGCCATGCTGATCGTCATGAAACACCGGAATGTTCATCCGTTCGCGCAGTTTCTTTTCAATATAAAAACATTCGGGCGCTTTGATATCTTCGAGATTGATACCGCCCAGCGTCGGTTCCAGCGCGGCGATCATTTCGACCAGCTTATCCGGATCGCGTTCGGCCAACTCAATGTCAAATACATCGATACCAGCGAAGGTTTGAAACAAACACGCCTTACCTTCCATTACCGGCTTGCTTGCTAACGGGCCAATATCGCCCAAACCCAGCACTGCCGTCCCGTTGGTAATGACGCCGACGAGATTCGCGCGCGAAGTAAACTCAACCGCCAGTTCAGGATTCTCTTCAATGGCGAGGCACGCATAGGCCACGCCCGGCGAATAAGCCAGTGACAAATCGCGCTGGTTCGATAATGGTTTGGTTGGAACCACCTTGATCTTGCCGCGCGAAGGGCTGCGATGATATTCAAGCGCGTCTTCGCGCAATGTTTGTTCGGCGGGTGACAAAGTCTTGTCTTGGGTCATGATAGGTCTCCAGAATAGGTGAGTTTTGTCTAATAGGCTGTGCAACAGTGTGCTGCAAAATGGACCATCAACTACCGCATCTTGCTAGATGCCGGCACAGCGCTCAAGCGCGTGCACGAAATAATAGCCGATACGGATAGCCGCCACGAAAAAAATTAAAAACTAACGGCAAATTTCTCTCACCTCAGGTCTCACCACAAAACAAAAAGCCTGCAAATTTGCAGGCCTTGCTTATACGCATCTATTTACACACGCGCAGCGTTTCAACAAAAAAGGGAATTCACCCGATCATTTGGGCATTGCGCTCAAGCTACCTATCATAGACGCACTCCCAAGCTCGACCGGTCAGTTGGTTAAATTTGGATATTTCTGATCGATGTGCAATCAGGGCACAGCTATGCATGCAGCGCTGCTTCCTGCGGTTGTGGAATCAGCAATGTTTCATAACTCCACCGTGTCCAGCAGGCAGAAACGCCCAATCTTGCCGCGTTCTCCCGAATCTTTGGTTTATGAATGGCAACCTTGATCTCCTCCAGCATGGGATAGTCACGAAATGATAGGCTGGCGACCTCTGAGGCCAAGGTCTCCAGCAAACGCGTATGCGGCTTACATTGCATAAACGTTGATAACAACGTGCAATATTTGTCGTAGTCGATAATCGATTCGGCCTGGTCAGCTTGCTCACCTGATTTATCATCCTGCCAGGCTGGCCGATAGGACATTTCGATATCCAGTTCGACCGCTTGCTGTTGTTGATATTCATGCGCATGCAAGCCCACAAACGTCATCAAATGTAGCCCTTCGATAAATATTTGCCAGCGGACACCGCTGACAAGATTGTCACTTTTCATGAAAGATGCTCCTCGGGATACTCCTCGACATACTCCCCGCGATGCTCCCTCAGATACTCTTCGGCAGCATCTGCCAGAATGCGCCCAAAATAATCAGCGAAGCTGCGGCGGATTATGACTTCAACATTCCCATTGCCGAGCGGTCGCAGCACGACGCCCGCTTTAAAATAATGACTTTGCGCGCACTGTCCGACAGTGAAAACTCTGGGGTGAAAATCCAAGGGACACCCTTTCTGCAACACGGCGCGGACTTTTTCACCTGACATCACTAGCGTCGTGTTGCCGCTGCTGACATCCACCACTGCGGCGAATTGTCCGGTCAGCAACTTACTTAATGCAGCGTCAAGCACTGGCACCCGTGGTTGGGTTGACTGAATCAACCACTCATTAGGAGCGAGCCAATAAATGACGTAGTCTTCACCTTCCGCAACGGTATTCGGCACTATCGGTAAAACCACCCCGGTTGCCGCTTTGATTCCCGCCAGAAAAACATCGGAATCAACCTCTCCTTTTACATTGATCAATTCCAAAAAAGGTCGCTCGTAAACACTAAAGGCCTGATTGACACCGGACGAAAGCGGCCCCATTACTCCCGCAACGCCGATTAACGGTGATTCCATTTTCACACCGCCGGACAGATTGATCGTCGGCAAAGGCATCTTGTGATCGCCAGCATGGCTATCCTGGGACAGGTGGTTGGCATCATTCAACATGTTGACGAACTCCTTCGACATCGTAAAAAACCAGACTATTAATTTTGGCATTGGCAAAACCGCCCGATGCGGTCGGAACCGTGACGCTCTCGCCCATCTTGCTCAATCCTCCTTTGATCAGCGCAAACGCGATTGAGCGCTGCAAAATCGGGCTGAAGTAACTCGACGTTACGTGTCCGATCATTTTGGTCGATGGGACCTGGCCATCCAGGGGAGCGTTCAAAATCTGCCCACCCTCCGGCAACACATAAGCGGGATCGTCAGTCAACAAGCCGACCAGTTGCTTGCGTCCTTCCTTAACAGTGTCAGAGCGCGTGAGTGAGCGCTTGCCTAGAAAATCTTTGGATTTTGCGCACAAACCACCCATTCCCAGATCAAACGGCGTAACCGAACCATCGGTATCCTGACCGACGATGATGTAGCCCTTCTCTGCCCGCAAGACATGCATGGTTTCAGTCCCATAGGGCGTGATATCAAATTCCTCGCCAGCCGCAATAATGGCATCCCAAATGGTGCGGCCCATGTTTGCAGGTACATTGACCTCGTACGACAACTCGCCAGAAAAACTGATCCGCATGATACGGGTGAAGACCTCCTTGATCGTTCCTTCCCGAAATGACATGAACGGAAATGCTGCATTCGAAAAATCGATGTCCTTGCAGACCTTTTGCAATACCTGACGAGCCTTCGGACCGACCACGGCAAAGGTCGCAAAATGGTCGGTGACCGAGGTCAGGTTAACTTTCAGGTCCGGCCATTCGGTCTGCAACCAGCGTTCCATCCAGTCCAACACCCGTGCGGCGCCGCCCGTAGTGGTACTCATCAGAAAATGCTGCTCCCCCAGACGCACTGTCACGCCATCGTCGAACACCATGCCGTTCTCATCAAGCATAAAGCCATAACGACATCTGCCGATTTCGAGTTTGTTCCACGGGTTGGTATACATCCAATTCAGCAATGTGATCGCATCCGGTCCCTGGATATCGATTTTCCCAAGCGTGGATGCATCCAGTATCCCCACGCTATTACGCGCCGACAAACATTCACGCGCCACCGCGGCGTGCAGGTTTTCATTGCCGCGCGGATAATACCAGGGGCGTTTCCAGTTACCGACGTCTTCGAATAATGCGCCCCGCGCTGCATGCCATTCATGGATGCAGGTCTTGCGAATCGGCGTCAGGAAATCGCCCAATTCGCGCCCTGCTACAGTGCCGAATGTTACCGGCGTATAGTTCGGACGGAAGGTCGTGGTGCCGGTCTCCGGAATGGTCTTGCCCAAGACTTCGGCCAAAATCGCCATGCCGTTAATATTTCCCAGCTTGCCCTGATCGGTGCCGAAACCCAATGCCGTGTAGCGCTTCACGTGCTCAACCGAATGATAGCCCTCACGCGCTGCAAGATAGATATCGGCTGCAGAAACATCATTTTGATAATCGACGAATTGTTTCGGACCGCGCCCGACGCGCTGACGATCTCCCACCAACCATAAAGGCAGAATCGCCGCTTCCGCAATATCGGCCACCTTCCAGGTCGGCACCACCGCCAGCTTGAATCCTAAAACGTTAACCGCGTGTTGTGCAGCGAGTGCCCCGTCACGCAATGCACCACCCAGTTTGAAGTCGCCGTTGCAAGCGCCCACACTGGTTTCCTTTTGCATTGGGGAGCCGGGGACGAAACAGGCTTTGTCGTTATTCCATTGGGCTTTACCACCTGATTGCGCGAAAAGATGCAATACCGGATTCCAACCGCCTGACATTCCGATCAGATCGCAGGAAAAGGTATTTATTGTCGTGCCAGGGACGCCGTCGGCGTGAGTGGTCACTTCTACCGACCTGACGTGCCGCCCGCCTTTGGCGGCGACCACTACCGCATTGTTGATGACGGTGATACCCAGCCGTTTTGCCAACGCGGGCAAGCTACTATCACTGACAGCGCGCGGATCGATCACCACCACTTGCGCCCCAACACTTTTCAGGTCCAGCGCGGCCTGATAGCCGTCATCATTATTCGTGAAGATCACCGCATTGCGACCTGGCAATACGCCAAATCGATGTATGTAAGTGGACACTGCGGAAGCCAACATGATGCCGGGCAAATCGTTATTGCCGAACACGATAGGACGTTCGTGCGCACCGGTTGCCAGAATCACATGCCGAGCCCGGACTTTCCATAATCGCTCGCGCAGTTTCCCACGCGCGACCAAGGGCAGGTGCTCCGTCAACCGTTCTGCTACGGTCAGCAGATTATGATCCTGATAGCCAAAAACGGTACTCCGGGTGAGAACCGTCACCTCCGGCATATTGCGCAGCTCGGCGGCGATATGCGCAGCCCACGTGGTGGCAGCCTTGCCATCAATGACAGCCGGACCGGACAGCAGGCTGCCGCCCAGTTCCGCCTGATCATCGACCAGAATCACCCGGGCACCAGATTTTCCGGCAACCCAGGCGGCCGCCAATCCGGCTGGACCACCGCCGGCGATCAATACATCGCAATGCGCATAGGTTTTCTCATAACGGTCTGGATCAAGCTCGGCAGGTGCCTTACCCAGCCCCGCAGCGGCGCGGATCAGCTCTTCATACTTGCCCCACCAACTGCGCGGCCATTTAAAAGTTTTGTAGTAAAAGCCAGCCGGTATGAATCGTGCAATGAGTTGATTCACTGCCATCCGATCATTTTCGATGTTTGGCCTGGCATTGACACTGGTTGCGGTCAGGTCTTGATAAAGCTCAAGTTCGGTAGCACGGGCGTTCGGCACCGTGTATGCGCCGGTCTCCAGCTGCACCAGTGCATTCGGCTCTTCAACGCCAGCGGTGACGATACCGCGTGGGCGATGATATTTCCAGCTGCGGGCAACAAAATGGACACCATTGGCGAGCAAGGCAGAAGCCAATGTATCGCCATGAAAACCCTGATAGGTTTTTCCGTTAAAGGAAAATGTGACCGGTTGTTGCCGGTTGATTCGGCCGCCCTCCGCCAAACGATGACTTTGCCTGGTTGGCTTGGTACCGACCTCAGAATCTATTGGTGTATGCATCTTAGTTACCGCGTTCATGCTGCGCTCCCTTTGACGACAGCGGTTTCTGCGGACGATTGGGTCGTTGCAGCGTTGGCCTTCCGCGCTGCGCCCTCGCCAAATTTGCTATACCGCAAAAATTCATAGGTTACGGTGTCGCGCTCGGCCATGAACCAGCGTCGACAACCTTGATTGTGCACCCATTGTTCGCGATGTATACCGCGTGGATTTTTACGCATGAAGAGATAATCGCCCCATTCTTTATCGCTTAAATTCTCTGTATTTAAGGGGCGAGCGATATCCGCTTCTCCGCCGCAATGAAATTCGCTTTCTGCACGCGGCCCGCACCAGGGGCAAGTGATCAATAACATGGTGGTTCTCCAGAGTCAGACTATTGTGTTAAAACAGCATTGGTGTATTTTTCAGGACTTAATGCGCTACCGCTGCTGCGCCATGCTCATCGATCAGATGGCCGGTGTAAAAGCGATCGAGCGAAAACGGCGCATTCAGCGGATGCGGGCTATCGTTAGCGATGGTGTGCGCAAACACCCAACCCGATCCGGGCGTTGCCTTAAAACCGCCGGTTCCCCAGCCGCAGTTAAAGTACAGACCCTTAATATCGGTAAGCGAAATAATCGGGCAAGCATCGGGTGAAACGTCCACGATTCCACCCCATTGACGATTCATCCGCACCCGACTCAACACCGGAAACATTTCCACAATCGCCTGCAACGTGCTCTCGATGGTCTGATAGCTGCCGCGTTGCCCATAACCGGTATATTGGTCGACACCCGCCCCGATCACCAGATCACCTTTATCGGACTGACTTAAATACGCATGGACGGCGTTAGACATCACGACGGTATCGATGATCGGTTTGATCGGTTCGGATACCAGCGCTTGCAACGGATGACTTTCCAGTGGTAATCGAATCCCCGCCATGCTGGCAATCAGACTTGAACTACCGGCTGCGACCACCGCGACTTTTTTAGCCCGGATAAACCCCTTGACGGTTTCTACACCGGTTACCGCACCATTTTCGCGGCGAATGCCGGTCACGCCACAATTTTGCAGAATATCGACGCCGCGCGCATCCGCCCCGCGGGCGTAGCCCCAAGCCACCGCATCGTGGCGAGCGACGCCACCGCGTCGCTGAAACGATGCGCCTAGCACCGGATAGTGGCTGTTCAGATTGATGATTGGTACGATTTCCTTGACCTGCGCCGGGGTCAGCCATTCCGCATCAACGCCATTCAGCCGATTGGCATTGATGCGGCGATCTGTATCGCGCACGTCCTGTAATGTATGCGCCAGATTCATCACGCCGCGCTGACTAAACATGACGTTATAGTTCAAATCTTCGGACAGGCCTTCCCATAGTTGCATGGCTTTTTCATACAGACCCGCAGACTCGTCCCACAAATAATTAGAACGAACGATCGTCGTGTTGCGGGCCGTATTCCCGCCGCCGATCCAGCCTTTTTCGATCACCGCGATATTGCGCAGGCCGTGTACTTTTGCCAAATAGTAAGCCGTCGCCAGACCATGGCCGCCACCGCCAATAATGACAATGTCATATTCAGTTTTCGGCTCCGGACTTTTCCAGGCGCGCTGCCAGTTCTCATGGTAAGAAAGCCCGTTACGAATCAAACTGAATATTGAATAATTACTCATGATTTTCCTAAAAAAGGGCTCGCACCGGGTGCAATTTTGGATAGCTGTTTTGGGATGAATGGGTAAGACATAAACTTGGTGGCTTGCGCAGAGTCAACACTCGATGACGTTGACCGCCAATCCTCCGCGCGATGTCTCTTTATATTTGGTCTTCATGTCGGCACCGGTTTGCATCATGGTTTTGATCACCTTATCGAGCGATACATAATGCTTGCCGTTGCCGCGCAATGCCATTCTTGCTGCATTGATTGCCTTGACCGCGCCCATCGCATTGCGCTCAATACACGGAATTTGGACCAGACCACCGACCGGATCACAGGTCATGCCAAGGTTGTGTTCCATGCCGATTTCGGCAGCATTTTCAATCTGCTCGGTACTGCCGCCCTGCACCGACGCAAGCGCGCCAGCAGCCATGGAACAGGCGACGCCGACTTCGCCCTGACAACCGACTTCGGCACCTGAGATAGAGGCGTTCTCTTTGTAGATCAGCCCAATCGCAGCGGCCGTCAACAGGAAAGTCATCACGCCGTCCAGATTGGCGCCAGGCACGAATTTGATGTAATACTGCAATACCGCCGGGATCACTCCCGCAGCGCCATTGGTCGGTGCGGTGACAATTCGGCCACCCGCGGCATTTTCTTCATTGACTGCCATCGCATAAAGATTGACCCAATCCAGCATCGACAATGGATCGTTCAGCGATTCCTCCGAGCGGTTCCGTAATTGTTGCGATAACGCATGCGCACGGCGCTTAACGCGCATCGGCCCCGGCAACTCACCATCGGTGATACAACCGCGCTTGATGGTGCCAGCCATCACGTCCCATATACCCAGCAGCTTGCTGCGAACTTCCTCGGCGCTACGCCAATGCTTTTCGTTTTCCATCATTAGCTGCGCGATGCTCAAACGCTCTTCCCGACAGATTCGCAGCAAGTCATCGCCTGAATGAAATGGATAGCTGACATCGTCTCCGTCAACCGGTCCTGCGTTCACAGACTGGCCTTCCGGGCTAACAACAAACCCACCTCCGACGGAGTAATATTCCTTTTGTGCCAGCAATTCGCCACATTCATCTAACGCCAGAAAGCGCATGCCATTTGGGTGCCGGGGCAGCGATTCACGGCGAAAAAAGAGTAAATGTTCTTTTTCGCTTAAGGCTACGGGGTGGGTCCCATTGAGCAGCAGTTGTTTGGATCGACGTATCTCGGCTAGCCTCGGTTCGACAAAATCCGGATCTATCTGGTGCGGCAAATATCCTTCCAGTCCCAGTAAAATCGCCTTGTCAGTACCGTGACCTTTGCCGGTTGCGCCCAGCGATCCGTATAACTCGGAACGCACCGACCTGGCCTGACCCAGCAAACCAGTCTCCAACAAATACGTGGAAAACTGCGCAGCCGCAATCATCGGCCCGACCGTATGCGAGCTTGATGGGCCGATACCGATCTTGAACAGATCAAATGTACTGAGGCTCATCGCTTGCTTGTATAACAAAAACCATTGCGGGGACCAAGCATCACAACTCCTTGAGGTAGATACGATATTTGAAATGGCGACGACCGAAATCAGATTTTCCCGATCCCGCAGCGGCGTATCCGCTGGGCAAAAACCCGGCAAAACGTCGCTGATTGAGACGCTCGGACTATTCGCTTTTTCTTTGATCCATTCTTGATCCAACAGAACGGCAACTATTTTCCAAAGATGACGGGCGTTTGTATTTTTCCGACAAGGGATGTCGTTTTTGGGGAAGTTTGGCGGCGTTAGCTCCCGCGCGCTCATACCACGAGGGAACTCTCGGCAAATGAGATCTCGCCCACAAATATAAAAAGAGAGGGAATAATGCTGAGAAGAAGGCTAAAGGCAGAAGGCGAAAGGCGAAAGGCGAAAGGCTAAAGGCAGAAGGCAGAAGGCGAAAGGCGAAAGGCGAAAGGCAGAAGGCTAAAGGCAGAAGACTTAGGGCACAAGACCCCATGCAGGCAAGCCTCAAGCCGTTCGGACAGGTTCGGCCCCTAAGAGCCGTCGCGGTAAAGGGCTATTGTAAAATCACCGTCCGATTGGCATTGATGAATAACCTGTGTTCAATAAAATATTGCACCGCCCGCGATAATGCAAGGCACTCCACATCGCGTCCGACCGCCAACAATTTTTCCGGGGTATAGGTATGGTCGACGCGCTCGACCGCTTGTTCAATAATAGGACCTTCGTCCAGATCATCGGTAATGAAATGCGCTGTCGCACCGATAAGTTTAACCCCGCGTTGATAGGCCTGATGATACGGTTTGGCTCCTTTGAAACTGGGTAAAAAGGAGTGATGGATATTAATTGCCTTGCCACGCAATCTGGCGCTGGTCTCTTCTGAAAATATTTGCATATAACGCGCCAACACTATCAATTCTGCTCCGTAACCTTCGATCAGTGACAATACCTCGGCCTCTTGCCGCTCCTTGGTTGCGGGCGTCACCGGTAAATAGTGAAAGGGAATATCGTGCGCCGCCGCCAGCGGTGCCAGATCGGCATGATTCGAAATGATCGCGGTAAAATCCATCGGCAACTCGCCCATTTTCCAACGGAACAGTAAATCGGCGAGACAATGGTCCAGCTTTGAGACCATGACCACCACTCTAGGGCGATGGTGCATATCGTGAATCTGCCACTGCATGCCAAACTGTTCAGCTATCACAGAAAAATCGGCACATAAAGTGGCATAATCATCAGCAACCAGGTCTCCCGTTTGTGTCGACGTTATCTTAGGTGTGCGAAAAATGCATCGTAGAAAAAACGTATGAAAATCATCGTCGTCAAAGACGGCAATTTCTGCAATGTAGCACTGGCGATCAGCAAGGAATTTGACAACGGCAGCAACCTGTCCAACCTCGCTTGGGCAGGATAAAGTAAGGCCGTAAATCGATGTATTTTTCATGGCAGAACCTTTTTATTAAGCGTCATAAGATAATGTAAAAGACTGGCTATGATTAATAGCGCCAGGAGTCAAAAAGAGCTTGATCACGTCATGTCGATCAAGCTCTCTTTTATTTGAAATGGGGCATCCTCCAAGCGTCACCTATCGATGAAATTCCCTGGCGTCCTCCATTCGCTCCATCAGGCCGCGCGCTTCACAAGATTATGCGGATCGATTACAAATTTCTTGGGTGCTCCGGCGTCGAATTGTTCATAGCCTTTTGGCGCGTTGTCCAAGGTGATAACTTCAACCCCGACAATGTCGGCGATCTTGATCCGATCCCATAGAATCGCTTGCATCAATTGCCGGTTGTACTTCATCACCGGCGTTTGCCCGGTGTGGAAACTATGCGACTTGGCCCATCCCAACCCAAGACGTATGCTCAGACTGCCTTTTTTTGCAGCAGGATCGGTAGCGCCCGGATCTTCAGTGACGTACAGCCCGGGAATGCCGATCTTGCCAGCAACCCGTGTGATTTCCATCAATGAATTCAAGACCGTCGCTGGTGCTTCCTCTTGTGCCCCGGCGTGTCCGTGACCGCGCGCCTCGAACCCGACGCAGTCAATAGCACAATCCACTTCAGGGGTTCCCAGGATTTTTTCGATCTGATCGCTCAGTGTAGCATCGAGCGATAGATCAACCGTCTCAAAACCGACGTTGCGGGCGTGGATCAGTCGTAAAGGATTTACGTCGCCGACAATCACCACCGCCGCCCCTAACAAGCGGGCAGAGGCTGCTGCCGCAAGTCCGACCGGACCGGCCCCGGCGACATATACCGTCGTACCTGGCCCCACTCCTGCGGTAACAGCACCGTGGTAACCCGTCGGCAAAATGTCTGACAAACATGTTAAATCGCGGATCTTGGACATTGCCTGATCTTTATCCGGAAAGCGTAATAGGTTAAAGTCTGCATACGGCACCATCACATATTCCGACTGTCCTCCGATCCAGCCGCCCATATCGACGTAGCCATACGCACCACCAGCCCGCGCCGGATTGACGGTTTCACACACGCCCGTGTGTTGTTCTTTGCAGGTGCGGCAACGACCACAAGCGACGTTGAACGGAACTGATACCAGATCGCCCTTCTTTAGCGTTTCAACGTCTGAACCGCATTCAATGACTTCACCGGTGATTTCGTGCCCTAATACCAAACCGGTCGGGGCCGTGGTTCGACCACGGACCATATGCTGATCGGAGCCACAAATATTGGTTGAAATAACTTTTAGAATCACGCCATGCGCAATTTTCCTCCCTTGGGGATTATCCAGTTTCGGAAATGGAATGGAATGTACTTCGACCTTGCCGTCACCGACATAAACGACACCACGATTTTCTGACATATGATCTCCTCCTGATTGGAATCAGAGTGTATATTCCGGTAAAAAAAGTCACTGAACAAATAAAATACGCCAAGTCAGCGAACGATTCTTCCGGAGCGTTACTGGCCTCCTGCTTTATCACGTTATCTCGCTAGTTATCACGCTTTCCTTCACGCTCTATGTCGTTTTTGCATTGACAGCGATCCGGACAATAAAGACAGGAAGCTATAGGGATAGGCCTTATAGTCCGAGCGCTGCTTTGACAACCGGCAATCCGTCCTTACCATCAAACGTCTTGACGCCCGCCAACCATTTATTGAGAACTTCGGGATTCTTTTTAAGCCATGCTTTTGCCGCCACTTCAGGATCAGTTCTGTCCATAATCGGTAACATCACCTGATTTTCCATGTCGGTTGTGAAGTGCAAATTCTGGGCTAGCTGTCCGGCATTTGGGCAGCGCGTTTGATAATCGGCAGGGATAACGGTATAAACTTTTGCCTCACCGTAGTTGGGTCCGAACACGTCATCGCCACCGGTTAGAAAACTAATCTTCTGTTGAACGTTCATCGGATGCGGTTCCCAGCCGAGGAATACGATCCATTTTTTTTGCTTTACCGCACGACCCAGCTCAACCATCATTCCGGCTTCACTTGACTCAATTAACTTAAAACTTTTCAGGTTGAATTCGTTTTTTCCGAGCATCTTCAAAATCACCGCATTGCCATCATTACCTGGCTCAATACCATATATTTTTCCGTCAAGTTCTTTGGAATATTTGGCGATGTCGGCGAATGTTTTCAGGCCAGCGTCGAAGACGTAAGTCGGCACGGCAAGTGTATATTTGGCCCCGGTCAGGTTAGGTGCACCTAATACCTTGAGCTTATTGTCTTTCAAAAAGGGGGCGATCATCGGGTCCATCGTTGGCGACCAATAGCCAAGAAATATATCGATCTGCTTATTTTTTATCCCGGCAAAAGTGATCGGCACAGAAGCGATCGTTTTCGTTGAGTGATATCCCAGAGCGTCATACACCACCGAGGCCAGACCGGTGGTGGCCGCAATATCGGTCCAGCCCACATCGGCAAAACGGACATTTTTACAAGCTTGAGGTTCGCTCGCAGATGCAGCATTTGCCAGGGCTAAAGCGCCCAGTGTCCCCATAGCGATACCGACGACATGAGCGATGCGAACGGCGACCGCACGATTAAATGATTTCATTCATATTCTCCGAACAAAGAGCTTACGTGCGCACCCATAAACTGGTGCCAAAAGTGGACATGTTTTTCGATCTACTGATTTGGAGAATTGTTTATTACCCGAGCCAGCATTGACGGGCCAACATAGGCGCGTCGTCCAATACCCATAAATTACACGCGGTTCATCGCGCAACGTGGATAGATTGCGACATGCTATTGTCCATCAGCGTCAAAAATATTTTCCAGATCGGATCGCTCAGGTAAACCGATGGCATCGAGCAAGGGTAAGTGGTCGGCGGCAGCAAGAAACGGATGATGCAAGTGGCGCTCACCGCTTGGAGACCGACCGAACTGATTGCGGTAGGCTTTGCTGAAATGGCAGGACGACTGAAATCCGCATGCTACGGTGACGCTCATAATCGACATGGCGGTCTGAAGCAACAACTCGCGGGCGCGTCGCAACCTCAGTTGCAAGTAATAATGTGTCGGGGTGACATCAAGATAATATTTGAACATACGCTGTAACTGGCGTTGTGATAAGCCAACCAGCCTCGCTATCTCATCAAAAGGCAAGGTCTCTTCAATATGCGACTCCATCAAACGTGCGACTTCAATTAACTCCTTCCGACTAAATCCCAATCGCGCCGCAATCGGAATATGTTGCTGATAGGTGCTATCTCTTATGCGTTCAAGAATGAATTGCTCTGAAATTTCGGCCGCTAACGTTTTACCAAAGCTGGCAGCGGTCAGGTGCAACATCAGATCAATCGGGGCGGTGCCGCCAGAACAACTCAATCGCTCCCGGTCAATCGCAAATAAGCCTTCAGAGAACTGCACCTTGGGAAATTCCTCACGCAGCGCAGAAATATTTTCCCAATGTATCGCGCATTGATAACCGTTCATCAGACCGGCTTTGACCAATGCATAGCTGCCGGTGCAAATTCCTCCCAGCTTGACGTTGGACCGTGCCAGTTTTAACAGAAATGCACTCAGTTTTTCATTGACGGCATCATGAATATGCACGCCACCACAAACAAATAAAACGTCCGGAATACCGGCTTGCTCCAGCGTCAGCGTCGGCGATACCGGTAAACCATTACTAGCTGGCACAGACTGGCCATCCAGGCTAATCACGGACCAGCGATAAAGAGGCTGTCCGCTGATGTAATTCGCCATACGTAATACTTCGATTGCGCTAGAGAACGCAATCATCGAAAAGTTCGGAAGCGTCAGAAAGCCAAAATGCGTGGTGCCACCAAATTTTGTGACCTCGGTACGATTGTGAGCGGCCGTTAAGCCGGCAGGCTGCAGTAAAACTGTTACCGGTACTTGTTGCGACGCCATGTGGTCTCCGTCCGTCATCCACTTTATGCGCGGGAGAAGTCCCCCGCCCATTCAAACGTTTTCACCGCTCCCGACGTTCTGCTAAGGCCGGGTCAGCTGAGCGCCCGCTGTCTGGCTCTCAGCTTCACTGTTGGCCGCCGCAGCGCGGTGTTTGCTGAACATTTTTCGCACCTTGGAGAATCGTTGTACCTTGCCTGCTTCTGGCGTGGTACCAAAGCTTTCCGTAATCCGATCCAGTATAATCGCCAGCAGTACAACACTTAAGCCGCTTTCAAACCCGAGCCCTATATCGAGGCGCTGAATACTCGCCAGCACATCGTTACCCAGTCCTCCGGCACCCACCATCGACGCTATGATCACCATCGACAGGGCCATCATAATAGTTTGATTAATGCCCGCCATTATCGATGGTAACGCATTTGGAAACTGCACTTTGTAAAGAAGTTGCCAAGGCGTGCAACCAAAAGCCTGGCCGGCTTCAATAATCTCGTTATTGACATGGCGAATACCCAACGCGGTTAAGCGGACGGCCGGTGGCATCGCAAAGATGACGGTTGAAATTATTCCGGGTACGCGGCCTAGGCCGAACATCATCGCCGCTGGTATCAGATACACAAAGGCAGGCATCGTTTGCATTAAATCGAGTATTGGTCGCACGACCATCGCGACCCTTTTGCTATTCGCAGCCCATATGCCCAGAGGAATGCCGAGCGCCAGACTGATGAGCGTGGCAGAAATAGTGAGGCCGAGTGTCACCACCATTTGATCCCAGAACCCGGTTCCAATAATTACCAAAAATGCAATTAACGTGAACAGTGCAAACTTGAAACCGACCCGCCAGACGCCCATCACAATGAAGAAGCCCACCAAAACCCAAATTGGAAGAATTTGTAAACCGTGTTCAATGGATTCGGCAAACCAGCTGATTGCGCTGCCAAAGGCATCGAAACTGTTACCGTGCTTGTCGAGAATATAGTGGACACCGTGATCAACCCAGCGTCCGAGTGGAATTGTGTCAGACATGGGAAGCCTCCGGTTTGGATAACGCTTGAAGAATCATGGATTGACTGATCGCACCGCAATAACAGCCGTTTTCGTCGACCACGGGAAGTGGGACCGGGCTGACGATCAATTTACCCATCACCACATGCAGGGAGGTTCGATAGTGAATCAATTCGACCTTCTGCAACGTTAGCGGTTGCAATACCCCACTGGCGTCAGCAAATCCTCGCGTAGGCACGATCCCCTGCACTTTACGTTCTTCATCGACCACAAAAGCAAAGTCGGAACCACTGCTGGCGTAAAGATGCGGATTTACTTTTAGGTCTTCAGTTGATCTCAGTAACGGGATGGTATTCGATTGCATCAGATCACTCGCGGTCAGATACCGGCTGGTATCGACACCATCAAAGAAAGCACGCACATATTCTTCTGCTGGATTATCGATAATTTCTTGCGCAGTGCCGACCTGGACCAGGCGCCCACCTTCCATAATGGCAATACGCGTTCCGATTCGAAACGCCTCTTCCAGATCATGTGAGACAAAAATAATCGTGCGACGTTGCTCTTTTTGCAACTCCAGCAAGACATCCTGCATTTCTTTGCGCTTTAACGGATCGAGTGCAGAAAAAGCCTCATCCATGATCATCAACGAAGGATTCACTGACAAGGCTCGCGCCAGTCCCACCCGTTGCTGCATGCCACCGGATAATTCACAGGGCAGTTTTTGCGCAAACGGTGCCAGTCCGACTTGCTCCAGCACTTTCATCGCCTGACGTTCGCGATCCTTTTTGGAAATCCCGGCAACTTCAAGACCAAAAGCAGCGTTCGACAGCACGGTCCGATGCGGCATCAGGGCGAATGATTGAAATACCATGCTCATATCGCGCCGACGCAAATCGATCAATTCCGCTTTAGACATCGCTGCCACGTCCTGACCATCAACCCAGACGCTGCCGGCGCTTGGGTCGACCAACCGATTTATCAAACGAATCAGGGTGGATTTACCCGAACCGGAAAGTCCCATCAACACGAATATCTCGCCCTCCTGTACCTCGAAGGAGACATCCTGAACGCCCACCACTTGTCCGGTCTCAGCAAAAATCTTATCCTTTGAATATCCTTTTTTGAGCAACCTCAAGGCTGTTTCGGGCGTACTACCAAAAACTTTGTATAGATGGTCAACGACCACTTTTCCTGATTTCATCAATTGCCTCCTGATCGATCATTCGCTGCTACCGCGATATTATCCTCGCCGACGGTAGATGGGCATCACTTTGTACTGTTTTCCGTTACATGGTGAACGTCGCAGACTTGCCTGTGAGGGGATCACTGCGTCCTGCCTGACATCCAAAATCATTATTATTATCCTGTCGTAAATCGCGGATAAGCGATTGAAAGGGGCGTTATAAGCACCGTTGCAGGCACCGTTATAGCCCGTCTGTTCGACCAATAAAAACGCTTTATAACTTAGTACCATAGTCGCCAGAAAGGTTTTGCACCGGATGAAAATTTGCGACAACCACTTATTCAAAAACGACGGCAACCTCGTCGCGCGATGACCAACGCTGTGTTAGCGAGGGCAAACAATCAAATCACCTCTAAACCTTATCGCATTTACATCTTTGTACGTCGCAATCTTTCTGCCAGATACGCCAGGCCTCCGTCGCCATAGACGAACGATAGTTGCGGACCCTCCAGCCCCCAACAGCGCCCACCGGCACCGCAATGCGCTGTCGTAACTGGCCTGTTTTTTGTCGTTTTTGCCATCATCAAAATAGATTCGCTGCAGCAATAATTGACACCTTGGTGCGCAAGGCCCGACTTTTTGTATTGATGTGCTTATGCCATCAGTCGATCGCCATCCAGACCGCTCAACCGGATTGCATGCGCTCATCCGAACGCCGATATCGGCTAATCTATAGGGAGTCAATTATGCGTAAAAAATTATTAAAATATCCAACATTGCCAAGGCCAACCATCATCTGTGCTGCTGCGACGCTCGCCTGTAGCTTACACCTGACTGCGTTTGCGCAGCAGGCCGTCAATAGCGCCGCGGACCCTACCAGTGCGGCTGCCACGATAGCACCGGAAGCGACTCCCGCACTCGTGTCTCCATGGTCCGCCAATGTCACGCTGGCCTCGCAATATGTATCGCGCGGCTTCCGCCAGACCTGGGGCAAGCCAGCAATTCAGGGCGGAGTCGATTACACGCATCCCAGCGGATGGTCGGCAGGCACCTGGATGTCAAGCGTCAGCGATCATTTCATTGAAAACGGCACGGTTGAGTGGGACTTATATGGCGGTTATTCCGGCACCATCGGCGATTTAAGTTATAGCGGTCTGTTGTACTATTACGTTTATCCCGGTGCAGAAATGTCGTTCGCCAAAACTAAATATAATTACGGCGAAGTGGTTGCCTCCGCGACGTATAAATGGCTGAACGTCAAATATTGGCTCACTTATACGCCAACTTATTTTGGCGATGATAGCAAAACGTTAGGGGTTGGCGATAACAAAAATAGCCAGGGGTCCGGTTATCTCGACATTAACGGGAACTTTGACCTCAGCCACGGTTACACGCTTCTTTTACATTACGGTTATGAACGGGTCCAAAACTTCTCCGCCTATAATTTTCAGGATACGCGCGTCGCAGTCTCCAAAGCACTTGATGGCGCCTGGACGTTGACCGGCGCCTTTACTAAAGGTTGGGCCAAGAATGGTATTTATGCGCACTACACTACGGGCGCGCTGAATTCAGGTGGTGTCGCTGATGTATCGAACCCGCTAGCCAGTACGTTTTTGGTGTCCGTCACAAAAACATTTTAATGCCCGCTCATTAGGGACTACTAAAAACCTCACTTTAAAAATCCAGCATCTGAAGCAGAATAAAACCACGCAATGCGACGCAAACAAAAAAACGTACCATCTTTATTCAAGATGGTACGTTTTGATCAATTTATCGACAAAGAATCACATAATAAGATGCGCGTCAAAAGCTCATCAGTTCGCTACTTGTAACCATTCCTTGACGCGTTCAGGATGGGCGGCAATCCATTTATCAGCTGCAGCCTCTGGCTTTTCACCATTTTGAACAGCCAGCATCACGCTATCAATCTCGCCCGGCTTCCAGGAGAAATTTTTCAACAGATCGTTAACCGGTTTTGCCTTCGTTGCGAGCCCTGGATTTGCAACGCTATCCACGTGTTCTGCGTCTCCGTATACGTTTTTAGGATCTTCCAAAAACTTTAGCTTGTATTTGGCAAACATCCAATGCGGAACCCAGCCGGTGACAGCGATCGGCTTATGCGCCCGGATTGAACGATCCAGTTCGGCCGCCATTGCGCTACCCGAACTCGCCATCAACTTATAATCCAGTCCGTAATCCTTAATTGCCTGCTCAGTCTTGATCATTACGCCAGCGCCGGCGTCAATACCGACGATGCGCCCGTCAAAAGCAGCTTTTTGCGCCTGCAAATCCCCTACCGTTTTTGCGGTCACGTATTCCGGCACGATGAGACCGATTCTGGCACCATGGAAATTAACGCCCAGATCAACAACTTTGTCTTTAAGTTTATCGTAATAAGCACCATGGGTTGCTGGAAGCCAAGCAGACATGGTCGCATCCAGATCACCGCGAGACACGCCTTGCCACATCAAACCCGCATCGACCGGCACCAGTTTGACTTCATAACCCAGATTTTTACGCATGATCTCGGCTGCGACAAAAGTCGTGGCGACGCTATCTGCCCAGCCTTGTACGTAGCCGATGTTGATTGTCGGTTTAGTATCCGCAAGCGCCAAACCCGACATCGCCGTGATGCCTAAACCGAGACTCAACCAACACAGCTTTATTAACAGGGCATTTGAATGCAATTTCATTGAGAGCCTCTTTGAAGTGTAATAGGGTACGTTAGAATTTTTTGAACCGTCGGCATTCAAGAATGTTCACTTTCGCCATATTCATCATCGTCTATCGGCCGGTGTAAAAGCACGCTTTTTGCGACGAAATTTGGGTCAATTACGACGTAATTATTCATTCAATCAGTTGAATATCAACACAAATTTGAGCGCTAACTTTCCTTTTATTTGTCGATCACAAGATCAGTCAACGGTTTGCTGCAGCAAAGCAAAACCATGCCCTGATCAATTTCGCGCTGACGAATTCCGCCCTTATGCTGCATGGTGACCCGCCCTGAAATTAATTTCACCTTGCAAGTTCCGCACATGCCCTGGGCACAAGATGACGCAAGCCTGACTCCAGTGGCACGCGCCGCTTCCAGTACATGTTGTTGCGCGCCACAAACAATTTCACGACTACTCTTTTGAAACATGACTTTAAAACTACCGACCTCTGGCGATTCAGTCAGCAAAGCCAGCGCGGCAACTTCGGTCGACGCTGTGGATGCCGCCATTTCCAACGCAATGGTTGGAGCAGGATCGAGATGGGGCGCAGTTACAACTCCTGGCAAGGCTTCATGCCCGGTTTCAAGCACCGTTTTATGCACGGTCCCATGCACCGACAAGCGCACCTCCTCCCGGACATCGCCCTGAACTTCCTCCGGCAGGCTCTCGAAAGAAAAGCTCTCCTCGTGATAATGGTGGCGATCAAACCCGGCCACATCCAGCATGGCGCGCACCGCCCTCATATACGGCGCGGGTCCGCAAACAAAAATTTCACGCTCCATAAAATCAGGCGCCATCAATGTTAATGCTGGCAAAGACAGCATACCGGTCGGCCCATGCCACTCCCGCCGCGCTCCCAGACGTTCGCAAATAAAGCGGGTGCGGAAGTTTTGCTGATTGCTCGCAATGAGAGCCAACTCACGTTCAAAGATGATGTCATCCGGCGTACGCGCACTGTGAATGAACGTAATGTCACGATCATCCGACAGATCGTGATGGGCGCGCGACATCGACATCAACGGCGTAATACCAGAACCAGCAGACAAAAACAGATATTTCTCGGCAGGAACAGTGACGCAGGTGAACTCACCCGCAACACCTAAAACGCGCACGCTATCCCCTGCTTTCAGATTGTCGTGCAGCCAGTTTGAGACCGGGCCGTTAGGAACACGTTTCACGGTAATCGAAACGGTGTGCGGCCGACTCGGCGACGATGAGAGCGTATAACAACGGTTAAGCTGTTCGCCGTCAATCTCCAGCTCCAGCGTAATGAACTGCCCGGGCTGATATGAAAATCCGCTGTTATCCGGTGCCGCAAAAATAAAACTCTTGACGTCATGTGTTTCCGCTCGCACTTGAACACAGGTGAGCGTCTCCTGGAGTTCGCCATTCCAAGGCAACGGCAGCGCATCCCAAAAACGCTCGCCATTGATTCTTTGAATAATTTTCTGCATACCTGCCTCTTGCAAAACGTGTTTTACAGACGTCCGCTTCTCCACACACATGTCCATACCCGGCTCCGGCAATACGTTAGGATTTGATAAATTTGATCGGTTTAACCGATTCGCCGGATTCGCTGAACTGGTCGGATTCGATGGCTTCGCTCAGACGGTTGATATACCATTTGCAAAATTTTTCCACTAAGCCTTCCGTATAGGGTGAATAAGGACCCGGTTCATACGCGTCACTACTAGCACCCTTTTGCGACAACTCCACCAGCATCTTGTCCTGATCATTGGTTGCATTCCATACGGCTGTAAGATTATCGAGTTGATAATCGATGCCTTCGCGAGCATCTTTCTGGACCAACCATTTGGTCCGCACCAGGGTTTTTTCAGCGGAAATTGGCAATACCGAAAAGCTGACAATGTGGTCGCTCATGAAGTGATGCCAGGAATTCGGTTGGGTCCAGAACGACAACCCACCAAGATCCGCACGATCGAAATCACCAAGCAAGATGCCAGAAGCAACCCGTCCATCTAATGTCTGGGATTCACCGCCACGATCCAAAGGCAAGCGCTGTGTTCGAAAACCGGTCACCAGATCGTCCAGACGATCAATTTCTTTCGATGGCAAATTTGCGCTTTCCCACTGCGCGCTGCGTTCGGCAGCCAACCGCGTAAATTCTTCAACTTGTTCAATATTGTTCGGGGCTGGCTGATAGCCAAAACCGTATTCGAATAGCGATGCGGTTAGTTCCGGATGGTTGGTCGCGCAGTGATAACACTCACGATTATTTTCCATCGTCAGTTTCCAGTTACCCTCTTCGATCAGATCAACCTGCTTAGCGATCTTGCAGTTTTGTAACGCATGCGGTGCCAGATAAGGCATCATCGCTTCCCGCATCACCGAAAAATCCTGCGGCGGCACTTCGGCCAGACAGATAAAAATCAGCCCTGCCAGGTTTTCGACATGCACCGACTTCAGATGATGCTCGCTATGGATAAACTGGTCGCCCATATGTTCGGCATACAGTAGTTCCCCCGACAGGTTGTAAGTCCATTGATGATACGGACACACCAGATTTCCGACTGAACCTTTATGCTCCGAACAAAGACGAGCGCCACGATGGCGACAAACGTTGTGGTGTGCGCGCACTGACATGTCATCGTCGCGCAGGATGACGATAGAGTTCCGGCCAATCTCAATCGTCACATAATCACCGGGCTCTGGAATATCGGGATCGATGGCGACTTGAATCCAGTGCTTGCTGAATATTTCTTTGATGTCCAGTTCAAAAATTTCCGGGCTTAGATAAAAAGCCGCATCCAGGCTGTGGCCCTTCAGACGGTTGGCCACCAAATCTTGAGTCTGTTTGGATACTTTCAATTTCTTCTCCATGAATGCATTTATGGAATAACACGCTGATTAACTCAGATTTAGGAACAGAACGTTCTCTGGAACCAAGTTTTTCACGTTAATAATCGACAAGACGATGCTCCCGCAAATAGGCCAGTATCGCCTGTGCTTTTTCGCTGGTGCTGCCCTCCTGAATTATCTTGCCACCGCGACTTTCAGTGACCGTCGCTGAAAGCATGCGGGCATGCCCTGAGCGTTTTTCTTGCGCAACCAGCTTTAGTGGTCTGGCGCTGGCCGGTGCCTGAGTCCAGTCCTGCGGAGAATGCCCGGATACCGACATCTCCGCTAGCTGCGGTTGCGGAGGCGGTTGCTGTCGCTCAATAGCGCCATTTCGCAAGTTAGCATAGGCGTAGCGCGCATTTGATGGCGCTAGCGGATGCACGGTCAGAAGTGCCGGCAAGCTTACAACGATGGTGCGGCGGCGGCCCTTTGGCAAAAACTGCTGCAGCACGACATCATTTATACCAACGCTTGAGTCGGACGTAATCTCCATCACGTCAGCGACCAGCGGGAGGCACAATTGACTTGCTAATAAGTAGGGAACGAGGCCGGTTTCTTCGCCAGCTTCGGCCCGACCGCCGCACAGAATCAAATCATAGTTTTCCAGCGCTTGTTTGAGCGCCGGAATAACGTCCTCATCGACATGGCATGCAACAACTTTGATGGTTTTAGCGCCGAGCGCCAGATAATCTGATAACGCCGAATTATCGGGATCACCGGCATGCATAATGTCCACGTTGATGTCTGCCGTTGACTGCGCCAGCGTGACCGCCATGCTCAGTGCAGCCGCGTCGTTACGGCTATAGCGGGCCATGCCGCTGACAGGGTGACGGCCGACCGAGACCAGAACAGCCACTTTTTTCAATGGACGATTGTGAACGCTCATGTTGCGCTCCCTGCACCAATATCTATGGCGTGGACATGACCGATATCAACGTTCCGCGCTAATTTTATTTCCGCCATCAAGGCCGCGATCACCGCATGCGCATCATCGATAATACTCAGATCAGCCCGCTTTATCATCGGCGCACTGGCATCCAGATTAACGGTGATGACGTGGCGACAATCTTTGATACCTTGCAGATGCTGGACCGCACCCGATATACCGAAAGCCATATAAGTGCTGGCGCTCACGGTCTTCCCAGTGGCACCAATTTGTTGCTCACGGCCAAATTTACCGGCATCAACTGCCACTCGGCTGGCGCCAATCGCCGCGTCAAGTACGCTTGCTAAAGCATTGAAAGCCGCAACATCATCGACGCCGTTCCCGGCCGCTACGATAAAGTCAGCTTCGTCGAGCGCCATTTGCGATGCTGCCAGTAATTCGATGCCGAGGTCGCGGTAAAGCGTCGAATCCTTCGCAGAATTGACAGCGGCCGCGTTGATCGTGGCAGCCAGCTTCTGGTCGGATTCGCCCCGTCCTATAAAGGGCAACCGAGGATCGACGGCATCCGGTGCCAGCATGATAATCCGTGATAAGTTGCGACGTGCTATCACGGACTGTTGCTGACGATAGGTTGCTAGTCCAGCCGGATTGATTTCAACAACGTGGGTCGCAATGCCGCTAACGGCACCGCCGGTAGCGTCGGTTTGCGCCAATCTGGCACCCAGCCGTCTTCCCAGATCTCCCCCCGCAAGCGGGCAATCGGGCATGAAAATGTGTTCGGGTTGCACAGTCTCGATCAGGTTGCAGAGCGCCGCCAGTTCCTGTTCAGGTGCAAAAATGTGGCTGCCATATTGCGGCAATACGACGACCCGATCAACGCCTAAAGTCGCACTGTCGCCCTTTAATCCACCGAAGACCAGCAACACTACTTCGGTTGCGGCATCGGCCAGCAGCGCCGCTGCTGCAATGACCTGACGCGCATGTTCGTCCAACGTCCCCCGATCACTATGCGCCACGGCAAGTAACGACTTCAGCGCCAACTCTGTTGTGCGCAATGGCTTTGCCTGATGATGTGTTTGCCCACTAATCATTGACAAACCGCTATCCAGATCACAGGAACCGTCGGGATCGATCAGACCTGGAACGATCCTTCTTAACCCAGCGGCGGTGACCGTGAAAGGACGCCGTGGATTTATTCGCTTATTTATTTGCCGATTTATTTGCTGATTTACATGCTGATTTGTCTGCTGATTTGTCTGCTGATTTGTCTGCTGATTTGTCTGCAGATTTAGCCGCTCAATAGCGTCACTTCCTGTCTGTAATGTCGTTTCCATCTAGGCCTCCAAAGCCGCAGCGACCAGCTCTGCAATATCGCGTATCTCGGGGCGCGGTCCCACGACACCTTCCAGCATGGCGGTGCAGTTGGGACAACCGACGACGACGGTGTCAGCCTTAACGGCGCGCGCGTCGTGAATACGAATATCGGGAATTCGCTGCTTGCCGGGAATATCAGTCAGCGGCGCGCCGCCACCGCCGCCGCAACAACGCCCACGCTTACCGTTTCGCTCCATTTCATGCAAAGGTATGCCGAGCAGAGTCAGCAATTCACGCGGGGCCGCTGTCTCACCGTTATAACGGCCAAGATAGCAGGGATCGTGATACGTAAAGCGCTGATCGGTATCGACCGCAATCCGCGGTGTGATCTTCCCCTGTTGCGCCAATGCGGCCATGAACGTGGTGTGGTGAAGCACTTCGTAACGCCCACCAAATGCCGGATATTCATTGCGTAAGCAATGCATCACGTGCGGGTCCGGAGTCACGATGCGTTTGAAGGACAGCGTCGATAGCGTACCGATCAAGCGAGCGGCCAGCGATTGGAAGGTTGCTTCATCGCCTAAGCGTCGGGCCACATCGCCGGTATCCGTTTCCAGTGCGCCAAGTATCGCGAAATTCACACTGCCCGCTTGTAATACTTTGACGAGCGCTCTTAAGCTGCGTTGATAGCGCATGTCAAAGCCGCCCTCACCGACGATTAACAGCACATCTACCGGCGTTTCAGGCGTAATCTGGGCAACGTTCAGGTCGATAGACCAGTTGTAGCGCACAGTGAGATCAAACCCACCAGCCGTTGCTGTCTCACGCAAATTGGCCAACACTTCAGGCCCTTTTCCCGGCACCGCGCCATCTTCCAGCGTTAAGTTGCGGCGCAGGTCGACCACTGCATCCACGTGCTCAATCAACATCGGGCACTCTTCAACACAAGCGCGACAAGTGGTGCAGGACCAAATAGTGTCTGGTGAAAGCAATCCAGGAAAAATCGCCTTCTGCGGAGCGCCTTGATGCTGGCCCAAAGGAATTCCCGGATACGGACTGCCCGCAAAACTGGTATCGCTGCCACCTGCCATCCCTAGCACCATGTCCTGTATCAGTTTTTTTGGATTCAACGGTTGACCCGCCGCAAATGCCGGGCAGGCGGCTTCGCATTTTCCGCATTGCACGCAGGCATCAAAGCTCAACAACTGATTCCAGCGAAAGTCTACCGGCTTGCGCACACCGAGCTCACCTTTATCGAGGGCCAGCGGCTTAAGTGCGGTCGGTGGCGTGCCCCGTTTTGCTACTTCGGTATGCGACTGCTTTGCGCAGAAACGCTCAGGGCGCGGGTGAAATGCCAGGTGTAATAAGCCTGCCAAAGCGTGTTTCATCGGACCTCCCCGACCGATCCCGACCGTCAGGTTCCACGCACCAAAGCCCAACAGCAACACCGTTACCGCTGCCGTCAGTCCCGATACGATGCCAACCGGCAACAAACCCATCAGCAACAAGCCCAACGCTAAAATGCCGAGCACCCACGGCAAGCGATTCCAGGCACCAAGCGACAAACGTGCAGGAGGTTGACGGCGGCGATGCCAGACAAAGATCACACCGACCAGCATCACCACAGCAAATAACGCAATGCCCGCATTTAATAGCGGCCAATACAGCATGAAGCCGTAATTAACCGCCACCAGCGCCATCGCAGCTATTGCCCCGCCCGCAGTGGCAATGTGCGTCCGCGCGATGTAGGGATCGCGTGCCACCACGTGATGCAGGTCAACAAAATAGCGCTTGGGGATCGCCAACAGCGCGATCCACTGCACCGGCGCTGCCGACCCGGTGCGGCCAGCGCGCCACAATGCGGCCCTACGCATCAGGCCGGACAACAACCCCACCAGCGCTATCCAGAATAGGGCAGTAATGATGGGATTAAAATTAACCATTGTCAGGTTTTGCACAGGGCCAAGATTGATGAGTGTTGACGAGTCCATGCTCAAAAGTCTTTACACAAGCGCAGCGAATCGTAAATCGCAGCATGTATGTTATGCATTGAAATGCAGTCGCCCACCCGAAATAGAAGGAAGCGCCCATTACCCAATGACTCAGCCAATGCTGGCTGTGGTTCGGCCGCATACAGTTTCTGAATGTCGGTCTGCCCGTGATTGATCGATTGGGGCTTCAGCGACCAATACAGACTATCGTTGGGCATGATGCCGTTCTCGATGACGACCTGATCGACGACCCGTTCTTCCTGAATTTCGGTGTACTCATTGCGCAGCACAGCCACTTTCTTGTCACCTTCGGCATAGACACTGTCCAGCCAATAGTTAGGCGTGGGAATGATGCCTTGCGCATAGAGGCGACGATAGAAAATAGGGAAGGTGGTTCCACCGGTATCATCTGCAATCTTGACATCGGGCGTAACAATCTCAACCTGACTACCGCGACTTGCTAAAAAATCGGCAACCCCAAATCCCGCGTGGGTACTGATCCCGTCGTACACCAGCACGTTCTTGCCGGGAGCAATGCGGCCACTCAGAATATCCCACGAACTTACCGCCAAGCCATCCGCCACGCCCCAGGCTGGCACCTGTCCGATAAAGTTGCTTCCGCCGGTCGCCAGCACCACGATGTCCGGTTTTTCTGCCAATATCATGGCGTCGTCGGCGTCTACGCCAAGTCGCCGATCCACGCCGAGCCGCTTGGTTTCCATATCGAACCAACGCACAATACCGGCCATTTGTTCCCGTTGCGGCGCTTTTGCCGCCAGATTGATTTGACCTCCGACAGCCTCGCTACGCTCAAACAACACCACATCATGGCCGCGTTCACGTGCTACACGGGCGGCCTCCAGCCCTGCCGGACCTGCGCCAACCACTACCACCTTACGCTTGGGACCGCGGCTTTTGGTGATGATATGTGGCATGGTTTCTTCACGCGATGTTGCTGCGTTTTGAATGCAGAGGACATCGAGACCGTTATATTGTCGATCGATACAATAATTGGCACCGACACACTGTTTGATCTCATCTTCGCGACCATCGCGGATCTTGATCACCATGTGGGGATCGGCTATCTGGCCCCGAGTCATGCCGACCAGATCGACCATACCGTTCGCCAGGATGCGCTCGGCCTGCCCGGCATCGCGAATGCTTTGCGCGTGCATCACTGGCACTTTCGACACGCTTTTGATACCTGCCGCCAAATGCACAAAAGGCTCTGGCGGCAGTGCCATTGGGGGCATGCAATTGACCAGGGTGTTATGCGTATCCGCCCCTGAGCCTACTACGCTGAGGAAGTCAATCAGGCCGGTTTCCGACATTGCTTTGGCGATTAATTTGGCGGTATCGTGATCGATCCCATCTTCATGAAATTCATCGCCACACATCCGCATACCGACGCAAAAATCCGGACCAACTTCTGCGCGCACCGCAGTCAGCACTTCTACTCCGAACCGCATCCGATTTTCCAGACTGCCGCCGTATTCGTCGGTCCGCTGATTAACTCGGGGGCTCCAGAACTGATCGATCAGTTGCTGATGTGCGGCCGAAATTTCTATCCCATCCATGCCTGCGGCCTTGACGCGTCTGGCGGCAGCGGCAAAGTCGGCAATAACGCGACGAATCTCTTCAATCTCAATAATTTTGGCGTTGCCGCGATGCACCGGCTCACGGATTCCGGAGGGCGTCAACAAATGCGGCCAGTTCTCGCCGTGCCAGGAGCTGCGGCGTCCCATATGCGTAGCCTGAATCATGATCCTGGCACCATGTCGATGCATCGTTTCAGTCAATCGCGCCAACGGTTCGATGACTTTGTCAGTGGTCAGATTGACCGACTTCCACCACCCTTGCGGACTGTCAATCGACACCACGCTGGAACCGCCACAAATTGCCAGACCCAGACCACCTTTAGCTTTTTCTTCGTAATAGCGAATATAGCGTTCACCCGGTAATCCGCCAGCATCCGCATACACTTCGGCATGTGCGGTGCTGACCACGCGATTGCGTAGCGTTACCTGGTTTAATGTCAGTGGAGAAAAGAGATGTGGGTAACGCATGATGAATGTTCAAACTCCAAAAGGACTGATGGACAGGTATAACTCTGAGCGACCGCTACTTAAGCTACCTGAGCTAATTAAGCTAATTAAGCTAACTAAGCCACCTGCGCTTGTCAGGATGGCAAAGGCGTTACGGTGAACTCACAGTGCGCATGACCTTCGCCGGCACATTGCGTTTCAATACAGGTTGATTTTATTTTCTGACCGGTAGTGTCCGATACCCAATCCATTGCACCCGAAAACCAACCTGCAAACATGTAGCAAAGTTTGCCTTCTGCATCTGGTTGTTGCAGAACGAATGATGAATTGACCAGCTTGATTTTTGCCGAGGCGGCAGGTGCATTCACCTCAGAAAAACTGAACAAACCCCAGCCGCGTTGCGACAGGCGATTGAGATAATGTTGATATACTTCCAGTCCACTCATGCCGTGCTGTCCGGCTTCTTTTTCGCACCAGAAGTAGGCCGATTTGTAACCTGCGTCATACAGAATCTGTGCATACTTTTCCCGTCCCAACGCAGCTTCTACGGCGCTATGATTATTTGTAAAAAAGTGGCGCGGAACATAAAGCATCGGCAAGCTATCGGTGGTCCACACGCCGGTCTCTGCATCGACTTCTATCGGTAGCTGGGGTTTCATTTTCCGTTTTCCTTCATCAATATGAATTCATATGTAACGTGCTTAAAAGACGTTTACGGTGCGATCAAGCGGACCAGACATCGTCAAAAACACGCATCCAGTTTTCGCCCAGAACCTTGCGGATTCGGCCTTCTTTCCAACCTGCGCGTTCCATCGCGACAGTCAGGTTCGGAAAGTCGCCGATGGTACGAAAACCTTCAGGATTGGTGACCGTGCCGAAATCCGTCAGACGACGATGACGACCTTTATCGTGCGTCAGCCATTCAAAGAAAGGCTTGCCATATCCTTGGGTAAAATCAGTGCCAATGCCGACGCAATCGTCACCCACCAGATTGATTACATAGTCGAATGCTTCGACGTAATCGTCGACGTTTGCATTACTGCCGCGCTTGAGAAATGGCGGAAACATGGTGACGCCGATAAAGCCGTTGTGATCGGCAATAAATTTCAATTGCTCATCGCTCTTGTTGCGTGGATGTTCCTTGAGACCGGACGGCAAACAGTGGGAATAGCACACTGGTTTGCTGGAAGCCAGGATTGCTTCGGTGGAGGTGTTGCCGCCTACGTGGGAAAGGTCGACCATGATACCGACCCGATTCATTTCGGCGATAACTTCGCGGCCAAAGCCAGACAAACCACCATCGCGTTCATAGCAACCGGTACCAACCATGTTTTGAGTGTTGTAGCAGAGTTGAACCACCCGCACGCCCAACTCGGCAAACACCTCGATGTAGCCTAGATTATCTTCAAATGCATGGGCATTCTGAAACCCAAGAATCACGCCTGTGCGCCCTTCTTTTTTGGCGCGAGTTATATCGTCGACGCCGCGCACCAATGTAAGCAGGTCAGAGTTGGCGCGGATCAGGTTTTTCATATCTACAATGTTGCCGACTGTGCCTTGAAAATTCTCCCATACCGAGACGGTGCAATTGACGGCGCTGAGGCCCCCTTTTTTCATATCTTCAAAAACTGGCCGTTCCCATTTTGAAATGTTCAGACCGTCGATGACCAGACTTTGTTGGTGTAATGCATTCATGGCGTGCTCCGCTTGATGACCCGAAAATGAGAGGAAATTCTTGCTTCACATTGATTTTTAGGTGGCGACTGAACAGTCGTCGAACCGCCACAAAAATTCAGTAAATCGGAAACCGTTTGCACATCGACAGAACACGGCATCGGACGCTTAGTTCCGTCTCGGAGCACCCTTCTGGTTTGCGGGCCAAGCCGTCCAATACTTCCACGATCAAACCACCGATGGTACGGAACTCTTCGATGCCAAAGCCACGCGCAGTGCCAGCGGGCGTACCCAAACGGATGCCGGACGTTATCGTCGGTTTCTCGGTATCAAAGGGAATGCCGTTCTTGTTACAGGTAATGCCTGCACGTTCAAGGGCATGCTCGACGTCGGTTCCCTTTAATCCTTTGGGCCGCAAATCGACCAGCAGCAAATGATTTTCGGTACCGCCAGTCACCAGATCAACACCACCCCTTTTTAGCACTTCTCCCAGTGCGCTGGCATTGGCAACAACGTTACTGATGTATTGTTTGAATTCCGGTTGCAAAGCTTCGCCGAATGCCACCGCTTTACCGGCAATGACGTGCATCAAAGGGCCGCCTTGCAATCCTGGAAACACCGCGGAGTTAATTTTTTTGGCGATATCTTCATGATTAGTCAAAATGAAGCCGCCCCGTGGACCGCGCAAGGTTTTGTGCGTAGTTGAGGTGACCACATGCGCATGCGCAATCGGATTGGGATGATGACCGGTAACAACCAGCCCTGCTATATGGGCCATGTCCACCATCAATAACGCGCCGACGCTATCAGCTATGGCGCGAAAACGCGCAAAGTCGAGCTGGCGCGGATAGGCAGAATAACCCGCAATGATCAGGCGCGGCTGATGTTCTTTCGCCAGTGCTTCAACCTGATCGTAATCGATCAACATGGTATCCGGACGAACACCATATTGGACTGCATTAAACCATTTTCCCGACATGGCCGGACGTGCGCCATGCGTCAAATGGCCACCGGCATCGAGTGACATGCCGAGCACTGTATCGCCCGGTTTAACCAATGCCAGCATTACTGCGCCGTTTGCCTGCGCTCCGGAATGGGGTTGGACATTTGCATAGCTGGCCCCAAACAGTTGCTTGACCCTCTCCAGCGCCAGCACCTCAATCTGATCGACGAACTCGCAGCCACCGTAATAGCGTTTCCCCGGGTAACCTTCTGCATACTTATTGGTTAATACCGACCCTTGCGCCTCCAGCACAGCACGCGACACAATGTTTTCGGAAGCGATCATTTCGATCTGATCTTGCTGACGCTCGAGCTCAAGCGCAATGGCATTCATTACAGGCGCATCACGCTCGGAGAGGGACTGCGAAAAAAAAGAATTGATAGAGGTCATGAATTCAGGTCCGGTATAGGCAAGCAATTAAAAAATGCACGAAGATTTAACGTCTCGGAGAGGGCTAATCTGAACTCTCTCTGTTGACAACATCTTGTCCTAAGCCAAGCCGTGCTATTTCCTAAAGCGGACGGGAACCTTTCAAATTACGACAACGCCGTCACTTTTTGGCAAGTCGTGGAAGGACGGTTAAAAGGCCGGTTTGAGGTAACTGCTCAAGGTAAGCTATTAAAAATTGCGTTGTACACTCTGAAAACGCCAGCCTTTTTTTGCAGTCCCACCTGACCTTGTTGCGTTTACGTGAAGTCAAATTCACCGGAAAATTTCATTAAGTCTATGAATCTAAAGAATAATGGTGACAATTCTTTAAATTGTGCGTGAGTAGACCGATTTGCCGTGACGTTGTCGTGAAATTTGCCGAGGGCGCCGTCCAATGCGCATCGCGCCTCATAGGGCGTGGCCGACCTTCCTCAGCGCTTTAACCGGCCGAGATTAAGATGGCGGATGGAAAGTGTAATCTACGGCGGTTCGAAACAGCCGGATTGTTAAGGGGACGATCTGGAGTGCCACGCATGGCGACACCACATTTTGGGACTACTTTCCTATCGCCACATGAATCAAAAACTCAGCACCCAATTTCATCCAATCTCGGTATTGATAACGCCGTCTGGCTCAAGATAGTGTTGGATACGTTACTTACGTTCCCACCAAGCAAAATAATGCCCACTCCGTACTGCCTGTTCACGCCGCAATACTAGTTTTAGAATGCGACGCAACTGCCCGCTTACCCCTTTTGGGCTAGTCGGAGGGTATGTTAACATCGCCGGCGTGGACGGAAACGACACCAGGAATCGTAGATAATCTATCCGCCAGTTTCGAGACCAATTTGACGCCTTGTACCTCCAGGACCACGGTCGCGATCCGCTTGGCTTGCGCACCTGTTAAGGCGGGCCCGACATCTGGTGCCGGCAGCATTCCTTTCCCATCGGCAGCCGGTGGGTCTGCTGAGTCGAGCGAGTCGCTCGGTCGTTCGACCTTGAGGCGGCTGACTGAAAAGTCGTGCTGGGTACAAGCCAGCAGCACGTCCCGCAGGACATCCCGACCATCCTCGTAGGATATTTGAAGCACCGACGGTGCCCAGCGCGATTTTGGCAGCCGCAGTGCTATGTGCGGGAAAGTGAAGACGACGACGAAGTGGGCCGCCGTCGCCAGCACGGC
The DNA here is from genome assembly GCF_016917355.1 of Glaciimonas sp. PAMC28666. GTDB lineage: Bacteria > Pseudomonadota > Gammaproteobacteria > Burkholderiales > Burkholderiaceae_D > Glaciimonas. The sequence goes on along the minus strand of NZ_CP070304.1, from coordinate 3,548,742 downwards.
AAGAATGGGAAGACCGGCTCCGCAGGCCATGCCGACGGACGCCGTCAGCCAAACGATGGCCGCAGTGGTCAGGCCCCGCACGCTGTCACGGCGCACGAAAATCAAGCCGCCGCCAATGAACCCGATGCCCGAGACGACTTGGGCGGCGACGCGCGAAGGATCGACAACCACAAGTCCCGTCGAGAGGACGTCAGTGAAGCCATATTTAGAAATGAGCATAATCAACGCGGCGCCAAGGCCGACCAGCGTATGCGTTCGCAGCCCGGCGCTCTTCTGCCGCATTTCCCGCTCCATACCGATGAGCGCGGACAGAACGAAGGCCAGGCCCAACTCGCCGATCTGCAGCCACCCCTGCCCTGCTATCTCACCGAAGCCCATTCTTTCTCCAATGCCAACCCATCATTTCCCAAATTGTACCTGAGAACCTAACCCCATGAATCCGCCTCACATGCGCTGTTTTCGTTCAGCACGGTAAGCTGCCACCATCGTTAAACTGCACTGTCAGCACCATGAATAAACTATCGGCGCTTTCAAACGGAAGCGTCACTCCCGACAAGAACTGGTGGCAACAGAACGCGCTACCGTCCCGCATATCGGTTGACTAATACCGCACAGCGCATCATCTTTAACTGAGGTACGGGAAATGGTTCCGGGCGGTGCTGCATGCGCATCAATTGGGAATGCAATTGCCGCACCAAGCTAATATAATTTTTTGTTGTGGTGCAGACCAACATCCTCGTCTTCACCAAATGTGCACGTTCTTCGCTCGAAATTGGATCATCCACGCGCTGAAAGGGAGCGTAATGAAGACGCATTTACAAAAACACAAACGTTATTTTTTTAAAACATTCTTACTCTATCGATGACCTTTCCTGAGGCGACGGCAAAAAAATTGTTGTAATTCACCAAGCTCCGGAACGCAAATATTGACGGCGGAGCAACTCGCCTCACCGCCTAAAGATTATCGCAGCACACAGAAGCAGCCCAAAATCTTGCGCCCCCTAATGGCATGCTTATTGCACCGCACAACCGAAAGCATTTGTTTTTTTTAGTCAATCGACGGTACATTGACCGTCGCTGAGGTTTGCCAACGGAGTCGGTCATGTCTAAAAGTGAAATTTCGTCTTTCTCGCACTTTGCTTTTCTTCCGCTTTATAACTTTACGATGATTGCTTTCTCTAATGCGATCGAAGTATTAAGAATGGCCAACTATCTGGAAGGTAAAGCACTTTATCGCTGGTCTGTGATTACGCCGGAAGGTGGAATGGTATGTGCCAGTAATGGGCTATCTGTAAAATCCGGCCGTCCTGATCCGGCAGACATTCCCGACGTCGTTTTTGTTTGCGGCGGCACCGAGATCGAGACAGCAATTCATTCGGATGCCTTAGTACTCATGCAAAGCTTCGCCAATCAAGGCGTCGCAATGGGCAGTTTGTGCACCGGCACCTTCGCCTTGGCTAAAGCAGGCTTGCTGGATGGCTACGTCTGCGCCACGCATTGGGAAAACATGTCGGCTCTGCGTCGCACATTTCCATCAGTTTCTTTTTCGCGAGATCTGTTCGTGATTGACCGGGATCGCCTGACTTGTACCGGTGGCATCGCGCCACTGGATATGATGCTCAATCTGATCTCACGTCAGGTGGGAAAGACGACTATTGCGGCTATCGCCGATCAGTTTATTCTCGAACATGTGCGCGATGACAAGGACCAGCAACGCGTGCCCTTAACGGTGCGGATGAATTCGGCACGGCCTGCCATGGTGGAAGTCGTGTCGCTAATGGAAGCAAATATCGAAGAACCGTTGTCGCTCGAGGACCTGGCGCAACTGTCCAACTCATCGCCGCGACAGCTTCAGCGTATGTTTAAGGAGCATATGGGAATGTCGCCAACGCATTACTACCTGACGCTGCGTTTACGCAAGGCACGTGAATTATTACGCCAAACCGACATGTCAATTCTTAGTATTACGATGGCATGCGGTTTTCAGTCAGCATGCCATTTTAGCAAAACTTATCGCGAGGTGTTCAATGTTGCACCGAGCTCTGAACGGCGCAAACAAGCCTCGGTCTCTATCTCACTGCCTTTATTAAGCCAGACAGCAGCGGCCCAATGTGAACCAGCGGGGTACGTAGCTTAGAGACCAAAGCCTGGTGCTGGCGAGGCGTGCCGTAGGAACTGAAAAACCTACCGCCGCCTATAAGATCATTCTACTTTTTTGGTTGCCCGGCCAAACGACTTTTAGAAACTCTAAATTATGGCTCAGGCCTGCACTTCTGCAGGCCTTCTCGATTTTGGCGCGAAAATCAGACCGGCTTATGAAAGTTATCCCTGAGAGGACTTCGCCCACAAATTGATACCGCCTTCTTGCGCCTGCACATCAATCGCGGCCAGCTCCTGGCTGGAAAAATCCAGACGTTGCAATGCAGCGACATTTTCGATAATCTGCGCCGGACTACTGGCTCCAATCAAGGTGGTAGTCACACGCGGATCACGTAAAACCCAAGCTAACGCCATCTGCGCCAGACTTTGTCCACGGGCTATCGCGATTGCGTTTAACGCTCCGACACGCTCCAGATTTTCCGGACTTAAATGCGCTTTTTGCAGCGATCCGCCGCCGGCCTGATTAACTCGCGCATCGTCCGGAATACCATTCAGATACTTATCGGTGAGCAAGCCCTGCGCCAATGCTGTAAAGGTGATGCAACCCATGCCCTCCGCTTCCAGGGCATCCAGCAAACCTTTCTCAATCCATCGATTGAACATGTTGTAAGAAGGCTGATGAATCAGGCACGGCACCTTCCATTCACGTAATAAGGCTGCTGCTTCACGGGTTTTTTCGGGAGAGTATGACGACACGCCGACATACAAGGCTTTGCCTTGTTGCACGGCTGTCGCTAACGCGCTCATGGTTTCTTCCAGTGGCGTTTCTGGATCAAAGCGGTGCGAATAAAAGATATCCACATAATCCAGACCCAGCCGTTGCAAACTCTGATCGAGGCTGGCCAACACGTATTTGCGCGAGCCGCCGCCCTGTCCATAAGGACCAGGCCACATGTCCCAACCGGCTTTGGTGGAAATAATCAGTTCATCTCGATAGGGCTTTAAATCTTCCTTGAGGATGCGACCGAAATTGGTTTCTGCGCTGCCATACGGAGGCCCGTAATTATTCGCCAGATCAAAATGGGTAATCCCGTGATCAAACGCGGTGTGAACCAGTTCGCGTTGACGCGCCAGTGTCGTAGTGTCGCCAAAGTTGTGCCACAAACCAAGGGATAACAATGGAAGTTTAAGTCCACTGCGACCGCAGAAGCGATACTGCATCTGTTCATAGCGTTTGGTGGATGCGTGATAAGTCATGCTGTAAATATCCTTGTTTTAGTTATAACTTTTGAACAAATAGTGATTGGGTGACGTGCAATCGCCATGTCAAATCAAGCCAACGCGACCGGAATGGGCCGTTAAAGCAAGGGACTTATGGCTACAGGCCCCGTTAATGTGACTGACTTATCCAGGCGTTGTTCCCGCCAAGCTATTTCAAAAAATGTTGCACATACAGATGCAATATATAATCCGAACGCGTTTTGCAGTATTTTGGCAAGAAATGTGTCTCAATAAAATTATTGAGAATTGTATCAATTTAGTTCCTGTACCACAGGATTTGCAACCGAAAGTAACTTAGCTTGGTAATAGTTCAAAGGCGGAATTATGATTAAGTACTAAGCAAATGGTGAGAGACATCATGAAAAAATTCATTTTATTGGCATTAACAGCGTTGAGCTTGCTAGCGGCAAGTAGCGCGAGTTACGCTTGGGGTCGAGGCGGCTATTATGGTCACGGGGGATTTTACGGTCCGAGCGTCGGAATCAGTATTGGCGATCCTTATTATTATGGCCCACCGCCGGTTTATTACGCTCCGCCTCCGGTTTATTATGCGCCGCAACCGGTGTATATCGAGCCGCAACAACAAACGTATGTTGAGCGCAACGATAATGTCGCCAACGGACAGGATTTCAGATATTACTGCTCGAATCCGGTTGGTTACTATCCGCAGGTCGGACGTTGCCCTAAAGGCTGGTTAAAGGTCGTTCCCGACAACTCTCAACCAAGATAAACTCAAGATAAATAAAAGGGTGTCACTGTGAACAAACCATTTCTAAACAATCCAAAAAAGATCCTCGCTGCCGCGGCCGTGTTGATGCTGGGTGGTTGTGTTGGCGTGCCGACCGGACCTAACGTGATGGCGATGCCGGGCGCTGGTAAAAGTTACGACCAGTTCCGTAACGATGACAACGATTGTCATCGCTCTGCACAGGACCGTGTAGGCCCGGGAGCTGGGCAGGCTACAGCCGATAATGCGACTGGCACTGCGGTGGCGGGTACGTTGATCGGTGCCACGGTCGGCGCGTTAATCGGCGCGGCGAGTGGTCGTGCGGGTGCGGGTGCTGCGATTGGTGCCGGTGGTGGGTTGTTGGTCGGCAGCTCCGCGGCGAGTAACAATGCTGATCGTAGTGGTGCTGGCATACAGCGCCAATATAACAATGTGTACACGCAGTGTATGTATGCGAAGGGTAACCGGGTTCCGGTGCCGGCAGGCTATGATGATAATCGTCGCCCTCGCTATGCGCCTGCGCCGCCGCCTGATTATTATGCTCCGCAGCAACGTGGCTATAACACCCCGCCGGATTATGTGCCTTATTGATTTGGGTTGAGTTATTGGCACGTGTAAGGAATGTTTTAAAAAAAGTCTGCTTCTGAATTTGGAGGCGGGCTTTTTTTTGCGCGCGGTCCCGACTTTGGTGTCTTTTTCTTGAATGGCGTGTTTTGCGTGGCTTCAATTACGGCTAACGTCCATTTCTAATTAACACGGCTATTGCTCCGTGGCGCTACCCCCGACAAGCCTCCACGGAGCAGTAACCTTATTAATTAAAGATGAACGTAATTAACCGTCGCCCCCCCACCCGCGTCTAGAGAGTCCAAACCGTATTAACCAACGACGACCTAAAATCCCCGCCTATTACCCATTACCCGGCAACTTCAAAACCACCTCCAAACCACCCTCCAAATGATTCCGCAACACCAACTTCCCCCGATGGTTCTCAGCAATATTCCGCGCAATCGTCAACCCTAACCCCGTCCCTCCAGTATCCCGCGAACGAGACGTTTCAAGACGGAAAAACGGTTCAAATACCGCAGCCAGTTGATCTTCAGGAATACCCGCACCGCCATCCCGCACCGTAATAACGATATAACACTGATCACCCACGCCTTCACGGGTAATTTCCAAACGTGCAAACCGTCCGTACTTCACCGCGTTGTCAACCAGATTGGTCAGGCAGCGACGCAAGGCATTAGGCTGCGCCATAATCGACGCGCGCGTCTGCCCGCTCAACGTCACATCCTGACCCGCATCGGCGGCATCGGCACATACACTATCGAGCAGCGAATCAATGTCTAGCAATTGCATTGCTTCAGCCGAATCCATGCTGCGTGCCAAGTCCAGGCCCTCGCGCACCATACCTTGCATAACAGCCAAATCCTCAATTAATTTATGGCGTAAATCAAGATCACTAACTTTTTCAAACCTCAGCCGCAATCGCGTCAACGGCGTTTGCAAATCATGCGTGATCGCCGCCAGCATATGGGTGCGATGCTGAATTTGGCGTTTGATCCTTGCCTGCATTGCGTTGAATGCATTTGCCGCTTGCCGGATTTCCGTTGGCCCGGCTGCCGTTAAAGGCGGACGATCAATGTCACGGCCCAACGCGGACGCCGCTTCAGCCAGCCGTCTAATCGGACGTGCCGTCATCTTTGCGACGATGTAGGCAAGTAATCCGATCAACACCAGGAATAAGGCGAAATACGGCGACAAGGAGGGCAAACCTGGCGGGCGACCGCGCAATCCTCCAGGATCGCGCATCATCCGTAGCTTCAATTTGAGTAACGAGCCGTCCAATAAGCTGACATATATAACCTGACACTCGTCAAACCGTGGGCGCTCGCGCTGGGGCGGGCTACCGGGAGGTCCGGGTCGATCGAGGCGCCAGTTGCACCCGATCTGCTTGGATACAACAATCTGGCGATTCGTCCCCAGACGCTTTGTTAACAAGGCCGCAAGGGAGGCATTTTCAGGGACCACATTTTCGGTATCCTTCGCCAGACTTGCTTCCAATCCAAAGTTTTCACTCGCTTGCAGCACCGTCTCCCGCATATCGGGGCTAACACCATCGAGCGACAACACAATCTGCTCTACCCTTTCGGCAATCCGAAAATCATACAGCTCACGGAATGCGTTTCGGCGTTCGTTATCGGCCAACCAACTGGTGGTGCCAGCAGCCACCAAAACACCCGCCAGCAAAATCAAAAATACCCGATTTGCGACAGAATCAAAGAACCGCTTCACGAATCGACCGAGACCGAAGTCGCCAGAACGTACCCTTCGTTCCGCACCGTTTTAATGATACTCGGCGTGCGGGCATCGTCGCCCAGTTTTTGGCGCAAACGGCTGATTTGAATATCGACCGAACGATCAAACGGATCGGCTTCGCGGCCCTGCGTCAGCTCCAGTAATTGGTCGCGGTTGAGAATACGGTTCGGATGATCGAGAAAAACTTTCAAAATCCGGTACTCCGCTCCCGACAACGCGACTACCACGCCGTCACGATTCACCAGATGGCGGGCGATCAGGTCTAGCGTCAGACCGGCAAACTGAATTTGCTGCGCTTCCGGGGTTGCCATATTTGGCGGCAGCGCCTGGGTTCGGCGCAACACGCTGCGGATGCGGGCAAACAGTTCGCGCGGTTCAAATGGCTTGGATAAATAATCGTCGGCACCCATCTCAAGTCCGAGAATCCGATCAAGCGGTTCGCCGCGGGCAGTCAACATAATCACGGGAATCCCGAAATGCGTCGGATGCGCCCGTAAGGTGCGGCAAAGCGTTAATCCGTCTTCACCGGGCAAGGTGAGATCGAGCACGATCAGATCAACGCGTGCCTCCTCCAATACCCGGCGCATTTCCGCACCGTTGTTGGCTGTTGATGTACGCAAACCGTTGGCATCGAGATATTCGGCCAGCAAGGTACGGATTTCGCGGTCGTCATCGACCACCAATATATGAGCAGTAGTATCCATGGGCTTGATTATGGCAATTGATGAAGGCGATGGCGAAGCTAATTTTGTATATTCTCATATCCAAACCGCATCTGGATACAATGCGATACAAAGTAAAGCCCACCAAACACAGAGGGTTACAAACCAACGGCACAGCGAAAGAGTGTTGATACACGGATGCGGTTTAATAAGTTCTGTGCAGGATTACCTGCCCCAGATACTCTCCCTGAAAGGATTCATCATGGTTAAGCTTCGCAAACAACTTTTAATCGGCATCACCGCTATTGGCATTAGTGCCATGGGGATGACCGCCTTCGCACAGAACACTACTGGTGGCGCTCCTGCAGTTGAAAAAGCCATCGCGCAATCGGACAACGCGCCAATGCACCAACCGCCCACCGCAGAACAGCGCGCGAAATTTGAAGCGCGTATGGCAAAGCGTGAAGCAAAACTGCATACAGCGCTGAAAATTACGCCAGCGCAGGAAGGTGCATGGAAAACTTATATATCCCAAATGAGACCAAATCGTTCAGCCATGCCGATGCAGCGTCCAACCAAGGAAGAGTGGGCCAAACAAACAGCTCCTGAACGCATGGATCATCGCATCGAATTTATGAAAAAAATGGAAGCGCGTATGAGTGACCGTGCTGCGGCATTGAAGCAATTCTATGCAGTGTTGACGCCAGATCAACAAAAAATTCTGGATAAACATTTTATCCACGAACACCGCGGTCATCGCGGTCCATGGGGTGGACAACGCGGCATGTAAGAGTAGTCGCCAGGAAACCGTTACCAAAGGAGTGAAATCAGATAGGTGTTACATTCCTGGGCTGTGACTGTCAATATCCATTTGTACCGACTAGCGTCTTAACGTCTACCAAGGTCGCTTGATGTAAAAAGTTAATTTATTAGTATTTAAATACCCAGTCGCAACTTCCGAAAAGCCTCGCACCCACTGTACGAGGCTTTTGGACGATCGCCTGGGCTATTATGAAAATTGCCTGTGCCGAACAAACGAGATATGAAACCATTCCAATGAATACAAACGTGTTTAAATAGCCCTTTTCCGATTGTTACCAGAACCTTGCGCCCGTGACGCCCGTGACGCCCGTGACGCACTTGTCAAAACAGGCAACAACGGCAGTATGCTCACAACCTGGCGCTTTACTTAAGTTTGATTTCCTGGACTTTGTAATAGTTTGCGTGAAATATTACGCTGGTAAAATTTACTCGTTACACTGCACCAACTTACCAACGATTGACTGACTTCCGGCCCGCGATGAACACAACCCCACCACCGAATAATCAAAATCCTATGTCAACAAAACAGCCGAACACCATGGAAAATAAGCCTGACAGGTCGTTCCGACGGTGGTGGTGGCTATTGTTGATCATCGTATTGGGTGGCGCGGCATATTTTTTTTGGGGTCGTATTACCCAACCTGCCAATAGTCAAGGCGACACGACCAGTCAAAGCGGCGGCAAAGGTCGACGCGGCGGGCCTGGCGCGGGCGGCGCAAATAGCGTGATGCCGGTTGGTGTTGCCAGCGCCACGGTCTCCGATGTCCATATCTATCTTTCGGGCCTCGGTAGCGTCACCCCGGAATCCACAGCAACGGTAAAAAGTCGGGTCGATGGCCAATTGATGAAGTTGCATTTCAAAGAAGGTCAGATGGTCAAAGCGGGCGATTTGCTGGCTGAACTTGATCCTCGTCCTTACCAGGTTCTGGTCACGCAGGCAGAGGGTCAGCTGGGACATGACACTGCATTGCTGAAGGCCGCGCAAATTGACTTGAAGCGCTACCAGACACTGTTGGCCCAAGATTCGATCGCTAGTCAGTTGGTCGATACACAGGCGGCGTTGGTCAAACAATATGGCGGTACCGTTCAATCAGATCAGGGTACATTAGATAATGCCCGTTTACAGCTGCTTTATTCACGTGTGACCGCTCCGATTAGCGGTCGCCTTGGTTTGCGGCAGGTTGATCTGGGAAATATTGTGCATGCCTCGGACGCCAACGGCATCGTGATTATTACTCAGTTGCAACCAATTACCGCCATCTTTAGCGTCCCGGAAGACAATATTCCCAGCGTCATGAAACAAATTCAGGCCGGGAAAACCCTGCCAACCCAAGCGTGGGATCGCGCCCAGGCCAACAATCTGGCCAGCGGCCAATTTTTGACGATCGACAATCAGGTAGATGCCACTACAGGCACGGTCAAATTGAAGGCAGTTTTCCCCAATGCTGACTTCGCCTTATTTCCAAGCCAGTTCGTCAACGTCCGGATGCTGCTCGATACGCTATCCGGCGCGACCGTGATTCCAAGCGCAGCAATCCAGCGTGGCAGTAGCGGAAACTTTGTCTACGTCGTCAAAGCGGATAAAACGGTGACTATTCGTGCGGTAACCGTCGGCCCGGTTGAAGGACAGAATACGTCCATCGCCAAGGGAATCACTGCGGGCGAAATTGTGGTGGTTGATGGTATCGATAAACTCCGTGAAGGTGCCAAAGTGGAGCCAGTCATGCGCGGTGCGGGCGGCGCACTCGCCGATGCTCCAAACCCAGCGGCTACGCAGAAACACGGTCATCGCCATCAAGCTGGTCAGGGAGCTTCCGCCAGTGCAAGTGCAACTGCAAGCGCGGATGCGAGCGCCGATACCGCTTCCAGCACTGGCGGTGAAAAGCATAAACGGCCAGCGCAGACAACCGACCAGCCAGCCCCACAGCCAGCTAAGTAACCGTAATCTGAAATACGCAAATATCGCCACTTAGCCTTCGCGCAAAGTGGCGATCCAGGCAACTCAGGCAACTGACGACTCATCAACGTATAACGACGATCATAGCGCATGAATCCATCCCGGCAATTTATTCTCCGACCAATCGCCACCACCTTAATGATGGTCGCCATCTTTTTGGCCGGTATCGTCGCCTATAAGCAGTTACCGTTATCGGCGTTGCCGGAAGTTGACTATCCAACAATCCAGGTGGTGACGCTTTATCCCGGTGCCAGTCCGGACGTGATGACCTCTTCGGTCACAGCACCGTTAGAGCGTCAGTTTGGTCAGATGCCTGGGCTCAACCAAATGTCGTCCACCAGTTCTGGCGGCGCATCGGTCATTACGCTCCAGTTTACGTTGGCCCTCAGTCTGGACATCGCCGAACAAGAAGTGCAGGCAGCGATCAACGCAGCCGGAAACTTGTTGCCGTCAGATTTGCCTACCCCACCGATTTATAACAAAGTCAATCCGGCGGACACACCGATTTTGTCGCTGGCCATAACGTCAAAAACGTTACCATTGCCTAAGGTACAAGATCTGATCGACACCCGACTCGCACAAAAGATCTCGCAGGTGCCGGGCGTTGGTCTGGTCAGTCTGTCCGGCGGTCAACGCCCTGCAGTACGGTTACAACTCAATCCACGTGCAGTAGCAGCACTCGGCCTGAATCTGGATGACATTCGGACTGCCATTGGTAACGCCAATGTGAATCAGGCAAAAGGTAGTTTCGACGGCCCGACCCGCGCTTCGACCATCGATGCCAACGACCAGTTATCTTCTGCCGATGAATACCGCAATCTGATCATCGCCTATAAAAATGGTGCTGCCATTCGCGTCTCCGATATCGGTGATGTGGTTGATGACGCAGAAAATATTCGACTTGCGGCGTGGGCCAATAATGCGCCAGCCGTGATTCTGAACATCCAGCGCCAACCGGGCGCCAATGTCATCGGGGTTGTTGATAGCATCAAAAAAATCCTGCCAAGCCTACAAGACACATTACCCGGCGCTATCGATGTCAAGATACTGACTGACCGTACCACGACCATTCGCGCGTCCGTCAAAGATGTGGAATTCGAGTTGATTCTGGCGGTGATATTGGTAGTGATGGTGATCTTCGTCTTTCTGCGCAACATCCCCGCTACCATTATCCCGAGTGTTGCCGTGCCGCTGTCACTGGTCGGGACCTTCGGCATTATGTATATGGCAGGATTTTCGATCAATAACCTGACGCTGATGGCCCTGACCATTGCGACCGGATTTGTGGTCGATGACGCGATTGTGATGATCGAGAATATTTCCCGCTACATAGAGCAAGGTATGAAGCCGCTGCAAGCCGCCTTAAAAGGTGCTGAGCAAATCGGTTTTACCATCATTTCGCTGACATTTTCTCTGATCGCGGTGTTAATTCCTTTGCTGTTCATGGGCGACGTGGTCGGCCGCTTATTCCGCGAGTTTGCCATTACCCTGGCGGTCGCGATCCTGATTTCGGCCTTTATTTCTCTGACACTGACGCCGATGATGTGCGCCAAGCTGCTGCGTCATACCCCTGAGGAGGAACAAAGCTGGTTTTATCGCAAAAGCGGCGCTTTTTTTGACAATATCATTGCCCGCTACGGCAAAGCCTTAAACTGGGTACTGGAACATCAAAACGCGACACTGGTGGTCGCGCTCGGGACTTTAGCATTAACCGTTGTGTTATATATTTTTATCCCCAAGGGATTCTTTCCGATTCAGGACACCGGTGTCATTCAGGGCATTTCGGAAGCTTCGCAATCCTCCTCTTTCGGTGCTATGGCAGAACGCCAGCAAGCCTTGGCAAAAGTGGTATTGGAAGATCCTGCGGTGGAGAGCTTGTCCTCTTTCATCGGCGTTGACGGCACTAATACCACTCTCAATAGCGGCCGTATTCTCATCAATCTCAAGCCACACGATACCCGCGATGTCAGCGCCACCGATGTGATTCGCCGATTACAACCCAAGTTGGCGCGCGATGTGCCTGGTATCACTTTATACATGCAGCCGGTGCAAGATCTCACCATCGAAGACAGCGTCAGTCGTACCCAATACCAATTCAGTGTCGAAGATGCGAACGGTGCCGAACTGACAAAATGGGTGCCTAAACTCATCGATAAACTCCAGCAATTGCCGATGTTGGCTGACGTCGCCAGCAATCAGCAGGATATGGGCCTGCAAGCCTATATTGAGATTGACCGTAACGCCGCATCGCGCCTTGGTCTGACAACCGCCGCAATCGACAACGCCCTCTATAACTCGTTTGGTCAACGTCTGATTTCCACCATTTACACACAGTCCAATCAATATCGGGTGGTGATGGAAGTACAACCGCAATTCCAGAAGGGACCGTCTGCGCTGGACAGTATTTTCCTGGTCGCAGCGGATGGCAATCAGGTTCCCCTGTCCAGTATTGCCACCGTCAGTGAGCGCAACTCCCCTCTGGTGGTCAATCATATAGGCCAGTTCCCGGCCACCACGATTTCATTTAATCTGGCGCCCGGCGCTTCGTTGGGTGCCGCGGTCGATGCGATCCGCGTTGCTGAGAAAGAAATCGGATTACCAGTCAGTATCCAAACCCGCTTCCAGGGTGCTGCGCTGGCATTTCAGGCTTCGCTAAGTAATACCCTTTGGCTGATCCTGGCTGCCATCATCACGATGTATATCGTGCTGGGCGTGTTGTACGAAAGTTATATCCATCCAATTACGATTCTTTCCACTTTGCCTTCAGCCGGAGTGGGCGCGTTATTGTCATTGATGATCTCCGGTAACGATCTGGGGATTATCGGCATCATCGGTATCATCTTGTTGATCGGTATCGTCAAAAAGAACGCAATTATGATGATCGACTTTGCGCTGGATGCCGAGCGCAACGAAGGTCTGGCACCACGGGAGGCGATCTTTCAAGCCTGTCTGTTGCGTTTCCGGCCGATCTTGATGACGACCATGGCTGCGCTGCTGGGTGCTTTGCCGCTGATGCTTGGCACCGGCGTTGGCTCGGAGCTACGTCAGCCTTTGGGTATCACCATGGTCGGCGGTTTGCTGGTGTCGCAAGTTTTAACGTTGTTCACGACGCCGGTTATTTATCTGGCGTTTGACCGTCTGTCGCGGCGCTTTAAGGCGCGCTTCGGTAAGGCCGATAGCGACGACTCTGAGGACGACGACGATCAGACTGAACGCATGCCTACTGAACCAGCGCGGCCTTGATTGCGTGGCTATGTTGATTAAACAAGCGACCGAATCGGGCCTGAATATTAGGCTGAATACGAGGCTGAAAAAGAGGCCGAAAAAGAGGCTCAAAAAACAGCTGAATAAACGGATAGATAGTTGGAAAAATAAGCTGCCCCTATGAATATTTCTCTTCCTTTTATTCAGCGCCCGATCGCTACCACCCTGCTGACCATCGGGATAGCGCTGGCCGGTCTGGTGGCATTTCGGATGCTGCCGGTGTCACCGTTACCGCAAGTCGACTTCCCGACCATTTCGATTTCGGCTTCGCTGCCCGGTGCCAGTCCGGAAACGATGGCCGCGACCGTCGCGACGCCGCTCGAACGGGCATTGGGTTCGATTGCGGGCGTCACCGAGATGACTTCGTCGAGCTCGCTCAACTCCTCGCGGATCACCTTGCAGTTCGATTTGAGTCGCGATATCGACGGTGCCGCACGGGATGTACAGGCGGCGCTGAATGCTGCCCGCAATCTGTTGCCAACCGGTATGCCAAGCAGCCCCACTTATCGCAAAGTGAATCCAGCCGACGCGCCGGTCATGATCTTATCGTTGACCTCGGACAGCATGACGCAGGGCCAGATTTACGATGCTGCCGATACCATATTGGCGCAAAAATTATCGCAGGTTGAGGGTATCGGCAGTGTCAGCGTCGGCGGAAGCTCGCAACCGGCAGTGCGGATTGAACTCAATCCAACTGCGCTTAACAAGTACGGCATAGGCAGTGCTGACGTTCGCACCGCCGTCGCGGCGACCAACGCCAATCGCCCGAAAGGCATCCTTGAAGACGGCGACAGAAACTGGCAGATCTACGCGAATGATCAGGCCAAAACCGCCGCTGAATACATGCCGTTAGTGGTGTCATATCGCAACGGTGCGCCAATTCGAGTGCAAGATGTTGCCACCGTCGTGGACTCGGTGGCCGACTTACGCAATGCCGGTTCTGCGAATGGAAAGCCGGCAATCCTGGTGATTTTGAGTCGCCAGCCGGGCGCGAATATTATTCAGACGGTGGATAACGTACGCGCTTTGTTACCGCAATTGCAGGCTTCGATTCCATCTGCCATCAATCTCGACGTCGCGATGGACCGGACCCCGACGATTCGCGCCTCACTGGTTGACACAGAACATACGCTGCTGATCTCGATTGCTCTGGTGATCATGGTGGTCTTTATGTTCCTGCGCAATGCGCGTGCTGCGCTGATTCCTACGGTGGCCGTGCCGATCTCCTTGATCGGTACCTTTGGCATCATGTATTTACTCGGCTACAGCCTGGACAATTTATCCTTGATGGCACTCACGATTGCGACCGGGTTCGTGGTCGATGATGCAATCGTGGTACTGGAAAACGTTTCCAGACACGTTGAAGAAGGTATGACGCCGTACGACGCCGCCATCAAAGGGGCACGTGAAGTGGGCTTTACCGTGCTATCGATGAGTATTTCACTGATCGCAGTGTTCATACCGATTCTGCTGATGGGAGGTATCGTTGGTCGTTTATTCCGTGAATTCGCAGTGACGCTGTCAGCGGCGATTCTGGTGTCACTATTGGTGTCATTAACGACCACGCCAATGATGTGCGCGCGCCTGCTGAAATATGAGCCCAACCGCAAGCAGGGTCGCTTTTTCAATGCCACCGAACGGATTTTTGACGCCATGTTGCGCGGCTATAAGCGCTCGCTCACATGGGCATTACGCTTTGCACCGCTGATGATACTGATCCTCATCGGAACCGTCGCATTGAATATTCATCTATACAAGATCATACCGAAAGGTTTCTTCCCACAGCAGGATACGGGACGTTTGATTGGCGGGATTCAAGGCGATCAGGCGATCTCTTTCCAGGCCATGAAAGTCAAACTGAATACCTTCGTGGCGATCGTTCAAAAAGATCCTGCGGTGCAAAACGTGATTGCGTTCACAGGCGGCAGCCGCCGCAATAGCGGTACGATGTTTATCACGCTCAAGCCGCTCTCGGAACGCAAGTTATCGGCCGATCTTGTGATTGCCCGGTTACGAGGCAAACTCAGTCACGTTCCCGGCGCGAACCTGTTCTTGCAATCGGTGCAGGATATTCGCGTCGGCGGACGCTCCAGCGATGCGCAATATCAATACACACTACAATCGGATGACATCAATCAGTTGCGTCTTTGGGAACCGAAAATACGGGCAGCGCTAGATGCGCTGCCGGAACTTGCCGACGTCAATACTGATCAAAACGATAAAGGCCTGCAAACTTCTCTGGCGATCGACCGTGAGACTGCAATCAGAACCGGGATAACCCCGCAGCTGATTGATTCTTCGCTGAACGATCTGTTCGGACAACGTCAGATTTCGACGATCTACAGTGGGATGAATCAATATCACGTGGTGATGGAAGCATCGCCAGAGTACTGGCAGAGTCCGGAAATTCTGCACAAAACATACGTCAGTATCACACCAAAAAGTGCCAATCTGTCACCAACGACGTCGGCGTTGGGAACCCCGCCAGCACTGACTGCGAACGGTCAGCTGGCGTCAAATTCATCGCTGGCGCAGACACTATCCACTGCGGTCGAAGCGCAAGTGCCGCTGTCTTCCTTCGCGACTTTCAAAGCCACCAATACGGCATTGTCAGTCAATCATCAGAGCCAGTTTATTGCCTCCACAATTTCTTTTAACTTGCCGCCGGGAAAGTCATTGTCAGAAGCAACGTTAGCCATTAACAATGCCATGAGCAGGCTGGGCGTCCCCACTTCCGTACATGGTACTTTTGCTGGCACGGCAAATGTGTTTCAGTCCTCTTTGAATAGTCAACCATTACTGATCTTAACGGCGTTGCTGGCGGTGTATATCGTGTTGGGGATATTGTATGAAAGCTATATCCATCCGCTTACCATTCTGTCCACTTTGCCGTCGGCAGGCGTAGGGGCATTGCTCGCTTTGTTGCTCACTAAAACAGATTTCAGTTTAATCGCGCTGATCGGCGTGATTCTGCTGATCGGGATCGTCAAGAAAAATGCGATCATGATGATTGACTTTGCCCTCGATGCTGAGCGTAATCGCGGCCTTTCCCCGCGCGATGCAATCTTCGAAGCCTGCTTGTTACGCTTCCGCCCTATCATGATGACCACGATGGCGGCGATGCTGGGCGCAATCCCGCTGGCGCTCGGTCGTGGCGATGGCGCTGAGCTACGCACACCGCTTGGAATTTCGATCGTCGGCGGTCTGATCGTCAGTCAGCTCCTGACCTTGTACACAACACCGGTCGTTTATCTCTATCTGGATAGCTTCAGTAATTGGTGGAAAGAAAAATTCAAACGTGCCGACCATGAGACTGATGGCGAAAGCGCCCATGTTTAACGGCAAGCAAAATACAGCGCGGAATAACGCATAGCGTCTGGCGCAAGATTTTTTATATATTTTCAGGGCTGCTTTTTCGGCCCAATCAGCGGATGGAAATTGATATGAAACAGTTTAGAGAATCAGGATTGAACTTCGTTCGGAAGCCACTTACGGTGTCTTTGTTGTCGGTCGCGCTGTTAAGCGCTTGTGCCGTTGGTCCCGATTACGTTCGTCCTGTGATGGACACCCCAACTGCGTTCAAAGAGTCCAAGGACTGGAAGGTCGCCCAACCGCGCGACCACGAAGTTGGCGACCATTGGTGGGAAAGCTATAACGATCCGATACTCAATTCGCTCATCACCCAGATTGAGATATCCAATCAGAATCTGGCGCAGGCTGAAGCAAAATATCGCCAGGCGCGCGCCTTGGTGCAACAGTCTCGTGCAGCGTATTTTCCGACCATTGGCGCGAATGTTTCTTCCACTCGTTCCGGTAGCGGTGGTGCCAACGGTCGCAGTGGAAATAGCAACCTGACGAGCAACAATAACGGCACTGCCTCAACTACCAATTCGCTATCGCTGAACGCAAGCTGGGAACCGGATCTGTGGGGCCAGGTGCGACGTACGGTTGAATCAAATCAAGCCAATGCCCAGGCCAGTGCCGCCAACTTACAGGCCGCGAAGTTGAGCGCACAATCTGCGCTGGCGCAGGACTACTGGCTATTACGGATACTCGATGCGCAGAACAAATTACTAAACGATACCGTCGCGGCTTATCAGAAGTCATTCACGCTGACCCAAAACCAATACGCAGCAGGCGTGGTCGCCCAGTCGGATGTGATACAGGCGCAAACCCAATTAAAATCAGCGCAAGCGCAGATGATCGATCTCGGCGTGCAACGCGCTCAAACCGAGCATGCCATCGCTTTATTGGTGGGGCAACCCGCATCGACCTTTTCGATTGCGCCGATGCCATTGGCTGCGGTCGTCCCTGCTATCCCGACAGGTATCCCCTCATCGCTACTGGAGCGCCGTCCGGACATTAGCGCCGCGGAACGGCTGGCCGCTGCAGCTAACGCTCAGATCGGCGTGGCAAAGGCAGCGTACTTCCCTGCCCTGACGCTGTCGGCATCCGGTGGTTTTGAAAGTAACAGCTTCGTCAATTGGTTAAGCTTGCCAAGCAGAGTCTGGTCGCTCGGACCGGCGCTGGCACAAACGATTTTCGACGGTGGCGCGCGCAAGGCCCAAACCGATCAGGCTATCGCTAACTACGACAGTACCGTCGCCGGTTATAAGCAAGCGGTGCTGACCAGCTTCCAGGAGGTTGAAGATAATCTTGCAGCATTGAGAATATTGGAGCAGGAAGCACAGGTGCAGGACGAAACGGTGGTATCAGCACGCAAGGCGGTCACCCTGATCCTGAATCAATACAAAGCGGGCTTGGTTAACTACACCAGCGTAGCGACGGTCCAGGCCACTGCACTGAGCGCAGAAAATACGGCACTTGGCATTCTCAATCGTCGCATGGCCGCTAGCGTGCAGCTAATCGCGGCATTAGGTGGAGGCTGGAATCAGTCAGAGTTGCCCGATAGCGCGTCCTTGAACAACGGAAAACCGGCTAAAACAGCACCGGTTACAAATTAAATTTTTAGTCTTGCAATCGGCTTGATGGACGACTAAGGAGCATCCTATGGATCTGCGTAATAGTTGGCAATTATATGCACTTGGATCGGCTTTCTTTGCCGGTCTGACTGCCATCTTCGGAAAATTTGGCGTCACCGGAATGAACTCGAACTTCGCAACGTTCATCCGTACGGTGATTATTTTGTTTGTTATTGCGGGTATTGTGACGTTACGCAACGAGTGGGAAAAGCCCGCGCTGGTTGCTTCCAGCAACTGGCTATTTCTGGCATTGTCCGCCATCGCCACCGGCCTGTCCTGGCTGTGTTATTACCATGCCCTGCAAATCGGGCCGATCACAAAAGTAGCACCCATCGACAAGCTCAGTGTTGCCTTCGCTATCGTATTAGGGCTGTTATTTGCTGGTGAGCAATTGACCTGGCCAATCGCCATTGGAGGATCGTTGATCGTCGCCGGGTCGGTCGTCATCATCGCCTTCTAAATTAACGGTTATCGCCACCCGGCAGGTTAACTCCATCCGGCATCAACAATAAATTCCTGCGAGGTACACATGACGCTATCGTCCGAAGCCAAAAACAGGACCATGCGCGCAAGATGCCAAGGCAGTAATTTACCCGACAGGCACTGGTTGCGTTTGATGTCCGCTTCACCCTTTTCATCCAGCCATAATTCGTTCTGTCGTTCCGTTATAACCCAACCCGGCGTGACGGTGTTGACACGAATATTATGCGGGCCAAAATCGCGCGCCAACCCACGCGTCAACCCGATCACTGCCGACTTGGCGGTGACATAAGCCGGATAGCCACCGTTTCCCAGATGCCAGCTGATCGAACTAAAATTAATAATCGAACCGCCGCCCTTTTTCTTCATCCCGGCCAACGCCGCCTGACAGGTAAAAAATAATGGCCGCTGATTGACCGCAATATTGTTATCCCAAAACTCCACGCTGACATCTTCAACCGCGTGTCGTGTGTCATTGGCAGCATTGTTCACCAGTACATCAAAATCCCCTATCTCTCGCGCCATTGCTGCCATCGTTGCTTGCAGCAAGACTATGTCACGGATATCGCAATGCCGAAACAATGGCGCAGGCAGCCCGGCTGAAGCCAAACGCGTGCATAAGGCCTCGCTCGCTTCCGTCGCGATATCGACAAAAGCAACTAATGCACCTTGCTCGGCAAACGCACTGACCAGCGCCTCGCCAATCCCGGTGCCACCACCGGTAATGAAAACACGCTTTCCCTTCAAGCTTGGATAGTGCGCCAAATCTTTGATCGCTTTTTGTACTACTGCCATACCTGCTCCAGGTGGTACTGTTACATCTTCTAAGATTCTTGTTCTCGCCATCGTTCCTGAGCGGCCTTTCATCGAGCGGCTCAGGAGGCAATAACTGACCGTTATTTTGCTAGTTTACCATTCACCCTCTGCCAGATTGCCAACGGATTGCTATCTTGAATAGCCGCTGGCAACAGCTCCTGAGGAAGATTTTGATACGACACCGGACGCAAGAATCTTTCAATAGCGGCGCTCCCGACAGACGTGCTGCGACCATCGGAAGTCGAAGGGAAAGGTCCGCCATGCACCATTGAATACGACACTTCGACGCCCGTTGGAAACCCATTCGCCAGAATGCGGCCTACTTTGCGCTCCAGGATTGGCAGCAAAGTGCGCACTGCGTCATAGTCGCCTTGATCCATTTGCAACGTCGCAGTTAGTTGACCTTCAAGATGCTCTGCAACCTGCTGCATCTCGGTCATATCGGCACAACTTATCAGCAACGATGTCGGGCCGAAAATCTCTTCGGACAAGTGTGCATCACCCAGAAAATCGGCGGCGCTGGCAGAAAATAACGCAGGCGTACCTTTGCATGCACCATCCACGCCAACACCTCGGCTTAGATCGCGCACCTCCGCATTGGCAGCTAACCTGCTCACCCCTTTTTGATACGCGTCGTGTATGCCTGCGCTCAACATCGTAGCCGCTGTGCGCTGCGATAATTGCTCGGCAGCGAGCGTCGTGAAGCGTTCAAAATCTGCTCCGGCCAAGCCCAGGACCAAACCCGGATTGGTACAAAACTGCCCCACGCCCATGACCAGAGAATCGACAAAGCTGGTCGCCAGCGTCTCACCGCGCGCAGACAATGCATGCGGCATCATGAACACAGGATTAATGCTGCTCATCTCTGCATACACAGGAATCGGTTGCGGACGCGCAGCCGCGGCCGCCATCAGCGCCAGACCGCCCTGACGGGAACCAGTAAAACCCACTGCCTGAATGGCAGGATGACGCACCAGCGCGGTACCCAGGTCATTACCAATTCCGGTCAACAAAGAAAATACGCCTTCCGGCAAGTTGCACTCCGCCACCGCCAGTTGAATCGCACGACCAACCATTTCGGAAGTTCCGGGATGGGCCGGATGCGCCTTCACCACGACCGGACAACCAGCAGCGAGCGCCGCAGCAGTATCGCCACCGGCTACGGAAAACGCCAGCGGAAAATTGCTGGCCCCAAACACGGCAACCGGACCCAATGCAATCATGCGCATACGCAGATCAACCCTTGGCAACGGCTTCCGCTCCGGCAACGCAGGATCGATCCGCGCGTCCAGCCACGAACCTTCGCGTAACACTTCAGCAAATAATTTTAATTGTCCGACGGTGCGACCACGCTCACCTTCGAGGCGTGCCTGAGGCAAGCCGCTTTCGGCCATGGCGCGCGCAATCAGCGGCTCGCCCAGATCGATAATTTTTTGGGCGATAGTTTCAAGAAAGCGCGCACGCGTCTCAGGATCGGTAGCGCGATAGCCATCAAAGGCTTGCTGCGCCAGTCGGCAGGCCTGGTCTATCTGTGCCTCGTTGACAGTATGAAAATCTGGCGCGATGTTGTCGCCTAAAACAGGGCTGTACGCAGAAAATACTGCACCCTCGCCCGTGACACTATGGGCGCCAATCAGCGCCTGACCCGTGATATTCAATGATGTTCCTTTGCCGATGAAGGCATATTTTTGATGAATTAGCGCACGCTTATCTTAAAGCGAATGAATAACCGGACGCGTTAGTTTTTCGACCGCCAGTTGATTGCGCAAAGGCGGCCCAAATGCTGCCACGTCGATCTCAAATGTCTCGCCTGCCGCGACCACAATTCCATCCACGCAACTTAAAGTCGCCGTGCCAAAAAAATGAACGTGGACGTCGCCCGGGCGGCAAAATAACGGATATTTAAAATGATGATATTCCAAATTAGCGACGGTATGTGACATGTTGTCCTCGCCGCTAAGGAACGGCTTCTCCCAACGCACAGCACCGCCGGTATCGAGAATGCGCGACATCCCTTCCACATGGGATGGCAACTCTCCCAGCAACAACGCTGGTCCAAGTGCGCATTGGCGCAACTTGGAATGAGCCAAATAAAGGTAATTCTGGCGCTCCGTCACATGGTCCGAGAATTCATTACCAATTGCATAACCCAAACGGTAAGGCGATCCGTCCGCGCCGATCAAATACAGCCCAGCAATTTCCGGCTCTTCTCCGCCATCGAGTGCAAAGTGCGGCATCGTCAACGCTTCGCCGCTGACACGCACGATAGAGCCGTCACCCTTATAAAACCATTCGGGCTGCACGCCGAGCGCGTCCGCGGCTGGCTTGCCGCCATCAAGACCCATCCGAAACATTTTCATGCTATCAGTCAGCGTCTCGCTATCATTGACCTTTTTATGCATTGCGTCACGACCATCGGCACTGCCGAGATGGGTCAAGCCCGTTCCCGTAACAAAGCAATGCGCGTCATCAGTATGATCCAACGGAGCCAATAGTCGCCCTTGTCCGGCGACGGTGGCGTAATCCACCAATGTCTCACCGAGCGCACCGCTTGCCAAATTTCTTAACGATGTCTTATTAGCAATAGCCGCCTGCGCCAACGCGTAAGTTGTTATGTAGCCCTCAATCAGACGAATCGACTGATTGTCATTCTCCAGAACACCAATACGGCGGCTGTTGTCAGGTTGTTTAATTTGAACTAATAACATAGCTATTCCGGTTTTAATACGGTTTTTGAATCGATTGATCGATCCGATCCACAGGTCGAAGCTTGCCCAATGGTGCTAGCCAGGGCCTAGTGTGAATGCTTCGGCACTGCTGAACCGCGGCAACCGACCAAAAAGTCGAAATCACAGCCCTCATCCGCTTGCAGCACGCGGTCAATATAAAGTTGTTGATAACCGCCCTTCATGGTTGGCGCGTTGGGATCCGGTGCCGCAGCGCGTGCGGTCTGACGCTCCGCCATTTCTGCATCGCTGATATCCAGATGCAATCGCCCTGCGTGGCAGTCCAGTTCAATCCAGTCGCCATCCTGAACAATGCCGAGCGGACCGCCTGCGGCCGCCTCAGGCGCAACATGCAGCACAACTGTGCCGTACGCGGTGCCGCTCATTCTTGCATCGGAAATCCGCACCATGTCCTTCACACCTTGCGCTAACAATTTTGGTGGAAGGCCCATATTGCCGACCTCAGCCATGCCAGGATAGCCTTTGGGACCGCAATTTTTCATCACCAATACGGAGCTTGCGTCAACGTCCAGATCGGGATCATTGATGCGTGTTTTGTAATGAGCGAAATCCTCAAACACTACCGCACGGCCACGATGTTGCATCAACTCCGGAGAGGCAGCGGAGGGCTTTAATACAGCGCCACGCGGTGCAAGATTGCCGCGCAAAATGCAAATTCCACCATCCGCAATCAGCGGATTGTCCAAAGTCCGAATGACCTCGTCGTTGTACACTGGCGCGCTTAACGTGTTTTCCCAGATCGATTTTCCATTCACGGTCAGTGCATCTTTGTGCGGCAGCAAATTACCTTCGCCAAGTCGGCGTAAAACGCCGGGCAAGCCACCGGCGTAATAAAACTCTTCCATCAGGAAGCGACCGGACGGTTGCAGGTCAACGATCGTTGGCGTGCCGCGGCCGATATTGGTCCAATCTTCCAGTTCCAGATTAACGCCGATACGGCCAGCAATGGCTTTCAGATGGATCACAGCGTTGGTTGAACCACCGATGGCGGCGTTAACCCGGATCGCATTTTCGAACGCTTCACGCGTCAAAATTTTGGACAGGCGTAAATCTTCCCATACCATCTCGACAATCCGCATTCCCGACATATGCGCCAATACATACCGACGCGAATCAACTGCCGGAATCGCCGCATTGTGCGGCAATGAAGTGCCAAGCGCTTCGGCCATACAGGCCATTGTCGATGCCGTTCCCATGGTATTGCAGGTTCCGGCCGAACG
This sequence comes from Glaciimonas sp. PAMC28666, assembly GCF_016917355.1. Lineage (GTDB taxonomy): Bacteria > Pseudomonadota > Gammaproteobacteria > Burkholderiales > Burkholderiaceae_D > Glaciimonas. The sequence goes on along the minus strand of NZ_CP070304.1, from coordinate 3,525,368 downwards.
CGACATACCGGCTTCTGCTGACATAAACTCGTGCAGGGAAATTTGACCCGCCTTGACAGCTTCGCTCAGTTGCCATACCGCCGTGCCGGAACCGATATCTTTGCCGTTGTGCTTGCCGTTCAGCATCGGACCGCCGGTGACGACGATTGCCGGGACATCGCAACTGGCTGCGCCCATCAGCAATGCTGGCGTGGTTTTATCGCAACCGACCAATAACACCACCGCGTCCATCGGATTCCCACGAATCGACTCTTCCACGTCAATACTCGCCAGATTTCGGGTCAGCATTGCCGTCGGACGCAGGTTCGATTCACCGTTGGAGAACACCGGGAATTCGACGGGAAAGCCGCCCGCCTCCAAAATGCCGTTTTTAACGTGTTCTGCAATCTTCCGAAAATGTGCATTACATGGCGTTAGTTCGGACCATGTGTTGCAAATACCGATGATCGGTTTTCCCTGAAATTCATGATCGGGAATGCCTTGATTTTTCATCCAGCTGCGGTACATGAAACCATTTTTGTCGTTACTGCCAAACCATTCTGCGGAACGTAGTGGACGTTTTTTGTCGATAGTCATCGTTGACCTTCTTTTGAAAGATGAGCAGCATCCACCGGCTAACCGGGACACAGGTACGTGCTGCGAATGAAAGAGTGAAATTAAACTGGTGGTTAAATATCTACAACTTAATGATTGTCGAACCTAAGTACTGAACCTAAGTGCTGAAACTAAGGACTGAAACTAAGTACTGAACTCAAGTCCCGTATCTACGTACTGCGCTTATTTATTTTTGTTGTAAACATCAACACATACAGCAGCCAGCAGCACCAGGCCTTTGATCACTTGCTGGTAATCAATACCGATTCCCATGATTGACATGCCGTTATTCATGACACCCATCACAAATGCGCCAATCACAGCACCCATGACCTTGCCGACGCCGCCGGATGCGGATGCACCACCGATAAAACAGGCAGCGATCACATCCAACTCAAAACCGGTTCCCGCTTTTGGTGTCGCGGTATTCAGACGCGCTGCAAAAATAAGTCCGGCCAATGCGGCCAGAAAACCCATGTTAACAAAGGTATAGAAGGATACACGCGTGGTTTTGATACCGGATAATTTAGCCGCTTTCTCGTTACCCCCGACAGCATAGACTCGACGTCCTAACGTTGTACGATTGGCGATGAAGGTGTATATCACCATCAATACAAACATGATCACCAACACGTTCGGCATCCCTTTGTAGGACGATAGCAAATAACTGAAGTAAATAATAATCGCCACAAAGACGATATTTTTCAATACAAAAAACGACAATGGTTCATCTTCCATTCCATGCTTGGTCTGACTTAAACGCCCACGCATTTTTACGATAATCAATATAGCCGCAATCGCAACACCGGCTAGCAAAGAGGTCAGTCGCAAGTCAACGCCGTTTAACGGGTCGGGAATAAAGCCCGAACTGAGCCGTTGAAAAGTGTCAGGAAAAGGCCCTACGGATTGCCCGTCCAGCAACGCCAGTGTCAATCCCTTGAAAACCAGCATCCCCGCCAACGTGACGATAAATGACGGTATCCTGAAAAACGCCACAAAATAGCCCTGCGCGCCGCCAATAATGCCCCCGGCAATCAGACAAATGATAATGGTCAGGATAAAATTAAGGTGGAAATTCACCATCAATACCGCTGCCAAAGCACCCACAAAACCCACTACGGAACCCACCGATAAATCGATATGTCCTGCGACAATCACCATCAACATGCCGAGCGCCATGATGACGATATAACTATTCTGCAATACCAGATTGGTAAGGTTCAATGGCCGCATCAACGTGCCATCGGTCATGTACTGAAAGAACGCCATGATCGCTATCAACGACAGCAACATGCCGTATTCGCGCATATTCTTTTTTAGAAAGCCGGCGTAATCCTTGGTTTCGGCAATGGGGATCGGTCCGGGAAGTTGTGTCTCTGCGGCTGCCATTTTTTGGTTCATGTTAGTTATCTCCGATCTTCGCATTTTTTACAATCGCGCGCATAATTTTTTCCTGGGATGCTTCCGCAGCCATAAACTCGCCAACAAAGTTACCTTCGTTCATGACATAAGTACGGTCACACATCCCCAACAATTCGGGCATTTCCGATGAGATCATAATGATACATTTCCCCTCGGCCGCGAGTTGGCTGATGATATTGTAGATTTCATACTTTGCACCGACGTCAATACCGCGGGTTGGCTCATCGAGGATCAGCACATCGGGGTTAGAAAATAACCATTTGCTTAGTACTACTTTTTGCTGATTGCCTCCCGACAAATTCAACACTTTCTGAAATACATTGGCGCACCGAATTCGTAGTTTTCCGCGATATTCGGCGGCGACGGTATATTCCTGTCCCTCATCAATCACCAACATTTTAGAGATGCCATCTAGGTTCGCCAGAGTGATATTTTTTTTAATATCCTCTTCCAGAATCAGCCCGTAGCCTTTTCTATCCTCAGTAACATAAGCGATCCCGTGATTGATGGCTTTTTGGACCGTGCCAACGTCAATTTCCTTGCCGCGCAAAAAAACTTTGCCGCTGATACGTTTGCCGTATGTGCGCCCAAAAATGCTCATCGCCAGCTCGGTGCGGCCGGCCCCCATCAATCCGGCAATACCGACAATTTCGCCTTTTTTTACGTGAAAATCGACGCCTTTAATCACTTCGCGATCGGGATGCAGCGGATGATGCACGCGCCACTGTTTGACTTCAAAGATCGTCTCACCGATATTCGGTGTTCGCTTTGGATAGCGATCCGCCATCTCCCGGCCGACCATGTTCTGAATGATGCGATCTTCGCTGATCACCTCTTTATGGCAATCGAGCGTATCCACGGTCGAGCCATCGCGCAAGATCGTAATGGAGTCCGCGACCTTCGAAATTTCGTTGAGCTTATGCGAAATCAGAATAGAGGAAATTCCTTCTGCCTTGAGTTCCAGTAATAGCTCGAGTAACGCGTCGCTATCACTTTCGTTCAGGCTGGCGGTAGGCTCATCCAAAATCAGCAATTTGACTTTTTTGGAGAGCGCTTTGGCAATTTCAATCAACTGCTGCTTGCCCACGCCCAGATTCGTAATCAACGTACTAGGGGATTCCTTCAGCCCGACTTTTTGCAGCAGTTCCTTGGCTTTTCTATATGACAAGGCCGTATCGATAATGCCGTTGGTAGCTTGTTCATTGCCAAGAAAAATATTTTCGGTAATGGATAACAAGGGTACCAAGGCGAGCTCTTGATGAATAATAATGATGCCGATTTTTTCGCTATCGGCAATACCTTTGAATTGGCGTTCCTGACCTTGAAAATGGATTTCACCTGAATAAGAGCCATGGGGAAAAACACCACTCAGCACTTTCATCAAGGTTGATTTTCCGGCGCCGTTTTCGCCCACCAGCGCATGAATTTCGCCAGCACGAACTACAAGATTGACATTATCCAGCGCCTTGACGCCCGGAAATGTCTTCTGAATTCCTCGCATCTCAAGAATCGTTTCCATCTTTTAACCTCTTATCGTCACAGAGCAGCGGAATTGAGACCTATTCCCCACTCGATCGACAACCAATTTCAACCGAATATTAAAAACAGCATTGCGTTAATGCCTTCACTTCACGATGACCTCACGCGCACTTAAGCTACCGATAGGCGCGCGGAAGAGAAGGCAAGACAACTGCTCACTCTCCCCATCCGCGTTCCTAACAGGCCGCTCTTACTTTATTTAATTTGCGCTTCAGTGTAATAACCGCTGCCGGTCACCAACACTTGTTTCCAGTTAGAGGCGTCAACAATGACCGGTTTTAACAGGAACGCAGGCACAACCTTCACGCCGTTGTTATATGTTTTGGTATCGTTGATTTGCGGCGTTTTACCGCTCAGGACAGCATCGACCATGCCGACTGTTACTTTGGCAAGTTCGCGTGTATCTTTAAAAACGGTTGAGCGCTGCTCACCGCGGATGATCGACTTCACCGATGGAATTTCCGCATCTTGACCGGTCACAACCGGCATTGGCAATTTTGGCGTGCCGTATCCCACGCCTTTCAACGACGAGATAATGCCGATACTCAAACCGTCATACGGGGACAAAACAGCATCGACACGCGCATTGGTGTAAAACGCGCTCAACAGATTATCCATCCGGGCCTGTGCAACCGCACCATCCCAACGTAGCGTAGAGACTTTTTCCATTCCCAATTGCTTGCTGCGAACAACCAACTTGCCGCTGTCGATATAAGGTTTCAAGACCGACATCGCGCCGTTATAGAAAAAGAAGGCGTTGTTATCATCTGCCGAACCACCGAAAAGCTCAATATTGAATGGGCCTTTGCCGGACTGCAAACCCAGCGCTTTGACGATATATCCAGCTTGTAGCACACCAACCTGGAAATTATCGAAAGTGGCGTAGTAATCGACGTTTTTGGAGTTACGAATCAAACGATCGTACGCAATGATCTTAACGCCCTTGTCAGCTGCTTTTTGCAGCACGTCGGACAGCGTTGTACCGTCAATCGATGCGATCACGAGCACTTTTGCGCCCTTGGTGACCATGTTTTCAATTTGCGCCAGCTGATTCGGGATGTCATCTTCCGCATATTGCAAATCTGTTTTGTAGCCTTTTTCCTTGAAGACCTTGACCATATTGTCGCCATCAGCGATCCAGCGTGCTGAAGATTTTGTTGGCATTGAAATGCCAACTAATGCTTTTTCCTGTGCGCTGGCCTGTGATGCAATGCCGATAAGGCCTATCATCAATCCTAGAATCGTGGATTTAATCATCTTCACAACTTATCTCCTTTAGTTATTGTATTGCTGCTGGACCGCTGTTGCTGCTTTTGCATTGAGTGACTTACTTGCTCCGCTGCATCTTACTTTTTTCACTACCGACATTTTTTCGACTTCACCCGTTATATTACGAATTATTGTGATATCCAACAAATGAATTATTTTACGAATTCCATATTTGTTTTGATATCGATGCGGAGAGCTGGGTGAATGAAAGTTCGCAAAGCTGATGACGCCGAAATTAATAATTGGTCGAAAAACTTTTAAAATTCGCTAGGCAGAACCAGCCCTAGTGTAAAAATTGTTCGACGATCTGACCAATCACTTTTTATTCAAAAGTGATATCGATTTCGATATGAGAGCGCACACGATGTGACGTTGCGAAGGCAGACGTCAGGCTGCAGACTCCAATCACTTAATTACGAAGATATCAATATGTCAATAATAGGATTTGGGCGCATTACTGCGAGGACAACCCGCGCACATGATCGTGGGTTCCTTTACTGAGAGTATCGAAAACCATTCTTGCTATGGTTCCAACCTGCTCGTCGCGTAAATAAAGAAAGAAATTTACATCCGGCAAACGGGGAAAACCTTCAGCCGCGCCCAATACACGTAACTCCGGGCTGATCATCTCAATGCTACGCGCCGTTATTCCCAACCCAGCCCTTAACGCCGCTTTGATCCCCACCAGAGTCGGCGCAACATAACTGATGCGGTAAGGGATTTTGGCCTGGTCCAAAGACTGCAAGGCGATTTCCCGAAATAAACTGGGTTCGTCTGCGACGACCAGTTTGACTGGGTTAGCCGGGTTATGAATGTAATCGGAAGAGCAAAGCCAGACCGTCGGGGATGTCCTTAAAATAATGCCTGGATGCGCGTCCGTTTTGCGAGTCGACACGGTCAGGTCAATTTCCCCACGACGCAGCGCCTGCATCAAAAAGGGGCTTCTACCGACATGGATTTCCATCCGTAACTGCGGATAAATTTTGGCAAAGCGTGAGAGCAACGACGGCAAGATCGTTTCAGCTATGTCGTTCGGCGCACCAATGCGCAGCGAGCCGGTAACGTCATCCATATCCAGCATGCTGATCGCCTCATCGTTGAGGGCCAGAATGCGTACCGCGTATTCGAGCAGCTTGGCACCCTGTGTCGTCAGCTGTTTGGTACGCCCGGCTTTCTGAAACAATGTAAAGCCTAGCTGCGACTCCAACCTTTGCATCTGTTGGGTGACGGCGGATTGCGTCCGATGCACACGATCAGCCGCGGCAGCAAAAGATGAAAATTCGGCAATAGCGACGAATGTTCGCAATAACTCCATATCAAGATTGCGCATCGAAACCGGTCCTAATTAAGTTAAATGGATTAGCAGCATCGCGGAAGTGGTGCAAGAAACTGATGAAAAAGGGCCTTTGCACCATCAAGGTGATGATAAAACATTAGCGATGCTAATGGTTTGAAGTTAAGAATTAAATTGTTCCGTGTCCATTTTTTGGATAATCTGAATCTATCCATTCAAGGCGCTATGCTGTTCGGGTGTTGACGATTCGCTGTAATAAATCCAACCACAAAAATGATTCTTGCGACCATTTATACAAGGAATATGAAATGAAGAAGTTAGCATCAGCACCCCTCTCAGCATCCATCAACGGTGTCGCGTTGGCACTCATATTAAGTAGCGTGGTAACGATGGCACACGCCGATCAATTAAGCGATATCCGGGCACGCGGCACGCTCAGTTGCGGCACGCAGAATGTCAGTGAACCATACGCCTTCCCCGATCCGAGCACACGCCAGATCGTCGGCTTCGATGTCGATATCTGTAACGCCTTAGCCAAGGGTCTCGGCGTCAAACTGGTACACAAACCGGTCTCAACCGACGCCCGTATTCCCGAATTAAAAACCCGTCGCGTCGACGTGCTCGCTGCCTCAGTTGCCTTCATGCCAGCCCGCGCCGCGCAGGTAGACTTTAGTAATCAGTACTTTGTGGCACCTATTAAAATCCTGGTGCGAGACAGTTCACCTATCAAGACCATTGCAGACCTTGCGGGTAAAAAAATATCTGCTAGCGAAGGCTCCAGTTCCGCCGCCCTCGGTGCCAGCAAATTGCCCGATTCGCGGCTGCTAACCTTCCATGATATTTCATCCGGATTTCTTGCCTTGCAACAGGGCAAAGTAGACGGTCTGGTTGCCGGACAACTAATTCTATCCCGCTTCGCCCGTGAAGCCGCGCAAAAAGGCGGCGAACAATATCGACTGCTACCCGGATCAATTTTCGAAGAACGGATCGGTGTGGCGATCAACAAAAATGAACCGACACTGGTGGCGGCAATCAACCAGATTTTGCTCAACTACGAAAAATCAGGCGAACTCCAGACCAGCTTTGATAAATGGTTAGGTGCGAATTCTATTTACAAGATGACACGCGAATATAAGGTCGAGCCAATTAGCCGTAGCTGATGGGATTGCAGGTTGCTGGAATTTCGGCTCTTGCTGCAACTCCTGATCGAACAAGGGTTTTTGGCTACCGCACTCAGGTAGCCTTACATAACCTTTTTTATAGCTTTAATGCGTTTTTGCAGGGAATATTATAGATGTTCGATTTATCCTTTTTACTTGAGGATGGCTATCTCCATTTATTTTGGAATGGTGTCCTGACCACCTTGCAGTTATTTTCTGTCTCGGGAATATTGGCACTGCTGATCGGCATAGTGTTGGTCATCATGCGTTCATCAGGAATCAACGTTCTCAAAATGATCGTGGTGGGCTTCGTGGAATACCACCGCAATGTGCCGATCCTCGTGCAGATTTTAATCTGGTATTTTGGTGTGCCCCAAGCCTTACCTGAGGCCATAAAAATCTGGGTCAACGCTGGCAATACCGAATTTATTTTTGCTGCGATTGCCCTGGCGATGAATTCGGCAGCGTTCATCTCGGAAGACATACGCTCGGGATTGCGCGCCATTCCGCACACGCAGGAAGAAGCTGCTTGCTCGATTGGTCTCGACTTTTTGCAACGCTATCGCTATGTGATTCTGCCGCAAGCCATCAGAGTCGCGATTCCATCGCTCATCAATCAGACCCTGATTTTGTTCAAGAACAGCAGTCTTGCCATGGCTATCGGCGTGCATGAATTGCTGTTTCAGACCAAGCAGATCGACAATGCAACCTTCCGCACTTTCGACGTATTTTTGGTTGCCACCGTCCTGTATCTGATCGGCTCGATTTCCCTGATGCTGATCGCAGATCGCTTCAGCCAACAGAACACTCAAAAGGGCTGACTCATGCTGGATATTTTACAAAACTATTCCTCGTTGTTCCTTATCGGCGCATATCCCAACGGGCCACTTGGTGGCCTGGCGATGACGTTGACACTATCGGTATTAGGGTTGACGTTATCGTTTCCGATTGCCGTCCTGCTAGGCCTCGCACATATGTCTTCGTTCGGCTGGTTGCGTTTCATTGCGCAATGGTGGACGAGGATCATACGCGGCATACCGTTGCTGCTGATTATTTTCTGGGCCTATTTTTGCGTACCGTTAATTGTCCATGCAGAGGTCTCTGGCTTCACCACGGTGGTGTGTGCAATCGTTGTGTATGAGAGCGCCTTTTTGGCGCAAGTGGTACGGGCCGGTCTGGAAGGCTTGCCAAAAGGCCAGACCGAAGCCGCACGCTCAATTGGTTTGACCTGGATGCAAAGCATGCGATTTGTGCGCTTGCCCCAGGCACTGCTCAACATGGTTCCCTCTATCGTGAACCAGTTCGTTTCCACGATCAAAGCCACCTCTCTAGCCTACGTCATAGGCGTGCCGGAACTGACTTATTCGGCGGCGCAGGTCAACACCATGACACTCACCAAACCGCTCGAAACCTATCTGGTATTAGCGGGCTTCTATTTTGTGCTCTGTTTTTGCATATCGCGCTGCGCCGGTCTGTTGGAGTTGCGCATTGCTGGCAAATCAAGAAGAGTGTCCTGATGGTTGAGTGGACGGTTTGAATTTGATGTTGTTTAAGGAGCTATCCATGTTGAAGTTAGAAAAAATTGATAAATGGTACGGAGACTACCATGCTCTAAAAGGGGTGAATGCGGACATCAGGAAAGGCGAAGTAGTGGTGATATGCGGGCCTTCCGGATCGGGCAAATCGACCCTGATACGGACCATTACCAGGCTCGAGGCTATTCAATCCGGACGCATCTTGTTCGAAGAAAAAAATATCTACGGACCTGATGCCGATGTCAACAAACTACGGGCCCGGGTCGGTTTCGTTTTTCAGAGCTTCAACCTGTTCCAGAACATGTCTGTACGCGAAAACCTGACGCTGGGACCAGTCAAGGTGCTTGGGATCAGTCGCGATGAGGCCAATATCCGTGCGCATGAACTATTGCTGAAGGTCGGGCTGGAAAAGAAAATCGACGCCATGCCCGCCAATTTATCAGGCGGTCAGCAACAGCGCGTGGCGATTGCCCGCGCTCTGGCGATGCGGCCAGCGCTTATGTTGTTCGACGAACCAACGAGTGCACTCGATCCGGAAATGGTATCGGAAGTGCTACAGGTCATGCAATCGCTGGCACGCGACGGTATGACGATGGTGATTGTTTCCCATGAAATGGGATTCACCCGAGAGGTCGCAAGTCGCGTCTGGTTCATGGATAACGGGGAACTGCTGGAAGATGCGCCACCGGAGGCATTTTTCACCAATCCCAGCCATCCGCGCGCCCGTAAATTTTTGCAGGACGTACTACGCCCTCACGACCGTGTCAGCACCCAGATGGCGGCGTGAACGCTTACTGAAAACCGCATTAACAATGATCGACAGTCGTCCGAAGGCACGTTTGAGTGACCACGCAGACAAATAATTATCCGATTCTATAAAGGAAAAATCATGAACCAATCCAATGAAAAGCAGCAGATCGTCTCTGCCGCGATCAATAACATCAAACAGATCATTCACCAGGATGGCACCACCCGCGCGTCACTGGCCAAGGTCCTGACCGTGGTCGAAGCACTCGCCGCACGAACCCAGTTATGGAACGCCGACAAGTATGCAGCACCGGTTGATGGAGAATTACAAGCCCGGTATATGATTCACGAAGAGAGCGATCAAACCTACGCGCTCTATCTCAACGTCATGCTCCCAGGAAAGCGGATTACGCCACATGACCATACCACCTGGGCCTGCATCGCCGCGGTTGAGGGCGTCGAACACAATTATGTGTATCGCCGCACCGACGACTGCAGCGTGCCGGGTGTCGGCGCACTAGAACTGGAAAGTACCGTCGTGGTCGATCCCGGCCACGGTATCGCACTCATGCCGGATGACATTCATGCGGTCCAGATTCAAGGCGAAACAGCGATCCGTCATCTCCACATGTATGGCCGTGCACTGGAAACCCTGAACGCCCGGATCGGCTTCGATCTTGAGACAGGCCGCTACCAGATAATGGGCATCGGTGTTCCAACGCGGCGCTAATTTGAATCTCTCCTTCAGGCCACTTACCGAAACCATTTATGCATAAATTTGTCGAACCCCATACTCTCAAAAACTGGTTACATGACGATGACGAAATCGCGCTCTTTGACGTGCGCGAACAAGGTCAGTACGGCGAGTCGCACCTGTTTTACGCTGTGCCGTTGCCCTACAGCCGCCTTGAGCTGGATGTTTGCAGACTCGCCCCGCGTCGCTCCGTAAGGTTAGTCGTGTATGACGAACACCAGACTATTGCCCCCAAAGCTGCCCGCAGCCTCATCGCCCTAGGCTATACCGATGTCCATATTCTGGAAGGCGGGACCGCTGCCTGGAAAGCAGTGGGCTACCCATTGTTTGCCGGTGTCCATGTCCCGTCGAAGACGTTTGGTGAACTGATCGAAGAACACAGTCATACGCCCTCGGTGAGCGCATCAACACTCTTCGAGATGCTGGAGCGCGGCGATGATGTGGTGGTCTTGGATGGCCGTCCACTATCCGAATATCACAAGATGACCATCCCGGGATCGGTTTGTTGTCCAAACGGTGAGCTGAGTTACCGCGTCCATGACATGATCGACAGTCCGAACACCACCATCGTGGTGAATTGCGCAGGTCGCACCCGCAGCATCGTTGGTGCGCAAACCTTGATTAATCTGGGCCTTCCCAATCCGGTGATGGCCTTGGAAAATGGCACGCAGGGATGGTATCTGGAAGACCTTAAACTGGAACATGGGAGCGAGCGTCGCTACCCTGATCAGGTCTCGGATTATGGACGCGTCGCTGGCCGCGCTGCCAGTGCGCGTGTCGCCGCGCGTTTCAATGTAGAAAGCGTCGATGCGACTGCGATCTCCCGATGGATATCGTCCGGCAACTGCTCGGTATTTTTATGCGATGTGCGCACGCCTAATGAATTCGGGAGCGGCAGCCTGCCCGGTGCGCAGCACACGCCTGGCGGTCAACTGATACAGGCAACCGATCAATACATCGGCGTGCGTCATGCAAAGCTGGTGCTGTTTGATGATGATGGATGCCGCGCGCCTGTCGTCGCCAGTTGGCTGAAGCAGTTGGGGCACGATGCCTATGTATTGAGAGATGGCATTGAAAGTAAATTCTCGCTCGCCGCCCTTGAGAATATAAAGGAATCTGCTTTCGCGGGGCCGGCAGTGGCGACGATGAATATCACTACTCTGAGCGCACGAATAGCGGCCAATAACATCCGGGTGCTGGATGTGCGGCCGGGCATGCAATTCCGCAAATCACATATTCCTGGGGCTACCTGGAGCATCCGCCCTAGCCTCCCGGCATTCGAACTATTTGCTCAGGGCGGCGATGTTATTCTGGTCGGCGATGACGCTACGATCATTGCGCTCGTTGCAAAAGAATGGACGCAATTATCACCGGAGTGCGGGGCTAGAATATGGCAACTGGAAGGGGGATTTTCAGCCTGGACTAAAGCGCAACTGGAGGTTGAAAGCACACCGGACCTGCCGCCTGATGCTGAATGTATCGATTATCTTTTCTTCGTGCATGACCGACATGACGGCAATAAAGCCGCCGCACGCCAATATCTGAAGTGGGAAACCGGACTGCTGGCTCAACTCGATCAACGCGAACGGGATGCCTTTAATCTGGATGCGGCATCGACAGAAGCCATCACGAAAATTTCTTAACATCGCATTGTGTATTATTTACTGCATGTTTTCAACCATCCACAGGGAAAAGACAATGTCTCCATTTTTATTGAAGAAGCTTCGTCCTCATACCCGATTGCTTAAGGCTGGCAATGCTCCAGCGTATCGTGGTGGCAAGGCGGTCAATCCGCCAGTGGTGCGCGCTTCCACCGTGTTGTTTGAATCAGTCGAAGAGCTCGATGCAATGCGTGCGCATCGCAACGACGAGCGGTTATTTACTTATGGAGCACGCGGCAATCCGACCGCGTTTGCGCTAGAGGATGTGGTTTCGGATATCGAAGGCGGATTTCGCACCAGGCTGTTCCCGACCGGCCTGGCAGCCATCGCGATGGTCTTCACAACTTATCTGAAACCGGGCGATCATGTACTGATTGCTGACTGCGTGTATCAACCGGTGCGTCATTTCGCAGAAACGTTCATGAAAAAGTTCGGTATTGAAGTCACGTTCTTTTGCGCCGACGGGAGCGATATCGTGGAAAAGGCCCGACCTGAAACCAGGATGTTGTATGTTGAATGTCCTGGTTCGCTAGTGTATGAACTCTGCGATATGCGCGCACTGGCAACTCTGGCTGCCGCGAATAACTGGCTCCTAGTGGCGGACAACACCTGGGGCTCAGGATTGCAATACCAACCGTTGGCCTTGGGTGCCGACGTCTCGGTCATAGCTGCCACCAAGTATCTTAGTGGCCACTCCGACGTCATGATGGGAACGGTGACTACTAACGAAAAAGCCTGGCGGCCGTTGGCAGAAATGAGCGATGCGTGTGGGATGACTGTCAGTCCTGACGATGCTTATCTGGTCTTGCGCGGCATCCGCACGTTAGCTGCGCGCCTTGCGCTTCACGAGCAGCACGCATTGAAAATAGCGCAATGGTTGCTCGGCCGCGCAGAGGTCGCACGGGTATTCTGTCCGGCCTTACCCGACCATCCCGGACATGCTATCTGGCAGCGCGATTGTCAGGGCACCAACGGTCTGGTTTCGTTTGAATTTAGCCGCGCCGACCGGTCGGCCGCGGCGCGCTTCGTCAATCAACTGACATTATTTGGTATAGGCGCTTCATGGGGCGGTTATGAAAGCCTTGCGACCATTTCCGATTTGAAAAGTGCCCGCACTGTGACCGATTGGTCTGAGGCAGGAACCATCGTCAGATTACATATCGGAATGGAAGACCCTGAGGATTTGATTGAGGATCTGGCGCAGGCCTTCGCAGTCGTGGGTTGAACCGCCCTCAGGCATTATTCCGTTGCATAAGCTATTGAAATAACCATCTATCTGGTCCGCCGGGCGGTAATCGATACGCGCTTAACGCGCAACGTTAAGCGCGTACCGCCATCGCACAAAACAGGCTTAAAAACAGGCCTAAAAACGTGCTTAGAACCAGGCCTAAAAACGCGCTAATAAATCGATCTGACTTATTAACGGTTCGGCGTCACCCGGTTTCGCTTTTTTATAACTTCCGTCAGCCGTCATATCCCATGCGGACGCATTATCCTGCAGATGTATCAACAAACTTTCTTCGATGACGCGGCGCTTTAATTTGCTGTCCAGTATCGGAAATGCCGTTTCGATACGACGGAATAAATTCCGATCCATCCAGTCGGCACTCGATAGCGTGACGTGCTCTTCACCATCTGCGTAGAAATAAAATACCCGATGATGTTCTAAAAAGCGGCCGATTATGGAACGCACCGTAATGTTTTCCGATAATCCGGGAACACCGGCTTGCAGCGCGCAAACACCCCGAATGATCAATTGAATTCTGACGCCAGCTTGCGAGGCTTCATATAAGGCTGCGATAACCGTCGGTTCCAGTAATGCGTTCATCTTGGCGATGATATAGCCCTGACGCCCCGCCTTGGCGGCATCAACTTCCTTCTGAATGGCTTTGAGAATATTCGCATGTAACGTAAACGGCGATTGCCACAACCGCTTAAGCTGCACCTGCTTGCCGAAGCCGGTCAGTTGCTGAAACACGTTATGGACATCTTCGCACATCTTGTCATCGCTGGTCATCAGCCCAAAATCTGTGTACAGGCGCGCGGTGCGTGAATGATAGTTTCCCGTGCCAAGATGGACGTAACGTTTGAGTTTGGTATGTTTGGCGTGCTGTTTACGCCGGACGATTAACAACATCTTGGCGTGGGTCTTATAACCAAATACACCATATACGACATGCACCCCAACCGCCTCCAGTTTGGCCGCCCAGCCGATATTGGTTTCTTCATCAAAGCGCGCCATCAGTTCCAGCACCACTGTGACTTCCTTGCCATTTTTAGCTGCCTGCATCAACGCATTCATTAACGCCGATTCATTACCAGTCCGATAAATGGTTTGCTTGATCGCAAGGACATCCGGGTCAATCGCTGCTTGCTGTAATAGCTCCAGCACCGGCTGAAAACTCTCGTATGGATGATGCAGCAGAACATCGTCCTGATCGATGACATCGAACACCGATGAGCCCGTAAAGAACGATTTCGGCAGCACCGGGGTATGGGGAACGAACTTCAGATCGGGACGGGCAACCAAATCCGGTAAGGGCATCAGGCGCACCAGATTGACCGACCCATTGACGCGATAGCAATCACCGGGCTGTAAACCGTTTTGGTTCAACAGGCGTAAAACCAGGGAGGCAGGCGTATCATCCGCCACTTCCAGTCGCACCGCATTTCCGAGTTGTCGGGTCGGCAGCTCACCTTGTAAAGCCAGCCGCAAGTCAGTGACCTCATCCTCGTCCACAAACAGATCGCTGTTACGGGTAACGCGGAACTGATAACAGCCTCCGATAGATAAGCCAGGGAATAGTTCGCCGACAAAGCACTGCATAAAACTGCTTAACAGGACAAAACCATAAGGGTGGCGCGAGAGCTCCTCCGGCATGCGAACCAGGCGCGGCAAGGCACGTGGTGCCTGAACGATGGCGAGTTCCGGCTCCCGGCCAAAGGCATCTTTGCCGCTCAGCTTAACGGCAAAATTCAAGCTCTTATTCAACACTTTTGGAAACGGATGCGCTGGATCGAGACCAATCGGTGTCAGCACTGGCAGAAGTTCGGTTTTAAAAAACTCGTGAGCCCAGGCACGCTGCTTGTCGTCCCAGTCGGACTCGGCATAAAAAACAATTCCTTCGGCATTTAGCGCAGGCAACAACACTTCGTTAAACAAGGCGTATTGGCGGGTAACCAACTTTTGGGCGCGCTCGCTAATCACCGTGTAAGCCTGCTGTAGCGACATGCCGTCCGGCGTCACCCCATCAATAGACTCGCGCATCTGCTCCTGCAAACCAGACATGCGAATTTCGGAAAATTCATCCAGATTGCTACTGGTGATGCACACAAAACGCAGGCGTTCCAGCAAAGGTACGGAGGGATCTTCAGCTTGCGCCAGCACCCGCTCATTAAAGGCCAGGACGCCCAGTTCGCGATTGAGTAAAGGAAAGGTCATATTGTTGAATAAATGGTCATCGGGATTCGGGTGCAAAAATCTGCTCGCATCGTTACCCTGAGTATGACTCATGATAATCGGCCAAATTGTAATGACCGATTATGACGAACCAATGACACGTCAACTGGTCCGGAAAACGCGGGATAGTTGCAATGCCCGTTTCTACGTTACCTGTTCTCCGGCGCAATACCTTTGATTGTCGCAGAAAAGCGCGCATGTACTTCAGCCACGACCGGCCTGTGTTTCACCTCAATTTTGGCCGGATTACGACCTAAAAAATTCCCGCCGATCAGATCTTTTGACGGCCTGATCGGACGCGGGGTAAAGCCGCCGCCGCAATTGGGACAAACATTCTCAAGAACGACTTCGACACAGGACGCGCAAAATGTACATTCGTAAGAACAAATGCATGCTTCAATCGATGCTGGTGGCAGTGCTTTATCGCAGTTCTCGCAGGTGGGCCTGAGTTCTAACATCGCGTCTTCCTCAGCATATTAAAATAGTGTAACTGATGGCGGAATGCCCATCAAAGAGCATCTGCAGTGTCTCTGCAATATACCCCAGCATGCCAGAACCGCCTACTCTGCAACCTGGGAATCGGCTGATTCGGTATAACAAAACAACGCAATAAATTTCACCAGTAAAAATTTTGCCCGCCAGCGCCAACTTCCCCTACCATATGATCGTCACCTTTTTCACGGGGGAAATTGTCCGTCATGTTGTCGATCTCGTTCGCAAAAACGCTTGGATTATTTGCCTTAACCGCCTTTGCCGAGATACTCGGCTGCTATTTGCCGATGCTGTGGCTTCAGGGCAAAGGATCGGTATGGCTGCTGCTACCGGCCGTCGTAAGCCTGACAGCGTTCGTATGGCTGCTGAGTCTGCATCCGATTGCCAGTGGCCGCGTGTATGCTGCCTATGGCGCGGTATATATTGCTACCGCAATCATCTGGCTGTGGGGTGTGGACGGCGTCACACCACGTTGGACTGATCTGCTTGGCGCCGGTCTCGCATTGAGCGGTGCTGCGGTGATCGCTGTGGGAGCGCGCACATAAACAAGGGCACGGCGTGATAACCTTTCAGGCAATCAGCTGCTGCCGCCCTTCAATTTAATCGTCAAATGTCGATCACCACGGGAGTTCTCATGAAAAAACAAATTATAAGCATCGCACCATTGCAGACTGCCAAAGTATTAGCCGTTCTTTATTTTGCAATAACCCTGCCGTTCATTATTCTATCGACGCTGTTTATGCTGGTGATACCAGGTGACCGCACTTCGTCCTTTTCTGGATTCATTCTGTTGACGCCAATTCTTTATGCGCTATTTGGCTTCGTTTTTACACTATTCGGCGCGTGGGTATACAACAAGGTAGCAGAGCGCATCGGCGGTATTGAGTTGCAGACACAGGACGTAGTCGAGGAGGCTTGAACCGAGAATTCCGAGAAACCCGAAGGTTTCTCTCAGCTTCAGCGGGATAATGTCTGGCTTGATATAGGTCCGACTTGATACGGTCCGACTTGATGCAGGTCCGACTGATACCTAACGTATGCCGATGACCGCAAGTCCCGCTGCAAATACCACATACAGTCCGCCAAACAGTGCCAGCCGGGGTCCGGTCAGCATCTGTTTGCGCAATAATACATACAACCCAGCGATGGATACCATCGTGATGGTACCGGCCCAGATCAACGCGGTATCCAGCATCCACGGCGTAAAGATCAAGACCAGCGCCGTCGGAATAGTGGCCTGAATCATCATCGCACCGCTAATATTACTTAGTGCCAACGTTTGCTTGCCCTGGCGAACCCAGATCACGGCATTCAGAATCTCTGGTAGTTCGGTGGCAATCGGACTCAATAGCAAAGCCACCAAATGTGGGGAAATACCAAGCCACGGTGCCATCGCCTCGAGCTGAGCGACAAATAGCTGTGAGCTCAAAAAGATGACAACGAGAGCGACTATCGTCTGCAATGTAGCCCAGCCTAGCCCCGGTTCCGGATCATGCGGGCGGAATTTCAATGGATCAAGATCGTGGACCTCAACGTCAGCACTATCCTCTTTACGAATTTCGCCCCAGATATAGGCACCGTATGCCAGCAGAAACAGCAGGCCAAACCAGGGCTTAAATGCAAAAGCGAACAAACCAAGAGATATTTTGAGAATGAAAATTCCCATGAACCAGGCCTGATCGCGACTCAATCGTGCACCATCCGCCGTGGACAACAAAATACTTCCGAGTTTTTTGCGGTTTAAAATAAACATTAACCCGACTACCGCATAGGCAATCGTACTGAGCGCCAGCGGACCGCCAAGTGCTGCACCAACGCCGATGTCCTTATGCGCGGCATCGCGACCAAACACGACGGCAACAAAGGTAACCACGGTTTCTGGCAAAGCTGTGCCGAAGGCTGCCAGCACCGTACCGACCGCGCTTTGGGCAACCCCCAGACGTCGACCTACCCATTCGATACTATTGACGAAATATTCACATGACAAATAAATAACAATCGCCGATCCTAATAATAATGCGATCGTCAACATCATGCTGCAACCTCGTGTGCATCAACTGCTTGAGCAAGCGGGAATTGAATAGGCGCTAAACTGGAATAATCAACTGAAGAATGATCAACAGGAAAATAACGAGACTTAAACATAGGGAGTTCCTGGGGGCTGGGCACTGACAAATGGCACAGCGTCCCCGCCCAGCCGGGTAAGGACAATGTACCAAAGGTCTTGCCACACCTGACGGTTGCGTATGCCATGACGATAAGCGTCAAGTATGTTGACATACGCTCATTGCAACAATGAAACACCTTTGTGGCTGGTATGACCCATGGTAGGTCAAGCACAATAAGTGTCATTTATTGCAAGAAGGCTACTCCCCTAAGGAAGCGCCGATATTATCATTAAAATTCCCGTCGTGGCAATCTTCGAATCCGCAATTCTCCCTATTTCTACAATAGGTCACTTATCGGGAAAGCGCATAATCCGGGGGAGATAGCCATAAACGGCTAAAATGGCGGCTAAATGCATTTCAGGCTGATTTTTTATTGTTTTTTTGCTCATCCATATTGAACGTTTGCGCGCCTTCCTGAGCGCCGGCGAGGTTCAATAATCGACGTAGCTATTTTTTGATTGGAGCACATTGTCATGAAATGGGCAGTGATTAGTATTTTCCTTTTATCCATCATTTACGTGCACTTCCGCGGAAAGGTGCGCTTGCCGTTTTTTCGGCAATTGTTCGACCATTCATCGATCATGGCACCGCTGAATATTTTGATGTATTTATTTTCCAAGGTGCCGACCAACACGGCCTATCTGCCAACCAGCGCTTTCAGCGATCTGAAAATACTGGAAGATAACTGGGAAACGATCCGCGACGAAGCACAGGCGTTGATCGGGATGGAAAAAATCCGCGCCGCTGCCAAGAACGACGATGCGGGTTTCAATTCTTTTTTCAAGGCGGGCTGGAAGCGTTTCTATTTAAAATGGTACGACGCCAGCCATCCGTCGGCTGAACAATTTTGTCCTAAAACAGTCGCGTTACTGCGTCGAACACCGAGCGTAAAAGCCGCGATGTTTGCGGAACTTGGACCGGGCGGAAAACTGAATTTGCATCGCGATCCATTTGCCGGATCAATGCGCTATCACTTGGGTCTGATCACGCCCAACGATGACCGCTGTTTTATCGAAGTCAACGGAGAACGCCACAGCTGGCGCGATGGGCAAGGGGTCGTTTTCGATGAGACTTTTATGCATTGGGCGCATAACGGCACAGACATCAATCGCATCATTATTTTCTGCGATATCGAACGCCCGATGAAGTATCGCTGGGCGCAAGCGGTTAACCGCTGGCTCGGTCGACACATGATGAGCGCGGCGGCATCGCCGAATGACACCGGCGACCAGACCGGCGGCATTAACAAGCTGTTTCGCTTTGTCTGGGCTGCGGGTCAATATCGCAGAGCGCTCAAAAAATTCAGCAAGCCGCTCTATTACGTGGTCAAATTTGGTTTAATTATTGGCGTCATCGCAGCAATAATCTGGCTGTAATCGCTTATCGCGGGGGACCGAAATTGGGGCGCAAACATGCGCCCCAGCCATGACTACTATCTTAACGCGCCGGTAATATCTTGCCGGTCACACTACCAAAGCCGACCCGATAACCATCACCCTGACACCATCCGGTCATTGCAATTTCGTCACCGTCCTGAATAAACCCACGCTGCACGCCGTTTGCCAGAGACAACGGTTTCTGGCCATTCCGCGTCAGTTCCAGCAAACTCCCGAACGCTTCCGATGTACTGCCGCTGATCGTTCCTGAGCCCATCAGGTCGCCTACTTTAGTATTACAACCTGATACCGTGTGATGTGCCAGTTGCTGCGCCATAGTCCAGTACATGGCTTTGAAATTAGTTTTGCAAATTGTTTGTCCTTCACCTGATCTACCTTCATCTTCTGCCGGTTTCAACGTCACCTCCAACGCGATGTTATAGCCGTTATCAGTGCTTTGCTGCAGATACGGTAGCGGCGTCGGCTGCTGCACCGGACTGGCGACGCGAAAGGGTTCCAGCGCCTCCATTGTCACCACCCAAGGCGAGATCGAGGTGCCGAACGATTTGCTGTTAAATGGTCCGAGCGGCACGTATTCCCATTGCTGCAAGTCACGGGCACTCCAGTCGTTAAGTAACACCATCCCAAAAATATGCTGCTCTGCAACTGCGATATCAATCGGCTCGCCCAACGCATTTGCCTGACCGATCAGGAAACCGGTTTCCAGTTCGAAATCCAGTTTGCGCGACGGCGCAAAAATCGGCGCATCAGCATCAGGCAATTTCAACTGTCCTTTAGGGCGATGCAACGCGGTTCCGCTGACGACGACGGAACTGGCACGGCCGTTGTAGCCGATCGGAATATGCAACCAGTTTGGCAGCAACGCGTTTTCCGGATCGCGGAACATCGAACCGACGTTGGTTGCGTGCTCTTTCGATGAATAGAAATCGGTGTAACCTGGAATTTCCATCGGCAAATGGCAGGTAATCTGGTCTTGCTGCAATAGCGCCGCGCCGCGTAGCAGCGGGTCATCGCGCAATAGTGGATTGTCGTCCTGCAGCAAATGACTGATTAACTCACGCGTGGCGCGCCAGGTCGCGTGTCCCAGCGCCACGAATTGATTCAGGCTTCCGCTTCGAAAAACCTCTGCGGGTAGCGGCAGAAGATCGGCATCCGCCAATATCGCCAGATCCAGCACTTGATCGCCAATGGCTACCCCGACTCGTAAGGTCGGATCGCCTCCATTGCTAAAGACGCCAAACGGCAAATTCTGGATAGGGAAGTGACATTCTGGTGTGGTCGCTATAAAAGACTTCAGCGTAGGGTCGTTTGGTTGCATGAAGGAACTCCATTGTCAGAAAAAAAGTGCAATTTATAATCGTGATGCGCTCTGCCTGACCGTCAATGGTCATCGTCGCAATATCGAAACTGAAAATTGGAAAAATTACTCAAGGCCATCCATTGAAATTCTTTTTCAATCCATCCCAGCAAGCGAGATAGTCCTTCTGCAAAAGCGGTGTGTCCAGCGCAAAGCGGGTCGGGTGAATCACGTAACGGCTTTCAAACATAAACGCTAATGTATTATCGATCCGATGCGGCGTCAGCTCGGCGTGGCTGGCTTTCTCAAAGGTGACCGCATCGGGCCCATGGCCGCTCATGCAATTGTGCAAACTGCCGCCGCCGGGTGCAAAGCCCTCAGCCTTGGCATCATAGGCACCGTGGACCAACCCCATGTATTCGCTCATCACATTGCGATGAAACCAAGGCGGACGGAAGGTGTTTTCGGCCACCATCCAGCGCGGTGGAAAAATCACAAAATCCACATTCGCCGTTCCAGCCAAAGCCGATGGTGAAGTCAGTACCGTAAAAATGGAAGGGTCCGGATGATCGAAACTCACCGTATTGATGGTATTGAAACGACTGAGATCATACTTGTATGGCGCGTAATTACCGTGCCACGCAACCACATCCAGCGGTGAATGGCCTATCGCGGCCGACCATAACTGGCCACCGAATTTTGCTACCAACTGAAAATCCCCCTCCCGCTCTTCGTAGGCCGCCACCGGTGCCTGAAAGTCGCGGGTATTGGCTAAGCCGTTTGCGCCAATCGGCCCCAGTTCCGGCAATTCGAATTGCGCGCCATAATTTTCACAGACATAACCGCGGGCTTCACCGTCCGGCAACGTCATACGAAAGCGGACCCCGCGTGGAATCACCAGAATCTCACCGGGGCTGACATCGAGCATTCCCATTTCAGTGTGCGCCAGCAAGCGCCCATGCTGCGGAACAATCAATAGTTCGCCATCCGCATCGTAAAAGAAACGATCATCCATCGAACGATTCGCTGCATACAAATGAATTCCCAGACCGGCTTGCATGGCCGCGTCGCCGTTGCCAGCAATCGTCACCAAACCATCAACGAAGTCGGTAGGCTGGTCTGAGGATAACAATGGTAGCGGGTCCCAGCGCAACTGGTTGGGAGACGCCGCAACCTGATTAAAAGGTCCACTACGCAGCAATGGATGATCGAGCGGTGCGAAAGCATGATGCATCGCCCCGGGTCTGATGCGATAGAGCCATGAACGCCGGTTATGGGCGCGCGGTGCCGTAAATGCGGTACCGGATAATTGCTCTGCATATAAACCATACGCTACTTTTTGTGGGGAATTTTGGCTGACAGGCAAGGCGCCCGGTAACGCCTCGGTGGCGAAGTCATTACCAAAGCCGGATTGATACTGAAGCCGACCAGAATCACCGGCTTGTTTCTGGAGGTTTATCGTGTGCGAAGGTTCAGGCATGGATGCAGTCATTAGATTCCTCACAATTTATTCTGGACGATCAGGGTTGATTGGCCCTCATTCGCACTGGTTGTAGTAATGGAACTAGCAACGGTAGATTTGCGAAGCGCACTGTTTCCCATCAGGATCAGCATCAACGCCGATACCAGCGCTGGCACCGCCAATACGATAAAAATCGTGCTGTTCGGCCAGTTCAGGCGGATCAATTCACCGCCCAGGACCGGACCGACAATCGAGCCTATCCTCCCAATCCCCAGACTCCAGCCGATGCCGGTCGAGCGCAACGTGGTCGGGTAATAGGTACCAGCCAGCGCATTCACCGCGGGCTGACCGCCAACGATACAAAAACCTGCGACAAAAATACTTCCAAACAAAAACACCAGCGATGCCTCGGGACGCCCGATCAACGCGACCGCGAACCCCGCCACAACAAACACCGGAATCAGTACGCGACGGAAACTGGAGCGATCTATGAGTTGCCCCATGATGAGCGTTCCAAATGTGCCGCCGATTTGCAAAGCGGTGCCAGCCAATACCGCGTTCGCAGTGGAAAGTCCGGCATCCTTGGCGATGGTGGGCAACCAGTTAGACAGAAAATACAGATTCACGAGATTCATGAAATTGATCACCCATAGCAGGATTGTGACCTTGGCGCGGCCTTCCTGAAAAAGCTGCAACATCGGCGCGCCCTTCCCTGCCTTTTCATTCACAACATAGCGCGTTTGAGCATCAATCACAACATTCGGATCAATCCGACGTAACCACTTACCAACCTGATCGAGTTTCTTGCCACGCAAGACCAGAAACTGCATCGACTCAGGTAGTAAAAAAATCATCAATGCCCCTATAACGAGCGGCACAACGCCGCCGACATGGAAGACCGATTGCCATCCAAAGCGCGGAATCAGGTAGGCAGACAGCAGCCCGCCCAGCACCGCGCCTAGCGTAAAGCCGCAGGACACCAACATCATCAAGGTCACGCGTTTGCGTACCGGGCTATATTCGCCCGCCAACGCCATCGCGTTCGGCATAATTGCTCCCAGCCCCAAGCCGGTAATAAAGCGGATGATTTCCAGTTCCCCCAAGGAAGTCGCCATCGGCGTCACTAACATGCAAACTGCGAAAAATAACGTCGCAGCAATCAAGACCGGGCGCCTGCCGATGCGGTCCGCCAACATGCTAAACATCAACGAACCGACCAGCATACCGAACAAACCGGCACCGAAAACCGGCCCCAGATGCGACTTGGCGATGCCCCAATCCTGGATAATCGCCGGTGCCACATATCCCATCGCCTGCACATCAAAACCGTCGACGATCAGACATAAACCGCATAAAACCAGCATGATGGTTTGCGAAAAGCCGATTTTGCTGCGGTCGATAAGGGCGGGAATGTCGATCTGGCGAAAGCCGCCGTCGGGCACCGTTGAGGAAATTGTCATTTATTTAGTCTCCGCGTTAATAGTTGTCTGTCGGATCATTCGCGCCCGACCTATACGCATTATGCACATTTTTCATTTACAAAATAATAGCTAATAATTAAAATCATTTTTTATGATTACTAAACAATTGGGGGAATCCCATGGATCGACTGGAATCATTGCGAATATTTTGCCAAGTGGTTGAGCTGAACAGTTTCAGCCGTGCAGCGCAGCAGCTGGAACTCTCAAACGGTTCAATCACCAATCATATCGCTAATCTTGAGCGTCATTTTGGCGTGCGCCTGCTAAATCGGACCACCCGTAAACTATCACTGACTGACGACGGCCATCGTTGTTATCAAAGCGCGCAACGATTATTAGGCGACATGATGGAGCTGGAAGATGCACTCCAAGGTTCGCGCGCAACGCCACAGGGCGTGCTGCGAATTGACGTGCCGACTGTGATTAGTCGCATTTATCTGGCACCGGCGCTATCGCGTTTTACCGCGCTTTACCCGGATTTAACGGTGCGCATGAACGTCAGCGATCGCATGGTCGATATGGTGGAGGGGCGTGGCGATGTCTGGATGCGGATCGGAGAACTGAAAGATTCCAGTATGGTAGCGAGACGAATCTATCAAACCAAAAATCTGTGCTGCGCGTCGCCGGAATACCTTTCACGGCATGGCGTGCCCGATTCTCCGCACGATCTGGCGCGATTCAATTGTCTGGCTTTTATTCATCCGAATACCGGTCTCAACGTTCCATGGACCTTTAGCAAAGGTAAGCAAACCGTCGAATCGAACCCGCAGACCAGCATTGCGATCAATCACGCCGAATCCCTAATCCACGCTGCAACCAGTGGTGCGGGCATTATTCAGTTGCTGTCACTATCTCTTAATCCCCAGATAAAAAGCGGGACGTTAACTCCCATTTTGACAGACTGGAGCACTACCGGGCCACCGGTCTCGGTGGTGTATCACCACAGCCATCAGCTTTCGGTCAAGGTACGGGTGTTTGTTAATTTTGTGACAGACCTGTTCGCGGAAATCGATGCCGCGGACCGTATGGTGGGTAAGCTAGAAAAGGTTGATGGTTGAGCCGGACCAGGCCGCTCCACATAAAAAAATAGCGACGCTTTAACATTTCACCTTCAATGTAAAGCATCGCTATTTTTATGCTTGTTTCAGATCAGAAATTGAATTCTGCGCTAGCTCGCAGGGTGCGCGGCGCACCCTGAATAAGGAAGCCATTCCAGCTGCCCAACCAATATTTCTCATTGGTCAGGTTGTCCAGATTAGCGCGGAAAATCACATCCTTCCCGCCAACTTTCGCCTTATATCTTGCCCCAATATCGTACAGTTGATAACTCCCGATGATGTGCGCATTGTCGCTTTCCAACGCCTGTTTTCCGACATAACGGGTTCCACCGGAAAATGTCAGGCCGGTTAACGTCGGCACTTTATATTCGGCTTGCAACGCAGCCGTAAAGTTGGCGACATTACTGGCACGCTTGCCGTCAACGCTTGGATCGTCGCTCTTATTGCTACTATTCATCAATACTGCACTCGCCATCAAACCCCAGTCGCGGCCCAACTCCATGCGTCCCGCGACGTCGAGACCCTGATAACTAAGGGCTCCTTCCTGAATGTAGACGTTGGCACTATTGGTGAACTCCAGCCCGCGCTCAATACGGAATAAGGCCGCTTCCGCAGACCATCCTCTTCCCTCTTTTTTAACGCCGGCCTCATATTGCTTACTCTTGAGCGGTCCAAATGTCGTACCGTAATTCACCGTGCTCAGAGGAGCGGAGCCGCCCTGCTCCAACGATTCAACGTAACTGACGTAATACGAAACCGAGGCAGCCGGTTTCCAGATCATCGCCAACGTCGGCGATAATGCCGTTTTGGTATAAGTGTCTGAAGTGGAACCATCCAGGTTATACGAGTGCTGCGTATAATTACTGTGCCGCAGTCCAATGATCGAACTCCATTGCGAGTTCCAATGAATCGTATCACTCGCAAACACCCCAATATTGCGCGTATCGGAGGCCTTGAACAACGCCTGATCGACCGGAAGTCCAGGATTGGCAAACGTGGTGTCGCGGGACAAATTGCCGACACCGAGGAAGTCGTCACCGAAATTTCCGTTGATGCGTTCAGCCCGCTGCATATCTGTACCAAAAGTCACATCATGGCTAATGGACCCGGTCTGAATCTGACCGGAAAACAACAAGTTGGCCGAGTCGCTATTCTGTTTGCTATACCAGCGATACAAGTCTTCGTTGTAATTTCCTGCATTATCGGTCACCGTCAGGAAGCTGTCATAGTTGGTACGGGTCTGACGCATGCTGCGATAGCCCAGACGCATATCCCAACTTCCTGCAATATTCCAGCGCAACTCCGTCCCCACAGCGGCGATAGTGGTCTCGTGATAGGTAAAATCCTGGCTGAGACGTTGACTTCCATCAACCGGACCGGGCAATGCCACACCGTCAGCCAGGGTCAACGCAAACAGTGATCCGTTGACTTTACGTTTTTGATACAACCCGTCCAAAGTCCACACCAGACCGGGAGCAAGACGCACGTCAAACGCCGCCGATACGGAATCCCGTTTGATCGGCGCATCCAGATACGTCGTGCCGCCTTCGTGCACCGCGTTGACCCGTAATCCGTAGCGATCATTGTCACCAAATCGGCGGCCAATATCAGCCTGCGCCTTAAATTGCGATTGGGTGCCGTAGCCGACCGACACCATCGACACCGGTTCCTGGGTGGCGCGCTTGGTCTGGTAATTGGCAATGCCCCCCGGCGAACTGAAGCCGTACATAAAGCCGGACAAACCTTTCAATATCTCAATCTGCTCAAAATGCTCCAATGGCAAATCTGCTTGCCACAGGACCGTATTAAGTCCATCGATTTTATATCCGTTCAAGGTATCGAGCGCCAGGCCCCGAATCGCAATTTGCGAATTTTCGCCCCCTATATTGTTGCTCAGTGCGGTGACCGCAGCATCGCCTTTGAACGCTTCAGCAATTGTGGTGGCCTGTTGATTGGCAATGTACTCTTTGGTGGCGACACTTACCGAAAACGGCGTATCGAGTAATTCTTTGGTACCCAAAGCCCCACTGCTTCCGATATAAGCGCGATAACTGGATAGCGCACTCTCATCACCTTGCTGCGCGGTGACATTGACGGTGGGCATTTCTGTTTCCGCGTAAGAGTGAGCCGACCACGTCAGCAACGCGATTGCAAGCGGTGTCAGGCGCAGGCTTTCACCGATAAAACCAGAGCCCAATTTACCACGCAGTTTTCTACCAAGTCTGTTGCCAGGATTGCGATTACACATTACAGCATCGTTACAGCGACCATTGCGACTACATTTTTTCTGCATACTTTCGACTCCCCTGGATCAAACTAAAATTACGCCAAACGGCGACATGAAAAACAACCTACCAATCCGAAGAATCTCCCAATCCTTCACACTGGCTTAAATCGCGACCCGAAAGGCGGGACTTAACTTTTCTACCGGACAGCAACGCTGGTTACCGGCATCCTGCTTACCGAATTTATTTTGTTTGGTTAGTAACGCTTTATCATCTAAAATCGAATCCAGAATTTCCACAGACCGCACCGCCAGTACCGACAACAACGTATCGCTTAAACCGTGACTATCTTCACAACACCCTTGTAGATAAATTTTGGGTGAAAAGTCCGGGCTGGTCTTAAGGCGATAGTCGCGTTCCACTTCGTAGCCTTCGATGTAATCTTCCATCCCACCCAAAAGCCGCTTGTGATCGTCACGCCGATAACCGGTTGCCATCACGACTGCATCAAAACTAACAGGCGTGATCTCACCGCTCTCGCGCTTGCAGAGTGCCAGTTCCACCCCATCGCTGCCGACCCGCACCTCAATCACGTCGCGGCCTGACAGCAGCGCATGCTGCTGATTTCCACTAACCTGCTGCTGATAGAGCAGCATATAAATGCGCTCGATCAGATCGAGATCGACCACCGAATAGTTCGTGCTGCGGAATTTTTCAAGCGTGGCGCGGCGTAACTCCTGCGACTGGTGATAGATAAGATCGGTGAATTGCGGACTAAAAATTTCATTTACAAAAGGGCTATCGTCTGAAGGCATCAACGCCTCACCCCGCGTTATCAATGTCACCTCGGCATCGCCGAAACGCGACACCAGATCCATGAATATTTCGGCTCCGCTTTGGCCTCCGCCAATCACCGCAATCCGGCGCGGCGTGGCTTTGCGCCGCACCAATGCTTCGATCCGCTCAAGGTAATACGCCGCGTGAAATACACGATCATCACGCACCGCTTCAAAAACCAGCGGAATGTTGGGTACGCCGCCGATGCCAAACACCAGATTCCGCGTCAGCCGTGCATGCGCACGGCCGCTGGCATCAACCGAATGCACTTGCAGCCGAGTCACCTGGCCGTCTTCCTTCATGGGTTCAACCTCCACCACCTCTTCACCATAACGACAGCGATGATCGAAATGACTCGCCGCCCAATGCAAGTAATCGTTGTATTCGATGCGCGAAGGAAAAAAACTTTTGAGATTGATAAACTCCCGCAGGCGGCCCTTCTCATGCAGGTAATTGATGAACGTAAAATGACTGGTAGGATCGCGTAAGGTCGCAAGATCCTTGAGAAAGGAAATCTGCATATCGCTACCTTCCAGCAGCATGCTGCCATGCCAGACAAACGCAGGCTTTTTCTCGATACAACAATAATCGAGGGCCCTCTTGCCAAGTTGAATTTGTCCTTCCATAGCGACTGCGATCGCCAGGTTTGAAGGGCCGAAGCCGACGCCGATAAAGTCGTGCTCAATGGCGGAAATACGCATATTCATCCTCTTACCGAAAATGGGAGAAGGATGAATACTGTTGCGCGTTCATCCCCGATAACAACTAGACGAACGAACGATGTAAAACTTTACAAACGAGAGTGAGTTTCATTCACCCTGAATGAGAACGGACACAGCAATTTCTTTATGGTCTGCGCCAAATCCCTCTTCTAACCACTTTCCCTGCGCAAATACGGCGCGCTCAAGTATTAACAAAGCGGCACGTTTATGCGGAAAATCGAATTCGCGCTGAAAAACAAACCCTGTTTTTTGAAGATAGTCGATCATGCGCAGGTTATCCGCACGCGGCTCGCACACCACCGTGTGGGTACGCTTGTCATCCAATAAAACATAATCCACCAGAGAAGGAAGCCATGCTGCGATGTTGTGCGGACCACGCGCCCATTCTTCACCGACCAGCATGTGCACGCCGCGATCATAATCTGCGGCTGCGTAAAATGGCGCTATCCGATCTTCTTTAGCCCAGTAAACTTCGAAGTAACCAAAGGCTTTTTCGTCCAGACATCCCACCAACGGATGCACATGCGGATCGGCCAGCGCCTTGGCGATAAATACCTGGTGCTGATCGATTGATCCGTCCTCCTCCCAGAATTTTGCCACGCGTGGATTGTTCATCCAGCGGTGAAAACTATCGAGGTCGCTATCCGGATTGATGGTGCGTAAAGTAAGCCACTGATTGAGCCACGGAATAAACCGCCGATAAACCGTCTCTCCGGCAGGAGGATGCGCAGGACGGCGGGGATGACGCTTACCATCACCGATAACGTCGCCAAGTGAGGAGCCTCCACCGGACTCGCCCGGAGCGGTAAAGCTATGTTGTTTCAAGACATTTCCTTTAAGATTGGTCGCTGTTCAACAGCGCGACGATCAAGGGGTGACGCTATCGGCGTTCCTTTGACCGCAGCAAGTTGCGCAATGGTTTGATGGAGAAAAACATCAGTGAGACCAAGCGCGATACCAAGTCGATTTGCATGCGCCACCATTTCCAGGCACATGAGCGAACTGCCGCCCAGTGCAAAAAAGTTATCATCGCGTGTGACAGTGGCAACACCCAAGGCCTCAATCCATATTCTGGTCAATGCAGATTCCCATTCGGGATGCAAAGACGGTGTGGCATTCGCCACGAGAGCAGGCAGAACAAGATCATGTTTTTCGGGGCGTGAAGCCATCCCCGGTTTTGCTATCGTTAATAGCGGCTGCTCGGGTGACTCTATCAATGCGGCAAGCAGACCGGAATAATCATCCCGCAGGGCTTCAGCAAAGGCTGCGTCGACCCGCGCAACAGCATAGGAAAAAGCACCGCGAACCGTACCGTTCACATTCTCAACCACGTCCAGCTCCAGATCGAAAACCACAGTCCGTCGCGGCACAGGAAAGTCTTCGATCTGCATCCCCGGCACATTGGAAAGACTTCCGAAATCAGGGCGCAAAAAGTTATACAGAACCTGAAACAAAGGATTTCGACCAGCTTCCCGTACCGGACATACATCTTCTACCACTGAAGCGAACGGCAGGCCGATATGCGCTTGTGCGGCTAATAGCGTTTCTTTAACTGCCCTTGCCAAATGGGAAAATCCGCGCGTCGGATCGATCCGGGCACGCAATGCCTGCGCATTGAGAAACAGACCGACCAGTGGTTCGAGTTCCGTCCTATCGCGGTTGGCTGCAAGCACCCCGACGCAGTGATCTGCCTGACCGGTATGTCGATACAACAAAACGTGAAAAGCCGCCTGTAACAGCATCGACAAGGTCGTGCCGCTGCGTTGCGCTAATCCGCGCGCACGCTGAATCACATTGGTATCAAGGGTGAATAATAACTGCACGCCCGGCAATCCCGGCATGCGTACCTTCTCTTGTGAACGGGGCACAGGCAGATACAGCGGCGTGACCGCATCCAGTTGCTGACGCCAGTAGGCACGGTCGGCGGCATCAATCGCTGCGGCGTCGGAATTCGCCGCTAACGGACGTCGTTGCCAGCTCGCATAGTCGGCATAATCAATTCCTGGTGGTGGCGGCTCGGCGACAACCTGTCTGCCGTCATGAAAATCCCGATACGACCGCATCAATTCGTCAAAAATTAGTCCGATCGACCAGCCGTCAGCAACAATGTGATGAATACTCAACAACAAGATATGGTCGGTTGTACCAAGCTCAATCAATTGCACCCGCAACAGCGCGTCTTTTTCCAAATTAAAGGGAGTTAGCGATTCCGCTTCGGCCAAACGCTGTGCTTCCCTCTCCCGTTCCGATTCCGGCCATGGCGTCAAATCAACCAGCGTCATCTGAACCGGCGCAGGCGGATGACTCATCTGTATCACGGCACCATTTTCCCCCTGCGTAAACGTGGTGCGTAGCGCTGCATGGCGTGTTACCAAGGCATCAAAACTCGCCTGCAATGCGACCCGGTCTGGCGCGACCCGGTCTGGCGCGACCCGGTCTGGGGTGACTCGGTCTGACGCGACCCGATCTAGCGCGACCCGGTCTGGCGCGACCCGGTCTGGCGCGACCCGATCCGACGTGCCACGGCAACGTAAAGCGCTACAAATGCTGTAGCCGGGATCGTGTGGATCAGCCAGCCAGAGGAACCACAAACCTAGCTGCGCAAATGATAACGGCACGAGTGCAGCGGGACTACGGCGCGGGATAGATGGTAATTCGGCAGACTTGCATTCGCTTGCTACCCGCGCAGAAAATTCGCTTAAAACAGGCGATTGAAAGAGCATTCTGAGCGGCACAACGAGTCCCATTCGGCTTTGAATACGGGCACACATCTGTGTCGCCAGCAACGAATGCCCGCCCAGTTCAAAGAAGTGATCGTCAAGGCCAACCTGCTCCGGTGCCAGTTTCAGGACCTCTGCCCAGATGGCGGCAAGGCTGATCTCGACCGTGCTCTGTGGAGCACGATAAGCGCGCCCCTCCCAGGTCGGTGCCGGTAAGGCGCGGCGATCCAGCTTGCCGTTGGCGGTGACCGGTAGCGCGGCCAGCAGCATGCATTGCGCGGGCACCATGTAAGCGGGCAAACGTTGTCCCAACTGTTGTTTCAGCAACGCGATATCCAGCGGCGAGGCACTGCCCTGCTCTGGTACCAGATAGGCCACCAACTGCGCGTCGCCGCCCTCTCCGTGCACCAATACCGCCGCTTGCCGGACCCCGGGGCAGGCTAACAACTGGGCTTCGATCTCCCCCGGTTCGATCCGCAGACCGCGCAACTTGACCTGATGATCCAGTCGCCCCAGATAATCGACACTGCCGTCAGCGCGCCAGCGGACGCGGTCGCCGGTGCGATACAAGCGACCACCGACGCGAAATGGGTCGGGAATAAAACGTTCGGCGGTCATGCCGGCGCGGGCATGATAACCACGCGCCAGTTCCGTGCCACCCAGATACAGTTCGCCGGCAACGCCGACCGGCAAAGCGTTCAGCGCTGCGTCCAGCACATACACCGAGCGTGCACCCACCGCAGTGCCGATGGGGAGATAGGCATTCTGTTGCCATTCGGCAGGATCGGTATCGGGCTGCGTCATCCACAGCATTGGTGAGATCACCGTTTCGGTCGGGCCATAGCCATTAATCAGCGTCGCGGGCGCAAACACCGAACGCACCAGCTCAAAGTGTTCACGCGAAAGCGCTTCGCCGCCAAAGGCCAGCACCCGCAGGGTGACCTTGGTGTCGGGCAATGCTGACACCAATCGTATCTGCGCCTGCGCTCGCACCGCGTCGGCCAGCTGCACCAGATAGCTCGGGGGAAAGGCCGCCACGGTTACACCATGACGCACCAGCTGTTCGCAGGTCTCGGCCGGACTCCATAACACGTTGTCGGTGATCACCAATCGTGCACCAAACAGCAGCGGCATCAACCAGTATTCGTGCGCCAGATCAAAATTGATCGAAGCGAAATGCAACACCCGATCAGTATCAGACATTTGATAGCGCTCGCCAATCGCCTGACAGTGACGTGCCAGCGGACTGTGTTCAACGGTCACGCCTTTGGGTTGGCCGGTGGAGCCGGAGGTATAGATCAGATAGGCGCTCTGGGCCGGATGAATGACAACGGCCGGATCTTGATCCCATTCCGGCGGCATAACCTCAGCAGCCGCTTCAAGGTCGTCCAGATACAACGTCGTCATCCCCGTTGATGGGGAGCGCCCCGCCATAGTGCGCTCCGCCATAGTGCGCTGGGTCACCAGATGCTGAACACCGGCATCCGTGAGCATATAAGCAAGGCGGCCCGCGGGATACCCCGGATCGAGCGGCACAAACGTGCCACCGGCTTTGAGGATTGCCAGCAAGGCAATGATCATTTCCGGCGAGCGTTCAATGCTGACCCCGACCCGCACTTCAGCCTGCACGCCGCTGGCGATCAACCGATGCGCCAATCTATTGGAGCGAACATTCAATTCACACCAACTCACCGTGGACACACCGTGACATAGCGCAATCCGGTCAGGGTTCGCCGCCGCCTGCGCGGCCAGTGCCGCATGGATCGGGACAAATACCGGTAACGACGTTTGGGCTAACGGATCAAGTACTCGTGCATCGGCTTGCGCCACCACGGCATTCCAACCCGCAATCTGCGCTTGTTCCGCAGCGCTTAACAACGCCAATTGATCGAGCGCAATTTCGGGGTTGCGGGCTATTTGTTCAAGCAAACCGACAAAATGACCCGTTAAACGCGTGATGGTGGATGGTTCAAATAACGCCATTGCGTACACAAACTCGCCACGCAAAACGCCTTCTGGATCTTCCTCGGTAGCAAGAGTCAGATCGAATTTAGCAAGGGGATTGCCCTCAGACACCTCCTCTACCAACAATCCATCCCATTGCGGTG
Organism: Glaciimonas sp. PAMC28666; assembly: GCF_016917355.1. GTDB lineage: Bacteria > Pseudomonadota > Gammaproteobacteria > Burkholderiales > Burkholderiaceae_D > Glaciimonas. The sequence continues at coordinate 3,491,966 of NZ_CP070304.1, read as the reverse complement.
TGATGCCCCGAGTCTGATGATTTGCCATCACCCGAAACAGCGGGTGATGACTTGCACCGCGGCCGTCTTGCAACGCTTCAACCAACTGCTCGAACGGCAGATCCTGATGCGCCTCGGCACCTAGAAAAGCATTTTTTATTTCCGACAACAACGTCGTAAAATCTTTGTGTCCGACAGGCTGCGAACGCACCACCAGCGTGTTGATAAAAAAACCGATCAGTCCCTCGGTCTCGATCCGGTTACGTCCCGCTGCAGGCACACCGACCCTGATGTCATTTTGCCCGCTATAGCGATACAGCAACGTCGTAAAAGCGGCCAGCAAAACCATGAACACCGTTGTGCCCTGCCCGCGTGCCAGCGTTTTTAATTGCTCGGTCAATAGCGGACTAACCGTAAAAAGCTGGCGAGCGCTTAGAGGGGATAGAGGCGATAGAGGCGATGAGGATGCCGATCCTTGCCGATCAACCGGCAATGTCAACACAGGATGCTCGTCCCCCAACGTGTCTCTCCACCAATTACGCTGACACTCTGCTTCTCCGGCCTCCAGCCAACGACGTTGCCAGAGTGCGAAGTCGGGATATTGAATTGGCAGCTGCATTGGCGTCTTCGCGTCAATACCGCTGCGAGCGCCAAGCCGATAACCGTCTGCCAACTCGGCAAGCATCACTTCGGCTGACCAACCGTCGGAAACGATATGGTGGACCGTCAGCAACAATAAATGCGTATCGCTATTACAGCGGATCAGCATCACACGCAGCAGCGGCCCCGTTGTCAGATCGAACGGCAGCAACGCTTCCGCGGCGGCTGCTGCCTTTATCGTGATCTCTGATTCATTCCTTAAGTCGACGCAGCGTATATCCAGCGCCGCTTTTGCATGCACCCGTTGCAGTGCAGCGCCATCGGCCCCCGCGTGAAAGGTGGTGCGCAAGGCCTCGTGCCGTGCCAGCAAAGCACCAACGCTTGCGTTCAGCGCATCCACGTTCAACGCGCCGGTGAGCCGCAAACGTCCTGCCATGTTGTAGGCCGGGCTGTCTGGTGCCATTTGCCACAGGAACCATAGTCGCGCCTGGGCGAAGGATGCCGGTAACGCGATGTGCGTTTCTGCATCGCTGCGACGTGGAATCGGCAAGAGACTGAAATCGATATTTTGCTCAGCCAGACGCTGTAAGAATACTGTTCGCTGTGCCGGGCCAAGATCGGCAAAGCGGCGTGCCAGCGCCAGCGTGCGATCGGCATGTTTGTTCTGTTCGCCATGGTGACCGGTCATAGCATTTCCATTTCGCCAAACAAGGCATCCAGCGCATCAAGCTTGCTGTCATTCAGCGCGCCATCTCGGGCCTGATCGACTGCCTCGGCAAAGCCGGCAAGGGTTGCGATTTCAAACAAGCGGCGCAGTGGCACACTGATTTGCAACTCCGTCTTAAGCCGCGATACTACTTGCGTTGCCATCAGTGAATGGCCGCCCAGAGCAAAAAAATTATCAGCACGTCCAACGACCTCAACGCCAAGTACCTCGCCCCAGATTGCTGCGACTTGTTGCTCGGTGGGAGAAATCGGCGCTTCGTCATCTTTGCTCTGCCAGACTGGATCGGGCAATGCCTTTCGGTCCAACTTACCGTTTGGTGTCAGCGGCATGCTGGACAACGCCACCAATTGTGCTGGCACCATAAAAGCAGGCAAATGCACGGCAAGATAGTCGAGCAGTACAGTAGACGATGCATCCGGGTCCGACGCTTCGGGAACGTGCACCACATAGCCGATCAGCTGCTCACCGCCATGGGCGATCACTACCGCTTCTGCCACCACAGGATGCGCCTGCAATAACGCCTCAATTTCACCCAGCTCAATCCGCAATCCGCGCAGCTTGACCTGATGATCAAGACGCCCAAGATATTCGATCACACCATCATCGCGCCAGCGCGCCAGATCACCGGAGCGATATAGGCGTGCGCCAATTCGGAATGGATCGGGTACGAAGCGCTCTGCCGTCAGCGCAGGCCGTGCGTGATAGCCGCGTGCCAGACCGATACCACCGATATACAACTCTCCGGCAATACCGGGCGGCAATGGATTAAGTGCCGCGTCCAAAATGTGAATTTGCGTATTCGCGATAGGACGTCCGATGGGGACGGAGGCGCCATCATCAGACGCGCACGTATAATGCGTTACATCAATCGCGGCTTCGGTCGGGCCGTAAAGGTTAACCAACGCCGCTTGCGGACACGACGCTTTGGTCCGTGCCGCCAATTCGCCAGACAACGCTTCGCCACTTGCCACAATCCGCCGCAAGCTGCTGCACACGATCTCTTTTTCTTGCACAATATGCGTTACAAAAGCCTGCAACATCGAAGGCACGAAATGGATCGTGGTTACCGCGTCGCGCTGGATTTGCGCAACCAATTTTGCCGGATCGCGGTGTGCACCCGGCGCAGCAATCGCCAGACGAGCACCCGTCATTAGCGGCCAGAAAAACTCCCAGACCGACACGTCAAAGCTAAACGGCGTTTTTTGCAAGACGGTATCGGTGGCATCCAATTGATAGGTCTTCTGCATCCATAACAAGCGATTAAGCAAAGCGCCATGGCTATTCCCGGCCCCTTTGGGGCGTCCGGTCGAGCCTGAGGTATAGATAAGATAAGCCAGTTGTTCCGCATGTATCTCCACCTCGGGCCGGTGCGGCGATTCTGCGCCAAGATCCTCGACGTCGATATAAAACAGCGGGGCGTTGGCCAGCGCTATTTGCGGCGTATCAACAGGGGCATTGCCGTTGACAGCATGCACCTGATTGTCGCTTGCCCCGTTACTCCCATCGCCTTCATCGCCTTCATCGCCTTCATTATTACGCCACCTGTGCTGCGTCAACACCAATGCCGGCGACGAATCCTCCAGCATGTAACTGCGCCGCCCGGCCGGATAATCCGGATCAATCGGCACGTAGGCAGCACCGGCCTTCATTACCCCGAGCAACGCAACCACCAGTGCAAAGGAGCGCTCCAGACACACCGCAACCCGGTCATCGGGTCGCACACCCAGCCTGATTAACCGATGCGCCAATTGATTGGCACGCCGGTCCAGTTCGCGATAATCCATGGTCGCGCCATCAAACAAACACGCGATAGCATCAGGTTGCAGTAAAGCCTGCTGCTCGAACAAGCGATGTACCGGACGCACCTCCGGATAGTGCGTGTCAGTCGCGTTCCACGCCATCAATTGGCGTTGCTCTGGATAAGTCGGCATGCCCAACCTCCCAACCGAACGCTGGGCATCTTCTGTCAGATGGTCCAATAGCACAACAAAATGGGCATGTAACTGACGGATCACATGCTCTTCAAACAAGCTGCGATCAAAGCCGTATTCAATCGAGAGCTGCCGGTCATTGGTGACAACTAGCGTCAATGGATAACTGGTGGATTCGACGTTCACCAACGCGCTAAAGCGTAGTGCGGGCAGACGTGACTGGCTATCGCGCTCAGTCCATTCACGCGCTACCGGATAGTTGTCAAACACGAGCAAAGTATCAAATAGTGCCTGCCCCGCCCATCCAGCCCAGCGCTGAATTTCAAACAACGGCGCGTGTTCATGCTCGCGCATGGCGAGATTATCGTTCTGCAAGGCCTGCAACCAGTCCCTAACGGAGAGCGCCGCTGGCGGAGTGACCACCAATGGCAGCGTGTTGATAAACAAGCCAAGCACGCGATCCACATCGACCAGCTCAGCGGGACGACCAGCGACCGTTACACCAAATGCCACCGTCGCCTTCCCTGTGTAACGTTGCAACAACAAACTCCACGCACCTTGAACCAGTGTATTTAATGTGATCCGGGTGTCACGCGCAAATTGTTGCAGACGTGCGGTATCACTAGCGTTCCAATTGAAAGAGAGTGCGCCGTAGCCAGAAGACGTAAACACCTCGGACGCATCAACCGCGTCGGAGCGACGCTGCGCGGAAATTGCACCCGCCAGCCGCGTTGGCGCATCCAGCACCTTCAAACGGCTTTGCCAGAAATCACGACTAACCGCCGTATTCTGCTGTGCTAACCAACCAATATAATCACGATAATCAGATCGTCCGATACCCTCTGCCGCCCCGCCGCCATAGTGGCGCACAACTTCCGCCCACAGTTGCGCGGTACTCCATCCATCCAACAATAAATGATGCCGGGTCCAGATGAGCCGATATTGCGTATCGGTCAATCGCACCAATGCCAGCCGCATCAGCGGTGGACGTGCCAGGTCGAATGGTGCCCTTCGTTCGGCTTCACACAATTCTAGCAGTGCTGACGATGTTGGCGATGACGATGAAGATGCACACCCGTCAGCGCGCCAATCGTAGCGATCCATCACCAGACGTGCGGCGCGGCGGACTATTTGCTGCGGCTTTTCAACACCATCGTGCCAGAATCCAGTGCGTAAAATGGCGTGCTTATCCACCGCCGCCTGCCACGCAACCGCCAGACGCTCGACGTCGGGATTAGTCAGCGTCATGGAAAGTTGATTGACATATGCCACCTCTTCGGGTGCGAACAAGGCGTGAAATAGCAACCCCTGTTGCAGCGGTGTCGCCGCATAAATATCCTGAACTTCCCGCGCCGATGTCGGGAGACGAGTCAGGTCCTTGCCGGTTAACGCGGCCAGCGGAAAGTCAGATACTGTGACGCCACCAGAAGTCGATAAGCAGCAATGTGCAATTAGCGCTGTAAGTTCGGCGCGATAATCCTCGGCTAAACGGTCAATGGTTGCAACGCTGAACATCTCCTTGCTAAAGACCCACGTGAAGGTCAACTGGCCATCTGACACCTGACCGTGAATCGCAAGCCAATTGGTTAATGGTCCGCTACCATCCCGTTCCTCGCCCGACTTTCCAAAAACAGGTACCAACAACGCCTCTTCAGCCGTACCGGTGTCAAACTGTCCGAGATAATTAAAGGTGATGCGGGGAATGGGGAGCGCCTTGATCTGATCACGGATATCGATACCAGACAAACTTTTTAGAATACCGAAACCACTGCCTTTATTCGGCACATTGCGCAGAGTCTCCTTCACCGAACAGATCGCAGCGCCAAATTCCCCCGCAACCGCTAATCGCACCGGAAAATGACTGGAAAACCAGCCAACGGTACGCGATAGATCGACCTCATCAAACAATGCTTCTCGCCCATGCCCTTCGAGTTCTACCAAGGCCTCGGATGCGCCAGTGAAGCGGCACAATACGCGCCCCAGAGCAGTCAACAACAGATCGTTGATTTGGGTGCGGTAAGCAGCAGGTGCCGTTTTTAAGAGTTTTTGCGTCAAATCGGGGTTGAGCGTGACCACACTCTGCGCCGCATCAGACACCCGACTCGCCCCGTTGACGTTATCTTGAGGCAGTCCGATATCAGCACAGTCGCCCAGTGCGAGCCAATACGGCAACTCGGCTGCCAGCGCATCGCTCCGCGCATAATCGGCCAGATGGGCTGACCATTCCGCGCTAGAGGTTCCCTGCGCAGACAGGCCAACCGATCCGCCGCTGGCCAGTTGTCGATAAGCAGTGACAACGTCTTCCAATAAGATGCGCCAAGAAACCCCGTCTACTGCAAGATGGTGAATCGCTATAAATAAACTCTGCTTACCGCCCGCATCCTCTGCCAGCATCGCTCGGAATACATTTCCAGAGCGAATATTCAGACTCTTATTAACCTGATCACACAGTAAATCCAACTCCTTTGCATTGGCAAGCCGCTTTAACCACAGGGGTTCGTTCGCCACTGCGTCAGGGGCGAGGTTTGCCTGCCAACCATTTTCTACCGTATGTCCATAACTGCAACGCAAGGACGCATGCAGCAACAGAACGGCTTTTATCGCCTGATCCAGCAACTCAGGCTTGAGCGGTTCACGCACATCGAAACGCAGCGCCTGATTCCAGTGGCTGCGGTTTTCGATGTTCAGCGTGAAGAAGTGCCGTTGTGCCGGGGTCAGCAAGCCGCGACCAGCGACCGGCACGACCGGCATTACCGCACTGACCGGCACTAACGGCGAAGCCACCCGCGCCAGCGTTTCGATTGTTTGATTGGCAAACAATTGCTTGGGAGTTATCTTAAGGCCCTGTTTGCGTGCGCGTGCAATGATCTGCAAACTTAAAATCGAATCACCACCCAGCGCAAAGAAATTATCGGCAAGCCCCACCTTCTCGACGCCGAGGACCGCTGTCCAGATCGTCATCAGCGCTTTCTCGGTATCGCTCATCTTCTGCACTGCTACTGGTGCCAAAGGCTGAACATACGCCGCAAGTTTTCCTATGGTCTGATGCTCAAATAACTGTTTTGGCGTCAGGCGCATCCCTGATTTTCGCGCTCTAGCGATAATTTGCAAACTCAGAATGGAATCACCACCCAGCGCAAAAAAATTATCGTTCAGGCCGACTTCATCGATATTCAGGACTGCTTTCCAGATATCGGCCAGCGCGCTTTCCAGTACCGACATGCCAGCAGAATTAGCTGACGCGAGTGCATTCACCCGATCGATTGCCGGTAAGGCATTCCGATCACACTTGCCGTTTGCCGTCAGCGGCATACGCTCCAGCACGATCAGATGGTTCGGCACCATATAATCTGGAAGACGTTGCGCCAGCATGGCTTTGATCGCAACGATATCCAGCATCTTGCCACTGACCGCCACCAGATAACCAACCAATTGCTGGCGGTTCTCATCCGCGTTAATCGCAACCGCCACGACTTCAGCAGCAGCAATCGCAGGCATTACACGCATTGCCTCCGCGACTTCGGACAGTTCGATCCGGTAACCGCGAATTTTGACCTGATCATCTGCACGACCAAGAAATTCCAGCGCTCCGCTCGACAACAGACGCACGCGGTCGCCCGACCGATAAAGTCGCTCGCCGTCCGCAAACGGATGCGGCACAAAGCGCTCCGCAGTCAGGTCTGCACGGCCATGGTAACCACGCGCCAGCCCCGCACCGCCCAGGTAGAGTTCACCGACAGACCCCAGCGGAACGGGGCTAAGATTGACATCCAGCACGAACCCAGCGGCATTCGGCAATGGCATGCCGATGGGAACGTTGATAGATGCTGGCACCAATTTAGGAATCCACTCTTCTGCAGTGCGGGTCACTTCCTGCGTCAGAATCCCTACCGTCGTTTCGGTCGGGCCATAATGATTGATTACACGGCAAGTTGGTCGCAAACGATGCACCGTATCGCACAGGCCCCAAGGCAATGCTTCGCCACCCAGAATCAACGCGTGACGCGGCAGTACGTCGGCGGGAGTTGCTGCCTGGAGCAGACCTTGCAAATGACCCGGCACGATCTTCAAGACACCAACCTGGTGCGCAGACATGTAAGCTGCGAAGCGGTCCGGATCCATAGCACACTCGGTCGAAATCAGATGCAGCAAGCGCCCCGAACAAAGCGCGCCAAACAGAACGGTATGACCAAGATCAGCAGCAACTGTCGACACCATCGCCATACTTTCGCCCGGCAATAAATCCAGGCGAGAAAGCATGCCGCAGACATAATCGGCCAGCGCACCATGCGTTATCACGACACCCTTTGGGCGCCCGGTCGAGCCGGACGTATAAATTAGATAGGCAGCGGCAAGTGGATCAGGACGTTCAATTAGTGGCGACGCGTCGCAGGTCGACCAGCTCGCGTCCGCATCGAGCGAAATCACATTCACCCCAATTCCATTCGCCGCCATCGCTGCAATGGCGCCTTCCTCATCACCAAGTACGCACTGCACACCAGCGTCGGCCAGCAAAAAAGCAATCCGTTCGGGCGGCAATGCAGGATCTATCGGAAGGTAAGCACCGCCAGCCTTCAACACCGCAAGCAAACCCAACACCAGCTCCGGTGAACGCGATGCGCACACAGCCACACACATTTCCGCGCCGTGCGTGGGCGACCGACTTTTCAAATAATGTGCCAGACGGTTGGACGCTGCGTCCAGCTCGGAAAAGCTAACGCCTTCGATCTCCTGACTACGCTCATATTGCAAGGCGCGTGCGCTCCGATTCGCTGTAACGCTATAAGCCCATGCATCCAGGATATTAGATTCCTGCGACTCCAGACGCTCACCGTGCAGCGAAAAATCAGCGTGGTTACCGGGCGCCGATAGCGCTAGCGTTGCCAAATGGCATGCAGAATTGGCGACGATCTCACGCAACAAATGCACGTACGCAGCGGCAAAGCCGACCACGCGGGCTGAATCAAACATATCGGTCGCGTAGCTGAAGGTCGCCTCAATGCCTTGCGCTGCATCCATCACATCCAGCGACAGATCAAAGCGCGCCGCATGATCCGGCAATGGCATCAATTGCATGGCTAGTCCTGGCAAGGGGGTCACCTCCGGCAATGTAATCTGCTGCGTAAACTTTACCTGTACCAATGGATTGTGACTCAGGCTACGCTCCACTTTCAATGCATCCACCAACACATCAAACGGCAAATCCTGATGCGCTTGCGCACCCAACGTTGTCACTTTTACCTGCGCAAGAAAATCCTCAAACCGCTGCCCACCGCTTACCGTTGCCTGTAACACCTGCGTGTTAACAAAAAATCCGACCATGCTTTCCGTTTCGCGCCGCGTCCGCCCGGCCGTTGACACGCCCACGCGTATATCAGCTTGCCCACTCAGGCGCGACAATAAAACCTGAAATGCAGCCAGCAACACCATGAATGGCGTCGCCTCACTCCGTTGCGCCAGCAAACGCACCTCGGCAGAAAGTGCCGCGCTCAGCAAAAATGGATGGCGTGCGCCGTTCAAGTCGCGCACGGCAGGACGCGGCCGATCCGTCGGCAACGTCAGCACAGGATGCTCGGTGCCCAGCGCGGCGCGCCACCACGCTATTTGACGCTCGCGCTCACCCGCTTCCAGCCAGTGCCGCTGCCACAGTGCGTAATCGGGATATTGAACCGTCAATGGCGGCAAGGCTGGGCTTTCTCCGACGCAAAAAGCCCGATAACAAAGCGCAAGTTCTCGCAGCAACACCTCAACCGACCAGCCGTCCGAAATGATGTGATGCTGAATTAGTAATAAGCGGTGTTCGACCTCAGAAAGGCGAATTAGATGGACCCGCAATAACGGTCCCAGCGCCAGATCAAATGGCCGCAGCGTTTCCTCTTCAGCAACGCGATTTAACGCGATAATCTGCTCTGCAGACTCTAGCGCTGAAAAGTCGGTTTCCGCGATGTACACCGGCGCTGGCGGATGGACTATTTGTTCTGCAATTTCATCGCCGCTCTCGCTCAGCACGACGCCAAAGGTTGTGCGTAGGGCGACGTGCCGCTGCACTAGTGCATCAAGGCTGGATTGCAATATTTCCCGATCCAGCTGCCCATCCAACAACAACATCGCCGGAATATGATATGCCGAGTTACCCGGGTTCATTTGATCGAGAAACCATAATCGCTGCTGCGCAAACGATAGCGGCAATGACCCACCGGAAGGTGCTGGCACAATCGGCAGGCGAGAAAAATCCACACCCTTCGATGCAAGCGCCTGTAAGAATTTACTCCGTGCCGCCACCGGAAGCGCGATAAAACGGCGGGCAATATCGAATTTATCAAATGACATACTTAGTTCTCCAGGGCTTGCAACAACGCATCCATATCGGACAATTCGTCCGCTTCGCTCAACTCTGCTGCGCCGACATGGCGCGATAGATAAGCTGCCAGCTGCGTCAGGGTAGGATGTTCAAAAAAATCCGCTAATGAAAGCGCAATCAACAGACGCTCACGGATGAGCGCGGTCGCCTGTGTCGCCAGCAACGAATGCCCTCCCAGTTCAAAGAAGTGATCGTCGAGGCCAACCTGCTCCGGTGCCAGTTTCAGGACCTTTGCCCAGATGGCGGCGAGGCTGATCTCGACTACGCTCTGCGGAGCACGATAAGCGCGTCCTTCCCAGGTCGGTGCCGGTAAGGCACGGCGATCCAGCTTGCCGTTGGCGGTGACCGGCAGAGCGTCCAATAAAATAAATTGCGCGGGTACCATATAGGCGGGTAAATGCTGTGCAACCTGCTGTTTCAGCAGTGTGCGATCGAGCGGCGAGGCACTGCCCTGCTCTGGTACCAGATAGGCCACCAACTGCGCGTCGCCACCTTCTCCGTGCACCAATACCGCCGCTTGCCGGACCCCGGGGCAGGCTAACAACTGGGCTTCGATCTCCCCCGGTTCGATCCGCAGACCGCGCAACTTGACCTGATGATCCAGTCGCCCCAGATAATCGACACTGCCGTCAGCGCGCCAGCGGGCGCGGTCGCCGGTGCGATACAAGCGACCACCGACGCGAAATGGGTCGGGAATAAAACGCTCGGCGGTCATCCCGGCGCGGGCATGATAACCACGCGCCAGTTCCGCCCCACCCAGATACAGTTCGCCGGCAACGCCGACCGGCAACGCGTTCAGCGCTGCGTCCAGCACATACACCGAGCGTGCACCCACGGCAGTGCCGATGGGGAGATAGGCATTCTGTTGCCATTCGGCAGGATCGGTATCGGGCTGGGTCATCCACAGCATTGGTGAGATCACCGTTTCGGTCGGGCCGTAGCCATTAATCAGCGTCGCGGGCGCAAACACCGAACGCACCAGCTCAAAGTGTTCACGCGAGAGCGCTTCGCCGCCAAAGGCCAGCACCCGCAGGGTGACCTTGGTGTCGGGCAATGCTGAGGGGAATGCTGACATTCGCTGCGTGCGCACTAGCATCGCTTCGGCCAGTTGCACCAGATAGCTCGGGGGAAAGGCCGCCACGGTCACACCATGACGCACCAGCTGGTCGCAGGCCTCGGCCGGACTCCATAACACGTTGTCGGTGATCACCAATCGCGCACCAAACAGCAGCGGCATCAACCAGTATTCGTGCGCCAGATCAAAATTGATCGAAGCGAAATGCAGCACCCGGTCAGCCGCCGACATTTGATAGCGCTCGCCGATTGCCTGACAGTGACGCGCCAGCGGACCGTGTTCAACGGTCACGCCTTTGGGTTGGCCGGTCGAGCCGGAGGTATAGATCAGATAGGCGCTCTGGGCCGGATGAATGACAACGGCCGGATCTTGATCCCATTCCGGCGGCATAACCCCAGCAGCCGTTTCAAGGTCGTCCAGATACCACGTGGTCATCCCCGTTGATGGCGAGCGCTCCGCCATAGTGCGCTCCGCTATAGTGCGCTGTGTCACCAGATGCTGAACACCGGCATCCGTGAGCATATAAGCAAGGCGGGCCGCGGGATACCCCGGATCAAGCGGCACAAATGTGCCACCGGCTTTGAGGATTGCCAGCAAGGCAATGATCATTTCCGGCGAGCGTTCGATGCTGACCCCGACCCGCACTTCAGCCTGCACGCCGCTGGTGATCAACCGATGCGCCAATCTATTGGAGCGAACATTCAATTCACACCAACTCACCGTGGACACACCGTGACATAGCGCAATTCGGTCGGGATTCGCCGCCGCCTGCGCGGCCAGTGCCGCATGGATCGGGACAAATACCGGTAACGACGTTTGGGCTAACGGATCAAGTACTCGTGCATCGGCTTGCGCCACCACGGCATTCCAACCCGCAATCTGCGCTTGTTCCGCATCGCTTAACAACGCCAATTGATCGAGCGCGATTTCGGGGTTGCGGGCTATTTGTTCAAGCAAACCGACAAAATGACCCGATAAACGCGTGATGGTGGATGACTCGAATAATGCTGTCGAGTAGAAAAATCCAGCGCTTAAAAGACCGTCGGCAGATACTTCAGTCGCAAGAATTAGCGCAAAAGGAGATGACCGGACACCCCCTGCAACATTATCAGAAGACCAATTCACCTCGCCATCGCATTGATGAAAAGCTGCCACGTCAGGTAACTGAAGTAACTGAGCACCGCCGTTCTTGCAATCAATGCCGACCGAATCGCGCTGCATGACAGAAGCAAGCAATAAAGGATTTTCTCGTGCCTTTTGTCGTGCCTCTTGTATTGCACCATCCACATCAAGCAACAACGTCGAAACCGACTGTCGGCCAATCGGTTGCATCACCGCAAGCAGCAAATCGTCACCGCTTGACACTGCAATGCGCATCCCCGACTGACTATCATATCGGTGCAACAACACAACAAAAGCAGAAAGAAACAGCAGCCCGAGATCGGCGTGCTGTGCGCGTAACCGGGAAGTTAGATCACAATCCACTACAAAAGGCTGGTGCCTCAAAATATGAGAACACGTTGGGCACTGGCCCCGCGGTTGCCGATCATATGGCAACGCACATTGCGGGGGACGATCACCCGAGGAATCCTTCCAATGTGGAGTGCGCGCAGCGTCAGTGGCATTCATCGCTGATGTTGATCGCTGCTGCTGATTGTTGCTCATCGGTTCCTCATCTTCTCTTCTTTTGCCTTCATCTCGTCACTGCAACCATCACCATCAAAAATCGGGCTTACAACCGATTGACGAACGGCAGCGATTTTTTTTTAGCGTACTTTTTCACGCAGAAAACAACGCTAATTATTTGCGCACCCCAAACGTCTATCGAATGACACCCACTTTTGTGAATCCGATGAAGACTCCACCGCTGCAAAAAAATCGACCGGCCACCCGGCTTTTGTTGTCACTCCTTTATCGTTCGCGCTGGCCTCTGGCGATAGCCTTGATCGCCTGCGTCGTCAACGGACTGTCTAGCGTGTCGCTGGTCGCGCTCATCAACCATGCGCTAACGGCTTCGCCCGCAGCGCTGACGCCGTTGGCCTGGAAATTTGCCGGACTAGCCGTCTTAACGCTGGTGAGCCGGATTTTGGGCGGCGTGCTGTTTGCACAACTAAGCCAGGGGACCATGAGCAAAATGCGCGAGCATATTTCGCAGCGGGTTGCCAGCGCGTCCTATCGCGATGTGGAAAAATTAGGTGCCGCACGCGCGCAGTCGATCGTCACCGAAGACGCCACCAACGTGTCGATGCTGTTCTTTGCGCTGCCCAACTTGTTGATGCATGGTTCCATCGTCGCGGGATGCCTCGCGTACCTGGCGTATTTATCATGGCCGGTGTTCTTCCTGGCCAGTGCCGTGGTCGTCACTGGCTCACTCGGCTATCGACTGGGCGACGCCCGCGCCATCCGGGCGCTGGAAGCCGCCGGGGTCGCGCAAGACAAGCTGTTCGGCTACTTCAATGCCCTGTTCGCGGGTGCCAAAGAACTGAAACTACATCGCGAGCGCGCCAGAAGTTTTATGCGCGAATCCCTCAATCCTGAGATCGACGCCGTGCGCCTCCATCGCACTAAAGCCTTCGTGTCGTACGCGGTTGGCGTGGGCTGGATTTTGTTTCTGTTTTACGTATTTCTTGGCGTGGTCATTTTTCTACCGAGCCAGATTGCAGTGATCGATTTCAAAGTGTTGGCCGGTTATGTGATCGTGTTCTTATTCATGCTGGTGCCGCTGGACGGCGTCCTCAACAACCTGCCGACGCTCAATGCTGCCCGGGTTTCGCTAGGTCGTATTGAAAACGTACTGCAAGAACTGCAAGATGTTGAAAATGATACCCGGTCCACCACATTTGACGCTTTCCAGCAACTCACTATCAAAGGCCTGACGCACCGCTATTACCGCGAAAAAGAAGACGGCATGTTCCAGTTCGGCCCAATGGACCTGACCTTTAAACCGGGTGAACTGACATTTTTGGTAGGCGGCAATGGCAGTGGAAAAACCACGCTCGCCAAATTATTGGTGGGACTCTACACGCCCGAAGGTGCGGACGTGCGGGTCGATGGTCAAATAATCGACGATGCCAATCGACCGCAATATCGGCAACTTTTCTCAGCGGTATTTTCTGATTTTCATTTGTTTGAATCATTGCTCGGCATCAGTTCCCCCACCAAGAGTGACCTTGATGCACGCGCCAATGCGCTGCTGGCAAAACTTCATCTGGATCACAAAGTAAAAATCGTCAACGGTGCATTTTCAACCAGAGAACTATCGCAGGGCCAACGCAAAAGACTGGCTTTGGTCGTCGCCTATCTTGAAGATCGCCCGTTTTATTTATTCGACGAATGGGCAGCGGATCAAGACCCGATGTTTAAAGCCGTGTTTTATCAGGAGTTATTGCCAGAGCTGGCAGCCCGTGGAAAAGCAGTCCTCGCCATCACCCATGACGACCGTTATTTCCATCTCGCGGACCGGTGTATTAAACTGGAAAACGGCATGATTGTTGATGAGGATGCGCATCCGACAGCGATGCTTGCGCAGGCCTGACTGACCGTCTCGGTCCGAATAAATTGAAATCTAACCCGCATCCTGTTGGATGCGGCTTTTTTATTGGTTGGCCGCAACCTCGGATAGTTTCGTTGCAAATGAAGAGTAAGCACTTTTTTAAAATGTTTGCGCTTCAATGAAAACTCCGCTATCGTTTGCGAGTCCCTCAAAAAAAGGGGGAACGGGCTTGATAACCTGACCGAAAAAAACGCACAGACGGCGCAATGCCGTTTTTTTGTATGTCTGTCTTCGTACGTCCTCTCTGGGCGGCGGTGGCAGGGAAGCCCTCGGGCTTGCTGGGTTTACTTTTTTCGCCAGTTTATCAACCCTACTATTTGCCGCCCACCCCGCTTGATAACGGGACTCTCTTTAACAGAAAAAAAGAAACAATCATGCCGAGAAGCATTGCGTCTAATCACGCCCATTTATCATTACCTCAACCATCCCATTAAGAAATGACCGAAGCAAAAGCAGTTCAAGCCTTGGGCCCGCACGCGGCCTTTTCATAACCGGCTTATCGGGGTTGATACAGTGCCCTGCAAGGAAGAGAAAATCATGAGCAAGCAGCCGTCTTCACCAATCCCAGATGCCCTGCATCAGTCATTTTCATGGCTACCTTGCGAATACAAAACCGATCCGGTCGCGCAATTTTATGCGATGACAAAAGATATCTGCCACGGCATCCAGACCTGCGTAGATTTAGGGCATTTCAGCACCATGGATCGTGACAGCGATACGATCCCGACGCTGAATATTGCTGATACGGATCGGCTGTTTCGGATGGCGTTGACGTCGGCGCATCTATTGGGGGAACTTGCTGCGGCGCGTATTGATGGCCTTGAGAACCGCACAAAAACCGCTGCCGAATAGCAGCTCCCCAAAAATAGCTATTTCTGGGGAGTAGGAGAGACAACGGTTTTTAAACCGCAAACTTAATTACACGACATTGGCATTGCTGGATTGCAACCGACCGTCCACCCGACGTGTAAGAGAAAGCGGATTTCCTGTCTTCAGCGCGTCCGGCAGCAGTGATTCCGGCATATCCTGATAGCTTACCGGGCGCAGAAACCGGAAAATAGCCAGACTGCCGACGGAGGTTGAGCGACCATCGGCTGTCGACGGGTATGGACCGCCATGCACCATCGCGTGACCCACTTCTACACCGGTCCCGAATCCATTCACCAGAATGCGCCCTACCCGACGTTCCAGCGCAGGCAAGAATGCACGGACCTCGGCATGATCTGCTTCTTCAATATGCAGCGACGCTGTCAATTGACCTTCGAGGTTTTCTACAATATCAAGCATCGCCGCCAAATCCGGACAGCGAACCACCAACGACGACGCACCGAATATCTCTTCTTGCAATTCGGCATGTTTTTGAAACGCTTCCGCTGTCGTGGAAAACAGCGCGGCCTGTCCTTGATATTGCGTGCCGCTTTGGCTGCGCGCCTCGGTGCGGACTTCAGGGTGCGCACCGATCGTTTTGACGCTTGTATCGTAGGCTTGGTGGATCCCCGGCGTGAGCATGGTCGATGCTGCTTGTTGATTCAGCGCTATCTTCGCTGCGTCCATAAAGGTGTTCAGATCCGGGCCCTCGACGGCCAGGATAAGACCGGGATTGGTACAGAATTGTCCAGATCCCAGTACCAGCGAGCCGACAAATTCCTTGCCGATAGACTCTGCGCGACTGGACAGCGCATGGGGGAACAGTAGCACTGGATTGATGCTGCTCATTTCGGCATACACCGGAATCGGCTCTGGTCTGACGGCCGCAAGTTGCATCAACGCGGTGCCGCCGGTACGTGAGCCGGTAAAGCCGACTGCCTTGATGCGATGATCGGACACCAGGCCTTGACCGATACTGCGCCCACTGTCGAACAGCAGTGAGAATGTTCCCTCCGGAAAATCACAATCCATGACGGCTTTTTGAACTGCCCGACCAATCATCTCGGAGGTGCCTGGGTGTGCCGAGTGGGCCTTGACGACCACCGGGCAGCCTGCTGCCAGCGCCGATGCTGTATCGCCACCGGCGACAGAAAAAGCGAGCGGGAAATTACTGGCACCGAACACGGCTACGGGGCCTACCGGAATGTTGCGAAGTCGCAAATCTACCCGCGCAAACGGCTTTCTTTCAGGTTGGGCCGGATCGATCCGGGTTTCGAGATAGTCGCCGCTTCTGACCACCGCGGCGAACATGCGAAGTTGGCCGACGGTGCGCCCGCGCTCGCCTTCGATACGGGCACGCGGCAAGCCGCTTTCGCTGACACAACGCGCAATCAAAGCGTCGCCCAGGTCCAGAATATTTTGGGCTATCGTCTCTAAAAAAACTGCGCGCGCTTCGAGCGAAGTTTCGCGATAACGATCAAATGCCTGCCACGCCAACGCGCATGCCTGCTCCAGATTCTCATGCATGGCGCCGCCAAAATCAGGCCCGAGTATTTCTCCGGAAGTTGGATTGACAGCGTTGATGGCGCCGTTCATACCGCGTACAGCCCGGTTCCCGATCAATAATTCACCTAAAATTTGCATCTTGAATTCCTTGAAAAATGCGCAGTGAAGCTGCTGCTTGCACTGCTATTGTTTGCCGTGACCGGTCGTGTTATCAAGCCCAACGCAAGACTAGCGGGTCAAGACGGCGCGCGATCTGCATCAGCCCGGCACGGGTTGCCGGATGCATAGGTTGAAGAGGATGGCGTACTGCGTCGCATGAAATAATTCCGCCTTCTCTCATGAGGGTTTTGCAAGTCGCCAGGCCGCCTTGTCGATTTTCAAAATTAATCAGCGGCAACCATTGTTGGTAATGTTCTGCAGCTTGCTCGTGATGACCTGCTTGATAAGCGTCAATAATTTTACGAATCCCGTCCGGGAAACCGCCTCCGGTCATTGCGCCTGTCGCGCCAGCATCCAGATCAGCCATCAGCGTGATGGCTTCTTCACCATCCCACGGCCCCAGAATGGCACTGCCGCCAAGTTCGATCAGTTCGCGCAGCTTTGCCGCCGCTTGCGGTACTTCGATTTTGAAGTAAGAAACGTTGTCGATTTCCTTGGCCATTTTTGCCAGAAATGGCGCAGACAATGTAGTCCCGCTGACCGGCGCATCCTGAATCATGATCGGAATATCGATGGCGTCCGAGACAACCTTGAAAAAGGCTTCGATGCCGCGCTCGGCGACGCGGAATGTGGCGCCATGATATGGCGGCATGATCATCACCATTGCTGCACCGGCATCCTGCGCACTGCGGCTGCGCTCAGCGCAAATACGCGAGCTGAAGTGGCTGGTTGTGACAATGACAGGCACGCGCCCGGCAACGTGTTCCAGCGCGGTGTTGATCAAAACCGTGCGTTCGTCATCGCTGAGCACAAACTGCTCTGAAAAATTGGCGAGAATGCAAATGCCGTCGGAACCGGCGTCGATCATGAAATCGAGACAGCGGCGCTGCCCGTCCAGATCCAGATTGCCCTGTTCGTCAAAAATGGTCGGCGCGACTGGAAATACGCCGCGGTAGGCAGATTTGTGATTATCGTTAGTCATGATTTTTTATTCCGTTGTTAGCTGTGTATTCCTCGTCTTTCAGATGAAATCGAAGAAGTTAACCATCAGGTGATCGCGCCAATTTGCCATGGCACAAATTCGTTTTGTCCATATCCGTGTGTCTCGCTGCAGCTACGTTTGCCGGAGGCAGTGTCGAGCATCAGCTGAAACAGCTCTCTGCCTTTTTCTTCGATGGTGGATTCACCGGTAAGAATGGTGCCGCAGTTCAGATCCATGTCTTCTTGCTGGCGCTTCCAGAGCGCATTGTTGGTCGCAATTTTCAGGGATGGGGTAGGTGCGCAACCGTAAGCGGAGCCGCGTCCCGTGGTGAAGCAGATGAGATTTGCCCCGCCGGCTACCTGACCGGTAGCGGATATCGGGTCATAACCCGGAGTGTCCATAAAAACCAGGCCGCGGGCCTTCACCGGTTCAGCGTATTCGTAGACCTCGACCAGATTGGTATTGCCGCCTTTGGCAATCCCGCCCAGAGATTTTTCCAGCACCGTGGTTAGTCCACCTGCCTTGTTTCCAGCCGAGGGATTGTTGTTCATCGCAGCGTTGTTCCTGGCACAGTATTCTTCCCACCAGTGAATCCGGCTGACCAGCTTTTCACCAATCTCGCGACTGACGGCACGGCGTGTCAACAGATGTTCAGCTCCATAGATTTCTGGTGTTTCGGACAGGATTGCGGTCCCGCCGTTCTGGACCAGCAGATCGACGGCAGCGCCCAGGGATGGATTGGCCGAGATGCCCGAATAGCCATCCGAGCCGCCGCATTGCAAACCGACCACCAGATGGCTTGCGGGCACCGGTTGGCGGTGAACCCGGTTGGCTTCAGCCAGCATCTGATTGATGAGGTCGACACCATGCGCAATGGTTTTGGCGGTTCCGCCGGTTTCCTGAATATTGAACGTTTTAAGAAAATCGGCTTCGACCAGACCTTGGGTTTCCATGATTCTGGAGATCTGGTTAGTTTCGCAGCCAAGGCCGATGACTAACACGCCGGCAAAATTTGGATGGTTTGCATAGCCGCCCAAAGTGCGCTGGAGCATGGCCAGTCCTTCGCCCTCCGGGTCAACGGCGCAACCAGCACCGTGGGTCAGCGCCACCACGCCATCGACATTCGGAAATGCGCGCAACGCTTCTGGAAAAATATCCCTGCGAAAGCGATCCGCGATCGCCCTTGCCACAGTGGCGGAGCAATTAACGGACGTCAGTATCCCAATATAGTTGCGGGTGGCAACCCGACCGTTGGCGCGAACGATGCCGTCAAACGTCGCCGGTGTCTCTTTCAACACAGTGGGTTTTGCATCGACGCAGAATGCATAATCACGGACAAATTCACCCATGACCAGATTATGGGTATGCACATGCTCGCCGGGCAGAATCGTACGGCTGGCAAAGCCGATAATTTGCCCGTAACGTCTGACTGCCTGGCCTTGTTCAATCTGCCGAACCGCTACTTTATGGCCAGAGGGTATCAAGCCGGAGACGCGAACATCTTCGCCGGCCAGGACCGTGCCACCCACCAGCTGGCTGCGTGCGATTACAACGTCATCTTCCGCGTGCAGTCTCACCGCATGGGCTGCATTCGCTGGTGCTGCAGCCGACGTTGCAGCAGCAGGGCTTATCAAATTTTTTATATCAGGCATGTCAGAATAAGTCCAGTCTAGTTAATCCAGTTTAGTTAAGCATGTCGGCAGGAAGCGAGACGCCAAAATATTTTTTGTAAATGTCGTTCAGCTTGCCGTTTTTAAGATTGATCTGGACCCATTTATCCAGATACGCTCTCAATTCAGGATCGTTCTTTCGGATACCGATACCGAGTGGGAAAGTCTTCATGATAAATTTCGTTTCGACATCGCGCGACGGATTGGCTTTTTTGACTGCCGGAATCACACTCATCGCTGCGGCGATATAGTCTTGCTGTCCGGTCGACACCGCAGTGTTGGTGGTCGCGTCATCTTCATAACGGACAATGTTCACGCCAGAGATTTCTTTCACGCCAAGAGTTAGCTCCATGTCGCTGGTGGTTCCTCGGGTGACAGCCACAGTTTTCCCGATCAGGTCAGTGAACGCGCCAATTTTTTGTTTGACCGGGCCGCCAACCACAACTTGAATTACGCCGTACGGATTAGAAAAATCAATGACCTTCTTACGCGCATCGGTGATGGAAAAAGAGGCGATCACCAAGTCGGCTTTTTTGGTCAGAAGAAAAGGAACACGGTTAGGTCCGGAGACCGGGACAACTTCAAGTTCTACCCCGAGATCTTTGGCGAGAAGCTGGGCGGTTTCAATGTCGGAACCGCTTTGCCTGGCTTTGCCGTCCAGCATCCCGTAGGGCGGCGCGCCGATATCGACGGCAATCAGGATTTTCTTGCGCTGATGAATATTTTCTAGCGTATCGGCTGTAGAAAATGACGAAAGAGTCAACAGGCAAAGCGCCAACAGGCTGGCGGATACAACACTACGTTTCTTCATGGTCTCACTCCTTGTTATCGGTCTCACGGCCGTTTTATTAAAATCCACTACCTACAAATTGGGTCAGTTCTGCTGTCTCGGGTTGCTTGAGCATGTCGCCGTTTCCGCGTTCCCAGACAACGCCGTCATGCATAAAAAGAATTTGGTCTGCAACGTTGCGGGCGAAATGCATTTCATGCGTTACCAACACCATCGTCATGCCGTCGGCAGCCAGATTTTCAATCACCTTCAATACCTCGCCGGTAAGCTCCGGGTCCAACGCCGATGTGACCTCGTCAAAAAGCATCAGTTTTGGTTTCATGGCAAGTGAGCGCGCAATGGCGACGCGCTGTTGTTGACCGCCGGATAGTTGTTCCGGATACGCACCAGCCTTGTCTTCGAGACCTACTTTGCGCAAAACGTCCCTGGCAATATCCCGTGCTTCGACGCTACTCAGACGGTTCACTTTACGTGGGGCCAATGTAATGTTTTCTTCTACCGTCAGGTGCGGGAACAGGTTATAGCTTTGGAACACGATACCGACATCCTTGCGCAGGGTATGCAAGTCGATCTTGCCCTGGTGCATATCGCGGCCGCATACCTTGAGCGTACCCTCGTTGATATTTTCCAGTCCGTTAATGCAGCGCAGTGCTGTACTTTTTCCAGATCCGCTGCGGCCGATCAGCGCAACGACCTGGCCCTTTTGAACGTCAAAGCTGACGCCTTTTAATATTTCGGTGCTGCCAAACGATTTACGCACTTTGTCGAAATGGACGATGCTGTTCATTTGCCTGTCTCCCTATTAGCTTTTTTTGAATTTCCGCTCAAGCCTGGAGGCGAGGCTGGAAAGCGGATAACACATTGCGAAGTAAATGATGGCGGCAATGGTGAATACTAGAAACGGTTCAAACGTGGAATTGTTAACGACTCTTGATGAGTAGGTCAGGTCGAAGACGCCAATCACCACCGCGTAGGATGAATTTTTTACAATCTGCACCAGAAACCCGACCGTGGGCGGGACGGCAATTCGGGCGGCCTGGGGCAGAATCACGAAAGCAGCGGTCTGCAAAGGTGTGAGCGCAAGGCAGTCGGCGGCTTCCCATTGGGTCCGCGGTACGGCTTGAATGCAGCCTTTCCAGATCTCCCCCAGGTAGGCGCCGGCATAGGCGGTCAAGGCGAGTCCGGCGGCAACGATGGCGGGCAGGTCAAAGCCGGCCACGCTGATGCCGAAATAAACAACAAACATAATGACGGGCAATGGAATTCCTTGTACCACTTGCACCACGAACCCGCTAATCCGGCGTATCCATTTATTGCGGCTGCTGCGCGCCAGCGCAATAGGCAGGCCAAGAATCGTGCCGCCGATAAAGCCCATTGCAGACAAAATGATTGTCCACCCCGCGCCTTTGAAGATGAAAAAAATATGGTCGATCGTCAGTCCTTGCATTTTGTTTTCCTCAGGCAGTTCAGATTAACGATTAGCGTTAAGACGACGGCGTCTGGGGAATGCATAATAGGCCCCTTGTTCCATGATCAAACGTAACAGCCACGACAACGCCAGATAAACTACGGCGAGCACGATATATATTTCGAAGCCTCGGAAAGTCTCGGACTGAATCCGATAGCCAATCGCCGTCAATTCCTCGGCAGAAATCTGCGACATGATCGAGGTCGCTAACATCATCAATACGCACTGGCTAATCAGAGACGGATACATCTTCTCAATCGCTTGCGGAAGAATGACGTGCAAAATGACGCGCCAGCGCGGCAGTCCCAGACACTCGGCAGCTTCAAGTTGGCCTTTTGGAATCGACTCAATGCCAGCGCGAATTATTTCTGTGGTGTACGCCACAACATTGACGACCAAAGCAAAAATAGCCGCTGTCAACGCGGGAACACGAAACTGTAAAGCGGCTAGCCCGAAGAAAATCCAGAACGCCTGGATCACCAATGGCGTGTTCCTGATGATGTCGACATACCAGGCAACCGTCTTCGCAGCCCATCGTGGGCCATACACACGGACCACCGCAAAGGCAGCGCCGAACATGACGCCCAGTACAATACTGACGGCGGACATGCGCACGGTGAGCCAGACGCCGTCAAGTATGTCGCGCCAGTTATTGAGCAAAAAACTAAAGTCGAACTGGTAATCCATGGTGTTATCTCCTGTCTGGCGCTGTCCACTATGCTGGATAGGCAGCACCTTTTTTTATTCGCGCTGTAAGTTAGAGCTATTAACTAGAGCTATAAATTAGAGCTGTATTAGAGCTGTAAAACGCCGCCTGCACTGACATGCCCGCTGGTACGTTCGAAGGAATTGCACAAAGGCGCGCCGAATGCGGGCAAACTAATTTCAAAGGTATCGCCCTCTCGCGTCGCTATGCCGTCTGCAAAAGAAATGGTGGCGGACCCGAAGAAGTGGACGTGTACATCGCCTGGGCGTAAGAATTGCGCATATTTGAAATGATGATATTCAAGGTTTTCTATGGTGTGACTCATATTCTTTTCACCAGTCAGAAAACGCTTCTCCCACAGCAATTTCCCGTCGCGATGAATGCGGCTGAATCCGGATAGATCGCTCGGCAAAGTGCCGACGTTCAGTTCCGGACCAAAGGAGCAGTAGCGTAATTTGGAATGTGCGAGGTAAAGGTAATTGCGCCGTTCCATGATGTGATCGGAAAACTCGTTACCGATTGCGAAACCAAGCCGGTAAGGCTTGCAGTCGGCACCGATGACATACAACCCGGTCAGTTCGGGTTCTTCGCCTGCGTCTTCCGCAAAATCGGGAACCGGAATCGTGCGGCCAGGATGAACGAGTGTGGCGCCGTCGCCCTTGTAGAACCATTCTGGCTGCACTCCGGGAGTTCCCGAGCGCGGCCGCCCACCTTCCAGGCCCCATTTAAAAACCCGCATCGAGTCGGTCATTGCTTCATGGGGCACCTGATCGTGGTGCATGGCGTCGCGCAGGGAAGCGCTACCCAGATGGGTCAGCCCGGTGCCGCTGATCAGGCAGTGTGCGGGATCAGCTTCATGGTCGAGCGGGACCAGAATACGAGATTCCGCGAGAACGGCCTTATAAGATCCACCAGGCGTATGACCAAGGGCGGCGATTTTTGCTTCAAGGCTGACGCCGTCGGAAATAGCGGCCAGAGCGAGCTGCCGGGTTGCGTGAACGTTATTGACAATGTGCACCAGGTCGGAACCGGTGTGCACGATACCGACGCGACGACGCTCTTCATTGTCCAGAAATTGGATCAGTCTCATATTGTTGTCTCCAGCAGCCGTTGTCTATTTTTTTGTTTGTGCAGCGACTATAGGGGACGGCATACTTGATGTATATTGAATTGTTTCCATCTCGTGATAACTTTTACGACTCACATGAAAAATACTATTGATGTGCTGATGTCCCGCTTGCGCATGAAGCAACTTCACCTGTTGATTGCGCTCGATGACCATAAGTCGCTACATAAAGCGGCGGGCGTTCTGTCGATGACGCAGTCGGCGGCGAGCAAGGTGCTCCACGAGCTCGAATCGATGTTTGAAGCGCCACTGTTTGAACGTTCCAAAACCGGCATGCTTCCTAACCAGTTTGGGCATTGCATCATTCGCTATGCGCGGCTGATGGCGTCTGACCTGACTTCTTTGTGCCACGATATTGCCGAAATAAGATCTGGCAGAGGTGGGCGGCTAGCGGTGGGCACGATCATGGGGGCGGTCCCGGAAGTGCTCGTGCCTATTCTCAACTGGCTACATACCAGACAGCCCAATCTTTCTATCGAAGTTGTAGAAGATACTAGTTTGCGTATGCTTTCGATGCTGGACGACGGGCGACTGGATCTGGTGATAGGTCGGGCAAGCGTAAGCGATCAGCCATCCAAATATCACTATCAGCCCTTGGGAGATGAGTCGATTTCGGTGGTAGTTGGTTATGCGCACCCGCCATTCGAGGAGGAGTTGACACTTAAGGACCTAAAGGATCATCGATGGCTGGTTTATCCAGGTCACATGCCGCTGCACTCGCTGCTGCAAAGGGAAATGGATCTGGCTGGCATTAGCATGCCGTCAAATCAGATTGCGACCGCCTCTACCTTCGTGACAGTGACGATCCTGCAGCGAAGTACAGACCTGGTCGCTTTATTGCCGACGGATGTGGCGAAGTTATTTGTCGCACATCAAATGGTGCGTATTTTGCCGCTGAAGTTGCAATCGAAATACCAGACTTTCGGCATCGTCACTAGAAAAGGCGGAACCCTTTCGCCTGCCGCCGACCAGTTTATTCAGCTATTGCGGGACAGGAATCTGGTGCATTGATTCAGCTTCGTTTTGTTACCTGCACCCAGTCCCGCAAAATGGTTTACGACCACTATCTGATCGACGGCGCGTCGCCCCGCCCAGCCGCCAGCATCGCCTCTGTCAGTTGATGTGACAACTTAATCGCTGACATCGGGCCGCCGAATCCCCATATATTGCGCGCCACAAGCGCTACATGCCCGGCGCGACGTGCCGGGACGTAGCGCCAGATTGGCGAGTTGAGCTTTTGAGCTAAGCCGACCTCCGGGCCGGTGGCGCTGATCATCAACACGTGCATGTCACTTTGCTTGAGAAGGTCTTCCGACGAGACAAACGTTGTTCCTTCTTTTGTGGGCCAGTTGGGCCAAAGCGACAACCCTAGCTTTAGGGCAATGCCACCAGCCATACTGTTGGAGGCGTAGGCCCAATACATATCTTGCAGACCCAGTTCCTGTAATACCGCCAGACGCTTACCGGCCAGCCCGGCTGCGACCAGACGGGCGCGGTCGGAGGCTAAAGCCGTTTGTACATTCTGCTCTACTTTCTTACCTGCAGCAGCGCGACCCGTAATAATGGCAAACGTGTCAAAAAGTTTGAGTGCGTGATCGAGCTGATTGACATGGTGGTCGGTTGCGTTGAAGTTGAACAGGACAGTCGGGGCGATACGTTCGAAGGCATCGAATAATGCCGCGTGTCGAAACGTGACGCCGACGATCAGGTCGGGCTTGAGTCGGGCAATGGCTTCCAGGCTTGGCTGCTGCCGCGTGCCGATATCGACGACCTGACTAAAGCGCGGATTATCGTAGCCGATCCATTCACGATAGCGATCGGGATCGACCATGCCAACCGGCGTGAGGTCGAGCGCGGCGAGAGACTCGGCAAATAAGAATTCAAGGACGACTATGCGCTTTGGGTGATCAGGTAAGACGGCGCTGCGCATGCCGATCTGGTCCGATGCAACGGCCTGCGCCGACGCCAAAATTAGGCAACTACTGAATAGAAGGAAAACTTTTCGAAGAAACTGCATCACGCGTCGTCACCTTGTTTCATCAATTGTATTTGCTCAGCGAGCAATGGCGCTTTGAGGTTGAGGAGTAAGGGGCAACTTGAACACAGCATTTGCTCTCCCGGTAATTGATTGCGTAAGCAGCAAATGCGCCGAACGCGCATCGGATCGGGCAGTTGCGCTGACACCGGTCGCACATAGCGAATCGCACGGTATAACGGGTTGGGATGACTGGTATCAAAAAATGCCTGACGTTCAAACAGAAAGGCAATATCTGGCGCGGTATTGTCGTCAACCGCCAGCGTAGACAAGGCATATTCCAGTGAGTTGCCAACGTTACTCCACAACACGCGCGCGGGAATTTTTGCGGCAGCCGAAATCGCGGCAATTTGCGGCGCGAGATGTTCTACGCATAGCGAGCGATATCGCACCAGCGGATCATCATTAATGACGCCAAGCGCATCGGCCGGCAGCCACAGCGTATGCGGCATGCCATTGCGCAATACCAGCATACTGGCCTCCAGCGCCATATGCAGCGGACGGCGCAACACCCGCGCAGCAACCACTGCGGCCGGAATAATCAAGCTGAAATAATATTTGCTCCATTGCGATATCAGTGCGCGTACGTCGTCACCCGCGTAATGCTGCTGCATCGCGTTGATGAGCAATACCAAATGTTCAGTGAGCCGGTTAGCGGGGACCAGCATGCTGGTCCCTTTAACGACTGGATGGCAACCAAACCAGACGCTACGGCAGTGGGGAGCGAACGCGATCGGTACCGATTTGGCTAAACAGGTTGGTGCTGGGTTGGATCCACCAGTTGCTCCAACAAGATCGTCGAAGGCGGCGTTCATGGTCTGCCTCGCGCTGAGCGCTTGCGACGGCTGAATGTGAGCATGCCAAGCAGGTAGGGCGCACCAATCAATGCCGTCATCACGCCAGCCGGTATTTCAATCGGCGCGAGCAGGCTGCGGCCCAACACATCGGCCGATCCGAGCAGGATAGCGCCAAGTAGCATGGCAATCGGTAGCCGCCGCCGATGTGGATGAAAACCTAACATACGGGCCAGATGGGGCGTCATTAAACCCACAAAGGCGACCGGCCCCACCACGGCAACTGCGGCGCAGGCTAGCAAAGTGGCCAGTCCGAGCGCCACTAGTCGTAATGCGGTGACCGGCACGCCGAGGGCAGCGGCGCTTTGCTCGCCCAAAGCCAGTAAATCCAGTGGACGTGCCAGCCAGTAGATCATTGGAATGGTCAGTAATAGCCATGGCAATAATGACGTAGCATCGGTAGCGCTGCGGCCATACGTGCCGCCCACCAGCCACACCAGGAAGCGCGCTTGCTGGACACTGTTTTCAACGATCAGCCATTGCGAGAGCGCCGCGCACATGGCCCCTAGAGCAATGCCGGTCAGTGCTACCGGCAATGGAGCGAGGTGGTGGCGACGGTTAAGCAAGAGTATAACCAGCAAAACGGTGGCACCACCGACTAATGATGCAGCGAACATTGCGGGACGCGAGATCATCGGCGATGCTACCAACGCCAGCAACACCGCCAGACCGGCACCTTGGGTAATCCCCAGCACTTCCGGCCCCGCAAGCGGATTACGGACGACGCTTTGTAATAGCGTTCCACTGCCAGCCAACAATGCGCCAGCCAGCATGGCGGTCAGCACGCGTGACAAGCGTAAGTCAATTAATAGCCGGGCGACAGGATCGTTACCGGCTGCTGCATTCCACCAATGTAGCGGACCAAGCCACGCATTGCCGTAGGCAACGGCAAAGGCGGCCAACGCAAGCAACACGGCCGCACCTAACAACAGGCAAGTCCGAAACGATACATTGACGCGCAGGGTGGCCTTCCCTTCCGCCTGCGCGCCTGCCAGCATGCGTTTGCGATGAATCAATAGCAACAACAACGGCGTGCCGATGACGGCGATCATCACGCCGGTGGAAACGGTTGCGTCCAACTTCAACGCCAGCACCAAACTGTCGGCCGCGAGCAGAATGCAGCCGCCCCATATTGCGGCAAGCGGTACCAGCGAACGGAGTCTGTGCACGCCTGCGGCGCGTATCAGATTGGGCGCGATCAATCCGACAAAGCCCATCGGCCCCGCTACGCTGACTGCAGCGGCGGCGAACATGGTTGCGGTGATCATCGTTACGAAACGCATCGGTCGCAACGGTACGCCGAGCATACGCGCACCATCATCGCCGAGCGTGCTGACTTCTAACGGACGCAACAACCACGGCAAAACGACCAATGGAACTATCAGCCATTTGATGACCGTGATAAGTCCTCCGGCACCGGGTTGATACAATACACCGTTGCTCCACAGCGCGACACTGGCGATATCGTCTTCAAACATTGTCAACAGCATCATGGTGATGGCTGAAAAAAGGAGTGAACAGGCGGTGCCGGCAATAATCAGTTGTAACGCAGATACCCGCCAACCGCCCGCCGCTACCATCGCCAATAGCGCCGCCAACAAGCCGCAGCCAAACAACAACGGCACGTTCGCCACACCGCCCAACGCAGGCACCATGATCGCGGCGAAAACGCCGAGTTGCGCCCCACCGTTGACACCTAATAAATCTGGCGCAGCTAACGGATTGCGGGTGAGCGCCTGAAATAGCGTGCCGGATAAGCCGAGTGCAGCGCCAGCGACCAGCGCTGCCAAAACCCGCGGCAAGCGCAATTCATATAAAAGCAGACGCGCGACCTGACCATCAGGTGTGGTGATATCCGATTGCAATACCGCATTGATGTCAGGCCACAAACGGAGTGCGGCCAACATCAGGACACAAAGTAAGCCGACCACCGTCAGCCGAATTGCCCTTGCGCCTCTAAAACTAAAAGACCAGCATAGCGACGTGTTGGCGGTCAGACTATTCATGCTGCGTAAGCTGAAATGCTGTCTTTATTGTCTTGCTGGATGTGAACCTTATTGGCGTCTTCATTGACGTCTTCATTGGCATCTTCGTTGAGGTTTTCGGCGACGCAAACTGCATCGGCGGCTTCCCCAGGCGAGCGATAGGATGGCAAGCACACTGGTTCGCCGCTTTCGGGATGATTGAGACGCATCATCGGCAGACCGAATGTTTCTGAAAGGCAGATCGGATCGATCATGGCGTCGGGCGAACCCTGATGCAAAATTTGTCCTGCGCGCATCAGCACGATATGGTCGCTAAAGGCAGCGGCTTGATTGAGCTCATGCAAGACCCAGACGATGGTTAAACCACGCTCCCGGTTAAGGTGCCGCAACGCACGTAATACATCAATCTGATGGTGAATATCCAGATAAGTCGTCGGTTCGTCGAGAAGGAGTATTTCGCATTCTTGCGCCAGCGCCATGGCGATCCAGGCACGTTGTCGTTCGCCACCCGATAGCGCGGTCACCTGCCGATCGGCATAATCCTGCAGACCGGTCGCAGTTAATGCGTCCAGCACCGCAGCACGATCAGCGTTCGAGGGGCCGGAAAAAATAGAGCCGAATGCGTAGCGGCCATAGGCAACCAGTTCGGCCACCGTCAGTCCCTCGGGAATCTGATTGAACTGGGCCAGCATGGTCAGCGTTTGCGCCAGTTCACGACGCTTGTAAGATGCTAAAGGACGACCCTTAAGGTTGATATCTCCCTCGGTTACCGGTTGCAAGCCAGCGAGACTGCGCAGCAAAGTGCTTTTCCCACAACCGTTCGGCCCGCATAACGCGGTAATTTTTCCCGGTGCGATATTCAGATTCAAGGCCTTGAATACAACATGATTTTGATACGAGACGGAAATATTGTGCGCTGATAATGCCAGGGTTTTGGTCGGATCGACAGACGAAGAGGTGAATGGGGAGGTCATGCCGTTCCTATTGATACTAATTAATGGTCAATCTGAGATATCTCGAGCGCCGTCATGCGCAGTTTAAAAAGGCCGTTCAGCGAGCGCCATGCCCTTCGGCCATCGCCACCATCACTTTGCGCGGCCCTTTGAAAGGGGCGCGTGCATGCGCTGCCAACATATTGTCGAGCATGAGGACGTCACCTTGTTTCCATGGAAATGCTACTTTGTGCCTCTCCAATACAGCACGTACGTGATCCAGTTCTTCCTCCGTGATAGGAGTGCCGTCGCCGTAGTACACATTGCGCGGGAGATTTTCTTCACCCACACTATCCAACAATATTTCCCGCATATCGGGTGCCAATGTCGAAATATGAAACAGGTGGGCCTGGTTGAACCATACTGCATCGCCCGTGGTCGGATGCAGTCCTACGCCTTGACAGCGTTGACTGGTGCGCAAATCGCCATCATCAGACCATTCAAATGCAATGGCGTGCTGGTGACAATAAGCCTCGACTTCCGACGTGCTCTCTGTATTGAAAACCCGCTGCCACGGCAAGTCCAGTCCATTGCCATAATTGCGCACGTACATTAAACCTTTGTCGATAAAGCGCTGGCGTATTTCTGGCGCGATATCGCGATATACCGCACGACTGTCGGCAATCGGGGTTTCGCCGCCACTCTCTGCGGCGATATCGCAATAGAACCAGATTTTCATCGGCCATTCGCTGGTATAGGCTTGCTCGTTATGCAGGGGAATATGTTGATGTGCAGGGTATTCGGTCGAAGTATAGATACCACCGCTTACCTTGCTGCGAGGGGTCGAGCCAAATTCGTAGTTCAGGAGCGGATGTCCGAACGAGGCGGCAAATTGTTGAAATGCTTCGGCTCCGCCAACGGAAAATCCGCTAAATAAAATGGCGCCCACTTCGGGCAAGCGCGCCGTCACCAGCGCATGCAACTGCGGCAACATATCTTGCACGCTTGTGCCGTGAACGAGGGGGCTTACCTTAAGCGGAAAGCCATCTTCTACACAAAGGTCGCTGGTGTTAATAGGTTGTATTTGCATGCTCATAAACTCCAGATTACGGACTAGATAAATCGCTAAAGAGGGGGGTGCGAAGGATTGATTAACATGGCGATGGCTGCGTGATAACCGTCATTGACGGCTATCGATTGCACCGTCAGCATCGCTGGATCAAACGAAAAAATACCGTTTTCAGCCCCCTCTTCCGTCACGCTTATCCGTCCCTCTTTGCCAATAGAAATCATCCGCATGTGATCGTCACCAATGCCCACACCGACCGCCTTGAGGGCGGCTTCCTTGCCGACCCATAAACGATAAAACGCTGCTCCCGCTTCACTCTGTTCCAGCGCGGCTAGCCGGTCACATTCGGACGATGTACAGATGAGCGGTGCTAAATCCGTCACATTGATCTGGGAGGTTCTTTCGATATCCACCCCTACCTGCCCACACTGGGACACAGCAATCAGCCCATATGAACCGGAGTGAGAAACATTAAACGTAAGGCTGACGATAAGTGCCTGCCCCGAAGAGGTAACCAACCGGGGCTTACCAAACTGGTCACGTTGTATCCCTGCAAGCTGGTCTCGGTTTGGGTCTCTGTTTATCCTGTACCCGATCTGCAAAACTTTCCACAACGCGGCGCGTACCCCGGCAAACCGCACACGATCTTCGCGTTGACGGAAACGCATCATTTCGCTTCGTTCGTTGGGCGACAACGCCTGTAGCGTAGCGCTGTCGGGTTCTTGCATCAGGTTCAACCGCACTTGCCAATATCGGACTTTTCCGCCAAACAACTCTGTGGCTGATGTCAGTTCGAAACAGCGCGTCTGTTCCTGCGTCAAGCGGCTTCCATCGCACAGAGCGCTGAAAAGAATTCCAGACGCTGCAGCAAAACGGTTTCGTGATCACGGATAAAAAAGTGATCGCCATCAAACATCTCGGTGCTGAATTGCGCCGTCGTTTCGCACTCCCAGGTTTGTAAGGCCGCGCTCGAAACAATCGGGTCATGCGTTCCGCCAAATGCATAAATCGGACAATTCAGTGGTGCGCGCTGAGGTCGCCGATAACTCGCATACAAATGATAGTCAGCACTAAGCACCGGCAAGACCATTTCGATCAGTTCAGCGTTTTCCAGAAGCGCTGTCGGCATGCCATTCAGGCGGCGTAGCCGCTCCATCAATTGTGCGTCAGTTGGCGGCTCAGGAAATTCCTTTGCTTCACGCTGATCTTTTTCTATAGGACCCGACACGCCTGAAACAAACAGCGCCGCTGGTGCAGGTGCACCGCGTTCAGTTAGCGCATAGGCCAATTCAAAAGCGATCAAACCGCCCAGACTATGCCCAAATAAAGCGTAACGTCGCGTAGCGCATGCTGCTTCGAAAAGTTCATCAGTCAGTTTTTTTGTCAACACGCTGAAATCTTCAATCAGTGACTCACGCGAGCGCTCGCCGCGCCCGGGCAACTCAATCGGTCGCACCGTCACCCACTGCGGCAATAACCGTTGCCATTGCGCATACACATGCGCGCTGGCGCCGGCATGCGGAAAACAGAACAGCGTGATGGGTGCAATTGATTTCATTTATCGTCAATTAGTCGCTGGTGGCGATTGTGGCGATTGCGCCGATTGAGCTGATTGGGCTGATTGCGCCGCCAGATGCTGGCGCAAACTTAGCGGGCGCAGATCGATCCAGACTTCTTCGATATGCGTCAGGCATGCTTGCTTGTTGCCGCTAAAACCGGTTTCGCGCCAACCCAATGGCATTTCCTTGTAATCGGGCCAGATCGAATATTGCTCTTCGTGATTCGCCACAACCCGAAAATGTGTGTCTGCGCTGTCAAAACTCATCTCAACTCTCCTTAAACCAACGCGGCAAATAGCCGGCCATTTTCTTATAGACGAATGAGCGGGATTTTTATTTACCTTGAAATTGAAATCTCGCTTACGCCAAGGTGCCGGGTCAGATTAGCCTCTGCATGCCAAAGACGGCTCCCGCAATAGCGCACGGGCACCTTGCACGCAATTCAAGCAATGCGTAGTTGCATCACGCACCATGAAATGGACCAGAGTTTGCGACACCTTGAGTTCGCGCGCCGTTTCTTGCAGGGTGAAATCACCGATGCGCACCATTTCGAATGCGGTACGCGTGCGCTTGGGTAAGGTAGATAGCGCATCAGAGACATGTTGCAACATATCGCGAAGAATGACATTTGCCTCTGGTCCTGCGTGCGGCGATGGCACGTCATAGCCCTCTTCCTCGTTGGTGGTGAGGCGACGTTCAAAGGTTCTGCGGCGGTAATGATCTATCGCCAGATTACGCACCATCCGCATCAAATAGGCTAACGGCTGGCGCATGACAGGGAGGGCTACGCCCTCGCTCACTTTAATATAAACATCCTGCACCACATCTTCGGCGCGACAGCGGCAGCCGGTTATTCCTGTGGCAATATTCACCAGCAGATGTCGGTTAGCAATCAACACTGTAGCTACTCCTGCATCGCCGGTAATTGCTTCCGACTGCTTTTTCGACCCCATGTTCTTGCTCCGTTCTGCAATGGCTGGAATGGAGACTATAAAGCAAATGCGAATCATTCTCAATATAAAATTGGCATATGGCAATACTTACCGCTTCAATCTGATTGATTATTAGATAAATATTGATCACATGGCAAGGCCTGACGGAGACCAGCATGATTGATTTTTTGTTTTATTTTGGCATGCCAATTTTTGCAATTTTCCCTTCGCCGGTGAAGCAGACGTTGGTGATGAAAAAAAAATAGCGGCGCTTTCGCGCCACTATTTTTGTGAATTATAATTTTCCGGTAATTATTTACGCGCGGATCATTTGATTTCCAGGAGCCTATTCATCACAGCAAATATCCCATAAAAAATGATTTTTCGATCAGTGTATTGTTCCAAGCTTAAATTAAAAGTCTTGCGTTGTCGGACGCAGGACTATTTCATTGATGTCGACGCCAGGGGGTTGTTCAATCGCGTACGCAATAGCCCGCGCAACGGAATCTGCCGGAATCGCTATCTGATAAAAATCATTGACCGCTGCGGCGCTGGCAGCGTGCGAACTACCTGATTTGAGTTCTGTATCAACTGCTCCTGGCGAAATGGTTGTGGTGCGAATCGCGCCACCGACCTCATGCCGCAAACCTTCGGAAATAGCGTGTACTGCAAACTTGGTGCCGCTGTACACAGTGCCGCCGGGACTGAACACTTTAATTCCTGCCACCGATGCAATGTTGATGAAATGGCCGCTTTGCTGCTTTTGAAAGATCGGTAATACCGCGGCAATGCCATAGAGCACGCCTTTGATATTAATGTCGATCATCCGATCCCATTCATCGACCTTGATCTCGCTCATCGGCGCAATAGCCATTAAACCGGCATTGTTGACTAGCACGTCTACCCGTCCGTAACTACGCACTGCGAGGTCGATCAAAGCCTGTACTTCGAGCGCGCGCGTAACGTCTGTGGCCGCCATCTCCACTTTTCCACCCGCGGTGCGAATTTCTGCAGCAATCTGTGTCAGCTTATCCAGCCGTCTTGCACCGAGCACCACGGAGGCTCCCAGCGCTGCAAGGTGGCGGGCGGTTGCTTCCCCTAAACCACTGCTTGCCCCTGTGATCACCACTACTTTACCTTGGATATTTTGATTCATTTTTGATACTCCTTAAGTCAAAGGTCATTGAAAAGTCAGGCTATTGCATTGCATCAAGTATCCTGGGATACAATCTGCCAGTAAATGATTAATACCTCACTTCATAATTCCATTCTCTGGAATAGTTAGGGCAGATGTTAAATCGACTCGAAATGTTGCGCATCTTCTGCATTGCGGCGGACGCGGTCAGTTTTAAAGAAGCGGCAATCAAACTCGGCATTTCACCTCAGGCGGTGACACGAGCGGTGCGCGAATTGGAACGGCTACAAGGCGAACTACTTTTCCATCGGAATACCCGCAATATTCAAATCACAGCTTACGGCGAAATGCTGGCGACGCGTGCCCGTCAGAGCGTGGCGCAATTGGACGGTTTGTTTACCAGTGCCGATGAAACCAGCGAATCGGATTTGGAAGGACTGGTAACCTTGACCGCACCCAGCGTGTTAGGGCGTCAGCTATTGCTACCCGCGCTTACCCGTATTGCCAACCAACATCCGCAACTGCGCTTTGATCTTCGCCTAAATGACCGGCATGCAGATGTGGTCAGCGAAAAAATCGATATCGGGGTACGAATGGGCTTTTTGCGTGATAGCCGTTTCGTTGCGCGGCAGGTCGCCAAAGTCCGATTTCATGTGGTTGCTACGCCCGAGCTTTTCGCCCGCCACGGCGATCCCAGACACGTCGAAGACTTGAACGCACTTCCCACTACGGCGATGTTCGATCGGGATACAGGGCGACTATGGCCATGGCTGTTCGCCGGTGGTCAACAAGCTAATCCGACCAGCGCACGCTTCATCTGCGACGATGCTGAAGCCGAACTGGCCGCGGTGTTATCTGGCCTTGCATATGGTCAGATACCGGGATTTTTGGTGGAAAAGCTGATCGCTACCGGGCAACTGGTAGCAGTGATGGAAAAGCTCGCTCCCGATCCTTGGGGACTGTTTGTCTATCGACCGCAGCGTGGTCCGGTCTCCGCGAGGATCAGGCTCGTATTCGACGCAATCATTGCTGCACTTTCAGAGGAGTAAATTGGGGGCCGACTGCATGGATACGATAACCATCTTGACCTGTTCGCTTGCCGTATTTTCACAAGAATGCGTCGTTCGACTGGGGCGGTTCAGCATTTTTTCCGCTATGATCAACAAGCTGCAAGCGATGAATGACGGGACTTAACTCTTTTTTTACGTGCGTACGTTTTGAAAATTGGGTGTCACCATTTGGTATCCGAACCGTTATCCCGACAAAGTAGAAATCGTCCAATTTACCTATTTTTATTCGACCGATGCGCCATCATGCCAACGCTGGCATTAAAGGAAAAAATGCACTGGCTCTATTTAGGAATCGCTATCGTCGCCGAGGTGATCGCCACCAGTGCGCTAAAAGCGAGCGCAGAGTTCACGCGCTTGATGCCTTCAATCGTTGTCATCACCGGCTATCTTATCGCGTTTTATTTTTTATCACTGACGCTACGCTCGTTGCCAGTCGCTATTGTCTACGCGATGTGGTCGGGCGTCGGTATTGCGCTGATTGCGTTGATTGGCTGGTTAGTGTTTAAGCAAACGCTGGACACCGCGGCATTGATTGGCATTGGCTTGATTGTGGCGGGGGTAGTGGTGCTAAATGTCTTTTCTAAGTCGGTCGCGCATTGATACTAGATGTCATTCGGGTTGAGTCGGTGTGACCAGGTGCACCGACTTAGACCTGCGCATTTATTGGCTCATTTATTGAGTTCATTTATTGAGTTCATTTATTGAGCTCATTTATTGAGCTCATTTATCGACTCACTCATCAACTCAATCATCAACTGAATCATCAACTGTCAAGCTTCCAACGCCAACAGAGCGAAAGTACCTAACCAATGCTCGCCCATGTAATCTCCCGAAACATGCGCAATGGCGCTTTCGAAATGGCAATCTGCTGCATCCAACAGGACCGATTTTCGCGCATCGTCAACCGGCAACGCACCTGCCAGAGAACGCTGGCACCAGGCACGACTAAAATTAAGCCCGTCGAGATGCGCAATCTTGCCGTCACTGCGGTCGGTCACGGTCGCTGGCACAAATAAGGTGGCCGGTTCACGCTGCGCCAGATGGGGCAAAAATGCGCTGAACCAGATAGCAAACTCGGCAGCGGGCAATACCTGGTGCATCAATTCGGCTTCCATCAGTGCCGGGGATAAAAACTCATCGCCGCTAGGCTCCCAGGCCTGACAGGCTATATCTTTTGCATGCCAACGCCGTGCCGTTTCGTCTATCAAGGCTTCCAACTGTTGGTTTCCCGCTGAGCGCGCATATTCCAATGCCAGGGTCATCGCAAAGGCGGTATTAAAATGCGTGCCGACGCGCACCGGATAGGTTGCTTTTGGTAAAAAATTGAGAAAGCGTTCAACAAACGCATCTGCCAAGGGGGCGAGCGTTTGCGCCCAACGTTTGCCTTCTGCTGTATCAAGTTTGTTAAGTGCGGACTGCAATGCCAACAACCACCCCCATCCATAGGGACGTTCAAATCCAGCACGTGACGGAGACGTCAGATAGGCCAGTTCACCCTTTACATTCTCGTCAGTCAGCTGTTGATCGAATACTGCGCGGATGGTTGAGGCTTCCGGTAACGTCGGATAACGTGTCAATAATCGCACCAGCAACCAGTAGCCATGCACGCAAGAATGCCAGTCATAACTACCGTAAAAAATCGGATAGAGAGCACGCGGACTTTTTACATCTTCGGCATTATCCAGTGCATGTGTTAACTTATTTGGGTATTCCTGCGTCAGATGGCCGAGGACCATTTTGGCAAATTGAGATGCCAATGCGGGGGTGAGTACTTGTCTGTTTGCTGTCATTATTTATCTGCAATTAATCTTCTAAATCATCGCTGGAAATAACCCGGCTTTAACTTACGCGGGCCACAACGGTTGCTCATCCATCAAAGCAATCTGCTCGCGCAGTTCCAGCACCCGATCCTGCCAATAGCGCTGCGTGTTAAACCAGGGGAATGCCACCGCAAATGCAGGATCATCCCAACGTCTCGCAATCCATGCCGAATAGTGAATCAGCCGCAAGGTCCGCAATGCTTCGATCAAATGTAGTTCACGCGGATCGAAATCGCAAAAATCCTCGTACCCGGCTAATAGATCGGATAACTGCCGCACCATATCGTGCCGCTCACCGGACAATAGCATCCATAAGTCCTGCACAGCCGGACCCATGCGGCTATCATCAAAATCGACAAAGTGCGGCCCTGCATCGGTCCACAGAACGTTACTGCCATGGCAATCGCCATGCAACCGCAGCGTGCCAACATCACCGGCGCGATCAAAGCAACGTTGCACGCCTTCCAGTGCCTGCGCCACGATGCTGCGATACGCGGCCAGCAAATCTTCCGGCACAAAGCCGCTACTCAATAAATAAGTGCTTGGTTCGATCCCGAATGTGGTGATGTTGAGCGTAGGTCGGTGCTGGAAAGTTTTTAGCTGACCGACAGAATGGATACGCCCTAAAAAGCGCCCGAGCCATTCCAGCGTCGCGCTGTCCTCCAACTCCGGCGAACGACCGCCGTGACGTGGAAAGACAGCGAATCTAAAGCCATGGAATTGATGTAAAGTATTGCCATCTTTGCTAGCAGAAGCTGGCACCACCGGAATTTCTCGTTCTACCAGTTCTTCCACAAACGCATGCTCTTCCAGAATAGCGGCGTCACTCCAGCGCTGCGGTCGATAAAATTTTGCTACCAGCGGAGGGCCGTCGTCCATCCCGATCTGATATACCCGGTTTTCATAGCTATTAAGTGCCAACAGTCGACCGTCCCCATGCAAGCCAATGCTGTCGAGCGCGTCGAGCACGGTGTCCGGGGTCAAAGTAGAAAATGATGCGGGTGTGAGTAGGTTCATGGTGACTATTGTAAGCTGCAATCTCATCCCGCCCTGCTTCGTCACGTTCAAATATTTCAGATATTTGTTTATTTTTTTCTGGCAGCTGACACAACTTGTTGACCAACATTTCTGCACGATGCGAGAAACCATAACGGCAGTCTTGAACCGGCGTAAAATTTGGCTACGGAGAAAGCATGACCGTTGTCTACGAAGCAAAACCCACAGGAATTTTTCCATGCCAGTTATCGGCCTAAATCATTACAACCTTCGCGCGCCCCACGACCTGATGATTATACTCAGGGATTTTTATTGCGACGTGGTGGGCCTGGACGTAGGGCCGCGTCCGGCTTTTAGTAGTGTGGGATTTTGGCTTTACGCTGGCGGTCGTCCGATTTTGCACTTGAGTCAGGCGATGGCTGCGGTCGCAAGCGGAGAAGTGAGTGAGGGCTTGAGTGAGGTACTCAGCGAAGTAGCCACCGACGACCTGTTGGCAGATGCAAAAAATACAAGACCCACCACGTTTGACCATGCTGCATTCACCTGCGTGAATCAGGCAGAGATGATTGCCCGACTGGCCACCCGTCAAATTCCGCACAAAATTGTGGTGGTACCGTTAACGCGACAAACCCAGATTTTCTTAAAAGATCCCGCAGGTAACGGTATTGAGCTTAATTTTGAAGAAGAGACTAGCTAAAGCACTATCTACGGCAATCTCCGCTTGCGCTTGAGCAAATCAAGGCAGGCGGCGCATTTGATTGTTTTTGACGCTTTTTGCAGATTTAACCCATTTCAATCGTAAAATCCGCCATCGCGCACTTTACACATACATTTTATAGGCATCACGATGGAACTAGACGAACCGCTATCAGATAAAGAATTTGATGAATTAGACGACTTTTTGCTTTCCGACCGTTGCGGCGAAGAAAGCATGACGATGGACACGCTGCACGGGTATTTGACGGCGCTGGTGATTGGGCCCGAGCAAATTTTGCTGGGTGAATGGTTGCCGCATGTCTGGGGACCGTCGCTGAACGACGCGCCAAAGTTCAAATCCGACAAAGAATTCGAGCGCACCGTCGGTCTGATCGCGCGCTATATGAACGAGATCGCGGTAACACTTGAAGTGGCGCCAAAAGAATACGAACCGTTATTCTGCGAATTTGAGCATGAAGGTAAGCCGTTGCTCGATGGCGAAGCGTGGACGTGGGGGTTTTGGGAAGGTATCAACTTACGGCCCCAGGCATGGGAGCCGATCTGGACGTCAAATCTTTCTACGGTCGTACGGCCGATTTATTTGTTGGGTGCCGACGAGCTGGAAGAAGAGGAAATGCTGCTGCGCGAAGATCCGGTCAAGCGGCATAAATTAACCGTTGAGGTCGAAGCTGCAATTCTGGAAATTTATCGTTATTGGCTGCCAAACCGTAAATCTGCAGTCAAAACGATCCAGCGCGAAACGCCTAAAGTTGGACGCAACGACCTGTGCGGCTGTGGCAGTGGCAAAAAATTCAAGAAATGCTGCGGCGCTGGGCTGGCGGAAGAATAAGCATCTTGAGCATCGATTGCGTAGGCGCCAGATAATAAAACGTCACCTTCCGATAGCGGAAAAGGTGACGTTTTTTATTAAAGCGATAATCTTTTATTAGAGACTGCCGTTATAACAAAGATCGGCGCAAAAATCACCGCAAGCCGTCGCAGATAAGCCTGCTTACTCCTTGATGAAATGTTCACGGTAGTATTTCAACTCTTCAATCGACTCAAGAATATCGGCTAGCGCGGTGTGCTTTTGATGTTTCTTAAAGCCACTGGCCAACTCAGGCTTCCAGCGTTTGCACAATTCTTTTAATGTCGATACATCCAGATTACGATAGTGGAAGAACGCCTCCAGCTTCGGCATACCGCGCGCCATGAAGCGGCGATCCTGACAAATGGTGTTGCCGCACATCGGCGATTTACCGTTTGGGACATATTTGCGCAAGAAGGCGATCAGCTCGGTTTCGGCTTCCGCTTCGGTCACGGTGGACGTTTTTACGCGTTCAATCAAGCCCGAGCGCCCGTGGGTTCCTTTGTTCCATGCATCCATGCCATCCAGAAAAGCGTCCGACTGATGAATAGCGAAAACCGGCCCTTCGGCCAAAATATTTAGTTGCGGGTCGGTGACGACCACCGCTACCTCAATAATGCGTTCTGCATCAGGGTCAAGACCGGTCATTTCCATATCAACCCAGATCAGATTGAATTCATTCGGACGTAATGGTGCCTCAACGGGCGCGGATGGTGTCGATGAATCGATAGCTTGTGACATAATTGTTCTCTTTACGATTTATTGGGAAACGCGATTAAGTTTGTCATCAGCCGCGTATTTTCTCACATAGGGACAACATGTCTTCATTTGCATTTTCAGTATTATTTATAGTTTTTTTAGCAACAAGCTTATCTGTGCGCTTTTGGCTCGGTTCGCGGCAGATTCGTCACGTCATTGCGCATCGTAGCGCAGTGCCAGCTGAATTCGTTGAAAAAATTCAACTTTCAGCGCATCAAAAGGCAGCGGACTATACCGTCGCCAAGACCAAATTCAGTCTTTTTACTTTATTGGTGAGTGCAGTCCTGTTGATCTGCTTCACGCTGTTAGGCGGTTTGCAATGGATATCGGCCACGGTGTTTGGCTGGACCGGCTCTGGCATGCTGTACCAAATGGGCTTAGTGGTCGCTTTCGCCCTGATTTCCGGCGCAATCGACCTGCCAATTGCTTACTATAAGCAATTTGTCCTCGAAGCGCGCTACGGTTTCAACAAAATGACGCACAAGTTGTTCTTTGCCGATTTGCTAAAAAGCACCCTGCTTGGCGCTGCGATTGGTCTACCGTTAATCTGGGTGATTCTGTTACTGATGGAAAAATCCGGCGACATCTGGTGGTTTTACGCGTGGCTGGTCTGGAGTGGCTTTCAATTATTGATGTTGATTCTGTTTCCCACGGTCATCGCACCGTTGTTCAATAAGTTTACGCCATTGACCGACGACAGCTTGCGCTCGCGGATCGAAGGCTTGATGCAGCGCGTCGGCTTTGCTTCCAAAGGACTGTTCGTCATGGATGGTTCCAAGCGCAGTGCGCACGGCAATGCTTATTTCTCTGGCTTTGGCGCCAGCAAGCGCATCGTTTTTTTCGATACGCTATTGGCGCGTCTGGCACCACATGAAATCGAAGCGGTGCTGGCGCATGAACTGGGACATTTCAAACTCAAACACATCGTTAAGCGAATCGTCGTGATTTTTGCAGTTTCCCTGGTCTTTCTGGCGTTGCTCGGGTATTTGAAACAGCAATTATGGTTTTTTACCGGGCTTGGCGTGATTCCACTGTTGCTCACCGATCTATCGAACAATAACGCCATGGCTTTGATTTTGTTCATGCTGGCGCTGCCCATTTTTACGTTCATGCTGTCACCCCTGTCGTCGATCACATCGCGCAAGCACGAATTTGAGGCCGATGCATTTGCCGCTAAATATACCAATGCGGACGATCTGGTCGCGGCGCTAGTGAAATTGTACGAAGACAACGCTTCGACGCTTACCCCCGATCCATTGCATTCCGCGTTTTACGATTCACATCCGCCAGCCACGGTCCGGATCAACCGATTACTTGCCACTAAATTAGAACCGGTGACATTTAATGGTTGATCATTACAAACCCAAGCCGGGTAAAGCAGCAAAAATCGGGATCGCCAATGCGGTCGGCGTGGTCATCGCCGCCCACGGTCGCCATTATCTGGTGCAGGCGCTCGTGGATGGAGAGTCGCTAAAGCTGCACTGCGTGACACGCGGCAAGAAGAGCGACGTTGCTGTCGGCGACAAGGTCAATCTGAACATGACCTCCAAAAATCAGGCCGTGATCGAATCCCTCGGCGAACGCCGTAGCCTGTTATATCGTTCGGATCAGTACAAATCAAAGTTGCTGGCCGCCAACGTTTCACAACTATTCATTGTGGTGGCAACCGAACCGGGGTTTACCGATGATTTGATTTCGCGTGCACTGGTGGCAGCTGAGGCCGCTGGCGTCGCGGCCCACATTATTTTGAACAAAACCGACATTGCCGCCTCCTTGCCGAGGACGCGTGAGCGGCTGCAACCTTATGCCAAGCTAGGCTATCCGATACATGAAGTATCTGCGATGGGTGCGCCAGAGCAGACCTGTGCCACTTTAATGCCGCTGCTGGAAAACCAGTCGACGATCCTGATCGGGCAGTCGGGAATGGGAAAGTCTTCAATCATTAATCTGATTGTGCCTGATGCTGATATTGCCACACGGGAAATATCGGCCGCACTGGATACCGGCAAGCACACGACCACCTTCACGCGGTTATATGAAGTCAATCCAGCGAAGCACGACGAAACGTATATTATCGATTCGCCGGGATTTCAGGAGTTTGGCCTCTACCAACTCAGCGAAGGGATGCTGGAGCGGGCATTTCGGGAGTTCGAACCGTTCCTTGGAAAGTGTAAGTTTTATAACTGCCATCATCTGATAGAGCCGAATTGCGCAGTGCTGGAAGCGGTGCAGGAGGGAAAAATTGCACCGATGCGGCATCAGCTCTACAAACAGTTGTTGCATGAATCATCGCAAACGCTGTATTGAATCCCGTTATTAAGCCTTGTTTACGCATGTTTAGACCTTTTCCGTAGGTATCTTTTTAAGCAAAATCCCTTATAATTGAACGGG
This sequence comes from Glaciimonas sp. PAMC28666, assembly GCF_016917355.1. Taxonomy (GTDB): domain Bacteria; phylum Pseudomonadota; class Gammaproteobacteria; order Burkholderiales; family Burkholderiaceae_D; genus Glaciimonas. The sequence goes on along the minus strand of NZ_CP070304.1, from coordinate 3,449,365 downwards.
TTAGAAACTTGGGCGGCAGTTCAACCACTGGCCGCCATTTTCATTTATGGCAATCAAACACTACCTGCAGTTTTCCGACTTTACGCTGGAAGAATACGAGTACATCATTGAACGTACTCGCATCATCAAGCGTAAGTTCAAGAACTATGAGCCGCATCATCCTCTTCTGGACCGCACGCTGGTTATGGTGTTCGAGAAAAACTCGACCCGCACCCGTTTGTCGTTCGAAGCAGGCATGCATCAGCTCGGCGGCGCTGCGATTTATCTCAATACACGTGACAGTCAGCTCGGACGCGGTGAGCCGGTCGAAGACGCTGGTCAGGTCATGTCGCGCATGTGCGATGTGATCATGATCCGCACCTTCGGCCAGGACATCATTGAGCGTTTTGCTGCCAATTCACGCGTGCCTGTGATTAACGGCCTGACGAACGAATATCATCCGTGTCAGGTTCTGGCCGACGTTTTCACCTATGTTGAACAACGTGGTTCCATCACTGGCAAAACGGTGACCTGGATCGGCGATGCGAACAACATGCTGTATTCATGGCTACAAGCGGCGCAGGTATTTGGTTTCCACGTCAATATCTCAACCCCCAAAGGCTACGAACTCGATCCGACGCTGGTCACCGCTGACAGCGCCCAGTACACCGTGTTCGACAATCCATCGGATGCCTGCGTAGGTGCCCATTTGGTGACGACGGACGTCTGGACCAGTATGGGGTACGAAGCCGAAAACAATGCGCGCCTGAAGGCGTTCGATGGCTGGATCGTGGATCAGGCCAAAATGTCACGTGCGCAGCCGAATGCCCTCTTCATGCATTGTCTTCCTGCGCATCGGGGTGAAGAGGTGTCTGCCGAGGTGATTGACGGCCCGCAATCGGTCGTTTGGGATGAGGCTGAAAATCGATTGCACGTACAGAAGGCACTCCTGGAATATCTGGTAGTAGGAAAACTCGATACCTGAAAACCACGTTGCCATTTTCATTATCAGAGGTGATTGCTGGTTTATCTGAACGGTCATCACTTTACCTATGGCAACCTGCAGCATCAGCCAGCAACTTAGTGATTACCTTAATAAGTAGTTAAGGTAACAACTTAAACTAACATAGAAATATTGGAAAGCGAATCATGAGCGACGTAAAAAAAGTAGTTCTCGCCTATTCTGGCGGCCTCGATACTTCAGTCATTCTGAAGTGGTTACAAGATAACTATCAGTGCGAAATCGTCACGTTCACGGCCGATCTCGGTCAAGGCGAAGAGCTGGAACCGGCGCGCCAGAAAGCATTGAAATTCGGCATCAAGCCAGAGAACATCTATATCGACGACGTCCGTGAGGAATTTGTGCGGGACTTCGTGTTCCCTATGTTCCGCGCCAATACGGTCTATGAAGGTGAATATCTGTTGGGCACATCAATTGCGCGGCCGCTGATCGCCAAACGTCTGATCGAGATTGCCCGCGAAACCGGCGCAGACACGATTTCGCACGGCGCAACCGGCAAAGGTAACGATCAGGTGCGTTTTGAACTCGGTGCTTATGCGTTGATGCCTAACGTTAAAGTCATTGCACCATGGCGTGAATGGGATCTGTTGTCGCGTGAAAAATTGCTTCAGTACGCAGCCGATGCCGGTATCGAAATCGACATGAAACACAAAAATGGCGGCGCACCTTATTCAATGGATGCCAACCTGCTGCACATCAGCTTTGAAGGTCGTCATTTGGAAAACCCAAGTGCTGAAGCCGAAGAAAGCATGTGGCGCTGGACCGTCAGCCCGGAAGCGGCACCGGACCAGGCCGAATATCTTGACATCGAATACGAAAAAGGCGACATCGTCGCCCTTAACGGCACCCGCATGTCACCAGCAACCGTGCTGACCGAACTCAACCGCCTGGGTGGCAAACACGGTATCGGTCGTCTGGATCTGGTCGAAAACCGTTTCGTCGGGATGAAATCACGCGGTTGCTACGAAACGCCGGGCGGCACCATCATGCTGCGCGCACATCGCGCCATCGAATCCATCACGCTGGATCGCGAAGTCGCGCATTTGAAAGATGATCTGATGCCACGCTATGCATCGATGATTTATAACGGTTTCTGGTGGGCGCCTGAACGCGTTGCGCTGCAAACGCTGATCGATCAAACCCAACTAAGCGTCAACGGTTGGGTTCGCATCAAGCTATACAAAGGTAACGTGATCGTCGTGGCCCGTGATTCGAAAACCGATTCTCTTTTCGACATGAAGATCGCTACGTTTGATGAAGATGGCGGTGCTTACAATCAGGCCGATGCAGGTGGCTTTATCAAGCTTAATGCGTTACGTTTGCGGATCGCTGCGAATGCGCGCAATCAGCGCGGTTAATCCACAAGGCATGAGCGAGAGATAAACAGGCAGCAATTAGCCGTAACGACAAAATAAAGAGTCCCTATTGATGCGTTGATCAACAGGGACTTTTTATCGTACAAAACATGTTCAGGTGCTTTGAGCGCAGACCTAACTGAACCAACTTTCATCTATCCAACTACAAGGCTTTCATTATGAGCACGCAATTCGATAACGTATCTGTCCTGACCCAAGCCAGCGTCTATTTCGATGGAAAATGTGTTTCGCACACCATCATCCTGGAAGGCGGAATAAAAAAAACCCTTGGTGTAATTCTGCCCTCGACACTGACCTTCAATACTGGTGTAGCCGAAATCATGGACGTCACTAGCGGCATCTGCCAGGTACGTCAAAAAGACCAGCCGCTTTGGACGAAATATGCAGCTGGCGACAGCTTTGATATTCCTGCGAATTCGAGCTTTGATATCGAAACCGTTGAGACGCTAAATTACGTTTGTCATTACGCGTGATCCAGCGTTAAGCTGGCCAATACAGGGCATTAGCATCAACGAAAAGCGCCTGCGCAGCCTGATGCAGCAGGCGTGTCTATGCGCGGAGCTTGAACTTGCCCGATTTCAAGCATCAGGTCACGATCGGGTTTGAATTTTCGGCGACTTGCTCGTCGCCCCCACTCACACAAATATTGGCTCGGGTTCCAGCGTTACACCGAAGCGGGTCATCACATCACTCTGAACGGCTTTCGATAGTCGCACAACGTCCTGCCCACTTGCTCCGCCTAAGTTGACCAGAACCAGCGCCTGCTTTTGGTACATTGCAACCGGTCCCAACGCCTTGCCTTTCCAGCCGCATTGATCGATCAACCAACCAGCGGCAAGCTTATACCCCCCGTCTGTTTGTTGATAGCTGACCAGCGCCGGATAATGACTGAGTAATGCATCTCGTTGTGCAGCGGGAATGATCGGATTTTTAAAAAAACTGCCCGCGTTGCCTATTACTGCAGGATCGGGCAGCTTGCGCGTCCGAATAGCGATTACGGCATTGCTGATGTCACGCGCGTCGGGCCGGAGGATGCTACGTGCCGCCAGTTCGTCAGCGATGTCGCCGTAACGCACCTCTGCTTGCCAGCGCCTAGGCAACGAAAATGTCACGTCCATCACGACGGCGCGGTCGCATAAGGCGTGCTTAAAGATGCTGTCGCGATAGCCAAAAGCACAATCTTCGTGACGTAAGGTCAGGATTTCACCCGTTAGAAAATCGAATGCGGTGAGCGCATGAAAACGGTCCTGCATCTCAACCCCGTAAGCGCCAATATTCTGAATCGGCGCAGCGCCGACGTTACCGGGTATTAACGATAGATTTTCCAGACCACCCAATCCGTTCGCCAGGGTCCATTCCACTAGTGTGTGCCAGCTTTGACCCGCTGCTGCGCGCACATAAATCGCGTCGCTATCTTCACCGACGATCTGAATACCCTGATTGCGGATATGCAGTACCAGGCCGGAGAAATCCTGTGTTAGCACCACATTGCTGCCACCGCCCAGTATCAAACGCGGCAACGCGGACCACGTTGGATCTAAGCGGATCAGTTGCAAGTCGGCTACCGAACCAACAGAAAAATAGGCATGCGCTATCGCCTCAATACCTAGTGTATTGAATGTACGCATGGGGAAGTCGGACTGCACCGCTAGTTTCGCTATGGAAGCCGCGTCGGTTTGGTAGTTTGAAGACATACAAGATTATACGTAAGTCACACTTATCCAACGAAATCTGCAACAAAAATTCCGTTAAAGCAGGCGACATGATGCAAAGAATGAGGGAAGCCGTGGCCGCCCGGTTTTTTGTTCGATAGACACGATAGAATAGAGGGTGAACGAATTTCCCCATAAAGATGCCGTCTGCCACGTGCTTAGTTACCGCGAAATATTTCTTTCGCTTATGGAGCCAGATCCGATAGCTACTCAGGAGTATCCCGAGAAGCAGGGATTATTAGGTACCGCACCATTAGAAAACATTAAGGAATTACCAAAATGCCATCATTTGATACCGTTTCCGAAGCCAATCTTGCCGAGGTTAAAAATGCTGTCGAGCAAGCCAGCAAAGAGATTGCCACGCGCTTCGATTTTAAGGGCAGCGATGCTCGCGTTGAACTGAAAGAGCGCGATCTGACCGCTTACGCTGACTCCGAATTTCAATTAGCCCAGGTCCGCGACGTCCTCACCGGCAAGCTGGTGAAACGCAGCGTCGACGTACGGTTTTTAGACATGGGAAAGATTGAAAAAACCGGCGGTGACAGGGTTAAGCAAGTCATCAAGATCAAGAATGGTATCGAATCCGACGATGCCAAGAAAATCGTGCGTGTCGTCAAAGACAGCAAGATGAAAGTTCAAGCTAGCATCCAGGGCGACGCCGTCCGCATCACTGGTGCCAAGCGCGACGATCTGCAAGCTGCGATGGCGATGCTACGTAAGGAAGTGCCGGACTTGCCGCTGGAGTTTAATAACTTCCGGGATTAAGCAACCTTATTTACCTGCCCTCGAACGTAATCTTTTGACAGCGGAATAGCGCGTTCGCGTTCCGTCCTCTTATAGCACCATTTCCCTATCGAAAAATCGAGAGCCCACGCGTATGCATCAACTGACGGCGGGTATTTTGCTAACAGCGATGGTGTTATCGGCCCAGGCAACCGATATCGGGGTGGCCGGTCTGTTTCCCGGGAAAGCGGTATTGGTGATTGATGGCGCAGCCCCGAAAACCTATTCTGTCGGTGATAACGTCCGCGCAGACATACGCTTGAAGTCGGTGACCGGATCAACTGCGACGGTGAACGTAAAAGGCAAACTGGAGACCATCGGTATCGGCCAGTTTGTTAGCCGCAGTTCCCCCAGTGCTAGCGCTAGTGTCACCTTGAAGGTCAATAGCGCGGGCCATTTCATGGCGCAAAGCCAGATCAATGGCGGATCAATGTCCATGTTGGTGGACACTGGCGCGACCGTCATCGCTCTGCCTGCGGCAGATGCCATCAGACTTGGTATCAACTATAAGCAAGGCCCGAAAACAATGATGAGCACCGCTAATGGTTTGACGCCCGCTTATCGGGTGCGGCTCGATACTGTCAAAGTTGGTGATATCGAACTGACGCAAGTCGATGCAGCGGTATTGGAATCTGGTTTGTCATTTGCATTGCTCGGCATGTCTTTCCTTAACCGGACCGACATGCAGCGCGAGGGAGATATGATGGTATTGACCAAGCGCTTTTGATGAAAATGCACCACTGGGCCGGCTTTCAGGCATCACTGCAATGCTAATAAAAAAGCCCATTCAGATGACTGAACGGGCTTTTTTTGCTTTGTAAGAGCGATTATTTTATCGCCGATGGCTCGAATTACGCCGCGCTTTTTATCAATCGGCGCTGCTTGACCGCCGCAGCCAATCCATCCAGCACGGCAATGCTCTCGTCCCAACTGATGCAACCGTCCGTGACCGATTGACCGTAAGTCAATTCCTTGCCCGGGACCAGATCCTGACGTCCTGCGACCAGATGAGACTCCACCATGACGCCGACAATACGATCATCCCCAGCGGCAATCTGACGTGCGATATCGGCACATACAGGAATTTGATTCTCCGGCTTCTTCGAGCTGTTCGCATGCGAAGCATCGATCATCAGACGCTGCGCCAAACCGTTCGCTGCGATGTCCTTGCAAGCCGCATCAACGCTGACCGCATCATAATTCGGCGCTTTACCACCGCGCAGAATGATGTGGCAATCCTCGTTTCCATTGGTCGACACAATCGCTGAGTGGCCGCCCTTGGTGACCGATAGAAAGTGATGTGGCTGCGATGCAGCTTTCATCGCATCGACTGCAATTTTAACGTTACCATCGGTGCCGTTCTTGAAGCCGACCGGGCACGACAAACCGGATGCCAACTCACGATGGACCTGGGACTCAGTGGTACGAGCACCAATCGCACCCCAGCTGATCAGGTCCGCAATGTATTGCGGGCTGATGACATCGAGGAACTCGGTACCCGCTGGCAAGCCTAGCTCATTGATATTCAACAGCAATTCGCGCGCCATGCGCAAACCGTCATTGATGCGGAAACTGTTATCCATGTAAGGATCGTTGATCAAACCTTTCCAGCCGACGGTGGTGCGAGGCTTTTCGAAATACACGCGCATGACAATTTCCAGCTCGCCCTTCAGGCGATCGCGTGCGACAAGCAAAAGACGGGCATATTCCATTGCCGCTTTCGTGTCATGAATCGAACAAGGTCCGATCACAACCATCAAACGGTCATCTTGTCCGTGCAAAATCCGATGCAACGCAATGCGCGAATCAGCTGCAGTGGTGGCACCTTTTTCGGTACAACCAAATTCGCGAATCAAATGGGATGGTGGCGTTAATTCTTTCATTTCTCGTATGCGCAAGTCGTCGGTGCGTGGCATTTTTCTCTCCTGGCTAAAAAGTGACTGGGAATAAAAAAACCGCCATCAGGGGCGGTTTTTTTGAATTTCGGTTTGTTCTTTAATTACGAACGCTTACCGCTTTTCACCGCCTTAGGGCTCGAATAGCTAAAGTAAAAATAAAAGTAAGCGTTTGAAAAAGTCATGTCTTCTGGTAATTAGTTAGAACTCTGGGCCAGATAATGCAGTAGTTTCGACAATTTAGCAAGCGTTGATCACTCAACCTAAAAAAATAATTACTTGAAAAATGAATATTAAATTAACACCCAAGCAAGCCGAGAATAATATTCAGCCGCATTTGTCATGCTTTAGTGGCGACCATATGAACGTGGTCGATGCCATCCTCATCATAGACATCACCACATACCTCGAAGCCGTAACGACCATAAAATCGCTGCAGATGCGCTTGCGCACCAATCTTGATGTCGTGCCCGGGAAACAGCAATGCGACTTGCGCCATGGCCTGTTCCATCAGTGCATGACCGGCGTTCACACCACGCAAAGTCGGTGCTGTCACTACTCTGCCAATGGATGCCTGAGGATAAACACGACCCGGCGGCACAATCCGTGCGTAAGCCCCCAGATGTCCATCGGCTAGATACCCAAGTCCATGCCAGCAGTGCCGATCAATACCGTCTGCGTCCTGAAAAACACAGGCCTGCTCAACCACGAAAACCTGCTGACGTAACGCCAGCAGGTCATACATCTGCGTCGAACTTAGGGCCTCAAACGGAAGCCAGCTCCATTGCAGCGATAACGTATTTTCCAGCGCACCCGATCCGGCAACCGCATTCATCACCAAACTTCCTTTACTCTCAAGCAGTGCCGCCAACGGTCACGCCGTCAATCCGAAGCGTTGGCTGCCCCACCCCGACCGGCACACTTTGACCTTCTTTGCCGCAGACGCCCACACCTGGATCAAGACGCATGTCGTTGCCAATCATCGACACACGATGCAGCACGTCAGGTCCATTCCCAATCAATGTGGCTCCCTTCACCGGATAAGTGACCTTGCCGTTCTCAATCATGTAGGCTTCGCTTGCGGAAAACACGAACTTGCCGTTAGTGATATCGACCTGACCACCGCCAAAATTGACTGCATACAAACCATTTTTAACCGACGCCAAGATCTCAGCCGGGTCTTTATCACCGGCGAGCATGTAGGTATTAGTCATCCGCGGCATAGGAAGATGGGCGAACGACTCGCGGCGTGCATTGCCGGTAACTGGCATCTTCATCAAGCGCGCATTCATGGTGTCCTGGATATAGCCTTTGAGAATACCGTCTTCAATCAGCGTGGTGCACTGGGTCGGGTTGCCTTCATCATCGATGTTGAGCGAGCCACGACGATCCGCCAGCGTTCCATCATCAACCACCGTCACGCCCTTGGCCGCAACCCGCTCACCGATACGGCCAGAGAAAGTACTGGATCCTTTGCGGTTGAAGTCGCCTTCAAGGCCGTGACCAATCGCTTCGTGCAACAAGATACCGGGCCAGCCGTTACCCAACACCACGGTCATCGGACCCGCAGGTGCCGGACGAGCGTCCAGATTCACCAGTGCCGCGGCGACAGCTTCAGCCGCATATTTTTCAAGCAATGCGTCGGTAAAATAACTATAGCTATAACGACCGCCGCCGCCGCTGCTGCCCATTTCACGGCGACCATCTTTTTCGGCAATAACGGTCACTGACAAGCGTACCAGTGGGCGAATATCAGCCGCGATAACGCCATCGCTACGTGCCACCAGCACAACGTCATATTCCCCGGCGAGTCCCGCCATGACCTGCACCACGCGTGGATCTTTGGCGCGGGCGATACGTTCGACACGTTCGAGTAATTTTACTTTCTCAGTGGCGTCCAGCGAGGTCAACGGGTCGTTGGGCAGATACAGCGAACGACCGCCTTTTTGCTCCATGACGCTGGCTATTTTTACTTTACCGGCTCCCTGACGCGCAATTGTACGAGTGGCTATGGCCGCATCGCGAAGCGCCCGTTCGGAAATCTCGTCTGAATAAGAGAACGCCGTCTTGTCGCCAGAGACCGCACGCACGCCGACACCTTGATCAATGGAAAAGCTACCGGTTTTTACAATGCCCTCTTCCAGACTCCAGCCCTCACTTTTGGTGAACTGGAAGTAAAGATCAGCATAATCCACCTTGTGCGTGAACATGGTCGCCAACGCTTTTTGCAGGCTGGACTCGTCCAGCCCAAACGGCGTGAGCAGAACGTCGCGCGCAACGGCGAGTGCATGAAGATTGGGTTCGAATGGTTTCATATCGTTTCGTGCCTTGCAATGTGGACAGATTACCAGCGATTGTAGAGCATCCTATTGCCGACTGCAGTAAACGGGTAAAAAACGCAATAAAATTTGATTGAAATCAGACCAGAATGCGTTGGACATATTCCAGGCAAGCTTTGAGCTTGCAGGTAACAGGGCCTATGGTAAGGTCAGAAAATGGTTAGAAAATCCTGACGCATTAATCGTCTTAGTAATCTTTTTAGTAATCTTTTTAGTAATCTTTTTAGTAATCTTCTTAGTAATATTATTAATAATATATTTAATAATCTTTTTTAACGTTTCTTCAGATGTAATTGAATAACACGCAAGCCTCCGACCAGACTGCGAGGGTCACGCGCTACCGCGTCAAGGTCGGTCAATATCTCGTTGACATCAGCCAGCGTCGCGAGTTTGCTGACGAGCAAGACGTCTTTGATTTGATGAAAAGAGCGCCACAAAAGGCTTTTCTCACGCGATGTTGTCAATGCAGGTTGACTGAACTTAACCGCACAAACATCGACATCAAGATGTCTAATATATCGCCAAAGTGGTGCGATACAGTCAAAATTCAAACCAGCCATGGTACTTAATTGATTACCCAACACGTTCGCCCGATGCAAAGAGGCACTCTCGGGATAACAAAAAAATGGAAATGCCGGCTCTTCAATAAAAATTGACCCGCCCGGCTTACATGCCGCTAATGTCTGTTCAAAGAAGCCATCCCATTTCTCCAGGTGCATCAATAAAAAGCGACAGTACGCGGCATCGAATAAAGGATGATCAATTTTTTCAACGGTAATGTCGTGATTGAAAAACTGAACATTAGGAACGCCCAAATCATTCCTCCTTTTCTCACAAATTGCTAATTGTGCGTCCGATATATCGACTCCCACGACCTTGCTATCGAGAAATTTCTCTCCAAACCAACAAGCCATCTGACCGGGGCCGCAACCAATATCGAGAATAGATCGAGACGATTTATCTAACTCCGCTTGCAAAAATGACTGACTTCCCGGGTTATAGAGCTCCGCCAATATTTCCAGCCGTTCACGATCCGCAACACCGACCTGCAGCAAATAAGAGGGCGTATTTTTTGTCATAATTTAGCGTCTTTTTAGTTGAAGATTAAAACGATGAAGTCATCGTCGAACGGCTGTTCTCTACCACCAGAAGGAGAATAGGAATAACGACCGGGTTGGTATCCTTGCGATCACGTAGTACAGCTAAAATTCAAACGCGCGACTGCAACGCGATAACTATGTCACCGGCGGATTTAGCAGATTTTTGCGCCACCGATATCATCACAGTGGTGCTGCGTTAAGCCAAAGAGGCTCCGCGTAGGGTGTTTTTCTCCACTTACTGTTAACTGGAGATAGGCAAGCGGCCAGGTCACACGCATGCGGTCGCCATCGGTAGAAAATAATTCTCTGAAACCGTACAAAAAACTTCAGACGGTAATGCTATCTGCAATGACCTTCAAGAGCCATGCTGAAAATATCCATTTCACCCAATGGGCATTCACCATCCGTATCGTAATTGCATGACTGATCCTGTGCATTAAGTCAAAAAAAGTAACGTGAGGGATTCGTCTATGCGTGACCTCTCCCAGCGCCAACCATTGCATCCGCCGTCCGCCCAGCTGTCGTAATCGCCGGGATGCCCGCGTATATACACCATGGCGTTGATAGAGCTGCAACCGCCCAGACCTCTTCCCCGGGGTTGATAGCCACACCGATCATTGCGCCCCTGTTGCGGAACGGTCTGGTACGCATAGTTGCGCCCCGAGCGAACCGGTAACTGTAGAATCAAAGCAGCTGGAATTTTGACGAGCGCGCTATGATCATTCGGCCCCGACTCGATCAGAGCGATGTTTGCCTGCGGAAGAAGCCGGGCCAATCGTCCCGCGAGTGCGCATCCGGATGATCCCGCACCCACCACAATATAATCAAATTTCTCCGTTGCAATTCTCATGTATGCATCTCTATCATCCTTAAAAAAAATGCCTTCGCTCTATTTTTTTTAATGCCGCCATTGCTATCTATTACTAAAGAATTTCTAATTTTTTTCAATGATCGAGATGAATTATTTTTAATGCAATCTCCTTTCTAAAGGTCATGCATCTTTTAATAGCGAGGAAGTATTAAGTGGCATGGCATTTTTTTGTTCGTGATCTCTCTGGACTGATATCGCACCTTTTAGCCGTTGACCTGATGGGCTTGGCGCGCATCCTGAAACACCTAAGCAAAAAAAAATTAGCGCGGCACACCAAACCTCGCAGGCTCTTAAGGCATGACGTGAATAGTCACTATCTCGCTGTTGGTACCGGCACTATTGGTCGCGGTGAATTCGAATGTAAAAGTTGTCTTCTCGGTCACGTGTGGAATGGTTGCGATCACCTGATCGGAACGCACACGATCTCTGACAATACCGGCTTTGTAACCGGTCGTCGTTTCGCTCCAGCCAGAAGTCACTGGGTCGCCCAACGTATTGAGAGGTGACAAAAGGGCCGTCAACTTGATACGCTTGGGACCTTTCACTGACTTTTTGGCTGAAGGGGAGACGGTGAACCGAGGCGGATGCATTATTTCAGGCGGATTCGCAAGCACCTCAGTGTTATTGCTAGCCGTGCGCCCTTCCCCATCCGTGACTTCAAGCCTGAAATTAAAAGCTGTGGCGCTGCTCACCGGAGGAATTTCGATCGCCGCCTGAGAATGGGTTTCACCGATAATACGGGTTTTAAGCAGCGGACCCCCGGCTTGTTTCCAGCGATACTTTAATCCACCTTCTGAATCAGTATGAGAAGCGCGCCCATCTAACGTTACCGTTTGCAGGCCTTCCACCGTATCGTGCGAGGTAGTTACGTTAGCAGCGATAGGTGGTTCGACAGGGTCCTCCGCTGTGCTGTCTAAAAATTGCCCAGTGTTCGCCAGGTTGCCTCTGAACTTCGGCCACGGGCCTTTTGCCAAAGGTGTTCCATCGCCTTCCAGGGCAATCACACAGGAAGCATCGCCACACGCCACGGCATAAAGAGTGCCGTCCAGGCCGATGGTCAAATCTTTAATCCCCTTATACTCAGTTTTTTTCCACCTCGGGACACCGGTCTCTGCATTGATAGCATACAGGGCTTGATTGGTCGCCAGATAAAGCGTGTTCCCTGCGCTGACGGCTGGCGTTGATGTAGGACGCTCAGCATAGCTGCCGCCATCGCCCAGCGTTAAAGGAAATGTCCAGCGCCGTGAAACGGGCTTCGCGCTCAAATCGAGTGCAGACATTGCCCACCGATATCCGTCGCCCGATGAGTCGATCGAATAGAGCGAGGATCCCGAAATTACAGGCTCGCTGGACCAATCACCAAAGTACCCAAAATTCATGGTAAAACTAAGCAGCGTCTCGGAAAGCTGGTTCGGCGAAGTGGCGTAGAGCGCATAATCGGTCTTCGCGGAAGGCCTGTCTTTGTATCCGAGCGTGTAGACGCGTCCCTCTTCTCCCATCGACGACTGGAGCGGACGCATCGGGAGTTCCGCCCCATCCGTGATGCTGCCATCATTCGTCACCGCATGGAACGTTCCGGCGGGAATGCTTTCTGACCAAAAATTTAGTTGCGTCGATACGTGGGCAATACCAGTCGCATCCAACACTGGTGCAAACGCCTGATACTCTCCAAAAGTGAGTTGGTTGCAGATCGATGAACGATGTCCCAACTGCTTTTTCCATTGCGTCTTACCCTCTGCAACGCTGACACCATATAAAATTGGCCGGATCGCGTTCGAATCATTTTCACAACGATTCAAAAAAAGCATTCCGTCATTGCCCAATGCGCCCGGGCCCCGGCGCATTTCCGCAGTCACCGGGAGCGGGATTTTTTTCAGAAGCTGCCCAGAATTTTTGTTAACAGCCACTATCACGGTGTTTTCGTATTGTTGCGCAACCAATATGTCATCTTTTATGATGAGGCTCGCAAATGGATTTGGCTGACCACCGGCAGATTCACCCAGCTCCTGGATATAGGTCTGATTCCATTTTATGTGAGGCACGCTTCCGGAAAGGGCACCTCCGACCATCAATGAGATCAGGCCATACTCTCTTTTCTGTAGATCAAGCGTAGGGCTCTGCTGATAGCGCATTGCCCCCGCATAGAGATCACCTTTTTTATCCAGGACCAGTCCTTGAAATAGCGTGATTACCCGGCCCTGTGACGGGGCATATTTCCATTTCAAATCGCCGGATGCTGACCGGGCCGAACCTGACCACGTCGCTATCGCCACGAGCAGAGGTAGCAAACCGATTGTCGGTCGCTTTGGTGCTTTTGAAAAATTTAATGAGCTCATGCGTTCCTTTTATTGCAAATTCGCGTGGTTGAACCAGTGGTGCATTAAAGGGCACTAGTTACGGGAGTGTGGAGTAACAGGGAAGTCCGCCCGATATGCGTTGTAGTTGGATAAAAAATTGCATTGCTCCATTGCAGCCGTCTGAGAATTATAGGTATCGAAATCCAATGCTCTATCCCATAACGACACATCGCGATCACTTTTCCACGGCGAACGTTCGGTTTGAGCAGACGTAGTGATGCCAACGACGATCAGTGCGGGATATAAGTGTTTGCGAATGTCTCCGTTGCGGAAATCTACCAGGCAAACCAATTTCATCAAGAGTCAGGGTGTGGCCCTGATGTTCACTATTTTGCGGTTAGTTCCAGCACTGTTAGTTGCAACGAACTCAAACGTAAAAGTCGTATCAGCATTTACGCGTGGGATAGTTGCCCTTACTTCGTCGTCGCGCAGGCGGTCCCTCGCGAGACCGGCTTTGTAGCCCTTGGTAATTTCTATCCAGCGATATGTCATAGGATCTCCCAGCGTATTGAGAGGTGACAAATGCGCGGTTAGTCTGACTCGCTTGCCTCCGACAACAATATAGTCCTCAGAATCCGCTAACTTGCGCGCTGAAGTGAAGACATCAAACTTTGGGGGCGTTAGTTCGGCTGCAGGATGCGCTATCACTTCAACCGCGCTGCTAGCCTTACGATGATCCCTATCACTGACCTCAAGCGTAAAGCTAAAGATTGCGGTACGTGAGACGGGGGGAATTTCTATCATGGCGCGGGTGTGCGAAGCGCCAATGATGGGTGTCTTAAGTAGCGGACCTTTTGTTTGTCTCCAACCGTATTTCAGTCCACCCACCGCATCACTGTATGATCCGCTACCGTCTAACGTCAGCGTTTGAAGTCCTTTCACCGTCGCGTGCGAGGCGAATATTTTGGCCTCGATTGGAAGCTTGGCGGGATATTCCTCAGTGTTGCTTGAGACCTGCCCTGTGTTACCCAGATCACCACGAAATTTCGGCCAGGGGCCATTAGACAAAGGTGTTCCATCACCTTCTATCGCAACAATGCAGCTGTTTCCACAAGCAATTGCGTAAAGCGTTCCGTTTAAGCCTATCGACAACTGTCGCGTTACGCCATACTTATTTGTACTCCATTTTTCGAGACCCGTTTTGGAGTCGATTGCGTAAAGTGTCTTTTCCGTTCCCATATATAAAGTGCCTGCGGCGCTGATAGCGGGCGTGCTTGTAATTGAATCCCCTTCTGGCAAGGTAAAGGTCCAAGCGGGGGAGGTCTCCAAAGGGTCGAGAATGAGCTTAGTAATAGCCCAACTCTTTTTGTCCGCTGAATCAACAAAATAAATCGCGGAGCCTGAGATGATAGGCTCAGGCAGCATTGGATCGGTAACAGGCGCATTAATTTGAAAGGTATGAAGTGATCGCAGTGGTTGCTGATCAGTATCTGATGCATATAACGTATAGTCAGTTCCTTCCTGCGCCCGGTTTGTGGAAGCAAGAAAATATAGAGTGCCATCGTAGCCCATCACAGGCTGATGGGGCGCCAAAGAAAATGTGGCGCTCGCTAATGCGTCACCATTGGATTCGGCGGAATAGATATATCCTTGCGGCACTTTTGATGTATCGGTACCTCGCTGCGTCATGTGCAATACGCCATGAGAGTCTATCGTTGAAGGAAAAGGTCGAAAATAGCTGCTCGCGCCCCACTCTCCGCAACGACGGTATTTAGCAAGCGGCTTTTTCCACTTAATCTCACTATCATCGAACCCCACTCCTACCAGCGTAGGGCGTAACAATTTCGGATCCGCTGAATCGGCAAAACATCCATTGAAATAGAGCATTTCATCTGGCTTGCTGAAAGACCATTGGGATGCCGCAACGTCACGCTCGCTCAGTCGGTGGTCCGACAATCCCGTGTCTACGGTTTTTAAAAGGGTGCCCTTGTCTCGTTCAACAAAAAGCAAATTGCCATTGTCTTGTGATGTCGCGACGAGCGTATCACCGTTAAGGAGTAGATTAAAGTAGGCGGCCTTTTTAGATCCCTCAAGCTCAACATATTGCTTCAGCCATTTTTCCTGAAACGCATTATTGACATTACGAAAGGCGAGTACGCCATTGACCGGAGCAGCAGGAGGTATCGGATTGCTCAGCAGGCGAGCGTAAAGATCGCCCTGCGTATCCACTAGCAGGCTGTAAAATTGTGGACGGTTATCTGGCTTGTGCTCCCAAATCACATTTGGCTCGACGGCACATGCAAGGTTTGACAGGGCGATCAGGCCTATCGCCAAAGGCAACAGGCGGGCGATAGAATTTTTTTTGGTAAATAAATGCATAGGTTTATGACGCAACTTCGCGTGTTTTGTAAGTGAAAAATTGTGTAAAAAATTACGAATTTTTATATGCCGCTAAGGTACATATAAATTTTTTTCAATGCAGGAATAGCAATATGGATATCCGTCGCGTCACTGACGCCGGTGCAAGCCGACGACCACATGGGTCGGACACAAAGTGAACGCGCAATGTTCTTGCGTTGGCAATAGACCGGGCACAGATCTGACCGTAAAATTTTTAGCCAGCATCGCCAACGCCATCATAATTTCCAACATGGCCAAGCGCTGGCCCGGGCAATAGCGCAAGCCCGCTCCAAATGGTAAAAAAGCTTTCGAATTATGGGAATTATATTCAGAAGATGAATTACCACGCCAGCGTTCAGGATGAAAAATATGCGCTTCTGCGTCTGAATTTCTCGGGGCGATCGCGTAAAAAATCGTCAATTAACGTAGCATCAGAAATGGTTACATTCCGCCGACTGGCGATACGGAAGGCGTAAATGGAACCGTAGTGATCAGCCCAGTCACAAAGAAGCCGATAAGTAAGGGAAGGCTTTAATTGCAGAAGGTTACTAAGCACAGGAAGGCCGCGAGGACCGGGGATATCTTCAATTGTCTGCATGCACGCTTTTTACACAAATGATAGGTTGCCGCGCTAACGCATAAAAAGCATAACGTTCATTGAGGAGGCCGTAGATTTGCATTGAAAAATTGGCTGCAGCGGGATCGAGATAGGACACAATTTCAACCAGATGGATGTTATCTTCTTTGTCACCCCATATTTTGGTATAGCAGCCGTCTTTGTAGCCATGATTCTGGCGAAACACATTTAAAACGTGTTTCGCAATGTAAAGAACCGTGATCTGATCCCAGTTCAGACCACACGCACGAAACGTGACCTCAAGCAAAGGTAGTTCATTGCGACCGCTACCCGCAACACCGGCGATCAGCTCCAGAAGCTTTGGAACGTCACAGTCCGCAATTGCATACGCTCTGCCATCGAAATAACATTCATCCAGCTCAGGATCGGAGCGACTTAAGAGAACACTTGTGGCAGTGATCAAATTGCCGCCACATTCACTGATCAGATCGGACAGGCTAAAGTGCAAAATATCAATGAGCTCGATCTGTACCTGAGATAAGTCTCTCGGTGCGGAACTCCACCATTTCCATCCGTAGTGATCCAGTGCTTCCACGGCCTCAACCAGTACTCCGCGCAAATAGGGGTATCCCGAATTCAACCAATGGTCGTCTACCTTCCGATTGATATTATCCTGCAACGTCAGAATGGTTTCTGCTTGTTCGACACTGATTTTTTTCACGACGACCGATCTGAGATTTTGTTCGCTTCGCTTCACTATAAGCGACATCGCAAGATTCACATCGTATAAAGCGAGATAAGTCTGTTACGATTTTTCTGATTTTTCGCCCGCGCATGAGGTTGGCTATTTTTCAAAAAAATAATTTGAATGAAAGGAGCTTTTTATCGCTCCTTTTTTTGAACGAAAAAAAGAGGCGCGCGCAGTGGAGCACGAACGAGGTGCAAAAAGGGAATGATTACAGAAAGAGCGTGTTACGGATTCGCGTCATCAGGCGGCGAGCGCTGCACGCCGCCTGATGCGGATTAATATGACGGACTACGTAGTACGAACCAGGAAAGCAACATTAACAATAAAATTGAAGCAATGCCTGCCTTCCGTGGACCGTTTCAGGAACATTACTGCATAAACCAGCCATGACTAACGACTATCGACTGTCCGGTCAGTGCATTTGACTCGAAACCGCCAAGAAATATCGCAGTTTGTGCGACATCATGCACCGTGGTGAATTCGCCATCGACGGTATCTTTCAACATCACGTTCTTGACGACCTGATCTTCGGTGATCCCCAATTCCCTGGCCTGTTCTGGAATCTGTCTCTCCACTAACGGTGTGCGGACAAAGCCGGGGCAAATGACGTTGGCACGAATTTTATTCTTCGCCCCTTCTTTCGCCACCACTTTTGCCAATCCGATTAATCCATGCTTGGCGGTTACGTAAGGCGCTTTTAATGGCGAGGCTTCATGCGAGTGCACCGATCCCATATAAATGATCGAACCGCCCGTCCCCGCCTTAATCATTTCTCGCATAGCTGCGCGCGTGGTGAGAAAAGCGCCATCAAGATGAATCGCCAGCATTTTTTTCCAGTTATCCAGCGTCGAATCGACAATAGGGGCAATGATCTGAATTCCAGCGTTGCTGATTAGCACGTCAATGCTGCCAAAGGCGGCAACCGTATCGGCAATACCTTTATCAACTTGCGCCTCATCAGTCACGTTCATCGCGACTGCCATTGCAATACCACCGGACTGGTTGATTTCGTTGGCGGTGGCGGTTGCTGCGTCCAGTGCCAGATCGGCGATGACAACTTTAGCTCCCGCACGTGCGTATTCGATGGCGATTTCTTTGCCGATACCGCTGGCTGAGCCCGTAATTAGGGCGACTTTATCTTTCAGTGACATGGCATTCCTTTACTTTGAAGTAGCGAGATAATCATAAACAACCGTGCCATGCGGCAACGTGAGATCGGACATAATATGGACTGCAGAGAGTACCTCAAGCACCGGCAAATCGGCTATCGGTGCCAATGCATGGGGGCGCAAATCAAGCGCGCCAGGGCCGCTCCAGGCGCCTTTGATGGTGACGTCGGTCAGACTGTACTGGACGATTTCGCAGATACGCGGGGTCCCATCGACATGAGGAATAATTTTTAGTAAAAAGGTTGGCGCTTCGAGCGACTTTTTGATGACTTCGGCGTCGAGCGGGAGGTGCTTGTACCCCATGGTTCCGACTGCAATTTGTATGTCGCTATAGGACAAAGTACCGACCATCGTATCTTTGTGTACTTTTAATTGCGGCTCCCCCATCTTTTTTGGAAAGCCCCACAGTTCCCGACCACCGGCAATCGGTGGCTGGTCATTCAGATACATGCTGTGAACGTAGCCTCCGGCGATGCCATCCAGCGTCACAGGAATCACTTGTCCTGATTCATAATAATGCCCAAACCCGGTTGAATCCGGCATTTTGATAAATTCAAACTTAACGATAGGTTCAACGAACTGGAGCGGCGCCGGAATGATTTTCTTCAGCGCTTCAGGGTCGGTGCGATAGGTGATGATCAGAAATTCACGATCAACGAAACGGTAAGGCCCGGGAGGAAATGCAGGATTATGAAAAGGCATGGCAAATGCATTACGGCGTATATCGTCTTCGGTCATAGAGTTCCTTGATGAAAAAAATACTACAGCGATTGCTTTACTTCGATTTTACAGCCGAAGAAATCCCATGTTTGTTAGCTAACGTCGATGATAATTAAAACCGGGCTTTATTGGCAATAATAAAAGACCATAAATATAGAACGTCCGGCAATACCAGCATTAACATCACAATACCGCAACAATTATGCCCTAACAGCCGCATAGCCGCCCGCACGGGCAAAAATTACGTTTCGATCTTATAAGCTTGCCAGAGATGTGGTTTGATAGGGGTCGCTTTTTCGAGAATCGCCAAACTAACGATATCAGTCATTTACTTGCCAGCCATTGCAATAAGATTTTGTGGAAATTTTTCGGGTCTTCCATCTGCGGAGCGTGTCCGAAATCCGGAAATTCCACCAACGTTGCGTTTGGTATCAATTTAGCGACTTGTTTTCCGAGCACAGAATAATGACCAATTACAGCTTTTACGTCCGGTGGGGCGATATCACTACCAATGGCAGTCGTATCGGCCTCCCCGATCATCAGCAGCGTCGGCATTTTTAAATTTTTAAATTCATACACAACTGGCTGCGTAAAGATCATGTCGTAGATGAGCGCAGAGTTCCACGCTACCAATTTTTTTCCAGGACCTTGATTCAGTCCGGAAAGCATATCTACCCAGCGCTGGTACTCAGGCTTCCATCGCCCGACGTAATACGTAGTCAACTCATACTGTCGAATGCCATCCGCGGTCATCCTGAGTTCGCGCTCATTCCATTGATCTACGGTTCGGTAAGGAACGCCTAGCGCTTTCCAATCCTCAAGGCCAATCGGATTCACCATTACCAACTGATCGACCTGCGCGGGATACATTAAAGCGTATCGGGTAGCCAGCATGCCTCCCGTGGAATGACCGACAATTGTGGCCTGCGTTATCCCTAACTGATCCAGCAGTCCATGAGTATTAATGGCAAGTTGCTGAAAGGTGTATTGATAATGCTCCGGCTTGGTCGACGTACAAAAACCGATTTGATCAGGTGCCACGACGCGATACCCAGCAACGCTCAGCGCCTTTATAGTCGCTTCCCAAGTTGCGCCACAAAAATTTTTACCATGCATTAAAACAACGGTACGGCCGTTCGGTTTGGTGACGGGCGCAACATCCATATAGCCCATTTGCAAATTGGCTCCCTGTGATGCAAAGGCGTAATGCTGCAAAGGATAGGGGCTGGGAAAGCCTTGAAGCTCCTGCCCATAATCGGGCGCGGCATGCACGCCTAGTGATATCGCACCAAAAAGGCCCGCCATTAAACACCGTGACCAAAAATGAGGCGGGAAAAAAAACGAGCAACAGGACATAGGCGCTTTACGAAAATGATGGTGGGAAGCGTTGAACAAATACAGCCTAACGATAGCATCTGAAGCGGCCATGGAACGCGATTTTTTTGTGACAATTATGACGACGATCAAACCATCGAAAGGGCTAGTTTCCATCTTAGCTAACGCCAGTTATTTCTTGCATATAACAAAAATGATCTTCACTAGCGTCTGATATTCAAAATTGAAATATCAAACCTCGGAAAATGCTGCGCCATAGTCGCGTGAAAAAACATCTTAAACGTTAGAAAATAATAGGCCGACAGCCAATAAGTACGCTCGTACGTATAGTTTGCGCAAAGAAAAAGATTCTGTTTCACCTATTTTTTATGCAAAAAAAATGCAGTTTCCGAGCATTAATTTCACACTATTTGAATTAATTTTTCCTTCAAAAAACACCGTGAATTTCATAGATAAATGTGCTCGAAATTTATTTGATTTAAATGCCATGGCACAACAATTGCGTTAAAGAAATAAAAAAAGCGCCGCGTATAATTTTGAGAAATATCTAAAAAAGACTAAGACCGCTCTCGAACTGAATCGATGAACTACCGAAACAAATGCTCCTGAATTGATGCCGCCCGGCGCTTCAGCAGTTGTGAATCTCGACAGAATTTGCCGAATCAATCCGGCAATGAGCACCGCAAAGCAATCCCAAAAGAAGCCCTCGTATTACTGTAGAACCTTAACATCCGTTTTTTTGATGCCGGCTATCTCACTGCGTAACTGCGGAAATTTTTTTGCGACTGTTTTGCTTGCAACGGGGAATCGTCCCACAACCACGCGTCTTTAGGAGATTTCAAATGGCTGCCCTTTCAATATCCAAATTCCGACACATTAAAAATATTAAATCGGCATTGCGCCAACGTGGGCAAGGAATGTCGGAGTACATCATTATCGTGGCCTTGATTGCCGTCGTCAGTATCGGCGTTTTTGCGGCCTTCGGAAGCACCATTCGTCATCAGGTTGCAGGTATGGCAGCGGAACTATCTGGAAACGACGGCCAGACCGAGATTACGGCAGCTGGCACGTCTGCAACGCTAGCGGCCACCAAAGCCGCTCAGCAGCGCACCATGAAGGATTATGGGTCGGATAACCGTTAATCGATTTTCTGTCGTCACTGTGTTGCGTAGCTACACCTGACCCTCGCGCCGCTGGCTTTGGCGTCGTGAGGGGGTCCCACTTAAAACGAATTTTGAACGACATCGCCTGTTAGCGGCAGGCCGGCTGGTAGGCGGTCTGGAATACCGCATGGGTGTTTGACCATACGAAAATCAATAATCTATAAATTTTGTTCAAAGACGGGGCGCAAATTGAGACGTGAACCACAATGCGCTAAGGAAAGGATGGGGAGCGCCGTTTGGCGCATTAGCAAACCCGCGCACCAATATCGCTCTTCCCTCTACTCCGTCGCGCGTCAGCGTGGTGCGGTCCTGCCAATTGCCATATTCTTTGCCGCCGTATTGTGTCTCGGATTATTTGCGGTCTACAACATGGCACAAGTAACCAGCGAAAAACGCCAGCTTACCAACGCCGCCGACGCGATTGCATATAGCACCGCAAATGTCGCCGCCGAAGGCCTCAACTACACCTCTTACACCAACCGCGCAATGATCGCCAACTATCAGGCGGTCGGTCAAATGACGGCGATGTGGTCGAATATGACCATGTCGGACGAGTACTGGAAAAACAACTCAGTGGTGATGAAAGCGGTTGCCGCGCTGGTGAAATTTATCCCGTATATCGGCACCGGCCTGTCTGGCGTTCTCAATGCGGTCAGTAAGTTCTCTACCTATTGGGACAAAATTGTTGATGGGGTACGCGTGACCAGTCAGGTATTGGCCAACGTTGGCACCGCCACCACTTCGCTGACCAATTACGCGATTTTTGCATCGCAACAGGTACACCTCGCCACCACTGCCTCGGCCATGATCGCAATGCAGAGTAACTTGCTGGCCGCGAATGCACCCCAGGCAGAATACATACCCCAGACGATCGCCTACCAGATTGGGAAAAGCATGGTTGACTTCGGCAGCATGATCAAACTGCATCAACCACCGCGTAAATTTTTAGGCGATACCGCGATGAAGACCGATGTCCCGAACAGTACCGGGATTAAGCACAATATGGTGCATAGCCTGATGATGGACGAGATGTTTGGCTATACCAGCAATATGGCTGGGCGTCGGCTGTTTCCCAATGCGGTCGGGCTTTGGACGGTGGATGGCTGCAACCTGAGTGCCATCAACGGAATATTGACCGGGTTGTCGACCAATGGCCTCGAACAAATCATCCCTGCTCTGGCTGGCAATACTGCTGCGGATGTGATCGGCCCCGTCATCGAGGCCTTCATGAACACAGTCGGGATCATCGCTAGTCCGATTATGTGTCTGTATGAACGTACCGGCGGCTCACGTGTGATCCAGATGCAGGACGGCACCTACGCATGGAGCAACGTCGATATCATGGAAATTAATCCGCATCTGTTTAACATTCATATTCCGATGGCAGGCGCAGTGACGCTGTCCAAAGTTGGTCGTCAGGGGCTGGACAAAAATCAGGAGATACCTGATGACTTGAAAAAATTTGTGGATGTGGTGAATGGCAACGACGCCTGGAAAAAATCCTTTTGGGGCGAAGCGGTCGCCATTGACGACTGCATGTATTTCACCCTACCAACGGGGGGCGTGTACGCACCCCGTCTCGGCGGTGCCTGTGCATCACTGAATGCCGGTGTGGCGAAAAAATATTACGATCGCGGCGTCATGAATATCGCCAGCGCTTCCGCTGACCGTGCAATGAAAGGCCAGCCCCAGATTGCGAATGCCACCGAGGCCATCAGCGATGCCGCTACCGCCACTTTGGAGCCAGTAATAGAGACGGTCGGCAGCAGCATCAACTCGACCAGCTCGGCGTCATCCGTAGTCAATTTACCGGACGCCAATGCCGGCAACACTACCGGCGTATTGGGTGGTGCACCCGCCGGCCTTCCGGCATCCGGTTCGGCGCTGAACGCGCCCACCCCCGGCAGCGGCGATCCCGAGGTGGGCATTGCGAGCGGCCTGGCGCAACAGGCTGCCAATTTTGAGAACCTTTCGCACCAGGGTACCAACGTTTCGTCTGCGATATCCAATGTTCTCGGAAATGGCTTTACTTTACCCAATATGTCGTTTACCGATCCCGTCAACGCACCAGACGCATTTACGCAATTTATTCTAAAAGCATTGGGCTTGAGCGACCTGATCGATGTTCTGGGAATGCGGACCTCACGCGGCACCGAAACGTTATTTCAAAAGCCGGGTATGGGTGGCGTGATTGCCGCGGATATGGGGTTACCGGCCGAACGCTTCGGCTTCTGGGAAATGCGTAACGCGAACCTGGGCAACTACCGTGTTCAAAACGCAGACCGGGCTAACGGCGACAGCAGCAATATATTTTTGGCGAGTAAAGAAATTCAAAACAATGCCCTAAAAGATATTGGTCCATCCTTTGTGGTGGCGTTGCAGGAAACGGCAGACAAACTACCGCTGCGCTCAGAAAGCAAATTCAACCTTGGACGCGTGCCGTTGAACGATTATGACGCTGAGACCAAACAGAGCTACCTGAAAGCGATCGGCAAGGCCCGAGTTTATTACCGCGCACCGTTGGAGCGCTGGACCTCCCGTATGCAGGTTGTGTCACACGCTAACCTCACACTGCCGTACTGGAATGCAAGGCTGGAAGGGTTGAACTATCCGGAAAAATCCCTCTTCTTCCTGATCGATTGAGCTTATGCGTAACCCAATTAACCATCAGCCCATGCCGCCCCGACCATCCCAACCGCCCCGCTCGTCTTTGATACGGGCGCGCCGCCAGCATGGGCAAGCGCTGGTTGAGTCAATTCTGGCCTGCAGTATATTCATGGTGCTCATTTTTGCCTTGATGTGGGTATGGCGTTTTGGCGAACTAAAACAATTGAATACAGAAGCCACCCGCTTCGCGATCTGGGAGCGTACGGCGTACAAGAGCAACGGCGATGCCGACCCGGCCTCGTTATATAGCGGCGATGCGGATCTGGCACCCAAAGTCTTTCGTAACGTTTATCTGACACCACGCGGTGCCCGCCTTTCACAGGCAGACGGCGGTGGCGATTTGTTACACGACCATCCGGACTGGATGAACACCGCAGCGCGCTTCTTTTCGAACAACTTTGAGACAGCGACCTTTGGGGCTGTGACCAATAGCGCATTGACCGTCACCACCAACGCCAACAAAGTCCCGGGCGGACCGATGGGATTCGATCCTACGCACAACACCCTGACCAAACTCAAACTGGATGACCAACCGTATGAGCAAGTTCAAGTTTCGGGATCGATTGGGCTGAGCGATTTCATCACTGCATTCATGCAACAACGATTTGGAGTAACCCCTCCCGCGGGTTCGCCCAGTACCGGAACCACGACGCCTACGCGTCTGGGCAGCTTGACGATGGTGACCAATTCCTGGGCCGCCCCCCCGGCGGTGGCTAGTCAACGCATGTTTGACGAACTCAATCCGTTGGGACCAAACAACTACGTCGGCATGGTGCTTAACAACGGGAAATACGCCAACTTGTCGCAACTGATCGGCGGCGCATCCGGATTTGGCGCAAATTATCGCGTTGATAAGGTCGGGATTAATCCCGCGCAAATCTCCTCCCTGGTCTCGCAAGGGATGAGTTTTAATTACGATGGCCTAAAAAATCCAGCAGATCTTTTCAAAATCTTCAAAGCGACTGATGACTACAAAGAAACCTTCGAATTTAAGGGCGGCCCCCCATTTGAAGGCGATTACGTCGGTGTTGCCTGTACTCCCAACGTCCCGCGCTCGATCCGCCTAAATCAGTATACGCAGGATGAACTCTGCCCTGCGGGAATATTGCGCGCTCGCACGATTTCCATGTTCGACAACCCGGCACTACGTTTTGTCTCACCATAGTTCATAAACATTAGGATCTGGCCGCATGCAAATATTAAAATATTTTACAGCCACGATAAATATCATCAAGAGGACGTACGCCGATTGAAGAATCTGATCGTCACGTGCTTTTGGCTGTGCGCTCTGGCATTTACCAGCGCCCATGCATTTGACAGATGGAAAGGCGGCGAACAGCTACTTCTTGAGGGAATTCCCAACAATTGGGGTATGACCCGGATGGCCGATGAAATCGAGGTGAACGGCCTACCGATGCTCATATTTCAGGTCGAGGGTCCGCAAAATCTACGTGAGGGATCTGTGCTAATCGCAGCAGCATGGGCCAAAGAGAACTGGAAAGTAACCACCAAAGCTGCTGGTCACGAAGTACAAATCATCGGCATTCGAGACGGTTGGATAAAGCAAGCCAATCTCAGCAGTAGCAGTAGCAAGACGACGGAAGGCTATCTCAGTTTGTCAGACCTTCCGAACCGAATGAAAGCCGATATCGACTCGAAGGCACCGGTGCTGGCGAAACATTTGCGCAAACCTTCCGGCACAGTCGTTTTGAACGAAGTGCGGACTGTGGATAAGGCGGGTGAATCGATTATGACAACGATGACGAACAATTTTGACCTTGAACAGAACATCGCTTTCTACGAGGAAGATCGCGCTGCGGAGGCCTGGAAAGTCGCGTACAGAAGGGTTGCGGAGGATAACAAGGGAACGGTCATCAAGTTCGTCTCGGGCCAAAATCACGAAGCAACCTATACCTTCACCCGCAAGGCCGGACAGACTTTTATTGTTGTGAACTGGATTACCCGATGAGCCGAAGTTTAGGCCCGACCGGGCTGCATCAGCCGCCAGGCGAGCATTTTCTGCGAGGAGGATTTTGATGAATAAGACCAGTTTCCACCGGACCGAGCGAGGCCAAATTGCGGTCGAATATTCCATATTGCTGGTGTTCGTGGCCTTGGTTCTATTTGTTTCCGTGGACGGTGTCTCGGTTTTAAGCGTGCTGTTAGACGCCATTCGGCATTTGAATTTTAGTTATATCCAGGGACTTGGTGTTGTTTCCACGCCTATTTAATCAACATCCTGAAATCTTCAAAGACTAGCGCCCATGCTGAGAAAAAATAGACGTAAGTCCAAACTACACCGAGGTGCCAGCCTCGTAGAATTCGTCATCGCGATTCCTGTCGTGCTGATTTTCGCCCTGCTTTGCCTTCAACTGATGCTCATGTATCGGGCCAAACTAGCCCATAATTTTGCGGTTCAGGAAGCTGCCCGCATAGGGGCTATGAGCAACGGCAGAGTTGTCCCACGCTTTGTTACCGATCCTCTCACCGCCCAGCTTGGCAACCTCGGCTATGCAGCAGTAGGAAAAATTGTCCATAGCACCGACGCTTCCGGCCGTGATGTTATCTCCACGGTGACAACACCCGGTAGTGAACTGGCAGGGGCCAGTCAGGCCGGTGGTGTGATGGACGGCCCCGCTGCCGACAGTGACGTCGGTGCCTCGGGCGGTGACGGCAGCGAGGCAGCAAACAAACCGGGCGGCGTTTCGTCCTTTCTGGGAACGGCAAAAACCAAAGTCACTCCTGCAGTCTGGGCGTTCATCCAAGGCCTCATGCGCTACGGCGACAGCTCGGTATTGCAGGGTTTCATTAACGGCATTACCCCAATGTACATGGGAAGCGGTACCGGGAAACTGGCCGTGGTCGAAGCGCAGGTAGCCGCCTATAAAGACGCCATGTTCAACTCCTGCATTCTGTATCACAACCCAACCCAGGCAGCTTTTCTAGAGTCCGGCGCCATCGAGTTGCAAGGACTGGATTACGGCATTCTTAAATTACCTTCCGATTACATGCGATTTCGGACGCCACTTGGCGTTACCGCTGCCACTGGAGGCGACGACCTTAGCAACGACGTTCTCAAGGGAGGCCTAACCAATAAAACCATTCAGGACAACACGATTCTGTCGATTGAAATCTTATGGAGTTATCCTCTCAAAGTCCCGATTGCGAACAGCATTATCATCGGCATCACCGAGATGATGGGCGCGCTCAACCCGGACTCAAACCTCACTGCGGCATTTCAGGCCAAGGCGCTATCTCGCGGCCGCTATCCGTTTTCATCCTCCGCCAGTTACCGCGCACAAAATGCGCTGGCATGGCATCCATTTTATCCACTGGGGAGTATGGCTCCGCCGCCCGGCGGCAGCGGCGGCTACCAGGCCTTCGACGTGATCGTTTTGCTTTGGAACAGCATCGTTAGCAGAATGGAAGGGAAATTTGATCCGGCAGAGCCACAGATCGGATTCTGCCTCGGCGCAATGGACATGGGCGCCTGGGCGTCGGGTGAACCTAATGACGTTAGTACACATTGGTGGGGTGAGAGCTACGATCGCTCACATAAAGATTAAGGACTCGGACATTAAGGACATGCAGGCATCACACACGTTCGGACCAACGCACACCACATTTTATTTGCTGTCCATGGTGTTTTTTTAAAGCAGACACGACTTGTTCAGACGTAATAAAACCACTCTTTCGGACCATCACTATGAATATAAAACGTTACATCAACCCCGACAAGATTAAGAAAGCGCTTCCGTTGATCGCGATTCTGTTGATTGCAGCGCTAGCGGTCTTTCTGGCTAATAGTTATCTAAAAAGCCGTTCCAGCGAAATAGAGAAAAGCCTCAGCGATGAGGCCAGCAAGGTTCGCACGACAGTCACGGTGCCGCGTATGGATTTAAGTCCCGGAGATATTCTGACCATGGACCAACTGGCCTCGCGCACAGTTCCCAAAGAATATATGAACTTCGACGCGATTACCCCGGACCAGATCGACGCTTATATAGGTAAGAAAATTATACGACCGGTACGCAAGGGAACCCCACTGCTAGAGTCCTATTTTCTCTTGTACGAGTCGGTCCCTTTTTCCAAGTCGATCGATGCGGGTGATCGGGCCATCACAATTCCGGTTGATGAAATTAATTCCTTTTCCGGTCTGCTGCGGGCGGGCGATCACATTGACTTGTTTTACATGATGAAGCGGCCACCCGAAGGTCCACAAATGCCGACACCGGGTCCAGCGCAAGAAGACACTATGCTCGCGCCACTGCTGGAAAATGTCGAGATTCGCGCCACCGGTCAAACCACCGAACGGGAAGTGCTGGCTGCGGATCGCGCAAAAGAGAGCGGCTTTAGCGACCGTCAAGGCCAGCCGGGGCGCATGACCTACAGCACGGTGACTATCTCCGTTCCAGCTGCAGATGCCCAGAAAGTTATTTTGATACAGACCGGCGCTCGCATCGTTGCAGTGCTGCGTCGCCCAGACGACCAGGACGGCGTACAAAAGAAACTATTTTTGTCTGACGTGATTGATCCGGGCGCTAAAGAGCGCTTCAAGATGCCGCAAGGCCCACAGGTCGACTACATCATTGGCGGTCGCTTCAAGACCGGCGAATACATCGATGGTGGCGACGACCAGGCGAAAAAAATCGAAGCACTTAAGCGCTTTCTCGGCACCGTAGGGACTCCATAATGATTACGATAAAAAAACCGCGCTACGACATGATCAATAAATATATCAATAAACGCCCCAATAAATTTACCAATAAATTCACCAATAAATTCACCAATAACCGCATCGCCAAACTACTTCTGCTGTTATCAGCCTTGATTCTCAACCCAGCCTTTGCCGCGCCCGCGGCGCAAGATTCTGGCTGGAAAACGGTATCTAGCCAGAAAGTCGCTTCCAAGGATGGTGCCGACGTCGAATATGTAGACGGGAAAACGCTTGACCCCAATGGCAGCGTCATCGTAAACGGTCAGGAAAATCAGGATGGGCAAACCGCGCAAGCCGAAGGCGATTCGGGTAAAGCAAAATCAGCCACGGCAAAAATTAGCGCCGCTGCTAAAGTATTGAAAGGCCCCGCCAGGCCCCTGCCCCCGCCTGATGACGAAATCCTCATGTACGCGGGCGAAGCCAGGGTCCTGGAAGTTGGTCCCGTCAATCGCATCGCCGTCGGTAACGGAAAGATCGCCTCGACCGCGGTGATCGAAAAAACCAAGCTCCTGATCATTGCGCAAGAGGTCGGCCTGACCAATATCCTGCTGTGGAAAAAACCTAATTTAACCCGCGAAGTTCGCCTGCGGGTCACCGCACTTAATGTGCTCAAACAGCAACGTGACATTAAGGCCGCGCTCGCCGATCTACCAAACGTAAATGTGGTGCGGCGAGGAGAACGGTTGTATGTTGAAGGAAATATTTCAACGCGCGAAGATCTCGCAAAAATTACGGCGCTAACAGGACAATATGCCAACCTCATCAATTCCACGACACTGGATATTGATACTGTGCCGGCATACAAGCAAGAATCGCAGATGCTGGTGTTTGACTTGTATTTTGTCGAATTCAAAAAAGGCTATCTGGAAAATCTTGGGGTTAACTGGGCCAAGAGCTTTAACGGCTTCAATATCGGCATATTTGGCGAAGCAACGCGTGGCAGCACCAATTTGCGACCACTGCCGCAAAGTACCGACAGCACCGGTGCCAGCTTCACTGTGCCGGATCAGAAGCAGCGCGGGGTGAGTGCCGCCGTGAATGCATCGATTGCGATCCCGTCCATCATTCAGTTGGCAGTCGATAGCGGCAATGCATTCGTATTAGCGTCACCCAGCATCGCGACTCGTAACGGCGGTCAGGCCAAGTTCGTGGCAGGCGGTGAAGTGCCGATTCCTACGGTTAGTCAAAATGGTACCAACGTTACTTTTAAGCCCTACGGCATCTTGATCGAAATCGCACCGAAGCTCGATCCATTTGGCAACGTGACCGGACTGCTTAAGGCCGAGGTCAGCAAGATTGACCCAAGCGTTAGTGTGGGTGGCATTCCAGGCTTTACCACGCGCCGCACCGAAACTGATTTTTCTGTCAAAACCGGTGATGCGATTATCTTGTCCGGCCTCTATAGCCAGGACGGTAGTACCGACGTGCAGAAGGTGCCGGGATTGGGCGATGTGCCGGTACTGGGAAATCTATTTAAATCAACCGGTACCACGCGCAATCAGACCGAGGTATTTCTGGTCGCCATTCCACACATTCACGAAGGTGAACAAGCGGAGACCTCGAATGCCCTGCGCAACCTGAACAATCGTATCAATGCGGCGCGTAAGGCAACCGGTATGCCGCAAGAGCGCGATTTGCCGACGATGCGCAGTTTGATGAACCCACCGATGGAAGAGCCAGGTCCGATGCCAGCTGTCCCTGTCCCCGGCCCGGTCCCAGGCGCGGTGAACTATTCTGAGGATCGCACGCATTGAGCCGCTGAAGCATGCGTGAAACGACATCGCTATTTTATGAAGAAGGTAGTCCATGGCAGAAAATTCTGGAAGTTTTTTATTGACGGTGGTTTCAGACGGCTATGACTTGCTTGATGAAGTCGCCATCGATAAGGACAAATTTATCGTCGGTAAGGCCGAAGGGTCTGATCTGCGCCTCAAGGGTTGGAGTGTCAGTAAATTACACGCGACGTTTCTGATCAACGAGGGCAGTATCTTTCTTGAAGATAGCGGCAGCATTTTCGGCACCTGGATTGATGGTGAGCGGATTAATCGGCTGGGGCCGCTCAACACCGGCACGGAGATTCGCATCGGCAGCTATACGCTGACCTTGCACTTCAACCGACCGCCAGGTGAAGGCGCAGTCGCACGACGCGAGCTCGACGCCTCAAACGAAGCAGGCAATGCAAATACGCGCCGTGCTGCCTCAATCGACCTTGGCAACAAGGCGCCGATTCATGCGATTAGCCCGCACGCGACTGTCGACGAAATCAGCTTCGACGACGACATTCTATTAGCCGAAGAGTTGCGGAATGTTTCAGTTGAACCGACAAAACCTGTTCCGGCATTGCGGAGTGCCGCCAAAAAGCAACCAGCGACTTCGTTCTCCCCCCCTCCGCCAACGAGACGAGAAGCGCCTCAAGCAGCCGGTTCAACAGGCCCATTAGCCTCCCCGCGGCCTGCGGCTCAGCCTGGTCCTGCCGAACGTCCGGCCCATCCACCATCGCCGCGTCCCACCGGTGCCGGAACGCAGGCGGCGGCTGTCCAGGCGCGCGTGATCGACCATGAATTTTCACGCTGGCGTAAGACGCTGCACGAAGCTGTTCTGTATGAGATTGATCTGCGTCGGATCGACGCCAACAAGATGTCGGAAGAGGATCTCAAAGCCAACGTCAAAACGTTGATCAAAGAACTTTTGGGTTCCACCTTCAGCGTCCCCGATAATATTGATACTGAACAGCTGACGCGAGAGGTGCTTGATGAAGCGGTCGGTCTTGGACCGCTAGAACCGCTGATTGCCGATGAGAGCGTAACCGAAATTATGGTTAATCGGTTCGATGAAATCTGGGTTGAACGTGGTGGCCGACTAGAGCTATCGACCGCCACCTTCACCAGCGATCTGGCGGTAATGGGGGCCATTGAGCGGATCGTCACGCCGCTGGGGCGACGGATTGATGAGAGTTCTCCCATGGTCGATGCCCGCCTGAAAGACGGCTCGCGGGTGAATGCAATCGTGCCGCCGTTATCGCTGCGGGGACCGACCCTGACCATTCGAAAATTTTCGCGTCGTAAAATGATCGCGGAAGACCTGATCAAGTACGGCTCCATGACAGACGAAATGCTACATATTCTGCGCAGTGCGGTCGAACAGCGTCTCAATATTGTGGTGTCTGGTGGTACCGGTTCGGGTAAAACGACGTTTCTTAATATGATGTCGGCTTTCGTACCAAACGACGAAAGAATTGTCACCATCGAAGACGCGGCAGAATTACAGCTATCACAGCCCAATCTGGTGTCGCTTGAAAGCCGCCCACCGAATGTGGAGGGTAAAGGGCATGTTGCGAT
Organism: Glaciimonas sp. PAMC28666; assembly: GCF_016917355.1. GTDB lineage: Bacteria > Pseudomonadota > Gammaproteobacteria > Burkholderiales > Burkholderiaceae_D > Glaciimonas. The sequence goes on along the minus strand of NZ_CP070304.1, from coordinate 3,417,158 downwards.
TCGTGATCTGGTTCGTAACTCGTTGCGAATGCGACCGGACCGCATTATTGTCGGCGAGTGTCGTGGCGGCGAAGCGCTGGATATGTTGCAGGCGATGAATACCGGGCATGATGGGTCAATGACTACTTTGCATGCAAACTCCCCGCGCGATGCGCTGGCACGGATGGAAGTACTGGTGCTGATGGCTGGGATGAACTTGCCGGTGCGGGCTATTCGAGAGCAAATATCGTCAGCGGTGCATCTGATCATTCAGCTCACCCGCTATTCATGCGGCGCCCGCAAAGTGACGGCCATCACCGAGGTGGTAGGCATTGAGTCGGAAACCGTACAACTTCAGGATGTCTTCAAATTCCATCGTGAAGGTCTCGACAAGAATGGTAAAACCTGCGGAGAATTCCGTTATTCAGGAATGATGCCAGCATTCATCGAAAGGATGAACAATGAATAGTTGGATCTTCATGTTTTCCATGATCGTGTTTGTTTTAGTGGTGTTTATCGCGTGGTCGTTACTAAACTCTAAGAGCTACTTCCTTAAAGTGCTGTTCGACATGCATCTGCGCTACCTGGAGCGCATCAAGGAATGGACCGGGCTAAATGATGGCCGCGTCTATCTGGTGCTATTTGCACAGATCGCCGCAGCGATTCTACTGACGGTGGTGATCTATTTTGTCGTGCGCAATATTCTATTGATCCTGCTGATCGGTTACTTTATCTTCAAAGCACCGTTATGGATCAGCGATCATAAACGTAAGCGGCGTATCAATAGCATCGAGTATGAATTGCCGACGGCTCTCACTGTTATCGCGTCGAGCCTGACTGCTGGCGTGTCGCTGAGCATCGCGCTGCAATCGTACTCCAAGGAAATTAGTTCACCGCTGGCAAACGAATTTGCGCATGTGATTCGGTTACAAAAGGTGGGCGTCGATTTTGAAACTGCCATCGAAGAGGTGGGTAAACGTATTGATCTGGTCGATTTTCAACTGCTGGTGATGACGTTTCGGATTTCCAAATCGGTCGGTGGCAACCTTTCCGAAACACTGATGAGCTTGTCTAATACGATTCAACAAAAGCTCACCATTGAAGGCAAGATCAGATCTTTAACCGCACAGGGGAAAATGCAAGGATGGGTCATGATCTGCCTGCCCGGGCTGGTGGGAGTAGCTTTGTATTTTATTCAACCGGAAGAGATGAGTCAGTTAGTCACTACTTTTTACGGCAAGATCGTTCTGTTCATCTGTTTGACGATGGCCTATATAGGTCACAAGGTCATACAAAAAATTCTAGCCATAGACGTCTGACCGCACAGATATATCACGCGATATCATTTTTTTGAATTCGTTGAATTGGCATGAAACACAAACTCAACACGAACATCACTAAGGGACGAATGGTATGAACAGTTCAATTTATCTATACAGCGCAATCATACTGGCCTTCGGCAGTCTCAGCGTATTTCTGTTTTACATCTTTAAGCTATTAGCGAACGCCAAAGTTAACAAGTTTCGGCCAAACATGGACCCGTTACCACCGCTCCTGAAAAAAGTATGGAACGGCGTCATGTTTTTCGATTTTTATTTTGGCGCTTATTTGTCCGCAGCTACGCTGCTTAAGCGCAAGCAGATGCTCAATGCAGCAGGGCTGGAATATTTCATGACGCCGAATGAGACTTTTGCGGTCCAGTTCTTTTCGCTGGCGGTTGCGCTCTTCTTTGGTGTTTTCGTCAGCTTGGGGGCTTTCGGGATCGATTACAAAGTTATCTACATAGTTTCAGTACTTGGAGTCGTCGGATGGTTCTATCCGTTAATGTGGATCAAGGACCAAAAAAAGCGCCGCAACCTTGAAATATCTCGCTACTTTCCGTCCTTCGTTGATATCGTCACACTGTGTTGCGAATGTGGTCTGACTTTGAACACCGCCATCATTAATTTTTGTGAACGCGGTCCAGCCTGCATCTTGCGCCAGGAAATAGAACGGGTCGTGCGTGATATGAAGACCGGTGCAGGACGGGCCGAAGCCCTGGAAAAATTCGCCCGCCGCACCGGGAATCTGGATATCAAGCGCTTCGTCGGTATCGTCCTGCAGTGTGACAAGCTGGGTGTTCCGCTCGGGCCGACTTTGCGCAAATTCTCGGAACAGAAGCGTACCGAACGCTTTCAGCGTGCAGAAAAGCTGGCGATGGAAGCACCGATGAAAATGATTGCCCCGCTCATCATGTTCATTTTTCCCATTACCTTCATCATCATTGCGTTCCCGATTGTTCTGACCATCCTGATGAATTTCAGATAAACCCGTCATTCTCGTGATCGCATCCGCCACAAGCTGGCACTTTTTTAGATTCACACTGAACCATTCTCACGCCAACAACTCGAATACAACAAATGAAAAATAAAATAATCATTCCACTCCTGACGCTTTCTCTCCTCTGCTTCAACGCTGCCTGGGCGGCTACAGTCTTGCCCCAGCTGAAGCAGGCCAATACACAAGTTTGCGTTCAGATGGGCGCGAGCGCACAGGGAACTCCTAAGAACAAGACGAAAATTCCCGCGTTCTGCAATTGTGTTTCCGACACCTATTGGAGCAGCGTTCCTCAGGCAGAATACGATACGCTGGTCAAAAGCGGTAAATCGCCGCTACTGGAAGCCAGCATGGAAACACGTCTCAATGTGGCAAAAGCAAGCTGCCTGAAGAAAGTTGAGTAAAACTAGCTCCTTCTGAAAATTCAATGTTGTCGCCGTTTGCTATCGTTAAAAAAGCCTTCTGTTCGTTCCTGATCATCGTTTAAAAATCGCTTTTTAATTGCATTAAAGTCAATAAAATTACGTGCATATTTACTGACAAAAAGTCTGAATTGGACATGTGGGTTAATTTAGGGATAGCGAGCGCGTGTCCGGTGCGTGTAAGTGCCTCATTCAGATTAAGTAGTCATTTCCGAAAAATTCTTTAGGCTCCCACTGACATGATCTGCGAACTCGTTTTATCGAATTCTATCGCTGACAAGGCTAAAAAAATCATCAACACCAGCGCCCCACCAGATAGGCCTGGACTTGGGAGAGAGGAATTCAGGATGATAAAAGTTCCAGCGACGACGCTCACACTTCTGGAAAATATTAAACACGCACTAAGCAAGAATTTATTGCTGACCGATGAATTTTATACCGATGAAAACCTAAAGCGGGTGACAGGAGGTACACAGATAAGTCGCGTCGGTGAAAATAGAGAGAACGTAAAACGGGTTGAAATTACACGCTTTGGCGCGATGGTGAAAACTTCGTGGGATGGCCGACGTGACGAAGCCGGTCTGACTATTCTTTGCCGTAAGGAAGCACAATTCGGTGGCGACGTGGAGGGGCGGATCAACTTGTGGTTGCGCAATGAGGATGAGCGCGTCAGTTATCGTAATATGGAAAAGCTATTCGGACACCAATGGGAGAGGTCGACCGCACGCAATGGTGAAAAATGTTTACCCTCACTTCACGCACACGGGAATGCAGAAATGGAATTTTTCAGCCTGACTAACGGCGTCGAGCAAACGGTGCGATTACTTTTTAGCGCACGGGCCAATCTTGAAATGGCCAGTTTTCTGGAAGTCCGACCATTTGATCTGTAATTGGGTTTCCATTCTTAGAATAGCGCTTCGCCATACCGTCCTGATAAGCTGCGCGCTATCAATCAATATGTCGAGCCGCCTTCGCCTGGCTAGTGATCAGATTCTCTAATACTATGGACAAGCCCTTTCCTGTAATAGCCAACCAAACCATTAAGCTAGCAGACGATTCCATGCAAATTGAGATTCAGGTCGCACATAACTTTTGGCAGCGCGCCGTCGGTTTGCTTGGGAAGTCTGCACTCAGTGATCACCAGGCCTTGTTGATTTCACCATGCAGCAGTATCCACATGTGTTTTATGCAATTTCCGATAGACGCCATATTTCTTGACGGTACCGGAAATATTACGCGGATTGCTGCAAACTTACGACCATGGCAATTTGCTGCCGCAAAGGCCGTATCCTGCCTGGAGCTCAGCGCCGGTAATGCCGAACGGCTCGGCTTGCAAGCAGGCGATTGCCTGTCGGAACTGGGACTGCCAATTTCCAGCAAGGTAATACAGATGGTCTTTCCGTTGCCGCCCTCGTCCCTCGAAGCCTGATTACAATGGACGCAACGGACGCAACAAACACTAGACAGATTAAGGCGCTCACATAACTCAAACGGTCTTCCAATAAAGCCCCCGCTCTATCGAGCTCCTCTCAAGTCGACATCCTCTTGGTCGCAAAGCCATGCCTGGTTCGCGTCCTTTTTTCTGCATTCTCTTCGCATTTTTTTCGACCTTCCAATCAACTCAGAATAATACACAACCTTATTCTGCTAGCCCACCTTTGACCGTCATCAGCCGGTAACAAAACCTGATTATGATCAGGCATCACTTTCCGCGAGTCCTTTCAGTTCAGAATCGTGGCGTCGCTTTTCATCTGCGCTGAACGAATTTCAAATCAAGGTATCGATATGGCGGCCAGCTTCCAGGCCTCGCACATAAAATCGCGCTCTCCTCTTTCACACATTTGCGACTTGTATGTCCAGAATGTCTTAATCAAAGCGCACAAAAATGACTCTCCACCTCGTGCGCGGGCGCCAAAATTTCGCTACCAGCGTGGCGCGGTGCTACCGATTACGATCTTCTTCCTTGCAGTGTTGTGCATAGGATTATTTGCGATCTACAACATGGCGCAAATGACCGCAGAAAAGCGTCGCCTGACCAATGCTGCCGACGCCATTGCGTACAGCTCCGCCAGCGTCGCCGCCGAAGGCCTTAATTACACGGCTTATACCAATCGTGCCATGATCGCCAACTATCAGGCGGTCGGGCAAATGACGGCGATGTGGTCGAACGTCACAATGTCCGATCAGTACTGGCGCAACAACGCTACGGTCCTGAAAGCGACGGCAGCACTCACCAAGTTCATCCCCTATATCGGCACTGGCTTGTCGAGCGTACTTAAGGCGGTGTCAACCTTTAGCGACTATTGGGAAAAAATTGTCAATGGCGTTCGAGTGACTAGTCAGGTACTCGCCAATGCGGGCACCGCCACAACATCGCTGACCAATTACGCTATTTTTGCATCACAACAAGTTCATCTGGCCACCACTGCTTCGGCCATGATCTCGATGCAAAAAGATTTGCTGACAGCGAACGCGCCGCAGGCTGAATATATCCCGCAGACGGTGATGTATCAGATTGGAAAAAGTCTGGTTGACTTTGGCAGCATGATTAAGCTCCATCAGCCGCCGCGCAAGTTTATGGGTAGCACCGAAATGAAAACAAAAGTGCCGGGCGATAAAGGTACCGCTGAATTTAATCTGGTACATCGTTTAATGATGGCCGACATGTTCAAACTCACCAGCGGCATGGGCGGACGGCGCTTGTTCCCTAATGCCGTCGGTTTGTGGGCGGTTGATGGATGTAATCTGAGCGCCGCAAATGGCCTTCTGACGGGTCTTTCGGTCAATGGCCTGGAGCAAATTGTCCCTGCGCTGGCCGGCAATGTTGCTGCGGATGTGATAGGACCGGTCATCGAAGGATTCATGAATACGGTAGGGCTGATCGTGAGTCCGATCATGTGTCTGTATGAGCGCACTGGTGGCACGCGCATGATTCAGATGCAGGACGGTACTTATGCCTGGAGCAACATCGACATCATGGAAATCAATCCGCATCTGTTCAATATTCACATCCCCATGGCGGGGGCAGTAACGATGTCCAAGGTGGGCCGCCAGGGCCTGGATAAGAACCAGACTATTCCCGATGATTTGGCAAAGGTTGTGGACGTGGTGAATGCAACACCAGCCTGGAAGAAAGCTTTTTGGGGCGAAGCAACCGGGGTTGATGACTGCATGTATTTTACGTTACCGACTGGCGAAGTGTATGCGCCCCGTGTCGGCGGTGCTTGCGCATCTTTGGCGGCAGGTGCCGCAAAAAAATATTACGAACGTGGCGTCATGAATATTGCCAGCAGTTCAGCGGATCGTGCAATGAAAGGCCAACCGCAAATTGCCACCGCTACGGAAACCCTCAACAACGCTGCGATGGCCGCCTTGGGCCCGGTATTGGACGCAGCGGGAAGCGGCGTGAATGGCAGCAGTTCCGCTTCGTCAGCAGTCAATTTACCTAACGCCAATGCGGGCAATCTGACCGGTGTCGTGGGCGGAGCGCCTGCCGGGGCACCGGCTTCGGGCGCGGCACTTAACGCGCCCACTCCAGGTAGTGGCGATGCCGACGTTGAGATGGCAACTGCGCTGGCACAGCAAGCAGCAAATTTTCAAAACTTGTCTAATCTGGGTGGCAACGTTGCCAGCTCAATCTCAAATATGCTCGGCAGCGGTTTTACGATGGCGACCACAGTGTTCAACGACCCGGTCGACGCTCCCGACAAGTTCACCCAGTTTATTCTGAAGGCCTTGGGTCTCGGCGATCTGATTGATGTACTCGGCATGCGTACCTCACGAGGGACCGAAACGCTATTTCAAAAACCAGGTCTGGGCGGTGCCGTTGCTGCCGACATGGGACTGCCCGCTGAAAGATTCGGACTGTGGGAAATGCGCGATGCCAACATGGGCAACTATCAGATGGGTGACCGGGCAACCAGCAATATATTTGTCGCCAGCAAGGAAATCCAGGATTCAGCCATGAAAGATCTCGGGCCGACGTTCGTGGTGGCATTGCAAGAAACTGCCGACAAGCTGCCGCTACGCTCGGAAAGCAAATTTAATATGGGTCGCGCGCCATTGCATGACTATGACGCAGAAACCAAACAGAGTTATCTGAAGGCTATCGGCAAAGCGCGCGTCTATTATCGTGCACCGGTTGAGCGCTGGACTACCCGCTCACAAATCGTCTCGCATGCGAATTTGATGCTGCCGTACTGGAATGCGCGGCTGGAAGGTCTGAACTATCCTGAAAAATCTTTGTTCTTCCTGATCGACTGAATTCCATGCTCCCGCAAACCCGCAAGCCATATCGATCTGCAGCCCGTCATGAAGCTGGGCAGGCGTTGTTCGAGTCAGTTGTGGCACTCAGCCTGTTTATGGTCTTTCTGTTTGCGTTGCAGTGGGTCTGGCGCTTTGGGGAACTCGCGCAATTAAATGCTGAAGCCCCACGCTTCGCGATGTGGGAGCGCACTGCGTATAAATCCAATGGTGCTGCTGACGTTCAGTCGCTCTACAGCAGCGATGCTGATCTGGCACCAAAAGTGTTTCGAAACGTCTACCTGACACCGCGCGGGGCACGACAAACGCAAGCCGCCGGAGGCGACGCCATGATGCAAGACCACCCGGACTGGATGACCACCGCCGCCCGATTTTTCACGAGCACGTTTGTGGGTGCTACCTTCGGCGCGGTCGTCAATAGTGCGCTGACGGTCTCGACCAACGCAGATGCGACGCCGGGAGGGCCAATGGGATTCGACCCCACACACAACACGCTGACGAGTCTTAAACTCGATAACAAACCCTATGAACGTGTACAGGTCAACGGTGCCATCGGATTAGGTGATTTCATTAGCGCTTTCATGCAGCAACGATTTGGTATCACGCCACGCGCTGGCTCAGCTGATAACGGCACAACCAGCACGACCGCACTGGGCAGTCTTACCATGGTGACGAATTCCTGGTCGGCCCCGGGGGCGGTGGCAATTAAGCGGATATACGGTGAACTCAATCCGCTCGCGCCTGCTAATCATGTCGGTATGGTGCTCAATAACGGTCAGTACGGAAACTTATCCCAATTGATTGGCGGTGCCTCGGGTTTTGGAGGCAATTATCGGATCGACAAGGTGGGTATTAATCCGGCGCAGGTATCTTCTTTAGTATCGCAAGGCATGGGCTTCGATTACGACAGTCTTAAAAATCCTGCTGATCTCATGAAGCTGCTCAAACCAACCGATGAGTACAAAGAAAACTTCACGTTCAAGGGCGTCGGTCTGGAGCCTGAATTTGTCGGCGTGACGTGCAAGGCGAACGTCCCCAATTCCATTCGTCTGACGCAATACACGCAGGACGAACTGTGCCCGTCCGGTACCATGCGTGCCCGCGTTATCTCTTTGTTCGACAATCCCGCATTACGCTTTGTTGCCCCATAAAAAGATCCTCGCAGATTCAAACATCAGGGCAAAATGAACCGGGTCGGATAGACCGGGATAGTCGGGAGGTATCCCGGGCATCCAAACCCAAGGCCGCAGATGTTTACAGCTTCCGATGTCGAAGGGCGGGCAAATTTTCACGCACTTGCTGCATGAACTGAAGGTCAATTTCGCCATTTATTACCCCCTCACCCTCAGGCAAGATTGCTTTAATTTCGCCCCATGGATCGATCAACATACTATGCCCCCAAGTGCGGCGGCCATTTGGATGCTTGCCGCCTTGCGCCGCGGCCAAAACGTAGCATTGGTTTTCGATAGCGCGGGCACGCAACAATATTTCCCAGTGAGCCTTACCAGTGGTGTAGGTGAAAGCGGCTGGCATCACAATCAAACTGCAATCGCCCATCGCGCGATACAGTTCAGGGAAACGCAAGTCATAGCACACTGAGAGACCCACTTTGCCACACGGCGCGTTGAACGTGGTGACGTCCTTTCCGTAGGAAATGGTGCGCGCTTCATCGTACGATTCTTCACCCTTATTGAAACTAAACAGATGAATTTTGTCGTAATGACTCGCTTGCTCGCCATCGGGACCGTACACCAATGTGGCATTCAGAACTTTGCCTGACTCTTGCGAGATAAGCGGTAAAGTTCCGCCGATTAAATAAATATTGTGCTCTTTTGCCAACTCGGCCATAAAATGCTGAATCGGGCCATCACCCAGCGATTCTGCAATGGTTACTTTGTCGCTATCTTGCCATCCCATGATCGGCCAGTATTCAGGCAGCAAGACTAATTGCGCGCCCTTTTGCACCGCTTCGGCGACTAATCTCCGTGCGATAGCAAAGTTTTCTTCGACCTGCGGCGTCGAAACCATTTGAACGGCGGCAATCTTGAACGGGCTTGAGGCTTGATTTGTCATGTTGTACTCCGACTATCCGGTTAATGTCATTGGCTCGTTATCAGCGCGTGCGCAAAACTGCCCGAGCGACGTCCTGCTTTGCTGGTCATACCAACGCACCGATTGCTATTTAACGATGCGGCTTTATGGTTGCGGAATGAAGGCGCGATCAATGATTTCCGACCACATTTGTCGACAGATTCTTGCCTTCAACCGTATCATCTTTATGACCGATTTTCTTCACTACCGGGTCTTTCCATGAACCAGTAATATCATACTCAAAAGTGAAAGCCCGCATCAGCGGATCGCGCAAAAACAACTGCGCTAAAAAGGTTCCAATGCCCACCACCGGATTGATCGCCAGCACCGCCAGCGAGGCAGCGCCAGCATTGATTTCCGGTAGGACGGCGACATGCAGATTCTGAGTCTCCTGCGCAATGTCAGCGCTGCCACTGAGCAGCACCGTCGCTGCCACACCGCGCATTTTGAAGTTATCTGTAGTGGCCTTACCTTCTGCAATCGCAGCCGTGGCAGTGACACTGTCGAAGGCAAAGCCTTCCGAAAAAACATCGCGGAAGTCGAGCGTTAACCGGCGTGGTAATGACTGTAAACTGAGGACGCCCAGCAATTTGGCAGCGCCAGGATCCACTTTGAGAAATTGCCCGGCTTGCATATCCAGATTAATCTGTCCCGTTAGCGATGGAATATCGATTGAAAAGGGTAGCCCCTTCCAGGTAACATCGCCATCCATGCGCCCTTTCGTGCCCTTCAATACATGCGCGAAACCAAAACGTTCAAGCAATTTTCCAGCATCGTGAACATCCAATGCGTAGGTTAAATTAGTCAAATTATTGTCATCGACGGTGGTCCATTTGCCCGCAGCTTTCAGTTCGGCATCGGGATTATGAATCGACAGGCGCCGTATGCGCCATTCGCTGCCGACATCGGCATGCACGTTATCGGCAACCAGTTCCAGTCGCCCTAATTTCTTCCCCATTAATTGAAAATCTTCAGCAACGATGTCAAGCCCCGGTATCTCGGTTGCAGCATCTTTGCTTTCCAATATTTCTTTAACGTCAGAGGTGGCGTTCTCCGGAATGATCAGCGATGACAGTCGCGCTGTCACTTTGCCAAGTCCGTGACCAGAGGCGATGGTATTCCATGTGACATAACCGGACGCTTGTGTCGAATCGATATTTGCCTGCCATACATTCTTTAAATGCGAAGCACCAACCACCACATTGTTCAGCTTTTTTCCCATGAGTATCAGCTCACTTGCCCGTACCGCCACCACCTCAGGACTCACATATTGGGTAATACCGGCGAATTGCCGGGAATCGTCGATGGCTTTATTCACGTTCGAGGAATCGTTGGCAACAGTCGCCAGACTACTCCACTGATCAAGGTTGAGCGATTTCGCGCTCAAATTGATGACCAGTCCGCTATCGGGTTCCGGCACTGGCGTATCGACGCCGATACCGCCTCGCAGAACTTTCCATTCCGCGTCCTTGTCGACCGATTTCTGGCGTTGATAGCGCGCCGCGATCGCCGTCCCCAGGGAGGCACGGATCTCATCGCGGAGAAACAACGGATCATTGGACGGGACCCCTACCCATTCAAATTTGAGCGGCAGATTTTCATTCGCTGACTTGCGCAATGGTGCGGGGAAATTCAAGGCGATTCCTTGCAGGCTGGAATCGACCAGCAATTCTGTGTGATGTTCATGAATCGCCACGGTTGCGCTATACCGACTAGCGCCGCTAGCATGGCTTAAGACACTTTGCGCATTGGTACCGGGATAGACTGCTCTTAGCCCTTCCAAGGAGGCAGTACCGTCAATTTTTATCTTGCTCTGGCCATCTGGCTGGGTGCCGCCGCTGGCCTGGACCGGGCCACCAAGAAAAGTCCCCTTCAGTCCGTTCAGATTAAAGCCTTTTTGATTGAATTCAAGTTTTCCGTTGACGCTCTGTAGCGGAGGAATAATCTTTTGTAATACCACGTCATTGTTCAAAAACTGGACTGTGCCATTCACCTTTGAATCAAAGGCGTGTGCCATAGGAATGTGAAGATCAAGCTGTAGCTGGGCATTGCCCTTGCCCTCTGAATCTTTGGTAAAGCTGCCGATCCAATGCTCAACCGGACTATTGTTGACGAAGGTCAGAAAATCGCCAAACGCACCGGCCCCGCTCCCACTAATATTCAACATAGCGTCATGCGATAATAAATCGGGAACCGTCGCAACGACGTTAGTTAAAGCAACGTTAGTGGTCCTGGCGCTATCTGCCTTAATTTGCAAACGCGTCCTGTCGACGGCGATTGTGCCATTAATTTTTTCCAAAATTGGCCACAATGGTTGCTTGCCATCTTGCCCGAAAACGCCTGGATCATATTCCATTTCGCCGTTCTCGATTTTTCCCAACACACTAAACTCACCGCGCGCTTTTGCCGTGGGATCATTGGCTGGTGCATTGAAGGGAAAGTGTGAAAGATCGCCTTTTAATTTAATCGCCACATCGCGTGCTGTTCCGCTTTTTAGCGCACCCACCAGCCAGTGCCTCAAATGCTCTGGCGTATGTTGCGGCAGATAAACGCCGATTTTATCGATTTGAAATTCGCTGATTTTCCCCACCACATCGATGGTGCCAAAGCCAGCGCCGGGTTGCTCCAAAGGAAGCAAGTAGCTACCTGACAGTGAGCCGATTAAACCATCCTGCACAAAATTCAGGCTATCGACCTGTACCATCAGATGCTTGCCATGCTGTAACGGTGACAGTACGGTGTTGTGAACTAACTTTTCTAATATTCCGTCCCGGACTTGCCAATGTACTTTCAGGTCCAGATGCTCTAACGGCATCACCGGTTGCTCAAAATAACCAGGCAATGTCACCGTCATTTTGTCCGAAGCGACAATCAAACTGCCGCCTGACTGATTGACGTCGATACTGCCGTTGGCATTGTCGAGACCGGGAACTGCCGGCACTGCCGTTTGCGCTGGCTGGGAGGCAGTTTTCGGTTGGGCGGCGCGGGCTGGCTGTGCAGTCGTGGTAAATCCTTTGAATTCTCCTTTGAGCCGATACGCGACAATGGACGGATAAGCGCCCTGCCATTGCGCCGAGAAATCCTGCAACTCCCCACGCGGCGCGTAGTCATTCAGCATTTGGACTTGTGGCTTGGTGAGCGGCAAACGTTGGGCGAAATCCGCTAAGGTTTGCAACACAAGCCGGTCGGCGCTTAACGTGTACTTTTCTGGCTGATTCCCTCTCGCGGGCGCATAGGACTCCTTGATGCTGGTGCGCGGAAGAACCAGACCCTCCGTGGTTTCGAACGAAAAATCCGTGAGCGAAATATGATGACCATTGGCACCAAAGGTAGGCGCGCCCTCCACCGACGTTGGGCCGATCACTTCCTGCGCCGAAATGCGACCGTGCACCTGGCGCAAACTCAGAAGTGCCAAATCTTTGCGCAAGCGAGCCGATAAATCGGTTAAGGCGATATCGGCGGCAAAATCTACCACCCTGGCGTGATCGAGATCGAGCCACGCTTTTACCGCTCCCTTGCCCTGATTAAGTTCGATCGGATAATCGACGTATGCCTTCCAGAGTGTAAGATCGGTGTTCTGGACATTGGCGTAAAGCGTTCCCTTCCACCGCGAGACGTCGGCCTTATTGCGGGCAAACGCCGGATGCGTAAATTCCGCGCGCACATCTATCGGCGCAGCAAACGTCGCAGGAGGAGCGGCTTGCAATGACAATCGATGTTGACGCCAGCGGTTGCGTAGCACCAAATTAACGTTTGTCAGCGTCAGTTCCGGAGCGCCACGAAGCTTGTCGTTCCAACTTACGCGGCCTTGACGTATAACGATTTGATTTTGGGACAAAACCCAGTCCGCTCCGCCACCTTTTTGTGACTTGGTGTTAATTGGAATTCCGGCGACAAACAGATTACCTTGAGTATCGCGTTCAATCTGCAGATCAGGACGATCAATTTCGAGCGAGTCCAGGCGCAGAGTGCCTAGCAGTAACGAGCGCCAGGAAAGCGTTGCAGCCACCTGCGGCAAACTTAGCGCCGGTGATTGACGTTGATCGAGAACAACGACGTCGGTTAAAGTCAATTTTGGCTGTAATTCGTCCCAGGATGCTGCAATTGTCCCGATCGAAATGGGTGACCCGAGCGCACCGCTGACAATCTGTTCGACGTTACTTTTGTAGTGACTGATATTTGGAAGAACGACATAGCGTAGGGTAAGGAACAATCCGCAAAATACGAAGTAAGCAACGACCAGAGTCTTGAGTACAAAACCGACCAGATGATGCGTCAGGCGGTTGATACGTTGGTAGGCACTCACCGTCGCACGCCACAATTGCGTGATTCGCGGTACAGGCGCAGGAGAGTTTTGTTGCTTTTTAGACATCAATTAGTACAGCGTTTTGTGATTAATAATCGAAACGGCGAAATAACACCGAACAGCGGGCCACAAATAGCAAAAATGATACAGAAACCACCTGTATAAAGTTGAGGACGTCATCGGACGCAGGTTTCCCTCTATGTTCGCATGGATCCTTGTCGATAAATATCAAAACCCTGAAAACCCGACAAAAGTATTCCAAATTCATCTCATCGGCGTCATGATGAGGCTGGACGCATGCATATTGCTTCTAACGGTCCCAACTTTTCCACCCGCAATCAAATTGTAGCCACTCCTAAATGTCAATCGCCGCGACCCATTCCCTTATCAGCACTTCCGCCGCCTCTCATTTTTACACCCGCTGGATAAATGCTGAGGGCGGCCGCGAAGAACAAGTTTCCGCACTGGCACAATTATCCCTAACCAACACGCCATTTGCGCGGTTGTTACAAAATGAAATAGATTCAGGCATGCCGCTACCGCGTGCGATGCGCCGTTTGCGTAACTTAATTGTCTGCACGCTAATTGCGCGTGATTTAAGCGGCCTTGCCAATCTGGAAGAAGTCGTCAGCACCATGTCCGAGTTTGCCGATTTTGCGGTCAAAACACACCTTACCAGCATCATGGAAGAGATGGTGGCGTTGCATGGCACGCCCATCGGCCAGGAGTCCGGCTTGCCTCAGGAGCTCATCATTCTTGGGATGGGTAAACTGGGGGGCGGCGAACTCAACGTATCGTCGGACATTGATCTTATTTTTGTGTACGCTGAAGACGGTGACACCCTGGCCGACAACGCGGAGCAGAGGTCAATGTCAAATCACGAATTTTTTGTGCGCTTAGGCAAAAAATTGATTAACGCCATTTCAGAGATCACGCAGGACGGTTTTACCTTCCGGGTTGACATGGCGTTGCGACCCAACGGCGCATCCGGCCCTCTCGTCGCCAGTTTGAATATGGTCGAAACCTATCTGGTCACCCAAGGGCGTGAATGGGAACGCTATGCGTGGTGTAAGGCGCGAGCAATGACAGGGCGAGCCGAAGATATTACGGCGCTTGAAAACATTTCACGCCCTTTTGTTTTCCGGCGTTATCTGGATTACGGCACGATTGACGCCATGCGTTTGATGCACCGGCAGATTCGTGCGGAAGTGACGCGTCAGGAAACATTACATCCCGACCGCAATAATAACGTCAAGTTAGGCCGCGGTGGCATCCGCGAGATCGAATTTCTGGCACAAGTGTTTCAGTTGATACGTGGTGGACGCGAGCAGGATCTTCGTGACCGGTCTACCCGCAAAACTCTCCGCACGCTAGTCGAAAAAAATTTGCTTACCGCGGAGGTGGTCGATCAATTGTTGGAAGCCTACGATTTTTTGCGCAATCTGGAACACCGCTTGCAATACCTGGATGATGCGCAAACCCACACCCTGCCCACCAACGATGGGGATCGTTTGATCATTGCGCAAGCAATGGGATTTGTCGACGTGGAGACTTTGCTTGGCGAGCTCGAAAAACGTCGGGTGTTGGTGGCGGCACAATTTGATGCCATTTTTAGCGACAAGCAAGACAAGAACAATAGCCCAGGCGGCGATGTAAAAAGCGAAGATCAATCTGCATTATGCGGATTAAGCGATCGAGATAGTGTTGACGTCATTGAAAGCGTACTGACTTCCCTCGGATTTAGCGACGTGGCCGATAACGCGCGTCGACTTGCTTCGACCTGGCAATCCGGGCGCATACAGAATTTACCAGAGATAAGCCGCAATCGATTCACTGCGTTAATCAACGTTGCGCTTCCGATCATCGGCACACTATCAGAATCCAGGAACAACACCCAATCTGCCACGCAACGGAATACGCTTGCTCGCCTTCTTGATTTTCTGGAAACTATCGCCCGTCGTGCTGCTTATCTGGCCTTGCTCACGGAGTACCCAAGCACTTTGCATCGCGTGATCCGCATGATGGGCGCCAGCGATTGGGCGGCGAAGTTTCTGACAATGCATCCAATCCTGCTCGATGAATTGCTGGATGATCGCAGTCTGAATGCGGATGCCGACTGGCCCCAATTTGCGCAAGATTGCCAGCGTCAGATGGATGAAGTCGCCGGTGACACAGAGCGTCAGCTTGATCTGCTGCGGGAGCTCCATCACGCCCAGTTGTTCCGGCTACTGGCGCAAGATCTGGAAGGCAAGCTCAGCGTCGAAGTTCTATCCGATTACCTCTCCTTACTCGCCGACATTTTAGTGGATACGACGATCCAGTCGGTCTGGAAAACCTTTCCGAATCGTCACCGCGACGTGCCGAAATTTGCAGTCATCGCGTATGGAAAACTAGGCGGTAAAGAACTGAGCTACGCGTCGGATCTGGACGTGGTCTTTCTTTATGAAGATGACGATCAGGAAGCACCTCCCTTATACGCGAAATTGGCCCAACGTTTCATTACGTGGATGACCAGTCACACTTCGGCCGGAATTCTGTTCGATATCGATATCGCTCTGCGTCCCGATGGCGCTAGTGGTTTGTTGGTATCCACCTTCGCCACATTTGAAAAATATCAACGCAACTCAGCCTGGCTGTGGGAGCATCAGGCCTTGACCCGCGCACGCTTTTGCTCTGGCGATAGCGCGATTGGTGAGCGCTTTGAAGCGCTGCGCGTCGATGTTTTACGACAGGTGCGTGATCCGCTTAAGCTGGAGCAAGAGGTCCGCGCCATGCGTCAGAAGATGCGCGATGCTAACCGCAATCGCAGTGATTTATTTGACCTTAAACATGATGAAGGAGGAATGATCGACATCGAGTTCCTGGTGCAGTTTTTGATCCTGCGAAACGCTGCACTTCATCCTGAGCTGACAGCTGATATTGGCAATATTGCGCTGCTTAAATTATGCGGTGAATTAGGTTTGATTGATACCGCGCTGGCGAACGAAGCTGCAAATGCTTATCGGCATTATCGTAAGTTACAACATCAACGCCGCCTTCAGGGCGATGAACGCGCACGCGTATCGCCTGATTGGGTCGCTGCCGAAGTCCCTGCGGTAAAGGAGTTGCTAGCGTCGGTTTTCAGTGATGCTTGACAGAATGCCCTTACGTCAGCTTGTGTAAGCTGACGTTACTAACGTTAGCGAAGTTCTATAGGCCGGGCAGTTGCGCGCATCAAGCCAGTAATTTAGTGGGCATTACCGATTGCCCTGTATGGATATTTTTTGCAACCGGAATTCCAGGCGGCCTGTCTATTTCCTTTAATCTGATGACATTGATCTCCTTTCCATATGGCAAGCCGTTGATTAATTTGCGTACTTTCGAAATCCCCGTCACCACGAAAAATGATTCCGGGTCAAATATCCACTCGTTTTCTATAGAGACCTGGGTTGAGGTGCGCTTGATCAACGGTTTGGCCGACTTTGCCTTAATATGATAAACGGCGAGCGCCGTACCCAATCCAAAAAGTGATTCCTTGTCCAGCGCAATTTCGAGGAGTTCGCCGCTGCCAGATGCAGCCATAAAAGTAGGATAGCTGGTCACCGTGTCACCCACGGCCAGCTTACTGGAATACCCTACGTCGACGTCTGAAACGCGTATAAGTAAAGTTTTTCCCGACGGCGCAGTGAGCTTTTTCAAACCACTGGATAAATTGATCGCAGCCGCTTTAAGTTCCGGCGTAAGGGGCCAGTCTCCGCGCAACGCCTTGTTGAGATAAAAATTATTATTAGTGTACCCTTGAACAAGATCATCTCCCATGGATGTGCCGTACGGTTGCTGGACGTTGACAAACGACCACCCACGTACTGCCTCTTGTTCGGCTACCGTCAATTTTTGGTTAAATTCGACTTTATAATCTTTCGAAAATTGTCGGCCCACTATACTTTTCCCCCCTTCCCAGGTGCCTGGATATTCGATCAACTGCAACAAGGTGTCTTCCCATCTATCCATGTCGCGATCTCGCGCAAGGCTGTACGTATAGCTAAACCGCCGGTTCAGCATATTGCCTGATACCTGGGAACATACCGCTCCGACCGTTCTCGTACAACGCGTGCGAGGGCGATTTCTTTGATGCAGTAGTCTTGTACGTCTATTGCGGTTCTTTAAGCGACGTGCCTGACTTAACTTGACCTTATTTCCATTACCCCCAACGTGCTTTATTGCCCCGGTATGTCGCACGATTTTAGACCCGATGTTAGCCAGCGTGCGTCCCCAGTCGATTGGAGGGAGGATAAATCCGGCCACTTCCCTGGCCGCTGTAAAAGCTGATTTTTTTAAATAAGGGCTGGCGGCACGAAAAACAATCTTGCGCAGTCCGGCGCCACTAATACCGGCAAGCCTTGCCGCCCTGATGGCACTTTGCGTCGCTTTAAGACCAACGCTACTCAATTTGAAAACTGGAATGCCAATGGATATGAGTGTGATAACCAGATCCAAACCATCAAAAGCCAGGTCTTTAAAATCCGGGCTGTAATGTGGATCGTACATTGAGCGTTGAATCGCATCGAAAAATGGCATGCTGCTAGCGAGCTTTTCATGCCACTCACGATCCATATTTTGTTCTCGAAATAACGCAACATACTGCTGTAACAGACGTCTCTGATCACTGCGGATAAACGCTCCCGGTGAATCTCCCGCAGGCAAGGCATAGCGCCGAGGCGCAAGCATTTCGAGTCTCTTATTTTTTGGCAACGGCGAATTATTGGGCCAAAGTAGGTTGGCCAGCGCGGCAATCGATATCACCATCTTCGGCGTTATATCGTGGCGTGCAAGCGCATCGAACTTACGTGGGTCGATGAAAGCACTCGCCTCTTCAATGACCAAAGCCCCGCCAAACGTGCTGGTGGCGTAGATGGTGCCAGAATCTCCCTTCACTAAATAAATCCGGTTATCGCCGGTTACCGGCCGTCTGATGATGTTGGGCATCCCGCCGCGCATAGGCACACCATCGTCCCGATAAATAATATCGAGACCGATAACAGCTTGATAAGGTCTTTCGAGGTCAAGAGCGCTGATACCCGTGGATACTCGCTGGACAATACTATCGGCGTGCCCTGCCAGATGATCTTGCAGATATTCATTAAGCTGCTCGTAATATCTCCGGATACCCACTTGACCACGCGGTCTCAATACAGGAATGTTAAGGTCGATTGTCTCAAACTGCTTGCGATGAAATCGATGCACGGTTTCCACATCAAATACTGCGTAATGTGCGGAAATAAACTTGTCGATAAGGTCCGGATCATTGATATCGAGTTGCAGTTGCCTGACCTTGGCGGGAAAATAATAATTTATGGCCTCCAGCTCTGCCAATCGCTTTGCAACATGGAGGCTGTAATTCGCGGATGTGCGGTCGTAAACGTCATTAGCTAACGCCAACAACACGTGGTCCGATCTGCCGCTCACCACATCAGGGCCCGGCACGTCATGTGAAACGAGGTAGAGCCGCATCGCCTCAACTCTGGCCTGCGCCAGAGATAGTGGTTGTGGTTGGAAAACCTCGGGTTGTCCCGGTTCCCCGCGCGCCCTCCCAATGGCGACCAGCGCGGCCAGATCCCCTTGCAACTGCGACTGACTGTCGTAACGTTTTTTGAAGGTCCTTAATCTAATTTCCTGGATTTCGATTAATGCAGCAGCCGCTGCATTATTAACACCGTATTCCGCTAATTGATGCTGGGTCCGCTTGATTCTGTTTGCATACATCACCAAAATATCTTCGGGAGCTAACAGATCCTTTTGATCCCTTAGCGCATTAAAGTCTTCCCTCTCATCTGTGAGGACTTCGTCCAGGATAGCGGCATATCGCCGATCAGCACTGACCGCCATTGAAGTCAATCTTCTTGGCGGTAAACTATCTAATTTGTAAAAGGTATTGATGTAACTGTCTCTGAACAATTTGCGGGCTGCGATGGCATTCGGGTCCGATTCGACATCTGTACCAAGCGGTTGACTACTTGCCCAAAATGGAGAAAACAAGGTGGCCTCAACTCCCTTCGCAGCGCGATCAAATTCACGATCTATCATTCCAAAAAAGCCCGAGGAAACCTTACTCAATCTAAATGCATTATCGTTATTAGCAGGAATACTCGATACCGGAAAGGTCGGGCCGGCGTTGGTAAGGGCATGCTGCGAAACGATTATTGTCGGCTTTTTCTCGGGTGCAGGACCAGGTTTTGTCACCGTTGTTGAGGTCGTAACCGTAGTTATTTTATTTTCAAAAAGGATCTGGCGAGAACCAAAAACGCCTTCACCAATTTGTACAATGAGATCAGCGCCGCTGCTTTTCACCTTTAGCCATAAAGGGGGTAGGTCCTGGTTATCGCTTGCTGCCGTCTGCGTATCTCCAAAACGTACAGCTATTTTATTGTTCCCAAATGCGTTCCGATCAATTGCCGTGACAATGTGCAACGAACCATTATTCTCAACGCTACCATTATGTGGGCCGCTCGCACCATCCAAAGTAAGTAGCACCGGGCCACGACAATTATTCCCACGTTCCCAAGGTGCCGGAGCAGTATGGATTTTTAGTTCTACTGCGCTATTTCTGTCGAGGGGAATAAATTTTTTCGAAAATTGAAACTCACACCCATCACCCGCCATCGACATGGAAAATAACGGCCTGAACGGAACTTGCCGAAAAGGTTCGCCTAAGTCCATTGGTAACATCGTTGATCGTTGATCTTTATGTTCGCTTTGGTCGCCGTACAGCGAACCAGCACCAAACAGCGCACGTATCAAATCGAGGTAATCAGCCGGATTCGCGGGACTTAATTTTGGACACGGCCGACAAAGCTCGCTAACGTGCGCAACTAATTCCAGCAACAATCCAAGTACGCTTTTATTTTCGACCGGCAGCCAAACCCGATCAACTTGAGCTTGAGCACCACTATTCTGATGGCATCGTTGCTGTTGTTTTGTGTACGCTGCAATGGATGCGTCAAAAGATAATCCATCCAGCGAATCGACCTCAACCTCCAGCGACAAACCATACGGCGCAATCTCAAACTCGATTAGCTGAAGAAAGGCCATCACTAACGCAGGATCAATTTCGCTATCGGTCAGATGACTTAGCCACAAGGTTAATAACGTTACTACTGCACACTGCTCGCCGCTGGTAATTTCTCCGCCCACTATCCGCTCTGACCATGCCCCTTGAACGTCTAACCCCAACGTGACACGAGAAATACCATTTTCTGTCGAGACAGCGTAATCCTCACCTTGCACTACATGGCAATTCCTGCCCGCCCCTAAAAAGACACGGCATAGGGCAATCAACGTTGGGCTGCATCTTAATAAAGGTTCCAGCAAGGCCACGCAGTGACTATCCGAATGATTAAAATATTCCCGTAAATTGCCGGAAAAAAATGGCAAGGTTTTTTTATTGTCTTCAAGAAGGTCGCAGAAACGCTGCTGAAACCTTTCGATCAATGTGATTGGCGACGCTCCATTTACATCCCGTTTAATTTCATTCAGCAGGGCTATTAACGTTGCACGGAACGGAGAATCACCATCTCCGCGGCGATTTGCATCGATGTCTGAGGCTGTATTTGCCTTAACATTTTCCTGAACATTGGGTATTACAGGATGACTGTAAGAGGAAGGACGTGAGCCGACGATCATTGGCGGACGCCTTGTTAGAATAGTGAATCAATTGATAGTCGAAAACCTATTCCGTAGGCGGTTTTGGTCTGACCGCTCTGGATCTATTATGATCACTGACGGAGCTTATGATCATACAAGTCGCTCAGCAACCACTTTTCGATCATTGCTCAGCCCCGCCTAAACGCTCACATTCTGCTAATCGGATGGCGCGCAATACCGCTACGGAGGTGTGGGAGCCCGCGTTATAGGTCACCGGCGAACATCCAATGCAGGCGTTAAAAAGCCCCGACTTGCGGGGCTCCAAACTACGCTTTAGCAATCGTTAGATTACTTAGCTTCCATGAGTGCAACGGTCGTATCCAACATGCGGTTCGAGAAGCCCCACTCGTTGTCGTACCAGCTCGATACTTTGACCAGACTTCCAGAAACTTTGGTCAATGTTGCATCAAAATTTGACGACGCCGGATTGTGGTTGAAATCGACTGATACCAATGGTTCGACGTTGTAAGTCAGCACTCCTTTCAGTGAACCTTCCGAAGCCTCTTTCAGGATCGCATTGACTTCATCAACGGTCGTCTCACGTGCGGAAACAAATGACAAATCGACCAGCGACACATTAATGGTCGGAACACGAATAGCAAAACCGTCTAGTTTCCCGTTCAACTCAGGCAACACCAGACCAACTGCTGCAGCGGCGCCGGTTTTGGTTGGAATCATGCTCATTGTGGCTGAACGCGCCCGACGCAAATCTTCGTGATAAACATCAGTCAGCACTTGATCGTTGGTGTAGGAGTGGATCGTAGTCATCAGACCATTCACCACGCCAATTTTGTCGTTCAGAGGCTTGACCAGCGGTGCCAGACAATTGGTGGTGCATGAAGCGTTCGAAATGACCGTATCAGTCGACTTCAGCACATTGTGATTGACGCCGAAAACGATTGTGGCATCAACATCTTTGCCGCCTGGTGCCGAAATAATGACTTTCTTTGCGCCGCCGTGGATATGCGCGCTGGC
This sequence comes from Glaciimonas sp. PAMC28666, assembly GCF_016917355.1. GTDB lineage: Bacteria > Pseudomonadota > Gammaproteobacteria > Burkholderiales > Burkholderiaceae_D > Glaciimonas. Next base: position 3,395,126 of record NZ_CP070304.1, on the reverse strand, counting down.
TTTTTCCTTGGTGGTGAAGAAACCGGTACACTCCAGAACGACATCCACCTTCAGTTCGCCCCATGGGAGTTCAGCTGGATTGCGTTGTGCGAACACTTTGATACGGTCGCCGTTGACGACAATTGCGTCGCCATCCACCGTAACAGTACCTGGAAACTTACCGTGCGCTGTATCGTATTGGGTCAAATGCGCATTCGTCTTTGGATCGCCCAAATCGTTAATCGCCACGATCTCGATATCATGCTTCTTACCGCCTTCGTAATGGGCGCGGAGGATGTTGCGGCCGATGCGGCCATAGCCATTGATTGCAACGCGAATAGTCATGCTTTTCTCCTAAGGTATGAACAAAATCGTAATTCCGACGATCGTTAAAAACCACCGTCGTTCAGGTCTGTATGAAGTCCGCATCAAAGTCGAACCGAACTCGCGTATTTAAACTGTATTAATCCACGCGTATCGTACGCCAGCCGTAGCCGACTTCCTGCATATCCAGACCGTCCCAGCTAAATGCTTGTTCAGTCAATAGCTCGCCGCCGAGTTTGCTATAAAACTGGCGGGCAATGTCGTTTTCAGCCAAGACCCAAGCCAGCATATTGTTAGCACCGGCACTGGCCAGCGTTGACGCAACATGCGCGACCAGACGGCGGCCGATACCGGCCCGCTGCACCGATGGAATCAAATAAATCGCCGTCAATTCGCTATCGAAACCAAGCTTTGGTTCGCTTAGCGTCATGCCGGCAGCAAACCCAACGATTTCACCATCAATTTCAGCGACAAACACGCACGCCGCATCGGACGCTGCTTGCAAGATGCGTGTCCATAATGCGGTACTTTCTTCGACTTTCATGCTATCGAGATAAGCGACAGGAAGTATCCCGCGATAGGTGGTTCGCCAACTATCAATGCGCACTGCGGCGATCACTCCAGCATCGGCCACGGTACCGCGACGCACCGAAAAGTCACCGACAATATTGGTGAATTCGGTGACGTCGGCTACCTTAGTTACCTTAGGCACGATTTTTGGCTTCTTTGTTCCCACACTCATGCCAATGTCAGCTTGACTTTGGCGACCACATTTTCCACTGTGAAGCCAAAGTGCTTGAACAGGACATCAGCCGGTGCCGATTCCCCGAACGTATCAATGCCAACAACCGCGCCTTCAAGACCAACATATTTATACCAGGTTGAAGTAACGCCGGCTTCGATCGCTACACGCGGCAAGCCCCGGGTCAGAACACTGGCTTTATAAGAGGCTTCCTGACGATCAAATACATCAGTGCTCGGCATTGAGACCACGCGCACAGAAATACCCTCAGCGGCCAATACGTCCGCTGCCTGGATGGCCAACGCGATCTCAGAACCGGTCGCGATAATGATACCTTTCGCGTCCTTAGCATCCTTCAAAATGTAGCCGCCGCGCGCAATGTTCGCAATTTGTGCGGCGTCACGTTGCTGAAATGGCAGATTTTGGCGGGAGAAAATCAATGTGCTCGGACCATCATGGCGCTTAACTGCAAAACCCCAGGCGACTGCGGATTCCACGGTATCGCATGGACGCCAATTATCGAGGTTCGGGATAAGACGCAAACTCGAAACATGCTCAACCGATTGATGGGTCGGACCGTCTTCGCCGAGACCGATCGAGTCATGCGTGAAAACAAAAATCGACCGAATTTTCATCAAAGCAGCCATACGTATTGCATTGCGGCTGTAATCGGAAAAAGTCAAAAAGGTGGCGCCAAACGGAATATAGCCGCCATGCAAAGTGATCCCGTTCATCATCGCGCTCATGCCGAATTCGCGCACGCCATAATTAATGTGGTTGCCCGGTTGGTCGGCGCGCACTGCGACACATTCTTTCCAGTTAGTCAGATTCGAACCGGTCAGATCAGCGGAGCCGCCAAGGAATTCCGGCAATACCGGTGCCAACGCCTGAATCGCATTTTGACTCGCTTTACGGGTTGCGATGGTTTCTTGCTTTTCGACGCACGTGGCAACGTAAGCACTCAGCGTCTGATCAAAATTGCCTGGCAGTTCGCCCTTCATGCGGCGTGTCAGTTCGGCCGCCTTAGCGGGAAACTCTACGCTGTAAGCCGCAAACAATGTGTTCCATTGTGTTTCGAAGCGTTGACCTTGTACTTTGGCATCCCATGCCGCATACACGTCTTCAGGAATTTCAAACGGTGCAGAGGTCCAGCCCAATGCTTCGCGCACGGCCGCGATTTCTTTATCACCCAATGCCGCACCGTGAACTTTATCGGTTCCAGCCAAATTAGGCGAACCCTTCCCAATCACTGTTTTACAGCAAATCAAGGTTGGTTTGTCCGCTAACTTTGCTTGATGGATAGCCGCGTTAACTGCTTCAACATCATGCCCGTCCACGCTGCGAATGACATGCCAGCCGTAGGCTTCAAAACGTTTCGGGGTGTCATCCTTGAACCAGCCTTCAACGTGACCGTCGATCGAAATGCCGTTATCGTCGTACAGTACGATCAGTTTGGACAGACGCAAAGTGCCTGCCAGCGAACAGGCCTCGTGTGAAATACCTTCCATCAGACAACCATCGCCTACAAAGGTGTAAGTGTAATGATCGACGATAGGGAATGCAGGTGTATTGAATTCGGCGGCCAACAGCTTCTCGGCCAGCGCCATACCTACTGCGTTAGTCAATCCTTGTCCTAGCGGACCGGTCGTGGTTTCAACACCCGGTGTAATGTCCAGCTCTGGGTGACCTGGCGTCTTCGAGTGCATTTGACGGAAATTACGCAGCTCATCCATCTGCAAATCGTAGCCGGTCAAATGCAGCAATGCATATTGCAGCATCGAACCATGTCCATTTGACAACACGAAGCGATCCCGATTGATCCATTTTGGATTTGTAGGATTATGACGATAGTGCTTTGCCCAAAGCGCTACTGCGATATCCGCCATGCCCATAGGCATACCGGGGTGGCCGCACGTAGCTTTTTGTACTGCATCCATTGCCAAGGCGCGAATCGCGTTGGCCATTTTCGAAGTCGGGAGTGTAGTCATTGTGTTCACAGTTAAGCAATGGTTGTTCGTGCAGGGCGCAATAAGCGAAAGTAATAAGCGGCAGCAATAAAAAGGTCGATTCGCACGCGCGCCCAGTGATAAAGCACTAAAGCGCAATATTTTACCAAAATGCAGCCCCTCCCGTTGCAAAAACGCGCGGACAGGCATTTTTCAATTGCAAAATAGCGGGTTTAAGCACCGCTGGAACGGCTGATACCGCCTCGACCGACTACCCGTCAATGGCGTGGCCCCGCCTGTTGTGCTGTCGATTAACAAGGCGATGCAACCGGTAACGACCAGCGACGGACAAATAGCGGATTCGATTAACTTCCGTCATACTAGTCAATCTTGCGACAGATCAATAATGTTTCCATTACCATGATGTTTTGATTGTTTCGGCAAACCACTGTTGCCGAATCTACTGCCGATAAACTACTTCCTTCATTCTATGCCGCGTTTTTACATCCCCACCCCGCTTGAAATCGGCTCTCATTTGGCTCTGCCGGAAGCGGTTGCGCATCACGTACAGGTGTTGCGCCTAACACTCGGTGCGCCCGTGACGTTATTCAACGGCAGCGGCGGTGAATTTACTGCCAGCATCGTCAGCGTGGAAAAAAAACGCGTTAGCGTAGAAATTAAAACATTTTCCCCGCGTGAAGCAGAATTGCCCTATGCCATCACTCTGGCGCAGGCTCTGCCGGAATCGTCAAAGCTCGACTGGATTATCGAAAAAGCCGTAGAGTTGGGCGCAGCGGGAATTCAGCCTCTTTCTGCTCAGCGCTGTGTGGTGCGATTTTCGACTGATCGGGTGGAAAAAAAACAAGCGCACTGGCAAGCAGTAATCGTTGCCGCAGCGGAGCAAAGCGGACGCAATCGATTGCCGCATCTCGCCCCGCTCACCTCGCTCAATGACTGGTTAGGTCAGCAGGATTTACACAAGCGAATTCTCTTGTCACCGCGCGGCGAAGAATCTTTGTCCAGCTGGGCGCGCCATCAGCCACCGCAATCAGTGGCGTTATTAATCGGTCCGGAAGGTGGTTTTACAGAACAGGAAGAGCGCGCCGCATGCGCGCAAGGCGCGTTAATGCTGTCCATGGGGAGTAGAATATTACGCACTGAGACGGCGGGCCTCGCTGCCCTAGCCGCACTGAATGGCATTTGGGGTGAGATGTAATAGATTTGCCTACCGGGTGGCAAACTATTGTGTGAACTAGCAGTCACGGTCGCTTAATAACAGCCACTTAATAACAGCCTCTTAATAATAATCACTCAGTAGCAGTCACTTGGTAACAGTCGCCTTGCCTTTATTGCCATTATTATCACCAGTTTTGCCACCCCAATAATGGACAGACCATACTTAACGTTCGCGCTGAGCCTTAAATAGTTCTATAGTAAAACATCTTGCGTATTCGATCTTCCGTCGTTTTACGCTGACATTCGTTTATTACTCAGGAGAAAATGATGGGACTATTAGACGGCATACTTGGCGCAGTGAGCGGCGCGCAAGGGCAACCGGGCCAAACGAACGATCCTAAAGCGATGCTGATACAAGCTGCACTCAGCATGCTCACCAACCAATCCGGTGCAGGGGCAGGCGGTGTTGAAGGTGGTCTTGGTGGCTTGCTGGCTAAATTTCAAGCCGCTGGCTTGGGTGACGCGGTGAGTTCCTGGATCAGCAATGGCCATAATCAAGCGATATCGCCCGATCAAGTCCAGCAAGCGATGGGCGGCGGTCAACTTGAGCAGCTTGCACAGGCCGCAGGACTATCCGAAAGCGAAACGGCAGGTCATTTGTCGGAGATTTTACCTGGATTGGTTGACAAACTAACACCAAATGGGCAGACCCCTGAAGCCGGAGGCGGTTTAGCGGGACTAGAGGGATTGCTAGGTGGATTTCTCGGCGGGAATAAACCGGCTTAAATCGTGTTATTTTGATAACCGATGCAGTTGTTGGAAGCTTTAGATTGGCAGCTTTAGTTGGGAACATCAATATTCCTTGTAAGCTGCCAATCGCATCGGTCCCGCCTTCCTGACGCGAATTTTCATCGCTTTTACTCTTTTATTATCAAAATAAAACGAAGAACGATCAACCATTCAAGCGGTAGGTAGGAGTTGCGACGCGAAAGCATTTATAATCTACGGTTTTGCAACATCTATCCCGGCCACTTCCATGAAGGTATTTCGCGGACTTCCCAACGCTGAATCGCGCGCACCCTGCGCGCTTACTATCGGCAACTTTGACGGCGTACATCGCGGCCATCAAATTTTACTCGCGCACGTGCGTCAAGCAGCGACAGAATTAGGTCTCGACGCCGCAGTCATGACATTTGAGCCACATCCGCGCGAATTTTTTGCTCAGCAGTCACAGTATCCTGTCACATTGCCCACCCGCGTTGCCAATTTACGCGACAAGTTGCAATCTTTAGCGCAGGCCGGTATTGACCGGGTGATCGTGGAACATTTCAACGCGCATTTTTCCAGCCTGACGCCGCAAGAGTTTATCGAGAAAGTATTAGTGCAAGGCTTGCACATCAAGTGGTTGATGGTAGGAGAGGACTTTTGTTTCGGCGCACGCCGTGCTGGCACCATCGCAACATTGATTGAAGCCGGGGAAAAATATGGCTTTCAGGTAAAAACCCTCCCGAATGTCATGAATGACGGAACCCGGGTATCGTCGTCAGCAGTACGCCTGGCGCTGGCGAATGGCGACTTTGCCGCGGCCCGGACGTTGCTGGGTCATCCGTATGCTATTTCGGGGCACGTGGTGCACGGGAAAAAGTTGGGACGCACAATGGGATTTCCCACGCTGAATTTGCGGGTGCATCATAAACAGCCGGCGTTATCGGGGATTTTCGTAGTGCGCGTTCACGGCTTATCAGAACAGCCCCTTCCCGCCGTAGCAAGTATCGGCACCCGTCCCACCGTCGACAAAAGCGGGCATGTGCTGCTGGAAGCCTTTATTCTTGATTACTCCGGTGACTGCTACGGTAAAGTAGTAGAGGTCGAATTTTTGAAAAAATTGCGCGACGAAGAAAAATACGTTGATCTACCGACCTTAACCATAGCAATCAAGCGCGATGTAGAGAATGCCCGCGATTACTTCCGCATGCACGATAGCGCCGCGATTTCAGCGACTGACCGAATTTGAAGCACATGGCGTCGCCTTTCTAAGTCTGTATCAACCCGGCGCTACCGCACGAGGTGCAAGCACGAGGTGCAAGCACGAGATGCGAACATGAGATGCGAACTATCCACCGCAATTGCCACTTGCCACAGACATCCACTGAATTCCATTGAAGAAAATTATGTCCGATCATCCAACTCAAGCACCAAAGCCAGAAAACACCAAGACCGCAAAAGCGGCTAAACCGCAAAGCAAGTATCCGGTCAATATGACCGAAACTGCTTTCCCCATGCGGGGAGATCTTGCCAAGCGAGAGCCGCAATGGGTAAAAGAATGGCAGGAAAAAAAGGTCTATGAGCGCATTCGCAAAGCGTCCAAAGCACGCCCGAAGTTCATCCTGCATGACGGCCCACCGTATGCGAACGGCGAGATTCATCTGGGCCATGCGGTTAACAAAATTCTGAAAGACATGATCGTCAAAGCCCGCAATATGGCTGGCTTTGACGCGCAATACGTGCCGGGATGGGATTGCCATGGCATGCCCATCGAAATTCAGATCGAAAAGAAATACGGCAAAAATTTGCCAGTAGCTGAAGTCCAGGCCAAGGCACGCGCCTACGCCAACGAACAGATCGACCTGCAGCGCAAAGATTTCATCCGTTTGGGCGTACTGGGCGAGTGGGACAATCCGTACAAGACCATGAACTTCAGTAACGAGGCCGATGAACTGCGCGCGCTCGGTACGATACTCGAAAAAGGCTATGTATATCGTGGCCTGAAGCCGGTCAACTGGTGTTTTGACTGCGGCTCGGCGCTCGCGGAAGCGGAAGTTGAATATCAGGACAAGCGCGATCCATCCATTGACGTTGGCTTCCCATTTGCAGAGCCTGAAAAACTCGCTACTGCATTCGGCCTTTCAGCGTTGCCAATCAACAAAGGCTATGTGGTCATCTGGACCACGACACCATGGACCATTCCTTCAAATCAGGCGCTCAATGTGCATCCTGAGGTCGAGTATGCGTTAGTTGAAACCAAGCGCAATGGCGAAGCAATTTTGCTGATACTGGCGCAAGATCTGGTTGCTGCTTCGCTGGAGCGTTTTGGCCTTGAAGGAAGCGTGATCGCCACCTGCAAAGGCGCCGCCCTATCGCTGATCAATTTCAAACACCCGCTAGCCAACGCGCATGCTGGCTATGATCGTTTGTCGCCGGTCTATCTGGGCGATTATGTCACCACTGAAAGTGGCACCGGTATCGTTCACTCGGCCCCCGCTTACGGTATCGAAGACTTTGTTTCATGCAAAGCACATGGCCTGAAAGACGATGACATCATTAGTCCGGTCATGGGCGATGGACGCTATGCGTCGTCATTACCTCTGTTCAATAGCCTGACCATATGGGAAGCGTCGAAGCCCATCTGTGCGACATTGGAAGAAGTCGGTACGCTGTTCAAACTGGAAATGTTCGATCACAGCTACATGCATTGCTGGCGCCATAAAACGCCAATTATTTATCGCGCCACGTCGCAGTGGTTCGCCAGTATGGACAATCTGCCCAATGATGGCCAGGACAGTCTGCGCAAGACCGCCATTCGGGCCATTGAAGAAACGTCATTTTTTCCGGCATGGGGCAAAGCGCGCTTGCATGGGATGATCGTCAATCGCCCTGACTGGACGCTGTCACGCCAACGCCAGTGGGGCGTTCCGATGGCTTTCTTTGTACATAAAGAAACCGGTGAACTGCACCCGCGCACGCCAGAATTGCTGGAGCAGATTGCGCTGCGAATCGAAAAGAGCGGTATCGAAGCCTGGCAGGCGCTGGATCCGAAAGACTTGCTCGGCGATGAGGCTGATCTTTATATAAAAAATAAAGATACGCTCGATGTCTGGTTTGATTCCGGCTCGACCCATCAGACCGTTCTGCGTGGATCGCACCATCTGCAATCGCAGTTCCCGGCTGACCTGTATCTGGAAGGCTCGGATCAACATCGCGGCTGGTTCCATTCGTCGTTATTAACCTCCTCCATGCTGAATGGACGTGCCCCCTATAAAGCACTGCTGACGCATGGCTTCGTGGTCGATGGCGAAGGCAAGAAAATGTCGAAGTCGTTGAAGAACGGCATCGAACCACAGAAAGTATCGGACACCCTAGGTGCTGAAATCTTGCGCTTATGGGTTGCCTCGAGCGATTACTCTGGCGAAATCACAATCTCTGACGAGATCTTGAAACGCGTCACCGAATCGTATCGCCGTATCCGTAATACGCTGCGCTTTCTGCTGGCAAATACCTCCGATTTCAATCCATTGACTGATGCGCTGCCAATCACCGAATTGCTTGAAATCGACCGTTACGCAATCGCCAGCATGGCCCAATTGCAAGTGGATGTTTTACAGCATTATGAAGGTTACGAGTTTCATCCTGTGATATCAAGAGTGCAGATGTATTGCTCCGAAGACCTGGGGGGCTTCTACCTCGACATTCTGAAAGATCGTCTGTATACCGGTGGCGTAACGTCTCATGCGCGGCGTTCCGGGCAAACGGCAATATGGCATATTACCCAAGCTTTGCTACGCTTGATTGCACCAACGTTATCCTTTACCGCGGAAGAAGCGTGGTCATTCTTTGCCAGCAAAGATGCCTATGCAGAAAGCGACGAAACGATCTTTACACAAACCTATTACACGCTTCCGGTAATTGACGATGCTGCGACATTGATCGAAAAATTCAACGCGGTCCGCACCGTGCGTGGCGATGTTACCAAGCGCCTCGAGGAAGTCCGTGCTGCTGGCGGTATCGGTTCGTCGCTGCAAGCTGAGGTTGAGTTAAAAGTCACAACCAGCAAATATGCGCTGCTCAATAGCCTCGGCGATGATCTGAAATTTGTCCTGATTACTTCAGCAGCTACCGTTACCGAGGTGGGGTCGGAAGCGGAAGAGAACATCGTGGTCACCCCATCGTCGCAACAAAAATGTGAGCGTTGCTGGCATTACCGCGCCGACGTTGGTAGTCATGCCGAGCATGCCGGCCTTTGCGGTCGCTGTGTTTCGAATTTGTTCGGCAATGGCGAAGACCGCCATTTTGCCTGATCGGAAGGCTATTTGTAACGCATAACGACCCCGCCGGTCGGCCTGAAACCACTCTATGCAGTGTTCAGGCCGACATGCATCTTCAAAATTTTTATTGCGTTGGTTTTTGCAGCTCCATCCGCACCACTCATTCACGTTTGCTGAAACCTACATTTATGGCCACTAAAAAACGTTCTGCACCCCCGCGTTCTAATTCATCCTCCAAATTAAGTGCAGGCTTGCTTCCCTGGATGGGGATAGCAGGACTCGTGATTCTGATCGATCAATTAACCAAAGTTACCATCACGCGCATGTTCAGTTACGGCGAATCACACCCCGTGACTGCATTCTTTAATCTGGTATTAGTTTATAACCCGGGGGCGGCCTTTAGTTTCCTGGGTTCTGCATCCGGATGGCAACGCTATTTTTTTACCGGGGTCGGTATTGCCGCGGCGATTTTCATTGTTTTTCTGCTTAAACGCCACGCCGGACAACGCATGTTTTGTGCGGCGCTGGCGCTAATACTCGGTGGCGCGTTGGGTAATGTTACCGACCGTATCGCCTATGGTCATGTTATCGATTTTCTGGATATCTATATCGGTCGCTGGCATTGGCCCGCGTTTAATATCGCCGATAGCGCGATTTGCATAGGCGCGGTATTGTTCGTAATAGATGAGCTGCGTCGCGTCAACAAATAATCAGCCTGTTGATCAATCAGGCGTTCAACTGCAGCTTATTTTTCTGATGTTCTACCCCGGGAGTAATGATGGATCTCGCTGGTAAAAAAATTGTTCTCGGTCTGACCGGAGGCATTGCCTGCTATAAAGCGGCAGAATTCACGCGTGCGTTAATCAAAGCAGGTGCATCTGTACAAGTTGTGATGACGCACGGTGCACAGCAATTTATCACGCCAATTACGATGCAGGGCTTATCAGGACAACCGGTTTTTACGGATCAATGGGACGCACGTATCGGCAATAACATGCCGCATATTGACCTGACGCGCGGCGCTGATGCCATTGTGATTGCGCCCTGCTCGACCGATTTCATGGCGAAGCTGGCGCACGGCGTGTGCGATGACTTGTTATCAACGCTGTGCGTCGCGCGACAAGCGCAACTCCCGCTGATGATTGCTCCGGCAATGAACGTAGAAATGTGGCAGAACCCCGCTACCCGGCGGAATACCCGGCAACTATTAGCAGACGGCATTCAATTGCTGGGGCCAGCCGCAGGAGAACAAGCCTGTGGCGAAATCGGATTAGGTCGGATGCTGGAGGTGGACCAGTTGTTAGCAGAAGTCATTGCCTCATTTCAGCCCAAGGTGCTAAAAGGCAAGCGCTTGCTACTCACCGCCGGACCAACATTTGAAGCTATCGATCCGGTGCGTGGGATCACCAACCTTTCATCCGGCAAAATGGGCTACGCGATCGCCCGTGCCGCGCATGAAGCAGGGGCCGACGTCACCCTGATTTCCGGACCAACTGCGCTGCCCACACCCCATGGCGTGCACCGGTTAAATGTCCTCAGTGCGCAACAAATGTATGACGCAGTACTGTCGCATGTGCCGGGTCAGGATATTTTTGTGGCCGTAGCGGCGGTCGCGGATTGGTATGTCGCAAATGCGAGTGATCAAAAACTCAAGAAGAATGCAGACGGCAGCACCCCTGAATTGGTGTTTGCTCAAAATCCGGATATCCTGGCGACGGTCGCTGCTCTTTCTTTGCCAGACCGACCTTACTGCGTGGGCTTTGCCGCAGAATCCGAAAATCTGCTTGAATACGCCGAGGCAAAACGCCAGCGGAAAAATGTGCCACTACTTGTTGGCAATATCGGTCACGATACATTTGGAAAAGACGAGAACCAACTTGTCTTGTTTGACGTCAAAGGTCATAGCAGTTTTCCGCGGGCGAACAAACTGCAGCTTGCACGTCAGCTCATTGCCGAAATTGCGATACGGCTCGGTGCAGGCCTCGCTTGAATATCGTGCGTGCCATTGTAGAAGCGAAATGGAGAGAAATTTAGCGGCTGACTAACGGTATCTACCGTACGCGTTGCCGCTAAACGGTCATTTTTAATCTTTTGGTACGTTGGTCGATAATTTGACTCACCTTTTTCAAAAAATTTAGCTGAACAATCCCTATATGAAAACAATCGACGTAAAAATTCTTGATCCACGTATGCAGGATCAATTACCCCATTATGCAACCGAAGGAAGTGCTGGCCTGGATTTGCGCGCGTGCCTTGATGCGCCGATAACGATCAAGCCGGGTGAAACACACTTAATACCCACAGGTCTCGCCATTCATATTGCTGATCCTGCTTACGCTGCGATGATTTTGCCGCGCAGCGGATTAGGTCACAAACACGGTATCGTTCTGGGTAATCTGGTCGGTCTGATCGATTCCGATTACCAAGGCCAATTGATGGTATCAACCTGGAATCGCGGTGACACGGAATTCGTCCTTAATCCGATGGAACGTCTGGCCCAACTCATCGTGGTACCGGTCATGCGGGTTAATTTTAATATCGTTGCTGATTTCGACAGCAGTGAACGCGGCACCGGTGGTTTCGGTAGTACAGGGAAACACTGATGGAGAAATCTATGAAAGCAACGCCTCAGCCATGGTTAGCTTTAAAACGATCTGCCATCGTATTACCACTCGTCCTGCTGGCAGCCTGCGCGACGCAAGAGCCGAATCAAACGTCAACAACAGCCCCTACGGTTCGTAAAATTCAGCCTGCCTTACCACCGATCAAGGCCCCAACCAATCCCCAACAAACTGAACTGCGTGCCATCGTCACTCAGCAGGATCGGTTATACGCAGTTGCAGCGCCGTTATTGGTTAATAATGCCGATCTATGTCGCAACAACGCCCGTAATTTGCTCGGCTTTACCGCAAAGACCAAATTCTCCTATTCGACCGAATTCATTGAAGCAGCCCAGGTTTCGTTAGGCTTATCCGATCAACTGCAGGTCACTGGTGTCCTGGCAGGCAGCGGAGCTGCACAGGCTGGCATCAAGCCCGGCGATGTTCTCGCCACAATCGAAGGCAAGCCGGTCCCCCCCGGCCCGAATGCGGAGCGACTTGCCGCGCTGATGTTGGGGCCGTTGGTAAGCCGGAGCCCTGCAATCAATTTGGGACTGATCAGAAATGGGCGAAACGTCAATCTTAACGTCCCATTGACCCGTGCCTGTGCATTTGGGGTCGAGCTCGGAAACACGGATAACGTCAATAGCTATGCTGATGGACGGCGTGTGCTGATTACTTCGGGGATGGTCAAATTCGCCCAAAATGACGATGAACTGGCCTATGTCATTGCCCGTGAGATGGCGCATAACTCCTTGATGCACGTCGTCAGACAGCGAATGACGGCCACCATGAGCGGCATTATCGACAATTTGGTACGCCTGCGTCCGGACACCAGTTCATTGAGTGGCGCGGCGGGAGTCAAACCCTATACGCAACAATTGGACGTCGCCGCCGACAAACTGGCGCTTTACATGGTCGCACGCGCTGGATATAAGGTCGATAATGCTTCAGCATTTTGGCAACGTCTGGCAAATCAATATCCAGTTAATGTTCCCAACGGCCACACCGCGATCCATCCCGCCACTTCTGCACGGTTGGATATGATCCAAAAAACGATTGCAGAGATCGACGCCAAGCAAGCCGCCGGCGCGGCCTTGACACCTTAACGGTGTGGCGAGACAGCGCCACCATTTTTTGGTGCGCTGTCTTTCGATAGTGACTTAAACATACAACACGGTTGCATTTTCTAGCAACAAAAAGCCCGAATCACAAAAGTGAATTCGGGCTTTTTGGTTTTTTGAGGCAAAATCAGCGCACCTCGCGCTCGCCTTTATTCCACTTCTACTGTCTCCTGCGGAGTCGCTGGCTTGGCTTGGTTCTTTGTAGGAAACTCAAGTTTGATCTGATCTTTCTCGTCCAGATCGACCGTGACCCGACCACCCGAAACTAACTTACCAAACAATAGCTCGTCGGCAAGCGCCTTTCGGATCATGTCCTGAATCAACCGTGACATCGGTCTCGCACCCATGAGTGGATCAAAACCTTTGCGCGCCAGGAATTTGCGTAAATTCTCAGAAAAGACCGCTTCCACCTTTTTCTCGTGCAGTTGTTCTTCCAGCTGCATCAAGAATTTGTCGACCACTCGGAGAATGACGTCTTCGTCGAGCGCACGGAAACTGATAATCGAGTCTATCCGGTTGCGGAACTCAGGCGTAAACATCCGCTTAATATCCACCATTTCATCACCGGCTTCCTTCTTCTCGGTGAATCCAATCGTGCGCTTCTGCAAACTTTCGGCACCCGCATTAGTGGTCATAATGATGATCACATTACGGAAATCCGCCTTGCGGCCGTTGTTATCCGTCAGCGTTCCATGGTCCATTACTTGCAGCAGAATATTGAAAATGTCCGGATGAGCTTTTTCGATTTCATCCAACAGCAACACGGCATGCGGCTTTTTAGTCACCGCTTCGGTCAACAAGCCGCCTTGATCGAACCCGACATAACCTGGCGGCGCACCGATCAAACGGCTCACAGCATGACGCTCCATGTATTCGGACATATCGAAGCGGATTAACTCAATCCCCATGATGAAGGCAAGTTGCTTTGCCACTTCGGTTTTGCCGACCCCGGTTGGCCCGGAAAACAAGAATGAGCCAATTGGACGATCAGTCTTGCCAAGTCCGGCACGTGCCATTTTAATTGCAGACGCCAACGCATCAATCGCCGGATCCTGACCGAATACGACATTCCGCAAATCGCGATCTATCGTCTTCAGTTTGCTACGGTCGTCCTGATTAACCGTTTGCGGCGGAATGCGGGCAATCTTGGAGATAATGTCTTCAATCTCGGTTTTACCAATTGTTTTCTTTTGCTTCGATTTCGGCAATACGCGTTGCGCAGCGCCTGCTTCATCGATAACGTCAATGGCTTTATCGGGCAGATGACGGTCATTGATAAATCGGGCGGCCAGTTCAGCCGCCGTCGTCAGCGCAATCGCAGAGTATTTAACGCCATGGTGCTCTTCGAAACGTGATTTCAAACCGCGTAAAATTTGCACGGTTTCTTCGACCGTCGGCTCGTTCACATCGATTTTCTGGAACCGGCGCGATAACGCATGATCCTTTTCAAATACACCACGGAATTCAGTATAGGTCGTCGCACCGATACATTTTAACTGGCCGCTCGAAAGCGCTGGTTTCAATAGATTGGACGCATCCAAGGTACCACCCGACGCCGAACCCGCGCCAATAATAGTGTGAATTTCATCGATGAATAAAATGCCGTGTTCACTATCCTTCAACTGCTTGAGGACCGCCTTCAAACGTTGCTCGAAGTCGCCGCGGTACTTGGTTCCCGCCAGCAAAGCACCCATATCCAATGAGTAGACAATCGCGTTGCTCAAAATCTCAGGGACATCGCCTTGCGTGATTCTCCATGCCAGACCTTCTGCGATGGCCGTTTTACCAACGCCAGCTTCGCCAACCAACAACGGATTATTTTTACGACGACGGCATAAAGTCTGAATGACACGCTCAACTTCAAACTCACGTCCGATCAACGGATCGATCTTGCCTTCCTGCGCCAATTTATTCAGGTTCTGCGTGAACTGATCCAGGGGACTTTCTTTTTGCTGACCCTCGGCCTGAACTTCTTCCACACTCTCCGGAGATTTTTGGCCGTCGCCGACCTGGTCCTTGCGGACACCGTGTGAAATAAAGTTCACCACGTCGAGACGTGTCACGCCCTGCTGATGAAGATAATAAACAGCGTGCGAATCTTTCTCGCCAAAGATTGCTACCAGCACGTTAGCGCCGGTGACTTCTTTCTTGCCGTTTGATGCAGACTGAACGTGCATAATCGCACGCTGAATCACGCGTTGGAAACCGAGGGTTGGTTGCGTATCAACCTCACCCGAACCAGGCACCGTCGGCGTATTATCGCCAATAAAGATCGTTAAGGTTTTGCGCAAATCCTCAATATTGCCAGCACACGCCCGTAATACTTCAGCTGCTGAAGGATTATCCAACAGTGCCAAAAGGAGATGCTCAACGGTAATGAATTCGTGCCGTGCTTGTCGAGCCTCAACAAACGCCATGTGCAAACTTACTTCCAGTTCCTGCGCAATCATGCTTCCTCCATCACGCATTGCAGGGGATGTCCTGCTTTTCGCGCGTGCGTTAATACTAATTCGACCTTTGTCGACGCGATGTCTTTCGAAAACACTCCACACATACCTTTACCTTCGCGATGCACCTTAAGCATAATTTGCGTCGCGGTCTCTCGGTCTTTGCTGAAGTATTCCTGAATCACCGCTACGACAAATTCCATTGGTGTGAAATCATCATTCAACAAAAATACCTGATACATAGGAGGCGGCTTGAGCTTTTGCTCCTGTCGCGTCGCTACCGTTCCGTCTTCGTGCTTGGTTGCCATGCGTCTATTCTAAAACGTTCATACGAATACGCAGCAAAAACGCTGCAAAGATGATGCTTTGTAGTTTGAAATAAACGCTCAATTAAATCTACATTTAATTTAATAGTACGCGCTTTCTTCTTGTAGTGCAGATGACGTTACAACGATGGAATTCAAGAGCACATTCCGGAAGAAACAGAAGAAACTGCACAAGGTGGCATCAACAATTTCAAGAAAAATAGCTTGACTTATTTTTTTCCATAAAGAAGAATAAAGTCAATTAACGGGGGCATTTATCGTTAATAGAAGTGAGCAGGTGTTTCAAGAGGTATAAGGCCTCTTGCTTTTACGGCTCGTATGATCGGTCATTATTTGAAAGACTATTTATGGCAACAGGTACAGTCAAGTGGTTCAACGACTCTAAAGGCTTCGGGTTTATCACCCCCGACGATGGCGGCGAGGATTTGTTCGCACACTTTTCCGCAATCCAGATGAACGGCTTTAAGACCCTCAAAGAGGGCCAAAAAGTGAAGTTCGAAGTTACGGAAGGCCCGAAAGGCAAGCAAGCTTCCAATATTCAGGCGCCTGAATAAGGCCACGAACAAGCTATAGCAAAAACCCGCCGCGGCGGGTTTTTTACGTATCACGTAAAAAAATGCGCAAGTTTACGTGAAAATGGCCAGAACGCTGTTCCGGCCACGTAGTTTTATCTTAATTTAAAAGACTTACATATTTTCAATTAACACTTCGCCAAATCCGGAACATGAAACTTGCGTCGCTCCCTCCATCAGACGGGCAAAATCATACGTCACTCTTTTGGAGGAAATCGATTTTTGCATCGCGGTGATGATCAAATCGGCCGCTTCGATCCAACCCATGTGGCGCAACATCATTTCAGCCGACAAAATGAGGGAACCCGGATTCACATAATCTTTACCGGCATATTTTGGCGCTGTTCCGTGAGTTGCTTCAAACATTGCCACGGAATCCGACAAGTTGGCACCCGGTGCAATACCAATACCACCCACTTGTGCGGCCAGGGCGTCAGAAATGTAGTCGCCGTTCAAGTTAAGGGTCGCAATAACGCTGTATTCGTTTGGACGTAGCAATATCTGTTGCAAAAATGCATCAGCGATGGAATCCTTAATGATGATATCCCGACCACTCTTAGGATTCTTGAATTTTGCCCAAGGGCCACCGTCAATCAATTCGGCACCAAACTCTTTTTGCGCTAGCGCATAGGCCCAGTCACGGAAGCCACCTTCCGTAAATTTCATGATATTACCTTTGTGGACGATGGTCACAGAAGGTTTGTCATTGTCGATTGCGTATTGAATTGCCTTACGGACCAGACGTTCGGTCCCTTCGCGTGACACCGGTTTAATTCCGATGCCTGAAGTTTGGGGAAAGCGAATCTTTTTTACGCCCATTTCATTGATCAGGAAGTCGATCAGTTTTTTCGCGCCGTCGCTACCTTCTTGCCACTCAATTCCGGCGTAGATGTCTTCCGAATTCTCACGGAAGATTACCATATCTGTTTTTTCCGGCTCACGCACGGGCGACGGGACGCCTTTGAAATAACGCACCGGACGAAGGCACACATACAAATCCAGTTCCTGGCGCAAGGCGACGTTCAACGAGCGAATGCCGCCGCCAACCGGGGTAGTCAAAGGACCTTTTATGGAGACGACGTAATCCTTGATCGCTGCCAGAGTTTCTGCCGGTAACCAGACATCCGGACCATACACGTTGGTTGATTTCTCACCGGCGTAGACTTCCATCCAACTGATCTTACGCTTTCCACCATAGGCATTGGCGACTGCCGCATCCACCACTTTAATCATGACCGGGCTGATATCCGCACCGGTTCCGTCACCTTCGATAAAAGGAATGATTGGGTTATCCGGGACATCAAGCGAATAGTCAGCATTAACGCTGATTTTTTTACCTTCAGCAGGCACTTTAATATGTTGGGACATTCAATATCTCCGAAGATGAAGCGGGAAAATGGCGCAGGATGTTGGTCCGTTATTCCGGCCCAGTCCTATGCTTAGTATGTGACTTGGCGTAACGTTTGGCTGAAGACCCATTGTTATGTATCAGGCCTCACTAAGTCTTACATAAGTCCTACCTAAGTCTTATATAAGACATAAGACAACGATTTTATATTATGCACTAGTATTTTATTAGAAGCTATGTTTTTGAGGTACTCCACTCTGTTGACATATAATTCAGGATTGCGAAGAAGTGCCAGGACCCAGCTGCCACGCGGCTTAGCGGTCTCTCGGCAAACAGGTTTTGCTTCGAACGCACCTCACAAATTATAGGTCCACAGGCCCTAAGTATGCCTCTTATTCTATTCAATAAACCTTTTCAGGTGATGTGCCAGTTTTCATCCCATCCCACGCGTGAAACGCTCGCCGACTATCTCGCCATTCCCAACATCTACCCGGCAGGAAGGCTAGATGCGGATAGTGAGGGATTACTATTATTAACCAACGACGGAAAATTACAGCATCACATCAGTCACCCCGCGTTTAAGCAACCAAAAACCTACCTGGCTCAGGTAGAAGGTTCTCCTGATAGTGGCGCACTGGAGCGATTAAGCAGCGGGCTTGATCTCGGCGACTTTACGACCCAACCTTGTGAAGTACGCCAGATTGCCCCTCCGGATTGGCTTTGGCCCCGTATCCCAGCCATTCGCGAGCGCGCGGACAAGCCTACAAGTTGGCTAGCACTTACCATCACCGAAGGAAAAAATCGTCAGGTCAGGCGCATGACGGCTGCCGTTAACTTGCCAACCCTGCGCCTTGTCCGAATCGCCATAGGACAAGTTTCGCTGGAGAGCCATCCATTGTGGCCTGGCGAGTTTCGTGAAATCGACCCATCGGAGTTAACACGTCGATAAGATGTTTGATGGGATAGTCCCTTTTAAGGGATCATGCTCATGCGGCTTTTTAGTCTGCATTTGAAATATTATTTTATTTTATTTAAAAAAAACGTCAACCATAAGGCCAGTACCTCGTTAATTGCAGTGATTCAAATGAATCATCGATGCAATTACTGATTAAATCAAAAGGATTCTAAAATGTCTAAACTGATCGCTGTTTTGGTAGCTGGCCTGTTTGCAACTTCTGTTTTTGCTGCTGATGCTGCCGCTCCGGCTGCTGCTCCTGCTGCCGCTGCTCCAGCCGCTTCAGCTCCTGCTGCAACAAAAGTAGCAAAGAAACACAAAAAAGCACCGAAGAAAGCTAAAGCAAAAGCTGCTGCCGCTGATGCAGCTCCTGCTGCTGATGCTCCTGCTAAGTAATTCAGGCGTCAGTTTCAAAAAAGACAGGCATTGCCTGTCTTTTTTTATTTCCGCCAACTGTGCCATATCAAGCGTTAGCCTCCCCCATCTAAGCCACAACCTTCTCGCATGCCGGTATCAAGCCGCTGCCCCCCTCCCAAAGCATCCGTCTGTATAATTCCTCGATAAAACATAAAAGGACTTTACCAACATGAGAAGACTTCGCGCATCTGTCGCTGTCATGGCGCTAACACTGTTAGCAGGCACTGTGGGCATCATTCCCGTTGTCTCAGCACAGCAAACCGAACAGTTTCCAATCACCACGCTGAATGCCGGGGTGTATGTGATTCACGCTGAAGTGGCAACAACAGAGGCCCAGCGCGAGCAAGGCCTTATGTTTCGCAAGCAATTAGCCCCTAATGCGGGCATGGTATTTTTGTTCGATGCTCCTGCGGCCGCTTGCATGTGGATGAAAAACACGCTGATTCCGTTATCCGTGGCTTTCTTGGATCCGAACGGTGTCATCATCAATATAGAAGAAATGAAAGCCCAGACGCTCGACTCACATTGCCCGGATAGAGCAGCACTCTATGCGCTAGAAATGAATCCCGGGTGGTTCAAGCAAAAGAATTTAAAACCAGGCAGTGTCATTACTGGTCTGCCGCAAGCGCAGCGTTGAGGTAGCAATTTCAAAATTGCAGCACCTGCCGTATCTATACCGTTTGCAGCGGCAGGGCTTTTAATAGATGCAATGTTGAATGTTGGCCCGGTAATCGCATTAACTGGCCCTGGGACGGCGTAAAGTTCCGGTTGGTGTGCAGAGCAGAAACTGAATAACTGTGCTGCACGCAGCGCGTCCGACCACTTCAACAGCATAAAAATGTAGCGAAAATACAAAAAATCTCTGTATCGCGTTAGCTCTACAGAGATTTTTTTACACGTAAAACACATCAGCAAGCATTTACGTCGGATTAACCGACGAAATGCGTATTACGCTGCCAGTGCTTTCAGAGCTGCGTTCAAACGGCTCTTATGACGTGCAGCTTTATTTTTGTGAATGATTTTCTTGTCTGCAATACGGTCGATAGTCGACACAGATTTTTGCAGAACCAGAGTTGCAGCTTCTTTATCGCCACCGGCGATTGCTTTACGAGCAGCTTTGATGGCTGTACGCAGAGTTGAGCGCTGGCTAGAATTGTGCAGGTTTTGAGCGACTGCTTGACGAGCACGCTTACGTGCTTGTGCGGTATTTGCCATTTATATATCCTAAATCGAGGTCGGGAATGCTTACGCGGCAAAACAAACCAGACCGCGACGCAGAATTCTGTAAAGCCACGGATTATAACGACTTTTTCAACAATGAGCAAATCAATCTTGGCCGAACTTTGTGATAGCACCCTGCTTTGGTCTGGCGAACACCATAACCGATGAACAGCGCAATGGTTATAACAACTGGCGCCCGTAACGTTGTCTTACCGATAGTGAAAGTTCCAATCAGCAACCCCAGCGAAACGGAACAACTGAAAGAGCTTGTTACAAAGCTGGGAACGAACAACATGAGCGGCTATAATGCGGCTCCATGAACCTGCATAAAACGCTTGCCACCGTCTCTGGCATGACGATGTTGTCGCGTGTCGCGGGATTGATTCGCGAAATCTTATTCGCGTCTACATTTGGCGCCTCAGCTTTCACTGACGCTTTCAATATCGCCTTTCGCATTCCTAATTTATTGCGCCGTCTATTTGCAGAGGGCGCCTTTTCTCAGGCTTTTGTTCCAATTCTGGGAGAGTACAAAAATAAGAAAGGACAAGAGGCCACCAAACATTTGGTCGACCACGTGGCCGTTGTGATGACGTGGGTGATGATCCTTACCTGTATCGTCGGCATCCTGGCCTCGCCGTTGCTTATTTATTTTATGGCAACCGGCCTGAAAAATGATCCTGCTGCGTTTAACGCTTCGGTCGTGATGACCCGGATTATGTTTCCGTACATCGGTTTTATGTCATTTGTCGCGTTGGCCGGTGGAATTTTAAATACGTGGCATGAGTTTAAGATTCCAGCCCTTACGTCGGTGTTATTGAATTTAGCTTTCATCGTGGCATCCCTTTTCGTGGCCCCACATATGGCGCAGCCGGTCTATGCGATGGCTTTTGCGGTACTGGTTGGCGGTGTCCTGCAGGTTGCGATTCAGGTTCCCGCGCTACGCAAAATCGGCATGATGCCGCGCATGATGGGCAATCCGCTGGTCGGACTGCGCGATAGCGGAGTGAGACGCGTGCTGAAGAAAATGGGACCGGCCGTCTTCGCGGTCTCGGCAGCGCAGATCAGCCTGATGATCAATACCAATATTGCGTCGCGTCTCGAGCACGGAAGTGTCTCCTGGTTATCTTATGGCGACCGATTGATGGAGTTTCCAACGGCCTTACTCGGAGTGGCACTCGGCACCATTTTGCTGCCGAGTCTTTCCAAAGCGAATGCAAACGCCGATCATCGTGAATACTCCTCATTATTGGATTGGGGCTTGCGGTTGACCTTCTTGCTGGCGCTTCCTTCGGCCGTTGGACTGGCAACGTTATCGATTCCTCTGACAGCCACCTTGTTCCATCACGGTAAGTTCGACGCTATTTCGGTCGCGATGACAAGCAGGATTCTCATTGCTTACGGGGTCGGTCTGATTGGTTTAATTGTCGTAAAAATTTTGGCACCCGGCTTTTACGCCAAGCAAGATATAAAAACACCGGTCAAAATTGCATTCGCCGTACTCATCACCACGCAGTTACTTAACTCTGTATTTGTTCCAATTTTTGCCGTTGCCGGACTGGCGTTATCCATTAGTTTTGGGGCCTGCATGAACGCGGGGCTGTTGCTCTGGAGCTTGATGCGGCGAGGTATTTACAAACCTGAAAAAGGTTGGATCGTGTATTTTGTGCGTCTGGTCGGCGCACTTTGCCTGATGGCAGCAGTCGCGCTATGGAGCGCTGAGCGGTTTGACTGGGTCGGACCCCATACCAGTTCGCTCGCGCGCGTCGGCGCTCTCCTGGCGGTGCTAGTGGCTTGTGGCATTACTTATTTTGGGGCACTACTCGCGATGGGATTTCGGTTCCAGGACTTCAAACGGACCTCGCACTAATCGATAAGCTGAACTACATTGAAGATTATTTGGTAGCATAGTTAACATGATTTCTTCTCTAAACTACTTTACAACTCTGGTGCAAGAGGCCAACAACGTGCCGCTGTTTGAAGCGGCACTTGTTATCGCACAAGATGCGCATCCAGCGATGGATTTGGGCGCGCCGCAGCTCGCAATGGATAGATTTTCCAATACCCTGAAGCAACGCATTCATGCCGACGCTTCTCAGATAAAAAAGCTGCAGTTGTTGAATCATTTCTTTTTTCAAGAGCTGGGGTTCGCGGGCAACGTGAACAATTATTATGACCCGGACAACAGCTATCTGCACTGTGTCATTAATACACGACGCGGCATTCCCATTTCGCTAGCGATCGTCTACATGGAGTTAGCGCATCAGATAGGATTGCCGGTATCGGGAATTTCATTTCCCGGCCACTTTTTGATTAAACTAACGGTGTCCTCAGGTGATATTGTGATTGACCCGTTAAATGGCGCCAGCCTGTCGCACGAGCAGTTGGAAGAACGGCTGGAGCCATATTTACGGACGTCGCCATCCCAGGGCAGAGAGAAGAAGATATCACTCCATGCATATTTACAAAATGCCCATCCGCATGAAATCCTGGCCCGTCTCCTGCGCAATCTTAAAATAATATTCACCCAAGCACAGCAATGGGAGCGATTGCTAAAGTTGCAGCAACGCTTACTCATATTGCTTCCGAACGATCCAATTGAATTGCGTGACCGCGGTTCGGCGTATGCGCATCTGGATTGTCCACAAGCGGCTTTGGATGATATTGAAAATTATTTAACGCAACGCCCTCACGCGCAAGATGCCATCGCACTGCGCGCTCAAGCGCATGAACTACGAAAAGCTTGTAAAAGGCTGAATTAACTTACGAAAGCAACATCCATATAGTCCAACGGCGAGCATGCCTGGTTTCAGGAATGCTCGCCGTTTAATTATTGACTTCATTGGTTTGAACCAATGGCGATTTTTTACATTTAAGTTTTATTGCGCGCTTCGATCACTTCCCATTTTTCCAGCGCATCGAGTAACAAACCGTCGAGCTCAGAAAAACGTAAATTTAACCGTTTTATCTCATCCGGCTTTTTTACATAGATCTCAGGGTCGGCCAATTGCGCCGTAATTACCTTTTGCTCTGCTTCGAGTGTAGCAATCAAAACCGGTAACTCGTCCAACTCACGTTGCTCTTTATAGCTGAGTTTCTTTTGTTTGACAGCTGGGGCCTGAACAACCTCTGTCTTAGTCTCCGCTTTTAACTTTGCCGCTAATGCCGCCGGACTCGGACGCACCCGCTCCCAATCGCTGTAACCACCGACATATTCGCGCCACAGGCCATCGCCTTCTGCTGCAATCACTTGCGTCACAACGTTATCGAGGAAAGTCCGGTCATGGCTGACCAGGAACACGGTCCCTTTATAGTCTTCCAGCAACTCTTCCAACAACTCGAGCGTATCAATATCCAAATCATTGGTAGGCTCATCCAGCACCAATACGTTTGCGGGTTTCGCAAACAGACGCGCTAACAACAGCCGATTGCGCTCGCCACCAGACAATGATTTAACGGGTGAGCGGGCACGTTCTGGTGCAAACAAAAAGTCGTTCAAATAAGTCATCACGTGCTTGCGCTGACCATTGATCTCAACCCAGTCGCTACCGGGAGCGATGGTGTCGGCCAGACTCGCTTCGTCATCCAGTTGCGCACGCATCTGGTCAAAGTAGGCAACCTGCAACTTGGTCCCCTGCTTGACGGTTCCGCTATCCGGTTGATCCACGCCCAAAATCAGCTTTAGCAAAGTGGTTTTTCCGGCACCGTTATGGCCGATCAGCCCGACTTTGTCTCCACGTAAAATAGTGGCAGTAAAATCGCGCACAATCACTCTATCACCAAAGGCACGGTTGACATCCGTTAACTCGGCGACGATCTTACCAGAGCGTTCGCCCGACGAAACATCCAGCTTGACCTGACCTTGCTGGTCACGGCGCGCGGTCCGATCCAGGCGCAACGATTCCAAACGTCGCACGCGGCCTTCATCACGGGTCCGACGGGCTTGTACACCCTTCCGAATCCAGATTTCCTCTTGCGCAAGAAATTTATCGAACTTGGCGTT
Organism: Glaciimonas sp. PAMC28666; assembly: GCF_016917355.1. GTDB lineage: Bacteria > Pseudomonadota > Gammaproteobacteria > Burkholderiales > Burkholderiaceae_D > Glaciimonas. The sequence goes on along the minus strand of NZ_CP070304.1, from coordinate 3,370,907 downwards.
TTCGACTTCTTCAATTTCGAGTTGTTCCGCTTTACGCACTTGGTAAGCAGTGAAGTTACCCGGAAACGATAAAATACGCCCACGATCAAGCTCAACGATGCGCGTCGCAACATTGTCCAGAAAACTACGGTCATGGGTAATAAACAGGACGCTACCTTTATAGTCGCGCAACAGTCCTTCAAGCCACATGATCGAGCTAAAATCAAGATGGTTGGTTGGCTCATCAAGCAGCAATACATCGGGCGCACTGACTAACGCGCATGCCAGGGCGACCCGCTTTTGCATCCCGCCGGACAAGGTCCCCATCAGCGAATCTTTGTTCAGATTAAGACGGTCAAGCGTGGTCTCGACCTTATTGGTCAGACTCCAGGCGTCCGCGGCGTCGAGTTTGCTCTGGATGACGTGCATACGCTCCATAATCGCGTCATCGTCGTCGCCGCCAAACTGCCCGGTCAGCGCGTCATATTCATTCAACAATGCCTGCATCTCGCCCATGCCCGATGCCACGGCGTCAAACACCGACATTTCAGGAACAAAATGCGGCTCTTGATCGACGTACGCGATTTTAATGCCTTGTTGCATTACCATCAAACCGTCATCTAGCTTGGAAACGCCTGCTATCGTCTTCAGCAACGACGATTTTCCGGTGCCGTTGCGACCGATCAAGCCGACTCGCTCTCCCGAATCCAATGAAAATTCAGCGCGATCCAATAGCGCAACGTGACCGAACGCAAGTTGTGCGTTGGTAATAGAAATGACTGCCATAATAGAAAACCAGAAAAAGAAGGTCTGCGAAAAGCAACCCGCAGCCAATTAAATGAATGAATTGCGCATTGTACCGATAGGTGGGGCCATCTCGCTATAAGTTACGCGTTTTATGGAACGTTGTTGCATTTTATGAGTAAAGCGTAAGGCCGGGATGATTCGACGCTTGATCAGTGAGAGAAGAAATCGCCACCTATTCATTCCGTTTACGCTGCGAACGCCGTCGAACTTGGCGATTGCCGCCTACACAAAATGGTTCAGAGATCAGCTTAGCGTAGCCGATGACGTTAAAGTCTTGACCGAAACCGACCCGTTAAAACAGTCAGTCGGCCCGGTTTGCTTAGTCGGTTTCGACTTTCAGAAAACGCGCACGAAATAAGGGCTGATCGTACAAAGTCAATTTTCGGTCTTGTCAGCATGTGCCGACGGTGTTTCAGACTGGTATCGCCTACAGGAATCGAACCTGTATCTATCCCTTAGGAGGGGATTGCATTATCCGTTATGCGAAGGCGACACTCGCGCCAGAATTATACAGTTTTCTTGATGGATATTTCTCTCTAAGAAGAGTATCTACGTTGAACACCGTAAAGGCCGTCTATTTTTCCACTTTTTTAGCACCGCGCAAGAAAAGTACCAGAGGCCCCTGATTATTCCCGCGTGAGCGCTTCTTGCTGCGCGACCATGGATCAAAATATATAAAGAAAAACGGGCATTATTCGGTTGCTCGTTGAATCGTATCTTGGCCCAAACCGTAGCTCGAACATCAGATGCACTGTCCGGATCGTCGGATTGGTCGTTGCGCGGGCATCAGTGGGGCACATTAAAAGTGTGAATAGGAATCGGCAGAGAGTAAAACGACAGGCTTATCAGTTCTGGAAAAATTCTCCGAAAAGGATTAAGCACCGATTCCTATATTGCGAAAAAATTACTTGCTGCCAAGTGTCTGATTACAAATAAAATTGTTCATGATACCGTCAGCTAAAGAGCCTTTAACCGGTGTAACAAACTTGCTATTTTTAAGTGCATCCGAATGATCGCGCTTATCCCCGGCAGCATCATTTTCGGCAAATAAAATTTCTCGCGCCAATCTGGTGGTCTTATCGGCACAATTGTATTCTGTTAAATCCTGATACGACTTGAATGTAGGGAACGTAGGGTCTCCTTCATTTTTACGTGGTTCTTGAAAATTCCACATTGACCATACCTGACGTATGCCATTGGCCTCTTTGATCGAATCCTTATCCAATTTAAGGCTCGACACGTCGCTTTGGCCAACAACTTGCCAATCAGTAGCCTGAGCACCAATACACACCATTGTTAATCCGAGAATAAGTGCGATTTTTTTCATGTGTAGTTTCCTTTAGTAAGTAACTTTAATAGGACCTGCATAGCGTATCTTAATTCATTCGTTACACGCTTAATTTTACAAAAAAACACATATTCCGATCGGATTAAGTGCTACTTCAGGAAAATTCGTACGACGGAATTCGAGCATGAAACGATGCCCAGAAGATCGAATATGCGAAATCGGCACCCGAAAGTGACCTTTTGCGCGGAATCTTTCGCTTCTTTTAAAGCTGCGGTCATAAATCTGGGCTCTATGTGCGTTTGTGCAGCCAAACGAGCGAGAAGATAGTCGAAAAAACCGGATGCGCTAAGTGCAGCGGCACGAAAAGGGGATAGCCTTGTCACAAGATGAATCCAGTTAAGAAGAACAACCATACAAAATAGTACCCATGGCTCGATCGATGGTTGTCGGCGACGACAATCTGCGCTTTTGATGAGCTCACTATTGCTGTACGATGTTTTGATCCGCTGGGCGGGTGCGGTCCTGAAGGGCGTCGTGGTGAAGGGCATCGTTCTGAAGGATGCTGTGCTGGCGGGTGCTGTGCTGCGGGATAAGTGCTAAATCGATTCCGCAAAGCAAAAACCCTCCCCGATTTCTCGGAGAGGGTTTTCTAATAAGAGCCTGACGATGACCTACTTTCACACTGGTTGCAGCACTATCATCGGCGCAAAGTCGTTTCACGGTCCTGTTCGGGATGGGAAGGGGTGGTACCAACTCGCTATGGTCATCAGGCATAAACTGTAGTGTCATTTGTTCCCAATAGGGCAACAAACAACGCAATCTAGAAGAAGTAAAGGTTTTGTTTCTTGTGCGGTGCTGACAAGGGTATGTCGGCACCGCACTGGGTATGATTGCACTTTTCAGGCAAACACATATCTCATTAGCTTACCCACAACCTGCTAAGGTTATAGGGACAAGCCTCACGGGCAATTAGTACTGGTTAGCTTAACGTATTACTACGCTTCCACACCCAGCCTATCAACGTCCTGGTCTCGAACGACCCTTTAGGGGAATCTAGTTCCCGGGAAATATCATCTCAAGGCAAGTTTCCCGCTTAGATGCTTTCAGCGGTTATCTCTTCCGAACTTAGCTACCCGGCAATGCCACTGGCGTGACAACCGGTACACCAGAGGTTCGTCCACTCCGGTCCTCTCGTACTAGGAGCAGCCCCCTTCAAATTTCCAACGCCCACGGCAGATAGGGACCAAACTGTCTCACGACGTTTTAAACCCAGCTCACGTACCACTTTAAATGGCGAACAGCCATACCCTTGGGACCGGCTACAGCCCCAGGATGTGATGAGCCGACATCGAGGTGCCAAACTCCCCCGTCGATATGAACTCTTGGGAGGAATCAGCCTGTTATCCCCAGAGTACCTTTTATCCGTTGAGCGATGGCCCTTCCATACAGAACCACCGGATCACTATGTCCTACTTTCGTACCTGCTCGACTTGTCAGTCTCGCAGTTAAGCACGCTTATGCCATTGCACTAACAGCACGATGTCCGACCGTGCCTAGCGTACCTTCGAACTCCTCCGTTACACTTTGGGAGGAGACCGCCCCAGTCAAACTGCCTACCATGCACTGTCCCCGATCCGGATAACGGACCAAGGTTAGAATCTCAAACAAACCAGGGTGGTATTTCAAGGTTGGCTCCACGCAAACTAGCGTTCACGCTTCAAAGCCTCCCACCTATCCTACACAGATTGGTTCAAAATTCAATGCAAAGCTACAGTAAAGGTTCATGGGGTCTTTCCGTCTAGCCGCGGGTAGATTGCATCATCACAAACATTTCAACTTCGCTGAGTCTCGGGAGGAGACAGTGTGGCCATCGTTACTCCATTCGTGCAGGTCGGAACTTACCCGACAAGGAATTTCGCTACCTTAGGACCGTTATAGTTACGGCCGCCGTTTACTGGGACTTCAATCAAGAGCTTGCACCCCATCATTTAATCTTCCAGCACCGGGCAGGAGTCACACCATATACGTCCACTTTCGTGTTTGCATAGTGCTGTGTTTTTATTAAACAGTCGCAGCCACCTTTTTATTGCAGCCCTTTCACCCTTCTGGCGCGAGCCAGTCAAGCTACCGGGGCGTACCTTATCCCGAAGTTACGGTACAAATTTGCCGAGTTCCTTCTCCCGAGTTCTCTCAAGCGCCTTAGAATACTCATCTCGCCCACCTGTGTCGGTTTGCGGTACGGTCTCGTGTGACTGAAGCTTAGAGGCTTTTCTTGGAACCACTTCCGATTGCTTCATGAATAAATTCACTCGTCTCAACCCCTTGAATTACGCTGCCGGATTTGCCTAACAGCCTTCTCTGAGCCAAAAACCGACTATTCCAACAGTCGGACAACCTTCCGCGATCCGTCCCCCCATCGCATCACACGACGGTGCAGGAATATTAACCTGCTTCCCATCAGCTACGCATCTCTGCCTCGCCTTAGGGGCCGACTCACCCTGCTCCGATGAACGTTGAACAGGAAACCTTGGGCTTACGGCGTGGAGGCTTTTCACCCCCATTATCGCTACTCATGTCAGCATTCGCACTTCTGATACCTCCAGCATCCTTTACAAGACACCTTCGCAGGCTTACAGAACGCTCTCCTACCATATCAATAAATTGATATCCGCAGCTTCGGTGACTGGCTTAGCCCCGTTACATCTTCCGCGCAGGACGACTCGATCAGTGAGCTATTACGCTTTCTTTAAAGGATGGCTGCTTCTAAGCCAACCTCCTGACTGTTTTAGCCTTCCCACTTCGTTTGCCACTTAGCCAATCTTTGGGACCTTAGCTGGCGGTCTGGGTTGTTTCCCTCTTGACGTCGGACGTTAGCACCCGGCGTCTGTCTCCCAAGCTCGCACTCATCGGTATTCGGAGTTTGCAATGGGTTGGTAATTCGCAATGAACCCCTAGCCATAACAGTGCTCTACCCCCGATGGTGATACTTGAGGCACTACCTAAATAGTTTTCGGAGAGAACCAGCTATTTCCAAGTTTGTTTAGCCTTTCACCCCTACCCACAGCTCATCCCCTAATTTTTCAACATTAGTGGGTTCGGACCTCCAGTGCGTGTTACCGCACCTTCATCCTGGCCATGAGTAGATCACTTGGTTTCGGGTCTACACCCAGCGACTGAACGCCCTATTCGGACTCGATTTCTCTACGCCTTCCCTATACGGTTAAGCTTGCCACTGAATGTAAGTCGCTGACCCATTATACAAAAGGTACGCAGTCACGGAACAAGTCCGCTCCTACTGTTTGTATGCACACGGTTTCAGGATCTATTTCACTCCCCTTCCGGGGTTCTTTTCGCCTTTCCCTCACGGTACTGGTTCACTATCGGTCGATTACGAGTATTTAGCCTTGGAGGATGGTCCCCCCATGTTCAGACAGGATTACACGTGTCCCGCCCTACTTGTCGCACACTTAGTTCCACACCACCGATTTCATGTAAGGGGCTATCACCCTCTATGGCCACTATTTCCAGAGTGTTCCATTATCGCTGATGCTAAATCGTGCAGGCTGTTCCCATTTCGCTCGCCACTACTCTGGGAATCTCGGTTGATTTCTTTTCCTGTAGCTACTTAGATGTTTCAGTTCGCCACGTTCGCCTTGCAACCCTATGTATTCAGGTTGCAATACCCATAAAGGGTGGGTTTCCCCATTCGGAAATCTGCGGATCAAAGCCTGTTTGCTGGCTCCCCGCAGCTTATCGCAAGCTACTACGTCCTTCATCGCCTGTAATCGCCAAGGCATCCACCATGTGCACTTATTCACTTGTCCCTATAACGTTAGCTTCTAAACGCGTTCACGCTTAAAAACCGGTCATAGTATTATTACTTATGAGTATTACTTTAGCGTTTGCCGTATCCAAAGTGTTTTCGCATTTGTCTGCAACTATTACTAGCGCAGACTCTTTTGAGAACTCTTTAATACTTTTTTGATTTGATACAATCATACCCATCCACAATGCTGTCGCACTGCGGACGAATTCTTTACTTCTTCTAAATTGTTAAAGAACAAACAGCCAATGATCGTCTAAAGATCAAACCTAAATCCCTTTTTATTTCACCCTATAACGCGCATGAAATACTGACTTAGGTTTGATTTTTACTTCTACTGATTGCCCCTGCGTTGTGCCGGGTCAAACGTAAATATGGTGGAGGCTAACGGGATCGAACCGATGACCCCCTGCTTGCAAAGCAGGTGCTCTCCCAGCTGAGCTAAGCCCCCATAAATCGTACATCTATCACGTGGTGGGTCTGGTTGGGCTCGAACCAACGACCCCCGCGTTATCAACACGGTGCTCTAACCAACTGAGCTACAGACCCGTCCTGATTAGCACCTACCTAATGATGACTGTTCTTCTTCTAACTAACACACCGATAAGTGTGGACGCTTAATGTCCGTGCAAACTCTAGAAAGGAGGTGATCCAGCCGCACCTTCCGATACGGCTACCTTGTTACGACTTCACCCCAGTCACGAATCCCACCGTGGTAAGCGCCCTCCTTACGGTTAGGCTACCTACTTCTGGTGAAACCCGCTCCCATGGTGTGACGGGCGGTGTGTACAAGACCCGGGAACGTATTCACCGCGACATGCTGATCCGCGATTACTAGCGATTCCAACTTCATGTAGTCGAGTTGCAGACTACAATCCGGACTACGATACACTTTCTGGGATTAGCTCCCCCTCGCGGGTTGGCGGCCCTCTGTATGTACCATTGTATGACGTGTGAAGCCCTACCCATAAGGGCCATGAGGACTTGACGTCATCCCCACCTTCCTCCGGTTTGTCACCGGCAGTCTCATTAGAGTGCCCTTTCGTAGCAACTAATGACAAGGGTTGCGCTCGTTGCGGGACTTAACCCAACATCTCACGACACGAGCTGACGACAGCCATGCAGCACCTGTGTACTGGTTCTCTTTCAAGCACTCCCTGATCTCTCAAGGATTCCAGCCATGTCAAGGGTAGGTAAGGTTTTTCGCGTTGCATCGAATTAATCCACATCATCCACCGCTTGTGCGGGTCCCCGTCAATTCCTTTGAGTTTTAATCTTGCGACCGTACTCCCCAGGCGGTCTACTTCACGCGTTAGCTGCGTTACCAAGTCAATTAAGACCCGACAACTAGTAGACATCGTTTAGGGCGTGGACTACCAGGGTATCTAATCCTGTTTGCTCCCCACGCTTTCGTGCATGAGCGTCAGTGTTATCCCAGGGGGCTGCCTTCGCCATCGGTATTCCTCCACATCTCTACGCATTTCACTGCTACACGTGGAATTCTACCCCCCTCTGACACACTCTAGCCTTCCAGTCACAAATGCCATTCCCAGGTTAAGCCCGGGGATTTCACACCTGTCTTAAAAAACCGCCTGCGCACGCTTTACGCCCAGTAATTCCGATTAACGCTTGCACCCTACGTATTACCGCGGCTGCTGGCACGTAGTTAGCCGGTGCTTATTCTTCAGGTACCGTCATTAGCCCCAGGTATTAACCAAGACCGTTTCTTCCCTGACAAAAGAGCTTTACAACCCGAAGGCCTTCTTCACTCACGCGGCATTGCTGGATCAGGCTTGCGCCCATTGTCCAAAATTCCCCACTGCTGCCTCCCGTAGGAGTCTGGGCCGTGTCTCAGTCCCAGTGTGGCTGGTCGTCCTCTCAGACCAGCTACTGATCGAAGCCTTGGTGAGCCTTTACCTCACCAACTAGCTAATCAGATATCGGCCGCTCTGATAACGAGAGGTTCTTGCGAATCCCCCTCTTTCCCCCGTAGGGCGTATGCGGTATTAGCTAATCTTTCGACTAGTTGTCCCCCATTACCAGGCACGTTCCGATATATTACTCACCCGTTCGCCACTCGTCAGCGGAGCAAGCTCCCTGTTACCGTTCGACTTGCATGTGTAAGGCATGCCGCCAGCGTTCAATCTGAGCCAGGATCAAACTCTTCAGTTTAATCTCTGTTTTGTGGCATTGCTGCCTAGCATCGCTGCTATCGCTCACTCAAAATACTGACAGGCTACTTCTCAGATTTGACTCTGCGAAATATCCTATTTTTCTTCTTTTGTGAACATTTAATGTTTTAAGTTATACGCAAATCACCGAAGCAATTAACGCTGCACTTTCATTAAACGCCCACACTTATCGGCTGTTAATTGTTAAAGAACTGTCTCTGTTTTGCGTCACACCGTAGTGTTCGCAGCACCAACAAATCGTTTTGTTTGTCAGCAGCAGAGAGATGAGATTATGTAGCGTTTCGAGCTTTTCGTCAACTTCTTTTTAAATCATTTTTTTCAACAATTTAAAACCAAATCAACTCCTTCTACCACTCAAAACACCCCACTTTACAACCTCGTTCCATCGTCCACTTCGCCCTCAAAACCGCTTGCGCTGTTTCGTGTATTTCGCGTCGTTTTCAACAGAGGCCGAACTATAGCAACACATCTCTAAGCTGGCAAGCAATTTTATAAACATTTTTAAAAAGTAGTTATTTAGCCTTTTTTGAGTGCGGGAATTCACCCTAAAATAGCCAACCCTACCTGCCCTCTCCTGCGCTGTTCAATCATATCGCGACGTTAATATAGACAACACGTTCGTAGGTCCACGGTACCAGTCCGCGATCCTGCATGATAAACACCGCCAGGCGCCACCGCTGCCGTATCTTATTAGTGGAGCAAACAATTGACCGTGAACGCCAGCTCAGCACGTTACGGAGCAAAAAATGTCGTCGCTACCAAATGAATGGCAACAAGCGATAACTGACCTTGTTTTGGTAATCTGTATAACCACGGAGGTGTTCAATCAGAAAAGCCTCCTCAAGCAGCAACCTACAACCAATTAATATCACCATCAAAACGACTAACAATAGCCCCCACCACGCACCCAGTGCGAGTGGAATTCCTGCAAGCATTACAATGCCGCCAGCGTACATCGGGTGACGCACATAGGCATAGGGCCCAGTCGAAATAATTTTTTGGTTAGCGTCGACTTCAATGATCGCCGAAGCGTAGGTATTTTCTTTGAACACAAAAAAGACAATGAGGAAGCCCAGAGCGACCAGAAGATTTCCCAGTGCGACTATCCCCAACGGCACATTCGACCAGGCCAAACGATGATCAATGGCCGACAGGACAAACAACATCACAAATACTATTAATAACAATCCAATTACGAGGCTTTGTTTTTTCACCTTCTCAGCACCCGGGCCACCGTTAATACGCCGGGCCAATAACTGTGGATCATTTTTTGCGAGATAGATGGTGATTGCCAGTGAAGATCCAAAGAAAACAGCAAGAAAAACCCAGCCCTGCCAAAAATTCAGCGTTCGCCCAGGAGCAAACAATAAAACGCTCATACCAATAAGCAGGCGAAGAAGCCCTAGAAACGCTTTTCTATTCAGATTGGTCATTTTTTTATTTTAGTTCATAGCGTAAGAACGCGCCGCGCCGCATCGGCGGAACGGGTGACCCAAAACAACGCAAGATGTATCACGATGCACCTCTACGCAACCGAATGAAATTTCCTGAGCGACATTAGTCCTCGTCAGCGATTAATCTATATGATGATGCGCTGATGGTACGCGCAGTCGAACGACAGCCAATCGTGCCCAGCTCGCTGTGCAAGCTGCTGAAAGGCAGAAAGAAAAAGGAATAAAGGAAGGACGGCGGATGAAGTTCAAAATTTATCGAACTCAGGCTAAATCCGCACCTGCGATGATCTACATTCTGCGACCGGAGAATTTATTACTTCATTTGGGGCGGGATATCGTCAACTCCCCACACTCACCAAGCCTTAACAAGCAGCGCCGTATCGCGCAGAGGGATAATACGAAACAGTATTGACGAAACTGAATGCAATAGCAGCAATGTATTGCTGCTACCAGACCAACTGCCTTTAAAAAGACAGAGGGAGCGAAAAAAAAAGGGGGCTGATCAGGACTGCAAGTTGCCAGCATTCGACACCGATAACATCCGCTCAACATATCGCGCAATCATATCCACCTCCAGGTTGACCTGAACGCCGACCGCCAAATGCCTTAATGTCGTGACTTGAATCGTATGCGGGATCAGGTTAATCGAGAACAAACATGCATCGGCTGTGTCTTCTACACGATTAACCGTCAGTGATACGCCATTGACGACGATGGAACCCTTATAGGCGAAGTACTTCGCGAGATCCCGCGATGCCTGTATTACTAACTCCCACGATTCCCCGACGGGCTCAAATTTGGTGACCAAACCCAGTCCATCGACATGACCGGACACTAAATGTCCTCCCAGCCGCTCCGCCAATGTCAGTGCTTTTTCCAAGTTAACCTCTCCTACGGCGTCCAGGCCAACTGTACAGTTGAGACTCTCTCTTGAGACATCAACCGTAAATGCTGTATCGGATTTTCCAGTGACGGTCATGCAAGCACCGTTCAGGGAAATTGAGTCACCGAGAGCCACATCCCCCATAGGTAAGTCTGCCGCATCAATTTCCAGCCGAACGCCATCCTCTGAGCCCGCGCCTTGTGTTTGTACCGAAGTAATTTTTCCGACTGCTGCGACGATGCCTGTAAACATGTGTATAGGAATGAAGAGTTAATTGAATCGTGCAAGGATACGCAAATCCTCGCCAACTTGCTTGATCTGATGAAATTTCAGGGAAAATTTGTCTTGTAAATTATTCAGTCCCGGCAGATCGAACATGCCGCGCGCATCACCTAAAATGGTCGGGGCCAGATAGACCAACAACTCGTCAACACAGCCCTCTCGGATTAACGAGGCGTTTAATTTGGCACCAGCTTCGACGTGGACTTCATTGATCTGGCGTTGGCCGAGCGCCAATATTACTTGTGGCAAGTCAACTTTCCCCTGCGCATTCGGGACGATAACAATCTCGGCACCGCGTTCGCGAAGGAGCGCTTCTTTCTCGGCATTTCCAACCGCAGCGAATATCAAGGTCGATTCACCGCTTAAGATGCGCGCTCTTGGATCAATTCCGAGCTTGCTATCGATTAGCACACGCAATGTTTGTCGCGTAACCGGAATCGCCCGCACGGTAAGTTGCGGGTCGTCTTGACTGACCGTACCAATTCCAGTCAGGATAACGCCAGCGCGAGCACGCCAGAGATGCCCGTCATTACGTGCTTCGGGGGAAGTGATCCATTGACTTTCTCCGTTATAAAGAGCCGTTTTTCCGTCGAGACTGGCTGCGACTTTTAATCTGACCCATGGCTTTCCCGTCTGCATACGGGAGAAAAAGCCAATGTTCAATTCACGGGCCGCTTCTGCCAATACGTCGGTTTCAACAATAATTCCTGCTGCCCGCAGCCGTTCAAAGCCCTTCCCGCCAACCAGCGGATTAGGATCTGCCATCGCTGCGACCACTTTTGCCAGGCCAGCATCGACCAAGGCATTCGCACAAGGCGGCGTCCGTCCGAAATGACTGCACGGTTCGAGCGTGACATAGGCAGTAGCGCCGCGGACATCATGACCTTTGGCGCGCGCATCGTTTAGCGCCTCAATTTCGGCATGATTGCCACCGGGTGGTTGCGTATAACCTTCGCCGATGATCAAACTCTCTTTGACGATAACGCAGCCGATGGCGGGATTTGGCGCACTGGTAAGTAAGCCTTGCTCTGCCAATCGCAATGCGTGAGCCATAAATACGTCAGCGTGCATCATAGTATCGAACCTGTAAAAAAATTAGCGGTAACTAGTGGAGGATGTTAAAAAAACAGACACCGGACAGAAAAAGTGACCGGCGCAATCGATCAGACAATCGCGCGCAGATTAAACTGCCTTTATTGCATTGTCACTAATCGGTCGGCGGTTCATCATTATGCCCCGCCATCAGATAGCGTCGTCGCGGCATTATTTCGTAGTGTAACAATACTCGTCATAACCGTACGTAATTTTCCATCGGTCGCTATTTGCGCGACTCCATTGCAATCGACATATTGCTGCGACGTGCTAAACCCGGACTGGCCGGCATGTAATTGCAAACACAATTTTACGCGCACCACTCTTTTCCAGTTTCGATATTGATCCTGCGACAGGCTATCAACCTGTGTCGCCGTCAAAAACTGTTGAACCGAAAATTCATCAATCGGCGCGACTCCAAAATCCATCCGCATATTTTCGACGTTGTTAAGTAGCGGCTGTGCAACATTGCGGCCGTTGCCGCTATTGCCCTGGCAATACAATGAGGTTGTTTTTCGACCGGAGGGCATGGCGACGAAAAATCTGTTGCTAGCTACCGACACCAGGCGCCCTTCTGTATAGCTTGGATGGCTCTTTGGCAACGCGATTAAACCAGCAGCGGAGCCATTGCAATCGGTGCCAGCACTGCTATCAAAATCAAATTTATCTGCCACCCGATAGGCGACTTCAAACGCCGCCATTCCAGCACCATTTTTGCAATCAAACCCGAACGACAATGGTTTTGCAAATCCATTATCACACCCACGCAATCCCTGAGCCGCGTTACCGTCTGCTCCAATGAAGTCAGTTTTATCGACTTCGGCGGCATTGACGCTGGCTGACGTAAGATGCCCAAACCCTGCTTGCCGCAGATTAGTCTCCATCAGCTGCATGGCATAACGACCGTCGTGCTGCAAACGAAGCTGAGCCTCATTTAGCCGGTAACTTGCGTGGCTGCCGAAATATAAATTGCCCACCGCTAAAATCAATCCAATGGTGATCATCACGGTGACCAACATCTCAACAATGGTGACGCCGCTTTCTCGCATCTTCAGATGCGCGGGAAAGTGTCCCGAATGACGCTTCTTTCTTGGGAGTTTGAAAAATATCATGCGCATTCTGCCGTACCTACAAGGACATTTATGCGCCCGCTTCGACTGAAACAAACGACACGCTCAAACTTGCCCTTGTGACGAAACACTAACTTGGTAAAACTCGCTCCGGGCCGCCCCAATCCATCGTATTTAATCGCTTTGTTCTGTCCAATTACGGTGGTGCGGGGATGGAGTGCTGCCTGTCGAAGCAACACCACTCGATCACTCGGAATCATCACCATCCATCCGCTGCCCCAATCATTTGCGGCGCGTTCGCCACTAGCGCCGGAGGCGCACAACGCGCCCGATTCGCTGCTACTACCACGGCAAATCACCACTGCGCGGCCATGCTTGATAGCCTCTGCCCGCGCCAGCGTGGCGGCGACAACAAACTGATTCACAACAATGCGCATGTGAGTTTCAACAATGAAATGACGCATTGATGGCGTGCCGATTGCGAATAAAATAATCGCCACAAGCATCGTGATCATTATTTCAATAAAGGTAAAACCGGACCGTAGTGCAGTGAAGGAAAATGGAAGGGAAATAACAGCAGATTGCGATATCAAGGCCAGCCTCACATCGAATGAAGGAGGGACGCATACTATCGTCTTTTTTTCCGAACACCCACATTTCAACGCAAAAATGGATGCAAGTTAAGCTTAGGATTACTTATGCTACAAACTCGTATAAGAAAGCGTTAACCCCGCAGTCGAGCTGCAAGGAACAAAGCAACTAATTCCGACCACTATTTTTTTCTGCTTGGTCCGGAAAACTCTTCGATCATATGTTGAAATTCAGCAACATCCTCGAAGCTTTTGTAGACCGACGCAAAGCGAATGTAAGCAATTTTATCCAGTCGTTTCAGCTCGTGCATGACCAACTCACCAACATGACCGGTAAGAACCTCCCGTTCACCACTGGCAAGCAGTTTTTCTTTTATCTTCTGTAGCGCCTCATCCAGCGATTCGGCCGAAACTGGTCGCTTACGTAACGCCAACATCAAACTGGCGCGCAGTTTCGCCGCATCAAAGTCTGTACGGCTACCATTTTTTTTCACGATTACCGGCATCACCAATTCGATCCGCTCATGTGTGGTAAAGCGCTTGTCGCACTTTGTACAACGGCGGCGGCGGCGGATAGCGTCCCCTTCCTCTGAAACACGCGTGTCCAGAACTTGGGTTTCTTCATGATGGCAGAAGGGACATTTCATGATGGCAGCAATCTATATAACGGTTGATCGACGCTCTATCGGCTAAGATATTATTTTTCTTTTGCTATCGTCATATTATAAGGGTCCATTCCAGTTATTAACTGAAACGGACCCAGACCTAGTGCTTTTACTTATGCTGGGTCCAATCCCACCTTTCGATCAAACTAGACCATCAGACTATCAAGCATAAACGGGAAATGCTGATGTTAATTTCTTAACTTCAACTTTCACGCGCTCAATGGTGTCCGCGTCATGCGGATTGTCCAATACGTCGGCGATCAAATTTCCGATCTTGGTTGCTTCCGCTTCCTTGAAGCCACGTGTCGTCAAAGCCGGGCTGCCCAGACGAATGCCGGAAGTCACAAATGGCTTCTCCGGATCGTTTGGAATGGCATTTTTATTACAGGTCATGTGAGCTGAACCCAGAATCGCTTCCGCTTCTTTGCCTGTAATATTTTTTGCGCGCAGATCGACCAACATGACGTGCGACTCAGTACGACCCGAAACAATCCGCAACCCGCGCGAAATCAGCGCCTTAGCCAATGCATCGGCATTCTTCACGACTTGTTGTTGATAGGTTTTGAATTCAGGCGTCAGCGCTTCCTTAAAGGCAACAGCTTTACCAGCGATGACGTGCATTAACGGGCCGCCTTGAATGCCAGGGAAAATCGCTGAATTAATGATTTTCTCGTGCTCAGCCTTCATCAAAATAATACCGCCGCGAGGACCGCGCAACGATTTGTGCGTTGTCGATGTGACGAAATCAGCATAAGGCACGGGATTTGGATATTCACCCGCCGCGATCAAACCAGCGTAATGCGCCATGTCAACCATGAAATAGGCACCGACCGCCTTGGCAACTTTAGAAATACGTTCAAAATCGATGCGCAACGCATACGCGGACGCGCCAGCAATAATCAGCTTCGGCTTCTTTTCATGGGCCAGACGCTCTAACGCTTCGTAATCGATTTCTTCTTTCTCGTTCAGTCCGTAAGAGACGACATTGAACCACTTGCCAGACATATTTAATGCCATACCATGCGTCAGGTGGCCGCCTTCGGCGAGCGACATACCCATGATGGTGTCGCCAGGTTTCAATACCGCGAAGAAAACGCCTTGATTGGCTTGAGAACCGGAATTTGGCTGCACGTTAGCTGCTTCTGCGCCGAACAGTTTCTTAACGCGGTCAATTGCCAATTGCTCAACAACATCGACGAACTCACAACCACCGTAGTAACGCTTGCCTGGATATCCTTCAGCGTACTTATTCGTAAGTTGTGTTCCTTGCGCTTCCATAACAGCAGGCGAACAGTAATTTTCCGACGCAATCAGCTCGATATGTTCTTGCTGACGGTGGTTCTCATTTTGAATCGCGCTCCATAATTCTGGATCGACGTTAGAGATGGTGTGATTTTTTTCAAACATGATGATTCCAATCGATAGAGGTGAGCCTTTGCAGGTTCTGCATCGAATGAGGGCCAAAATAATGGGGGAATGCGGCAGCCTCAGTCGTACGTTCCATTCGGGCTGCCCAGGCGCACGGCGGTAAAATCTCACGCTTCCCGATGGTTGCCCACCTTTCCCGGAACGCGAAGCAAGTTGCGTCGGTACGGTTTTCGCCAGTTACGTGAGACGAAATGGTCCGCGTATTGTAAGTCAAGGGCTTCGATTGAGCAAGATTGTCAAAATCGATAACGGCGATCGGTTCAATTAACCCTCGGGCGATTGTAGTTTTTAAAACCGCGCGTTTGGGCTACAATTTCTACTTATTTTGCAGCGCAACACAAAAAACACCTCAAAAATTAGCGCATGAAGGTGAAAGGTACGCAGATGCATCACTGTCCGTTGCTGTTACTAAATCGTTGTTAATGTGTCACCAATAAATCGGTTCGAAAATAACCTTATATAGCCAAACGCAACTAGCCGAGAACGAACAGACAAGAAAAATGCATTTTTACGCAAACATCCTCGGTCGTTTAGACTCGCGCTACTGCCACAGCAACTAATCCATCATCACATCATGAACGCAGTGCTCAACCCACAAAACGACATAAAAAAAGACTTTAACTGGTCCATCCGCGTGTATTACGAAGATACCGATGCCGGTGGAGTTGTTTTTTATGCAAATTACCTGAAATTTTTTGAACGCGCCCGTACTGAGTGGTTACGCGCCGTGGGAATTGAGCAAAGTCGATTGGTCAGGACCGATGAAGTCATGTTTGTGGTCAAAAGCACTGCCCTTGATTATCATGCTCCGGCGCGTTTGGACGATGAACTTTATTTAACCGTCATTGTCGAAAACGTTGGCCGTGTGGCAGTAGAATTCATTCAACAGGCGTGGCGCTACGACGATGAATCACCTAAATTGTTAGCAACCGGTCGGATTAAAGTGGTTTGCGTCAATGCGAATACATTTCGCCCGACGGCTATTCCAAAAAAAGTTTTGGACCAGATTCGCCCCATACACAACGCTATTGACACGACAAGCACGGCCTTTTGATTGCACTTTGAACCAATCGCAACGGTTGATCGATTCTTCTAAATAGTAGCGCGAAACCGTAAGCCCCTCGTAACGATTACAATCATTCTTTTTGCACCATAGTGCATTCACGAAATTAAAACCATTATTCAACGCTAAAAATTTCAGATTCGTTTGGCCGACGCTTTAACAGCGTTAGTTAGAACAGCTGCCCAAGTCCATTTATACAGATCGCCTCCATGACCGTCACTCAAGATCTTTCGTTTCTTACCCTCATCACCAATGCCTCTGTCCTCGTGCAACTTGTCATGCTGTTATTGTTAGCAGTTTCCGTGATGAGCTGGACGTATATTTTTCGCAAAATGTTCGCCATCAGAAGCGCGCGGGCGCAAACAGAAGAGTTTGAACGGGCTTTCTGGTCAGGTGGCAATCTCACTGAGTTGTATCAGGGAACAACCTCTAATCGTCGCCGCGGCGCAGGTGCTACAGGTGCGATGGAACGCATTTTTGCAGCTGGGATGGATGAGTTCAGCAAAATTAAAGCATCTGCTGGCCATAAAGCCAGCGCCGATTCTGCCGCTTTACTAGATGGCTCGCGTCGGGCGATGCGAGCAGCTTACCAGCGTGAGATGGATGCGTTGGAATCGCATCTGGCATTCCTGGCGTCGGTCGGCTCGGTGTCCCCTTATGTGGGTCTGTTTGGTACCGTGTGGGGAATTATGAATGCATTCCGGGGACTGGCCAATGTTCAGCAAGCCACACTGGCTGCCGTCGCACCCGGTATCGCTGAAGCGTTGATCGCGACCGCGATTGGTCTGTTTGCTGCGATTCCGGCGGTTGTTGCTTACAACCGTTTTGCGCATGACGTTGATCGTCTGGCGATCCGTTTTGAGAGCTTTATCGAAGAGTTCTCCAACATCTTGCAACGGCAGGCGCGCTAATGACGGGCTTCTCATCCATGCGCGGAGGACGTCCGCGCAAATTTAAAGCAGAAATCAACGTCGTGCCGTATATCGACGTGATGATGGTTTTGCTGGTAATTTTTATGGTTTCGGCTCCGATGGTTAACCCGAACGTCATCAATTTGCCGAACGCAGCCAAGTCAGTGGCACCCCCGACTGAATATATTGAAATTGCGTTGAAAGCGAATGGGGATTTCAGTGTTCGTATCAATGGCAAAAAAAATGGCGGTAGTCAGGCCGAAACGGTTGAAAAAAATAGACTGAAAGCCAGACTGCAAGCGCTTCACGATGACAATCCGGATATGCCGGTGATGATCTCGGCAGAAAAAGATATTAAGTATGACGAAGTCATACAGGTTATTTCTGAAGCCAAGATAATGGGTATTAATCGTGTTGGATTGGCGACCAAGTGACGAACTGCCGCAAAGTGACAGTCTGCTCATGACAGATCGAACCCCTTACTCAATACCAAAAGAACCGGGTAGATGGCGCGCCATCGCCCTGGCGGCAGCTGTGCATGCAGCGTTGATTGCATTCCTGTGGATCGGTGTTCATTGGCAGAGCCAGGTGCCCGTCGCTGTCGAGGCAGAAGTGTGGAACCCGGAGGTACGCGATGCGGCACCCCCACCACCACCGCCGACAACGCAGACGGAACCGGCGGAAAAGCCAGTGCCGCGACCACCACCGAAGCCGGTTGAGCCGGTAGCGCCACCGCCGCCAAAGGTAGTGCAACCGGTCGTGCCCGATCCTGAAATTGCCTTGGAAAAAGAGCGCAAACGCAAAGTCCAGGAACAGAAAGACCGCGACCAGGCAGAGCAGGCGGCCGCAGATAAAGAACGTCAACGCAAAGCGGACGAACAGGAAAAAGAGCAGGAGAAAAAAGACGCAGCTAAATTAGCGGATAAGCTGGCGGCCAAACAGAAAACCGCCGACATCAAGAAAAAGGCAGATGCCGATGCTAAACAAGCAGCCGAAGACGACAAATTAAAGCAAAAACAGGAAGCAGCAAAAGAGGCGGCGAAAAAAGCGGCGTCCGACAAACAACGCAAGGCCGAAGATGCGGCTGACAAAAAACGCCATGATGACGTTATGAAACAGTTGCAAGGACAAGCTACGGGAAATGGTGCATCTAATAGCACCGGGACTGCCGCCCAGTCTCAGGGACCGCGTGGCGATCCCGGTTATGCACAAAAAGTCGGCGCCAAAATAAAGGGCTTCATCAACTTTAATGTGCCCGATGGCATGACTGGAAATCCGTCGGTAGAATATGAAGTGCAGCTACTGCCAGATGGATCGGTAGCAAGTATTCACTTGAGAAAACCTTCAGGTATTTCAGGTTTCGACGAAGCGGTAAAACGTGCGATTGAGAAATCCGCACCTTATCCAAAAGATAAATCGGGTTCTGTTCCCTCCAGCTTCATCGGAATCCATAAACCGAAAGATCAATAAACTATGAATAACAACCCATTCAAACCACTCATCGGGAAGTTTGTAAAAAGCGCGGTACGCCACTCCGTAAAATCGATCGCAGCGGTCAGCATCACGGTCGCTGCTCTCGTATCGGCGCCAGTGGTGTATGCCCAACTTCGGATTGAAACGGCAGGGGTCGGTGCCACTCAAATCCCTATTGCAATCGCCGGTTTCAGCAATGAGAATCTGGCTCCTCAGCAAATTACTGCAATCATCAAGGCAGATTTGTCACGTAGCGGCATGTTTAAAATTATTGATACCAGCGACGTGGTGTCGGACGCAGCGCAAGTCAATTACGGCGATTGGAAGTCACGTGGTGCGGACGCGTTGGTCGTCGGCAGTGTAGAAAAATTGGCAGATGGTCGTTTCGATGTTCGTTACAAGTTGCTCGATACCGTGAAGTCAGCCCAGCTCTCCGGTCTGTCGTTATCGTCATCGCCACAGTACACGCGCGTTTCGGCACACAAAATTGCCGATGACATTTATCAAAAATTGATCGGCATCCGCGGCGCTTTTGCTACCCGTATCGCTTATGTCACCAAGTCGGGCAAAGAATATCGACTCGAAATTGCTGACGCCGACGGCGAAGGCACTCAGGTTGCCTTGCGATCCAACGAGCCGATTATTTCACCGGCGTGGTCGCCTGATGGAACCAAGGTTGCGTACGTATCCTTTGAGGCAAAAAAACCGATTGTGTACGTGCAAAATCTGGTGACAAAACAGCGCACCATTATTGCTAACTACAAGGGCAGTAATTCGGCCCCATCATGGTCCCCTGACGGTAGCAAAATCGCAATTGCTCTGGCGCGTGATAGCCTGACTCAGGTGTACGTTGTGAATGCTGACGGAAGCGGTTTGCGCCGTTTGACAAATACTTCGGGTATCGACACGGAGCCCCAATTCTCTGCCGATGGGCAAAGTATTTACTTCACCAGCGATCGCAGCGGTGGCCCACAAATTTACAAGATGAGTGCAAATGGCGGCGATGCGCAGCGCGTCACTTTTAGCGGTAATTACAACATTAGCCCTCGAATTTCGCCAGATGGCAAAACATTGGCGTATATTTCTCGTCGGAACGGTGGCTTTCAGTTGTACGCCATGGACTTGAGCAACAATCAGGAGCAGCGTTTGTCCGATACAGTCAAAGACGAGTCTCCTAGTTTCTCGCCAAATGGTCAGTACATTATGTATGCGACGGAGTCTGGTGGCCGTCGTGGATCGTTGGCGGTGGTCTCGGTTGACGGCCGCGTCAAACAACGATTGACCGTTCAGGCAGGCGATATCCGGGAACCGACCTGGGGCCCATTCATGAAGTAGTTGTGGCACGTACTATATTTAAATTAACAATAAAGTTATACAAATAAATTAAGCAACATATTACGTAATATGCAACAACAATAGGACTTACGCAAAATTGTCCCTGCGGGTGCGCCGACGAAGACGGTAAGACGGTAAGCTAGTACGGCAACGAAAGCGCAACCGCCGAGGTAATTTGGCGTAAGTCCTGAAAAACTCAACTCTCTGGAGAATAATAATGCGCCACCTTAGTAGCTTTGCCCTTATCGTTTCAAGCGCCGTTTTGCTGGCCGCATGCTCGTCCCCTGTCAAGCTCGATGACAAAGCTAAGATCGAAGACCGCGGCAGCCTGGGTAATGCAGCAGATTCACGTTCAGTCAACGCAGTCAATGCTGGCTCAAGCGATGCATTGAATGATCCGCAAGGCATTCTGTCGAAACGCAGCATTTATTTCGACTACGATAGCTATTCGGTTAAGGAAGAATTCCGCTCTGTCGTAGAAGCGCATGCTAAATATTTGATCGCTAACAAGGGTCGTAAAATCATCATTCAAGGCAATACCGATGATCGCGGTGGCCGTGAATACAATCTGGCACTCGGCCAGAAGCGGGCAGAAGCGGTCCGTAAAGCATTGGCGTTGCTAGGCGTTCCGGATGCGCAGGTAGAAGCAGTTTCACTGGGCAAAGAAAAACCTAAGGCACTGGGCAGCGACGAAGCATCCTTCGCTGAAAATCGTCGCGCAGATATCGTTTATTAATCATTAAAGGTGATCATGCGGATTTTTTCTAAATCAACGCTGACTGCGGCCTTACTGGCCGCAGGTTGCTTTGCACCGATAGCCCACGCAGGATTGTTTGACGATGCGGAAGCGCGACGCGCCATTCTTGATATCCGTGCCAAAATTGATGCGGTGAATGCCCGCGTCGATGGCAAGGCGGATAAAAGTAGCTCCCTGAGTCTGGCAGATCAAAACGATCAGCTGAATCAAGAGATCGCTAAGCTGCGCGGGGAAATTGAGGTGCTGACCAACGAGGTCGCCAACACGCAGCAACGCCAGAAAGATTTTTATGTCGATCTGGATAATCGTTTGCGTAAACTGGAACCACAAAAAGTCAACGTCGACGGACAGGAAGTCAGCATCGATCCCAATGAGCAGAAGTCCTATGACGCGGCGCTAGCCAGCTTTAAGGGTGGCGACTACAAAGGCGCCACCGCCGCGTTCTCCGACTATCTCAGGCGCTATCCAACGTCAGGCTTTGCGCCGTCAGCACAGTACTGGCTGGGAAATTCGTACTTCGCCCAACGTGACTATAAGAATGCCATGGCGGCGCAGCAAGTGGTTGTAAAAAAATATCCCGACAATCCAAAAGCGGCAGATGCTCTTTTGAATATGTCGAGTATTTATACTGAGCTGAAAGATAAAGGCGCAGCGAAGAAATCACTCGAGCAGGTCATCGCGCAATATCCGAACACGCCGGCAGCTGTGACCGCTAAGGAACGTTTAGCTGGTGCGAAGTGAACGAAAAGCAGATTTTTTATGCCGATGAAATAAAAAGACAAGAGTAGTTTGACATAGTGCCTACACCTTCTCTATAATAGCGTTCTTTCGGGGTCGTTAGCTCAGCTGGTAGAGCAGCGGACTTTTAATCCGTTGGTCGCAGGTTCGAATCCCGCACGGCCTACCACGAATATAAAAGGGTTTTAGACAAAATCTAAAACCCTTTGTTATTTCTGAACTTTTCAGAAATAAAGTACTTGTTTTGTAAGTGCGTTACAGCTGCGTTATAAGTGCAAACAAAAAACCGTTTAGATTCGTCTTTTCGATTTGACTTTCTTGTTTCACTTTATTGCGTCACTTAGTTAGCATTTAGCAGCACTATTTTGGGTCGTTAGCTCAGCTGGTAGAGCAGCGGACTTTTAATCCGTTGGTCGCAGGTTCGAATCCCGCACGGCCTACCAAAATAAAAGGGGTTCCAGATTTCGGTCTGGAACCCTTTTGTATTTCTGCAGCATCCTTCGTTGTTCCTCTCATTACCCTCTCGTTCCCACATTTTTTTTGTACAATTTTGGCGCTGTTTCCGGACTTGCAAAAAACTGGTGGACTCTTACGTCCCAAAGCCAACTTCTTAGTTATGTCGGCAACGCTGGTACCAGTGAACGTTATCCATGGCCTAGCACTTTCATTGTCCAATACCGCTCAATCCCACCAGCGCGCCCGCCGCCAGGAACCACAGTGGATGTAACCGGCTTTTCAAGGTACCCACGACGCACCCAAGTGTAATCGCTCCCAATATCCACTCATGGACCGATGCCTCGGTGATCAGGGACGCGCTCGCCGCTACCAGACCGACCGTCACCGGCACGAGGCCCGCCTGCACAGTGCCACGCCATGGCTCGTCTTTAAAACGTCGCCAGAAATGCAGGGTAATGCCGGTCAGAATCGACGACGGACCAAATTTTGCCAGAGAGGTCACCAGCACGCCAGGCCATCCTGCCACGTGCCAGCCGACTAGCGTCACAACCATCATGTTGGGTCCTGGTGCAGCCTGCGCCAGCGCAAACATGGCGCTAAATTCCTGCGCGGACATCCAATGATGAATATGGACCACCTGCCGCTGCATTTCCGGCAGAATGGTATTGCCGCCGCCAAAAGCGAGCAATGACAGCTCTGAAAAAATCGCTGCGAGAGAGAGAAGCACCGCGATCATGCCGCCCACCGCCATGTAATGAGAATACTGATAGGAACCAGGACCAGCATCGTAGGGAGCAAGGGCAAACGCAGTAACGCAATCGCGACGAAGAAAATAATCGCGATAAAAATCCCTATCGGCTTGCGTCGCAACGGCATAGCCATCTTAACTGCGGTCGATATGAGTAGCCCCGCCGCCGCCGCCGCGAGACCAGCGAACATGTGTGCAATATGTGTATCGCTCTGAAACCGCTCGTATATCACCCCAAGACCAATCACGATGGCAGTGGGCGCAGCGATCAAGCCCAACAGCGCCGCAAGCGCACCTCTAATCCCACGAAACTGCAGCCCAATCGCAACTGAGAGATTAATGATATTGCCACCAGGTAGAAACTGACATAAGCCAAGGAGATCGGTGAACTCCGCATCCGTTAACCAACGGCGTTGTTCGACCAACATCCGGCGCGCCAGGGGGAGAACCCCTCCAAACCCAATTAATCCCAATCCAAGAAACCCTAGAAATAATGCGCGAACCGATGGCGGCTCCTGCATTGGATGCGCATCCGGGGTTGGGTCCGATTGCCGCGCGCTCTGCTCTGTTTGGCTTTTTGCTTGTGTCACCATTTATTGGACCGTTTTTTACCTGAGTGCATGGCGACATTTTGGTCGTCGTTATCCGAATGTCTTTCTTGTGAAAGAGTATTTTACTTCGATATAAACGCGTCCGCACGTTAGCCAACAAGACGCTAGAGCCCATAGAAATCCCCACGTTTTAAGGAAAGGACAGGGAGTGCCTGTTTGAAGTTTCAGAACGCAATTGCAGGGAGGATTCTCGTCACTCCGGATAGGCCAAATTAACCGCAGAGATAGTAATTCAAGGAATTGATGTACCAGATACCAAGAATACAGAATGTGTCATTGATGACTGCGCGCTAGCGCCATCCGCGCGGATAAGACGTTATTCGAGCAGACGAAAAAAAAAACCGCTGCCGTGACAGCAGCGGTTTTTTGAAGCTTGGAATTAGTCCTGCTTAATACCTTCAACTTGAATCTGTAACTTTACTTCCTGCTTAAAACCCATTTGCTTGCCGTAATCGATACCAAAATCGTCGCGACTGAATTTGCCTTCGACTTCTGCACCACACACTTCACGCTTGAACACCGGATGGATTTTGCAAACAAAATCATCAATTTTCAGATTAACTTTCTTGGTAACACCATGCATCGTCAGCTCGCCCTCAACTTCTTTCGGTACATCACCGTTAAATTTGGTGAACTTTCCTTTGTAAGTGACTTCAGGAAATTTAGCCACATCAAACATGTCGGGACTCTTCGCATGTTCATTGAGCTTCGGATATCCAAAGTCAATGGAAGCAGGATCAACCTTGATATCAAGCGTTCCTGTTTTGGCCGCACGATCCAGCACCACGGTGCCGCTACTTTTTGTGAACTTGCCACGCCATGTAGACAAACCACCCATATGGTCAGCCTCAAAGCTAGGATACGTGTGAGATGGGTCCAGGGTATAAGTCGCCGGAACAGCCATTGCCGCGCCCGCTGACAGTGCCACGAGGGCGGCAACCAAAGTACGTAATTTCATCGTTTTCCTTTTCATTAAATAAATGGCCGAAAAAAGCTTAGCCGGGTGTGACACAAAAATGTTGATTTCCAAATAGCCCAACAATCTATATGCGGCGTTTTAGGACAACTTATTTTTTTACAGCGGTAACAATACGAAATTTGATCTGTACGTCATCGGCGACGACCGAGGTATCTTTCCAGTCACCCTCGCCGATGCTAAACGCGTTGCGCTTGATCGGCAATACGCCTTCGAACACATTGCCGCTGGCATCCTGCTTATAAGTTGCGCCCACCACGACATCTTGCGTGTGGCCTTTGATAGTCAGTTTTCCAGCGACGTCGTACTTTCCGGTCGCCCCTTGCTTAATACTGCTGGATACAAACGTTGCCTTGGGATATTTGGCAGCGTCGAACCAGTCCTTACCGCGCACTTCTTTGTTGTACTCCTCCGCGCCGATGTCGAAACTCGCCATATCGATATCAACCTTGGCCGTTGATTGCGCTAACTTAGCCGGATTGAAATCCACCGTCGCGTCAAATTTTTTAAATTTTCCGTCCATCGGCACACCCAATTGCTTGGCCACGATGCTGACCGAACTTTTGGCTGCGTCCAGCTGCGCCCACGCGACGTTAGTCATCCAAAATCCAGCACCGATCAAAGCCACCACTATCGTCGATTTTGCGCGCAAATTTTTCACTGACATTACTCCTTGAATTCTTTCGAATCATTTTGATTCAAACGATCTGACTTCTCTTTTTTGCCGGTATGGCGACGTATCAAAATAAGCTAACCTACTTAAGAAATGGCAACATACGGCCCAAAGTTCCATCCCGATCAATCAACTGATGCTTCAACGCAGCGAGTACGTGCGCCACCACAATGGCGGCCATCAAATAATTTAACCAGACATGCATCGGTCCGAGAATGGATTTTAACTGATCATTTTTTTCGATTAACATCGGCATTTTAAACAGCCCCAGATACACAACGGCAATGCCGGACGCTGCACTATAAAAATAACCTGTCAATGGTATTACAATGATCAGGACATACAAAAGTTGGTGCACCAGATGTGCGGCTTGCTGCTGCCATCGCGGAATGCCAGGTGGCAAAGGAGGTGCCGGATGCAACAACCGCCATGTAACACGGATAACCGCAAGGGCAAAGATGGTGACGCCGAGCCATTTATGCCATGAAAACAATTTCAATTTTTGCGGCGTAAGACCGGGAATGCCAGTCATATACCAACCAATTCCAAAAGCGGCGAAAATCAATAAAGCAACCAGCCAGTGCATACTAATGGCGGTTGTCGTGTAGCGAATCGGGGTAGGTTTATTTTTCATAGGCTCGTGTTTGGTCGTTGCCTCTGAGACAAGGCATTGACTGTACCGTAAGTCGCTAAGTTCCGCATCGCCAACTTTCAAGTCATTCAAATTTCTTGAATGACATTGGCAGGGGCAAGCGGGTTACCGGCAGCGAACTGGAACTCGTCATACAATGTCTCATAACATTATCACTACGGCGATAGATACCGATTTAAAACCACGAACATTAAGATACCGAGGTTCATCGATTTTGTTTATCGATATTCATTCATCAATGTTTTGCCTTCCATGCTACATAAGAAAAGAGAGCAATTCCAATGCGCGTTATTGAAATTACCCAACACGGTGGCCCTGAAGTATTGCAAATCCGCGAACGACCCATGCCTGATTTCAAACCAGGTGAAGTGGTCATTAAAGTACACGCGGCGGGGGTTAATCGCCCGGACGTGTTTCAGCGCAGCGGTAACTATGCTCCCCCACCTGGCGCCTCGGATCTACCTGGCCTCGAAGTTGCGGGGGAAATTGTTGATGGAGATTTCTCCGATACGCATTTAAAAAAAGGGGATTTGGTTTGCGCCTTGGTGCCAGGCGGGGGCTACGCTGAATATTGCACTACGCCTGCCGTGCAATGCCTGCCCATCCCCAAGGGCTGGACCACACTCGAAGCTGCCTCATTGCCAGAAACGTTTTTTACTGTATGGAGCAATGTTTTTGAGCGCGCAAAACTAACCG
This sequence comes from Glaciimonas sp. PAMC28666, assembly GCF_016917355.1. GTDB lineage: Bacteria > Pseudomonadota > Gammaproteobacteria > Burkholderiales > Burkholderiaceae_D > Glaciimonas. The sequence goes on along the minus strand of NZ_CP070304.1, from coordinate 3,344,265 downwards.
GCAGCGAGACGTTGTTGGTTCAAGGAGGCAGTTCCGGAATTGGGGCAGCAGCGATCCAGATTGCTACCGCATTAGGACATCAGGTTTTCGCTACCGCTGGCTCGGATGAAAAATGTCGGGCTTGCGAGGATCTGGGTGCAGTACGGGCGATCAATTATCGTACTGAAGATTTTGTCGAGGTCGTAAAGTCCATCACCGCGGGCAAAGGCGTTGATGTGATTTTAGATATGGTGGCTGGGGATTATGTTCCGCGCGAAATAGATTGTCTGGCCGAAGATGGCCGCCTGGTCTTCATCGCGACGCTTGGCGGTAATAGCGCCAAGCTGAACTTTAGCAAAATCATGATGCGCCGTCTGACCATAACCGGCTCAACGCTGCGGCCACGACCGATTGCGTTCAAAGGCGAGATCGCAGCGCAACTGCAATCTCGTATCTGGCCGCTTCTGGAAACTGGCAAAATTAAATCCGTGATCTACAAAACCTTCCCGCTGGAACAAGCTGCCCAAGCACACGCCCTGATGGAAAGCAGCACCCACGTCGGCAAAATTATGCTGACGATCGGTTCACCGAACGATCAACAGCAATAATCATTACCTCTGCAACTGCCCTTCACCATAAGCTGCTTCCCCAGTAAAATGCGCTCAACATAGAAAAGCAGCCTTTCGGCTGCTTTTTTGCGATCACCATCATCAAATTAATTAGTCTAAGGGCACGCTGCGATAACGATTCACTTCTGACGGTGACACCAATGTCGCGCTATTGCCCCAGGAATTGCGAATATAAGACACGACTGCAGCAACCTCTGAATCAGTCAAATCCTGTGCAAACGGCGGCATCCCGTATGGCCGTGGATTACCGGCTGTCGTGGGTGCAAAACCACCGTACATGACTACCCTTATCGCATTAACTGCAGACGGCATGGTGATGGCACGATTGCCCATCAACGGCGGATAGGCTGAATCTACCCCTTTACCAGATGTGAGGTGGCAGGCGATACAGTTATCTTTGTACACTTTTGCACCTAGTGCCAAGACTTGATCGATTTCATATGGACGGGCATATTCTTTTTCTGCGACCGGCCTTCCCTCTGACCGAGGCAACGTTTTGAGATAAACCGCCATTGCTGTTACGTCGTCTTCACTCAGATACTGCAAACTCGCGGCAACCACTTCGGCCATTGGTCCAAACACCGCGCTGCGCGGGGAAATGCCGGTTTTTAGCAAGGCCGCAATGTGTGAAATTTCCCAATCACCCAAACCAGTCTCGACGTCCGATGTTAATGATGGTGCGTACCAGTTCACCACCGGAATGAAGCCGCCGCCAAGCTCGCCCTTCAAATCAAGTCCGCCCAGCGCATTTCGGGTTGAATGACAGGCGCTGCAATGGCCGAGTCCCTGAACCAGATAGGCACCCCTGTTCCATTCTGCCGATTGCGTATTTTGAGGCTGATAAACACCAGGCCGAAAATACAGTGCCCGCCATCCATACAGCAAACCCCGATTGTTGTAGGGAAAGCGTAACTGCGGCGCGATGTTCTTTTGCGTTACCGCCGGAATACTCTGCAGGTAAGCAAACATCGCATCGGCGTCGACACGCGATATTTTGGTGTAATTGGTATAGGGAAACGCGGGATACAACAAACTCCCATCCTTCGACTTGCCGTTGTGCAGTGCGCGCCAAAAATCATTTGCGTTCCAACTTCCGATGCCGGTTTGTTGATCCGGCGTTAGGTTGGGCGCGTAGACCGCACCGAATGGCGTGACGATCGCACGTCCACCCGCATATTTTTGTCCATCGCGTACCGTATGGCAAGCCATGCAATCACCAGCGCGAGTCAGGTAGGCACCGCGGGAGATTTGATCGACAAGCTGATGGCCGTTAAGAGATGGCGCTGTCTGATTAGCGCGCGGATCCGCATCATCGACATTCATGCACGCCAACCAGACGCCGATAACAGCCGCCAGCAAGACCAGACTACCAAGGCTTACATACAAATTACGCTTAAACCGCGTCATGCATTTCTCCGCTCAATTTGGGACGCTGCCACAGACAAGTGGAAGTTTTAGCGATAAAGGTGCTACCGCCGTGGCACCTTCCGGAATAGGTTGCGCAGCTAGCCAAGAGGCGACTGCACCAATGTCTTCGGCGCTAAGTCGCTTCGCAACCTGTGACATACAATCCGGAGCCGCCGCGTGACGTACGCCGGTCTGCCAGGCACCAATTTGCGCTACCAGATAATCGCGCGGCAAGCCAAGTAAGCCCGGCGTGGCGGGCAGAACACCCGTCATTGCGTTGCCATGACAAGCGATACATGCAGGAATTTTTTTGCTGGCATCACCATGCTGAACCAAGGTTTGTCCACGCTGAAAATCAGCACTGCTCAAAGCAAACGGTTGAGGAGCGGGATAAGGCGGATGTTGATCCGAAAAGTAATCTGCTATTTCACGCAGATACGCATCGGACATGTGGTTCACCATGTAGGTCATCATCGGATACTGGCGACGGCCGCCTCGGAAGTTGACCAGCTGATTGTAGAGATAGCCTGCGGGTTTTCCTGCGATGCGCGGATAATATCCCTCACTGGCAGCACGTCCTTGCTTGCCGTGGCAGGCGGTACAAGCCAATAATCGCTGGCCGATGGTATCGGGAACAGGTGCATTGTCGACCGCAGGCTTATCGATAAATGTCTCGGCCACGCTCGTTGGCTCCGCACCGATGGCATTTGTGGTTAAGCCGATATTGGAGGAAAACAAAACAGCGCATGCGCACACGCGTAGTAGCAGGTGCCATGCACAGCGCGATGCTTGCGGTTGGGAACAAATTGCCATTGGTTGAACCATCTTTTCGGTAGTACTTTACTAAGGGGAGCCTATCCGTATTCATCCGGCGTTAAACCGCTCATGGAAATCGGCAAGCCGCCCGATGCGATCGTACAATCACAGTAAATGCAAAAACATAACGTTGGAGTATACCAATATTCAACCGTAAAAAACGGCGCACTGGCAAGCGGAATGCAAACCATCGCGCATGCCATACCTGCCAATAAGATCTGTCCGCGACAAAAATGGCGCGACGATTTCGCTACAGATGAATAGGCCTGCAGGCGAGATAGAAGGAAAAGACTCTGCGGCGCGCCACCAAAAGCGCGCGCAATATGGATGTTATCTCCGGCGGACTTGCTCCGGACGGACTTGCCCCGGGCTGACGTGCCCCGGGCTGACTTGCCTTAAGCCGGTGCGCGTTGGGCAGGGTGTTGGCTCAGACAAAAGCGCGGGTACCGTGCCGCAAGCGCGTTCACTTCTTGATAGCGTCGCGATCCGGTGGCACCATCGGCTGGTCTTTCCCGGGCGCCTCAGCATTCGCATAGACCTGCTCTTCAAGAATATCCAGTTGTTGACTGCCGTCCAGTGCGTGACCAAAGGTAGATTGGCGATGAGCCGATGGTTTGCGCGGAGAGTCCGTTTGCTCCCTGGTTGGGATCGCGGATGGCTTTGATGGCTGTTTACTTTCAGGCATGAGATTCTCCTAATGCATCACAATGAAAAATTGATATATCGCGAAGTCATTCACTTCTTCGTACAAGCGTGCCGAACCTTCTGGCTAATGCCTTATTGGCATCTTATAGCTACTTTATTAATACCTGACTAAGTACTTTACGATGATATAACTCAGTATCCTCCGAATATCATCGATAGCAAGATGCGCTCTTTAATATAAAAAATGCCGACGTAGGGGGTTCCCCACATCGGCATTTCAATTAACCGCCCGACCAGCAACGTGTTACAGCATCAATACGTAAACATACTTATTGCTTCTCGGCGGGCGGTCCGTGTTAACGCTCGTAATAGTCCCGATCATGGCGTGGGGCATAGCCTTCCTGATAATATCCTTGACGTGGATATTCACGTACCGGCTGATAATAAACTTGCGGTGCAGGTCGGTAATAGACTGGTTCGGGGCGAACATACACTGGCGGCGGCGCGTAATACGCTGCCGGACGACGATAATAACCACCACGGTCAACATTACCGCGATCGTAATAGCCCCCGCCATCATTTCTACGCGCGCTCGCGCCAACTGCAGCACCCAGTACGCCACCTAAAATCGCGCCGTTCCGACCGCCAACTACGCTACCAATAGCTGCTCCCGCGACGCCGCCGATCACCAGATTGGTCCCTTGATCGTAAGCCGACGCAGAAACTGAAACAGTGGTTGCTGCGGCGATAAACAGCGCGGATACGATTACTTTTTTGGTTAACATAAAATAGTCCTTTCAGGATCGAAACAGAGTGCCATTCGTTGGTTAGCTCAGCGACGCTGATATTTCCAACACCATCCTTTTCAAGCTCTAAGTTGCTTTTTAGTTGCTTGTTTGCGATGCGTTGAATGGAATATAGCAGTCTTCAAACGAGATGCAGCGCTTCGAAACAGACTATTACACCTACGTGAGATTGGTTACGTATTGAAGTTTTTAATGCGCCGAACACATTAAATGGTTTTTTATCTACATATCCACCGAACAGACGGTCATGACAGAAAAGTCCTACAGAGCAACAAGTGCTTCTCCGATGGACACGCAGTCGCCAAAAGTAAAGAATAAGATTGCAGTAGTTCTTCCAAGACAACAATTCTAGTAATACTTTACGCGAATTTGTTCGTCGGGAACTTCCCGACTTTTTCCCTAAAGGACGCATTATGAAAACCGTACACAACATTTTTGCCGGGACAGTTGCTTTAGCGTTAGTGGTATCACTCAGCGGATGCGGCGGCATGTCAAGTCGAGGGGCCGATACCGCCGTCGGTGCGGGCGTGGGTGGCGTGGCCGGCGCGGTGCTGACTGGTGGTAGTGCGCTAGGTACAGTTGGTGGTGCTGCGGTGGGCGGCGTTGTTGGTAACCAGGTCGGAAAATAAACCGTAGACCGTTTCGGCCCATATTCGCGCCGTGGCTTCATCCACCATTTGTCGCCTCTGACTAGCTGATTATGCTAGTGGGGCTTAAGCTTGGAAGCTGTCGAGCAAAGCCCGCCAAACATCAACGCCGTACAACGTGCAAACGGAATACGGCGTTGTTCCATTTAATGGAGCTTTACGGATGGTTTGGCATGCTTCATCAAACTACTGGCGGTAGCCGTCACTCCGGTACGGACTGGACCTAGCAGAGCGTTCAAATGCAACAAATGCAAACTGGCGTACATCATGCGGGCAAAAAAACCATCAACAAACCAGCCCAGCTTAGAGAGTGACCCCATCAGTGTTCCCACCGACGTACTTCTTCCGAACGAGACGAGAGAGCCATGGTCGGTATACACGTAAGTTGCAGGATTTACCGGCTGCCCCTTATGTTCGCGCACAAACAACGCTAGCAGATAGTCTGCTTGTTGATGCGCCGCTTGCGCCCGTGGTGGCACCAATTTGCCATCGGCCCTGACGCAGGCCGCGCAATCCCCTAACGCGTAGATATTCACGCTGTCTTTGACTTTTAATGCACCGTCAACCTGCAACTGGCCCAATCCTGTTACCGGCAATCCCAATGATTTTAATAAATCCGGTGCCTTGATCCCTGCCGACCAGACACAAAGATCGAAGGCGTAGTCGTTACCGTTTGCATCAGTGACGAATTGCTCAGCAATACTGGCAACCCGACAATCCGTGACCACGCGCACATCCCGATCTCTCAGCAGTTTGGTCGCGGCGTTGGAAACGCGTTCTGGCAGCGGTGCCAAAAGCCGCGGTGCACCCTCAAGGATCGTAATTCGCACATCCTTATCGGGATGCAATCTCGGAAAATCGTAATCGGTGTAGACGCCACTGGCTTCACGCAACTCTGCCGCCAGTTCAACGCCTGTAGCACCACCGCCGACGATGACGATGTCAATACCGGCATCGGGGAAGAACTCTTTCTTGAGGTCGGCCAAGGCTAATAACTTCAACAAGCGTCTGCGGAAATATTCCGCATCTTCGGTTGAGTTGAGCGAAATGGTGTTTTTCTCCGCTCCGTTCAATCCGAAATAATTGGAGACGCTTCCGATGGCAATTACCAGTCTGCCAAAGACGATCTGACGTGGCGGCACTATTTCCGATCCCGACTCGTCATTAATTGCATCGACGGTGATGGTATTGTTAGCCGCATCCAGGGCGGTCAAGGAACCATACACAAAACGGAATTTATTGTCGTGCGCCAGCATCTGGTATGACAAACCTTCCTGATGAATGTCGCGTGTTCCGGCCGCGACTTCGTGCAAGGATGGCTTCCAAATGTGGTAGAGAGTGCGATCAACCAATGTGACATGCCCATGTCCCAGTTTACGGCCAAGTTTGCAGGCCAGTTCCAAGCCCCCCGCACCGCCGCCGACTATTACCACCTCATGAGAAATAGCTTCGGTTTGGTTAGCGCTCTGTGCCATCGCCAAACTCTCATTTTCATTAATCATCAGTCATTCCCTCGCTCTTCGTGTTCCTACCTGAAACATTCGATGTGATCCAACACTACTAACAATAATTAAAATAGTGAATGACAAAAAATGGACGCAAAAAATCGGTCCGCATCCGGTCATCCGATTCCTTTAATTTCCCGGCATAGCTTCCCTTTGAATCATTCTAAGATCCTGCTTAGCGCCTATATCAAACAGTCTACTTTGAGATCCTTGACCAAAGCAATAGAAGCTGCGCAGAATTAAACCAAACGGGACAACACAAGCAGAGACACTATGCATCTGGTGGCTATTCCCAGTCTGCGCTATGATAAAGAAACCATCAGGAAACACAGACGAAATCGTTAAGTATCAACCACTACGGAGGGCATATGTACCGAAAAATTCTTATCGCCTACAACGGCACACCTGAAAGTCGCTGTGCGCTACATGCATGCATACGCCTAGCTCCCGGCGCTGAAGTTGAAGTGCATCTACTTGGCGTTATCAATCTAGCCACTTACCTGATGGCCGGAGAATTCGTCGCAGAATCAGCCATTACGTCAGAAAAGGCGCTGTTGGAACAAGAACTCACCAAAGGCCACAAGATGCTCACCGATGTCGGATTGAATGTCATCACACACTTCGAAAGCGGCGAGCCAATTAACGTTATTGGCGACCTGGTGAATCAACTCGGCATTGATTTGGTCATCATTGCCCACTCGCGCAAGAAACCGATGGCTTTACGCTGGTGGCGTGGTTCTACCGATAGCCTTTTGGTAGAAAAGATCCCTTGCAGCATTCTGGTGGCTTCAGACTGCTGACCAAACGCAAAAAAGCCCATCGTAAAGACGGGCTTCCGTGCTGCTCTTGATGCTTATGATCCGGTTGCGACTTATTAGCACTGTCAATCGCAACCTGAGATCACAAATTAACGTCCTTTTTGGGCGTCTTTCACCGATTCTTTAACGTCACCGACGCTTTTCTGTGCTTTGCCGGATACCTGTTTTTCCAAGCCTTTGGCTTGTTGGCTTGTGCTGCCGACCATTTTGCCAGTTTTTTCCTGAATTTTTCCTGCAGTTTCTTTCACGCTACCTTTGACTTGGTCTTTGTTCATTTTTCAGCTCCTAAGGGATAAAAAAGACACTGGGCGAAACCAGCTAAGCCAAACCGAATCTGGCGATGCTGCGGAATAAAACCTGGCTTCGTTGCACACACGAGGCTAACAGCAAGGGTTATCGCGGCTTGCCATCAAGCACCTCAATGTAGACGTAGGTTAGTTTGAGGTACCAATAAAATCCATCAGACAATCTCTGATAAACGCGTAGGAAATGTTGAAGTCTTTCGAACCTGCATCGCCCAATCTAAGCCGGTTGCAAGTCGTCGTTCGGGTCACTTATCTGTGAAACGAGGGGCACCTCAATTTCAACGCGGGTCCCTGTTCCCGCCCCATTGATCGGGCCGGCTTTAAACGACACCCGTCCACCCAGGAAACTCGCCCGCTCTTTTAGCCCCCGCAGCCCGTGCGTACTGATATTTTCAATTCGCTCCTGGGAAATCCCAATGCCGTTGTCGCAGATCGTCAGCGCCAGTCGATCTTCATCGACATCCAGTGTCACTGTCACTCTGGTAGCTTGCGCATGTTTTGCGACATTATTCAATATCTCCTGAAGCATGCGATAGACTGCAATCTCAGTCTTTTTTCCAATTGAAATGTTTTCATCTGGCAAACTGGTCTTACAAATGATCCCGGTACGTTGACCGAAATCCTCTAATTGCTCGGTGATTGCGGCTTTTAATCCGAAGAGATCCAGCATGTTTGGGCGTAACCCGGTTTGAATACGCCGAGTAGTTGCCACTAATGAGCGTAACAAGTCATGAATACGGATCTGACGCTCTTGCCACAGTGCATCGTCAGGCAGTACTTTGTACACCCCCTCCAAATGCATGCTCAGTGCCGTTAACGCTGCCCCCATGTTGTCATGTAATTCCCGGGCGATGGCGCGCTTTTCCTCTTCCCGGACATCTTCAATATGATTTGTTAAGTCGCGCAACAATGCGGTCCGCTGAAAAATGGTGCGCTCCAGTTCCAGCTCACGCCGCCTCAGGGAATCTTCGGCATGCTTGCGCTCTGTTATGTCGGTCGCGATTCCGACAACTCCCATGATTTTTCCCTGAGAGTCGGACCATGGCGCTTTGGTGACTTGAAATGTCACCACCCCGCTCTTAAGCAGGATCGTTTGCTCAATAGTCTGGGAAACGCCCGCCTCCATAATACCGACGTCATCGTGGTCGATACGATCCGCATCTTCCTGACGTAAAAACAGATCGCGACTACGCCGCAGTTTAGCTTCACTCCAACTCATTCCGAATTGACGTAAACACGCAGGATTTGCAAAAATTAAATTTCCAGTGCGATTTTTAACAAAAATCGGATCATTGGTGTTGTCACTCACGGCGATCAATAGCGCGCTTGCTTCGGCCAATTCGGCAGCGCTTTCCAAACGCGCGCTATATTCCCGATCAACCTTTCCCGCCGTCCGCCAAAAAATAAACAAGAACAATCCACCACCGATCAAGGTCAATAAAGGCGGCACCAAATTGTAGTCATACACGCCTTCGCGCGCGCCCCAGTCTGCACACCAATTCAACACCGTTAATAGAATCAACATCTGCGGCAACGACCGCCGCAGCATTTGTCCACCAGGCGCATGGCGCGTGATAATTGCCATCAATAAATGGCGCGGACGAGACATCAACAAGGCTATTCCAACCAACAAAAAACAGAGAGCTGCGGCTAGCGGAACGTCTCTTTCATAGACCATATGGGTCAATACATCGACGTGATATAGATATCCGAACAGTGGGATTGCACTAAAAAAAATTAACGTACTGGCCAAATATTCGGCCGGATAGTGCTGTCGCTGCGTCTTATAGTCAAGTACCAGCAGAGATAAGCCAGAAACGATAAAGCCAACCGCGGCGAACGGGTGCAATCCTGCAACACCAGGCATCGCTGTCCACGGCACGAGCAGCATATATTGATTGAATTCGCCAAAAGCCCCAAACACTTGCTGGGCTAGCACAAGGGTGGCGGGCACTAACGTCACGACGGCAAGCCCCTGTGCCAGAAATTTAACGGCTGACCTGCCCGCGAACCGGGAACACCGCAACAAAAGACTTGCACCGCTGATGAGGAACCCAAGGACAACATTCGGGTGAAGATTACTTAAATCGAATAACACTCCTTGGCCCTTGACGCCGTACAGAGCGCAGACCCAAGCCAGACCTGCGGTCAGCATAACCACTAATGCCAGTGCGACAGCGGTGGCTACCGTCCGAGATACGTAAATGCCAGACAGCGCGAACCGCTCAAGAGCACGGCTTTTGAGCAGGTATTGATAATGTGGATGGTCCTCGGTTGGTTGATTTGCCTCAGGCATCGTTTTTTTATTCATATATCGCGCCTCTCGCACACCCGATTGCAATCCCAGACAAAACCGTTTATGAAGTCGGGCGCTTCATGTCGGTGTAGACAGTATCATCAAAGCCATGAAAATAGTTCGACTCTTGCGCGGATTATCAACGCCCCTCTTGAGGAAGATGTTCTGTGTGCTTTTTTTAATAAGATAGTAATGGCGTTTTTTAACGATGACGCAGGAGAGATACTGAAAGTAGCAGCACGTCTATTGACTATGAAACGTCAACCACGCTGGGTTTCATTTGCACCCAGGGCAGAAAAATAGGCCAAACAAGTTAATGTATGTGAGAACCTAATTCTTCGAGTAAGGTTCGTAGCTTGGTGAATTCGGAGGTTTTATCGAAAAAGAAACGTACCCCGTATTGTTCTCCAGCCCGCCGATAAACCTGACTCACGTTGTTACTGAAAATTATTTTAAGATTGTCGATGTACTTGTTAGACTTGGCGAGGGTTTTAAGCAAATTCATTCCGTTGCCTTGCTTCAACTCAATATCAAGAATCAAAATATCGAAACTCTCAGCGTCAATTTTTTCGAGCGCATCATTTTCTTCTTCCGAAAATCCAGCCAGCGTCACCCCTTGAATACCGTTGACGGTTTCAATAATCCAATCCCGTACATCAGTGGAGTCTTCCACCAAAAAAATACGCAGCGGTCCTGACTGCATTTTTTTCGATTCAGAAGTGACAGTTTTTTTCATGAATATTTAATTAATCTCAGCAGTGTTCGTAGCAATTTTATGCATAACGTCGCTTTTTTCCAAATAGACAAAGAAATTTTAACCACTCCTAACAGGATGCCAGATCCGGCAACCGCTTCGTCACCCCGTTAGCGGGAAACCAGTATTGACGGTCATCGGTCAATCAATCAAATTATTTTTAATCGCGTAATAAATAATGTCGGCATTATTCGTCATGCTCATTTTTTGCAAGACGCGGGTACGGTACGTACTGACAGTTTTCACACTAAGGCACAATTCGTCGGCGATTTTTGTAACGCCTTCGCCTTGACTCAACTTATAAAAAATTTCATATTCTCGCTCAGACAGCAACTCATGCAAAGGCTTTTGATCATCCGTATCGGGGTCCGCAGTCAATAATTCCGCTACCCCGTAACTAATATATTTATGGCCATCCAATATGGTATTGATCGCCTTGACCAGTTCCGTGGCAAGGGCTTCCTTCTGCACATAGCCATTAGCGCCACTACGAAGAACCTGCACCGCATAGCGACTCTCAGGGTGCATACTTAATATCAATACGGGCAGTTTAGGTTTTTCACGCTTGATTTGTTTAAGCACCTCAACCCCGCTCTTGTCCGGCATCGCGATATCCAGCAGCACAATATCCCAGTCCTGCGCGCGTACCATGCGGATCGCTTCTTCAGCGCTGGCCGCTTCGCCGCCAATCTCCATATTTGGAATATCGGCAATAAAGTAATGGACGCCTGCGCGAACAACGGCGTGGTCATCGACTACCAATATTTTTATCATAAATTCCACAATCTTTTTAAAACGCCAATCGCGAAAGGAATTTACATCTTGGTGTTCACCATACAAATGGGCATTAATTCGTGTTTTCGGAAATCCTAGCGCTTCATCAGTTTTACACTATTTTTTGCGAATCCATCTGAAATAAATGCAAACATTACAAGTTCCAAATTTTGTATTCGTCGTTATCTCGTTCCAAAGTGCAAATTTCCGGGAGCTCCGTACGGAGCACCCGGTATGGCTGTAGTCTGCTGTAGCCTTAAGCTACCCGACTTTCATTTACTTTAATTAACGTAATCGAATGTCGTTTTTAACTGACTGCACGCCTTTTACGCCACCGGCAACATTCGCTGCCGTTGCAGCATCCTGACGTTGCGCCACGAACCCGCTCAATTGCACTACGCCCTTAAAGGTTTCAACGTTGATTTCAGCAGACTTTAAGGTTGGCTCATTGAAAATTGCGGCCTTGACTTTGGTCGTGATCACCGTGTCATCAACATAACCACCAGTGCCTTCCTTCGTAGCCGTTGCTGCACAACCCGCCAGCGACAGCATAAGTAGCGCAAAAAAGAAACCGGCGAAACGTTTGGTGATTGATGTCATAAAATTCTCCTAAAAATAATTCATAAAACTACCGGGTGGTACTCATCCGCGCATGGATAGCGCTTCATTCTTGATGTTCGAAACGTCGTTACCTGGAAGGCCAGTTACATACGACTGAAACAACGTTCCAACTCACGTTAGGGGCGATAGTCTTTATGATTATCTTCGAAGTCTTTGATTTGCTTCTCGGCCTCGTCCTTGTTTACGCCGTAGGCCTCTTGAATTTTACCGGACAGGTCGTCGCGCTTGCCTGCGATCATATCGATATGGTCATCGGTCAACTTGCCCCATTGTTGCTTGATGTTACCTTTGAGTTGTTTCCAGTTACCCTCAATAATGTCCCAATTCATGTTTTCTCCTGTGGTTAAATGTGTGCAATCCTTGCTTACTGCTGCTTCTTTCTTGATGCTCTTACTTTCTGCTACTTGCTGCTACTTGCTGTTACTTGTCATTATTTGCTCTTGTTTGCTCTTGCTCATCCTTAACAAATTATTTTGCGTTCCTTCGATAACACGGCAAGGCATCCGACTCAACGCGCTATCCAAGCAGATCGCGCATATCATCCGCATGCTCTTCCTCCACTGCCATGATATTGACCAACATATGGCGCGTTGTAGGATCCGTATCGCCGATACGCTCGATCATTTGCCGGTAAGTTTCGATTGCGATGCGCTCGGCAATCAAATTCGCCTTAATCATGCTCTTGATGTCGCTTGAATCGTCATATTCAGCATGGCTGCGGTCAACGATCCCCGCCGGATTAAAGTTGGGTTCACCGTTCAATTGCACGATGCGTTCTGCAATCATGTCGGCATGTTGCTCCTCCTCTTTGGCGTGCGCCAGAAACTCCGCTTTTATCGCGCTATTTTCCAATCCACTAGCGGTAAAATAATGCCGCTTATAGCGCATTACGCAAACCAGTTCGGTGGCTAACGCGCCATTGAGTAAAGCGACAACTTCCTCTCGATTACCCTGATAGCCGGACGTCACCGCACCATCATCCAGATTTTGCGCTGCTGCTCTGATCGCCGCCGTGTCAATTGGCGTGGCGGTAGTTAAGACGGGTTTGCCACCGACTTTGTTTTTGTCAGTATTCATATGCGTTCCTACTTTCTTAAAATGATCAAATGACCAACGCGACTTCCGTTGGACGGCTGGTGTGCCTCAATACAGCTAATTCGAAATCGCTAAATGAGTTGAAACCAAATCAAATTCAGATATCCAAAGTGGAACCATTGACCATGCTTATTTACCTGGCTTGTTTTTGCGACTTATTTATGCGACTTATTTACGGGAAATACATACGCCAGCCAACAGGCCCACGGCCGCCGAGATAGCTATCGCCCGCCAAGGATTTTCATGGACATATTCATCGGTAGAGGTCATGGCCGCTCTCCCGCTATCGATGGCAGCATTCTGCAGTTGCTGCGCTTTAACCAACGTATCATCAAGCAAACCAATGCCTTTATTTATCAAAGCATTCGCTTTTTCGCCTGTTTCTGAAGAGGCTTCGCGCAAGGTTGCCAACGCCTCCCGCACTAAAGCTTGCATATCTTTTTGGGTGCTGTCTAAAGATTTATTCTGCATGATCGGCCTCTTTCATGGATTGCTATTACAGGTATCTAGATGAAGTTGAATGACTGAATGTGAGAACGTCAGATCAATCAACAACCAGGTGGGAAAATATGGGCTGCCCGTCGTGCGATCTCACTTCGCGCCAAAAATGATGCAACCCGACAGGCCAAAGCATTGACGCGTTGAAATAATTTTAGCAACCGAGCTATTCACCTGACATAGGACAGGCGCTCATTGCTTTGTAGGACAAACGGAAAAGGGGCGCTCTAAGGGAGGTGCTGAAATGACTTTTTCCTTTTAAGAAGAAAGAAAAAGCGATGACGACATATAAAGCGGATTTTGAAGCTAATCTGTCAATATTAACTGGGTAAAAATTTCCGCAAACTTAACGTGGATCATGCATGAATCAGCAGGAATCCCGTAAATCAATGCGTTCCGTTTCGATAAAATCATTAAAAAAATCCGGCATCAATGTCGATGATGACCTGTTAAACGATTTTATTAGCGTTTTAAAAAAAAGTGCTGCCTGCGTGGAATAAGATGCAAAACGCGTCCGCACTTCAAAGCGATCCGCGACTTGGACCGCATGCCCCCCATCCACGCACGCGCTTTCAAGCCGCCTTCCCTACCAATTCGTTATCAGTCTCCTCACCCAAAAAGCCCCCACTTTGATGCGCCCAAAGTCGCGCATAAAGTCCATCATTGGCGAGCAACTGATGGTGACTTCCTTGCTCCACTATTCGACCTTTATCCAGCACGATCAGACGATCCATCGCTGCGATAGTCGAGAGTCGGTGCGCAATCGCGACCACTGTTTTACCTTCCATCAAACGATACAAGCTGGCCTGAATGGCTGACTCCACTTCCGAATCCAAGGCACTCGTGGCTTCGTCGAGCAGCAAAATCGGCGCATCTTTCAACATCACGCGAGCGATTGCAATTCTTTGACGCTGACCACCTGATAATTTGACGCCCCGCTCACCGACGTGTGCATCGTAACCGACGCGGCCTTTTGCATCCATCAAATCGAGAATGAACTCATGGGCCTCGGCACGTTTGGCGGCGGCGATCATGTCGGCATCGGTAGCATCAGGGCGACCGTAAAGAATATTGTCACGCACCGACCGATGCAATAACGACGTGTCCTGCGTCACCATACCCACCTGTGCCCGCAAACTGTCTTGCGTGACATGATGAATATCAACGTCATCAATCAGTATCCTTCCTTGTTCCACGTCAAAAAACCGCAATAACAAGTTAACGATAGTGGACTTGCCTGAACCAGAACGTCCCACCAGGCCGATCTTTTCACCGGGGCTTATATTCAACGACAGATTTTGAATCACAGGACGCGGACCACCGTATGAGAAATGCACGTCCTCAAAGCGCACTTCTCCCCTTTTGACACGCAATGCTTTTGCATCGGGAAGATCATTAATCGTGTGCGCCCGGGACAATGTATTGATACCGTCCTGGACAGTGCCAACCTGCTCGAACAACGATGCCATTTCCCACATAACCCAATGTGAGATGCCACTCAGCCGCAGCGCCATTGCAGTAGCGGCCGCCACTGCACCGATGCCGACCTGGCCTTGGGTCCAAAGCCACAGGACCATCCCCGCAGTACTGATAATCAGTAGCATGCTGAGGATATGGTTGATGATCTCGAAGCCGCTCACCAGCCGCATTTGCCGGTGTACCGTTTGCAAAAATTCTTGCATCGCTGTGCGTGCATAGCCAGCCTCACGACCAGCATGAGAAAACAGTTTTACGGTCGCAATGTTGGTATAAGCGTCGGTTATGCGGCCAGTCATCAACGAGCGGGCGTCGGCTTGCGATTGCGCTACGCGGCTGAGGCGCGGCACAAAATAGCGCAAGGCGAATCCGTATAAAACAACCCACCCTAGAAACGGCAATAACATCCATAGATTAAAGCCGCCGACTACCGCCACTAACGTGACAAAGTAGATCATTACGAAAACCAAGATATCTCCCAAAATCATACAGATATCACGCACAGCTAACGCGGTTTGCATGACCTTGGCGGCAACGCGCCCTGCAAATTCATCCTGATAAAAATCCATGCTTTGATTAAGCATCAGGCGATGAAAATTCCATCGCAACATCATGGGAAAGTTACCCGCCAATGCCTGCTGTTTAAACAGTGTCTGAAACGCGACGACGATGATGCTGGCGATCAGGACGATTGCCAGCAATATCAAATTCCCGCGTTCCTGAGTCCACAATAACGATGGCTGCACATGACTCAGCCAATCTACAATTTTTCCCATCATTGCAAACAATACTGCCTCAAATGCACCGATGGTGGCAGTCAACAAAGTCATCGCAATGATGTAGCGGCGCAAGCCTTTGGTGCAGGCCCATACAAACGCGACAAACCCGCGCGGTGGCGGCGCAATGACTGTTTCAGGATAAGGGTGTATCAATTTTTCAAACAGACTAAACATACAAATACTCCAAATAAAATCTGTTAAAACGTGCCTCTCTAACCGATGATATGCGGTGGCGGAAGGCAATTATTGCGTATGGCAGTGCAGGTCGACAAAGCACACTGTCGCTGCATACCGTTGAGGCAGAAGGTGGGACGTTTATAACAATGACTGAACACCGGTAAACTGCAACGAATTAGGTATTTCTGGCGGGGAGACCTCCCAAATACCGATCAAATTTCAGCGTCAATCTGATTTTCCGGCGCCGCCATAATAAACGCATCAAGTTGAAGGCAGTTATCGTTAATGCGCGTCAACGTAGGAAACGCCGATAAGTTGCATTTCTGTCTGCTTGCGTTAAACAATTGCGGAACCAGACAACAATCCGCCAAAGTAGGCGTATCGCCAAAGCAGAACTTCCCTACCCGTGCATCGGACGCGAGCGTCGTTTCGAGTGCTGCCAAACCCAACTCACACCAATGGCGATACCAAACGTTCTTGGCTTCGTCTTCCACCTTCAGGTCGCGCACCAGATAACGTAACACGCGTAAATTATTGACCGGATGAATATCACACGCGATCGTAAGAGCAATGCTACGCACAAACGCCCGGTCTAGCGGCGTTTTGGGCAGTAACGCTACATGAGGGTACATTTCGTCGAGATATTCGATTATTGCCAGGGATTGCGTCAGCACCGCACGTCCCTCCACAGCATCTTCATCGACCATGGTCGGTACCTGGCCGCTTGGATTCAACTGCCGATACATCGGGCTTAACTGCTCTCCACCATGTTTCACCAGATGCACAGGAATGATATCGCAAGGCAACTCTTTCAGGTTTAGCGCGATACGCACTCGATAGGCGGCAGAACTGCGAAAGTAACTGTAGAGTTTCATGCATTTTCCTGTGAACTGGTGCGTTATGTCGTCGCTCGGTCAAGCGCTCATCGCGCTGCCTTGCAGGATTCAAAAGAGTACTGGTGCTCGACCGGCACATCTCAAAAAAGGCGCACAAGCTGCGAGGGCCGGTTGAGATGCCGACGGTCGGCGTAGCTTATTTGGCTTCTTTCCCTGCAATCAAAAAACGATCGAAGGAATCCATTCACCTGCAAGATGAATGGGTTTATTACATTGAGGCGCGCAAAAATAGTGCGGATACTGCGAATGCTGCGTAGAGTGGTCCCGCTTTGAATATTACTGCCTTAAACAACATCAAGCACAATTGTGGCGTGCGCTAATAGATGATGCACCAATCAGACCAGCCGCAAACGCAGATCGCCGACGCCCTCAACGCTACCCTCCAACAGATCACCTTTAACCACGGCTGCAACTCCCGCAGGCGTGCCTGTAAAAATCAGATCACCGGCACGCAATTCATAGAAGTTGGACAGTTGCTCTATGGTTTCTGCGATGCTCCAGATCAATTGATTAATATCCCCCGTCTGACGCGCTTGTCCATTGACGTTGAGGTGAATTGCACCGTGTTCAATCGGCCCCGTGACGCTGATAGGATGGATGGATGAAATCGGTGCTGACTGATCGAACCCTTTGCTGGTACACCACGGGCGCCCCAGCTTTTTTGCCTCCGCCTGTAAATCACGGCGCGTCATGTCAAGACCGACGGCATAACCATAAATATGACTGGCCGCTTCGGCCGCAGGAATATTTTTTCCACCACTCGAGAGTGCCACCACTAATTCGATTTCATGGTGCAAATCTTTGGTCATCGCTGGATAAGGCATTTCCCCGACGGTACCGTGCGCGACCGGCAGCACAGCATCCGCTGGCTTCATAAAAAAGAACGGAGCCTCACGGCCGCTATCACCCATCTCTTTTGCGTGCTCAGCATAGTTGCGCCCGACGCAATAAATCCGATGAACGGGAAACAACTGCTTACTTCCTTCAACCGGCACGACCGCTTGCTGCGGTAAGAAAACGAATTCCATGGAAAATTCCTTGATTTAGCGTAGGGGGTGCCGCGTTCAGTGCAGCACGAATATTCAAATCACACAATCAGCCTGTTGCAAGCTACTATTTTTTGAAAAATATTGTCAGTCGTCGAACCGCTTCTCGCAAATTCTCCATCGAAGTCGCGTAGGACAATCGAATATAGTTGTTAGCGGTGAAAGGACCAAAATCCAGACCTGAAACTACGCCAACGCCTACTTCGTTCAGAATTTCTTTGGTTAGTCGATCTGCATCATCGCTCAGATCACTACAGTCGGCATACACGTAAAACGCGCCATCCGGTGTTACCGGCACCTTGAAACCTAAAGCAACTAATGCAGGAACAAGATAGTCACGACGCTCTTTGAATTCCGCTTTTCGTGCCTCGTAAATAGCAATCGATGCCGGTTCAAAGCAAGCGACAGCGGCATGCTGCGCTATCGAAGAGGCACATATAAACAGATTTTGCGCCAACTTTTCAACATGTGGCACAAGTGCTTCCGGCAGGACCAGCCAGCCTAGTCGCCACCCGGTCATATTGAAATATTTTGAAAAACTATTGATCACAATAATATCGTCGCCCAACGATAACGCGGAAAATGGTGCTGCGTCATAAGTGAGACCCTGATAAATCTCGTCCACGATCATGAAACCACCATGGCTGCGCACTGTGGCAACGATCTTCGCCAGTTCTGTTGACAAGATGGAGGTGCCGGTCGGATTAGACGGCGAGGCCAACAATACTCCCCGGGTGCTCTCGCCCCAGTGAGCTTGCACAGCGGCATCAGATAGCTGAAAACGCTCCGCCGGCCCACTCGGAATCATTTTAGCCGCGCCTTCGAACGCTGCCACAAAATGCCGATTGCAGGGATACGACGGGTCGGGCATCAATACTTCTGTTCCCTTTTCCACCAAAGCGGCACATGCGAGGAGCAGCGCGGCCGATGCTCCCGCTGTCACAACGATCCGCGCCGGTGCAATATCCAGCCCATACACCTGCTGATAATGCGTGGAAATTGCTTGTCTTAACGCGAGCAAACCGGTGGCAGAGGTATACTGCATTTTACCGGCGTGCATCGCTGCAGTGGCAGCCTCGACCACCAGCGGCGGTGCCGTAAAGTCAGGTTCGCCAATCCCCATGTGAATGATGTCTCGCCCCTGATGCTCGAGCGCTACCGCCATTTTTGCTAATTCCATAACGTGGAAAGGGGCAATATTTTCGAGTCGCGAAGCAAGTTTGGAAAGATTCATTAGAACGTCTTTGAAGTTAAACTCTTTGGGGCAACGGAGTCGGGACCGACAGACTCCTAATCCCCGAGTGGCGGCGGGGCAAAGTACTAGCCCCCATTTGAACAATCGAGATGAGCCCGCTATCCTACCCATTGCGTAGGGAATGACACGCAAAAAGACCGAAAAAGGTGGACCTGTCGGGCGCCAGAGTACAAGTTATCGAACGACGCCGCCACTATTTTTCAGATCACCCTTGACGACTCGACTTGCGCGAAAACCGATAAAGCCCGCGCCAGAACTTTTAAGAACGACGACCGGCGTTGACTTCCGTCTCTCTCACTTTTGCCGCAAACTTATCCAACACGCCATTGACGTATTTATGGCCGTCGATACCGCCAAAAGATTTGGTCAACTCTACCGCTTCGTTGATCACCACTTTGTAAGGAATCTCAAGGTGATTCTGTAATTCAAACGCGCCAATCAACAGGGCTGCGTGTTCAACCGGTGAGAGTTCGCTAATTTTACGATCGATCAGCGGTGATAATTCGCCACGCAAAGCGGCCGCATCCTTGATAGCGCCATACAATACAGAGTTAAAGTGCTCCGCATCGGCTTTATCAAATCCATGCGCTTCACGGATGTTCGCCTGGATGGCATAGACGTCCTCGTTATTCAGCAGCCATTGATAAAGCCCCTGTAAAGCGAACTCACGCGCTCGATGGCGCGGTGTACGACTTTTGCTAGGGTTAGCGTGCTTAGGATGCTCTTGGGATTTATTGGTCATCATTTTTCCGACTTGTTTTCCAGCCTCACGGCTGGCGGTAAACCATTTAAATACGCACGACTGTTGCGCAACTTATTACTAAAACTTATGCAAAATTACTATGGCAGCACGGCGCTGTCTTCCTTCTGCCAACCAACGATTTGGGAGCAGCACTGACAAATCCGTGGTCTGATCAATTTTGCGTAAGTCCTGTTTGCTTATTTTTTTATTACTAATGTTACTAATTATTTTCTTGCGCTACTCCGCATTCTACTTTGGGTAAGATCACAATCTCAAATCTAATGATTTGCGTCACTCCTCATCACTAGTCGATTCCGCCAACTCTTCCAGAGCAATGGACAAATTTGCCATCTCAACCGCAACGCGAGCAGCATCGATACCTTTTTCAGCCATTCTGACTTCCGCCTGCTCGTCGTTTTCGGTGGTCAGGACGGCATTGGCTATTGGAATGCCAAACTCCAGACCGACGCGGCTAATACCCGCGCCTGATTCGTTGGAAACCAGTTCGAAATGATAGGTCTCTCCGCGAATTACCGCACCAATCGCCACCAATGCATCGAATTGCGCCGTTTCCGCTAATTTTTGTAATGCTAGCGGGATTTCCAATGCGCCGGGAACGCTTACATGCAGCACGTCTTCGTCCAATACGCCAAGATGTTTCAATTCGCCCAGACAAGCGGATAGGAGGCCGTGGCAAACATCCTCATTAAAACGCGCTTGTACAATACCGATCCGCAAACCGACGCCATCCAGATTAGGTTCGTAAGTTCCGACTGTCATGGTTTTCCTTTATGCGCTGCGCGCTAAACATTTATTAAATGACCGCAATTAATTCTTGGTAATGGAAAAAGCTTCAACCTTTTTGCATTAGACACATACGCCACGCGCAAGCCTTGTGCCCATTTCGTTACAACAAAACGTCGTTAACTTTTTGTTGGATATTGCTGTCACTTGGCTGGCACCACCAACTTCAACTATTCGGCTTGTTTTGATAGCCGGTTACCTCAAGCTCAAACCCGACCATTGAGGGCATTTTTCGCGGACTGGCTAACAATTTCATTTTACCTACTCCGAGATCCTTCAAAATCTGCGCGCCAATGCCATAAGTCCGTAAATCCAGTCGCGGTAATGTGACATTGCCATCAGCACAATCGGCAAGCGCCGCAAATTTCGCAAATATCTGCTCAGAAGACTGCTCGCAATTCAGGAGTACCACTACGCCGCAAGGCGAGGCTGCAATCGCCTCCAGCGCCGACGTCATGTTCCAGGAGTGATTGGTCGCCTGGGTTTCTAACAAGTCCAGTATCGAGACGGGCTGGTGCACCCGCACTAACGTCTCTACGTCAGGCGTCGGCGTCCCATGCATTAAGGCCAGATGCGCCCCGCCGCTTGGCGTGTCGCGATAGGCAATGGTCTTGAACGTTCCCTGTGCAGTATGCGTCGTGCGCTCAGCTAGCCGCTCGATTACGCTCTCATGATGACTACGGTAATGAATCAGATCGGCAATTGTACCAACCTTAAGGTTATGTTCTGTGGCAAACACCAACAGGTCAGGTAAACGCGCCATGCTGCCGTCGTCGTTAAGGATCTCACAAATGACCGAGGCCGGTGTCAAGCCCGCCATGTGAGTGAGATCGCATCCCGCCTCGGTATGACCAGCGCGCATTAAAACGCCGCCCTTCTTTGCTTTGACCGGGAAAATATGGCCAGGCTGAACGATATCGCTCGCTTTTGTATTTTTTGCTACAGCCACCTGGATCGTCCGAGCCCGATCAGCGGCGGAGATACCGGTGGTTACGCCTTCTGCCGCTTCAATCGAGACGGTAAAATTAGTACCATACGCGGTACCGTTGCGGCTGGTCATCATCCCCAACTCCAACTGCGCGCAACGCTCCTCCGTCAATGTGAGGCAAATTAAGCCCCTTGCGTATCGTGCCATGAAATTAATGGCCTCGGGCGTGACAAAATCTGCTGCAAGAACCAAATCACCTTCATTTTCTCTATCTTCTTCATCGATCAGAATGACCATGCGACCAGCGCGTAATTCGGCGATAATTTCTTCTGTTGTTGCTATTGACATATCGTTGCCCTGAAAGGCCGGTATTGAACGGCTGTAACGTAACATTAAGCCGTCATTTTAATAGATTTATGCATCGGCGACGTTCAACCAGACGCTACTTAAACAGCAATGATCATTAAGTCCTGCGAAGGTGACGACAGCTCAAACGACACTCTGCAAAGAAAACAATCCAACATTCCAACTTATCGTCAAAACGGAATGGCCATACGCACATGATCCAGATTGCCAATCACTGCAGTAATTGGCGACTATAGCGACATGCGCTGCATGGCTTCCAATAATAGCGCGGGATCTCCGGTCGCGAGCTTTTTCGAGTCAGACAACACTTGCCGAAATCCCCTTGCGCCCGGCAAACCAGCCATCAATCCCAACATATGGCGGGTAATACTATTTAAACGCAGACCGTTTCCGTCGCGACCGTACAACGCGAGCTGACGACGAATGTAAGGCATCATCATTTCTACCACTTCTGCGCGTGACTTCACGGCAGTTTCCCCATCCGCATAGTAACGTGCGTCAAAATCTGCCATCAGATAAGGATTATGGTAAGCCTCGCGTCCAAGCATCACACCATCTACGTGCAGCAAATGAAGATCGATTTCAGCTGTCGTTTTGATCGCCCCGTTGATGATAATTTCCAGATTCGGAAAATCACGCTTCAACTGGTAAGCAAAATCATATTTAAGAGGCGGGATCTCGCGATTTTCTTTAGGGCTCAAGCCCTTTAAAATCGCATTCCGCGCATGAACAATAAATGTCTGACAACCAGCTTCCGATACCGTCCCGACAAAATCCCGGACAAAATCGTAAGATTCAATGTCATTGATGCCAATTCGGTGCTTGACCGTGACGTCAATAGCCACGGCATCGCGCATTGCCTTCACGCCGTCGGCAACCAAGTCTGCTTCAGCCATCAGGCAAGCGCCAAAAGCGCCCTTTTGTACACGCTCGGAAGGACAGCCGCAATTCAGGTTGATCTCATCGTAACCCCATTGCTCACCTAATTTAGCGCTTTTCGCCAAATCAGCGGGATCGCTGCCGCCCAACTGCAGCGCAATCGGATGCTCTTCATCATTGAAGTCAAGATGACGCGGCACGTCGCCATGCAATAGCGCTCCCGTCGTTACCATTTCAGTGTAAAGCCAGGTATGGCGAGTGATCTGTCGATGGAAGACGCGACAGTGCTTGTCAGTCCAGTCCATCATGGGCGCAACGGATATGCGCCTTTTACCGTAATTCTTTGATTTCATTGATATTTATACTGATTTTAATCGTTATTTATTGATGCAATTGACGTCATACTTCGCCGATTTACTTGATATTTTATGCTTCATTGCATCAAAATATCATGAGGCAGATGGCAACTATTTAGGCGCGGCGTAACTTTGTTCGCGACGATTCGACGAAAAGGACATAAGTCTATCAGCAAGTCGTTCGTCACCAAAGGAATGGCGCAAGAATGGTCTGGTAACTAATGGAAACAATTAGTAGTCTTTTGGCGCGCGCTTCCAAAGCTCAAGTTATTGTTAATCTAAGATGTCTTGATTTGCGACACGAGGCGATTTCGCGTCTGTTTGAGCAAGGGTACCGTATCAAGCAAGTCGCGTTAGTATCAGGGCACAGACTTGAAAATGATGACCAAAGATACACAAAAATGAAGGCAAATACGAGCGAAAGATTTACGCAGGTACGTAGAACCTAGCGAACAATCCACTTTCGGAACCAATGGGCCAACTCCGATTCGCTGAGCAGGCGGCCTGCCGTTTGCTCCATGGTCCGGATCGCCTCAACTACAAAAAATTCAAGTTTGATGGCATCATCGGCAAGAAACACACGCGCAATTACCCTTGCTGTGCGCTTGTTTCCATCGCTAAATCCGTGATTACGGGCCAAACCATAAGCGTAGTCGGCCGCTAGTCTGCGGCGTCCGGCTTCGACTCACGATCGATTTCGAGCTGTTCCGGGCGAACCATTGCCAACTCAACCGCATTTTTATCGCGTATCCCGTCTAAACCGCCGTGCGTCGCCAATTGGCTCTCATGTATAGCGTACGCTAATCTCGTCAGATCCAACGCCATGCCGTCATTTAGCTAATGCCCGTAAAATTTCCCGGTCATCGTGCATGGTTTGCTCAGCGAGAGACATTTGACGCTGGAAGTTTGAATTGCAGGATGTAATCCGATAGCCCCCATCAGCCGCATCCGTCATGTATAGCGTGTCGCCCTTTTGAACATTCAGTTTAGCTTTTGCTTCCTCGTTAAGGATAAACCCTCCCGACGAACCAACACTTGTTACTTTAAAAGTAAGTATACAAACCTCCTGTATATAACAAAAATTATATACAAGGCTGTGCCCTCTCACAATCATCCAGTAAACCCGAAAGCTCGAGCGCGTTGAACGGTCTCATGAAAAAAAGCCGTTGACGGTTATTGCCTGTCAGTTGAAGTTCACCCTTGCTTAGGTCGGTTCTTTCCTACCGACTAAATACCTTACGCCTTCAGGGCCATAATTTTCTGCGTGCGGTACGTTTGGCAGCAGGTGGAACACGCTGCCGGGCGTATAAACTTGCTCTACTTTTCCTACACGCATACGCAGCTCGCCCGTCAAAATCAATGCTTTTGCTTCAAACGGGTGGACATGTGTATCAAGAAATCCATTCGAATCTCTGTCTACAATCAACCCTTCTGCAAATCCTTCTCTAGCGATAATACTTTTAAATTCAGTCTGATCCATATCGCATCCTGTTATTTTTCTATCAACCATTTACGGTCGAGGTTGTCCGGATTAAATCTATCACTCCCACACGAAAAAATTGGGTGCTTACGGCTAATTACATCAGATCGCCAATAGACCCTTAAATCCAAGGCAATGCTCTGAATTATTTTTGCTGGAAAAAATCTTTTTTCCAGTTATAAATTTAAAAACAATCTAACATTATCACGATCTGCTAAATCGAGATCGCCACCAAAATAACATTCCATATGACAATGCTATTAGGTGGCGACTTTACTGTTCGCATAAACTTATCGGACGTAACTACATCCACGAACGCTTTATTAATGCTGCCAGTTAATGGCGCGCTCAAACAATTTGAGGGGTGATCGAGGAGCTTTCGAAACATAGCTTTAATGCCATGATTTCGCGGGATATCGTCATGGGGAACCCTTTGCGCGTTCCTCTTTGATCCATTAAAAGTTGCTCAAATAAGGCCTCGCAGGCTGATCGATAGCCCCACGTATCTGCAAACTGGTTTGCTATTCGCGGAAAGTATTTCATAAGCCATAAAGGCCAAACCTCTACCGGCAGCGTCAATACCCATTTATAAGTTGCGGCATTAAGTTTGACGTCAGAAGGACTTTCCGAGCGCCGAACATGCTCCCAGTTCACTTCTTTTTCGTCCGCTACATGATCTTTTTCGAGGACGGCTTTGGCTTCAGAAACAGTTACTACTTCGAATGGAATGAACTCCATGTCAGCCTCATATAAAATGCCGGCGAAGAGTGTCACGATAGTTGAATACAGGATTATCTGTTATTCAAGTTCACTCTTCAGTTGAATATGACGGTCTAAGTTGCCACATAGTATTTTACGCCTGATCTTTATCGTAACCAATAAATTGGTCCTTCTTATTTAGAGAATGAAAGAAACCCTCGCAGTTACTCGTATAACAACACGTACGTGGCTACCCTTCCCTTCTATGCCGGGCAGTCCTTTTGGTCGTCCCACGAAAGACCTTCTTTCTAACTTAACCTGCTAGCCTCGTCGCTTTCAGCGCTGGCCTGATTTAATTGCGCTATAGCGTCAACGTCCAACTTCAGGCGCGTGGCAGCGATTAAGTCGTCCAGCTGCGCTAACGTAGTCGCACTCGCAATCGGTGCGGTAATACTTGGCCGCTCCATTAACCAAGCCAACGCGACCTGCGCTGGATTGGCATCCAGACGAGCAGCAACCTGATCGAGCGCGGACAAAATGCGTAAGCCGCGCGGATCAAGATAGCGCTTTACCGCTTGTCCGCGCGGGCTTTTCCCCAAGTCCTTTTCGCTTCGATATTTCCCGCTTAGAAAGCCACTGGCTAATCCGTAATAACTGATGACTCCTATCCCGCGTTGCAGCACTAATGGCTCCAACGTCTTCTCATACTCTGCGCGATCGTACAAATTATATTCAGGCTGCAAGGACTGATAACTTGGATAGTTTTCCGCTTTGCTTAGCTCCATTGCTTCCAATAATCGCGGCGCAGAATAGTTGGACGCGCCGATAACCCGCACCTTTCCTTGCTTGATTAAGCGCGCGTAAGCATCCAATGTTTCGGCCAATGGCGTCGAAGGGTCATCTTCATGTGATTGATAGAGGTCGATATAATCCGTATTCAACCGCCTCAGCGAAGCTTCAACTGCTTCTTGAATATACGCTTTGCTCAGCCCTTTCAGGCTTTCACCCATCGCCATCCCTACCTTCGTAGCGATGATTATTTGGTCTCGCTTTCCGCTACGTTTTACCCAGTTGCCTAGGATTGTCTCGGACTCTCCTCCTTGATGGCCCGGCACCCAACGCGAATAAACATCTGCGGTATCAATAAAATTCAATCCTGCATCGACCAATTTATCGAGCAGAAGAAACGAGGTCGATTCATCAATTGTCCAGCCGAAGACATTTCCCCCAAAAGTCAGAGATGGTACATGCAACGGGGAGTTACCTAGACGTCGTGTCATCGTAGAATTAGCCGTGTTCATAGCGGGGATATCCTATCAAGGGTAGACATTTAGTTTACCGCCTTCGCTTAAAACGCGCAGAACGTAGCCAGCCAGGTGGCGGACGATAGCCATAAACGCAAAAAACCCGGCAATTGTGAAAGGCAATGCGCCTTACACACTTGACGGGTTTGACACCAGTTGATTTGACAGAAACGGCAGCGAAAAAATGTTCGCCAGCCGAATCAAATACAAATCAAGCGTTTCTCAATTAAGAATCGCGCGATGCTTTTTTACGATCTGTTTCTTTCAAATGACGCTTACGCAAACGAATGCTCTTCGGTGTTACTTCGACCAATTCATCATCTTCAATGAATTCAACCGCGTATTCCAAAGACATCTGGATCGGCGTTACCAGACGCACTGCTTCATCAGTACCTGACGAACGCACGTTAGTCAGTTGCTTGCCCTTGATCGGGTTAACGACCAGATCGTTGTCACGTGAGTGAATACCAATGATCATGCCTTCATACACTGGATCATTGTGGCTGACAAACATACGGCCGCGCTCTTGCAGCTTCCAGATAGCGTAAGCAACGGCTGCGCCATCATCTTGTGAAACCAATACGCCATTGCGACGACCGCCCAATTCAGCCTTGGTATTGTCAACTGGTGCGTATTCATCAAACACGTGACTCATCAAGCCAGTGCCGCGTGTCAATGTCATGAATTCGCCCTGGAAACCGATCAGGCCACGCGCAGGAATACGGTACTCAAGACGAACACGGCCTTTGCCATCCGGTTCCATGTTTTGCAAATCACCGCGACGGCGACCCAATTCTTCCATGACGCCGCCCTGGTTCGCTTCTTCGACATCGACGGTCAGGTTTTCATACGGCTCCTGACGGACACCATCAACCATTTTGTAGACAACGCGAGGACGCGAAACAGCCAACTCGAAACCTTCACGACGCATGTTTTCGATCAGGATCGTCAGATGCAATTCGCCGCGACCCGAAACTTCATAGGTCGAATCGTCATTTTCAGCCGGGACCACGCGTAAAGCCATGTTGCCCTTCAATTCACGGTCGAGACGGTCACGAATCTGACGTGTCGTTACGAATTTGCCTTCACGTCCTGCCAATGGTGAGTTATTGACCATGAAATTCATCGTCAATGTTGGCTCATCCACTTTTAGCATCGGCAGGCCTTTTGGCGCATCAGGAGCACAAATAGTGGTGCCGATACCGATCTCTTCAATACCGTTGATCAGAACGATGTCGCCAGCCAGTGCTTCGTCAACCAATACACGGTCCAAACCTTTGAATGTCAGTACCTGGTTGATACGCGCGCGGGTCGGCTTGTCATCCGGACCGTTCAGGAGAACGACATCTTGCAACGCTCTGACGCGTCCGCTCAAGATACGGCCAACGCCGATCTTACCAACGTAAGACGAATATTCCAGCGAAGTAATTTGCAATTGCAACGGACCATCCGGATCGTCTTCGCGTGCAGGAACGTGCTCTAACACCGCGTCGAACAACGGTGTCATTGTGCCTTCGCGTACTGTCGGATCCAGGCTGGCGTAACCGTTCAAGGCCGAAGCGTAGACAACTGGGAAGTCAAGTTGCTCTTCGGTCGCACCCAGCTTGTCGAACAATTCGAAAGTCGCGTTGATGGCCCACTCTGCACGAGCAGTCGGACGATCAATTTTATTGATGACAACGATCGGCTTGAGGCCCAGTTCCAGTGCTTTACGCGTAACGAAACGCGTTTGTGGCATTGGTCCTTCCGACGCATCCACCAGCAGCAACACGCTGTCAACCATTGACAACACGCGCTCAACTTCACCACCGAAGTCGGCATGGCCCGGGGTATCAACGATGTTGATATGTGTGCCTTCGTATTCGACCGCGCAGTTTTTCGACAGAATCGTAATGCCGCGCTCTTTTTCAATATCGTTCGAATCCATGACGCGCGCATCAACGTGCTGATTGTCGCGGAAGGTACCGGATTGACGCAAAAGTTGGTCGACCAAAGTGGTTTTACCATGATCGACGTGAGCAATAATGGCAATGTTGCGGATAGCGCGTTTTATGTTTGACATATTGTTATGGATATAGAGGAATTCAGTAAGGAATTCGGTAATTAACGCAGCAAGTGCGCGGTAAAAGCCCGCGCAGTACAAACCCTGAGAGGCCTGGAAAATGCAACGGAATTCGGGAGACCCAGCATTATAACATGATGCAGTGCAAGAACTAGCAAAAGCCTTTTAACTTCAAAGGGTTGGAATGTGTAGTTTTGCTTTATTTTTTTAAAAATACAATGTCTTTAACACCAGACCGCGTATCAGTTATTGCTATTTTTTAAGGCGGTCGACACCAATCGTTCGGGTGCCAGGACACCATAGTCATGAAATTGGGCGGTGCCTAATAATTGTTGGACGGTTGCTTCGCCCGCCTGCCCCGTATCCGACTTTTCCAGATACACGCGCACGCGACCGGTGCCTGAAGGAAGCGGAACACCTTCTTTAACCAGTGTCAGACGCTGACCTTGCAAAAACCGCTGCGCCAAAGGCTCCGTCAACACAACTGCCGGAAATGTCAGCAAAAGACTATCTACTGACGCCAATAACGGCGTCCGCTCATCCTCCGGTATTGCGGTCAGTGCGTCCAGAGTCAGACAACCCGACAACGTTAAATGACCCACCTGAGTCCGTCGTAATGCGTTCAGATGCGCACCACAACCCAGCGCAGCGCCAATATCTTCGCCCAATACGCGGATATAAGTACCTTTACTGCAGACCACCCGCACCTTTAAATACGGCGCCTGATAATCAATAAATTCAAGCAGATGAATCGTGACGTCACGCGCTTCACGCTCCAATGTGATACCGGCACGCGCATATTCGTACAATGGCTTGCCGTCGCGCTTGAGGGCAGAATACATTGGAGGAACCTGTTTGATATCGCCGCGAAATTGCGCTAACGCAGTCTCGATTTGTTCTTTTGTAACATCGACACCACGGGTCGCCAGTACCTCCCCCTCGGTATCTCCGGTCGTCGTAGTCTGACCCAGATGGATCACTGCTTCATACGTTTTGTCAGCATCCAGTAAATCTTGCGCAAACTTGGTCGCCTCACCAAAACACAACGGCAACACCCCGGTTGCAAACGGATCCAGCGTGCCCGTATGGCCGGCTTTCATTGCATTCATCAAGCGCTTGGCTTTGATCAGTGCATCGTTACTGGACCAACCGACAGCTTTGTCTAGCAACAATACGCCATCGAGAGGCACACGAATTCTTTTGGGCGAGGTTGATGCCATGAGGTGGTGGTCTTTGAAGGTGCTACGACATATCTGACATGGCGTGGCGGGATGAGTGAAACAATATCAATAAGATAAGACAAGATAACCACGGTCGCCGTTTCGAGCGAACGGCGCCACGAGATAAGTCTGCGACTGACGCTATTCGGCGGCCAACGCGGCTTTAATCTTCGCCATCGTCCTTGGCGCGAGTTGCGTTTGCCAATGCTATTAGCTGCGACATCTGAGCACCGCGTGCGGTCGAATTATCATGATGAAAATGCAACGCCGGTAATGTATGAATTGTCAGACGTCGGCCTAACTGATTCCGCAAGAAACCGGCCGCTTGCGTCAAGCCAGCCACTGTCAGGCGAATTGCTTCGGGATCGTCGTTGAGCATCGTAAAAAACACTTTGGCATGCGCATAATCAGCCGTCACTTGTACCTCGGTGATGGTGATCATTCCTACACGCGGGTCTTTTAATTCGAATACGATAATTTCCGACAAATCGCGCTGGATCTGGTCGGCGACACGCAGTCCGCGTCCTGGGATGGATTTACTATGTTTAGCCATATCTCTACTAAGCCGTATCTTTCACTAATTGACTACTTTAAAAACTGTTTAACTTCCAGAATACACCAAAAGGAAATCGGGCACGAAGCCCGATTTCCCTGATTTGAACCACCTGATGTGAATCACCAGTTGTGAATCACCAGATGTGTTACCTGCACACTTTCATGTGCATGCTACATCTGTGATTTACGCTTAAAAATTATAGCGTCCGTGCAATTTCTTCGACTTCAAAGATTTCGAGTTGATCGCCTTCTTTGATATCGTTAAAGTTTTTCAGAGTCAGACCGCATTCGAAGCCGAACTTCACTTCTTTAACGTCGTCTTTGAAGCGCTTCAGTGAGTCCAGTTCGCCTGTCCACAAGACCACGCTATCACGCAGCAATCGTACCGATGCGCCACGCTTGACCAAACCTTCGAGTACATAACAACCGGCAATTGCACCAACTTTGCTGACCAGCAGAACCTGGCGAATTTCGACCAGACCCAACGATTGCTCACGCTTCTCTGGTGACAACATGCCAGACATCGCCGCTTTGATCTCATCTACTGCATCATAAATGATGTTGTAGTAACGCAGATCAACGCCGTTTGCTTCTGCCATCTTGCGCGCTTGTGCATCGGCACGAACGTTAAATCCGATGATGACCGCTTTCGATGCCAGCGCCAGATTGACGTCGGACTCGGTAATACCACCGACTGCAGCATGCACAACCTGAACCCGCACTTCGCTGGTGGACAGTTTTTGCAACGACTGAACCAAAGCCTCTTGCGAACCCTGAACGTCGGTCTTGATGATCATCGGCAGATTTTTGACTTCGCCTTCGGCCATCTGATCGAACATATTTTCCAGCTTGGCGGCTTGTTGCTTAGCCAACTTAACGTCGCGGAACTTACCTTGACGGAACAGACCGATTTCACGCGCTTTGCGTTCGTCGACCATGACCATCACTTCTTCGCCCGCAACCGGAACTTCCGTCAACCCCTGAATCTCAACAGGGATCGAAGGACCGGCTTCGCTAATTGCCTTACCGTTTTCATCCAGCATGGCGCGAACACGACCATAAGCTGAACCAGCGAGGACCACATCACCACGTTTCAATGTACCGGACTGAACCAATATTGTTGCAACCGGACCGCGCCCCTTATCGAGTCGTGCCTCGACCACAAGACCACGTGCTGCTGTGGTAATCGGCGCTTTCAATTCCAGTACTTCAGCTTGCAGCAGAACCTGTTCCAGCAAGGCTTCAATGCCCTCGCCAGTTTTAGCCGAAACGCCAACAAAGGGCGCGTCTCCGCCGTATTCTTCAGGCACTACTTGCTCAGCGATCAATTCTTGCTTAACCCGATCCATGTTGGAACCCGGTTTATCAATCTTGGTCACGGCTACGACGAGCGGTACACCGGCTGCTTTCGCATGGGCAATAGCCTCTTTCGTTTGCGGCATAACACCATCATCGCCAGCAACGACCAAAATTACGATATCGGTCGCTTTCGCACCACGTGCACGCATTGCCGTAAATGCTTCATGGCCGGGAGTATCCAGGAAGGTAATCATGCCACCAGGCGTTTCAACGTGATATGCACCGATGTGTTGCGTAATTCCGCCCGCTTCACCAGATGCCACTTTAGAACGACGGATGTAATCCAGCAGCGAAGTTTTACCATGATCAACGTGACCCATGACAGTCACTACCGGTGCACGAGACACCAATTCTGCATCTGCCTGTTCTTCACCGTCGACCAGCAATGCCTCTGGATCGTCTTCTTTGGCTGCATGCGCTGTGTGACCCATTTCTTCCACCAAAATCATGGAAGTTTCCTGGTCTAACACCTGATTAATGGTGACCATTTGACCGAGTTTCATCAGATGCTTGATCACTTCTGACGCTTTTACTGCCATTTTGTGGGCAAGCTCAGCAACCGTAATGGTTTCAGGAACATACACGTCCTTCACCACCGCTTCAGTCGGTACCTGGAAGTTGGTTTCGTGATCATCACTATGTGAATTACGACGTCCCTTACCACCACTGCGCCAACCATCGCGACCGCCACCAGTGTTGCCACGGGTCTTGATACCGGCGCCGCGTTTTTTAGCGTCATCAGACCAGGTCGAGGAAACATTTGCAGACTTAATCGATTTCTTATCGACGACAACTTTCTTGTCGTCTTTTTTCTCGCCCGGTTTTTTATCCGCAGGCTTGTGTAACGTTCCAGCAGGCGCTGCCTTTACAACCACTGGCGGCGCTACAGGTTCCGGGGCTTTGATGACGCGACGTGGCGCATTCATCATCGCTTTAATCTGGGCGACTTCATCCTGCACTGCTTTACGCGCACGTTCAGTCGCAGCCGATTTTTCCGCAGCTTCCTTGGCAGCTTCCGCTACTTTCTTCTTTGCGTCTTCCGCAGCCACACGCTTCTTCTCTTCCTGCTCGGCATCGTCAGCAGTTTTCACTGGTGCGGGAACCGGCGCAGAAGATGCGGCAACAGGTGCAGCGGCGACAGCGGCTTTCTTGGCGTCTATTTCGGCCTTTTTAGCTTCGCTTTCGACTTTTTTCGCATCGCTTTCGGCCTTTTGCGCAGCTTTTGCCTGCGCTTCTTTCTCGGCTTCAAGTTTTGCCAAATGCTCCTGCTTTTCGCGCAGCTCTACTTCTTGACGCGCCATCAACTCGGCATGCCGACGGGCTTCGTCTGCACGACGCGCCAGTTCAGCTTCATCGACGACCGCAACTGCAGGTTCGGCTGAAACCTCAGGCGTTTCCGCCACAGGTTCATCGCGCTGAACGAAAGTACGTTTTTTACGGACCTCAACCTGGATGGTGCGTGATTTACCTGTCGCATCAGCCTGCTTGATTTCTGTAGTTTCCTTGCGCGTCAGCGTGATTTTCTTTTTCTCGCCATCCGTCACTGCACCGTGCGAACGACGCAGGTGTTCCAGCAGACGATCCTTGTCTTCTTTTGACAGTGAATCATCAGTCGAATCTTTAGAGACACCTGCTGAACGCAATTGCGTCAACAACAAATCTGCAGGCATCTTTAGCTCGGTGGCAAATTGGGCTACATTGTTACTCGCCATTCAGTCCTCTTTTCTATGTGGCGCGGTAGACGACATTGGAACCTCGCGGATCACTTGGCTTCCGCGGTATTCCATGCTTTAGCCTGGAGGGCTTTAGCACGATCATCATACTTGGCATCGATGAGTTTCATCTCATCGTCGGTCACATCTTTAAATTCTTCTTTAATCAATTGACGGGCGCGGTCGGTAGGCAGAGCCAAAATCGCGCCAAATTCGTCATACGCAAGACCAGTGAAGCCAGCCAGAGTCTTGATACCTGCCAAGCCCAACTTACCAGCAACAACACGGTCCATGCCATCAAAATTAGCCAGCGCATCTTCCATGCCTTCCAGGCCTTCTTCCGAGGCAATTGCTTCGGTTACCAATGCATCGCGCGCACGGTTGCGCAATTCATTGACCGTTTCCTCATCAAACGATTCGATTTCCAGCATTTCGGTAATCGGCACGTAAGCGATTTCTTCGAGGCTGGCAAAGCCCTCTTCTACCAGAATGTCTGCGACTTCCTGATCCACATCCAGCTTCTCCATAAAGAGAGCACGGACCGCTGCGGTTTCCACCGCTGATTTATCCGCTGACTCTTCCGCTGTCATGATGTTGATTTGCCAACCGGTCAGCTCAGCCGCCAAACGGACGTTCTGGCCGCCGCGACCAATTGCGATTGCCAGGTTTTCCGCGTCAACAACCACGTCCATCGCGTGCTTTTCTTCGTCCACGACGATAGAAGAGACATTCGCCGGAGCCAGCGCACCGATAACGAATTGCGCAGGATCTTCTGACCACAACACGATATCAACACGCTCGCCACCGAGTTCGCCGGTGACGGCTTGCACGCGTGAACCGCGCATACCAACGCAGGTCCCGATCGGATCGATCCGGCTGTCACTGGTAAACACGGCGATTTTGGCGCGAACGCCAGGATCGCGTGCTGCAGACTTGACTTCGAGCGAACCTTGCTCGATTTCAGGAACTTCCAGCTCGAACAATTTTTTGATGAAATCAGGTGCAGTACGGGAAAGAATGACTTGCGGGCCACGCGCATTGCGGTCAATCCGCAGAATAAACGCACGGACGCGATCACCGATACGCAGATTTTCCTTAGGAATGGTTTGGTCACGCGGTAAGCGTGCTTCTATCTTGCCCGACTCGACAATCGCATCGCCGCGTTCCATCCGCTTGATGGTACCGGTGACCAGTGAATCGCCACGCTCCAAAAAGTCAGCCAGAATCTGTTCGCGCTCGGCGTCACGAATACGCTGCAAAACTACTTGCTTGGTATCCTGTGCGAAACGGCGACCAAAATCAACCGACTCAATCGGCTCTTCGATATGGTCGTCGACTTCAACGTCTTCAATTTGCTCTTTTGCTTCGAACAGCAAAATTTCCTGATCGGGCAATTGCAGACCGGCTTCATCCGGAACAACGTGCCAACGACGGAACGACTCGAATTCGCCTGTTTCACGATCAATCGATACACGAATATCCACGTCACCTTCGTAACGTTTTTTAGTCGCCTGACCAAGTGCATGCTCGAGCGCGCCGAACACCACGTCTCGGTCGACGTTTTTTTCATGCGCGAGCGCATCGACCAACAATAAAATTTCGCGACTCATGCTTTGCGACTCCTAAAATTCACCTGCGGCACCAAGCGTGCCTTGTCAACATCAGCGAGCGTAAAATCCAGCAGCGCTGACGACCCATCGTTTGCTTCAAATTCGAGTTTCAGATTATCGCCATCCGGCGCCTGCAAAATACCTTGAAATGTCTTCCGATGCGCAGCACCCGGCATCGGCAACAGCAACTTGATAATTACTTCTTTGCCAGCAAAGCGGAGATAGTCGGAGTATTTTTTTAACGGACGATCCAAACCCGGCGAAGACACTTCAAGCCGCTCGTAGACGATATTTTCAACAGTCAGGACGTGCAGCAATTGGTGCGTCACTTTTTCGCAGTCTTCGACCGTGATTGCACCTTGCTCGACGTTTTCGGGGGTAATATCGATAAACACACGCAATAAACCACCAGCGGCCTTTTCGAGCTCTACCAATTCGTAGTCCATGCCTACAACGGTTTTTTCAATCAGTTCCAGCAACTGCAAGGCGACTCTCCATTAAATAGCTACGCATACCATCAATTTGAAACCCTGCGCAAATGTTTAGCAAAAAAAAAATGGGCATCAGCCCATCTTCTTATTTCTTGTTATTTGCTGCAGTCTTTCACGCCAATATGCGAAATGACTTTTGTTAACCTATAAATTATAAGCGATCAGCACGGTTCCCGCAATGTGGAAACCGTTTTTTGTTGCGAATCCCTTTTCTTCGATCTTCGCAACCGTTGTCAAATTGAAACTTCGGGCACGCTGTATCTGGATCGAATTCCCGCACCTGTCCAGCGCAATCTCGACGGAAAGCGATACCACTTAACATTAAGCGCACATCGCATCCCCACGAGATATCCGCTATTTACCGCGGACGGCGGCGTGGCGAACCAGGTACACCCTGATAATCCGCGCCCGGCGTTCTGCCGCCCGGACGAGCGGGACGCGTATTGTTATTGCGTCGCTGTCCGGCGTCCGGAAAACCTAAAGCGGTTTGCATTGGATCCGGCTGACGGCTACGCTGACCTTGCGGACGACCGCCTGGTCCTGACCCTTGACCTTGACCTTGACCCTGGCCTTGACTCTGATTAGGTCCGCGACCTTGATTCTGACGCGGCTGCCCGTAACCCTGACCCTGCCCTGGTGCCCGGTTAAAACCAGGGCCCTGGCCCGGATTAGTCGGATAACTGCTACTTGCACGATTACCATTTGGTTCGCGGTCACGCTCTCTTGCATCGTCGCGCCCCTTGTTACCAGCTGCCGGTGAAGCGGTTTTCTCCAGACCATTAGCGGCCATCATGGCGCGTACTGCATTTTCATCCAGCTCTTCCCAGCGACCACGCTTAAGGCCACGCGGCAACGTCATCGCGCCATAACGCGTACGAATCAGACGCGAAACAGTTAGCCCGATGGCTTCAAACATGCGGCGCACTTCACGGTTACGACCTTCGCCGATCGTCACGCGGTACCATTTATTAATTCCCTCACCACCGCCATCAGCGATCTTGGAAAATTGTGCAGTCCCATCGTCTAGCTGAACACCTGCCAGCAACTTTTGGCGCATGCCCTGCTCCAACTCACCCAACGTACGTACTGCGTACTCACGATCAATGTTGTAGCGTGGATGCATCAGCTTATTGGCCAGATCACCAGACGTTGTGAAGAGTAACAAGCCTTCTGTATTGAAATCGAGACGACCAACCGCCAGCCACTTGGCAGCCTTCATGTTAGGAAGACGATCAAATACCGACGGACGACCATCCGGATCGTTATGACTAACGATTTCACCCGATGGCTTGTGGTACACCAACACCCGCGGTGGACGCTTCGACACTTTGCGTTGTAGCAATTTTCCGTTTATACGCACCTGGTCAGTTGGCAATATACGTTGACCGATATGCGCAGGCTCGCCGTTGACGGATACGCGCCCGGCGATAATCAATTCTTCCATATCGCGACGTGAGCCCAGGCCAACGTCAGCGAGAACTTTGTGCAGTTTTGGTGCATCATCTTCCGCGGTCAAATCACGACGGACATTTTTTTGCGGCGCGTTACGACCGGCGCGTTCACCCGCTTCATCTTCGGTGACGAGATCATCAAAATCTTCGGATGTTACAAACGAAAATACTTCATCGGCATCGGCAACGCGCGGGGCACCTTGTGGACCCTTTTGGCCTGGTCGAGCTGGCTGATTATGAGGTTTCTTAGCTTGCTGACGATCCCGCGAGTTCGTGCTCAGACTGTTACCATTGCGACCATCCCGACCGGGCGTGCGACCTTCGCTGCGACCACCGGTGCGTGCATTGCGATCCTGATTACGTTCGCCACGGGGCGCATTCGGAGAACTGGACGGCACTTCACGGTTCCCGTTTGGCTCGGAAGGATCGACTGATTCAGCACTACCAGGACCCGCTGTTGGCTTTAAATAGGGTACCGCAGGCGACTGGGCAGCCAGTTCTTGGGCCCGTGCGGCGCGATTGCTACGTAACGCACGAGGACCACGCACACCACGGCGAGCCGGTTTATCTGTTGTGTTTGTATCTACAGGCGAAGCAACTGGCACAAATGCCGCAGGAGCGCTCACTCCGGGTACGGACGCAGCGGCAGACACTTCAACCACCAGCTTCGGTGCCGCTGGCTTGCGCGGCAATTTTTCGACCGTGAATGTTGCAGGCACCGAGGCAGCTGCAGGAGCGACTTCAATTACCAGTTCTTTTGGCGCAGGTTTCTTACGCGGTGCGCGCTTCACTGGAGCGATCTCGACCGGCTCTTTAGCGGCGAGAGGTTTCGCAACAGTTGCTGCTGCTGCTGTCTTCTTCTGCGCAACCGGCCTGGCAGCCTCTGCACCTTCTACTGAAACACTCGCAACAACCGGCTTAATAGTCGGCATAGTGGTCGGCACAATCGTCGATTTCAACGCTGGCTTCGAAACTGCTTTCTTCGCCACGCCGGTTTTTGCAACTGCTGTTGGCGCAGAAACTGCCTCGGCAACCGCAGCGGTTGCAACAACGGTCTTCGCGGCTGCAGTTTTCTTCGCAGCGGGCTTCGAGGCCGCTACTTCTGCTATTACAGCAGGTGCGGCAACCGCAACCTTCGTAACCGGCTTCCTGGCTACCGGCGTTTTTTCAGCCGGCGCACTGGCAGCAGCGGTTTTTGTCGCCGCAGGTTTGGCAACCGGCGCTTTAGCGGCTGCACGGGCGGCTTTGGGGGCTGCCTCCACTGTCGATGGGGCCTCAACGGGCGCCACTTTACGCGCTCTCGGCTTTTTGGCCGCCTTCGACTCGGGGGAGGTAGCAGTAGCGTCGTTTATCGGCGCATCATTGGAACTAGGTGGATTCATTGTTTAGATCGTAGTTGTGCGGACCGGCCTTGACATCATCATCAGTTGACTCAGGCGTTGGGTCGTTGGTAAAAACTTCATTAGGTGCAACTGATAGTTCAGCCGGCTGTATGTGCACGAGTTCGTCAGAAATGTTTTCCATGACGCCCGGCTCCACTGCATGCTTAGGAGTTGCTTCTGGTATTTCTATGACTGCGGCAACTTCATTGTCTACCGCTCCAATCGGATCATCCGCATTCCGCGGGACGTCGCTCTGATCAACATCACTCACTTCAAACGCGAAGCTATCCTCGCCATTCTTTACATTTGCTGGCTCAGCAAGGACCTCGGGAACATTGTTACTCGTATCCTGTGCTTCCCCACCTGGTACTGCACCGCGGTTTGCCGCCAGATTTGCCTCGAGGTCCGCTTCTAATGCCTGGAGTTCCAGCAACGTCCCTTCTTGCATATCATTTTTGGCAACCTGTTGCAAAGGCGGTAGTTGATCCAGAGATGTCAGACCGAGATCATCGAGAAATTGTTTTGTAGTGGCAAATAAGCCCGGTCGCCCCGGAACGTCACGGTAACCGATAGGCTCAATCCAGCCGCGCTCTTCCAGCATTTTCACGGTCTGAGAATTCACAGTAACGCCGCGAATCTCTTCAATATCTCCACGCGTCACAGGCTGACGATAGGCAATAATGGCCAGAGTTTCAAGGGCCGCACGCGAATATTTAGGCGGCTTCTCCGGATTCATGCGCTCAAGATAAATTTTCATCTCGGGGCGACTTTGAAAGCGCCAGCCAGTGGAGAGTGAAACTACCTCGATACCTTTATCGGACCAATCTGTGCGCAGTTCTTCCAGCATCAATTTGATCGTCGTTGCATCGACTTCACCTTCAACGTCGTCATGCACCACAAAGAGCTTTTTCAGGTCGTTAATTGACAATGGCTCATGGGCACAGAGTAGCGCTGTTTCGAGGACTTTCTTAGCCTCAACAATATCCATGTACGACGTATTGGTTAATTTGTTAATAAATGTGCAGAATATAGGCTCAAAGATGACAATGTGTCGTCTGCGCCCTGATCAAATCGAAACTCGTTGATGCTGCCGTCCGGCGCCCGTTAGAGGAGGTACATAATTGGGCGGGACCAGAACATGATGAGGCGAGATTATCGCTTGCCTTGCATCAGTCGACTCTTTTCTTTCGGATAGCCGATGCTTTTGAAGCTGCGGGACCATTTTTCAAAAGAGATTGCACAGAGTTTAACACAAGCTTTGCAAGAGGATAGGTGGAATTATAGATGTTGTGGTTATTCTCAGGGTGCGGAACCCCCTTAACCCTATCTTAACGCAGGAATTCGGCCGGCTAACAGTTGATTGCGCCTCCGCAAATGTTGGCGGGCAGTTAAAAGCCCGCTTCAACCATTGGGGGAACCGCATCGTTTTTTTAACGACTAACTACCTCGGTAAGTTGAATAGGACCATGGTGAGACCACCAATGGCACGTGGTAGTTCTGCTCAGGGTCCGCAATCCCAAATGCCAGCGTGACCTGATCGACAAAGCGTGGCGTGGGAACAGTCACACCTTGCGCAGCAAAATAATCCCCTGCTGCAAAAATTAGCTCATATTGCCCAGCCTGCATGTCCTCGCCCTGCAGCAAAGGCGCATCGCAACGACCATCGGCGTTCGTCACAACACTTTTCAATAGCGTTTTGCCATTGGCATTGACAAGATATAGCCCGATGCTCACCCCGGCGCCCGGCTTGCCTTGCGTAATATCCAGAACGTGCGTACTCAACTTTCCCATTATGTTTTCCTTGGATCAACGACAAAAAGTAAATTCAGATTAAATGATATACCGCAGACTGAAGGTCAATATACTATTCCGGATATATTAATAATGACCACAGGCACCATAATCCAAACATCACCTTCCAGCGCCAGGTCAACTTGAAAAAGATGAGACTTTTTCCGGATCATCCTCTGCACAACTTTGTGTCAAGAAGCGCCCCTTGCATGACGGCAAACGGCCATGATGCGCCGGTGAAGTGCACAGCAGACTCCGAATCAAGTCTATTTTGTGCGGGAATGACAGGCCAACTGATAAGAGATATCTAAAAATAACGCTATGAATATGCCTAATAATTATCCTCGTGATCTGATCGGCTATGGCCGCACTCCTCCACATCCGCACTGGCCTTGCCAAGCGCGCGTGGCTTTGCAATTCGTCCTCAATTATGAAGAAGGTAGCGAAAATTGCGTGTTGGATGGAGATGCTGGTTCAGAAACGTTCCTGTCGGAAATCATTGGTGCACAGAGCTTCGCGGATCGTCATATGAGCATGGAATCGTTATATGAATATGGTTCCCGGGCTGGATTGTGGCGCTTGTTGCGATTATTCGAGGAGCGTAAGCTACCGCTGACGGTTTTTGGCGTGGCGCGGGCGCTCCAACGCAACCTGGAAGCCACGGCTGCTTTTCAGGAGCTTGGTCACGAAATCGCTTGCCATGGCTTGCGCTGGATCAGCTATCAGAATATTGACGAAGTTACCGAACGTGCACATATCGCTGAAGCGGTTGCCATCATCAAGCAATTAACCGGTACTGCGCCGCTGGGATGGTACACGGGACGCGACTCCCCCAATACACGCAAATTGGTCATGGAGCACGGCGGCTTTAGCTATGACGCGGACAATTATGGCGACGACCTGCCATTCTGGGAACAAGTGACACTCAGTGGCCCCGACGGCAAAACGATCACGAAACCGCAACTCATCATCCCTTACACGCTGGATACCAACGACATGCGTTTTGCGGCCGCTCAGGGCTTTAATTCCGGCACGCAATTTTTCGACTATCTGAAAGATGCATTTGATGTGCTCTACAAGGAAGGCGATCCTGAAGGATTAAACCAGCCAAAGATGCTGTCAATCGGCTTGCATTGCCGTATGGTTGGACGGCCGGCACGGGCTGCGGCGTTAGCGCGATTTTTGGATTACGTGCAGTCACACGACAAGGTCTGGGTTGCGCGCCGCATTGACATCGCCGATCACTGGCGCGCTACGCATCCCAACTAGACAGCGCTTCGCTTGTTAAGTCTTTCGAATCACGGGACATTTTTCACCCGTCGTGGCGGCTCCACGTCCAGAAATAAGTAGTTGTAACGGCAGTAGAAATAACCACCCTGGCACCGCAGTACTTGCTTTAAAACAAGACGGCGAGCAATTGCCAACACTCACAAAATCAGGAGACAAAATGCACCATAACTGCATTACGGATAAAACACGCCAAAAAATAAATATTTTGCAAATCGCCGCCCTTTTAGGCAGTGCCGCGGCAATTCCAGCAATGGCACAAACCACGGTTAATGTGACCGGCCTGGTCGACACTTATCTCGGTTCGATGAAATATAGCGGCGACAGCAATCGTACCAGCGCCGTCAATAGTGGCGGCATGACGACCTCCTGGTTTGGCTTCAACGGGTCCGAAGATTTGGGAGATGGGCTAAAGGCCAATTTCAAACTAACGTCTTTTTTCCGCGCGGATACAGGCGAGTCCGGTCGTTTTGCCGGAAATGAAACCTTCTTCTCACGCGATGCAAATGTCGGTTTATCCGGCAATTTCGGCCAAGTATCTCTGGGCCGCGATCTGGCGCCTAACTTTCTGCCGTCAATCCTGTTCAATCCTTTCGGCGACTCCTTTGCATTCTCGCCCCTCATTCTGCACATGGATGTGCCTTGGTTCAACGCATCGGGCTGGACCAACACCACCGCTGGCGATACCGGGTGGAGTAATGAAATTATTTATACCACTCCCGTGTTCGCCGGTCTGAAAGCCAACTTACATTATCAGTTCGGTGAGCAAGCCGGGCAAACCGGTCGAAACAATATCGGCGCGAATGTGTTGTATTTCAATGGCCCCTTGGCATTGACGGCGTTTTATCAACGCGTCAAAGTGAATAATCCGTTAGAACTTTCACCGGGCAACGTACAGCCTGCAACCAATATTCCGCTACCGACGGGTGAATTTGCAACCCGTCAATCAGCCTGGTTTTTAGGCGCAAGCTATGAGTTCACCCTCGCTAAATTGTTTGCGACTTACCAGAAGACCACGCAGGACATTGATTTGGAAGATAAGACTTTGCAACTCGGTACTAGCATTCCGCTGGGTAAAGGCGCAATTCTCGCATCTTGGGCGAATACAAAACGTGACGGAAGTGCTATCGGTCAGCCCTTGAAACGCAACACCACATCGGTCGGCTATGACTACAATCTATCCAAACGCACCGACGTTTACGCGATATATATGGTCGATAAAATTACGGATCAGAGTACTGGAAACAGCTTGGGGCTTGGCATCCGGCATCGCTTCTGATCGAAATAGTATCCGTATTTAAACGTCGAAAAAGCGAAAGGCGCGTTGACCTGATTGTAAAAAATCAGAACAACGCGCCTTTTATTTTTGGGTGAAATTCACCTACCAATGCCCTAAAAAATTAACCTCACGACGTTATGAAGCGTCGTGCGGTGTTTTCTTTTCGTCGACTGAAGTTATACAAACGCCCCAATTTTCTCTACCACCGCATTCCGTACCGATCCCGTGACGACAAACGATTGCGCCATCAGAATATCATCGTGGAACCAGCGATCACCGTCCAGGCAAGCGGGAATCTGGCGACGGATTTCCTGATAGGCCGCTTGTGTGCCCTGACCCAGGACGAATCCCGGCAACAAATCTTCGGTCATGGTCAAGGCTTGCGCCGCCAATAACATCTCGACCCCGATAATATATTGGGTATTTGCCACCACCGTCGCGGCCTTGCGTGCGCACCAGGTGGAGTTGGAGACATGGTCTTCGCTGTTGCCTTTGGCCGGAATACTGTCGACGCTGCCGGGCATGCACAAGGTGCGGTTTTCCATTACGAGGGAACTCAACGAACATTGCACCACCGGATAACCGGTGTTGACCCCGCGCACACCGCTCATCAGATTGCGTGGCAAGCCCCACGACAAAGTCGGATCGATCAGACGCGCCACCCGACGTTCGCAAATGCTGCCCAAATCGGTCATCACCATCGCCATCAGATCCATCGCCTGGGCCAGATACTGGCCGTGGAAATTGCCGCCGGAAATGATCTCAAAGCCGCCGCCCTCTTTGCCGAAGATCAATGGATTATCGGTGGCCGAATTGATTTCCTTGTCGACGATGGTGTCGATGTAGTCGAGTGCATCGAACACCGGACCGTAGACTTGCGGTGCACAGCGCAACGAATACACATCCTGAATCCGTTCTGAATACGGAATATCGGTGCGGCGGGACTCTTCCGGAAACTGCACCGAGCGCGCTGCATGCGTGGTGCGGGTCGATCCCTTGAGCAGCTTGCGCACCACCGCAGCGGTTTTGATTTGCCCGGCGTGCGGACGTGCTTGCTGAATGCGTGCATCGAAGGCCGCCATTTCGGCCCGCATCGCTTCCAGCGTCAGGCCCAGTGACAGGCACGCATCGCTCAGCAAGTTACGCGCGTCGTGCGCTACCAGCACGGCCACCGCCAGCGAGGCGGTACAGCCATTAATCAAGGCCGAGGCGTCCTTGGCTTGCAAATCGAATTTGACCGGCGCAATGCCGGCGGCGGTAATGGCTTGCGGGGCACGCATGCGTTCACCCTGATACATCACTTCGGCTTCGTCGAAACCGGCAATCGCGGCGGCCAGATACGACAGTGGAGCCAGATCGCCGGAGGCACCGACCGAGCCTTTTTGCGGCATGATCGGATGAATGCCAGCGTTCAGGAACGCCAGCAGACGGTCCACCACCTCCACCCGTGGCGCCGAATAATTACTCGCAAAAGCATTGGCACGCAGCAACATGGTGGCGCGGCTGACTT
The DNA here is from genome assembly GCF_016917355.1 of Glaciimonas sp. PAMC28666. Taxonomy (GTDB): domain Bacteria; phylum Pseudomonadota; class Gammaproteobacteria; order Burkholderiales; family Burkholderiaceae_D; genus Glaciimonas. The sequence goes on along the minus strand of NZ_CP070304.1, from coordinate 3,299,774 downwards.
CTTCCGAAAATGGCTCGCCGATCCCGGCGCAATGGGCTTTGATCAGCTGAGTCTGAAACAACGCAATGTGTTCGACCTTGATACGGGTATCTTTTAACAGCCCGACACCGGTGTTGAAGCTGTACATCATCGGCGCGTCATCATGCATCCAGGTCGCTTCGATGAAATCGCGGCTTTCCTTCAACGCGGCGCGCGAAGACTGCGCCAACGTCACCGGCAAATACGGTGCACGGGCCACGCTGACGACCTGCGCTGCAGTGAGGGTGAAGCCGTCGATGGTGAGAGTGGTCATAATAAACTTTCAGAAATGTGGTTATCAAGGCACAAGCTACTGCTAGCAACAACTTGCTGCAGGCAGCAGGAAGCCAGCGAGGTTGCCGTCGCCAGGCATCTGCTTTGTACTGTTAATGGAGATGATCTGTGAAAAGTACCGTCAATATTCAGGCACTAATTAACTGCGGCGTATGTTTGAGTCGGTTTATTTGACGCTCAACCGATGAGCGTCAAATAAATCAGCAATCAATCAAAACCATGCGCGATTACTTCGCACCCGCTTGATACCAGGCACCAATCACCGCCCGCTCAGCGTCAGTGATATTGGTCATGTTCCCGAGCGGCATTGCTTTCAACTGCACTGCTTGCTGGAAAATTTTGTCAGCATGTTGGCGTATCAAATCAGGCGTTTGCAGCATGATTCCGGCAGGCGCGGTAGCAAATCCGGGCTGCGTCGGCTGCGCTGCATGACACTCAACGCAACGCTGAGTAATGATCGCCTGCACGTGCGCCATATCTGCCACTGGCACATCAGTCGCTGCCGTTCCGGTTACCGCCTGCCCAACAGTGGCAACAGGTACCACAGGCGCAGGGATCGGACGTGGAGCAATCGCAATCGCTACCACCACCAGGATAGCAACACCGGCAGCTGGATAACCCCAGGAAACACGACCAGCATGACGCAGATTGAAAAAGTGACGAATCAGCGCACCGGCTGCAATAATCGCCGCCAGCACCAACCAGTTGTATGCGTGGCTGTAAGTCATTGCATAGTGATTGCTGATCATGATGAACAGCACTGGCAATGTGAAGTAGTTATTGTGGACGCTACGCTGCTTCGCTCTTTTTCCGTAAATCGGATCCGGTGCTTTACCGAGGCGCATGGCTTCAACCAGCTTACGCTGACCGGGGATAATGACCATCAAAACGTTACCCACCATCATGGTGCCCATCATCGCACCAACATGTATATAAGCAGCACGACCGCTCAGCAAATGGCTCAACACATATGCCGCAGCGACGATAAACAAATACATCACGAGACCAAGAAGCCCGTCACGTTTACCGAGCGGCGAACGACATAACAAATCGTAGACAGTCCAGCCAATCACTAACGTGCCGATGCCGACGCCAATGGCCTGCAATGAACTCAGATCGGCAACCTCTTTGTTAATCATCATCGCTGACGCGTTGAAGTAATAAACAATGAAAAGCATTGCAAAACCACTTAGCCACGTCGCATAGGCTTCCCATTTAAACCAATGGAGTTCTTCCGGCAACTCGGCCGGCGCCACCAGATATTTTTGCGGATTATAAAAGCCGCCACCATGCACCGCCCACAATTCGCCAGAAACACCTTTATTGGCCAGATCAGAACCAGGCTTGGGTGGACGGATAGAGTTGTCCAGCCAGACGAAATAGAACGACGCGCCAATCCACGCGATCCCGACGATCAGGTGAAGCCAGCGCACCAGTAAATTGAGCCATTCCACGCCATACGACACTAACATTGAATCCATGTCTTCCTCACAATTACACTCGTCCGCCACTGCGGGCACTGCAGACGAGAGAGGGCCACCCCCTCAAAATAAGTCGCGAACTTGGTAGTTACAGCTCCGCTACGACCACTATGACCTGCGCAATCTTGTATGCTTAAACCAGTGCTTTGCGTTTTCCCCTTTAACCGGTGTAGAAGTTGACGCTTTGTATCTTATACAAACACTATTTTGCACGGCATTTCACGCTATAAGCTGACGAAGTCACATTCTTTTGCCCAACGTTGTTTCCCAGTCAGTGCTGCAAACAGCGATGCCACGACTTAAAACAACTCGGATTCATGAAAGATAAACGCGTTCGGCTTTAAAAATATTGAATTTGAAGTATATTTGACATACGTCTATTCATATACAGAAATTAAATAAAACTGTCGAGTCGCCTCAATAGACCTATAAAATCGACGTCACCGTCGCTCGCGTCAATACGGCCTGATGCCTGATCTAAGCCGGCACGGCAGTCCGGTGACAGAAGTCGCGAACGTTACACCGAACGTGACGCCGAACTTGCCACCGAACTTGACATGCACTGACCCCCCTATCCTTCCGACAAAGATCGGACGGCCAGGCAGTAACAGGGTCCCAATTCACAAAGAGACAAAGAGACAAACCCATTATGTCCAAGCTACCAGACCATCTTGATATTCATTTGATCCGCATACTCTATCTTTTGCTGTGTGAAAAGAACGTTTCCCGGGTGGCACTCAAGTTAAATCAGCCACAACCATCGATCTCGGCCTCATTGCGCAAACTGCGCGAACTGACCGGTGATCCACTTCTGGTGCGCGGCGCACGCGGGATGGTACCGACTCAGCACGGCGAAAGCTTGTTGAAACCAGCTAAACGGATCCTCGATGAGACCGAGCGCCTGTTCGTGCACAAAACCCCATTTGTCCCGCAAGCCGAAGCCCGTACCTTTCATATTGCTGCGCCGGACTATATGAATACTCCCTTTTTTTTGGAACTCGTCGCCAGAATGCGACGCGAATCACCGAAAAGCCGTATCGTTATTCATGCTTTAGGGCCGGAGACCGATTATGTGCGCCAACTGTCCGATGGCGACCTCGATCTGGTCATTGCGAATTGGGATGAGCCGCCGCAACATTTACATTTAACTAAATTGTTTGACGATCCGATTGTCTGTCTGATGCGCGCAGATAGCGCCTATGCCAAACGTACCGCCTCCGATGCCATGACAGTGGAAGACTACTTAAGCCTGCCGCACCTTGCCCCGTGGCAAGTTCTTCCTGGTTATCACGGCATCATTGATTCCTTCCTTGATCGCCAGAATATGCGCCGTAACGTGGTGGTCGAATCAGCTTACTTTGGCATGCTTCCCTATATGGCAGCGCAGACCGATCTGGTGCTGACCACGGGTCGGCAATTTGCTCAGTTTTACGAAAAAACGCTCGCTCTAAAAAGTTTTACGCTACCGATAAAATTTCCTCCAATGCGGTTTTATCAACTTTGGCACGAACGCGTGCATCAGGCGACCGAGCATAAATGGTTGCGTGAACAGGTCAGTCAAGTCGTCAAAGCAATGGTAATCAAATGAAACTGTTATATGCTACAACTGAAATCAACTATCAATCATTGCGTATATCTCACACTATGGTTTTCTATAATATCGTTCATCACACATTACATAACCCTAGCGTTGATATCGGAACGACCTCTCACTCCGCTCTAACGTCACTGGCATGAATTGTGCAAGACAAAATAATATCTAAAAAATCCCAGCTTCTGGAGACGCACAATGAACACCGCAACCGCAACTGTCACTCCCGCCACCACCATAACCGACCCGGTTGATGAAAAGTTACCGTTAGGCAAACTCACCGCGCTTGGCATGCAGCATGTGCTTGTCATGTATGCGGGCGCCATTGCCGTCCCGCTGATTGTCGGGGGGGCGCTCCATCTGGCAAAAAGTGATGTCGCCTTTCTGATTAGTGCCGATCTGTTTTGTTGCGGCCTGGTCACGCTCATTCAAAGCCTTGGGTTTTGGAAATTCGGTATCAAAATGCCTGTGATGATGGGCGTCACCTTCGCCGCCGTGGGCCCAATGGTCGCGATGGCCGGCAATCCAGACCTGACCATCGTTCACATATATGGCGCGGTAATCGTGGCCGGTATTTTCTGTATGCTGGCGGCACCCTACATGAGCCGCATGATGCGATTTTTTCCGCCGGTCGTCACGGGAACTGTTATTACCGTCATCGGTATTTCGCTAATGGGTATTGGTATCAATTGGGCCGCGGGCGGTCAGCCTATCATCGGCAAGCTGGTCGATGGCGTCTTTACCAAAATACCAAATCCGGACTATGGCTCTCCGACCAGTCTGGGTATCGCTTTGGTTGTCTTGATATCGATTTTGCTGATTACTAAATATGTAAAGGGGTTCATCGCCAACATTTCGGTGCTGGTCGGGATGATTATTGGATTTTTGATCGCATTGTCGATGGGGAAAATTAGCTTTTATGGCCTGGGCGATGCTGACTGGTTTGCGCTTATTCGTCCATTTCACTATGGTTGGCCCAAATTTGATCTGGGCTCGATTATCAGCCTGTGCCTGGTCATGATCGTGACCATGATTGAATCGACCGGAATGTTCATTGCCCTGGGCGAAATCGTTGGCAAAAAAATCGATGATAAAACGCTTGCACGTGGCCTCCGTGTAGATGGCCTCGGATCGATCATCGGCGGTGTCTTTAATACTTTCCCCTACACCTCCTTTTCACAAAACATCGGACTGGTCGGCGTCACCGGCGTCCGCAGTCGATATGTCTGCGCCACTGCTGGCGTGATTTTGATGGCCTTCGGTCTGTTTCCGAAAATGGCAAACGTGGCGGCGTCAATTCCACAGTTTGTCCTTGGCGGCGCTGGACTGGTCATGTTCGGCATGGTCGCTGCCACCGGTATAAAAATACTCGCCAAAGTTGATTTTGTCGGCAACCGCAACAATCTTTTTATCGTCGCAGTGAGTATCGGTGCCGGAATGATCCCGATTGTTGCCCCCAGCTTTTTTGACAAAATGCCTGCATTCTTGTCTACCATTTTGCATAGCGGCATTCTGCTGGCATCGGCCATGGCGGTATTACTCAACTTGTTCTTTAATGGCAAGGGCACTGCCAACAGCGCCCGCGAATATGCGGTTGCCGCAGCGCAAAGCTCTGATCATTGATTTATTGGTGCCTTGGTCGGCATTGCGCCGCCATTGCGTATAAGGCGTTTATGTCCAAACGGGTCCCACCCGTCACTGAAACTATTTAAGGAGTACGCGGGTGGGACCCGCCGACAGCAAATGACCACTTTGGAACAACTTAACGGCTGTGACGCCAATACTTTCGTCTCGACGCTACAAGGGATCTACGAGCACTCTTCCTGGATACCTGAGCGCGCTGCAAGCAATCGTCCTTTTTTGAATATCACCGAGCTGAAGCTGGCGCTTGAAGCGACTGTGCGAAGTGCCTCGGAGGATGAGCAACTGGGTTTGATCCGCGCCCATCCCGAGTTGGCTGGCAAAGCCGCCATATCGGGCCAGCTAACCGTTGAGTCAACTGGGGAACAAGCCAAGGCCGGACTCAACAATTGCAGCCCGGACGAATTTGCCACGCTGCAAACACTGAACGCAGCCTACAACGCCAGATTTACGTTCCCGTTTATTCTGGCGGTGAAAGGTGCGGACGGTCAGGGTTTATCACGAGAAGCGATTATTAAGGCTTTTAGCCGTCGCCTGAAAAATCAGATCGCCGACGAAAAGGCCGAAGCCCTGCGTCAAATTGGCCGTATCGCCGAAATGCGCATCAATGCTTTGCTCGACTACACACCCCATCTTGGTGAGACTATCATGCGGTGGGCACAGGTCATCGGAGCATGGAGTGATGACGAAGTCGGCCTGACCTGCGCTTACATGACTCCATCCCATCGCCGCACCGCTGCACAACTCGCAGATTGGATGCGTGAAGCTGGCATGGTCGCCGATATTGATGCCGTCGGCAATGTCGTCGGCCGCTATTTATCCGACAACCCACACGCTAAAACGCTGATTACCGGCTCCCATTACGACACGGTCCGCAATGGTGGAAAATATGACGGGCGTGAAGGTATCCTGCTGCCTATCGCCATCATTAAACTCTTGAATGAGCGTGGCGAGAAGCTACCATTCCATGTAGAAGTCATCGGCTTTTCCGAAGAGGAAGGCGTGCGCTTTAAAAGCACTTTCCTTGGTAGTAACGCGGTCATCGGCCAATTCGACATGGGCTTGTTGGACAATACTGACCGCGACGGCATCAGCATGCGCGATGCCTTACAAAGCGCCGGACATGATGCCGCTGCCATTCCCTCACTGGCACGCAATCCGAATGACCTGTTAGGTTATGTCGAGGTTCATATTGAACAAGGTCCGGTGTTGCTACAACATGATCTGCCGGTCGGCATTGTTACTTCCATCGCTGGTAGTTGCCGTTATATGGTGCAGTTAAAAGGCGTCGCCAGCCATTCGGGTACCACCCCGATGTCGATGCGCAAAGACGCTGCTACTGCCGCTGCCGAAATATTGCTGTATGTTGAACAACGCTGTGCGCAGGACCAACAAGCCTCCCTGGTCGGCACGGTCGGTCAGCTGCAGGTACCAAACGGCTCGACCAATGTCATTCCTGGAGCTTGTGTATTTTCATTGGATATCCGTGCCGCCGATGACCTCATCCGCGATGCGGCGGTCACTGACGTGTTACATTTTATTGACAACGTATGTCAGCGACGCAACATTGAAAGCACCATCGAAAAAATGGTCTCAGCGCCCGCAGTACCCTGCGCACCATGGCTGATGAACCAGCTGACCGCTGCCACCGAACGTGCAGGCGTACGTCCCTTCAAACTTGCTTCAGGAGCCGGTCATGACGCGATGGCAGTCGCCAAAGTAACTGACGTCGCCATGTTATTTACCCGCTGCGGTAACGGTGGAATCAGTCATAATCCATTAGAGACAATGACAGCTGACGATGCTGAAGTGTCCGCGCAAATCTTGCTGGATTTCCTGCGCAACTTTACTCCAAAGTCCTGAACCAGAGCCTGGTAATGCGTCAAGACTACTTGTCATAGAAAGGTGGGCTTGACGAATGCCTTTTATGTCAAAAATATGTCCAAAACTTTACTGATAAAAAATGCGCGTGTGTTGGTCACCATGGATGAACAGCGCCGCGAAATCAGCGCCGGCGCCGTTTTCATCCGTGACAATGTTATCGAACAAGTCGGCAAAAGTAGCGACCTGCCGCAAACGGCTGATGAAGTCATCGACGCGACCGATCATGTGGTGATCCCCGGGTTGGTGAACACCCATCATCACATGTATCAAAGCCTGACACGCGTGATCCCGGCAGCGCAGAACGGTGAACTGTTCAACTGGCTCACCAATCTTTATCCGATCTGGGCCAATCTGACGCCGGAAATGATTCAAGTGTCTACCCTGACGGCGATGGCAGAATTGATCCTGTCCGGCTGCACTACCAGCAGCGACCATTTATATATTTATCCGAATGGTTGTAAACTCGACGACAGTATAGAAGCGGCTAGCCAAATCGGCATGCGCTTTCATGCCGCAAGGGGTTCAATGAGCGTCGGGCAGTCCAAAGGTGGCTTGCCGCCCGACTGCGTGGTCGAAGACGAAAACGCCATCCTCGGAGATACTCAACGTTTGATTGAGACATTTCACGACCATCAACGCCATGCGATGCAACGCATTGTTGTTGCGCCCTGCTCGCCGTTTTCAGTGTCCCGCGATTTGATGCGCCAGTCTGCAATTTTGGCGCGAGAACATGGCGTGTCGTTACACACCCATCTGGCAGAAAACGCCAACGATATCGCCTATAGTCGTGAGAAATTCAACATGACGCCAGCGCAATACGCGGAAGATTGCGGCTGGGTCGGACACGACGTCTGGCATGCCCATTGCGTTCAACTCGATGACGACGGCATTTATATGTTTGCCCGTACCGGCACCGGCATCGCGCATTGTCCTTGTTCAAACATGCGCCTCGCTTCTGGTATTGCGCCCATCCGTAAAATGATCGACGCTGGGGTTAGCGTCGGTCTCGGGGTTGACGGTTCTGCTTCAAACGACGGCGCCCATATGCTGGGTGAAACCCGTCAGGCCATGTTGCTGCAACGCGTAGGCTTTGGCCCGGATGCAATGACCGCACGACAGGCGTTAGAAATAGCAACGCTCGGCGGCGCCAAAGTGTTGAACCGTGACGACATCGGCGCGCTCAAACCTGGCATGTCGGCTGATCTGGTTATGTTTGATCTGAATCAGGTGGGCTACGCCGGTGCGTGGCACGATCCGGTCGCAGCACTGGTATTCTGCAACCCTTCCAATGTCGCTTATAGCATCATCAATGGGCGGATTGTTGTACGTAATGGCCAGCTAACCACGGTCGATTTAGGCAACGTTCTGGAGCGGCATAACCGCCTTGCCCGTAGCCTCGCTGAGGCGGCCCGCTAAGTCATCTCGACAGCTAACCATTGATGGTGTTCTTGAAACGAACGCCCATCAATCGCTAGCTGCAATGTGACCGAACAAAGTCTTCATGATTGCGGCTCAGTAACCTCCTGGCCGCATCATTCCTTAACGAATCATTTGCAATACGAGCGCTTCAGGCTGCGCCAACTTGCGTCGCCCTTTCGGTTGCTCTGCTAAAGTTACCGTATCGGTCCTGCCCAGCAGCAGCGATTCCTTGTCCTGCTGCAAGGCAACGCTTGAGAGATAACGCATGCAGCTGACTCGCAAAAATGCGCAAAAGTTGCCAATCTTGCCTTGTTGCTGAATCACCTCCGAATACAACCGACTGATCAGTTGGTTCGTGGTCATATCGTCTTTACGGGCAATTCGCGCCAAAATATCCCAGCAGAGATTTTCCAGTCGAACGCTTGTCACTACACCGTGGATACGTATTGATCGGGTCCGTAATTCATACTGAATCGGATCGGCCTTCAGATAGATTTCGCACATGCTTCATCTCCTTTTTTATAGTCGTATCCATCAGATACGCTCCCTAATGTAACGTCTTTAGGTAATTAATGATTGCTTGACGCTTTTCTTGATCATCCTGGTGGTACATCATGAGCGTATCCGGCACGACATTTTGTGGATCCTCTAGCCATTTATTCAGGAGCGCCTCGGTCCATGGCTTACCGTCGAGGACTTTCCTGAATGCAGCGGAATAGGCCATACCGGGGGCGGCTCCGGCCGGGCGCCCCACCACACCGTAGAGATTAGGGCCCTGGCGATTCGGGCTACCCTCTGCAGCAGAATGGCAGGTTGCGCATTGCGACTTGAACAATTTCTCCCCAGACAGCGTCTCCGCAGCAACGGTGTAATCACTCAGTACAAGCGCCATAGTGACCGCGAATACCAACGGAATTGCTCTAAGGCGCTTCATTAAAGCTCTTTTCTCGACATCGACTGCGCGATGAAATCCGCCTGCCGAATCGCTAACGCGACAATGGTCAACGTCGGATTTTCAGATGCGCCGCTCGTGAACTGACTACCATCCGACACGAACAGATTCTTGATGTCATGGGTCTGTCCCCATTTATTGACAACGCCATCTTTGGCCTTGGCGCTCATGCGATTGGTACCGAGGTTATGGGTGGACGGATACGGTGGCGTCAAGATAGTCCGTTTGGCACCAATCGACGTGTACAACGCGGCGCCTTGCTGAAAAGCGTGCTTGCGCATCGCAAGATCGTTGGCATGATCACTGAACTGCACGTTCGGAATCGGCAAGCCAAATTGATCTCTTTCAGTTGCATGCAGCGTCACGCCGTTTGACTCCTGCGCAAGATCTTCGCCAATTACCCACATCCCGGCCATATTGTCGTACGACTCCATTGCCGACGAAAAACCACGCCCCCAAGCCCCTGGGTCAAGAAATGCGGCCATGAAGGGAACCCCGAGAGACACCGTTTCCATTTCGTAACCGCCGACAAACCCGCGCTTGGTGTCATGCCGCGATTCATCACGCACAATGCCTGCCATGGTGGTGCCGCGAAACATATGCACAGGTTTATCAAACACTGCGTACACGGAGCCGGTCATGTGACGCATGTAGTTTTGTCCGACCTGACGCGATGAATTTGCCAAGCCATTCGGAAACATCGCCGACGCAGAATTAAGCAGAAGACGCGGGGATTCGATTGAGTTACCGGCGACGCATACTACCCGCGCTTTTTGAAAGCTGCGGTTGCCTTTTGAGTCGCTGTACAGCACGCCCGTCACCAGACCCGCCGCGTTATGCTCAATCTTCAAAACCTGCGCATCAGAACGGACTTCAAGATGGCCGGTACGTTCGCCTTTTGGAATTTCTGTGTACAACGTCGACCACTTCGCGCCCGACTTACAGCCCTGAAAGCAAAATCCAATCTGCTGACAAGAGCCGCGTCCATCGCGCGGTTGGGAGTTGATCGCCATATTCCCGCTATGGAATTCCTTGTATCCCATTTTTTTGGCACCCGCCGCCAATACTTTGTAGTTATTGTTGCCAGGCAGACGTGGAATACCATTCGTACCCGTCACGCCCATTTTGAATTCAGCCCGCTCGTAATAAGGCGTGAGATCCTTCAAAGTAATCGGCCAATCAAGAATATTAGCTCCCTTGATATCGCCGTACACCGTGCGCGTTTTGAACTCATGCTCCTGAAACCGCAATGAAGCCCCGGCCCAATGTACGGTGGAACCGCCTACCGCCTTCACAATCCAGGTCGGCAGATTGGGAAAGTCCCTCGCGATACGCCAGGTGCCAGACGTAGTGCGTTTGTCGAGCCAGGAAATTTTGCTGAACATCGGCCATTCGTCATTTTCGAAATCGCTGATTTCATGCCGCTTGCCTGCCTCCAGAACAACGACATTGATGCCTTTTTGGGCCAGTTCGTTGCCGAGCGTCCCGCCGCCTGCACCCGAACCAACAATCACTACCACTTCTTCACTTAAATTAAATTTTGCGGCCACAGCAGTCTCCTCATTATTTTTATAAGAGTGTGTTTTTGATAATGCAGCAATTAATTTTGAACGATCATCGACTTAGGTCAATTCCATCCAGTTCTGATCATTGAAGCCGCGACTGATATAGCCGCCAAACTCAGCAGATGGTCCTTGATAGCCCAACTTTCCCCACACCACGGGCTGGTTGTAAAGACTCACAACCAGATCGCCGCGAATCTTCAGGAAAAAAGGGGTGGTCTGCATCGCCGTCAGAACAACCAGTCGGGATTTTTCATCCGGTATCTGCGCGTACGCTTTGCCGAATTGTTTGATCGCGGCCTCATCTGCTGCGGCCACGCCATTGATGAGAAGCGCGCGAAGGTTGGGGTCTGCCTTAACCTGGTCCCCGTAGATAGCCACGGCTTTGACATACAGGTCATCATCGAACCCGTCATGCGGGAAAATGTCGCGGGCAATTTTTGTCAGAGTAACGAAAGTGTCGTTCCCGAGCATTTCTTCCGCTGCGGCCTGGTTCGACACAAATAAGCTGGGGATACCTCCCGCGACCCCGGCAATAGAACCCGCAGAGGCTATCTTCAAAAATTTACGACGTTTCGGTTGTTCAGGTAGGTGCATTTTTTGTCTCCTGTCATTATTATGTGCAAGACTCTTCAAGTCATCAAACAACAATTCGGCTGAAAATTAGCGATAGTGGCCCCACTTCTCCAACACTTCTATCTTGTAACCATCCGGGTCGACTACAAAGAAAAAGCGCGCCAGCAGCGTCTCATCTTGCTTGAATTCTTTGATGGCTGCAGGCGAATAACCCAAATCCAACAATTTGGTGTGCATGGAAGCCAGATCATCGGCGACAAATGCATAATGTCCATAGCCGTCGCCGTGCGTGTAGGGCTCCTTACGATCGTGATTGTGGGTCAGCTCAATTTCAAAATCATTTTCCGGGCTGCGCAGATAAACCAACGTGAAACCGGGGAAATCAAGCTGATGGGAGACTTCAAATCCAAAACCATCGCGATAAAAGTTCTTGGATCGCTCGGGATCGAGGACCCGAATCATCGTATGGATAATTTTTGCCATCTGCGGGTCTGTATGATTGTGGGTAGAGTCTTATTATTCCCCTCCGCGCAGATGCCGTGGTAACACTGTAATACTACTTTTAAGCATTAGCGGGCCACCAGCGTATGCATTAATAGCGACGTTTCGATCTCTGCGACTGGCTCTTTGAGTCGACAATCGGCACGCCCGCCAACCGGTATCAGGCAAACTTAAAAGTGGTTAAAAAATACGAGGTATTTTGATTCAGGGAGACTTTTGAGCGTCAGTACTGATCGCAAATCAAAAATAAACGATCAGTCTGACGGATTTCGGACATGACACAACCTACGTTACGATCTGTCAAATGCGGCAAATAGAGCAGGAAACGCGTTACCGCGTTTAATTCAAGCCGTTCTTTCCTTCTATTTCGTTCGCTTTTAGTCCACCTAAACGCGCGTGCAAACGGCCACGCGTAGCTACCGCAAACGCGACAACGATTTCATCGCTATTTGGTGCATCGGTGAATTGCGTCGTCACAGTATCGTAATGCGATGGCACGTACAGCGCATCTTTATGCGCAAGCGGAATATCGAGATTGGTGCCCGGCACGCCGCGCTTTCCTGACGATGGAATCCACGCTTTGCCGCCGCCAATGGCTTCACGAATCGGCATCACGAATGCTGGCGTCAGAAACGCATTGCCGTGTTCATATTCACCGCCAACACCAACGATACAGGCTTTACCATAGCTTTCCACTTTATCGGTGCCCAGCGCGGCATTGATTCGGCGCCCGAATTCCGCGCCCAATGCGGCCGAGTTCGCCAGGATATTTTCAAGATTCTGATTGAATTGGCCGGCATAAGGGTTATGAATCGCAACCGCGATCACAATCTTCCGCAGTGCTGCGCCATCGGCCAGCACGCCGCTTTCGTTAGCCAGCGTGTCGTCGATTTGGGTGTACCACTTACGTATATGATAATTTTCGAAGTTTGCAGGTTTTGTCATTTTTTTGTATTTCATTAATCGGTTAAAAAGGAGCTCGCCCGAGCTTACTGCGCCTACTAAGCTTGTTGAGCTTGATATTATTTATTTGGCCAGATTTCTGCGAGACGCAGCAAGTTGGTACTTCCCGGCTGACCAAATGGCATACCGGCAGTGATGGCAATCTGATCGCCCGCGACTGCAAAGCCTTCCTTGACGACGGTCTCGCAGGCCGCCTTTACCATTTCGCTTTCGTTGTGAACCTGATCGCTAATGGTCGAATGCACTCCCCACACCATCGCCAGCCGCCGCGCTGTCGCCAGTTTCGGTGTAATACTGACGATTGGTGCGATCGGTCGTTCGCGCGCAGCACGCAAACTCGTGTGTCCGGAGCTGGTGTAAGTCACTGTTGCTTTAGCGCCGATGATACGCGTGACGTCGCGCAGCGCAGAGCAAATAGCGTCGCTCTGGTTGGGTAACGGTGTCTCGTGCTGGGCATCGAGCAGATTACGATAAAGTGGATCTTGCTCAACTTCAGCAATGATACGATTCATCATTTCCACCGCTTCCAGCGGATAAGCACCACTGGCCGATTCTGCCGACAGCATCACCGCATCGGAGCCATCATAAATAGCACTCGCAACGTCTGATGCTTCAGCTCGGGTTGGCACCGGCATCGTAATCATGGACTCCAGCATCTGGGTCGCAATAACCACCGGTTTCCCTTGCTGACGGCACACACGCAAAATACGCTTTTGCACGCCGGGTACACGTTCTGGCGGCAACTCGACCCCGAGGTCACCACGTGCCACCATGATCGCGTCGGATACTTGAACGATTGCATCAAGCTGGTCCAACGCCGCAGGTTTTTCAAGTTTGGACAGCACCCAGGCGCGGTCACCAATCAACGCCTTGGCTTCCAGCACGTCTTCCGGACGCTGCACAAATGACAGCGCAACCCAGTCGACACCCAGGTCCAAAGCGAACGCCAGATCACGCTTATCTTTTTCGGTTAATGCGGGGATCGGCAAAACGGCATCCGGAACGTTGACGCCTTTACGGTCAGATAACGCGCCACCATTTACTACCCGTGTGCGGATCTTCTGACCATCGCTATCTTGCACTTGCAAACGCAATTTGCCATCGTCCAATAGCAATGACTGACCGGCTGCGATGACTTCAAACAGCTCTGGATGGGGCAGGCAAACGCGGTCGCTATTCCCAGCGGTGCTGTCACGATCCAGCGTAAATTCCTGGCCGGCGACCAATGTTACTTTGCCATCGACGAACTGCCCGATACGCAGTTTCGGGCCCTGGAGATCAGCGAGAATAGCAATTGGACGACCAACAGTTTGTTCAACTTCGCGCACGATACGATAGCGCTCCTGATGGTCAGCATGGGTTCCGTGACTGAAGTTAAATCGAAAGATATCGGCACCGGCTTCAAATAGCGCCTGGATCATCTCCTGGGTGGAACTGGCGGGGCCTAAGGTGGCGACGATTTTTGCTTTGCGTTGACGACGCATGAGGGCTTTCCTTTTTGAGGGTGGCGGGGAAACTGGGTTAGATGGAATCGTTCGCTATTCTTCCGATCCTGACGAAGATTTTTTCTATTTGGTCGTGGGTTGTCGTGGGTTGTCGTTATTTGTTCTTGGGTAATCTTGGGTAAACTTGAGGACTTCAATTTTTAACACAGTTAATTCGCTGCGGATGATTGTCCGCACATAACATGCGACTTTTTCTTACGTTGGTGTAGGTCTTAGATATTTTTTTGCTTGATACTATGCGGATGGAGGGTGGGGTGAGTTGTTTCATTTTTCTTATGTGAGCTTTCGAGCCGTAAGACGATTACGGTCGTCGAGCTGCAGCCTATGTTGCCGCTCCGAGAGCGCTGCTATTAGCACCCCACCTTGCCCGCACGCGGATGTAAGGTATTCACTTTCGGCCAGCTGAAACTTCCATTCAGGCCCGCCAAAAGTACACAACTAGTACACAACTAGTACACAACTGGTAAACAACTATTAAAGAATCAACATCGCCCGAAAATCATTCACATTCGTCCGGGTAGGCCCGCTCACAACCAAATTCCCCAAAGCCTCAAAAAATCCATACCCATCGTTGTTATCCAACATCGCCTTCGGTCTCAGGCCCAATTCCTCGGCCTGTCGCATCGACTGCGGTTGATAGATCGCACCAGCGTTGTCTTCCGAGCCATCAATCCCATCCGTATCACACGCAATGGCATGTATGTCAGGATAGCCATCCAATGCCGTCGCCAGACTCAGCAAAAACTCCGCATTGCGCCCACCCCGGCCGGTTCCCCGCACAGTGACCGTGGTTTCGCCACCTGATATCACAACGCAAGGCTTCGCGAAAGGCTGGCCGCGGCGTGCAATCTGTCGTGCCAGCGCGGCGTGCGCGAGGCCGATATCCCGCGCCTCACCTTCCATTTCATCCGACAAAATATACGGCGTTAAACCAGCGGATGATGCTACCGCAGCGGCCGCTTCCAATGCATCCTGCGCAGTGGCCATGACGTAATACTGATTCCTGGATAGTCTCGGATCACCAGGCTTCGCGCTCTCGCCCTGACCTGATTCCAGATGCTGCAAAATTGCTGCGGGAATCTCAATCTTATACTTTCGCAACACCGCCAGCGCCTCTGCACAAGTAGTCGGATCGGCCAAAGTAGGACCGCTGGCAATCACCCCGGGATCATCGCCTGGAATGTCCGAAATCATCAGGGTCACGACGCGTGCAGGCGCACAGGCCAACGCCAGACGGCCACCTTTAATGGCCGACAGGTGCTTGCGGACACAATTCATTTCAAAAATATTTGCGCCACTTTTTAGTAGCGCCTTGTTGATCGCTTGCTTTTGTTCCAGCGAGATACCTGGCGCTGGCAGCGCCAACAGTGACGATCCACCACCCGAAATCAGACAGAGCACCAAATCATCCTCGGTCAATCCCTGGACCATTTCAAGTATCCGAACAGCAGCTCGTCGCCCGGCCTCATCCGGTACCGGATGCGAGGCTTCCACCACCTCAATGCGCTTGCAGTCGGCACCGTGGCCGTAGCGCGTCACAACCAACCCTTCCAGTTCACCTTGCCAGTGCTCTTCGACTGCCTTGGCCATGGCTGCAGCCCCTTTGCCGGCACCGATCACCAGCGTGCGACCTTTGCCTGTTGGGGCCGGTATCCGGGCCAGATAGGCTGGCAGACATTTTGCTGCGCTGACGGCATCGACAGCACTTTGGTACATGTCCAGTAAGAGCTGGCGAGGGTTGATTGTGGTGATTGGGGCGATTGGAGTAGGCATGCTGAGTAACCTTGATTGGTGAGGTACAAAAAATTAACTAGACGTTTAGCGCATTCTTTTGATTGCATTTGCTTGCGCTGGACTCCCATTGGTTATGCTTCCAGAAGTTTCGACGACCGGCGCGGGAGACCAACTCGATACATGCAAGCAGGCTCCAACAATTCCCGACCAAACGTCAAACCCTGGAAGCGCCAGTGACCAATTAGGTCAACTGCGAATGGCTGCGCCAACGGCTTCGATGTTTCGGCAATATTTTATAAAATGCCAAATACGACCAAGAACATAATTTTGCACCTAATTTACCACTTATGCCGAAGCAATTTGATGATTCGACATAATTTCAATTGCCCGGCACAGCGCAGAATGATCCAACCCGCTCATACCGTTGGCCGCACAGGTATTCATGAGCTCCTGTGCCATGGCCGTATTTGGCAGCGAGATACCGAGCGCCTTGGCACCTTGCAACGCCAGATTTAGATCTTTCTGATGCAGCTCGATACGGAAACCTGGATTGAAGGTACGCTTAACCATCCGCTCACCATGGACTTCCAGGATACGAGAAGAAGCAAAGCCGCCCATCAGAGCTTCTCGTACTCTTGCAGGATCAGCACCGGCTTTGGAGGCAAATAATAATGCCTCCGCAACCGCTTGGATATTCAATGCAACGATGATCTGATTAGCTACTTTGGTCGTTTGACCGTCGCCGTTTCCGCCGACCAGCGTAATATTTTTGCCCATCAGTTCGAACAATGCTTTGACATCGTTGAAGGCAGCTTCGGAACCGCCAACCATAATGGTAAGAGATGCCGCTTTGGCGCCGACCTCCCCACCCGACACCGGCGCGTCCAGATATTCGCAGCCTAACGCATTGATTTTCTTCGCAAAACCTTTGGTGGCAATCGGAGAGATTGAACTCATGTCGACCACGATCTTGCCTGCGGTCAATCCTTCTGCGACGCCTTTTTCGTTGAACAATACGGCTTCGACATGGGGGGTATCCGGCACCATGACGATGATAATGTCCGCGCGTTTTGCAACTTCCGCTCCGGAGGTACAGACGGTCGCGCCGCCGTCGATCAACGACGCAGGCGGATTTTTCTGATCATGCAGATACAGCTTATGACCGCCGCGTTGCAGATTCTCGGCCATTGGCGCGCCCATGATGCCTAATCCTATGAAGCCTACTTTTGCCATGATAAATCTCCTTGATGTCTTTAAAATTTGTCGAATATTCCAGGCGTTAATGATGCAGCCAATTTTTTACACGCCGTGTGCTGCGCGCCAGCCCAAACCTTCAACCGTTCCAGCCTTCGGCTTGTACTCACAACCGATCCAGCCGTCGTAGCCGATTTCATCTAAAAACGAGAACAGGAAGCGATAGTTGATTTCGCCGGTGCCTGGTTCAAAACGACCGGGATTGTCGGCCAATTGCACGTGCGCAATGCGCGCGAGGTTGGCTTTAATGGAGCTCGCCAACTCGCCTTCCATTCGCTGCATGTGATAAATGTCGTACTGCACAAAAATGTTATCCGACCCAGTCGCGGCGATCAGATCCAGCGCCTGGCGAGTTCCAGTGAGATAGAAGCCAGGAATATCAAAAGTGTTGATCGGTTCGATCAACAAGCGAATGCCAGCGACCTGCAATTTATCCGCCGCAAATTTCAAGTTGCTTACGACGGTCGCTTTCAGATCGTCCTGACTCACACCGGAAGGCGCGATGCCGACCAGACAATTCAATTGCTTTACGCCGAGTATTTTGGCGTAACGCAATGCTTCGTCCACGCCCTCCTTGAATTCGCTGATGCGGTCCGGGTGACAGGCAATTCCACGTTCGCCACCGTCCCAATTTCCCGCCGGTAAATTATGCAGAACGAGTTCCAGTCCATTTGTCTGCAATTTGTCGCTAATTTCCTCAGCGCGAAATGCATACGGGAACAGAAATTCAACGCCCTTGAATCCTACTTTCGCGGCGGCACCAAAGCGCTCAAGAAATGGTAACTCCGTGAACAACATCGTGAGATTAGCTGCTAGTTTGGTCATAATATTTCCTCGTCCTTTCAATCTTGTCGACATGAATCTGGCATCGATTCAAATAACGGTGCGGGTAAATGGCGCAATCGGTTAAGCAATCGGCTCTAATCGGATTAATCGCGCAACTTAGTCCAGCAAACTCACCGCGGTTGGGGCATCCGCACGGCTGGTTGCCAAATCTTCGAACTCGTTGATATTGTCAATCTCGGTACCCATAGCGATGTTGGTGACGCGCTCAAGAATAATTTCCACCACGACCGGAACCCGGAACTCCGCCATCCAACGCTTGGCCTGTGCAAAGGCGTCTTGAATTTCGTTTGGATTGGTCACCCGTATCGCTTTGCAGCCGAGGCCCTCTACCACCGCAACGTGATCAACACCGTAGCCGTTTAACTCAGGTGCATTGATATTTTCGAAGGCAAGCTGCACACAGTAATCCATCTCAAATCCGCGTTGCGCCTGACGTATCAAACCCAGATACGAGTTGTTTACCACTACGTGTATATAGGGCAAATTAAACTGCGCGCCGACGGCCAACTCTTCAATCATGAATTGGAAATCATAGTCACCTGAAATCGCAACCACTTCGCGCTTCGGATCTGCAACGCAGACGCCTAAGGCCGCCGAAATAGTCCAGCCCAGCGGACCGGCCTGACCGCAGTTAATCCAATGGCGAGCGTGATAGACATGCAGGAATTGGGCAGCTGCGATTTGCGACAAACCGATGGTGCTGATGTAGCAGGTATCGCGACCAAAAGCTCGGTTCATTTCTTCATATACACGCTGCGGTTTCACGGGAACGTTTTCGAAATGGGTGCGACGCTGCATGGTACGTTTGCGCTCCTGGCACTCACCCAACCAGGCCGACCGATCAGGTAGCTTGCCCGCCGCTTTTAATTCTTTCGCCACTTCAATAAACAGAATCAACGCTGCTTTTGCGTCGGAGACAATGCCATAGTCCGGTCCGAATACGCGTCCGATCTGGGTCGGCTCGATGTCCACATGCACGAACTTGCGGCCCTTGGTAAACACTTCTACCGAACCGGTATGACGATTGGCCCACCGATTGCCGATACCTAGCACAAAGTCGGATGCCAGCATGGTGGCGTTACCGTAACGATGACTGGTTTGTAAGCCAACCATTCCCGCCATCTGCGGATGATCGTCAGGGATTGCACCCCACGCCATTAATGTAGGGATAACCGGAACACCAGTCAATTCAGCAAATTCAACAGCGAGGTCAGCAGCATCGGCATTGATGACACCACCGCCGATGGTTAACAATGGACGCTCAGCTTCACCTAGCATGGTCAAGGCTTTTTCGATCTGCGCGCGCGATGCTGTCGGCTTGTAGGCCGAGAGCGATTCGTAGGTATCAGGGTCGAATTCGATTTCTGCTACTTGCACGTCAAATGGCAAATCAATCAAGACCGGGCCTGGACGACCTGAACGCATCAGATGGAACGCTTGTTGAAACACGCGCGGCACCAATGCAGGCTCGCGCACGGTGACTGCCCACTTTGTCACAGGCTTGGCGATTGACTCGATATCAACCGCCTGAAAATCTTCTTTGTACAGACGTGAACGTGGTGCCTGACCGGTGATACATAAAATGGGAATTGAATCCGCTTGCGCCGAATACAGGCCAGTAATCATGTCGGTTCCAGCCGGTCCTGAAGTGCCGATACAGACGCCAATATTGCCGGCTGCGGCGCGGGTATAACCTTCCGCCATATGCGACGCGCCTTCAACGTGTCGGGCCAACACATGTTTGATGCCACCGTGCTTTTTCATCGCCGAATACAGCGGGTTAATGGCCGCACCTGGAACCCCGAACGTTTGCAAACAGCCTTCTTTTTCCATTACATATACTGCTGCGTCAATTGCTCTCATCTTTGCCATATTGCCTCCGGATTACTTATTGGGAATGTGTTGCCTGTTCCTGAACCGCTATCACCGTGGACCGAATGAGGCCGACCAGAGCAGTCGGATTCCGGCATGTCGCGATAAAGTGAACGGTGTTTGGACAGGGGTTAAGTCGATGAAGTACATCGTATAAGCAAACTTTATGTTTGATAAGAAGACAAACTGTCTGTTTATTCCATACTTTTAATATGGAATAAGCGGTAAAGTAGGCAATCGGAGGAGATATGGATAAGTTGAAACAGATTGAGGCCTTGGTCAGCGTAGTAGAAAAAGGCAGTTTGGCCAGTGCAGCCCTGGAGCAAAATATTACGCCCGTCATGCTGGGCAGGCGCATTGATGCGCTGGAAAAGCGGCTGGGTACCAAGCTTATGCACCGCACGACGCGTCACTTGACCCTGACCGAACAAGGAACAGTATTCCTCGACCATTGCCGCAAATTATTGAACGATCTCGATGTTGCTGAAAAGATTATTTCGGAAGGTCGCCATAAAGCCACGGGACATTTAGTGGTTTCGGCGCCGGCGGCGTTTGGACGCAAGCATGTTGCACCGCACGCACCGGCATTTCTTGCCGCCAACCCGGAAGTAAAAATCTCGTTCAATCTCACTGATCGGGTGGTGGATCTGGTGCGCGAGGGCTATGACATCAGCATCCGAATCGGCGGCGTAATCGACCCCAATTTCGTCGCAGTCAAACTAGCCGGTAATCGTCGCGTGGTATGCGCTACGCCGGACTATCTGCGCCGCAATGGCACCCCTGTGACGCTGGACGATATCGCAGCTCACAATTGTTTATCGTTCAACTTGCAAGGCGGCCAGCAACGCGGTTGGTATTTCCAACAGGGTGGAAAACCGGTTGTCATCAAGGCAGAAGGAAATCTGGATTGTAACGATGGCGAATTGTTGCATCGATGGGTCAGCGAGAGCTTGGGCCTGGCATGGCGCTCCACCTGGGAAATTCAGGCGCAACTGGCCAGCGGCGAACTCATCACGGTACTGGATGAATTTGCGTTGCCGCATTACGACATCATGGCGGTCTACCCACAACAACGCCATCTTCCGGCAAAAACACGTTTTTTTATTGATCGCTTAAAGGAAACGTTCGCCAAACCCGGTTACTGGACTCAAGGTCCCGGGCGAAGCGCTTAAATCAAACGATCAATTATCTCGTTAGATAAATTCACCGTGAGGACAAATCTACCCGAGAAAGGACCTACTCCGGAACTGTAGGTTTGGCGGGCAGGTTCCCTCCCTCGCCCTCCCAAATTGTGATGGCTTTACTCTGTAAATTTTGTTCCGCATTCGCTCGGGCGAGCCGTTGACGTGCCATCAATAACAACGCGGTTAAACTTGAAACGGTCAACATCAACAAAGCGCTTTTACTGTTAAACATATAAAACTCCTTTAATCGTCCGTTTGAAATTAAAAAGAAGCTAAAGAAAAATAAAGGTAATAGCTCCAGTCGGCCTGGCGACGTTATCTGCGGAATCTCATGTCGCCGACAGCGGTTTAGATTCTGCAACTAAGACCATGATAAGCCGAGATGGCCCTCTTGTGTTTCGGGGTTGACTGACACGCGGGCTGACCCGCCAGCACGAAACTAAATACAACCTCGAATTCCAGTTGGCCCGGGGCGTACAAAAAGCGTAAAAGAACAGCGTAGAAGCCTCACAGGCAGTCCGCTACATTCCAGCAAATTCACCTTTGTATCCAGGCCCGTTCGGGGCTCTGCTTCACGCAATCCTACAACGTTAGTAGCCCCCGTCCGATAGAAGTATCCACCCTTCCTCTATATAGTTATTTACAACTTTGATGCGCTCAGGCACTTTTTTAACTCTTTATTGACGTTTTTTTTTCGTCAACCAACTCGAAAGCTACCATCATGGGTAAGTATTTTTTAGCGTGGTTGCTGGGGGTGCCTGCAGTAATTTTAGTACTCATTTATCTGTTTATGCATTGATCTGCGGATGGCATGTCCGATCAGCGCATGTTAGTAAAGCCGCGAAGACGATGGTTAAAGCGATCAGACCATGTGGACATCCCGCATACGTCCATCGGGAATGAAATAGATATTAGGAGACGTCATGAAACGCACCGGTAAATCCTTAACCGTATTGATTTCTGCCATGGCGAGCGGATCGCTTCTTTTAGCCGCTTGCGCCGGCCCCAACGATGGGCAGCAATATCGCAGCTCGACGGACCCGACCTATCAGCCCAATCAGTACAATCAAACAAATCAATACAATCCGTCCAATCAATATAACCCGTCTACTCAATCCGCCCCATCCAACTCTCAGTCTTATAACGGCCGGGGAACGATAGACGCAATTGATGTCGTTCAAGGCGAAAACCAAAGTCGCGGGATCGCTGGCGCACTCGTGGGTGGTCTGCTCGGCGGCGTTTTGGGACATCAAATTGGTCATGGGACCGGCAACACCGTGGCGACCGTTGGCGGCGCAGTCGGCGGCGCCGTAGTTGGCAATCAAGTGGAGCAGCGCAATAGTCAAAGTCCAGCGTCGTACGACGTGCGCATTCGCATGAATGATAACGGCTACCAGACCATAAACCTTAGTAATCCAGGAGACTTGCGTGTCGGTGATCGGGTAAGGATAGATAACGGTCAGATTTCACGTTATTAATTTAGCGCTTTTAATTTACCGTGTGGCTCGTGATTGCCTTAACTGAACACAACGCCGTCAAAGCCTGCCGGAAAAGGATTTGCGATTCTATGCGCGTATTTTTATAAACGGATCGAAGTTGCACCGCATGCTGAGTAGGACATTTTTTACAGTGAATTGCAACCACCAACCACAAAAGGAGTAAAGCATGGGAACGATCCTTCTAATTATCTTGATTTTATTGCTCGTCGGCGCGCTGCCAGCTTGGCCGCACAGTCGCAGTTGGGGTTATGGCCCTAGCGGCATCACCGGCGTTATTGTCATCGTACTTATTGTGCTTCTGCTCACTGGACGGCTATAAGTGTTAAATTAATCATTATCAGAAATGTTATATCAGGCCGCGGTCGTCCATGAAATTGGCAACTTTGGTGATGATCGCAGTGACACCGCCGTTCAAAATATAAAATTTATCGATCAGTGGAATTACGCCTTGTATCGAATTTAACCACGTCGTGCATCGCAATCCGTTCGCCAAGGAGCAAGTACCATGCATCAAAAAATTGTCGCCGCGTTTTCATGTATTTTAGTCGCGGCAAGCGCTTATGTGACGCATGCAGTCGCCGCTGAAGAAAATGTTCAGATGAAAGATCCATCACGCTGGCATACGGAAGACATGTCCGCCCGAGCCCGCTACAACAATATGACGAAGGAAGCGAATGCGGCCTATCAGCAATCACTCAATGACTGTCGTAGTCTGCGCAATCGGGAGCTAATGGCTTGTCGTCGGGAGGCAAAAAATAATTTTACGAACGATATGCAACGGGCGCATCGCATGTTGGTACGCCGATCCGATGTCGATACCGAGTAATTTAGTCGCCATATTGGTCCCACCATCGTCGATTCACAACGCATGCGGCCCGTAACCAAAAATAACCGGCCCATGCTTGTGGATGTAATACAACAAAATTTTTGCCCATCAAGGTTGTACTCTGAACGTAAGAATGGCTACTTTAGCAATTATCGTAAGCCTGCTCCATGGCATATGGGTTCGACAGAAATCCCCTCATAAGCTCCCAGAATGGCTTCCAGAATGGCGCGCCGAATCGCGTCCAGAATGCAAAAAGCCCGCATCAATTGATGCGGGCTTTTATCCTGGTGTCCCCAAGGGGATTCGAACCCCTGTACTCACCGTGAAAGGGTGATGTCCTAGGCCTCTAGACGATGGGGACAGAAATCTGTCCTTACTACGTTGCTGTTATCCAGCTTTGCTTGCGTGGCCTTGCTTCGCTTGCAATTTACACTCTTCTTGCTACACCTGACCCGTTCGGTCTGAATAAAAAAAGTCGCATCACGCAGATGCGACTTTTTTATCTGGTGTCCCCAAGGGGATTCGAACCCCTGTACTCACCGTGAAAGGGTGATGTCCTAGGCCTCTAGACGATGGGGACGATGATCTGTCCGTGCTGCTAGTGGTATTGCTAAGTGCTCTACTGTACTACATTTGTTACTTTACTCCACCCGCTTACGCTGGTGGAGGTAAGCGGGATCGAACCGCTGACCTCTTGCATGCCATGCAAGCGCTCTCCCAGCTGAGCTATACCCCCTTGCGAAGAAGCGAAATTATAGCAAAGTAATCACCTCTGTGACAATCCCGTTTTGAAAATTTATTAAAGATATTTCTGTAAGCGGTTTAATACGACTTCGCGGCCGAATAATTCCAACACCATATCAATCGCTGGCGTCTGCAGCTGACCGGTCAGCATCAAGCGCAACGGCATGGCAATTTGTGGCATTTTTAACGAATGCGCCGTCAGAACCTCTTTAATCATTGGTGCCAATGCCGCTTTATTCCACTCCACCGTTTTACAGCGTTCCGCGAAATCGGCAAATGCGGGCTTAACGGTTGCCGCCACGGCTTCAGCATGGAAGTGTTGATCCAGCAAAGCGGCGTCCGGCGTCGGCAGACGATAAAACAGCATTGCGGCAGCGGCAATCTCATGTGTCGTATTGGCGCGCTCTTTCATCAGCCCGATGACTTTTGCCAAATCCGGCGCTTTGGTGACTCCTTCACCGTCGGTGAAATCGGCCCCTTCCTTTTCCATCAAAGGTTGAACCAATCCAGCCAGACGTTCGTTGTCGGCCAACTTAATGTAGTGATTATTCACCCAAGCCAGTTTTTCGGCATTGAACTGCGCTGGCGATTTTGACAAATGGTCCAGATCGAACCACGCACAAAACTGTTCAATCGAGAACACTTCTTCGTTACCGTGGCTCCAGCCAAGGCGCGCCAGATAGTTCAACATCGCTTCCGGCAAATACCCTTGTGCCGGGTAATCCATCACGCTCACCGCGCCATGGCGCTTGGACAGCTTCTCGCCATCCGCACCGAGGATCATCGGCACGTGACCATATAAGGGCAAAGTCGCACCAAGCGCCTTTAAAATATTAATTTGGCGCGGGGTGTTGTTAACATGATCGTCACCACGAATAACATGCGTGATCTTCATATCCCAGTCGTCCACCACTACGCAAAAATTGTAGGTCGGTGTGCCATCCGGGCGAGCAATGACCAGATCGTCCATTTCACGGTTAGCAATCGTAATGGTGCCTTTAACGACGTCGTCCCAACTTACTTCACCCTCCAACGGATTTTTGAAACGCACAACCGGTGTGCGATCGGACGGAATCGCGGGCAAAGTTTTGCCTGGCTCCGGACGCCAGGTTCCGTCATACCGTGGTTTTTCGCCCGCTGCACGCATTTTTTCACGCATGGCTTCCACTTCTTCCGGAGATGAGTAGCAATAGTAGACGCTACCGTCTATCAGCATTTGCGCAACCACTTCACGGTAGCGATCCATGCGTTGCATCTGAAAAAAGGGACCTTCGTCATGCGTCAGTCCGAGCCATTGCATACCTTCGATGATGGCTTCTACTGCTTCTGGGGTTGAGCGCTCCAGATCGGTATCTTCGACCCGCAATATAAAAGTGCCGCCAAAGTGACGGGCATAAGCCCAGGAGAACAATGCTGTGCGGGCACCACCTAAATGCAGGTAACCGGTTGGGCTAGGCGCAAAACGGGTACGGACAGGCTGAGAAGTCGATGTTGTTACGGAAGTAGATGCGGTCATGATAAATAAAAACGGCCCTGGATTGCCAAAGCCGCTATCAATGAAAACCACATTTTACCGCGTTGCTTCGGCAGAAGGAACAATGCAGATTGCCAGCACGCTCCGCTCCTGCGAATAATGGCGTGAAATTATTTGACCGTAACGTTAATTGTCTTACTTAACTCGGGACCATACGATTGATGCATGCCGTTACCAAACTGCATCGTCAAACTATATTTACCCGGCGGCAGCGTGACCATTGCCTCGGTCTGGCCTTTACCGAAATGCAAATGCTGCGCATCGGCCGGGATCGCTTCGCCAGCCTTGATCGGTGCCTGATTGATCAATAGATGGTGATGACCTGTATTGGGCGTCATGTCGCCGGCTGGTTTAATTTCCATTCCGCTCACGCCAAATTTGACTTCAAACGGACTGCTCACCACTGCGCCGTCGGCGGGAGACACAAAATTGACTGATGCAGCATGCGCCAATTGCGGTACAAAGCCAGCGGCAAGCATCGAAGCGCTAAAAAGTACGGCAAATAATCGTGATTTCATCGTGTGACCCTTTTTCAATGAGAAAGAATGCCATTAAGCAAGCCGTTGAATCATAGCATCTGAGCACCACGTCTGAGCGCGTCGATCAACCGGGTTGCTCCGGTTGATTCGACATACCCGTTCTAGCGGTACTGTGGTCAGTCGTTCTTAATGACGATAGTGGGGAACTTGCTCGACATATCTTTGGCCTTCTCCGCCACCTTGATCGCCACTTTACGCGCAATCTCTTTGTAGATATGCGCGATCGGTCCATCCGGTTCTGCAATCACGGTCGGCTTACCGGAGTCGGTCTGCTCCCGAATCGACATCGTCAGCGGCAGCGCTCCAAGAAAATCGACGCCATATTCACCACACATTTTTTCGCCGCCGCCGGAGCCAAAGATGGCTTCTGCATGACCGCAATTGGAACAGATATGCGTACTCATATTCTCGACAATACCGAGAATCGGAATACCGACTTTTTCGAACATTTTCAAGCCCTTGCGCGCATCCAGCAGTGCGATGTCTTGCGGCGTGGTGACGATGACTGCGCCGGTGACGGGCACTTTTTGCGACAGCGTCAATTGAATATCGCCGGTACCGGGCGGCATATCAACGATCAAATAATCGAGATCGCGCCAATTGGTTTGATCCAGTAACTGCTGCAACGCCTGCGTGACGATCGGACCGCGCCATACCATCGGCTCATCCTGATCCACCATAAAGCCGATACTGGAAACCTGAAGGCCGTGGTTCTCCAGCGGCTCCATGGTTTTGCCATCCTTGGTTTCAGGTCGGCCGCTGATTCCCATCATCATCGGCAACGACGGACCATAAATATCTGCATCCAGAATACCGACTTGCGCGCCTTCTGCCGCCAAAGCCAGCGCCAGATTGACGGCGGTCGTGGACTTGCCGACGCCGCCTTTACCGGAAGCTACGGCGATGATATTTTTCACGTTGGACATCAACTTGATGCCACGCTGCACGGAGTGCGTCTGAATTTTTGTGTAGACATTAGCGCTGACATTGCCGGCGATTCCCGCCAGCGCGGTAATGGCGGCATTCCGAATCAGGCTAAACTGACTTTTTGCCGGATAACCCAACTCCACGTCAAACGCGACATTGGCGCCGTCTAACTGAATATTTTTAATGCATTTGCTTGAAACCAGATCTTTTCCGGTATTCGGGTCGATGACCTTGGATAGTGCGGCCTTGACCGCTTCAATCGTGACGCTCATTACTTCTCCTCTATAGATTGCGCAAGTCTAAACTAAATCGCCGGAGCGGCGCAGACGAGGTGCCAAAATCGCGTCGCAAAATTAACTTGATTAAGGTTTATTTAAAAACAACAAAAAGAAAATCTGATCGATAACGATGACGGTCTTTGCACGAGATACGCGCTGTCACTGCTAAAATCACTCTTTTACTTTAATCTGCACCGCTAAATGAGCATCAATTTGAGCACTTCACCTCAGCCTACCCAGCGCAACCTATTCGTTACGACCGCGTTGCCCTATGCCAACGGCGCATTCCACATCGGCCACATAATGGAATACATCCAGGCCGATATCTGGGTACGGTTTCAACGAATGCTGGGCAATGAGGTCCATTTTGTCGGTGCTGACGATGCGCATGGCGCACCAATCATGATCGCCGCCGAAAAGGCAGGGATCACGCCGCAACAGTTTGTTGCCAATATCGCGGCCGGACGTAAAGAATATCTGGATGGCTTCCATATCGCGTTTGACAATTGGCATTCAACCGATGGCCCGGAAAATCATGCGCTGTCCCAGGAAATCTATCGTAGCCTGCGGGATGACGCGGAGCTCATCACGACCAAAACCATCGAGCAATTTTTTGATCCGGTCAAAAACATGTTCTTGCCGGACCGCTATATTAAGGGTGAGTGTCCAAAATGCGGCACAAAAGACCAATATGGCGACTCCTGCGAACATTGCAGTGCCGTTTATGCGCCCACCGATCTCAAGAATCCATACTCCACCTTGTCGGGCGCGACCCCTATCATGAAGTCGTCAGAACATTTCTTCTTCAAACTTTCCGATCCACGTTGCGTTGATTTTCTGCGTCAATGGGCGCTTGAAGATAATCGCTTACAGCCGGAAGTTGCCAATAAAGCCAAAGAATGGCTCGAAGGCGACGGCGGCCTTGGCGATTGGGACATCAGCCGCGACGCACCCTATTTCGGGATAGAAATTCCTGACGCACCTGGCAAATATTTTTATGTCTGGCTGGACGCGCCGATCGGTTACCTGGCATCGCTGAAGAATTACTTCGATAAAACCGGCCGCGACTTCGACGCTTTTATGGCTGACCCGAGCACCGAGCAATATCATTTTATTGGCAAAGACATCACGTATTTCCATACATTGTTCTGGCCGGCAATGTTGAAGTTTGCCGGGCGAAAAGTACCGAATAACGTCTTCGTGCATGGTTTTATCACCGTCAGCGGCGAAAAAATGTCTAAATCGCGCGGCACCGGTATTTCGCCATTGCGTTACCTCGACATCGGCATGAACCCTGAATGGCTGCGCTATTACATTGCTGCCAAGCTGAGCGCCAAGGTTGAAGATGTCGATTTCAATCCGGATGATTTTGTCGCACGGGTGAACTCAGATTTGATCGGTAAATACATCAACATTGCCAGCCGTGCGGCGGGTTTCATCGCCAAGAAATTTGAAGGCAAGGTCAGCACGCTTTGGGCCACCGATAATGATCCGTTTCTGGCAAATCTACGAGCAGTGTCCGGTGATATCAAAAACCTGTACGAAGGTCGGGAATATGGCAAAGCGCTGCGCGCCATCATGGACCAGGCCGATATTATTAACGCCTACGTTGACGCCAACAAACCATGGGAGTTAGCCAAAGACCCGAGCAAAGCGGCCGCCTTGCATGAAGTTTGCAGTCGCCTGCTGGAAGCGTTCCGTATTTTGACGATCTATTTGAAACCGGTCTTGCCTATACTCGCGCAGCAAGTAGAAACCTTCTTACAGATCGCGCCACTCCAATGGGATGACATCAATTTGCCAATTGGCGATGGTCACCAAATCAATGCCTACACGCATCTGATGACACGGGTTGAGCCTAAAATGTTGGAAGCCTTGTTTGACGCGCCAGAAGGCAAAACCGATGCGACCAACGCCGCCGCTGCAGATGCTGTTATTGCTGATGACTCCAGCGCCATCGAAGAACTGGCACCCGAAATCAAGATTGACGACTTTACCAAAATCGATCTGCGGATTGCCACGATCGTTAATTGTGAGCACGTTGACGGTTCCGACAAGCTGCTGCGGCTGACGCTTGACGTTGGTGAGGGACGCCTGCGAAATGTATTCTCCGGCATCAAGTCAGTCTATCAACCTGAGGAATTGGTTGGAAAAATGACTGTGATGGTCGCCAATCTGGCCCCGCGTAAAATGAAGTTTGGCATTTCCGAAGGCATGGTCCTGGCCGCTTCAGCCGCGGATGAAAAAGCGAACCCGGGCATTTATATCCTGCATCCATGGCCGGGCGCTAAGCCGGGTATGCGGATTCGTTAACAACCTGTGCTGCCATCATCAAGGCAGCCAGGTAACAAGCTTAGTACGAAGCCAACTAACAATAACGGCGAGGATTCATACCGAATGCACGTGCTGACCCGCGAGGCCAACTTTAGCGATGCGTTATTGATCGCGGAACTAACCCGTGCCTGCTGGGCTGATCGGGTGGCGGCAAGCTCAAGTGGACATCGCGAAAGCGTAGAACGGGTTCAGCAACAGCTGAAACGCGATGGCGCTTATTTGCTACTCGTCGAGAACGAAATCGTCGGCTCTGTTCGTTGGCTCCCTTCAGAGAATGATCGCCACACCTGGGAGGTTATGCGCATGGGCGTCCTTCCAAAGTATCGCGGTGACTCTCTCGCAGAGCACTTGCTCGAAGCGGTGATTAAACGTGCGCAATCGGTGAGCGTTCGTGAAATCCAACTCGCGGTGCGTGCAGATCAAGCGCGTTTACTTGCGCTTTACGCAACCTACGGATTTGTATTGGCACCCGAACTTACCTATGCCCACGCCAATCCCGCAGAACCAGCCCCGACGGTAATGCGGCGACTGTTAAGTTGAAGACTGCCCCAAACTCTAGGTTCAACGCGGTCTTTTTCTGTGTCGCGAATAGAGAAGTTATCGATTAAGCAACTACTCACCAACAATCGATTCGTCAGAGTAAGAAATGACATAAAATAGCGCATAACTTTCAGCGCTATTAAACAGGTAAAACAGGTAAATATAATGAAATTTTCCAAGCAATTTGCCGGATACCAGTCCGAAATAACCCAGTTCATCAACGAACTGAAGGTAAAAAATCCTGCGTTGGAACAAGAACAACTGGCCGGTCGCGCGTTGTTATGGGACAAAACACCTATCGATCTTGATAGCCAACTCCGCACCCAAAACTCCCGCGTTCCACAACAGCCCTACGTTTATCAAAACGAACACTAATATTGCGACGGCTTTCTCCCGCAATTTCAACACGATTAACATCGGTGTCAGCGGATCACTATGACGCAGAATATGTCAGACGCCGCCGAAATCACCGTTGAGGGGCAGCCAGACTCCACACCGAACGTCATCGACGGTGTGGCGTTTGCACGCCTGTACGGCGAACCGCTGTTTCGAATGCCGAGCGATTTATATATTCCGCCGGATGCGCTGGAAGTATTTCTCGAAGCGTTCGAAGGACCGCTCGATCTGTTGCTGTATCTAATCCGTAAGCAAAACTTCAACATCCTGGATATTCCAATGGCGCAGGTAACACTGCAATATCTGGAATACGTCGATCAGATCCGCATCACCAATCTGGAACTTGCCGCCGAATATTTGCTGATGGCGGCGATGCTAATCGAAATTAAATCGCGGATGTTGTTGCCGTCCAGAAAAACCGATAGTGAAGAGGCAGAAGATCCACGGGCAGAATTGGTGCGCCGTTTGCTGGAATATGAGCAAATGAAGCTGGCTGCGCGCGAAATCAACGAATTGCCACAATTGGGACGCGACTTTGTGCGCACCCAGATTTACATCGAACAAAGCATCGTCACACGCTGGCCCGAAGTCGCTGTTATTGATCTTCAATCCGCGTGGGCCGATGTAATTAAACGCGCCAAACTCACGCAGCACCACATCATTAGCCGCGAAGAACTCTCAGTGCGCGAGCACATGACTGGTATTTTGCGGCGTCTGCAGTCCGCCCGATTTGTCGAATTTGCCGAATTATTCGACCCTGCCCGCGGAGTGCCGGTACTCGTGGTCAATTTTATCGCGCTGCTTGAACTTGCCAAGGAAACATTGATCGAAATCACGCAGGCCGAACCTTTTGCACCGATCTATGTGCGTTTGGCCTATTCCCCCGCGTGATGACTAATTTCCGGATTCCTGACATGCGTGATGCGTGACGCGTGACTATGCGGAGCGGAGCCGCGCCGCACGCCCGCCGCCGCCCTCCAACTGGCGCTCATTTTTGCAATCGACTATTACCATCTGACATCTCCATGAAAATTATTTCCTCCATTGAAGAATTACGTGACCACATGCGCGGCCAGCTGCGCACCGCATTCGTGCCGACGATGGGCAACCTGCATGACGGTCATTTGTCATTGATGCGCTTGGCAAAGCGTCACGGTGATCCAATAGTGGCGTCCATTTTTGTCAACCGTCTGCAGTTCGGCCCGAATGATGATTTCGATAAATATCCGCGCACGTTCGCTGCAGATGTGGCGAAGTTGGAAAAAGAAGGCGTGTATGTCCTGTTCGCACCAACCGAAAAAGATCTATACCCTGAGCCGCAGGAATTTCGCATTAGCCCACCGGACGATCTTGGCAACACACTCGAAGGCGAATTCCGCCCCGGTTTTTTTGCTGGCGTCACCACCGTAGTAATGAAGTTATTTTCATGCGTACAACCACGCGTGGCAGTGTTCGGCAAGAAGGATTATCAACAATTGATGATCATTCGGAACATGGCAAAACAGTTCGCGCTTCCTACCGATATCATCGCTGCGGAAACCTTTCGCGCAGAGGATGGCTTGGCACTATCTTCGCGGAACATGTATTTATCAGCGGAAGAACGCGCTGAAGCACCCACTTTGTTCAAGCTATTAACGCAGGTAGCAGAAGGTGTTCGAGGCGGGCAAAAAACGATCGATATGCTAGAGCAGGACGCGATGGCGCAATTACGCGAAGGAGGCTGGCAACCGGACTATATTTCGGTCCGCAAGCGCAGCAACCTGCAACCGGCCTCGGCGCACGAGCTTGCTCAGGGTGAACAACTGGTCGTATTGGCTGCCGCCCGACTGGGGATCACCCGCTTGATCGATAACCTCGAAATTTAATTTTCGTTCGTGTTAATCGAATCCGGTGCAACAACATTGCACCGGATTCGCAAAGAAATTTAAATTCCTGACTTTCACAGCACCGGCGCCGCCTCAACTCGCGGCAACCACCATCAATCAGTATCAATCAGTATCAACCCACATCAACCCGCGTCAGCCACCGTACGCGTAGGTGAATTTATTCCCGACTATCCGCCCCATTACCCGAGAGCGCTGATCCAGGCCAACGTGATCTATCGGGCTCATATTGATCACACCCTGAGGAACGGTCAGATTATGCGTTTGTTCCAACGCATCGCGTAGCGCAGCACGGAACTCCCGCGTGCCTGGTTTAGCTTTGCTTAATGCTTGCGGTATTGCGTTAGCAATCAACATATAGGCACCCCAGGCATCCGCCGCAAATTGCGTCATGGTATCCGTGCCATACGCCGCTTCGTAACGGCGCGTGAAGTCTAGCGCCGTCTTTTTGACCGGATTCCCATCTGGCAACTGTTTAGCGACCACGGCAGGTCCGGTGGGGAAAAAAGTCCCTTCCACCTCTTTGCCCCCAACCTTTAGAAAATCCAGCGTGCCGATGCCATGGGTCTGATAGATGCGCCCCTTATAACCGCGCTCAACCAACGTTCTTTGTGGCAACACCGCTGGCGTAGCCGCCGCCGCAATCAAGACCGCGTCAGGCTGTGCTGCCATGATTTTGAGCGTCTGGCCGATGACACTGGTGTCAGTCCGGTTGTAGCGCTCCGTGGCAACAATCTTTATCTTGCGTAATTCTGCCAGCCGTGAAAATTCGCGCCACCAGCTATCACCATAAGCATCCGCGAATCCGATAAACGCCACCGTCCTGATGTGGTTGTCGGCCATGTGTTGGGTGAGTATCGTCGCCATGTGCGAATCGTTTTGCGGCATTTTGAAGGCCCACGCGCGCTTCCCGTCCGGTGGTGAGACGATCGCCGCAGACGCCGCCAATGCGACCATCGGCGTCTCGCCCTCCGCGATCACGTCCAGCATCGCTAACGCATTTGGCGTTGTGTTTGGTCCAACGATCAAATCCACTTTGTCTTCGCTGATCAGCTTGTGCGCGTTGCGTACCGCGTTGCTCGGGTCTGAAGCATCGTCCAGAATAATATAGTCGACACGTTGCCCCGCGATCTGTTTTGGCCACAACAGAACCGCATTCTTGCTGGGCGCTCCAATCGCTGCAGCAGGGCCTGTCACAGCAAGTTCCACACCGATTTTTATCTGTGCGTTGGCTATTGTGCTGAGAACGGATAAGCCAAAAAACATGATCCCGGCGTAAGAGTACCGCGCCTTACATTTGTAATTTTTTTTCATATATTCCGGTAAGAACGGTCAAATCCGTTTAAGTAGGCACAGTTTGCCTGAAGTTTCCTTATTGATCAGTTTATTGTGTGGATTACTAAATGGATAAATAACGCTGAATCTTCGCTCCTGGCGCGTGAAACACCAAGACAGTGATAAAAAGTCACCACAAACGACGCGATCGGCGTACTGCACGCGTTACCTGGCTTCGGCTGCGGTAAGATCACTCTTTTAAGACTTTTCCGATGTCACTATGAGCCCTACTCGACCTGGTGCCCTTGCGCGATCTTTTACGCAATCTCTGCTCATCATCTGCTTGATATGTCATATGTTGCCTGCGTGGTCGGCATCCAGCACGACGGCAACGGGCAACACGGCCGCCGCACCCACGGCACCGGCCGCGCCACCCTCCTCAGCGCTAAATGCACTGGCGAAAACATTACAGGCCAATCCTGCTGCAACCGCACTGGTCGCCGCGCTGCAACAGGCCGAGCAGCAAAACAAAGCACCGGTCCCGGTTCAAAAGGGATTAATCGGATTAATTTCCGATAGTCTTGAAGCCGTCCAGGCCAATTACGGTCAGGTCGCCGCGCCGCAAAAATATTGGCAACAGCAATTTGCGCGCGCTGGCAACGAACTCTCGACGCTATTTTCCCGGCAGAACGGCGAAACGCCATTTTTAGTGTTGGCACATTTCGTGGAAATGCTGGCCTTATTCGGTTTCGTGGCTTTTGTATTGCAATACGTCGGCAAGCGCGTACGTCAACATTTCGGCATGCAGGAAACGCTCTCCACTGACCCCAGCATTAAAGAATTATCGATCTACATCCTGCGCCATATTGTGCCGCTGGTGCTGGCGCTGCTGGTAGAAATCGCCGTGGTATTAAGCCTGCCTGCGGCACTCGGTCGTGCACTCGCCACGCTGCTGCTTTACACCATGATTGGTGCAAGCGTATTCAGGGCCGTCTGCGCCATCATTTTTTCGCTCTCGTATAGCGGGCATCGGAATGTGGCAATCCACATTCTGTATCGGCGCGCCTGGAAATTATTGTATTTCATCGGCTTCGCTGGATGGTTCGGCGATGCGATTAACAATCCCAAGTTATATACCATCATCGGCGGCGCACTATCGAGCCTGGTCGCCACGGTCGCGAATCTGGTTGCCGCTATTTTATGTGTGGTCTTTGCTCTGCGGTTTCGCCGACCGATCGCGCATATCATCCGTAACCGCTCTCTGGAAGTGCGTAGCACACATCGGGCGCGCATGGAGACGCTGGAAATTGTGGCCTCTTTGTGGCATTACCCAATACTATTATTAGCAGGCGGCGTCAGTCTCGCGACGGTATTCGGCCCTGCCAGCAGCGGCGCAGCGCTTGACCATGCGCTCAGTAGCGCCGCGTTACTTGTGGGGATGTTTTTTATCGGAACCCTACTGCAACGTATTGGACACGGAAAAAAACCCGCATCACCGCGTCGACAATCACCTTATATGTTACGCCTGAAAGCCGCCATTTTCAGTCTGCTGCAAATTGTCATGTGGATCGGATTTTGCGAATTACTGACACGGATTTGGGATCATTCATTACTAGACTACGCCAACACGACCCAAATCGGCCATTTGATTCTGGCCGCCATGGGCAAGATTGGGCTAACCCTGGCGCTGGCCTGGCTTGCATGGATATTATTGGACACCGCAATCCAGGAGGCAATTACGCCAAGCCGCAGCGGGCGCTACGGTCGCAATCCAAGTACGCGGATGCGTACGATTCTTCCGCTGCTGCGCAATGCATCGCTCATCATCATTTTGACAGCGACCGTTATTACCACTCTGGCGAACCTTGGCCTCAACGTCACACCGCTTTTGGCGTCTGCAGGCGTGGTCGGCCTGGCCATTGGGTTCGGCTCACAGTCGTTAGTGAAAGACGTGATTACAGGAATTTTTATTCTGATCGAAGATTCGATGTCTGTCGGTGACTGGGTGGACGTAGGGAATGGTCATATCGGTACGGTCGAGCATCTATCGATTCGCACCGTACGATTGCGCGACGGCAATGGATCGGTGCACAGCGTCCCATTTTCACAGATTCTTGCAGTGAAAAATGACTCGCGAGAATATGCTTACGCATCACTCAAATTACACGTAACGCTGGAATCAAGCATCGAGGACGCACTCAACCTGATACAGGAAACCGGCACCGAAATGATGAACGACCTGCATCTGCGTCGTTTGCTGCTGGCACCGATCGAGATCTACGGCCTGAACGGCTTTGACCTGCACGGTGCCATCCTGACCGGCGCCTTCCGCACCAGACCGCAGGCCCAATGGGAAGTGGGTCGCGCCTTCAACTTGCGCATCAAAGCAAAAATTGATGCGACCACTACGGTCACATTCGCCAACGAATGGTCAAGCTTTCCTGCAGCGCCTGCTGCGTTACCGGAAAGCCAGGAGGCGGTGATTCAGCCGGTTGCCTGATGCCGACTAAAAAAGTTGAAGCGGAAGCCGGTTAACGAAAAAATACAACATCAATGCAACAACGCTGGCTGTAACTTACTTCAACCGGCAATTCAACAACCAGTAATGCTCCATCCGCAAAATACGTAAATCACGCGTATCCGACGCCAAGCGCTTGCGCAAATTGCTATCGCTCGGAAAATTCTTCAAAATCTCATACCGGTCGCCATGCGGTGCGCCCGGCAAACGACGATGCTGAAAGGTATTTCCCAACAAGTCGGTGCGGGCAATCGTGGTGCTGCTGCCTTCCACGTAACTGTTATCCAGCATCACCATCAATGCATTCGATCCCACCTTTTCACGCAGGTGCAACAAAAACTTGTTTTGATCTTCACGCGCGATGTGCGACCACAGAAATCCGAAAAATACCGCAGTATAAGGCCGATCCAACTGCAAATTGAACGCATCTGCCACGGCAAATTGCACCTTGTCAGCCGGAAAACCCTTGGCCTGCGCCAACTTCATCACTTCCGGATTAATATCGGTAGCGGTAACCGACTTTGCCGAGGCGGCGAGCTCCTTGGTCCAGAAGCCGGTTCCGCAGCCTAATTCCAATACGTCATGGCCTTCCAGCAACTCTTGCACGCGCACCTGAAGCGTTACTAATTCGTCTTCGCGTTCGGGACGCGTGTAGATCTCTTCGTAGGTTTCGGCGCGTTTGGCGTAATACTCCACCATATCTTTTTTAAGCATTTTCTGACTTTCTTAAATCCGGTGAAACAATCTGCGACGCACATGACAGACGATAGCGCTCTGACAGTGCATCATAAAGCGGTGGTGCAAAAAATCGTGATATCCGGCTGGCAATCAAGGCCGTTGCCATCAATGAAATCACCAGCGCATGGCCGTTAATCATTTCCATCACAATCACAAAAGCGGTAATCGGTGACTGCGTAACAGCCGCGAGATAGCCAACCATCGCCAGCGCAATCAACATCTGCAACGACGTGTTATCAAACAGCAAATGCAATAAATTACCAAATCCGGCCCCAATCGACAACGACGGTGCAAAAATACCGCCCGGGATACCCGGCAGATAGGAGCCAACCATTGAAGCCATCTTCAAAAAAGGATACAAGACCGGCAAATGCCCGCCCGCCAGCAAGCTTTGCGCTTCGACATAGCCGCTTCCAAAGGTCGCGCCAGCGGCAACAATACCGACCAGCGCCACGATCAATCCGCATAATGCGCCAAACGCAACCGGGCGCTCACGCCGCAGAACCTGTACTTTGACCGGAATCCAGCGCTGAGTATTGAGTAGCAACCAACAAAAAATACCGCCAGCGATACCCGTCACGATCCCCGTAACTACGACCGCCACAGCAAGCATGTTAGTGAGGCCGCCAGCAATCTGGATGGTCCCAAAATAAGTGTAGTTACCGTTCAAACCGAGCGCAACGACACCGGCAAAAATAATCACGGTGATCACCACCCCACTGGCGCGATGTTCAAAACTACGCGTCAACTCTTCAATCGCGAACACAATCCCTGCCAACGGTGTATTAAATGCAGCCGACAGACCCGCGGCTGCGCCCGCAAGTATCAGACGCCGTTCAAGCGCTGCGCTGGCACGCGGATAAAGCCGTCGCAGGTTAAACATCAATGCGGCCCCAACCTGGACTGTCGGTCCTTCGCGACCAATGGTAAAACCGCCCAGAATCGCCAGAAATGACACGCCGATCTTGCCAAACAGCAATTTAATCGACAATAACGATAGTCCGCGCTGAGTGGTGTCTTCTTCCAGCGTCGCAATCACTTGGGGAATTCCACTTCCCTCAGCCCCCGGAAAAAATCGCCGGGTCAGCCACACACAGAGTCCGCCAGCGACTGGCGTAATGATGATCGGCAGCCAAAAGTGCGCTTGCTGAATTGAGCGAAAAATACCGAATCCAGCATCTATCAAACGCGCGTACAGCACAGCGATCAGCCCGACCAACACCGCACCCAACCATAAAATGCCGTATTTACGCCAAACCCGGCGCAAATGGCGTTGCGTCTGCCCAGATATATTCGATGGAATCAGGTTCATTTTAATTGGGGGCAAAGGCGGCATTATAAATTAATGTGGTCGGCGTATCGTCATGTGGATGCTATTCCGTGAACATTGATCGATTAATAGCCGATTTTTTGGTATTTAAGCATTGAAAGTGCAAATTCGACGGTTTTCAGCGGAATATAAAGAACCGGCGTATCATGATGAATATACAAATAAATTCCGCTGTTGCCTCTAGATAACTTATTTTGCGCGAATTTCGGCAAGTTTTACCCACCCGTTTTTGCAATAAAACTTATTTAGGGCCTCATCAAACCAAACCTCAATGGCCCTCCATTCCGCCGCCGCTCACTCAAGCGACCAAATACTTCCTTTTCGTGAATCACTGTTGGCTATGCTGGGTATTGCATTTGTCATCATGCTGGTAGGCTTAGACTCCACCATCGTTGGCACCGCATTACCAACCATTGTCGCCGAACTCAAAGGCTTTGATTTATATGCCTGGGTAGCAACTTCCTATTTACTCACCTCCGTCATTACGGTCCCCATTTTCGGTCGCCTCGGGGACTATTATGGACGCAAGCCGTTTGTGATTGTTTCGATTATCTTATTCACTGTTGCCTCGATTTTATGTGGCATGTCCAATAGCATGCTTTGGCTGGTGATCGGGCGCGGGGTGCAAGGGATCGGCGGCGGTATGCTGGTCGGTACCGCATTCGCCTGTATTCCCGATTTATTTCCCGGTGCTCACACCCGTCTGCGCTGGCAAGTCATGATGAGTACCGCGTTCGGCATTGCAACGGCAGTCGGACCTTCGCTAGGTGGCTTTCTGACCCAATACTGGGGCTGGCGCTGGGTCTTCTTTGTCAATCTGCCGGTAGGATTGCTGTCCCTGTTTTTTGTCTGGAAATACCTGCCGCATTTGCGTCATACCGATCCTGACGCCAAGATCAGACTCGATTGGCCGGGTGCATTGCTTCTAACGGCTTCGCTCGGTTGCCTGCAACTTTTCGTAGAAATGTTGCCGAAACATGGCCTTTCGTTAGGGATGCTGGTCCTGCTCGCAGCCAGCGTTGCCTCTTTTTATGCGCTATGGAAATGGGAGCATCACGCGCTCCAGCCCATATTGCCATTCGATCTATTATTTCACCCTAAGCTAGCGACACTATTTTTGCTCTCTTTATTGAGCGGATTTTCGATGTTCTCATTAATGTTTTTTGCGCCCCTGCTGTATCAGGGAGGTTTTGGCTTGTCGCCGCAAGAGGCAGGTGTCCTGATTACGCCGTTGGTGGCTTTCATTATGGTGGGTAGCATTACCAATAGCAGGATCATTACGCGGATAAAAAATCCGATCATCATGTTGTACATCGGCTTCATCATGCTAGCGCTGTCCTGTCTGGGCGTGGTGATATCCAATCGCTGGACTTCCCATAGCATGATCGCCAGTTTTATGCTGATAGGCGGCCTTGGCCTCGGCTTTATCTTACCAAATCTGACTGTCTTCATTCAGCAAGAGGCGGGACGGGAACATCTCGGCATCGCTACCGCATTGATGCAGTCCTTGCGCATGATCGGTAGCATGGTGGGAACCGCGATCATCGGGACATTAATTAATCACATGTACGCCGGCAGTGTGCGGCAAGCACTAGAGAGCGATAACGCCGGAAAATGGCTATCAAGCTTTTCCGACCCGCAGATTCTGATCAGCCATGAAACTCAGGCTCTCGTACTAAAACAATTAGCGGATGCCGGTCATAACGGGCAACTTCTATTAGAAGCCGCACGGGACGGACTAATTGGCTCGATACACATGGGCGTCGGACTAGCTGTGATCGTGACGGTGATCGGCGTTGGTCTCGTCCGTCGCGTGCCCAAGGTATCGTTACGCTTACAACCGGAAGCGGTTTCCGTGGGTGAATAACACGTTGCAAATACAACATTAACCCTGCCCTTGTTTTCAATGAGGCGACGACCTTCGTCGCCTCCCTTCGCTGTCACGCTTTCAATCCCTGGCTAGCCCAATTTTCCGTAAGAACCTCCTTCTGTCCAACTACGAGCGCGCCTAACATGCGCTTACAAGTCACACAACTTGGTTGCACCTCCGCGGCTGAGCCAGTGGCATCCTGATTATCTGGAAATTTAATTAGGAAGGATGCAAAATGAAAAAGCTCATACAACTGGTGGTTTTAGCCACTATTCTCAGTTCAGCATTATCTGGCTGCATTATCGTTCCGGCGCATCGCGGCTATTACGACCGCCCTTACGCTTACCGTTATTAATTCCCCTTATTCTCTGCAGCGCATCCGCGCGATGCGCCGCTTGACTGTTAGTCAAC
Source organism: Glaciimonas sp. PAMC28666 (assembly GCF_016917355.1). Lineage (GTDB taxonomy): Bacteria > Pseudomonadota > Gammaproteobacteria > Burkholderiales > Burkholderiaceae_D > Glaciimonas. Next base: position 3,258,855 of record NZ_CP070304.1, on the reverse strand, counting down.
TGTTGTTTGACTATTCCCTAACCGCTGTTTTATTTAATTAACGGATGCCCGCCATGAAACTGAGCCACAAACTTGTTCTTTCCCTGATTGCCATGTCCGGCGTTATGGCGACTCTCGCCCACGCGGATGAACCAGGACGCCATGCCTCCTATATCCATGCGCTGCAAGACCTCGACACCGCCAACTGGCTTATCGCCCATCGTGGCGGCGACAATTGGGTGATGGGTCACAATGAACAGGTCGCCCTTTCGGAGATCAACGCAGCCAAAAGTCTGGTCGTAGAATCGGGTAGAGACGTCGGCAAAGATTTTCAGAGTGCGCAACGACCGGATATTCACAGGGACCATAGTGGCCGTCTGCACGATGCCGTTGAAGCCTTGAGCAAGGCGCGTCAGGATGTGGCGCAAGAAGAGGACGATCCGCGTATCCGCGGTATGCAACACGAAGCCGTGCGGCATATTGAGATTGCCTTGCATGCGACCAGAGACGCGATTAGGGATGCCGGGTATTAATAGCGAAAATTAAACTTTAATTTATGCCGACTTTACAACGGCGCGTCGCTGAAGCTCTCAGCGAGCGCCGGTTGCGGTTAACATGGTCATCCGATCTATAACTCGTACATATCTTTTTCACCACTCATCACTTGCTCGATGAGTTTTCGGTTCATTGTCGGCGCCAGTAATTCAATGAACGTGTAAACGTAACTACGTAAATACGCACCCTGCTTGACCGCAGCCCGCGAGACGTTGGTCCCGAACAGATGACCCACTTTGATGGCCCGAAGGCAGGTATCGCGCTCTGGGTCGTATGCCATACCTGCAATAATCCCCACGCCCATCCCAAGCTCGACGTAGGTTTTAATAACATCGGCATCAATCGCCTCCAGCAGGACGTCAGGCTTCAGATTGCGCAATGAAAATGCATGATCGATTTTGCTGCGTCCGGCAAAGGCGCTGTCATAGGTAATTAAAGGATAGGCTGCGATTTCTTCCAGCGTGATGGCTTTTGATAGCAACAACGGGTGCTCGGGCGGGACCACCACCATATGTTCCCATTGATAACATGGCAAAGTAATTAGACCGTCCGCATTAGCGATCGCCTCAGTCGCCAATGCTAAATCCGCCTGATCGTTGCGTACCATATCCGCAACCTGCCGGGGATTTCCTTGCAATAAAGATAATCTAACCTTCGGGAATTTCAACGTAAACGCCTGCACCACTTTGGGCAGCGAGTAACGCGCCTGCGTATGCGTCGTAGCAATCGTAAAACTACCGCTATCGTGCGCCGCATATTCCTGACCAATGCGCTTGAGTCCTTCGATCTCCTGCATGATCGCTTCGACCGATTTCAAGACCTGGCGTCCAGGCTCGGTCAAGCCGCGTATGCGCTTGCCGTGACGCGTAAATATATCGACCCCAAGCTCCTCTTCCAGCTCGATAATCGCCTTCGACACACCGGGTTGCGACGTATACAGCGCCTTCGCAGCTTCGGTCAGGTTAAAGTTTTGCCGGACCGCCTCGCGCACAAAGCGAAACTGATGGAGATTCATAGGCGTGCCCTTCGTTTTCTATTCTGGAAAGCTGAAATTAAAAAAAGGTTTTCGAATACGCAACACTCACGTAACACTCAAGCATTGCTCACGCAACTTTCGCGTTACCCTCACGAAACCCTAAACGTTTTTCTATATACCAAATACGCATATAAGCAAATAAATACTCTGTAGTTGGTAATAAAGCAGAAGTTTATTACGATTCAGACTGTTTTGTACGGGGCTTTATGACTCTTTCTTATGTGGTAAGCGGCTTTGCCGTCGGATTATTGGTAGGATTGACCGGAGTTGGAGGCGGTTCTCTGATGACGCCCCTGCTCACCCTTCTTTTCGGCATCCACCCCAGCGTGGCCGTCGGCACCGATCTGGCGTTCGCTTCGGCCACCAAGGTTGCTGGCACGTTTGCCCACCGCTACAGCGGTAATATCCGTTGGGATATAGTCCGCCATCTATGCATCGGCGCGCTACCGGCAGCGGTGGTTACAGCCCTCGCCCTCAAACATTTCGGCACGATCAGTCCTGAAATGGGACAAATTATTCGCTACTCCATTGCCGGTTCCGTGTTTCTAACCGTCATCGCCTTGCTATTTAAAGGTAAACTGCAAAACTGGTTGAATGCACATCCTGAAAAACAGCTTCAGGGCGCAAATTTGACCGCTGCAACGATTGTTGCGGGATTGGTACTCGGCACGTTGGTCACCATTTCTTCAATCGGGGCTGGCGCTGTCGGTGCCACCTTGCTGGTCCTGCTGTATCCGCGTCTGACACCGGCTGAGGTAGCTGGTACCGATATCGCCTATGCCGTTCCATTGACCGCCATTGCTGCGGCAGGTCATTGGTGGTTAGGCTCAATCGACTGGGCGTTATTAAGCGCCCTGCTACTCGGTTCTGTTCCTGGTATTACACTAGGGTCCTTGGCAGCACGCAAGGTGCCAGAGAAAATTTTACGCGCCTTGTTAGCGGTAACGCTGACCAGCGTAGCAATTAAATTGGTTTTTTAAAATATTTTAATTCGAGACGTGGTTACGACCACAGATTAGGAACAAAAGATGTATCGCTACGACGAATACGATCACCAGATTGTTAAAGAACGCATTGCCCAATATCGCGGTCAGGTGGAACGCCGCCTGTCCGATGAACTGGCCGAAGATGAATTCCGTATCTTGCGCCTCCAAAATGGTTTGTACATGCAACGCCACGCGTACATGCTGCGCGTCGCCGTACCTTATGGCCTGCTGGCTTCGGCACAGATACGCAAGTTTGCGTATATTGCCCGCAAATATGATCGCGGTTATGGTCACTTCACGACGCGTCAAAATATTCAATACAACTGGATCAAGCTGGAAGAGTCACCAGATATTCTGGCTGACCTGGCAACGGTCGAAATGCATGCGATCCAGACGTCGGGAAACTGTATCAGGAATATTACCTCGGACGAACTGGCCGGCGTCGCTGCCGATGAAGTCATCGATCCGCGTCCTTACGCAGAAATTCTGCGCGAGTGGAGTACGTTCCATCCAGAGTTCGCCTACTTGCCGCGTAAATTCAAGTTCGCCATTAATGGCTCTGAGGAAGACCGCGCAGCGACTGCAGTGCATGACATCGGTTTAACGATGGTCAAAGATGCGTCTGGTGAAGTCGGCTTTAAAGTCATGGTCGGTGGGGGCATGGGCCGCACGCCGATTATCGGCAGCGTTATCCGTGAATACCTGCCGTGGCAACATGCGTTGACGTACATGGAAGCGATTCTGCGCGTCTATAACCAACACGGTCGTCGCGACAATATCTACAAGGCGCGTATCAAAATTTTGGTCAAGGCCATCGGTCCGCAAGAGTTTGCGCGTCAGGTTGAAGCTGAATGGCTGGACATCAAAGATGGTCCCGGCACCCTCACGGTCGAAGAATTGCAACGCGTAGCGCAGTATTTTACGGCACCAGCCTACGAAACATTGCCTGCCACCGATGCAGAATTCGAAGCCTTGAAAGCCAGCGATAAAGGTTTCGCCAACTGGTTGAAACGCAACGTTAAAGCGCACAAAGTCAGCGGTTACGCCGCGGTCATACTGTCGCTGAAGAAAACTGGGGTGCCACCGGGCGACATCACCGCAGACCAACTCGACTTCGTGGCTGATTTGTCGGATCGCTACAGTTTCGGCGAAGTGCGCGTGACGCATGAGCAGAATCTGGTGCTGGCTGACGTCAAGATTTCAGCGCTTTTCACATTCTGGCAAGCGGTCAAAGCACAAGGTCTGGCGACCCCAAACATTGGCTTGCTGACCGATATCATTTGCTGCCCTGGCGGAGATTTTTGCTCGCTGGCGAACGCCAAATCGATCCCGATTGCACAAGCGATTGCTGAAAAGTTCGACAACATCGACTTCCAGCATGACATTGGTGAGATCGAACTAAACATCTCCGGTTGCATCAACGCCTGCGGTCACCATCACGTTGGAAATATCGGTATTCTGGGTGTTGATAAAGATGGTGCCGAGTGGTACCAGGTCTCCATCGGCGGCGCGCAAGGTAATAGCACCAGCATCGGCAAAATCATCGGCCCTTCGTTTTCGGCCCATCAAATGCCGACAGTGATTGAACGTTTGCTAAGCGTGTACGTCAAGCAACGTACCGAAGATGAGCTTTTCATTGATACGGTACAGCGACTCGGCGTCGCACCGTTCAAAGAATACGTGTATGCCACACCGATCAAAGCGGCACAACCAACCGGGGAGGACGCTTGTGTCTAATTTGACTACCAACATTATCAAAAACCGCAGCGTCGTCACTGATGACTGGACTGTCCTGCGTTTAGCAACCGACGATACGGCCGAAACGGTTGAGATTCCGGCCGGGAAAGTCATCGTCCCTTTGACCGTGTGGCAAGCACAACGGGCTACGCTGGAAGGCCGCGCGCAACTTGGCGTCTGGCTGGCCAGCAATGCGCGCCCTGAAGAGTTGAAAGACGACCTCGCCCATTTCGAACTGATCGCCGTTGACTTCCCGATCTTTACCGATGGTCGCGGTTACTCAATTGCCTTCAACTTGCGCACCCGTTATGGCTACGAAGGCGAGTTACGCGCCATCGGTGATGTCTTGCGCGATCAACTGTTTTATATGTCTCGCGTTGGGTTCGATGCCTATGCAGTTCGTGCTGACAAAAACATTAATGATGCGTTAAAAGGTTTGACCGATTTCTCGGAAAAATATCAAGCTTCATGGGACGAAAAAACACCTTTGTTCCGTCGTGTAACGCGCCAGCCAGTGGTCCAGGAATAAACGCATGCAAACCAACGATTCAACCATATCTCTGCCCGAACTGATCGCCGCCACCCAGGCGACGTTGGAAAAGATCGCCAGCGACTATGCGCCTGCGGTATTTGCCTCCAGCCTGGCGGCGGAAGACATGGTGCTGACCGACTTGATTTTGCGCAGCAAATTAGCAATCGGCATCTTCACACTTGAAACCGGTCGACTGCATGCAGAAACCCTGGGCATGCTGGACCGGATCAAGGAAACCTATGACTATGACGTCACGCCGTTTCGCCCACAAGCTGACGCAGTTGCTACTTACGTTGAGAAAAACGGCTTGAATGCGTTTTATGACAGCATCGAGATGCGTAAGGAATGCTGCCGGATACGCAAGATTGAACCGCTCAATCGGGCGCTTTCCGGCAACAAATCATGGGTCACCGGACAGCGTCGTGCGCAATCGCTAACCCGCGCCGAACTGCACGTGCAAGAGCAGGACGAAGCCCACGCGATGACCAAGTTCAACCCTCTGGCTGACTGGTCCGAAGAGGATGTATGGGAATATATTCGCAGCAACAATGTGCCGTATAACCCACTGCACGACAAGGGCTATCCATCGATTGGCTGTGAACCGTGTACGCGCGCCATCCAGCCCGGTGAAGACGTCCGCGCCGGGCGCTGGTGGTGGGAAAATCCGGATTCCAAAGAGTGTGGTTTGCATGTCGTGGATGGAAAACTGATACGCATTAAATCTGTAGCCTGATACCGCCGAAGATTGATTCGATCCAGCCAGTTTGCAAAGACCGTAAATAATATTTAAGAGATATGACACCATGAACACTGCAGTAGAAAAACTTTTTCTCGATAACGCCAGTGACCGCCATCTTGACTGGCTGGAATCTGAAGCGATTCACATCATGCGCGAAGTTGCGGCTGAATGCAGCAACCCGGCGCTGCTATTCTCCGGTGGTAAAGATTCCGTCGTCATGCTGCGAATCGCCGAAAAAGCTTTTCGCCCCGGCAAATTCCCGTTCCCGCTGGTGCACATCGATACCGGCCATAACTTCGCCGAAGTCATCACCTTCCGCGACAAAAAAGTTGCGGAACTGGGTGAGCGTCTTATCATCGGTTCAGTTGAAGATTCGATCAAACGTGGTACGGTACGTTTGCGCAATCCACTGACTGACTCGCGGAACGCAGCACAAGCCGTGACCTTGCTGGAAACGATTGCCGAACACAAGTTTGATGCCTGTATCGGTGGCGCTCGCCGCGATGAAGAAAAAGCCCGCGCCAAAGAACGCATCTTTTCGTTCCGCGACGAATTCGGCCAATGGAACCCAAAGGCGCAACGTCCGGAATTGTGGGATCTGTATAACACCCGTGTGCATCCAGGTGAAAATATGCGCGTGTTCCCGATTTCGAACTGGACTGAACTCGATGTCTGGCAATACATCGCCCGTGAAAAACTGGAACTACCACCGATTTATTTCGCCCATCAGCGCCAGGTCATCCCGCGCAATGGTTTGCTGGTGCCATTGACTGATCTGACACCGGCCAAGGAAGGCGAAGTTGTAGAAATGCGCGAAGTACGGTTCCGTACAGTGGGCGATATTTCATGCACCTGCCCGGTTGCCTCCGACGCGACGACGGTGGAAGCCATCATCGCAGAAACCGCGATTACGCAAATTACCGAACGTGGCGCGACCCGCATGGACGATCAGACATCGGAAGCATCGATGGAAAAACGCAAAAAAGAAGGATATTTCTAATGAACGCCGTAGTGTCTGAAAAGAATCTCGTGAAACCACAACATCCACAGCAAGAACGCGGTCTGCTGCGCTTCATTACCGCTGGCTCCGTCGATGACGGCAAAAGCACATTGATTGGTCGCTTGCTGTTCGACAGCAAAGGCATTTTTGCCGACCAGCTTGATGCCATGTCACGCGCCAAACACAAGCGCACCGTGGGCGATACCATTGACCTGTCATTATTGACCGATGGCCTGGAAGCCGAACGCGAACAAGGCATCACGATTGATGTGGCCTATCGCTATTTCGCCACACCGAAACGCAAGTTCATCATTGCCGACACCCCGGGGCACGAGCAATACACCCGTAACATGGTCACAGGCGCGTCGACGGCTGATGCAGTGATCATTCTGGTTGATGTCTCCAAAGTCAAACTTGGCGATGACGGCAGCGTGGAATTGCTAACGCAAACCAAGCGTCATTCGACCATCGCGCATCTGCTACAGATCGAACACGTCATCGTAGCCGTGAATAAAATGGATTTGGTCAACTACGATCAAGCCGTGTATGACCGCATCGTCGCTGCTTACATGGACTTTGCCAAACAGCTTGGCCTGCGCGATATCCATGCGATTCCGTTGTCAGCGCTGGCGGGCGACAATGTGGTGGTCGCAGGCGACAAGATGCCTTGGAACAAAGGTCCAACCCTGATTTCTCTATTGGAATCACTCAGCGTCTACGATGAATCACATGACGAGCCGTTCCGTTTTCCGGTGCAACTGGTAGCGCGTCACAATGGTCACGAAGCCAACGATTTCCGTGGTTACATGGGAAGGATCGAAGCGGGGAAAGTCAGCAAGGGCGACAAGTTGACTATCCAGCCAAGCGGCCAAAGCGCAACGGTAAAAGATATTCTGGTATTTGAAGGTTCGCTGGAATCCGCCGCTGTCGGACAATCCGTAACGCTGCTACTGGAAGAGCATCTGGATATTTCCCGTGGCGATATGCTGGCTTCGGTCGCACGCGCGCCTGCCCTGCTCAAAACCATCAGCGCCGATTTGTGCTGGTTGTCGGAAGATGCGCTGGACCTGCGCCGCAAATATTGGATAAAACATACCACCAAGCAGACCGGTGCACGCATCACCAAAATTGATACCCTGCTGGATATTAATACGCAAGAACGCCGTCCGGCCGACACACTAAAATTGAACGACATCGCGCGCGTTTCTTTGACTGTGCAGCAACCCATTGCAGCGGATTCCTACGATGCAGTACGTGCCACCGGTGCCTTCATTTTGATTGACGAAGTGACGCATCAGACGGTCGCCGCGGGCATGATCCGTTTCGACTGACGTAACCAGACAGACTCGGACCTCTTATGCCATCGACTATCAGCGCTACTTCACTTATCTCCGGGTCCGAATCCGCCGCCATCTCGGGCGGCTTTGGTAAAGTGTATTTGATCGGTGCGGGACCTGGCGCTGCTGACTTGATTACAGTCCGCGGCGCACGTGTTCTGGGGCAGGCGGACGTGGTTTTGCATGATGCTCTGGTGACGGAAGACATGTTGGCTTTATGTCCGCAAGCGATCAAAATTCTGGTGGGCAAACGTTGTGGCCAGTTATCGACGGCGCAGCAATTTATCAATAAACAGCTGGTCGACAATGCGAGGAAATATTCGCTGGTGGTCCGCTTAAAAGGCGGCGATCCGATGTTGTTTGGTCGTGCCGATGAAGAGTTGCGGGCGCTTGAAGTGCATGGGATCGAAGTGGAAGTGGTGCCTGGTATCACGGCGGCTCTGGCCGCTGCGGCATCGGCGCAACAGCCATTAACTAAACGTGGTGTGTCGCGTAGTGTGGCGTTTTTTACGTCGAGCACTGCACCGGATGAGTCGGATCAGTCGACTATTCCGGATTGCGATACGCTGGTGCAGTACATGGGTGGGCGTGAAGCTACGGCTACTGCGCAACGGTTGTTGGCGCAGGGGCGGTTGGCTTCCACGCCGGTGGTGGTGGTTGAAAATTGTAGCCGGGCTAATGAGCGGGTTTTTCGGATGGAATTGGGGCAGTTGGAGGGTGGGTTGGTGCAGTGTGAGGGGCCGGTTTTGGTGATGATTGGGGAGGCGTTGGGGGAGCGGGTTGGGAAGGTGGTTTTGGCTGACGATGCGTCGTTTTTGCAGAATGTGGCTTAGGGTACGCGAGGTTATCCGGAGTTTTGTTTCAACGGATTGTTGTTACTTAACGTGGTTACTGCTTCGTAGTGGCTTGTTTTAGTTTTGGTTACTTAATGTGGGTACTGCTTTGTGGGGGCTTGTTTCAGTTTTCGTTACTTAATGTGGGTACTGCTCCGTGGGGGCTTGTTTCAGTTTGCGTTACTTAATGTGGGTACTGCTCCGTGGGGGCTTGTCGGGGGTAGCCCGACAAGCCCCCACGGAGCAATAACCGTATCAAATAACAAAGACTAAAACCAACAACCCCAATCTATAAACTCCCCACACAATATCCCGCAATAGCATCCAACACCTCAGGCTGCTCCCCAACTGCTTCCACAACAGAAATCACCATCCCCGGATACCGCCCCTGCGCCTCAACAACCAACAACGGCAAATCACGTTTAACATGCCCGCCTTGCCCCAAAAAAACCGGCACGATCCGAATGTCAGTCATGCCATCTGCGGCAAACTCCGCCAAAACCTCAGGCAGCTGCGGCGTCATCAACTCCAAAAAAGCCAACACCACCCTCACACCAGGCAATCGTTCCTGCGTGATCTTCTGCAGACGCTCAAACGGCTCCACCCAACTCGCCGCACGCGCGCCATGTGCGAATAGAATTAATGCTTGTTTTTTCATATGCGTCTCGCCTTCGGTCAATATTCGCAGTTTCAATCATGCGCATAGACGCTGTGTGATGTAGTTAATTAAACAGAATAATACGGCGAATCACAAAGTGCTTCAGGCGCCTGTTGATTCGAGCGCGCATAGGCGCCAGCTAGTGTCGTTCAACCCGCGACAAAGCCCCTATCGCCGCCACCAGGAACAATATGCTCGGCACCGCCGCAGTGATCAACGGCGGCCAGGTATTCAACAGCCCCAGATGCGAGAACAGACTGTTCACCAACTGAAAACTGAGACCAATCATGATACCGGTGAAAATCTTCAAGCTCACGCCACCCGCCCGGAAATGTAAATACGCAAACGGCAAAGCCAACGCCATCATGACAAATATCGATAGCGGATAAATAACTTTTTTCCAAAATGCAATTTCGTAGCGCTCCGTATGCTGACTATTCTCGGCCAGATGCTTAATATAAGCATGCAAGTCATAGGCTGACATCCGATCCGGGTCAGCAAACAAAACCGCCAGGATTTCCGGTGTGATTTCCGAAATCATCTCCTTTGATGGCATTTTCTTTGTCGCTATCGCCGTGTTGATCGTATCGGCCGATGCCCCGTTGCCAGTGACAAAATCGGTCTGCACCACGTCGCTCAAGCGCCACAAATGCGCGCCTGCGTAGACACTATGATCAGCCACGATAATCGAAGCAAGATGGAAGTTATGGTCGAATTCGTAGACTTTAACGCCGCGCAGCTCACCATTTGGAAGGATGTCATGAATATTAATAAAACGGGAACCGATAATTTCACCTGTCAGTCCGCCCGATTTAATGACGTCCTTGCTCCACAATCCCGACTTAAACTCTTGGGAGACGGATGCTCCTTTAGCACCTAACTTGATTTTTTCTGCAAATTCAGCACTTTTTGGCGCGACAAACTCACCAATCAGGACTGTTGCCACCACAAACAAAATACCAATTTTGAACAACATCCATGCTGTCATTTTGGTGGACATGCTGGAGACACGCATAATGGTGAATTCAGAGTGTGCTGCAAATTGGGAAAGCGTATAGATGGTGCCGATTAACACAGCAATCGGCATCAATTCATAGGCGTAACTTGGCAATCCCAACAATACAAAGCCGAACGCGTGTTGCAGCTTGTACCCACCGCGACCGACTGACTGCAATTCGCCCATCAAATCGAAAAAGGCAAACAGCGCCAAAAACGCAGCCAGAGCGAACAAGACTGAGCGCACAATCTCCGTGGTGAAATAACGTTGCAGGACTTTCATGAAGCCGCCGATTTTCTGATGAGACGGGCGTGCTTGATAGACGACCAGACAACTAAAGGATGATAGCGACTATTTACTTTCAAGCGCCACGAGAACAGGAACAGAATCAAGCCTGCCACTACCAGATGGACCGGCCACCAGGCCGTCAGGAACGATAATCGCCCTTGCACCACGGTTGCCTGAAAAAAACTCACCATATTGCTATACGTCACAAACAACAGCAGCGCGATAATCAAACTGGCCGAGCGGCCGACACGAGGATTGACGAAACTCAATGGAATCGCCAGCAACATCAGACACAAAGCCATCAGGGGCAACGACAGCCGCCACAACAATTCACCCATGTTGAAGTTGTTCGGCGCTTTCAGCAAATCGCTGGTTGGTAATGCCCTGGACGACCTGTCGCCACTTAAGGCCTGCGACTCGCTGGCGACCAGAGTGCCGTAGCGCTCAAACTCCATGATACGGAAATCGCTCTGGGTATTGACGCTGTCGTAGCGGCGGCCCTGCGATAAAATCAAAAATTTGTCGCCCTTTTTATCCTGCTCAATCGTCCCCTCTTTAGCGATGACGATGCTGTTCTTGCCTTCGGTCTGGGTATCAATAAAAACGTTTTTAACTTTGTTACTGTCGCCCGAAAATCCCTCGACGAAAAAAATACGGTTGCCAGCCGCTGATTCCTGAAACTTTCCAGGAGCGACTTTTGATAAATCTTCCCGTTTCTCAAAGCGCTCCCGATACTCTGCGCTTTGAGTGTTCGCCCAAGGCGTCGCAACGAAACTGAGAAGAGCCGTCAGGATCACGATCGGCAGACCAAACCAGAGCACCGGCTTAATCCATTGGGTCAGGCTCAGGCCGGATGCAAACCAGACCACCATTTCGGAATCCTGATAGCTACGTGTGACGACCAGCAGTACTGAAATATAGCCCGTCAAAATCAAAATAATCGGGAGGTAATTTAACGCCTGAAAGCCGATCAGGGCGACGACATCCGCGGATGCGATTTGGCCACCAGCCGCTTGTCCAAGAATCTTGATCAACATAACGGTGATGGTAATTGTGAAGAGCGTGGTGAACACGGCGCCTGCCGTACTCAACAATTCGCGTCGAAGAGCGCGCTGAAAAATCATGGGGGGACTATAATTGAGGATCGATAAGGAGTAACTGATGGACTTTAGCATAAAAACACCCGACGCAAAAACCTCAATTGCCACACTCAAATCCGGCTGTATCGCAGTCGGGGTCTTCGAAAACAAAAAATTAACACCTGAAGCACAGGCACTTGACAAAAGCGGAGAAATTACTGCAGCGTTAAAGTCTGGCGATATTTCCGGAAAACCCGGCTCCACCCTACTATTACGCAAAATTTCCGGCAGCGCTGCCGAGCGCGTATTGTTGATCGGTCTGGGCCCAGAAGGCGAAATCTCGGATAAAGTTATTTCCATGGCTGCACTCTGCGTTGCACGCGTAGCCTCAACCCTTGGTGCCAACGATGCGGTGGTTGCATTACCGTACACCGGTATTAAAGAACGCAATCAGGCGTGGGGTATTCGCACCACGGTGCAAGTCTTACGTGACAGCGACTATCGTTGCGACGGATTAAAAAGTAAAAAAGAGACGACTCCTGCCGGCGTAAAAAAATTCGCGTTTCTTGCCACCGCGGTTCAACTAATTGCCGCCAAAGAAGCACTGGCGCAAGCGATCGCTCTGGCGAACGGCACCGACCTGACCAAGGACCTGGGTAACTTGCCAGGCAACTTCTGCACCCCTACTTACCTTGCAAACACAGCTAAGAAACTGGCCAAGGAGTTCAAGCTTGAGGTTGAAGTGCTGGACCGCAAGCAGCTCGAGGCGCTCAAAATGGGAAGCTTTCTGTCAGTCGCTCGCGGCAGCGACCAGCCACCCAAGTTTATCGTTCTGAAGCACCTTGGCGGCAAAGTCAAAGACGCTCCTGTCGTTTTGGTCGGTAAAGGCGTGACATTTGATTCCGGTGGTATTTCGCTGAAAGCCGGTTTAAGCATGGACGAAATGAAATACGACATGTGCGGCGCAGCCACAGTGCTGGGAACACTCCGTGCCATTTCCGAGATGAAACTCAAGTTAAACGTCATTGGCGTGATTGCGGCAACTGAAAATATGCCTTCCGGCAGCGCAACCAAGCCGGGCGACGTGGTCACCTCAATGTCGGGTCAGACCATCGAAGTTCTCAACACTGACGCTGAAGGGCGTTTGGTCCTATGTGATGCGTTGACCTATGTCGAGCGCTTCAAACCGGCGGCCGTCGTCGATATTGCGACCTTGACCGGTGCATGTGTCACCGCACTTGGTCATCATAACTCCGGCTTATTCACGCGCCACGACGATGCGCATGACGTGTTAGCGGACCAATTGTTGAGTGCTGGAAAAGCCACCGGCGATACAGCCTGGCGCATGCCGATCGAAGATAGCTACCAGGAACAATTGAAGTCGAACTTCGCCGACATGGCGAATATCGGCGGTTCTGCTGGTGGCAGCATCACCGCAGCGTGCTTTTTGGAGCGATACACTAAAAAGTACACCTGGGCACATCTGGATATCGCCGGTACCGCCTGGAAAAGCGGCGCGGCCAAAGGTGCAACCGGTCGTCCGGTGCCGCTGCTGACCAATTTCCTGATTAATCGGGCAGCGTTAGTCAAGTAAAGCAATTTAAAAAGGCAACTGGTAGTTAACATGTTGCGAAACAAAACAGGCGTTTAACTTCAAGGTTAAACGCCTGTTTTTATATTCCCCTCCAGAATATCGTCGGAAAGAACTGGAAATTTAATCAAAATTTCCCTAAATAAATCATCGGAATCCGATTTCCCGGTTTGTTCGCGTGCAGGGAATTATCGCGCATGCACGGCAGCAAAATTGCCAACTTGCTTTACTTTTTAATCCCTGTAGGATTATGGTCAATCGCACCATCTTTTAAATAGCTTTTGTAGCCGCTATAAGCCGATCACTGTGTCGTGCCTCTAACATTTGCCCTGGTCCAGTTGGATTGTGTCTCATGCTTCTCCAGTTTTACTTGTTTTTAGTAAATTATTAGTCAACTATTTGTCGAATTTTTGTTGTTTTCTCGCAACTTTTTCTGCAAACACGTTCTATTATTAAAAAATCATCTAATTCAACCTAATTCGCTAATGAATAGCTAGTAGCTGTTTCAGGCCCATAGCCCTTTGCATTAATCCGAGCTGTGCTATCTGCTACAGAGGGAATGCGGCCTCCGTAGCGTCCCGAATACTCAGAAAGGACCGCCTGAATTGAAAGCATATCTCAACAACTTTCTCGGCGAAGTAGATCATCAGATTCGCCATTTTACCGATCGCTTCAGCAATAACGCCACCCTTTCCAAAACTGCCGCCGACGAACGTCCGTTGCGTGCCGAGTTATTCAGTGCATTACAAATGGAGCAGCACGGCAAGTTGCTCGCTACCGATCATCAGATCAAGCTTGAGGCCACCCCGGATCAATTACTGCCGCGTCTGGCCGACAATGAACGGGTGCTGATGCAGGCCTGCAGTTTGTTGATTGAATCCGTCAAGGGCAAGCGCCAGATCACACCTGCGGCAGAATGGCTGCTTGATAATTTCTATCTGATAGAAGAACAAATACGTACGGCCAAGCGACATTTGCCGAAAAATTACAGTATGGAATTACCGCGCCTGTTAAAAGGCCCGTCAGCTGGATTCCCCCGTGTTTACGACATTGCGTTAGAAACAATATCGCATGGCGATGCCCGCGTTGACCCAGAAAATTTAAGCCGCTTTGTCGCTGCTTATCAAAAAGTAATGCCACTCACAATGGGCGAATTGTGGGCGATACCGATCATGCTGCGGTTGGCACTGATTGATAATCTGCGCCGCGTGGCGGCGCGCCTTGCTGTCGGCAGCGAACATCGAAATCTGGCCGACTCCTGGGCTGACCAGATGACGGCAGTGCTGGAGACCGATCCCAGCAATCTGATTCTCATCATTGCCGATATGGCACGCTCCGATCCTCCGATGGTGGGGTCGTTCGTCGCCGAACTGGCGCGCCGTCTGCAAGGGCAAGGACCCGCTCTGGCTTTGCCACTGACTTGGATTGAACAGCGACTATTGCAATCCGGCGCCACCGTCGAACAACTGGTATTGACCGAAATTCAGCAACAAGCCGCCGATCAGGTGTCGATCAGCAACAGCATCGGTAGCTTGCGCTTTCTGGCAACGATGAACTGGCGCGAATTTTTCGAAACCATGAGTATCGTCGAACAGACACTGCAAACTGATCCCGCTGAAGTTTACGGAAAGATGGATTTCGGTACACGCGATCAATATCGCCATAGCGTTGAACATATTGCCAAGCACTCGCATCTTACCGAACTCGAAGTTGCGCAACTCGCTGTGGCGCTAGCGCAAGATGCCGCTTCGTCGCTCTACCGAGCCGACGACCAGACGCTGGAAAATATCGATCCGCGCAAGGCCCATATCGGCTACTACCTGATCGATGACGGTTTGCTGGATATCGAAAAAATTGCCGTTGTGGGGCGCCGCGGTCTGGACCGGTTCGGAAAATCTGCCAGTCGCATGCCGTTACGCATGTACCTCGGCGGGATTGCTGTGCTCACCACCCTGCTCACCGGCGGTCTGCTGTATCACGTTTATCTCCACGCATATCCCCTTCATGCCAGGAAATGGGAACTACCGATCATCGCAGTACTGGCCCTCATCGCGACTAGCCATCTGGCGTTGGCTTTGGTCAATTGGCTGGCGACCCTGCTTGCCACCCCGCAACGCCTCCCTCGCATGGATTTTTCCGAAGGTATCCCGGCCGAAGCCAGAACCTTGGTTGTGGTCCCGAGTATGTTGATACATGCCGATAGCGTCGACGATTTGAGCGAAGCGCTGGAAGTGCGTTTTTTGGCGAATCGCGATCCCCATTTGCATTTTTGCCTGCTCACGGATTTTCGCGATGCCTCCAGCGAAACACAGCCCGAAGATGCGATGCTGCTGCATCTTGCCGAGCAGCGCATAGACGAATTAAACGAAAAATATAGCCCTAAATACCGCAATACTTTTTTCCTGTTTCACCGCCCGAGGCGTTGGAATCCCCAAGAAAATATCTGGATGGGATATGAACGCAAACGCGGCAAGCTGGCCCAGTTGAATGCCTTTCTGCGCGGCGGCGAACGCTCAGCGTTTATGCATATCGTCGGCAAGCCCGAGGTGCTGTCCAACATCAAATACGTCATCACGTTAGACACCGACACCCTATTGCCACGGGATGTTGCGTGGCAACTTTCCGGTGCAATGGCACATCCGCTCAACCGGCCGTTTTATGACACGGCGCTGCAGCGCGTCACCGCAGGTTATGCGATTTTGCAACCCCGCGTTGCCAACAGCCTGCCCGGTAGCAACACCTCGTATTTTGCGCGTCTGTACGGCGGTGAATCCGGCATCGATCCCTACACCCGGGCGGTCTCCGATGTATATCAGGATTTATTCCGAGAGGGCTCGTTCATCGGTAAAGGAATCTATGACGTCGATGCGTTTGAACATGCGCTGACTAACCGCCTTCCAGAGAACCAGATTCTGAGTCATGACTTGCTGGAAGGCTGCTATGCACGCTCGGGCTTGCTCTCCGACATCCAGCTATACGAAGACTATCCAAACCGCTACGGTACCGACGTTAGCCGTCGTCATCGCTGGATTCGTGGTGATTGGCAAATTGCCGGTTGGTTACGTCCACGTGTGCCTGCAGCGGACAAGTCGATGCCGCGCCAACACAACTTCCTTTCGACTCTATCACACTGGAAAATATTCGACAATTTGCGTCGCAGCATGGTGCCAAGCGCGCTATTTTTATTGCTCATTTTAGGTTGGACAATATTTAACGCGCCGTTTTTCTGGACCGTCACCGTTGTCGGCATTATCGTTTTACCGTACATGATCGGCTCGGTCCTCGATCTGGTGCGCAAACCCAAAGACGTCTTGCTGCGCCAGCATCTCAAGGCCGTCCTTGACAGTGGTGTGAATTACTTGATACAGGCGTTATTGACGCTCGCGTTTCTACCCTATGAAGCGTGCTACAACATCGACGCCATTCTGCGCACGCTTTGGCGCATGCTGATTTCTCACCGCCGTATGCTTGAATGGAATCCATCCAGCGAAATCAGCCGCCATGGCACCAACGATGTACTCAGCAGTTTTAGAGCCATGTGGATGGCCCCGATGTTAGCAGTTGCCATCTTGATCGGCATTATTGAAACCGATCCGCAAGCATTGCTCACAGCGGTGCCGCTCCTGATATTGTGGATCATCGGACCGGCAATCGCCTGGCGCATCAGCCTTCCGCAACAACCCACAAAATCCCAACTAACGCGCGAGCAATATCGATTTTTGCGTAATCTGACCCGCAAAACATGGGCATTTTTTGAAACCTATGTTGGTCCCGAAGACAACTGGCTACCACCCGATAACGTTCAGGAGCAACCAGTCGCAGTGGTGGCACACCGAACCTCGCCGACAAATATCGGCATGGCATTACTGGCGAACCTTGCCGCGCATGATTTCGGTTACATTCTGATGGCGCAATTGCTGGAGCGTACCGATAACACCATGCGTACGTTACTCAGCCTGGAACGCTATCGCGGCCATTTCTATAACTGGTACGACACCCAATATCTCAAGCCGCTGCAACCGATGTATGTTTCGACCGTCGATAGCGGCAATCTGGCCGGTCATCTGCTGACGTTGCAAGCGGGGCTGAATGCACTGGATGAGCAACCGATCATCGGCAATCAATGGTTGCTGGGACTCTGGGATACGCTCTCTATTCTGGGTGAGGCAATTGATGCCACCGACGACACTATGGACAAGGCCGCTCAAGAACGGCTTGCCTTCCACGCGGAATTGGCAAACGCTTGTACCTCGCCCCCGATCAGCCTGGATGCTTTACAACGTGTGATTGAACGCTTGACGGACGGCGCGCTCACCATCGAGAGCACCCTGCATGCTACTCAAAGTTCAGAAGTAGGATGGTGGATGCGCGCGCTGGTACATCATTGCCGCGAAGCTAGCGCAACCCTCGCATGGTTAACCCCCTGGATGACGTTACCACATCATTCACACTGGATGACTGAGCTACCGCATCTCAATAACATCCCGACCCTGCGCGACCTGCTATCCCTTGAGATACGATTGCAACAAGACGAGCATAGGGTAAATGCCACAATCACCATCGATAGCGACGATAAGGCAATGACTGCAAACTTTTCTTCAAGAATAAACAGTGAGGAAGCGGCTACCCAACTCGCTAATATCCACGCCAGCGTGGCGGTAGCGGCCGAACGCGCCACCAGGTACATCAAGACCATTGCGCGTCTGACGCTTGAATTGCGCGAGATGGCGCAGATGGAATACGAATTTCTATACGATCGCGCCAGCCATTTGCTCGCCATCGGTTACAACGTCAGCGAACGCCGCCGCGACGCGAGCTACTACGATTTGCTGGCATCGGAGGCCAGACTGTGCAGCTTTGTCGCGATTGCGCAAGGTCAACTCCCGCAAGAAAACTGGTTCTCGCTCGGCCGTCAACTCACCACCGCTGGCGGTGCGCCGATCCTGCTCTCGTGGAGCGGTTCAATGTTCGAATACCTGATGCCGCTATTGGTCATGCCAAATTTTGCCAACACCCTGCTTGATCAAACCTATCGCTCTGCCGTAAAACGCCAGATCGACTATGGCGCACAAACCGGCATGCCATGGGGAATTTCGGAGTCGGGCTACAACGCTTTCGACGCTAGTCTGAATTACCAATATCGCGCTTTCGGCGTGCCCGGGCTAGGACTCAAGCGTGGCTTGGCGGACGATCAGGTAATTGCGCCCTATGCGTCAGTACTAGCGTTGATGGTCGCGCCGGAACAAGCTTGCGCCAACCTCCAACGACTGACAGCGGATGGATTTCAGGGCCGGTACGGTATGTATGAAGCCATCGACTACACCCGCGCCCGGCTGCCTCGCGGCCAGTCACATGCGCTGATTCGCTCTTTCATGGCGCATCACCAAGGCATGAGTTTACTCGCGCTCACCTACCTCCTGCTCGATAAGCCGATGCAGCAACGGTTTGCCTCCGATCCGCTCTTTCAGGCCACCATGTTATTGCTGCACGAGCGCGTGCCAAAAGCCAGTGCGTTCTATTCCAACAGCAGTGAGCTAGCGGAAATCCGCACCGTCGCCGCCAGCACCCAGGAAATGCCGGTGCGCATACTTGCCAGCGCCCATACACCGATCCCGGAAGTGCAATTGCTCTCCAATGGTCGCTATCACGTCATGCTCAGTAACGCGGGCGGCGGTTCCAGCCGCTGGCGCGATCTAGCCGTCTCGCGCTGGCACGAAGACACCACTTGCGACAATTGGGGCACTTTCTGCTACGTGCGGGACCTTACCAGCGGCGTCTATTGGTCCAGCACCTTCCAACCGACACGCAAACTGGCGCAAGACTATGAAGTCATATTTTCTGAAGGTCGTGCCGAGTTCCGCCGCCGTGATGCCGGCGAAGCTTATGATATTGAAATGCATACTGAAATCGTGGTATCGCCTGAGGACGACATTGAACTGCGTCGTAGCCGCATCACCAATCGTTCGCGTAGCCGGAGAACGATCGACATCACCAGTTACTCCGAAGTCGTGTTAGCCCCCGCTGCGGCCGATAGTGCCCATCCGGCCTTTAGCAATCTATTCGTTCAGACCGAAATACTACAAGATCGGCGCGCCATTCTGTGCACGCGGCGTCCACGCTCTATCGATGAAAAAATGCCGTGGATGTTTCATTTAATGGCAGCGCATGGTGCTCAAATCGACACCATCTCCTATGAAACCGACCGCATGCAATTCATCGGTCGCGGCCGTTCTATCGCCGCCCCACAAGCCATGCTCAGTCAGGATGCGCTATCAGGTAGCCACGGTTCGGTGCTCGATCCGGTGGTCGCAATCCGCTATCGTATTACGCTCGCTGCAGAGCAAACGGTGAACATCGACATGGTGACCGGCGTGACCGAAACGCGGGATGCCTGCCTCTCCTTGATCGATAAATATCAGGACCGTCATCTGGCCGACCGGGTGTTCGATTTATCGTGGACCCACAGCCAGGTCATCTTGCGCCAGATCAATGCAACCGAAACGGACGCCCAACTCTACGGCCGTCTGGCAAATTCGATCATCTACGCCAACAGTGCATTGCGCGCCGATGCCAGCATTCTGATTAAAAATACCCGAGGGCAGTCAGGCTTGTGGAGTTACGCTATTTCCGGTGACTTGCCGATAGTGCTGTTGCAAATCAAGGACGTCGCCAATATCGAACTGGTAAGGCAACTGGTGCAGGCGCATTCTTACTGGCGATTGAAAGGTCTGGCGGTCGATCTGGTGATCTGGAACGAAGACCATGCCGGTTATCGTCAACTGTTGCAGGACCAAATAATGGGCTTGATTGCCGCCGGAATCGAAGGTCACGTGATTGATCGACCCGGTGGTATTTTTGTCCGACCGGGCGATCAGATTGCCAATGAAGATCGGATATTGCTGTATTCCGTAGCCCGCATCGTCCTGACCGACAGCAGCGGCACGCTGGCCGAACAAATCAACCGACGCGGTGTTCTGGAAAGTCGCGTACCTCGTTTGAATGCCAGCAGAAGTCCAACCATTGAGCCGACCGGACGGACCGATGGCACCAAGCAATCGGTTGCGCCACTGATTCAACGTAGCGATCTTATTCTGACCAATCCCTATGGCGGATTCACCCCGGACGGGCGCGAATATGTCATCACCACCAGCGAGCAACAACAAACGCCCGCGCCGTGGGTGAACGTATTGGCAAATGCGGAGTTCGGCACCATCGTGTCGGAAAATGGCATCGCTTATAGCTGGGGTGAAAACGCCCACGAATATCGACTCACTCCGTGGCACAACGACCCCGTTAGCGCTGCCAGCGGGGAAGCCTTCTTTCTACGGGATGAAGAGACCACCGAATATTGGTCGCCCACCCCGCTCTTATCGGCCTGCCCTGCTTTACGCGGAACCAACGCCCGTTCATCCCCCTATGTCACCCGTCACGGTTTCGGTTATAGCGTCTTTGAACATATGGAAAACGGCATCGCCTCTGCACTCTGGGTGTACGTGGCGACCGACGATTCAGTAAAATTTTCCGTACTCAAATTACGCAATGACTCCGGTCGCACCCGTAAATTATCGGCGACCGGTTATGTCGAATGGGTGCTAGGTGACTTGCGCGAAAAATCGATGATGCATGTAGTCACTGAGGTGGACCCCAACAGTGGCGCGGTGTTTGCGCATAACCCTTACAACACCGATTTTAATCAACGCGTGGCCTTCTTCGACGTCGATGATCCCAATCGTACGCTCACCGGTGACCGCAATGAATTCATTGGTCGCAATGGCTCGCTGCAGCAACCGCAAGCGCTGGAGCGCACCCACCTTTCAGGTAAAACAGGCGCAGGGCTGGATCCTTGCGCCGCTTTACAGGTGCCGTTTACCCTCGCAGACGGTGAGAGCCGACAACTTGTCTTTATGTTAGGATTGTCCAAAACCGGTAGCGCCGATGCCAGCGCTCTGGTCCGAAAACTGCGTGGTACTGCAACCGCTCAGAGCACGCTGGATGCCGTGCATCGGTATTGGGATCAAACGTTAGGCGCAGTGCAAATTGACACGCCAGACACCTCTCTCAATGTGCTGACCAATGGTTGGTTAATGTATCAAACCATTGCTTGCCGACTTTGGGCGCGCAGCGGGTACTATCAGTCTGGTGGTGCCTTCGGCTTCCGCGATCAATTGCAGGACGTCATGGCATTGGTCCATACGCAACCCGATTTGCTACGTGCCCACCTGTTGCTTTGCGCCGCCCATCAATTTGTCGAAGGCGATGTCTTACATTGGTGGCACCCGCCGTCAGATCGTGGCGTACGCACCAAATGCTCCGATGATTTTTTATGGTTACCACTCGCCACCTGCCGTTACGTCACGGCCACCGGCGATACCACCGTGCTGGATGAAGTGGCCCCATTTATCGAAGGTCGACTGGTCGGTGAGAACGAAGACTCGTATTACGATCTTCCTGCCCGCTCCTCCAAAACTGCCAGTTTGTATCAACATTGCACACGTGCGATCACCCATGGCTTGCGCTTCGGCAGCCACGGCTTACCTTTAATCGGATCATGCGACTGGAACGATGGGATGGACAAAGTCGGTGAACATGGTCGCGGCGAAAGCGTCTGGCTCGGATGGTTTTTATACGACGTTCTGGACAACTTCTCCGGGATTGCAGAACAACACGGTGATACGGCATTTTCTGACCTTTGCAAGTCAGAAGCAAAGAAACTGCAAACTAATATCGAAACCAACGCCTGGGATGGTAACTGGTATCGGCGCGCTTATTTTGACGATGGAACGCCGCTCGGCTCCGTCAGCAATCCGGAATGCCAGATTGATGCCATCTCGCAAAGTTGGGCGGTGATATCCGGTGCTGGCGATCCTGACCGTGCCAGGCAAGCCATGAATTCGGTCGACCACCGTTTAGTCCGGCGCGACGCCGGGCTGATTCAATTGCTTGATCCGCCGTTCGACAAGTCACCGCTCAATCCCGGATACATTCGCGGCTATGCCCCCGGCGTGCGGGAAAACGGTGGCCAATACACCCACGCCGCCATCTGGACCATCATGGCCTTTGCCCGTCTCGGCGACCAACGCCGCGCCTGGGAACTGCTCGACCTGATTAACCCCGTCAACCATGGACAAAGCGCAGAAAAAATTGCGATCTATAAAGTCGAACCGTACGTCATTACTGCCGATGTGTATGGTGTCGCGCCGCATGTCGGACGCGGCGGCTGGAGTTGGTACACCGGCTCCGCAGGCTGGATGTATCGCCTGATCACCGAATCACTGCTGGGCCTCACGTTAGAAAACAACAAACTCTCATTCAAACCCTGCATGCCCGAGGGCTGGGATAAATTCTCTATCCGCTATCGTTATCGCAGCACTATTTACCAGATTGGAATTACGCAGCTGGAGCATGGCCAAAGTGGTGAAGTTGCGGTTAGCATGGACGGTGTGCTGCATCCCGGCTCTTCGTTCACGTTGGTAGACGATCAAAAGGAGCACATGGTCGAACTCAGGATAGCCAGGATGGCTGACGCTGAAGGCAGCAGCAGCAGCACGGGGTGATCAAGTCAGCGAAATAACGTAACGACGTTCCGTGCTAGCACCCCGAGCTTGCGCTTACGTCTCATGTCTCGCGCTTGCGGTTGCGTCTCACGCTTGCGTCTCACGCTCGCGTCATGACACAAAAATCTTCGCGTGAGATTGCTTCGTACAATGACCTTTAACCGCTATCCGAATGTTGCCCTTGCACACGCAACATTTTAATAGACGCCCGGGGTGCCACCGCCATCTACAGCAATGGCCGTTCCCTGAATATGGCGCGCACGCTCGGAGCATAGAAACAACGCAAGGCCCGCAACATCTTCGGGCTGCCCGAGTCGCGATAGTCCATCCTTGGCGATCTGTTCTGCGCGCACTTCTTCAATTGACCGGCCACTAGCTGCGGCTCGCTGCGTAAAAAGTTGCTCAATGCGGGGAGTTTCTATCAGACCCGGCAGAATTGCATTGACATTCACGCCATCGACTTTACCAAGGCCCGAAAGTCCTTTTGTAAAATTGTGCATGGCCGCATTCACCGAACCGCCCACCAAAAATCCAAAATCCGGCGTGCGTGCTGCCCCACCGATAATATTGACGACATGTCCTTTTCCAGCCTTTAACAAAGGCCAGAACAGGCGACAAAGATTTACGCATCCAAAAAATTTAAGAGCGAATCCGTCTTGCCAGTCTTGTGACGATTGCTCAAGAAATGCACCCGCGCGCGTAGCCCCGGCAGCATTCACCAGAATGTCGCAGCGACCGTATCGCTGCGCGACGAAATCAAACACCGCCTTGCAGCCATCTTCCTGGCGCAGATCGCCAACACAGACGTCCGGACGCAGCCAACTACCGTCACCGCCGAGATCGGATGCCGCATCGGCGTGCGCATGCGCAGTAACGACCGTCTGCGCGCCTTCGGCCGCGAACCCCGCAGCAATAGCGCGCCCGATCCCACCGCTGCCGCCTGCGACAACGACGATCTTTCCAGAAAATTCATTTGCCATGATTCCTTGACCCCTCGGTTAGATGCTTATTAATTTGTAACCTTGCCATTTACAACCCTTGTCTTTTACCACCCTTGTCTTTTACCACCCCTATCATACAAGTAGATCCGCTCGGTCGCAGGAGACCGAATCCGTTCAGGCATCGCATTATCGGGCGGTATCCATGACGCCTTCATTTGGCGCAACCCAATAGATGCTTTAATCTACACAAATTAGCCAAATACTTGGTAAGCTAATCCGATCTTTTTTAGCCCGATCATCCCAATGAAACCCGTTTCCTCGCACTCTGCCTTAACAGAAGGTCCGATAGTAAAAACTTTATTTTTTTTTACGCTGCCGATATTATTCGGCAATATCCTGCAATCATTAAATGGTTCAGTCAACGCCGTATGGGTCGGTCATTATTTGGGCGAATCCGCCCTCACCGCGACCGCCAATTCGAATGCTATTCTATTTTTCCTCATCACCAGCGTACTCGGCCTGGGGATGGCCGCCACCATTCTGGTCGGACAAAGCCTTGGCGCTAAAAATCGCGATCAGGCCAAGCGGGTAGTCGGTACCAGCGTGACATTTTTTGCTTGCCTGTCGCTGGTGGTTGCGGGCTGCGGCCTGCTATTTTCCCGCCACCTGATGGAATGGATGCACACACCGCATGACGCCCTGCCGTTGGCGGTTGCCTACATGCGGATCATTTTCCTGGCGTTGCCTTTCCAATTCGGCACCATCTTCCTGACCATGATTTTGCGCGGTGCAGGTGATACCAAGACGCCGCTCAAATTTCAGATGTTATCGGTTGGACTCGATATTGCGCTGAATCCATTATTCATTTTCGGATGGGGGCCGGTGCCTGCGCTTGGCATAGCGGGTTCGGCGGTTGCCACGCTGGTAGCGCAAAGCATCAGCCTCACCGCGCTGATTAGCTATCTATATTACAAGAGTCACTTTCTTTGTCTGCATGTTGGCGAAGGCCACTATCTAAAGCCCGACCGCACAATTTTGAAAGCCATGGTCCTCAAAGGTATTCCCATGGGCCTGCAAATGGTGGTCATATCGCTCTCGATGATTATGATGATCTCGTTGGTGAATCACTTTGGTTCGCAAACCTCCGCAGCCTACGGCGCGTGCCTGCAACTCTGGAATTATGTACAAATGCCCGCACTTGCTGTGGGCATGGCCGTCTCCTCGATGGCAGCACAAAATATTGGAGCGCGCCGCCTGGACCGGGTTCAGCGCATTGCGATTGTCGGCATCATGTTTAATTTCCTCATGACTGGCGGTCTGGTCACCCTGATCTATCTTTGTAACCAGACCGCGCTTTCCTTCTTTTTACCGTCGCACGTGAACGCGCTGCCTATTGCACAACATATCAACGCGGTGGTGGCGTGGTCGTTCGTCGCTTTAGGTGTCACATTTGTATTATCAAGCGTGATGCGCGCTTCCGGTGCTGTAGTGGCACCGCTGGTGATTCTGTTCCTGGCGTTATGGTGCATCCGCTTACCATTTGCCAGTGTGCTGATGGAAAGCTGGGGCGCTGATGCCCTATGGTGGAGCTTTGGTGTCGGCTCGATCTCAGCCATGCTGATGTCGATGGGTTATTACCGTTTTGGGCCTTGGCGGAATGCACACATGTTGAGCACTTCCCAAGCGGGTGCCACTTAAAAAAATCTTGAGCGGCAATCCTTGAGCGTCTTCTTTTAATGACCGATCCTGCTCGCCAGCGCAGGATCGGTTGCGTCCCACCATGGACCACTTCCTTAGTGCTAGCTAACGCTTAAAAGCCCGTCATTCGTATCAGTAAGTCGACAAAAAATCACCATAAAACTTCAGAATTCTCTGTAACGCACACTCCCATTATAGAAAAATCTCCACGACTTTCAGATTTTTCTCGCCCTCATTTATATCAGAATAATCCTACGCTCTTAAAAATTTCGTGCCGCATTTCGCCTTGGAAAGCGCTATCGATTTGACGCGGGATCGGAATAAGGCAGGCAAAAAGCCGCCATAACAAAGGAGGCGCAACCGAATAATATCCGTATAAGCGAGGTAAATTTTGCACGCATCCTGGTCTTCGAATACCCGTAAAGACCCCGTCAGGGCTGCTGCATATAAAGGTTTCACGCTCATTGAACTGCTTATAACAGTTGCCATATTCGGAATTTTGGCGGCGATCGCCGTACCGTTTATGGGTGATCTGATAGCAGAAAGACGGGTCGCCACCAGCGCACAGGAATTCATGGCCGCCCATCGACTGGCCCGATCGGAAGCAATCAAAAGAGGCGCTAATATCGTGATTTGCGGAAAATATCGTCCAGCTTCCCAGCGCGAATGTGCCTTTTCGCATGACTGGGCTACCGGCGGTTGGTTGATAGCAACCGGCGTGGCACCACGAGAAAGCAACGTTGAAATAATAGCTCTTCAACCCCCATTTTACAGCGGTCTCAAAATCGACAGCTCAGTCACTTTGATGACATATATGCCTGACGGAAGTGCTGACTTCAATGGAGCAAGTATGAAAGATGGCTATGCAACATTTGTATTTAGTATGAGTAATAAATTTCACCGCCAAATCTGTGTTTCAAGCGGCGGACATATTCAGTTCGCAAACCAAATCGGTTCGTCCGATCCGGCTTGTTAATCATTGAGATCTGTTGTTAGTATTTTCGTCATTGACAGGAGCGAAAGAAATGGTCACGCTGCGCCGACAAACCGGGGTTGGAATGATAGAGGTACTGGTCGCCCTGTTAATTTCTGCGATTGCGCTGTTGGGCTTGGCAGGGCTTCAAATCACCTCCTTGAAATATCAAAAAATGGCACACTTTCGCGCGCTGGCAAGTCAGAGCAGCGCAGACATGGCAGATCGCATACGCGCCAATCCAATGGCGGTGAAAGAGAAGAATTATGTGACAGGCGAAAAATTTCTGGCCAACGCCAAGCCTAAATCCAAATGCGTCAACAGCGGTAGTGTCTGCACCGCGCAACAGATCGCGAAGGTCGATATTTACAACTGGCGCAGAGATTTAAGCCGATCGCTGACGAATGGTTGGGGCGATATAACCTCGGAGAAAGACGCTGCAAAAAACGACACGGGGGGCCTGATTCTAACCGTCTATTTCTCGGAAACCAATAAATGCCCTGGCGGTGATTGTGAGCGAAGGGTAGACCCGCTTTGCACCGCAAAATTGGGCAATTTTTGGCAAGAACTGACACTTCGATGTTTTAAGACCGTGTTTGTACCATGAAAAATAGTTCACTCATAATTTCGGCATCACACGCTGCAACAGCGCACCGCGCCGTAAAGGCGTGCGGTTTCTCGTTAATCGAATTGATGATATCGCTGGTCATTGGACTGGTACTCATGGTGTTTGTGACCAGCTTATTCCTTAGCAGCCAGTACAGCGCGCGTCTCAACGACGACAACGCGCAGGTTCAGGAAGAAGGACATATCGCCATGCACAGGATCGGCAACGATATCATGCAGGCAGGCTACGGAAAAATGCGTACCACGTTGACGACCAGCTTCGCCGGCATAGGATTTAAAGCCTGCCAGACAGGCTTTGAATTGCCTTTAACCGCAGATTTTAAATGCGATAAGAACGCCGAGCAACCGGGGTTCATTGTGAGCTACATGCTTGAACCCAACCAGATCAGCGACGATTACTATTCAAACCGGGTTGACTGTAACGGTAACACCTACAACTATGGGCTTGGCAGGCCACCTCCTGTGGTGATTAATCGCTATTTCACAAAAAAAATCGGCAATAAAACGTCATTGTTCTGCGAAGGTAATGGGATTAGCAGTGCATCGAACCCCAAGTTAAATCCCCTCTTACATAATGTCGACAAACTGATGTTGACCTACGGCGTGGATACAAAAGGCAATTACACACCCTCCGCATTTTTGGACAAAGCCGATGATGTAGAAAGACTTCCCCTTTCATCGGCGAACAAAACCAACTGGGATCAGGTAATCAACGTCAAGATTTGCGTAGAGCTGCATAGTGACAACTTCGTCGCCGCAGGGACCCCACAAATCTATGAAAAGTGCGACGGTACCATGAGGGTAGCCGCAACCGATAAAAAGCTACACACGACGTTGACGCGCACATTTACGCTGCGCAATCGTGCGCTACCCACTTGGGAGAATCTGTAAATGCGGCGGATCGAACGCATGCATCCCTGGCTTCGCCGGGTCCTATTTGCGAGCACCCAAAACGCATCGGAAAGTTGTGCCAGCGATGAATCACAATCCATACCCAGTCATCGTTTTTGTGATTCTCTTAACTGCCCTTGCGGCCATCGAAGCGGCCTTCTTAATGTCGGAAAAATTGCGCTGAAATATTGTGTTCAGCATCCCGTTCAACACAACAGAAAATTGCACAATAAATTGATCCGACGAGAAGCCGGGATAGCGCTGCCGCTGGTACTCATTTTTTTTGTGGTGATGACCTTGATAGGAATCGCCGCAATTCGCACTGCCACTATGGGCGAAAAAATAGCCAGCAACACGAGAAATCAACAGCTGGCGTTCCAGGCTGCAGAGCAGGCACTGCGCCATTGCGAAGCTGAGATACAACAAAGTAAAAAAACGGGCACCAAAAGCGTCTTCGAAAGCCAGTCATGGGTACCCATCCCGAGTAAACCTTACGGCGTCAATAAAAGTCCTCAATGCCGTGCTATCGACATCTCGGATGGCATGGGATTAGGCCCTGCTGAAGTCAGCCGGGATGAGAGTATTTTCGTCTACGAATTCACAGCACGCGGTACCGGTGGTTCCGACAAAGCGGTTGTGAGGTTACAGAGCTCCTTAAGATTTAAGAAATAAAGAAGGAATACTGGAACAATGATGCTAGCGACGAAATTATCTAATACCTTAGTTAACGACTTTCCATCCGACCGATCACGCCGTCCCCGTGCACCCTGGCGTCCTGGCGCTGTTGGCGCTGTTGGCAATCAGTCAGTGCACGCAGCCTGCAGTCAATTGTTCCAGGGCCGCCGTCTCCTTTACTTATCAGCGGTGGTCTGCTGCTTTGGGGGAGCAATAACCAATTCTGCGCTGGCTGAAATCGCGCAATCTCCGCTGTCTTTGTCGCGTGTTCCGCCGCCCAACATCATGTTCATACTCGATAACTCCTTTAGCATGGCTGGAGGCAGCCTGACTGGCGATGACGTTAAAGGGGAATACACTTCCGACGCCTACAACGCAGACAAAATGAATCAGACCTGTGACAATTGCAGTGAAAGCGGAAAAAAGGATCAAGAGGCTTACTATTCCAGTGACTGGAATCAGATCTATTACAATCCATCGGTCCGATATACGCCAGCCGTCACCGCGACCGGCGTCTCCATGGGCAATAGCGACCCGACCAAAGCACCGGTCGATGCGTACGCTGCGAGCGCGAAGCTGAACCTGGAATCGACCTGCCACGTGTCATCCAACAAGCTACCATCGTATGACCCGGACGATTTTTTGCGAAACGAAAACTGTGGATACGGAAATGCGGCGACCGACAAGGCGCTGTATGCTTTTCATTACAGTTGGCCCAGCCCGGACGTGCAACCTACCGGCAGCAAAAAAGAGGATCAATTGTACCTGCGCAAGGATATTGTTCCCGGAACCCCATCCTACAAACGTGCGGAGGAGCGTACCGACTGCATCGCCAACGCTGATGCAACCTGCACTTATAAAGAAGAAATTCAAAATTTCGCCAACTGGTTTTCGTATTATCGTACCCGGATGCTGATGACCAAGACCACGTTAGGCATCGCTTTTTCGGGACTCGACGATCGCTTTCGCATAGGGCTTTCGACAATTAATAAAAATTCCGACTTTTTCATTCCTGTCGGAGGTTTCGATGCAAAGCAAAAAGCGCTTTGGTACAAAAAACTTTATCTGACCGATCCAGTCAGCAGCACCCCCTTGATCGCCGCGCTAAACGCCGTCGGCGCCTATTATCAAGGATTCGGAATGCCCGGGATGGGGCCGCTGCTCGACCCAATTCAAAACCAATGCCAGAGAAACTACGCGGTTTTATCGACTGATGGATTTTGGAATGCGACGTTAGCTAACGGTCGCAATCTCGATCAAACACTGGACTACGATTTGCCAGCAGCAATCAAGCTTGATCCTGTATCAGGCACGGAGTGGATCAGCGGAAAATTAATACCACGGCCTTTTTATGAGGGCCCGACTCCGACCTCCGACAGTCTGGCTGATACAGCAATGAAATACTGGGCGACCGATATCGGGTATCGGAAAGGCGCTGGCGGGACAGCAGGGAAACTGACACCGAACGACACCAATCCGGCCACCTGGCAACACATGGCGACCTACACCGTTGGCCTCGGCATCAACGGGGAACTGGCGTATCAGTCTGATTACCAGACGGCAACCAGCGGAGATTACTTCGCAATAAAAGAGGGCAAAAAAGAGTGGCCGGTGCCGAAGAAAAATACCCGCACCACCATCGATGATATGTGGCACGCCGCAGTCAATGGACGCGGCTCCTATCTCCATGCCAACAATCCGACCGACCTTAAATACGCCATGCAGACCGTCTTCAGATCTATTGATGGACAGGACTTTGGCGGTGGCTCGGGCATTGCCTATAATGGTGCCGCATTAAGCAACGATAGATTGTTATATGTTCCAGGATTTACGCCGGGTAACTGGCTCGGCCACCTGAAGGCCTATCAGGTGGCGCAAGATAATTCAACGACCACGCAGAAATGGGACGCAGCGGAGCAATTACCTGCGGCACAGTTACGCAATATTGTCACCTGGAATCAGCGCGAAGAAAAAGGGATCGAATTTAAGTGGCGAAATCTCAACTACGAACATAAGACCTATATGAAGTCGTCAGCGATTTTGGAGTATCTACGCGGAAGTGCGGCATTGGAACAAGCGGCTGACGGTGGCGGCACTAACCCTTTTCGCCATCGAAAAAATAAACTCGGCGATATCGTCAACTCTTCACCGTTATACGTGGGGAAAACCGACTTTGGCTTTAGCAATACAACATTCACATTTGGGACTAGTTACCCTGAATTTTTGAAGCGTAAATCCGAGCGCAACGCCATGCTGTACGTAGGTGCCAACGACGGCATGCTGCACGGTTTCGACGCGAAAACGGGAATTGAACAATTTGCATTCATCCCCAACTCAGTTTTCCCCTACCTATCGTCATTAACCGATCCCGACTATAAACACCGGTATTTTGTCGATGGTCCTCTGACAGAAGGCGATGCGTACCTGAGCGACGTCAAAGAATGGAAAAATATTTTGTTAGGCAGCACCGGTGCCGGCTCGCACAGCATGTTTGCGATTGATATTACCAATCCAGATTCACAAGGCCTTAACAGCAAAAGTATTCTATGGGAACGCAGCGACACAGACCAAAACTTCAACGATTTGGGAAACGTGCTTGGTACAGGCGCAATAGCCCGGTTGGGGAACGGAACGTGGGCCGCAATTTTTGGTAACGGTTACAACAGTGTCGGCGGTAAAGCGGTGTTATACCTGAACAGCATTTTCAATGGCGACCTGATCCGTACATTAGATACTAACGTCGGAACGCCAACTGCCCCAAACGGGCTGTCCAGTCCGGGCCTACTGTTCAACAACGAACGCACATTAATCGCTGCTTACGCTGGTGATTTGCAAGGAAATCTGTGGAAGTTTGACTTACGTTACTCTAATTCAAGCCAGTGGAAACTCGTCAAAATGTTCACTGCAAAAACGGCTGGCGGCAAACCAGTACCGATTGTGCAGCAACCAGTACTGACACCGCATCCCAAGGGTGGCTATATCATCACTTTTGGTACTGGCAAATATTATGAACTGGCAGACCTCAACGACAAAGAAAAGCATACCTTATATGGCATTTGGGACAAACCGGATGAGTCTGTAGTTGCCTCTCCCAAAGAACGTAAAGACTTGCAAGCGCAAACGTTAACTTCATTACAAAAAAATGGCGTCACAATCGGCCGGATATTGACCAATAACACTATCGATTGGAACAGCAAACATGGCTGGTTCATCGACATGCCGTTAGGAGGCGAGCGCTTCGTCGGTCGTCTGGCGATGCGAGAGAACGTCTTGCTCTCGACCACGCTGACGCCTGATGCTGGCGCGAATGCTTGCAAGGCTGGCGGCACTTCCTTCACCATGGCCATTGACCTGATCACCGGTGGGATCGCAAAGAATTTTCACTTTGTCGGCGCTGACGGCAAGCCTATCAAGGATGCCAAGGGCAACAATGCCAGTGCAATCGCAACGGGCGGTACGACTTCCGGCGGCGTGAGCATTCCTGGCGTATCCAATGACTGCATCGCGATCAATCAGCTCGACGGCACCACCACCTGCGTTCCTTATGCATCGACTTCAGAAGTGATTCGGCGGTGGCGTCGAATATATGACAAGAAAGATTAAAAATGACGACTACCCGTGAAATAGCGGTGCATTTATATTTATCTAACAGCTTAAGGGAAAATCAGGCGCGAACATTGGCGTAGTCGCTCGACCGATCAACAATCCACATTTACACAGCTCAGGAAGAGATAATGCGCAGAAAAATAAACCCAGGGCATGCCGGCTTTACATTGGTAGAAGTGATGGTGGTGGTCGCGATAGTGGGCATTTTGGCTTCGATTGCTTTGCCTAATTATTCCGAATATATACGACGTACCGAAAGGACCGAAGCGATAACGAGGTTGCTGCAAGCCGCTAACTGGCTTGAACAACAATACACAGTGAACAATTCTTACCTTATCAACGGAGGAACTATTGCTCTACCGGCGGATTTAAACCAATCGCCCGCGACGGGAACGGCCAAATATCGGTTGAATATAGTCCAGGCCAATGATACGTCATTCATACTTGAAGCGGAGACAGTCGACGAAGATCGATGTGGCACATATACCCTCGATCAAACTGGGTTTCGAGATGTCAGCGGTGGCGATGAAGATAGCACCGCTGAACTTTGTTGGGCCGGAGGATAACGCAAGATGGCGAAGATCTGGCAATTACTTCGGCAGCTTCATTGCCCATAATCCGCATGGAACAGTCGCGATCTCATCAAAAAATGGCCTCAACAAAGCATTGTTCGTGAGGCCAGTCATTAACACTGTTGCGGTACATTAAGTCTTTTTCAAGCCTAGCAGCGCATACAAAATAATCGCGCCAAAAGTAGCGGTACCGATACCGCCCAAAGAAAATTGACCCAGTTTCAATGTGAAGTCACCAGCGCCCAACACCAATGTCACCGCGGCGACGATCAGGTTACGGTTATTGGAAAAATCGACTTTATTCTCCACCCAGATACGCGCACCGGAAACGGCAATCAATCCAAACACCACAATGGATACGCCGCCTAATACCGCCGCTGGAATGGTTTGTATCACCGCACCGAACTTTGGTGAGAAACCTAATATCAGCGCAATGACTGCGGCGACCACAAATACCAGCGTCGAATAAATTTTGGTCACGGCCATCACACCGATGTTTTCCGCGTAGGTGGTCACGCCGGTTCCGCCAACACTGCCGGAAAGCATGGTCGCCAAACCATCACCCACAAAGGCGCGTCCCATGTATTTGTCCAGATTTTGGCCGGTCATGGCGCTCACTGCCTTAATATGACCGAGATTTTCAGCCACTAGAATCACCGCAATCGGTGCTAGCAAGGCCATCGCGTTTAGTTGAAATACCGGGGCCGCAAAATGCGGGATACCGAACCACGCGGCGTGCGCGACAATAGAAAAATCGATCGGCTTGCCCATTCCGGCACCGTTCGTGAGCACCGCATAAATCACGTAAGCCAACATCAGCCCGACGAGGATCAGCAATCGTTGCAGCATCCCGCGGCCGAACACCGCCACCGCACCGACACACAACACCGTGCCAAGCGCCATCCAGGCGTCGAAATTGTTGCCGATCACGCCTTTAACGGCGATGGGGGCCAGATTCAAGCCGATGACGGCAACCACCGCGCCGGTAACGACTGGCGGCATCAGCTTTTCGATCCAGCGCGTGCCGACCGCCATGACCACGAATCCGATCAGGGTGTACACCGCACCGGCGGCAATGATGCCGCCAAGCGCCACCCCGAGGTTGGCGTTCGCACCGCTGCCGCTATAACCACTTACCGCGATCACCAGTCCGATGAAGGAAAAACTGGAGCCCAGATAACTTGGAATGCGACCACCGACCACCACAAAGAACAATAACGTCCCAATGCCAGACATAAAAATCGCCAGATTAGGATCGAAGCCCATCAGCAATGGCGCCAAAACCGTTGAACCAAACATCGCCACCACATGCTGCACGCCCATCGCCAAGGTCTGCGGCAAGGGTAACCGCTCGTCGGTAGAAATGATCTGTGCCTGCCCGCCAACCGCAGCAGCGCGTAAACGCCACTTCGGAAAATAAGAACCCGCCATAATGTTTTTCCTGAAAGCCCGAGTGGCTGCGTGCTCGCCTGGCGTCGCTAGACGCCAACCGAAATTAGCCAGTTCGGATGATTTATTTGAATTTTGATTGGGGAGTAGTGTACGAACACAAACAGGAAATAACAATCGACATTCATCAATACCCATCAGAAATATCTGTGAAGTTTGATTATTCGATCAAAAACGACCAAAAATAGCCACGAGAGCGATGAGAGGGATTATGAACGGGGCATGAATGTGTCGCCGCCCCAAAACATCCTAAACCTGGCGCAGTCCGGAATAACAAAAGATCACTGTCATTTCGTATTCAAAACAACAACAAACCGAACGATATGTTCTGCTGCCCACCACAAGCAGCGGTGGAGCCGCCGCCCGCAACAGGACCGGGGCCGAAACACTACCCACGTTGGTCCGAGCTATCCCTTCTGTTTCCGGCTCCGGGCTCCCGGTTCCCCGGTTCCCCGGTTCCCCGGTGAGCGGCGACCGGTAACCGGTTCCGGCTTCCGGCTCCGGGTTCCAGGATCTGAATCACATGACTTGCTCCGGCAACCTCGTATCTGCAAATTTATCCGGTGCCAGTAATCGCTCAACCACTTCAGACCAACGCAACGGCGTTCTTTTTGGAGGGATTCGCGGCGCAATCAATGCACCGCGCACCGCGTGAACGATAGAGTCCGCATCGCCCGGAATATACCCAAAGCGAGAGGGATAATCTCCTGCGATCGCCTCTGGACAGACCGCTGGTAATCTAAAAAAATCATACTGCATCAGCTTCATGGACGTATCAGACAGATAACGCGGTACCTCAGCTGCACGATACGGCGCGATACCGATTGTTGCGTGCTTGATATATGGCAAGGTGGTCCGATGCGGCATCTCATCATGGACCACGACGTTCGTTCCATATCCCGGTTCGGCCCCCGCGCCTGATCCAATAACATGAAATGTGACTTCCGGGAACATAGCAGAGGCAACCACGAAAAAACCGGGGTCGAACAGCATGGATCCCACCGATACCGCATGCAGACCCGGGCCATAGGGCGATGGATCGGCATAATCCTCGACAGAATAATCAAAACCGTGCGGAACCACATAACAGTTGTCACGGCTTGGCATCCCGTCGGCCATCAGTCGCGACGTCAGGCAAAGCGCATCCATCTCTGGCCCGACCCGTGCAAAAGTGCCCTTCACATACGATGCGACGTTAATCGTGTTGAGGTCGTCGGAAGCGAGATAAATCGTCCTGGCTCGCGGATTGAGGCGTCGCACCAGATCAAAGAATATAGGTGCTATGCCACTTTCAAATACCACCACATCCGCATTTTTTATCCACTCTACCAACACCGGACTGGGGTGATCAATGTAATGTTTAAATAAAACCTTCTCGACGGGATACAACGCATCCTTGCGCATATTGATAGGATGAATTGCGGTTTTCCAAAGGTAGCAACTAATTCCTTCGTGCATCTCCACTTTATTGGCGAGATTGTCCAAGGAACTCCGAGGGTCCTTTTTTAACTGCGAAAGAAAACTGTACTGGCACGAAAAAAAACTGGTCGGCCCATATTTCGCCAGTTCGGCGGCGATGAAATGCATATTCACCTTACGCCGCGATCTGTAATCATGGGCGGTAATCACTAAAGATCTCATCCTGATGGCTCCTGAATGGGCGCGTCTGTCAAATCGGGGTTCAGATTTTCCACTACCTTATGTCATCCAATTGCATCGATGACACAATCAATTGAGGGAAAAATGGACAGAAAAACTATCCCAATATTACGAAGTCAGCACATTTTGTCGGGAATCAATACTCTCCCTGGCGGGCTTCGTTTCTTTCACAAAGAACTGTTCCATCGCCAGCGCCACGTGCTCACTAATTTCATTTTTGAAAGCACGTTTCTTTTGCGTCCGTTTCCGATGTTTCATTTCAATCAATTCCAGCGGCTTTTCAGCGAACGGAACAGGAATTTTAAAAAAGTTGGTTTCTGACATTAAAACGCCATATTTTTCGAAGAAAGTGTTATATGAAAAATAGAACTTCTTGCCTTGCGATATTTGATTTTTATTTCCAATCCCTACCATGGTCTTAAAACCAAGCGAAGAGGTAAGTCCGCTCATGGCCGCCATCAATAACTGCGCTGGCTGAATGTCATGACAAACTTTGGTTGCCAGTTTCACATTCTCGAAATCATGCATTCCCTGAACGCTAGAAACAAATATCACATTTTCATCGGGCACGCCAAAGGGAGCGCCGTTAGCGATAACAAAAATGATGCGATAAATACTGACCTTATCTATTTTGAAAATCAAGCATAAGTCGCCCTCGTAATCGATCGTATGGGGAAAACCTATCACTATCTCCACCAAATTGTCATTAATATTTTGCGACCATAATCGCACCGGAAAATTATAAATAACTTCCAGAAAATTGCTCCTAAAATGTTTTTGCAAATACGTGTAATGCCCGGTCAATATCGCAAGGCTATTCTTTTTAGAGATATCCAGAGAGATGTAGTTCCGCAAGTATTTGTAAGACATTTCTGGATTATCAAGCGTCAACTTCGCTACCTGCGGATGGCTGAGCGTATTGATCAGCTTAATGTGCCGCCTGATATTGAGCAACAAGAACAATCCTCTTCGCCAGGTTTGCATGGTTAAAATCGATCTCCTTTTTACAATGTTCCGTGTGATAACGGAGGTAGTAAAAAAAAGATATTTATACGAAAGTTTTGAACTTAACGACATGATTTTATCTCCCAATAAAACATAAATATTAAAAGCAAAACTCGTCCATCACTTTATCGTCGATGCGGCCTGCCACGCGCCAGAGATGTGCGTTCAAGCGTGTGCAGATGAGAAGTGCAAACGATAGAGTCCCCTAACCGCGTTTATAAATATCTTCAAACCGTACGATATCGTCCTCGCCGAGATAGCCGCCGGACTGCACTTCAATCAGATGCAGCGGCATTTTTCCAGGATTCTCCAGCCTGTGCCTGACGCCGATGGGGATATATGTCGACTCGTTTTCTGAAAGAAGTTTTTCCTCGTCGCCACAGGTAATGCGCGCTGTGCCGCTGACCACCACCCAGTGCTCAGCGCGGTGATGATGCATTTGCAGGGAGAGTTTTCCACCAGGTTTAACGGTGATCCGCTTGACCTGATAGCGCTCACCGATATCGATGCCTTCGTAACTGCCCCACGGCCGATAAACGTGGGCATGGCTCATATGTTCAGTGCGGCCTTTTTTCTTGAGCGCTTCAACGATCTGCTTGACGCCCTGCACCTGATCTTTGTGAACCACCAATACCGCATCCTTGGTTTCAACTACGATCAGATCTTCAACGCCGATGACGGCCACAAAACGATTTTCTGCGCGCACCATCGCGTTGCGGACCTTGTCAGTGTAGACATCCCCGCGCAGTACGTTGCCCTCGGTATCGGGTGCCAGAACGCTGGATAGAGCAGTCCATGAGCCAACGTCATTCCAACCGAATTCCGCTGGTACCACGACCGCATGCCGGGTATGTTCCATGACGGCATAGTCAATAGATTCCGATGCACACGCCGCGAAAGTGGCTTCATCCAGACGACAAAAATCCAGGTCGTGGTACGCGCCTTCAAACGCATGCGCGCAACTGTCTGCAATCGCTGGCCGATAACGGCGTAATTCCTCAAGGTAGCGTACGGCCTGAAATAAAAACATGCCGCTATTCCAACTGTAGGCCGGGTCCGCGACAAACATCTCGGCGGTAGCGCGATCCGGCTTCTCGACAAAGCGATCAACTGAGAAACAACCTTCGGCTGCGTTAATCGGCTCTCCCCGGCGGATGTAACCATAGCCGGTTTCCGGTCCCGACGGCACAATCCCAAAGGTCGCCAACGCGCCCTGCGCCACCGGGGGTAAGGCGCGTTGCACCGCGGCATGGAACGCTGCAACATCGGCGATCACATGATCCGCAGGCAGTACCAGCATGACGGCGTGCGGGTCGCACTGTAACAAAAAATGGGCTGCTGCAGCCACCGACGGTGCGGTATTTCTTCCCTCAGGTTCCAGCAATATTCCACTAGGCGCGATATCAATGGCGCGTAATTGCTCCGCCACCAAAAAACGATGCTCATTGCCACAAGCCACTAGCGGCGGCTTCAACTCGGACCATTCCGATATGCGCAGCAAAGTATCCTGCAGCATCGTGAGGTCTGAACAAAGCGGCAACAGCTGCTTAGGCAGCGCCTCGCGCGACAAGGGCCATAAACGGGTGCCAGCACCGCCGGCCAGGATCACAGGATAGATATTCATACACTGCTCACCGAACTTCCTGCCAGACTCGCATCCGAAACTGCATCGGCGAGCTTGTCTGATTGCGCGGGAACCGTCTTGCCGTCGGGCAAGAACGCAGTATCCTGCCGCTGATGACGTGCATCACACCATTTACGCTTGCCGGCCTCCGCCGAGCGCGACATTTCCCCCGCGCGGTTCACGCTATATTCTTTCACTACGACCATTTCTTCCAGATAAGCATCAGGTAATATCCGCGTATATTCAAACAAGACGCTACGCACCACCGCGGCACCGGAACAGATATGGCTGCCATGTCCAATCCAGGTCGGTCCGATGATGGTGCAACCGGCTTCGATCAGGCAACCGGCACCAATATAGACTGGCCCTTGAATCGTCGCGCCATGCCAGTTAATACTGGTGTTGAGGCCGATCCATACCCCATCAGTGATTTGCGTTCCTGGCACTTCCATCTCCGCGATTTCGCCGAGCAACACACCTTGCAACACGCTCCAGTAATCGGTCACAGTGCCGATGTCGATCCAGTTGAAGGAGCGCTGTTGCGCATAAAACGGCAAGCCTTTTACAACTAACAAAGGAAACAGGTCGGAACCAATGTCGAATGGCGTGTCAACCGGTATCAGATCGATGGCCTCGGGTTCGAAAATATAAATCCCCGTGCTGGCGAAATTGGAGAGTGCATCTGCCTGCTTCGGCTTCTCCTGAAACGATTTGATCCGGCCTTCGGAATCGGTCACCACCACGCCGTAGCTATCGACTTTATCCCAAGGCACTTCCTTGGTGATAACGCTGACCATTGCCCCTTTTTGCTTGTGCTCCAACAACGCTGCGTTCAGATCGAGATCGATCAACGCATCGCCGCAGATAACGATCGTCGTGTCATCGAAAAAATTGGCGAATTCCTGGATCTTCTTGATGCCGCCTGCCGAACCCAAGGGCTCCGGGATGACCTCCCCGCTCTCATTGATATAACCCTCAAAGGAATAACCGATCTGAACGCCGAACTGACTTCCGTCACCGAAATATTCTTCAATTTTTTGATGTAAATAGCTGACGTTCACCATAATGTCGCCCACGCCATAACTGGCGAGGAACTCGACCAGGTAAGCCATCACCGGCTTTCCCAAAATGGGTATCATCGGTTTTGGAAGATCATAGGTCAGAGGACGCACGCGGGTGCCCTTGCCTGCAGCTAATATCATTGCTTTCATTTTTTTTCTCCCAATAAAAAGTGATCGAAAATGAGAATTAAACTTCATCAGTTGAACCTTGATTACCTTTTTACCCTTCAAACATCTCCGCGATATTTACGACACAACAATATAAATCGCATAATGTCGACGGTGTAACGACGGACTAAGCGACGCGGCTCCAGACAAAGCCGGTAGAGCCATTCGAGCTTGGTTCTTTGCACAAAAAGAGGTGCGCGCTGTTTGTCACCACTCCAGAAATCGAACAAGGCGCCGACCCCAACGACCAGATTGGCGTCCAACAATTCGCGATTCGCGAGTATCCACTCTTCTTGAATCGGATTCCCCAGCGCCACCAATACCACCTCAGCCTGAGCAGAATTGATGGTCTCAATTAGCTCCCCCGCGGGCGTTTTTAATCCGGCATACCCATCGCAGGCACCCACCACCGTTTGTCCTAAAACATTGCGCAAATGGTGAGCCGCTTTAATCAATACTTCAGGTTTGCTGCCGAGCATAAACACGCGCATTGATCGATTCGATTCCGAAAAAAAATACGGGATGAAATCGGTACCGTTAAGGTTTTCGTTAAACTTTTCACTGGAAAATAAGAATGCGGCGATATCCATTCCCACGCCGTCGTTCACAATCATTACTGAATCGGATCTCATCCGTTCCAGCAGATAGCGACACTGCACAACAAAATTCGTATTCGCAAAAAAAAGCGTCATCTTTTTATTCGCTCTGACAGCCCGCCGCAGTTCTCTCGCCAAAACGGAGGACGTTGTTTTAAGTACCGGATAACCAGCGATCGGATTCATTTTCTCTAAGCTCATGGTTAACTCCCGCTAAATCGCAAGATACTGCGATCGCAAAAGAGGGAAGAAGAAGTTCCTTCGCTACTCCTTTGCCCATAACAAATAGAACAAAATCCCCACCCATCAACGCATAAAAAATCGGCGTATCCGGACAGTTAGTAACAACATTTCATGCCACGAACCATTCACCTCTCTCACCCGCCATCCGGTGATCGCCACCATCAACGGATATAACAAGCTCGCAAGCAGAGCGGCCCCAAATACGACCGTCGCATCACTAAAGCGATCAGACATCGCT
This sequence comes from Glaciimonas sp. PAMC28666, assembly GCF_016917355.1. GTDB lineage: Bacteria > Pseudomonadota > Gammaproteobacteria > Burkholderiales > Burkholderiaceae_D > Glaciimonas. The sequence continues at coordinate 3,217,928 of NZ_CP070304.1, read as the reverse complement.
AATAAATACCCGGCTAAACCAACCCATAAAATGAGGCTTCCGACTAACGGCGGGGCCAACGCATATAAGGTCACGCTTCGGCTAAGACCAAGTGCGCGATTAATCAACGTTTGCGATATCGGAAACAACAAGAGATGAGCGGCGCAAAACGACAGACTCATGCCGATCAGCCCGAATTGATAAAAAAGAGCGGAGAATCCGGTTGCGAGCACCAATTTTGCGATACCGAGCACTACTGGCGTACGATTTTTTCCAACGGCAAAAAACAGGTAATCATTTAAGTCGACGATCGATGCGACCAGATAAAGAATTGCCAATGCGCCGACCGTGGGTGCAGCAGGAAGCCATTTTTGACCAAACGCGACGGCGATCAAAGGGCGCGCCAATTCAGCTTGAAAACACAGCAAAGGCGCTGCACAAAGGAGCGTGAGCCCAAGTATTTTTAAATAGCCGAGCTGCAGAGCATCGGGATTCGATTGTGAATCTGAAAAAACCGGCAACGCTACTTTGTGCATCGAACTTGAGATCACGAGATAAACCGAAGAGGTCATCCGTTTTGCCAGATTGTAGAGGCCGGTGGCATACGGTCCCAAAAATATGCTGACCAATAATGAGTCACCATTGGTATTGATAAAATCCAGTAGCCCGGCAATCGATACCTGCCGCGAATCAGCCCAAAATTGTCGGGTCAATGCGCGATCAAAGACAATCCGCGGCACCCAACGACTTTGTAGTACCACCAGCACCAACGCCAGGCCTGAAGCGGTGACCTGCTGCACCACTAACGACATTCCACCGAAGTCATTGAACGCGAGGACGATCCCAACGACGCCGCCGAGCGTGACGGAAACAATCGATCGAATGGCTAACTGGCGAAACATCATGTTGCGCACCAGGCGAGACTCATGGGCGCGGACCAGACCGAAGAACAGAATCGAGACGCTCATGCCTTGCAAAACCGGCTGCAGTTCCGGCGCCCGATACAGTGTTGAAACGATGCCAGCCGAACAAAACATCAACCCAGCCAAGAGCAAACCAGAGACTGTACAATAAGTAAATACCCAGGAATACAGCTTATCGTCTGGATGCGCTGAGCGCACTACAGGCATGGCAATGGCGTCAAACACCACCAACCTGGTGAATAAAATAAACAGATGCGCAACCGTCAACAAGCCGAATGCATCGGGTGCCAGAAAGCGCGCCAGCACGGCAAAAATTGCGAACGACAGCACTTGTTGCGCAAGGTTATCCAAGATCGACCAGGTCGATCCGGCTATAACGTTGCTACTATTATTGACCTGCTCCATGGCGTACTTTCCTGATTGAATAACGTGCAATGGATGGTTCAGAACGAGAAGCCCCAACGCACGCTTGCTCGGCTGGCCCCTTTTCTACCCCAACTACATTGCATTTAATACCTACATGGCATTTTTTAGAATGGCGATTTGCGGCTTGTCTCCGTTGCTGTCGGGATGGATACTCAACGGATATGAACCTAACCATTTACCCGCGGTCCAGTAAGTCCACCCACCCCACACCGGGTTGCCTTTCATCTTTCCTACCAGGGCAGTCAATGCGTCCAGGCACTGTGCGTTGGTCGATACGCCAAACTCTCCCAAGAACAAACGCTGCCTGGTCGATGCGCCCCATTGGGTCAGGTCGGCCATGATTTTGGTCAGTCGGCCAGGCTCGATGCAGCTTGCGTGCGTGCCAGAGAAATCTGAGTCTGCATATTGATGCGCTTCAATCAGATAGTTATTGGCAGGATCGTGAAAGGTTTTGAAACCATCTGCGTTCGATAAGCCGCCATCTTTTGAAAACCAGTCATGCGCCCCGCTCCAGTTTCCGCCAGCCACCAGAATCAAATTTTTCGCACCATTTTTTCGCAGGGCATCAACCGCCTCCTGCGCACTGCTCACCCATCTGCCAATGGATATTTTGCTCGGTTCATTCATCAGGTCAAACGCAACGTTGCCCGGGTCTTTGAATGACGGCAACAAACGCACCCATAAATCACTTAGTGCCGCCTGCGGCACCTGCACCGAACCGAGGGGCTGGCCGCGGTACTCTCCATAGTTGTGCACATCGAGTATCATGCAAACGCCAATTGATCGCGCCGCCGCAACGGTATCCACAATCCTTTGCAGTTCGGCTTGATCCAATGCCCCGAAAAGCTGCGGCTGTATCCGCTCCCATAGGAATGGAAGGCGGAAGGTATTCATGCCTAATGATTGAAAATAATGCATATCGGCCAGATCAGGATAAACATAGTCCTTAGAAATAGTACCGGGCAATTTCTCCGAAGCAAACTCCCCTCCACTTAAATTGACGCCCACCATTTGCTTACCATCGATGCAACTCCCAGCCGCGAGCGGCGATAACATTACGCATCCAACCATCACGGCGACGGTTGCAGCGATTTTTAATGCGTGCCGCCAACGCCCACCCGTCGACGGAAACTCTTTCGATCCGGGCGCTGCTGCCATCGCATCCACTCTGGTCGTTTTCATGGTCTGCACCGTTAATTCAAGGTTGTTAGAAAGTTTTCGGATATTCCAATTCGCCGCTGTAACACGGCACAGATTTTAGGGAGACTTCCGAATCGCCAACGCTGTATAAATTTCCGCATATCTATCGGCGATACGTCGCCAGTTGTAGCGCTCCGCGAATTGCTGTGCCTGCGTGCGCCGTAAGGCGTAATCGGCAAGGTCTGTTGCATGTAATTGCAACAGCGCGTCTACGCTATCGTTCAATTTTTCAGCAGAGAAAAGCACGCCCATTTTTGACTGCGTAACCAGATGACGAAACGGCGGAATATCGCTTAAAAGTGGCGTCAATCCGGCACTCATCGCTTCAATCGGGGCAATGCCAAAACCTTCATGACGGGATAAACAAATGAAATAACTTGCCTGTCCAATCAATTCAGCCAATTCAAACTCCGATGGATTCGGCACTATTTGCACTGAATCAGTCAGATTGTGTCGCGTCACCCAACGACGAAACTCGTCGGCAGTATGGTCGTACTCGCGTCCTGCGATGATCAGTTTCCAGCCGCACCGACGTGCCACCAACTCCTGAAAAAGCGCCAGGGTTTCGAGTAATCCTTTATTCGCTGACCACCGTCCAAAATAAATCAGGGTACGGGTCGGAACTGCGGAGGACTGGTTGCTGTATTTTTCAACGTTGACCCCATTTTCGATCACCGTTAACGTGGATGGCTTAACAATTTTTTTAAAAATTTCACCGTCATTTTCGCTGGTGGCGACGATCTTGTCGTAGATCATCGATGACGCCCGCGTAACCGAGTTGAAGTAAATTTTTTTGAGGCTTGATGCAAACGTCGTATGAAAAAATCCGCCGTGGGTTGAGGCGACCAGCGGCCGCCTGTGGAACGGCTTGGTGAACGCCATATAATCGAAAAAGAAATCAATACCGTGAACATGAATTACATCCGCCTCCGCCACATGCTGCAGTACCTGAGGACACAGTGGATACCTGCTGGTGCCCCGAAACGGTAACCGAATCACGCCCACCCCATTCACCACCGCTTCACGGTCGAGTAATTCAGTCGAGTTTTTAAACAAGCGGTTCAGCGTAATTATGTGGGGCCGCTGATCGTGGTGTTCGCGCTGCTGTCGCGCAATATTTTGCACCACGTCTTCCATTCCCCCGACAGACGGAGCATATTGACGCACGATGTGCACAACGTTAATAGGCATTTTGCGACTCCTTGTGTGCTTCAGCGAATGCCGAGGGTGCAGCAGTTAAGGTCCCTGGTAATGTTGATGACGCAGAGACTACTGAGCGCACCACAGTTTCACTTTTGCGCGCCACGCAACAACCAACCAAAAACCATAAAATACCAGCGGTCTTCAGGGCAAATAGCGAGGTGCCGCTGACGCATAAGATCAATGACATATAAAGCGTGATGTAGGCTCTGAAACGGCTTCCCCTTTCGTCCTCCATCTTCAACATCCAGAACGTAATCCATAAAAAGAGACACAGCACCGCCCCCAGACGGGTCAGTAATGCGGAATAGCCCATATCCCCAAATCCAATATTGAATCCCTCAATGCCGAAGATCATTCCCACATCAAACGTCATCAGCATTCGTCCGCTGACATACAGTCGTCCAAGAATGTTATCGCCGTACCGTCCATCAAAAAATAGCCCTATCACCACCAGCAGTACGATGCTCAGCAACGGCAGTGGCATCATCCACACACTGGTTCGACCGAACGGCAAGCAGCGCATCAGCACCAACGCTCCCACGGTGATCATTCCATAGCGCGAGTCGCTCAGGGCGATCATCGCCGCCGCCGCCACGAGGAAAAAAACCATTTCCTTAAATTCCTCACGTCGTCTGGACAGTCCCCATGCGGCAATGATGACGGCGAAATTTCCTAGCGATACCGGTTCTAAAAATAGCGATGACACTCGATGATTTCCCAGCAATGAGGGCAAGATGGTTCGGCCGATTCCTTCAGGACGCATGCCGTTCAATCCCAGCACGCTATCCTTTGCCCAATTGGTTCCCGCCTTTAAACCACCCTGGCTCACGTAATAGGAAAAGATATTGAAGATGCGTGAAAAAGCATCGAGAAACCATAATTCAAAAAACCCAAACACCAATACCAGCACTACCATCACTTTCAGCACACGACTGGCATAACGGATATCGCCAATCTGCCGCCCCAGGCCGTAAAAAAGAATAGGGATCATCACATCGCGAAATCCTTTGGGGTCAAGCTGATTACGAAAGATGGCGATCAAAAACAGATACGCGGAGACCAGCAATACCATCACAAACAATTCCAACCGGATGCGCTTGGTCAAAACCACCAGGCAGGCAAGGTAAATCACCGCTTCAGTCGACGCAACGTCCAGCATTGATATCGGATGCACGCTGGTATGAATCGCGCAGAGCAAAGCCTGATACGTTAACGTGACGATCAAGATCCAAAAGACCAAGCTCTGCCCCGGCGGTCCATCGTTATCGCGCGTCGGGAAAAAATAGTTTTTGATCCGAAGAAAAGAGCGCATACAGTCACTGGCCTATAGTCGTTGAACCTTCTTTAACAGCATCAAAAACTTACCATCACCGATCCAACGATTTCGGTCCCACTACGTCGCAGTTGATCACTAAATACGGTGAGATCCGCCACGCGTGTGTGGTTTTTGCGGACCACCAGCAGCACGCCGCCAGCCCGTGACGCAATGGTAAGACAGTCTGCAGCACTCGAAAATGCCGGAGTGTCATATAAAACGATGTCGAAGCGTTCGCATAATTTCTCATTCATGACGCCAAAAGCGGAACGATTAATCAATTCCTGCGGATTTGGAACGCTTGAGCCAGCAGGTAAAATTGAAAGATCAAGAAAGGTCTCCGCTCTGACCAGCATTTCCAGCCCCGACTGCCCCGACAGCAGGTCAGCTAAACCGCGTCCGTGATTGAGGCGAAATATTTCGTGCTGCCGTGGACGTCGCAAATTGGCATCAACCAGAAGCGTAGGGTTGCCCAGTTGTGAGAACACCACACTCAGATTAGCGGCAAACATGCTGTTCCCATCACCCGGGTTGACACTGGCAATCGCCAGCTTTTTATTGCCGGCGGCGAACCAGTGCAACATCAATTGACTGCGTACATTTCGCAACATTTCAACTTCTGCGCTGAATGGTTGATAAGCAGCCGTCAGCGATGCCGGAAAAATGCCGGGACCAGCAACAGGTTGACAGGGATAATCAAATTGTTGGGCGTGAATCCGCTGTATGTCCGATTCGCAGACCAGGCCCAAACGTATCGCAGCATCGCCGAAACGCAGCCCTTCCTCTTCTTGCAAATGACGCACGCGGTCGGCTTCCTCAAGGGTGATTTTTCCTTGTTCCACCAGCATCCGCCCGATATTGACGTCTCTTGTGATCGCCGCTGCGGGGCTGACGATTGACGTGACAGGAGTGTTCATTTTGATTAACCTTTCCAGCTCAAAAGTGCGCGCGGCGAGAACCCAAGATTGCTGACACCATAGGTGCGCATCGGCTTTTCTGCAACTATCGTTCCAAGCATCGGTGCATTAAGCAAGTTAGATAACTCATCTGCAGTTCTGATACGACGATTAGACATTTCTGCCAATACCGCCAGCGCCAATCCCAGCATGGTTCCCATGAGGACCGACAGCACCGTGTTAAGCACAATATTTGGGCTGACAGGTAGTATCGGGACCGCCGCTAGATTGAGGACCGTGACGTCGGATTGATTTGATTTACCTTCGAGTTCAGTCTGGGTTAAGCGCAGGTTAGCTGCGTCATAGGCGCGCTGTGCGTTGTCAGCGTCCTTGACCAGCACCGTCATCTCGTCTCGCGTCCGATTAAGCTGTAGAACTTTGGCAGTTTGCGCGTTCAACGCGGCACGCACTTCTGCTTCACGCTGACGTAAAATCCGGCCATTGTTTGCTGTGCCGTTATTTGTCGCACTAATGTTGGCGTTTAGCTCTTGCCGAAGTCGATCCACTTCCGCTTTGGCGGCTTGATATTGCGGATGATTACGATCAAGATTTTGCGATAACAGCGCAAATTTTCCTTCCGCTTGTGCCAATGACGCTTTCAAATTTTGAATCAGCGAATTGCCGATCACATCAGGCGAGTCTCTGCCGCCATTTCCCATCGCCTGATTACCCCGCGATGAAGCCTCGATCGCCTGGGCCTGTGCCAATACCAATTGGCTGGACAGTTCATTGAGCCGGTTCGATTCGACATCGAGATGGTTCTCGATACTCACCAGGCCATGTTGCTGCTGGTATTGGGAAAGTTTATTGCGCGAGGCCTCAAGATCGGCCCGCAAGTTTTTGACCTGAATCGCAAAATATTTCGAGGCCTGTTGCAGGGGCGTAATTTTAATCTGAAGATTAAGCTCCTGGTAGGCGTTGGCAAAGCCATTGGCGACGGCGGCGACAAAGGTGGGATCGCTCCCTTTACCGACGATTTCCAGCATGCTACTTTCTCGCGTTGGCGTAACCTCGACCATTTTCAGTAAAGAATCCGCCAGGTATTCGCGGATCGATCCATCCCCGTTGTTGGTTTTTTTGAAACGTTGCAACGTAGCGGGATTGTCAGCCAGTCCCAGATTGTCGGCGACTTTCAAGGCCACGCTTCTGCTGGTAATGAGATCAACCTGGGTCGCCATATAGCCGGATGCCAGTTGCGTCGGTAGCACCTGGCCTGAGACCGGGTCGGTGCCTTTGTAATTCAACAGCAGCGTGGTCGCCGTTTTGTACGTCTTCGGCAACACCAGACTGACCGCGACAGTCACCAATACCGAAATGAACAAGGTCACTAAAATGATCTTGTAACGGGCGCGCAAAATAACTAAAAGTTGAGGAAAAGTCATAGAAACCCCTCTGATGCATAAATATGGGACAACACGGAATAAGACCGAACGGTAATCTGTACGTTATGGCTATGAGCGCCACCGTCGACATTTTCGACATTTTCGACATTGGCGGTGACGATCAAAACAGGCTCTCTTTCACATATACGACGTCGTCCGGTTGAAGCTCGATGCCACTTTTAACGTCGATCATCTGCACAGTTCCGCTCGAATCGCGCCGCTTGATGCGCAAGCCACGCTCGGTTCCGCGCGGAGTCAGCCCGCCGCCTATGGATAACGCTTGTGTCACGCTCATGTTGCGTTCAAGCCGGTAGCCGCCGGGGTGCTGCACTTCGCCATAAATGTAAAATTTTGGGGCACGGTCAACGTACACCATGTCGCCATTCATCAGATCCAGATTGCTATGCATATCGGATGACTGAATCATCTCAACCAGATTGATGACTTGTTTATTGGTTTGTCCATCGCGGGTACGTACCACGGTCGCGGTATCGCCGCCTTCCGGTCCGACTCCACCAGCTATCGCCAGCATGTCGGTGACACTGCGCGCTCCGTTAATCGGATAACGTCCAGGACGGATTACCTGCCCCAACACGGAGACCTGCTGGCTCTGCAATTCCGTTACCATGATATTCACTTCCGCCTTGCGCAAAAAGCCACCGCCGGTCAACAAGCCGGAGATCTTTTTTTCCGCTTCGGCACTCGATAAGCCGCTTATGGCAACATCTCCGATGAGGGGAAAGGTAATGTTTCCAGCTTCACTGATCTTTGTATCCAGGCTTAAATCCGGGTTTCCGAATACTGATATTTTCAGGGCATCGCCCGCACCCAGAGGTACATCGGCGGCCATGGCTGATAAGGTGAAAAGTGCCAGCAACAGCGCCAGCATGCTTGCGTAGAATCGGTTCATCATTATCCTCATCCAGTTAAGTGTTTGATTGAGAAAAAAACCTGTTTAGGCACTACCAATTTTTATATTCATCTCAGGGTGCCGAAGTGGCGACGTAATCAATTTTCGACGACGACCTTAACTTCGTAATTTCCGTCACCGCGACCCTCTGCATCTTTTCAACAAATAAATAGTGTTCGATCTGGGCCGCGGAAGCTTGGTTCGTCAACGGACTGTCTCGTACATCCTTTAACGCGCAAAGCAAGGTCTGATCGCCATCTTCCAGAATGAATAAACGGTTCCTGCCAAGGCTCCGCAAATTACTGGCGGTCTCCGTCGGCATCTCGGCGCTGGTGTACGAGCGAGTGGTCTGTATGTACGCGATTTTTTTCGCATCCAGCCACAGCGCTATCTGATCCAGCGAGCTTGCCTTATCCATCATCTGCTTCAGCGCCACAGAGTAATCTTGCGAAGCAATACTTAATTGTTGAATGTCGAAAATCTTCCGCTGCGCAAACAATTCCGGATGCGCGTTAAAGTATTCATCAATTTCTACGTTAGAAGGCTTGCCCGTATTGGCCACCATCGAATCCAGAAAAGCCTGCACAATCACCTGTGTTCTGAAACGCTCAATGAAATCAATTACCTCGGGATTGCGATCAACTTTTTGTCGTACCGCCTCTGTTAACAGGAGCCTGCGATTTATCAAGGTTTCTAAAGCCTGCTTACGTACGGCTGGGTCGGTTACCTGCGTAACTTTCCCCGTGCTATTGCTATTCGCAAACCGCAACTCGGCATCCAACTGATGGGCGGTAATCGCTTCGCCATTCACCGTCGCCAATATCTTGCTCGTCACTTCCTGATGGTCGTTACAGGCACTCAGATTCACGACCGACAGTGCCACCAGCAGCATTAACCAAGCCACATTTCGCAAGGGCGGTGACGGCTCTATGAAAAGCCGAAAGACGTTGTCCTGCAAACAGCTGCGCGGTTTAACGTAGTTCAATTCTGCTCCCACCAAAAGTGACTATAGGATGCCAGGTTGCGGCGTCTCGCCAGGAGAAACGTTCCTGCAAGCGATTTACATTTTGCGGTTTCGTCTGGCCTCAGACTCCGGATGCAAACGAAGAAATGTTCGCACCGGCCTGCGGCGGGACCAATACAAAACGAAGCACAGCGCAATCAGAAGTAAAGCCCAGCGTTCCGATTTTTGGTGAGATCGCGTGTTGAGATCCTTGAGGAATACATATAGCGCCCCGCTTCGGAAAGCCTGGTCGGTAAAAATTTGTGTGGCGCCACGTCCACTGTCGGAACCGTCCAGAAAATTGACAGAGCGAAAAATGTCGGCACGATCGAAAGCAGCCTCTTGCACGACGGTAAAGTCAGCTAACTTGATAGGGGCAGAAAATGCGCCAGGAGCAGCGGTAGCGACCAACATATCAGCGTCTGGCTGAATCGCGCTATCCACGCCTTCAGACGCGCTCAACGTACCGTCGCTATTCAGCTCCAGCAAATCTGGCAAGCCAGATATCCACACTGGGCCTGGCGCAAGCTGAAAAGTGGGTGTCGCTGCAAACGCGCAACTGCAGTGCGCTGCGAACGCAAGAACCACTGCTAATATGATTTTTTGCATGTTCCTTCTCCAAAAAAAAGGTCCACATCACACCATGACTTTGACGCTATCAAAAAACAACGTGTGCCTATCCCTGACGTTTTGATTTGCAACACCATGCGGCATTTCTTCCCGCAGTCCATCTTGTTGCCAGCTAATAGGCGCTATCTTTTTTTAACACTTCCTTGACGGTCCGCAAGATAATCAACAGATCGAGTGCAAGCGACCAGTTCTGCAGATATTCCAGATCAAACTGAATGCGCAAACGCATCTTTTCGACGGTGTCGGTCTCCCCGCGCAAGCCATTGACCTGCGCCCATCCTGTAATGCCTGGCTTCACCTTGTGTCGCAACATGTAGCCTTTAATCAGCTTGCGATACATTTCATTGTGTGCCACCGCATGTGGACGCGGACCTACGATACTCATGCGGCCCTGCAATACATTAATGAACTGCGGCAATTCGTCCAACGAAGTTCGCCGTAGAAAGGCACCGAATCGCGTGACTCTGGCATCATTCTTTTTCGCTTGTTCGACCACCGGTCCATCTTCGCAAACTGCCATGGAGCGAAATTTATAAACGACAATCTCTTCACCATTCAATCCATAACGGCGTTGAGCAAAAATGATCGGGCCTGGCGACGATAATTTGACGCCGATGGCAATCAACAACATGATCGGCAGCAGCATGATCTGAATCATCAGCGCCAGAACAATATCGCTGCCGCGTTTCACCAGACTGCTCAATCCCATGAAAGGTGTTTCGCATACGCCGATTACCGGTATTCCACCTACATGATCCAGGCGTGCACGCATCAGATCGAAGGTATAAATGTCAGGAATAAAGTACACCGATGCGGTGGTATCGCGTAATACATCCAGTAACGTCATGATGCGAGGATTCGCCGACATGGGCAAACAAATAAAAATGGTCTTGATTCTTTGGGTGCTGACATAGGCGCCGACTTCCTCAAGCGCTCCCAGATAGGTGCAGTCGAGTCCGGCCGGGCGAGTGGATTGATCGCGGTCGTCAAAATATCCGCGCATCTCGACTCCTGCATTTCGTGGTGACTCCAGGCGTCTGAGCAAATCGCCACCCGGGTCATTGGAACCGATGATGACCGCCGAACGTATTACATGCTCTTTTCGGGTGTTGAACACCAATCCATAAGCAGTGGCGCGACTCAGTAACAATGCAAACGGTGCAAGCGTAATCCAGAGCAATATGACGCGGTCAGAGAATTCATATCGCAGTCCGGTAGCCTGTCCGATCAACATTAAAATCGCGACAATGATTGCCCACCCCAGAAAAATATCCCCCGCATAAGCAAGCCGATTTCCTAAGTGCTGCGTGCGGTAAAGATCGATCTGGTCGAAGGTGTAAGAGGAAATAAAAAAAGCGAGAATCATCAGCAGCAGATAACTCCCGGTAAATAACTCGCCTTCGGACACGATGACGAGATACAACAAACCAAGAATAATCATCGGATCAAGCATCCGCTTGAAAAATGAAACAAGAGGAATGTCGTTCTCTGTCATTTTGTCGCCCCTTTAGAAGGTGTAGCGTGTATTCAGCATCACTGCATTGCTTGAATAACCACCGCCAGTAAAGTTTGATACGGTTTGGGTGCTACGGGTGGCAGATAACTGAATCTCCCAACGTAGCGTCGGTTTGTAGACTAACGTCAATGCCAGATTGCGCAATGCGTCGTTGGGATCAACTCCAAGCGCACCTGAATCGGTCGACTGGCTGAAGTCTCTCTTTTCATATTTGTATTGCGCTACGAGGCGAACCTTTTCAGAATAATGCCAACTTGCCGCAATGCTTTCACCACGGTTCAAAGAATAGACGGACGTGAGGTCATCCACGGCACCGATCTCTCGCCAGGCAGAAACAGTCACGTCGACTTTTGCGCTCGGTGACCAGTCGACAGAAAGCCGAGAATTAAAACCACTGAAATTACGGACTGAAAACGCGTCCTGTTTACGGTTAACCCATCCGCCTAAGAAATGCACGCGGGTGATACCGGTAGCCAGCCAGTCGATCTTTACCTTGGCTTCGTTCTGGTCATAACTGTTGTTGACGAATAGATTTCCATCTTGCTGCGGATTCGGAAAATTAGCCCGTGTATGACCCAACTGGAGACCGAAGGTACTACCTGTTGAGGCTAAATAATCAAGTCCGACCAGTTCTTTATTCTGGGTATTGTTGAGCGCGTTTTGCGACGCCAGATCGTAAGACAGGTCGGTATGCACCAGGCCGGCATTAACCCGCCAGCTGGGATGAAACAGCCACGCCGCATCTGCATATTCATTAACCTGCCTGCGGATATTCTGTGCCAATTGATGGAAATCGACAAAAGGCGTGAGGCCTTCGGAATAATTGGCACCAACATTTCCCTCGACGTGACTTCCAGCATGCCAATTCAAATTGCCGGAGGCATTCTTATCGACATGATCGAGGATGGTAAATCTGTTGTAATTCACTTTTGCCAGGTTTAGGTTTGCGGTCACATGCTGCTGCCCGAATTTTTCATCGAGACCAACACCAGCTTCTGCCCTTCGCGTCACGTCTGATAAGCCGCTTCCGATGCCAAGCGCCTGCGCTGCCGCAGAATTCGGTAATCTCAACACATTATTATCGTAACTTACGCCAGCTCCGACATACGGCGTGATGGCGTCTGGTGGCAATATCATGATTTCCGGTAGCGGTATAACGTCGGTGGGTACCAGGTCGCTAGTGGCGGCAGAGGCCGTCATGCAAGAATAGACCGGCATCAGGAAAATGACTTTCCATGGCAGGCGGTTAGCGCGGGGGAGTTGCTTAAAACATCTGTTCATTTTCTTACCCTTGTAATACAACGAGTTGCATCAAAAAACAAAAAAGAAGATATCTAATCGGCGCTTTTGAATAATTGAATAAACACCTCTCCTACCTAAAATAGGTGGCAGAAACAATCATTGAGATAATGTGTAATTACAGGAACGTTGATGCAGAGCGAAACACTAAGAAAATGGCAAACTGAAGCGAACTAATTTAAATGAAGAGGTATTGAAAACTATTCTGGAAGAGGTGTAGATATATTCATTGCGGATTGCCGAATATTACCAATCACGTACCTTACCGCTATGCGATATTTTATAGACAGTTATTAGAATTGTTTATACCTACCCTGATTACATAATAGAAACAGTAAACACCGTAGCAAAAAATTACAGCTTGCGTTGGCGTTGCTAATTATGCATGCTCTATGGTAAAAACGATAGCACGCGAATTCTTTTATGGTGCGCGGCCGCAAAAAAAAATCTTTTTACCTCCTTCGCTCCCCGTCAATGGGTAAAAAATGTTAATTTTTTACTTATCAATTAAACATCTAATGTCTGCAGAATATAATCAAATTGGTGAAAAAACAAGAATTTTTTGTCAATGTGCAAAATCACCGAAACAATACTCCCAAGCAACGCACAAATATTTAAAGGTTGTCTCATAAAAATAGGCGTTCACCTAGGGGGATATTGACTATCGGCAATTATTTTCCTTGTAAAAAAACAACAAGCAAGATTAAAAAAAATAAAAATTTTGGCTGGCAGCACTTTTAAAAGCCCGATCGAGACATCGTATTTCATTAAATTAAATACCTGGCACCAATGGAACTCTCATAAGCTGAGCCTCAATACTTGCTTCAACTTGTGTACATTTTTGTTAAATGTTTCCATGTTGCAACGCAATAATTTTTTTGAATTTTTTCTCAGAGTGGCGTATTCTTGCTTTGAAGATGTGAAAAAGAGAAGACACCATAGCAACGAATTTTCACGTTTGGGGACTTTTGCAAAAAAACATAACAATCCGCAAAAATGCCACCCATTTCAATTTCACAGTTTAAAAGTACTTTTTAAAAAATGACTCTATAAGTTACTTTCCATCAACATGGAAAGAGGAGTCAGTTATAGCGTTGGCGGTCAACTCACTGACGCGGCACCTTTTACATGGGTTCCGAATACGATCTAAGGCTTCAGGGAGCTTCAAAGCTGGTAGTAATTTCAAAAAAAAAGTGAAATATTTCAACCAAATCGTTTAACTGGATTGTTAAGGGAAGGATGGGGAAAATGTGGAACAATTCTTTGAATCTGGCGGTATTTAACTGGATGGGCCAATACACAACCGTCTCAGCAGCCTTCAATGAAATCCTCCATTACATGGCCGGGTCAGACCTGGTAAAAGGATTTCCTTTTATGGGAGTAATCTGGTTTTTTTGGTTCAAGGATACTGACCAGAAATTAAATATACGACGTATTATTATTGCGACGCTCATCGGATGTATTGTCGCGGTCGCCATTGCGAGGATCGTCAACAATCTCGGCCCCTTTCAGCCGCGTCCGATTGCAAACCTGGCTCTCCCACAGCACTTTTATGTCGGATTGCCTCCGGCGGAAAGTCAGGATCTGTACATATGGAATTCCTTTCCTAGCGATCATGCCGCGCTGTTCTTTGGCTTCGCCACGGGCATATTCTTAATTTCCAGGATGCTAGGTGTTTTCGCTTATTTTTATGTTCTGCTGTTCATTGCCCTACCGCGAATTTATCTCGGTTTGCATTACACGACAGATATCCTGGCGGGCGCAATGCTGGGTGCAGTATTCGTATTGTTGTGCAATCGAGAACGCATTATCCGGCTCTATGACAGTAAATGTACTTCACTCGCGCAACGCTACCCCGCGGCTTTTCAGGCCATTATTTTTATAAGTTGTACGGAAATTTGTCTGATGTTTTATGATGTACGATTGTTTTTTCATGGACTATCCAAATACGTCCATTGATAAAAAACGGTGCCGTCGGGGTCAGGTTAAGAATGCATGGCCCGTTAAAAATCGTACGCCGCACAGTATTCCCGGATGAACCATGATGGCTGGGATCCGGGGTAGTCATTGAGCGTCTCCATACAAACAGTAACTGGAAAAACAATGTGCGGTTCAATTCTCGAGTTGAGTAGTAGATGACGATTAAGTCAGCACTAAGTGCGGATTAAGTGGGCATTAAATGAGTATTAAATGAGTATTAAGCGCCTATGCCAATGGCGTGATGCAACAGCGTATCTGCGAGTGACAATGGCGCTCCTGATGATGAGTTGCGTTCCTACACTGCCCGCATACGCGCAAACGCCGATACCGCAGACCGTGTATTTTCCCAGCGCCGATGGCAAGACTGAACTGGTAGGCTATCTGTTCATGCCAGTCACGCCCGGCCCCTATCCTGCGGTCGTCATGCTGCATGGCCGGGGCGGTCCCTATTCGGCGAATATCAATGCCGCGTGCAGCCAGGTCGGACGTGATCAAAAATCACCCTGCGACGGCACAAATCTATCCAAACGTCACATGATGTGGGGTGAATATTGGGCTACGCATGGCTATGTCGCATTACATGTAGATAGTTTCGGGCCGCGAGGTCGAGGCCATGGGTACGGTCGAGGCACCCATGGCGAGCCGGATCGTGATGCCGTCAATGAGTTGACGGTGCGGCCTCTGGATGCGACTGGGGCACTGACCTATCTGGTGCAACGTAAGGATATATTACCCAATCACGTGATGCTGCAGGGATGGTCGAACGGTGGCAGCACTGCTTTAAACGTGATGCTTCGTCAAACCCAAAGTAACGCCGCATCGGCCGCCCCGGAATTTCGCGCTGCATTGGTCTTTTATCCGGGCTGCGGCCCGCGGGCGCTGGCGTCGCAGCGCTATCAGGCAAACTCGCCGATATGGATTTTTTTGGGTTCTGACGACGAGGAAGTATCGCCCTCCGTCTGCGCGAATATATTGCGCAATACCCGCTCCATGGAGAGCAAAGGTCACGATACCAAACGCGTCGAGGTCGTTTGGTACGACGGCGCAACCCACGATTTTGATGACCCCGGTGCCAAGCGGCAAGCCATCGCAAATAACCGTATTGCGAAAGACGATTCCATGCGCCGCGCTGCCGGACTGTTTGATGACTTGCCGTAGCGCGATGTCATGGAATGAAGCTTAAATCGAATAAATAGATAAAATCAAGATGGCCGACGCAAAATACGGACGCAAAAAAAACCTCGAACAAATCATTCGAGGTTTTTAGTTCCCCCACCCCCATGCGATCCCAATCAAGGAAAGACCGGAATGTGCGATTCGACGCCACCAAATTTGGCTTCAGGATGACGTTTTTCGATTAAATCTTCGATGGCGTGTACCTTTTTAAATGGTACATCGACCAATAACAATACTTTTCCGCTGGCGATATCCTTCTGAAAATTTTCCAGACGCGAATTCGGTAACGCTGCCGCCGCCATTCCCGACATCCAGCCACCAAGAATGATCCCCGCAACCGTCGCCACTACAATCGCCAGCATATTCAGATGAATCCATTCAGGAGGGAAATAGACCAGCCATATACCACCCAGAAAACCCATCACTCCGCCCATGATCATGCCGTTTTGCGCGCCGTGCGTCAGATCTGTCTTATGCCAGACATTTGCGTCGGGCATGTCATCCGGCAGCGTTCCTTCAGCCGCCCAAAAATGCATGTGCCTGATCTCAATACGCGCAAGCAGCAACTCGTCCAGCATGCCACGCGCGCTCGCCACATCGGGCAACATAAAATAGAGTCTTTGTCGGGCTAACATAACCATCTCCTTCACCTATAAGTGATGTCTATAGCATAGGCAATCGAAGCCAAATAAACAAAGTTTATATGTTGCTCATCATCACAAGGACACGCTTGTCGGGGCCAGATCCTCGCGTATTTCATCAATATGATCGATGAATATCAGCTGATTGCGCTCTCGTCTTAACCTTTTTCGGCTGCAGTACGAATGAGCGCTGCCATACAAGCCGCTTGCGCATCGCCGCTGGTATTCAGAACCTGAATGACAGTCTCCCGATTGTTAGCTGGCTGATTTTGACTGACTTTCCATTTGCCAATGAGTCGGGTAATCGTGATTTCTATGCCGACAACGGCCGTGATCATCTTCTCGGTGTAGTCGTAAGGCGCGTCTTCAACCGCCCAGGGCTGCGGTAAATTCGCTTCGTGGTGGGCGGTCAGGGCCGTCAGATGTGCGCGTAGCCATACTGCATCGTCAATCACCCGCAAGGTGCCGTACGCATGCGTTACCGCATAGTTCCAGGTGGGAACGACTTTACCGTGCTCTTTTTTGGTGGCATACCAATTCGGCGAAATATAGGCATTCGGGCCGCTGAACACCGCCAGTACTTCGCTGTCTTTTTGATGGTCCCGCCATAGTGGATTGGCCCGCGCCACGTGCCCGTGCAAGGTGCCGAATGGGCCCGGTTGTGCGGATAACAGCAACGGAATATGGTTGGCCTCTATCCCCTCTGCGGTCATTGTAATTAACGTCGATAAAGGATGCGCACGCATAAGATTGTGCATCACGTCGACGCCGGGCTCGGCAAAATGTTTGGGGAGATACATAAAAGATCACCTAAAAGGAAATGTGCCAAAATAGACAGATGCTGGATACGCCAGACGCTTCCGCCCAAACTTCCCGGAAGATAGCTATTCCACTATTCTATACGGCTGTCGCAAGGTCGATAGCCTTTCCGAGATTGATGACGTTGATTTTTTGCATTTGCATTTTCTTTCGCTTTTGCAATCCACCCAATAAACCCTAAAGGACACACTATGGCCGATCTTTCTACCTACCCGATAACTCAAAAATGGCCAGCCCGGCATCCTAACCGGATTCAACTGTACTCGCTACCAACGCCGAACGGTGTCAAGGCATCGATCATGCTGGAAGAAACGGGCCTGGCTTACGAGGACCATCTGGTTAACTTCGAAACCAACGATCAAACGTCGCCGGAGTTTCTATCGCTTAATCCGAACAATAAAATCCCAGCGATCCTTGACCCCAACGGTCCCGATGGCAAACCGTTAGCGTTGTTCGAGTCCGGTGCCATTCTGATTTATCTTGCGGAAAAAAGCGGACAATTCATGCCGCAAGATGCAGCTGGGCGCTATGAGACCATCCAATGGCTGATGTTTCAGATTGGCGGGATCGGTCCTATGTTTGGCCAGCTGGGTTTCTTTAATAAATTCGCTGGCAAAGAATACGAAGACAAGCGTCCTAGGGATCGTTATGTCGCAGAATCCAAACGTCTGCTGGATGTGCTGAATCGCCGCCTTGCCGACCGCCTGTGGGTGATGGGCGATGACTACACCATCGCCGACATCGCGATCTTTCCATGGGTTCGTAATTTAATTGGTTTTTATGAAGCAGCCGATCTCGTAGGAATCACCGATTTCCCGCATGTCACCCGCGCTCTAACTAACTTCGTCGCGCGCCCTGCGGTAATCAAAGGCCTGGCGATCCCAAAGCGCACGTAATTTTTCAAGCAAAACCGGTTCGGCCTGATGATGCAAGAAATGTGAATAATCTTTGGGATTGACGCACCAGACCCCAGCAGCGAAAGCAGCCCGCCGCTAGGGAAATTTTGTCTTAGTCTTTACGCATTACTCAAAGGCGTTTGCCAATTTTTCGGGTAATGGCACATTGAGCCATTTTTTTACCATAGCGTTCAATTCGCCCGATTTTTTCGCTTTCGTCAGCACGTCATTGACCTTCGCCATCAAAGCAGGCTCCTCCAGATTCATGCCAACCAGGCATTTGGATTCCTTGATGACATATTTGATCACCGGTTTATGCTTCGGATCTTTTTCACCGATGGCGACCGCAACAAAGTCGCCGGTACCGATCAACTTTACTTGTCCAGAAATATAGGCAGAAATTAAGGTGTTATTGTCTTCATAGCGCTTCATAACGGTGCTTTTGGGAACACTATCCGATAGCAAAGTATCTTCAAAGGTGCCACGCGCAACCCCGACCGTTTGATTGGCCAGATCGGCAGCGTTCGCCACTTTGATATCCGGTGCACCATAAAGGCTATTGTTGAACGGTGCATAAGGCTGGGAAAAACTAATGACTTTTTCACGTTCCGCATTTTTCCCTAGTGATGAGACCACTAAGTCTGCCTTGTGCGTTTGCAGATAAGCCATCCGATTGGCGGTGCCAACTGGAATCAACTCAGCCTTCACTCCAAGACCTTTGGCTAACAATTTCGCGACATCGATATCCAATCCTTGCAGTTGCATATCGGAGGTAACCGATCCATACGGAGGAAAATCTTGTGGCACTGCGATACGCAAAACGCCCGACTTCTGAATATCCGCCAACGCATCCGCGTGGGCGTTTTGAACGGCCATCGCAAAAACATAAACAGACGACAGCAACAATATTTTCTTGAATTTCATTGTGAACCCCGATGAATGGTGTGAAGGAATTATTTTAATGTGCATGCCGCTAATTAAAGATCATTAGACCGATGTTGAAACTATCAGGAGAGCGATTTTTAAGCGCTCCCAATCTGAATCAAGCTTGAATAATGCCAGCAAAATCTATGCCAGTCATAATTGTGCCAAATAATTCAACCCTTTATCGCATTCAAGCACCAAATCACGGGCGCGCACTCGGGGATGCGGCAAAAAATGCGACAATCGTGTTTCGATTCACACCTAGACTCTCAACTAGACTCTCACCTAATATACGGAGGCAACATGATTCTTGAACTCGCAGACATCCGCATCCAACCTGGCAAGCAGGCCGATTTTGATATAGCGATTCAACGTGGCTTGACGGAAGTAATCAGTAAAGCCAAAGGCTTTTCGGGCTTCAAAATAAACAAGGGAATTGATTCACCAGAACGTTACGTAGTGATGATTTATTGGGAGACATTGGAAAACCACACAATAGATTTTCGCGAGTCTGCAGCATTTGCCGAGTGGCGGGGAATTGTTGGACCGTTTTTTGCCGTACCGCCAACAGTCGAGCATTTCTCGCTGTTGGCAAAGTCGAACTAAGACAGTCAGGTAAGTTTCATCAGGATCTGCAACGATGGTCAGCAAAGCGTGCCCTAAGGAATACCGGGTACGCGGTTGCGATCACGTGTTGCACATCTGACTGATTGCGGTTGCCGTTGTTGGCGATCGATGCCGATCTTCGAATCAACTGCGCCATTGGAGCTCAACAAAACGTACGACCATGCAAACTGATACTTTATACTGCATCTTCTTCAGGAAAGTTGTTCCTGTAGTGCTAATCACTAATCAAAAAAGATTAGTAACCCTTCATCCAGGCTGCTGACTGTACAGTTTCGCGATCCAGTTGACGAATGCGGTATTCCAGATCATACAAATCGGCGGCTTCGGACAAATACGCTTCTTTACGAGCTGCTTCCGATAGTTCATACGCGTTACCGATGCGCTTGAAGAAGGATGCGATAGTGCTAAAAATGCTGCTTGGTTGTGTTGCATTGGTGCTGCTAATGGTCATCGTAGACATGATATTTTCCTGTTTCAGTAATTACCGCAAACGGCATACAATTGTTGCGGCGCACCATCACAATAGCGTTTACAGGGAAAAACGCCAATTTCGAATCGCAATAGCAGTTATCAGCTTGATGAATTCCGTGGGCTAATTCACCTTTTTCATCGTTTTTAGTAGGATGCTTCAATTGTTGTATAAAAAGGGGTTTTGATATAAAAGCCCTATTCGTTGTGCGACACTTACTCTTTTATTTCTGCTCAACCCTCCCATTCAAAACCACTATTGATGTCCAATCACACCTTTCTCTGGCACGACTACGAAACTTTTGGGGCACAACCGCGACGTGACCGCCCGGCGCAATTTGCCGCGATTCGCACAGATGCCGAATTGAACGAAATCGGCGATCCGATCATGCTTTATTGCAAACCCGCACCAGATTTTTTGCCTGATCCGCAATCTTGCCTGATCACGCATATCACGCCACAGCAATGCCTTGAGCGCGGTGTTCCGGAATTTCAATTTGCGGCCGAGATTGAACGCGCTTTTTCCAAAGAAGGCACGATCGGTGTCGGATACAACACGATTCGTTTCGACGATGAAATCACACGTTTCATGTTCTGGCGCAATCTGATTGATCCTTACGCCCGCGAATGGCAAAATAATTGCGGGCGCTGGGATATCCTGGATGTTGTGCGGACTGCCTATGCGCTGCGCCCGGATGGCATAACGTGGCCCATCAACGACGAAGGTCGGCCTAGTTTTCGCCTGGAACATCTAACCGCCGCCAATGGGCTGAGCCATGAAGCTGCGCATGACGCGCTGTCGGACGTTCGCGCCACCATCGCTCTGGCCCGGTTGATCCGTGAACATCAACCCAAATTATTCGAGTTTTGTCTTGGGCTACATAAAAAAGACCGGGTCGCTGTTGAGCTGGGCCTGACCACAAAAAAACCGTTCCTGCATATTTCTGGCATGTTTCCGGCGGAGCAAGGGTGCGTGGCCTTAATGTGGCCGCTAGGGGTGCATCCAACCAACAAGAATGAGATTTTGGCCTGGAATCTGGCTTTTGATCCAAGTGAATTATTCGACCTGGATCCAGACATCGTGCGCACACGGCTGTTTAGTAAAACCGCGGATTTACCGGAGGGAATGACCCGCTTGCCGTTGAAGTCCATACACATGAACAAATCGCCTATGGTCATCGGTAATTTGAAAACGCTGTCACCGGAAATGACCGCCAAATGGGGTGTTGACCGCGCACTAGCGCTGTCGCACGCCGAAATCGCCGCGCGCGCGCCGGATCTGACTATGCTATGGAAGCAAGTATTCCAGCGCCCCGCTGAAGGCCCGATGGATGTCGATGAAGATTTATACGGCGGCTTTATTGGAAATGGGGATCGCCGCACTCTGACTGATTTAAGGGCCATGCCCCCACAAAAACTGGCTCTCGCAACGCCACAATTTGACGATCTGCGGCTGGAAGAATTGTTGTTCCGGTATCGCGCCAGGAATTTCCCACAAACCTTATCGGAACCAGAAACTCAGCGATGGGAAGAGCATCGTGCCGCACGTCTGTTTGACGGCAAAGGCGGCGCACGGAATATCGATGACTTTTTTGCCTCAATCGATGCCCTGTCAGAGACCGCCGACGAGCGCGGCGAGGAGATACTGGGAGAGCTGTACGATTATGTCGAAATGATCGCGCCTGAAAGGGACTAAGGCCTATCAGCATCGTCCAAGGAGTGCGCAGCCTGGTATCAATTAGGTACCCGGCCGCAGAATCTGTCCGAGGTAGCGCGTTATTCAGCGACTCGCCGTTGATGGGTCCGCCAGTCTTTCGCGGGCAAATCAACGGTCCGTTGATTCAACGATTCAACGATTCAACGATATTCACCGATTCAACGCTCTAGTGTCCTTTACTCACCGCTGACGCTTTTCCAGATATTCGACTTGAAACATGCACATTCGAATCGCATCGCGATATTCACCGTTGACGAAAAATTCGCTACGTAATTCGCTCTCAAGTGCGAAACCGCATTTATCGTAAATATGAATCGCCTTGTGATTCTCTTTATCGACGTAAAGATAAAGTTTATAAAGATTGAGCACGCAAAATGCGTATTCAATCGCTAGCCGGCAAGCAAGTTCTGCATACCCTTTCCCCTGCGCTGCGGGCGCGACGATGATCTGAAATTCTGCGCGGCGGTGAATATAATTGATTTCCACCAACTCCACCAATCCGACCATTTCACTGGCGTCGCTCTCAAGGATAAATCGCCGTTCGCCCTGATCGTGAACGTGTTGATCGTAGAGTTGCACCAGCTCGACATAGGCTTCATACGGCTCTTCGAACCAATACCGCATGATGTGACTGTTGTTGTCGAGTTGATGGACGAAATGCAGGTCGTTGCGTTCCAGGGGACGCAATCGGACGCCCATTTTTGTGAGTGTGGTCATGATTAGTTTCTATTTAAGACTATCGTTGGTATTTCTCTTGCCGTGATCTTTACGTTTTATCTGCGCCTTATTTGCTGCTGTTTTTGGCTCTTTTCCTGCAGTTCCCGTCAGACGAATTTGCTGCACTAATTTGCTGAATAAGCGGTCGATTCCCCCCCTCTGACCGCGCCATTCGATCCGATGCGCCATCATTGATGATATTGCTGAAGCTGGCTCAGTTGATGCCTTTTTTGAAGTGCCTCAAGCCGATTCAAATCTTGCGGAAAATCATCAACCTGCACACTGATGTCACCACAATGCGCAAAATCGCTTAATACCGCATTCTCCTCCTCGGTAATAAATCCCCCGACCAATGCCACCTCTATCCATTCGTGCATTTCTATCAAACTTTGCGGTATCGGTGCCAGAGCGCCCTCCCTGATCGCTGGCTTCAGGCGGGCTTCAATTGCATTCACTGCGGGGATTAACTTAAACGCCAGTTCGCCATAAGCAGTTGGCGATTGCGTAGGCTCCGGTAAGAAAATATCGGCGATCAGGCGGTCACGGCCGGGGCCATCGGTTTGCATCGCACGTGCCAGCGTGCTGTCGAGCGCATCAGATGGCTTGCAATAAGACAGCCCGAACGGAAAGGCAACCAGCCGCAACAACCATGCCAAAACGCGGTTCGGATAGTTCGCCAACACACCCAGACAGGCCTCTTGCGCCTGATGCAACGCATCCTGTGCAGCCCAATGCACATAGGGCAAATCGTCTTGTTGACGACCGTCGTCTTCATAACGCTTCAGGACACTCGACACCAGATAGAGTTGCGATAGCACATCACCTAATCTGGCCGAAATCCGTTCTCGGAATTTGAGCGAACCGCCCAGAACAAACATCGATGCATCGCTCAATAACGCAAATGCCGCTGACAGTCGATTCACCGCACGATAAAAATGGCGCAGCTCGACCGGTGCGGCTTTGGGCGCAGGCAACCACGTTCCTGCCGAGATTCCACCCAACAGGGTGCGGGCGAAATTAGCGAAAACAAAACTGCAATGTCCGAAAAAAGCCTGATCGAAATCTTGTAGCGCTTTGGCCTCGTCCGGCTCCCCTGCAGCGGTCATTTCTTTCAGCACATAGGGATGACAACGTATCGCCCCCTGTCCGAAAATAATCAGACAGCGCGTCAGGATATTTGCCCCTTCCACCGTGATCGCAATCGGAACCTGTTGATAAGTACGCGCCAGAAAATTATTCGGTCCCATGCAGATACCTTTGCCGCCCAGTATATCCATACCAGCATTCACAATCACGCGCCCGCGTTCGGTCACGTGATATTTGGATATCGCCGAGATCACCGAAGGCTTCTCGCCGCTATCCACCGCCATCGCCGACAATCTGCGCGTCGCATCAATCAAATACAGATTGCCGCCCATCCGTGCCAGCATTTCATGAATGCCCTCAAACTTGCCTATCGGAATTTTGAACTGGTTGCGCATCGCCGCATAGGCGCTGGTGCCGCGCACCGCCAGCTTTGAAAATCCTACCGTCGAAGAGGGAAGCGATATCGCCCGGCCAGCGGCCAGACACTCCATTAACATACGCCAGCCCTTGCCAATCTGCGCACTGCCGCCAATGACCCAGTCGAGCGGGATAAAAACGTCCTTGCCGGAGGTCGGCCCATTTTGAAATACTGCATCCAAAGGCCAGTGACGACGCCCCGTAACGACGCCCGGGTGGTTGGTAGGTATCAAGGCGCAGGTAATGCCCAGATCGCCCTCTCCATGCACGTCGAAGGTACCCTCAGACGACAATAACCCGTCTGGATCATGCACCCTGAATGCCAGCCCTAACACCGTGGCTATTGGTCCTAAAGTAATATAGCGCTTGTCCCAGGTGACGCGAAAGCCCAACGTCGGCTGTCCATCGTGCATACCTTGACACACCACCCCAACATCGGGAATCGCAGCCGCATCGGAACCGGCATAGGGGCTGGTTAACGCAAAACAAGGGATTTCATCACCTGCCGCCAGGCGCGGCAAATAATGTTCTTTCTGCGCATCAGTGCCGTATTCCAGCAATAATTCTGCTGGGCCTAGTGAGTTTGGCACCATCACTGAAATAGCCGCTGCCGAACAATGCGACGATAGCTTCATGATGACTTGGGAATGCATATAAGCGGAGAAAGCCTTACCGCCATACTGCTTGGGAATGATCATTCCCAGAAAGCCTTTATCCTTGATAAACTGCCACGCATGCGGCGGCAAATCTTGCCAGACTTCCGTCGTTTCCCAGTCGGTAAGCAAGCCGCATAGCTGCTCGACTTCATTATCCAGAAATGCCTGCTCTTCCTCACTTAAGGCTGGCGGTGCCATGGAAAGCAGTTTCGTCCACTCCGGCTTACCGGAAAACAATTCGGCATCCCACCAGATCGTTCCCGCTTCAATCGCATCCCGTTCGGTTTGCGACATACGCGGAAGGATCCTTTTAAACACCTTCAGAATCGGCTTGGTCAGCAGGCGCACCCGCAGTGGTTTAAGCGCAACGATCAACGCAGGCACAAACAATAACAACGTCAACAAAATGGTCGCTAACAGGCCAATCCGCGCCAACTCAAAACCCGCTGCGATCCAAAGCGCTATTGCAACCAGCCAGATCAACGCGCTGACGCGCAAAGTCATGAGTCCGATACCAACAATGATCAGCGCTGCGATCCAATAAATCATGCTTTCTCCTCATTAATGTTTTGCGACAATGCCTTCGAAATCGAGCGCCTGCTTCATCGATACTCGGCACATGTAATAGATAAACCCTCATCCACCGCTTTACGCAGTTTTATGACCGCTTCAAGCCTATTGACGTTGGTCCCTTGCCACTAGGCAAAAGTTCAACTAAATCAGACTAAGTTAGGTGCGTTAGGTGCAAGCGAACCAAGTCAACCTGGGAATTCAGATGCACGCGCCATCAATTGAGTGTATGAAAAGCTAACTAAGCTATCAATTTAATATTGCGGATAGATTAAAGATTGTGTGTTTCGCGGGGTGGCAAGGTGAAACCGGTGCGACAATATTACTTATCAAAAACACATATAAAGAGTGCTCAAGTAGGAAATTTTCGGTACCTTGCCGCATCAATATTCCGTTAAAATCGTGCAGACATCGTTCAGGGAGATCGCCATGAAATGGGACGGAAATAGGGAAAGTGACAATGTGGAGGACCGCCGCAATGAAAGCGGTGGCGGTGGCATCGGCGGCTTCGGAGGTGGTCGATCAATTGGGATCGGGACCATTGTCATTGCGCTGGTGGCGTCGTATTTCTTCGGTGTCAGCCCAATGACGGTCATTAATCTGCTGAGCGGTGGCGGCGGTCCACCGCTTCACTCTCAACAACAAGGCCCGGCCCTTGCCCCTCCTGCAACCGACCAGACCACGCGATTTGTCTCAACGGTATTAGCGGACACGGAAGACGTCTGGACCGAGATTTTCCGTAACGGCGGCAAAACCTATGCTGCACCCAAGTTAGTGCTGTTCTCCGGCGCAACGCCGACCGCCTGCGGTACTGGTCAAACCGCTACCGGCCCGTTCTATTGCCCTGGCGATCAGAAAGTCTACATTGACCTGACTTTTTTCCAAATGATGAAGCAACGCTTCAACGTCTCCGGGGATTTCGCCCAAGCCTACGTCATCGCGCATGAAGTCGGCCACCATGTGCAAAATCTGCTCGGAATAATGGGAAAAGTGGATAAAGCCCGCCGCCAGGCAACCGAAATCCAGGCCAACGCCCTGTCGGTTAAACTGGAATTGCAGGCTGACTGCCTGGCAGGGGTATGGGCGTTCCACGCCAACCAGGAACGCAAAATTCTGGAACAAGGCGACGTCGAGGCCGCATTGAACGCTGCCAACGCCATCGGCGATGACGCTTTGCAGCAGAAGGCGCAGGGCCGGATCGTGCCGGACTCTTTTACGCATGGCACTTCCGCACAACGGGTACGCTGGTTTAAACAAGGTCTTGCTAACGGTCAAGTCGCAGCTTGTAACACTTTCGATACGCAAATGCTGTAACCTGCCAGAGCTTTCACCCGGTCGTCGTTACAAGTGACGACCATTTCCCAAGGAGCCAAGTCCGACAGGCTCTTCTTAAACCGACGCATATTTTTTTGGAGTCACCATGACCATCGCTTACTGGTGCGTGCTAATTGCAGGATTAATGGCACCTTGTACCGTTGCTATCGCCAAATGGGGCCGACGTGATTTTGACAATAGCGAACCACGGGCCTGGCTAGATAAACAATCCGGATTGCGACGTCGCGCAGATTTTGCCCATCGTAACCATTTCGAAGCATTTCCCTTTTTCGCCGCTGGCGTCATCATCGCGCATCAGGTGCATGCGGCACAAACCACCTTGAACACGCTGGCATTGGTATTCATTGCGGCTCGCCTGATCTACACCGCGTGCTATCTGACCGATAAATCTTCCCTCCGCTCACTCGCATGGGTGATCGGTTTTGCGGCAGTGATCGCCCTGTTTGTTCTCTCGGCAATGGCACCAGTCGGGCATTAAATACGGTCTGAAAGGCCGCCGGTCAGCTGCCGCCCTGCTGAAATATATTTCTTATCCTACGTTTTACAATTACTGGAATTCCATATGCAACAGCTTACATTTAATATCGAAGGCGAATACGTCGAACTCAATCAGCTACTCAAGTTGACCGGTGTCTGCGATAGCGGTGGTGCAGGCAAAGCAATTGTCGCCAGCGGTGACGTCTCGGTAGACGGCAATGTCGAACTACGTAAAACCTGTAAAATCCGCCCCGGTCAGATAGTGACATTAGGCGATATCAAGATTCGCGTGTTGGCCTCGGAATAAGCGTTTTTTTATTGCTGCGTACGGGTGACTGTTATCAGTCACGATCATCAGTCACTCTTACTCTAACGTAGCGCCCGCAACAGTCGCAAGCCATTAAACACCACCAGCAAACTGGCGCCCATATCGGCGAACACCGCCATCCATAAGGTTGCTTCGCCGGTTAGCGCCAGCACTAAAAATACGGCTTTGATGCCCAGCGCCAGCGTAATATTCTGCATCAAGACATGATGCGTTTTTTTGCTGAGCCGTATAAAGTCCGGAATCTTGCGCAAATCATCATCCATTAACGCCACGTCGGCCGTTTCGAGCGCGGTATCGGTGCCAGCCGCCCCCATTGCGAAGCCAATGTTTGCTTTCGCCAACGCAGGTGCATCGTTGATACCGTCGCCTACCATCCCCACCGTACCGTAACGCTCGATCAAATCGGTGACTGCATTTAATTTATCGTCCGGCAACAAATTACCGCGGGCATCAGTAATGCCTACTTTTTGGCCGATTGCTTGTGCGGTATGAGGATTATCCCCGGTAAGGATGACCGCCGCGATGCCCATTGCGCGCAACTGCGCAATCGCCTCCACACTGGTATCGCGCACCGTATCGGCTACCGCCAGCATTAATAATGGGGTAGTCGCGGAGCACAACACGATGGTGGTTTTACCCTGCACTTCCAACGCCGCCAGCTGCGCCTCCAGGATTGGACTACAGATGCCCATATCGTGGACCATGCGGTGATTGCCAAGATAAAATAGTTGTCCCTCGATCTCGCCTTTTACCCCCAGACCAGTTAATGCCTCAAAGTCACTTACGGCAAGCAAATCGGCCACCTCGTTGGTCGCTTGCCAATGTGCCGCCACTGCGGTTGAGACCGGATGATCTGAGCGGTGGGAAAGGCTGGCGGCCAAAAGCTGGTATCGCACGAGGTCTGATGTGAAGTTTGCCGACGGGTTCGTCGCCAGCGAGGTGATCAACTGAGAATCCGTGACAACCGGTTTGCCCACGGTCAGCGTACCGGTTTTATCCAGCGCCAACGCCTTAATCTTGCATCCCATTTCCAGATACACGCCGCCTTTTATCAATAACCCATGTTTCGCCGCCGCAGCCAGTCCGCTGACCACCGTTACCGGGGTAGAAATTACCAACGCACAAGGGCAAGCAATCACCAGCAAGACCAAAGCCTTGTAAAGCCATGGATAAAACGCGGTGCTCAACAGCAAAGGAGGCAACACCGCCACCAGCACCGCCATGATCACCACCGCAGGGATGTAATACTGCGCAAATTGATCCACGAAGCGCTGCGTGGGCGCGCGCTGGCCTTGCGCCTGTTGCACGCTTTTAATAATCCGCGACAAAGTCGAATTGACTTGCAGCGCCGTCACTTTATATTCAAACGCGCCGCGCTCATTAATCGTACCGGCGAACACCTGATCCCCGGCTTGTTTGACCACCGGCATACTCTCGCCGGTAATCGGGGCCTGATTGATCGTCGTCTGTCCAGCCACGATGAGGCCATCAAGCGGCACCCGCTCACCCGGCTTAACTCGCACCAATGCGGCCATGATAACCTGTTCAGTGGGGATTTCCTGCCAGCTTCCGGCCGCATCCTGCACCGTTGCCTTATCCGGTGCCATTGCCATCAATCCCTTGATGGCATTGCGAGCGCGATCCAACGACAGCGCTTCGATCATTTCAGCCAACGCGAACAAGAAAATCACCACCGCCGCTTCCGGCCATTGCCCGATTACCGCAGCGCCGATAACAGCCAGCGACATCAGGAAATTCATGTTCAGCGAAAAATTCCGCAACGCAATCCAACCCTTTTTTAAGGTGTCCAGACCACCGGTAAAAATGGCCAATAAAGCCAGACTGATTACCAGCCAGGAAGTTTCATTGCCACTGGTCCAGGCCACGACTTCCGAGCCGACCGCCGCGATGCCGGAAATTCCTATCAAGAGCCATTTACTGCGCGCAATTTTGAAAGCCCCATCGCCCAACTCGGCACTCAAGCCGGTGATGCCTGTAAGCGTGTCTGATTTCA
The DNA here is from genome assembly GCF_016917355.1 of Glaciimonas sp. PAMC28666. Taxonomy (GTDB): domain Bacteria; phylum Pseudomonadota; class Gammaproteobacteria; order Burkholderiales; family Burkholderiaceae_D; genus Glaciimonas. The sequence continues at coordinate 3,188,338 of NZ_CP070304.1, read as the reverse complement.
AGGCGGGATCAAGATCAAGCGCCTTCAAAGAGCTGATGATCGTTGCCACCGAATCCAGATGATGCTGCACCGTCAGTTCGCGCTGGATCAGGTTGAATTGCATTCCGACGATACCGGCCATATTTTTAAACCGGTCTCGGATAAGCTTTTCTTCGGTCGGACAATCCATCTTTTGAATCAGGAAGACCGCCTCAGCGCTACCAGCTAATGCTCCCGCGCTGGCAAACGGCACGTTGATTGCATGCACGTCGTGCTTGTTAATAGGGTCGTGGCTGTGGCTGTGGCTGTGGTCGTGGTCGTGGCTGAGGCCGTGGGCATGCCCGGCATGATTATCCGAAGACACAGACTTGTGGTCATGCTTATGGTCGTGCTGACAACTTCCCATACATCGCTCCTGAATTAACTATTGGATCACCTTGCTTATTTAAAACCCTGTAGCTACTATAGAGTCAAGCAGTAGTGCAAAAAATCGTCAACAAATGTCGAAAATGTTGAAAAATGCACTATTTTTAGCGCGCTTCACTTCAGAAAGGCACGAGCAATATGACAACGACCACGCTAAAAATCGGCGAGTTATCCGCACATTCCGGATGCCCGATTGAAACTATCCGGTATTACGAACGGGAAGGTTTATTACCGCTTGCGGCGCGCTCGCTCGGCAATTACCGACTATACGGACCAAGTCACGTTGAGCGCCTGCAATTTATCCGCCATTGCCGCTCGCTGGACATGACGCTGGAAGAAGTCCGCAGTTTGTTGCAATTTAGGGATTTACCAGAGGAGAATTGCGAAAAAATTAATAGCCTGCTGGACCACCACATTGACCATGTCGCGAATCGCATTACGGAATTAAAAGCACTGCAGTTGCAGCTAAAGCAATTACGCAGACAATGCCATAGCGTACAAGCAGCTAAAGACTGCGGGATTTTGCAGGGCTTGGCGAATATGGACGACGAAGCGGTGGTTAATTTAGGGAGTCATGGCGGCGGGTGCCATTGAGAAGGAAACCTAACGAAAGGATACCTCCGCTTCAACAGAAGTGTTGATCTGAAAGAATTTTCTCGGATTAACAAGTGACACAAGTGACACAAGTGGCAGAAGCGAATATCGCGTAGTGTCAATAATTCTGCGCGAATGTCGATTAAATCACGCGTACAAACTTACAGACGCCCACTAAATTGCAACGTTTCGTCCCATGTTGCCGGATCACAGCCAACCCGCGTGATGTTGATACTGGCGGCGGCAATCGCATGTCGTAGCCCGTGACGTAAAAACTGTTGATCCAGCCGTTCCAGTTCTTGCACCGATGTCAGTTTGCCCGAGCGCGCCAGATAGGCTATTAATCCGGCATGAAAGCAGTCTCCTGCGCCAACTGTATCGACCACAGTCAGATTGTCCGGCACTGGCAATTCGACCTGATGCGTGCGCGTCAGCAAGGCTGCAACCTGCGCACCACGCGTGAGAGCAATCAGCTGCAATGAGGAGGCATGGAATAAAGTGTCGGCCAGCTCTGTCAACGTAGCTGTGCCGAAACCAAGAACCTCCAGATCCTCATCACTGACTTTAACGATATGCGCCGTTGCAATCGCGCGTTTTACGCCGTCGACATAGTCATCCCGATTGGGCACCACCAGTGGGCGCAAATTGGCATCAATCGAGACAATCGCTTCCCGCTTTTTGGCCTCGCTAATCGCAGTAAGAATTTTTTCCACATCATCTGGAACTAAGGCCAAACCACCGGTGTGCAGCAATTCCAGATTCTTAGGAAAATGTGCTATCAACGACGCGGCGCTGATGTCCCGGTCTGCTACCGCTTCACGGTGGAAAGCGTACGTCGGCGACCCTTGCGCGTCAAGACTCACCACCGCAAGCGAAGTCGGCCGCGCGCTTGGAGCATCGGTGCCCAGACTGACGCCATTTTCTGTAAGAAGAGAATAAAATTTCCTTCCGAATTTATCCCGGGACAGGGGATTCAGGTAAGTGGTAGCGACGCCCTGTCGCGCCAATCCCAGCGTGAAATTACAAACCGAGCCGCCAAGACAAGCCTGAAATCTGCCGTCCGGTTGCTCGATCAAATCGACCAATGCTTCTCCAATTGTCGCTATCATAATATTCTCGTTCTGCTCGTTAATTGACGTAAAAACCAACCACTTGAACGGGCGGCGGCGTAGCTGTTTTTGGGCAACTGTGCCGCAGATCCGCATCTATCTGGCGTCACCATTCCGGCGTTAATTTTTTGTTTTATTTGCCTGGTAAAGGAAGTTCGTTTTTTAGTGCGCACTCGGCGTTAATTGCTTAACTTCAAAAACAAATCCCGATCAGGGGCAAAGTTGGCATAAAGCGGCAATAGCGCGCCGCCTATCGCGCGGGCGTCCGCGCCGATGGTTCCGGCAAGTATTTCTGGACGCGACACACCTTCCCAATTGTAATACCCGAGCGCGCTTTCTACTTCTTCGATGAGTTTTTCGAGCAAGGTTCGATCACAAGATCCATCGATAATGATTTTGTCCAGATCCAGCAAGCAGGTGGCGCTGTTGATGGCAAGTGCGATTGCACGGGCGGCATCATCGAGCCACGCGCTTGTATGCGTCATCCAAGGCGCGTGTAATGCACGTTCATCAAAGGATGCGGACTCGTCCAGACCCGCCGCAGCAAACAATTGTTCGAGCTTGAAAAGGGATGCATCGCTTACCAATTGTTCCGGCGCGGTTGTGCTCTCCCTGCTCGCCAAGCCGAGCGGGATCGAGGCAAGTGCGCCCGCATTCCCGTGAAGACCGCCGCGCAAATGGCTGTCGATGACCAGCCCGCCGCCGATAAAGGTGTCGACAAACACATACAAGAAACTCCTAATACTTCTGCCTCTGCCAGCGACCAGTTCCGCTACACAGGCGGCCGCGGTGTCTTTGGCGAACTCTACCGGCAAATCCGTCATTGCTTGCACGCTCTCCCGGATATCAAGCTGCTTCCATTTTTCTGCTTGCTCAGAAGGCATTCCAAGAAGCATTTGCCACCCGCCCAATGCCAACGGTGCCGCAATACCGATTCCGCTGAGTCGTTTTGTTCGCTTGGGACCGAGCAGCGCACGCATGTTTTTTAATTGCCGTTTAATTTCGGCAAACAGCACATCAGAATCAGGAAATGCATACGACAAAGAAGAGCGCTCGCGTGCGTTCCCGACAAAGTCGACCAGCAACACATCCAGACTGCGGCGACCAATCTTGATGCCAATAGAAAATGCACCGTCCGGATTCAACGCTATCGGCACAGAGGGTTGGCCAACCTTGCCGCGCAACGGCGCGAGCTTGATCACCAGGCCTTCTTCGAGCAGGCGATTAATGATGAGTGATACCGTTTGCGTACTGAGCTTGGTGAGCCGGGCAAGGTCGGCTTTTGGCATGCTGCCGTGAAATCGTATCGCTTGCAACACCACGCGCTCGTTAAACTGACTCATGCCAACCTGATTCGAGCCACGTGGCTTGAGCCATTCACTATCGTCGTGTTCCCCTAACGATGATTCCGTGCGTGCATTTTTCATATTTATAGAAGCGGTTTCACCGCTTACTTTCTTAGATAAAAGTATGCATTTCTTGCGAATTATCGCCAATTTTGTTCTCATGACAAGAAAATATAACGGCATAATTACACACTTTTCCAGCCTCGGCCCGCGTAATGCGTTTCCCTCGCGAGGCCCACCATTGCTAAATCTGCAAGCGTTTGTTTTTAGCGTCGCGTCATCCGTTTCGGGTGAAATCTGCCTTAATTTCCTTTTTGGGCATTGCTGCACATTTAGCTATGCACTTAGCCAACTGATTACGCCTTTTTTGAAAATAAAATTTGCGTAAGATTGCATCTCACCTGTTTGTACAATCGCATACGCGTGTTTAACTCGCTCATAAAAAATGAACCGTTCCATCGCTTCACATCGTTCGGACGCAGCCGAACCAGAGGTCTCCAGCAATTCGATTACCGATAACTGCACAGAAGATGTGTGGGCCGCCGGGGCATCCGATACCCGCATGTAGGCGACCGGTTGCGTGACTGCAGTGTCTAGCGGGAAGACCGATAAAATGGCGGCGCACGTCCGATACAAATCGCACCCTGGCAGCCTGATGATCGGCTTGCCCTGCCCCAGAGATTCGGCGGTAAAGTTGGCGTCCACCACCGCGATTTCATCGCCATGACCCATTTCACAGAGTATCTTCAGCAGCGCCGGGGACAACAGCGGATCGATACCTTTAAGCATGTGCATCCTTCGGCAGATCTTCAGGGTTCTTGGCACCGGTCATCACGGCGACGGTATCTGACATGCTGATGTGTTTAGGATCGACCACTGCCACGCGCTTGCCCAGGCGCTGAATGTGGATGCGGTCGGCGATCTCGAAAACATGGGGCATATTGTGACTAATCAGAATCACCGACAGGCCTCGGTCACGCACCCGCCGAATCAGTTCGAGGACCATATTGCCCTCTTTCACGCCCAATGCCGCCGTTGGCTCATCCAAAATTACGACATGCTTGGCAAAGGCGGTGCTGCGCGCAACTGCCACGCCCTGACGCTGACCGCCGGATAAGGTTTCCACCGCCTGATTCATAGAGCGAATACCAATTTTCAGATCCTGCATATGCTTGATTGCCTCTGCCAGCATTTTCTTCTTGTCGATCACCTTCAGAAATTTTCCCAGAAAGCCTGCTTTCACTATTTCACGTCCCAGAAACAGATTTTCCGCAATGGTCATCGCGGGCGCTACAGCCAAGTCCTGGTAGACCGTTTCAATCCCGTAACGACGAGCGTCAATCGGCGAGCGAAACTGGACCACCTGACCATCCAGCATCATCTCACCAGAATCAGGCACGATAGCGCCAGAGAGCGCCTTGATCAAACTGGATTTACCTGCGCCATTATCACCAATCACCGCAAGAATTTCGCCAGCACGAAGGTCAAAGTCGACACCATCCAATGCTGTCACATGGCCGTATCGTTTAATGATGCCACGCGCCTGAAAAATAGTGGTTGAAGTATGCGTCGTCATTTTCAACCTTTCTTGTGCGTGAACTGGTCGGTAGCGACTGCCAGGATGACCAGAATGCCGGTGACCATTACCTGAAACACGGACGGTACGCCCATCAGGGTTAAGCCATTTCGGAACACGCCGACAATCAAGACGCCGATTAGAGTGCCGCCAATCATCCCTCGTCCACCAAACAGGCTGGTACCGCCGAGAACCACCGCCGTGATGCTATCAAGATTATCGGTTTGACCCGCCTGCGGATCACCAACACCCATGCGAGCCACAGATAGGAGCGCGGCAATACCGTATAGCAAACCGGCCAGCATATACACATTAAGAAGTACGCGATCAGTGGCAATACCGGTCAGACGTGCCGCTTCGCGATTATTGCCGACGGCATAAATATGCCGACCGGGTGCGGTATCTCGCAAGTAAAACCACGTCAGCAGATACAGCGCCAACATCAACACAGTGCCATACGTAATATTCGTCTGACCTAGCTGAAACGTATTGCCAAAAAATAGTAATGCGTCAGGCAAGTTGGTCACCGTTTGGGCACCGGAATACACCTGGGTGATCGCAAACACAATGTTCATCGTCCCTAGAGTGACAATGAATGCCGGCAATCTGACTTTGGTCACTAACGCCCCGTTCAGGTAACCAACCAATGTGCAAGCCAGCAAACCACAACCCACAGCAAGATAAGGATGCACACCATGGTCCGTCGCGAACTTGGTCATGACCACCGAGCCTAACGCCATTGCCATACCGCACGACAGGTCGATACCGGCTGTCAGAATGATCAGCGTCTGTCCGATGGCGATCACCCCAACCACCGTCACTTGTTGAAGAATCAGAGAAAAATTTTGACCACTTAGAAAACGGTCGGATTGCATTGAAAAAAATAAACATGCTGCCAACAGTGCAATACATGGTCCCAACGAGGACAGCGGAGGTAATCGGTTTAGGTGTGAGCGATCTAAATAAAGCTTCATAAGCTGCATAAATAGGATTCCATGTTGGTCCAAAAAAGGGCTGGCTGTTGTCCGCTTATCGATTTGAAAACCCATCGATTGTTCGCCAGCCCAGGCTCACATTATTTCTTGCCCCAACAAGCATTCAGACCGAACGCACTATCTTTGCTTTCAATATTTTTTTGCTGTTTATCCGTGATCAGCATAACGCCGGTATCAACGTAACCACTGACCTTTTTGCCGGTTTTAATATACTCGGCACCCGCATCAACCCCGAGTGCGGCCATCCGCAATGGATACTGCTGCGAAGTTGCAGCAATCACGCCCGCCTTCACATTGCGCACACCGTCGCAACCGCCATCGACCGAGAGGATCATCACGCTTTTTTCTTTACCGGCGGCCTTTAACGCCTTGTAAGCGCCCGCTGCGGCAGGCTCATTAATGGTGTACACCAGATTGATCTCAGGATTCTTTTGAAGGCAATTTTCCATAGCAGTCTGGCCTTTGGCCTGGTCGCCGTAGCTATCCTGCATGCAGACGATGCTTGCATCGCCTTTTTTCACGCCGAAACCTTGCAGAAAACCGTCGTGGCGCTGGATGCCCACAGGATGCCCGGGAAATAAATCCAGCGTTGCGATCTTCGCCGGTTTGTCACCAAAGGCTGCTTTGGCATATTCACCAATCAGCACACCGGCCTTGAAATTGTCCGTGGCAAATAAGGCGTCTGCCGCAGTTTGGGGATCGGTCGGACTATCCAGGGTAATCACCATCACACCTTGGGCGCGTGCTTTTTTCAGGGTAGGAACAATGGCTCTGGCGTCGCTCGGCGTAATCAGAATAACTTTTGCGCCCGCGGCAATCATGTTCTCAATGGCTGCGATCTGACCAGCGTTGTCGCCGTCGGACTTACCTGCGGCGGTCAGCAATTTAACCCCCTTGGCCTTGGCAGCCTCCTGCGCGCCCTCCTTCATTTTAACGAAATAAGGGTTGGTATCAGTCTTGGTAATCAGTCCAATTACGGGTTGGTCTGCTGCCCCTGTCAGTCCTGCGGCCATCGTCAATATAGCGAGAGCAATGCGATGTTTTAACGTCATTTATGTCTCCTCCGGGTCTAAATAATGAGATCGAAAGGACGGCAAATCACGATATCAAAAAATAATTTTATGCTTTGTCGACAGCGGATTTACGGTCTTTCTGATTCGTAATATAAGCGCATTAAATTAATAAATCAACTGTCTTTATTAATTAAAATAAGCAGATTATCACCAAAGCGGAGCGTCTTCCTGCCCCAGGAAGGATATCCAGTGTCTTATCCGGCGCGGAATGTTTTATGAAAGACGCCGCCTGAGATCGTCCAGTAGCCATCGCCCCGCAGGCCCGAGCGTGCGGCTACGCTGATGCGCTGCATAAATCGTCAGCCCCTCGCGGGGCGTTGGATCGTGCTCGATGTGCAGCGCAACCAGGCTCCCGGTAGCAATTAATGGGGACACGAGATGGTCGGGCATGCGGCACCATCCGAAACCGCCGAGCAGGAAGTCCAGGCGGCGGCCGAGATCCACGAAGCGCCACAGTTTTACACTCGCAACCCCAAAGCTCTCACCAGCGGGATTGATAGGGTCTGAAAGTACCAGCTGGACATAAGGCTCCAGATCGGTCTGCGTCGCCGGACGTCCTAGCGAAGCGAGCGGATGCCCTGACGCCACCACAGCGTGCATGCCGACACGTAGCAGCGGATAGGCGGCAATGTCGTCTGGAATAGAAGGAAGCAATAAGCAGATCCCGATGGCGGCTGGATTACTTCGCAAACGTCTCAATGAACCGCCCAGACCTTCTGTCGAAAAGCTGACTGGCAAATTTGGAAAAGTTTGGCTCAGCGCGGACAGGCTTTCGATTAATGGCGCCGTAGGTGCCAGAGGATCGATCGCAATGACAAGCTCTGGTTCCAAGCCAGAGCGCGTCCCCATTGCCACTCCCTCGAATCGAGCCGCGCTCGCCAGGACCAAGCGCGCCTGCTCGACTAAAACCCTTCCCGTCTCGGTCAAGCTCGGGCGGTGGCCAATGCGGTCAAACAGCAACACGCCTTGCACATCCTCAAGCGTCCCGATGGTCTGGCTGATGGCAGATTGCACGCGACCAAGTTTTCGGCCAGCGGCAGAAAAGCTGCCCGTATCTGCAATCGTTACCAGTACACGTAACTGATCAAGCGTCAGACTTCCAATCAAAATATTTTCTCCATTACAACTCCATCACCTTTTCAGATGGATTTCATCACATTTTAATCTCTATCGGACATAAAAGCGCGGCGATATAGTGTAGGCACGCAATCAGCCTGATCGACAAGCTTCAGGCGTTTCTCTCAAAGCTATTTTTAAGGATTATTGTCATGACTAAGCTTTTGGTAATCGAGACCAGCCCTCGTGGCAAGCACTCCGTGTCGCGCAACATGACGCGTCGCTTCGTCCACGATTGGCTTGCCGCCCATTCAGAGGGCGAAGTGATCGAACGCGACCTCATGGACGCCGGACTTCAATTTGTCAACGCTGCCTGGCTGCAGGCCTACTTCACCCCTGCGGAACAGCATTCTCCCGAGATGGCGAACGCGTTACAGCTCTCGAACGAACTCGTTGCGGAGGTGCTCGCCGTCGATCACATTGTTATTGCGACGCCTGTCTACAACTACAACGTGCCAGCAGTGCTCAAGGCATGGATCGACCACGTCGTTCGCAAGGGGTTGACGCTGGGCTTCGATGGACGGGGTCTTGTGACGGGAAAGAAGGCAACCGTATTGATCGCATCCGGCGGCATCTATCTCGAAGGATCGCCCATTCAGAATCGCGACATCGCAACCCAATATCTGCGCCTCGTACTTGGCGTAATCGGGATCACCGACGTAACATTCGTTGCCGGCGGTGGGGCTAAGGCGGTTGATTTAGGCGAGGAAACGATGGAACGCTTTGTGGAAAAGCTTGGCGCGGAGCTCGAACGGGCTGCGAGCATTTGAGGATCGACAAAACAGGCGTGCCCTCGTATGAGTCCGCACTGCGATACGATCCGTATACTGGCAGTGTCAGCGGCTGGCCAGCACCGGCCGTGGCTGAGTGCCAGCTTTACTCAGCGCCGAGTATGCTCGACAGCTATTGGCCAGTACATTCAGTTAAATTTACCTAACGGGTGCACAAACATCCAGCGCTTTTACTTCCTCTTGCGCGTTTTTCAGCAGGGCTTGTGCCGCCTCCAAAACTTCTTGCATAGTGGATGCGGGAAGTTGATCGCGCTCGCTATCAAGCCCCACTGAGAGGGCGGCGAGGATTGCAGAGGTGCGACTGTGTAGTAAGGTGAGATTATCGACGATTGCGATATTTTTTTCGGTACTTGCTTGGGGATGAACAGACATGATGACTTCCTGGATGATGTTAAACGACGCAACATGAATTCCGCACAAAAACAACAACGGCGTTGCACCGTCTGTGCGTCTTGGATGAGTCAGGCGTTCAATCCCGGCCCCCTCTTTGTCAGGGACATTATTAGTATCTAGCATTTTTTACTTTCGTGCAAGCCACCCAGCCAACCTGACAGATGCGCATTGTTGTTGATTGTCGTAAAAACCGCAATTGCTATTTTTACGACAATGAACAACAATGGCACCATGCACACATTTGACGACATCGAAATCCGCCGCCCTGAGTTGGCCACCTCTTATTTAAGCCTCCTCCTGGCGCAACCCGGTAGACCCATCGCGTTGTTCGCGCCCCGACGGGTAGGAAAAACCTATTTTCTGGACGGGGATTTAACGCCTGCGGCAGAGAAAATGGGGTTTTTGGCAGTGTACGCAGATCTCTGGCTCAACCGCACATTTCCGCTTGATGCGATCAACCAGGCGCTTGAAGAGGCCTTGGACGACGTGAATGTCCCACTATCGCGCCTTGGAAAGATCGGTAAGACGAAAGTAAAGAGAGTTGGTGCGCTGGGTGCTAGCCTCGAACTCGGCGCTGCGCCAAGACGACGCAGCCTGCCAGAGAAGCCGGAGTTGCGAATGGATTCATTGATCGCACGACTCGCAGCTGACTCGGATAAGCCAATTTTGCTGATGCTCGATGAAATTCAGGCATTAGGCCACTCTGCGGGTGGAGAGGCGGCAATTGCGACTGTGCGCGCGGTTTTACAAAAACATAAAAAGAAATTGGTGGCTGTTTTCACCGGCTCTTCACAAGAGGCACTTGGTGAAATGATGATGTCTGCTGGCGGCCCGATGTATCAGTTTGCGCAACTACTCACGTTCCCGTTTCTGGACATTGAATTCCTCGAACGTTTAGCTTCGCACTTTCGCAAGGTCCATCCGACCAAGACGCTTGATATTGATGCGCTGCAAAAAGTGTTTGCTCACATCGGTTTTAAACCAGCTTTGATGAAAGACATTGTTAAGGAGATGTCGGCCGAAGGCATGACCGACGTCAATTTGGCGCTCGCCCATTTCATGCAGGATGAGCGTAATTTTCTAGCCTGGCAAAGCGTCTTTAGCGGATTACAGCCTCTGGAGCAAGCAGTGCTGATCATCCTCGCTCACGGTATCGCGCCAATGGGCAAGGAAACCATCTCAGTGCTCGCTGCCGTGCCGACCGTTAAAGCAACGCTGGCGAAAGTGCGTGCCGCCCTTGATCGTATGCGCAAAGCGGGAATACTGGCGAATCCGCCGAAGATCGGTTACATGATCGAAGACCGACTTTTCCGCGACTACATTGCAAAAACCTATATCCCGAATTACATCGCGGCAGGCAAGTTAATCCAAACCTCGTCAACGTGATTAGTCAGAAGGCGATGTCGCATTCACCGTTGATCTGATGTGAAACAAGGACTCTTCGCGTACCAAGGTTTTGAATAGCCCCCCAATGCAAAACGTGGCACCATACCCTCGGGTAAGATGCCACGTCTAAACTTTACTGACCAACTCTTAACACTAGTTTACTTCTTCTTTGGTGGAATAAACAAATCGGTAATCGTTCCCAGCCCCATTTCCGCCGCAAACATCGGCGTCTCGGACAACGTCGGATGCGCATGGATCGTGAGTGCCAGATCTTCCAGATCTGCGCCCATCTCCATTGCCAGCACTGTTTCAGCCAACAACTCACCTGCGTTCACACCGACGATACCGGCACCGATGATGCGCTTGGTTTTTGGGTCCCACAACAATTTGGTCATGCCGTCGTCACGGCCCATTGCCAATGCGCGGCCGCTGGCAGCCCATGGGAAATTCGCTTTTTCGTACGGGATACCTTTGGCTTTGGCTTCGATTTCCGTCAATCCCATCCATGCGATTTCCGGATCGGTGTAGGCCACCGATGGGATGGTCATGGCGTCGAATGCGACTTTATGACCGCCAATCACTTCGGCTGCGACTTTGGCTTCGTTGGTCGCTTTGTGCGCCAGCATTGGATCACCGCAGACGTCACCGATTGCAAAGATATGCGCGACATTGGTACGTTGCTGTTTATCGGCCGGGATAAAGCCACGGTCGGTGACGATAACACCGGCTTTTTCAGCGGCGATTTCTTTGCCGTTAGGACGCCGTCCCACTGCGACCAATACCATGTCGAACAATTGCGGTTCGGTCGGCGCGCTGGTGTTGCCATCCGCACCTTCAAACGTGGCGCGCAAACCTTCTGGCAGCGCTTCCAGTTTAGTGACTTTGGTTTTTAGATAGATTGCTTCGTAACGTTTTTCGATCCGCTTTTGCAGCGGTTTGACAAGGTCACGATCCGCGGCAGGAATCAAGCCGTCGGCAAATTCAACCACGGTAACTTTGGAGCCTAATGCATCATAAACACAGGCCATTTCCAGACCGATAATACCGCCGCCAATTACCAGCAATGTTTTTGGAATCTGGCTCAGCTGAAGCGCACCGGTGGAGTCGATCAAACGCGGATCATCGTAAGGAAAACCTGGAATTTTGGCGACCGATGAACCTGCTGCAATGATGGCATTTTTGAACGCAACGGTTTTAGGACCTTCTGCGGTTTGCACCACGATGGTGTTGGGTGAACTGAACTCGCCCTTGCCGGTCAGTACTTGCACTTTACGTGCTTTCGACAAGCCAGTCAGACCGCCGGTCAGTTTTTTGATGATGCTTTCTTTCCAGCCACGCAAGGCATCGATGTCAATTTCCGGCGCTGACATCTTGACGCCGAAATGCGCCATTTCTTCCGCTTCGGTGATGACCTTCGCAGCGTGCAGCAATGCCTTTGAAGGAATACAACCGACGTTCAGGCAAACACCGCCAAGGTCTGCATAGCGCTCGATGAGGACTACTTTTTGCCCCAGATCGGCAGCACGGAACGCGCCGGTGTAACCACCAGGACCGGCACCGAGAACCACGGTATCGCATTCAATATCAGCGCTACCTGAGAAAGTTGCGGCAGCCGGCGCTGCGGCAGCAGGTGCGACGGCAGGTGCAGCGGCAGACGATGCAGCAGCAGCAACAGGAGCGGCACCCGCGCCACTTGCTTCAACGCTCAGAATGACCGAACCTTCGGCAATTTTTTCGCCGACTTTGACTTTGATTTCCTTGACGACACCGGCGTGGCTCGATGGAATTTCCATGCTGGCTTTGTCCGACTCAACCGTAATCAGCGACTGATCAACTTTTACGGTATCACCGACTTTGACCAACAGTTCAATGATTTCAACTTCTTTGAAGTCGCCGATATCCGGGACCTTGACTTCGACCATACTCATAGGGTTTGCTCCGTTTTATCTCCCCACAGGGGGATTGGGTGGTGTCGTTCCGCTGCATTTATAGCGGAACATGTTCGCTTGTGGTTTATGCGCTGCCGCCCGGTTTTTTTATCCAGCCATTTTTTATCACACCATCGAAAAACTGTGAATCCGCAATGGTGCCGCCGAGCTTTTATCAAACTCAATGCCCGCCTGCACGCCGATCTCGGCAATTTGATGCGCGCTCAGATCCTGATCGTAGACCGCGTACATGCCACCGAGTGCAAAATTGCGACCGCTGCCGATACCCCAGAAACGCTCGAAACTAAAGACTTCGCGATAGGAATAAATACCGAAAATGCCGTAAGGATTCGCCACCAGCGCAGTAATTTGCGATGACTCGTAGGGATCGTCTTCGTCTTCTTTGGTGTTTAGAAAATACTGATCTTTAAGGATCGTGTGAATGCTGGAAAAGGTTTCAAAAATATCCTCTCGCGTATTCAGCTTGCAGCCCTCGCCCAAGCCCAGCATCAGCTTTCGCATCACGGGGAAATGGGCGGCGGTGCCTGCCAGGGTGATAAAGGAGTCACCCACCTGAAAAATCTTGTTATTGGCTTCATAGGCATGCGACAGACGCGTGTCGCCGAACGTCACCAGCGAGTCAGAAGCAATCGCGATCTGATTATTCTTCTTCACCACAACACAGGTAGTCATGACTATTCTCCAACAAGATCCATGAGCCGGATCACCAGCACAAGACAGCAAGTGGTCGAACTAAGAGAGGACATTTTCGGCCTCTCCGCATCCGTTTTAAATCACCTTTTACGCCCTGATCCTGAAAACACAGCTTTAAACCGAGCGTACCAACTGAACCTTACAGCAATGTTTTACGCATATCTGCCAACACTTCGCCGAGATAAACGCTAAACCGCGCGCCCATCGCACCGTCAACCACCCGATGATCATAGGACAGCGACATCGGCATCATCAGGCGCGGCACAAATTGCTTACCGTCCCAGACCGGCTTAATGGCAGCCTTGGACAAGCCAAGAATAGCGACTTCAGGCGCGTTGATGATCGGCGTAAATGCCGTGCCGCCGATACCACCCAATGATGAGATGGTGAAGCTGGCACCCTGCATATCAGGGCCTTTCAGTTTGCCGTCACGGGCCTGGGCCGACAGATCGCCCATTTCTTGCGCAATCTGTGCGATACCTTTTTGGTCCGCATTTTTGATGACCGGAACGACGAGGCCGTTCGGGGTATCGGCAGCAAAACCGATGTTGTAATACTGTTTCAGGATCAGATTTTCACCGGCAGCATCCAGCGATGCGTTGAACGCTGGGAATTTCTTCAGCGCTGCAATGCTGGCCTTGATGACAAACGCCAGCATGGTGAGTTTGACCGTCGATTTGGATTTCGCATAAGCAGCGTTGGCGTCTTTGCGGAATTCTTCCAGATCAGTGACATCAGCTTCGTCAAATTGGGTGACGTGAGGAATCATGACCCAGTTGCGGTGCAGATTGGGGCCGCTGATTTTTTTGATGCGCGATAGCGGCAATAATTCGGTGGTACCGAATTTGGCGAAATCGAGCGATGGCCATGGCAATAAGTCCAAACCAACCCCAGTGCCTTTTCCAGCAGACGCAGAGCCACCGCCCGGGTTGGCAATCGCGCGGGCGACCACGCCTTTGACGTAGTTTTGCACGTCCTCCTGCACAATTCGTGCCTTCGGACCAGTTCCCGCCACGCGACTCAGATCAACACCGAGTTCACGTGCAAATTTACGCACCGATGGTGATGCATGTGGCACGGCACCATTTACAGTCGTGGGAGCGGCGGCGGCCAGTGCCGGAGCTGGCGCGGCAGCAGCAGGAGCGGATGCTACCGCAGTTGCAGCAGGTGCACTTGCAGCCGCTGGTGCACTTGCTGGCGCTGGTGCCGATGTTGCAGCGCCTCCAGCGGTCTCCACCACCAGAATTAACGTGCCCTGGCTGACTTTATCGCCGACCTTAATCTTGACTTCCTTTACCACGCCGGCCCGGGTCGATGGAATTTCCATGCTGGCTTTGTCGGTTTCGAGCGTAGCTAAAGATTGGTCGATCGCAATCGTATCGCCAACTTTGACCATCACTTCGATGACTTCGACGTCTTTAACATCGCCGATGTCCGGCACGTTGACGTTGACCAAACCGGCAGGAGCGGCGCTTGCCACGGGCGCGGGCGCTGCCGGAGCAGCAGCAGGAGCAGCAGGAGCTGCCGGAGCAGAACTGGTTTCGGCCGCTGCGGTGGCAGCTTCCAAAATCAGAATCAGGGTACCTTCGCTGACTTTATCGCCGACTTTGATTTTCAATTCTTTCACTACACCCGCCTGCGTTGACGGGATTTCCATACTGGCTTTGTCGGTTTCCAGAGTCGCTAACGACTGATCGATTTTGATCGTATCGCCGACCTTCACCATCACCTCAATGACCTCAACGTCTTTGACGTCGCCAATATCCGGGACTTTAATTTCCACCATACTCATCGCTTAGCTCCATTCGTTCTACTCGCTGCTCATCGCATCGCCATTCATGCAGAATAGGGATGCGATGCATGCAAGCCGTTTTTTAGTTTGCCTGGTATTTCCACCGCGCCTGCGATCAACAACCAGCCGCAAGATCACCAGCGGTACGTTCGTACCGCAGGGATCTTGCGTCTGCTTGTCCTCCGCAAGCGCAACGGAAGTGCTTATTGTGTGACCGGATTAAGCTTTTCTGGATTGATACCATACTTGGTAATAGCTTCGGCGACAACTGTCGCTTTGATCTTACCCTCATCGGCCAGCGCTTTCAGTGCAGAAATGACGACAAAGTAGCGATTTACTTCGAAGAATTCACGCAATTTGGCGCGGGTATCGGAGCGACCGAAACCGTCAGTACCCAGCACTTTATAGGTGCGGCCATTAGGAACAAACGCGCGCACTTGCTCAGCGTAGGTGCGCATGTAGTCGGTCGATACAATGATTGGACCGCTGGTATCTTGCAGGCACTCAGTGATGTGCGCTACACGTGGTTTTTCTGTCGGATGCAGCATGTTCCAGCGTTCGACGTCCTGACCATCGCGGGCCAACAGGGTGAACGACGGTGCTGACCAGACGTCGGCATCGATGCCCCAGTCTTGTTGTAGCAATGCAGCGCCTTCGATTACTTCGCGCAAAATCGTGCCCGAACCCATCAATTGCACGCGTTGCTTGTTCTTGTTGCCGCCTTCCTGCAACAGGTACAGACCCTTGATGATGCCCTCTTCGCTTCCCGGTTTCAGGCCAGGGTGGCTGTAGTTCTCGTTCATCAACGTCAGGTAATAGAACACATCTTCCTGATTGGTGACCATGCGACGCAAACCGTCGTGCATGATGACCGCGACTTCGTGCGAGAAAGTAGGATCGTAAGGGACGCAGTTTGGAATCGTTGAGGCGATGATATGACTGTGACCGTCTTCGTGTTGCAGGCCTTCACCGTTCAATGTGGTACGCCCAGCGGTGCCGCCGATCAGGAAGCCGCGTGCGCGCATATCGCCCGCCGCCCAGGCCAGATCGCCAATACGTTGGAAACCGAACATCGAGTAGTAGGTATAGAACGGAATCATGACGCGATTGTTGGTCGAGTAAGAAGTCGCCGCAGCGATCCAGGAACTCATACCGCCTGCTTCGTTAATCCCCTCTTGCAAAATCTGTCCGGCTTTGTCTTCACGGTAATACATCACCTGATCTTTATCGACTGGCTCGTAGAGCTGACCGACTTGACTGAAAATGCCGATTTGACGGAACAGACCTTCCATACCGAAAGTGCGGGATTCATCGACCATAATTGGCACGATGCGTTGTCCCAGACTTGGATCGCGCAGCAACGTGGTCAAGATCCGCACATACGCTTGGGTCGTGGAGATTTCACGGCCTTCGGCGGTTGGTTCGAGGACGGCTTTGAACGTTTCCAGCGGCGGAACGATTAGCTCCTCATCGGCTTTCATACGACGTTGCGGCAGGAATCCGCCCAGCGCTTTGCGGCGCTCGTGCAGATAGATCATTTCCGGGGTGTCGTCCGCTGGTTTGAAGAACGGCACGTCGGCCAGTTGATCGTCGGCAATCGGCAACTGGAAACGGTCGCGCATCGCTTTGATCGCTTCATCGTCCAGCTTCTTGGTGTTATGCGCAGTATTACGCGCTTCGCCCGACTTACCGAAACCGTAACCTTTAATACTCTTGACCAGTAAGACTGTCGGCTGACCTTTATGCTCTTGCGCTACTTTGAACGCCGCATAAATTTTATGTGGATCATGACCGCCACGGGTCAAGTGCCAGATGTCATCGTCGGACATCTTGCTGACAAGTTCCAGCAATTTCGGGTGTTTACCAAAGAAGTTCTTACGCACGAATGCGCCATCTTTGGCTTTGTAGTTCTGGTACTCGCCGTCAACCGTGTCCATCATGACTTGCTGCAGGATGCCTTCTTTATCCCGCGCCAGCAGATCATCCCAACCAGCACCCCAAATAACTTTGACCACATTCCAGCCAGCACCACGGAAATCCGATTCGAGTTCCTGGATGATTTTGCCATTGCCGCGCACCGGACCGTCCAAACGCTGCAAATTACAATTCACCACGATGACCAGATTGTCGAGCTTTTCACGACCGGCCATACCAATGGCACCCATCGATTCCGGCTCATCCATTTCGCCATCGCCGCAAAATGCCCAGACTTTGCGATTGGCGGTGTCAGCAATGCTGCGTGCGTGCAAATACTTTAAAAAGCGCGCTTGATAAATCGCCATCAGCGGTCCCAGACCCATCGATACGGTCGGGAATTGCCAGAAATTCGGCATCAGTTTTGGATGCGGATAGGAGGACAGGCCTTTACCGTCAACTTCGCGACGGAAATGCAGCATTTGCTCTTCTGTCAGACGGCCTTCAAGATAAGCCCGGGCATAGACACCTGGCGATGAATGGCCTTGAATATAGAGCAGATCGCCGCCATGGTTCTCGGACGGTGCATGCCAAAAATGGTTAAAGCCAATACCCAGCATATTTGCCAGCGACGCAAAACTGGACAAATGGCCGCCCAGATCGCCGTCCAGACGATTGGCTTTCACCACCATCGCCATGGCGTTCCACCGCATCCACGAGCGCAGACGCTCTTCAATTTCGAGATTGCCGGGACAATGTTCGCCAAGGTGTGCCGGAATGGTGTTGACGTATGCTGTGTTGCTGGAAAAAGGGATTTGGGCTCCGCGACGACGCGCCAGATCAAGCATGCGCTCCATCAGGTAATGCGCGCGTTCAGGGCCTTCAGTTTCGATGACGGCTTCAAGTGCATCCAGCCATTCTTTGGTTTCAATGACATCGGGATCGTTGGTGGCTTGCGCCAAAACGTGGTCGAGCTGAGCTGACATGCGGAGTCTCCTTGTTTACTTAGTTATTTAAGCGCTTTGCACCGATATCTTTTGGCATCGGATGGACGGGTGAGGCTGACATCAATACGGTAGAAAATTACGCTCACAAATGATTAATATAAGCGATGGCGGAATTCTAACAGAGACTTTTTACATTTTCAAATGGTGATAAGTGTTTTCATAATGCGAAATTATGCGGCAAAGCAGCATAATAAAGCTTGGCAAATAAGCATTTAACAATTCCGGAATAATGTCACCTACCGTGTCCCATCCAGACTCAAGCCCAACCAGATACAAAAAAAAGAAAGAAATACATGCGGCGACGCAGCAAATCCTTCTTTCTTTAGCTTTTTGATAGCAAAAAACATATGCAAAAAAGCAATAAAAAAAACAAAAAACAACAGAGAGCGACGCTTTATAAATCTAATTGGTTTTTGGCTTGGAGCCATTTTTCTTGGCACCGAGGCGGCTTTCTTTCCCCGCTAACAAATTAGCAATGTTTTTGGCATGCCGATAAAACAGTAGCGCGCTCATAACCACGATGGCCAGCAGGATCACATCCGGGCCTTTCATCAACGTATAAAAGAATGGTGCGAACAAACAGGTCACCAATGCTGCCAGTGAAGAATAACGAAACGCGTACGCAATAATCGCCCAGGTGACCAACGCGCCGAGTCCCAATATGGGATTGATCCCAAGCAAAACGCCAAACATCGTTGCGACCCCCTTGCCTCCGACAAATCGAAAGAATATCGGCCACAAATGCCCCAAAAAGACCGCCAGCGCGACCAGTGCGATGCCGCCATCGCCCACGCCAAATTGTGGCCCGAATTTTTGCGTCAGCCACACTGCCAACCAGCCCTTGAATCCATCGCCCAGTAACGTCACCACGGCCGCAACTTTATTGCCACTGCGCAACACGTTGGTGGCACCGGGATTTTTTGATCCGTACGTACGCGGATCGCCTAATCCAAATAACCGACTCACCACCACGGCGAATGAAACGGAGCCGATCAGGTACGCGGCGACTACAAATAAAACTATATACATGCTTTTTCTTTCTTGTAAATTCTATAAAAGTGAAGCAACAGCGGATTTTCATCCTTGCGTCTGTAAACAGGCGGAGACCTGACTAAAGTTGACTAAAATACTTTGGTTGCGTTGCTAAGCTTCTCCTATCAGAACACCGTAAAGGGAGTACTGCAGCAGGTTTGCACCAATCGACCCGGCGTTATGTCGCTAGCCTTTTAATGCACACTCAACAGATTGCGCCTTCAGCACCTCTACTATTATTTGCGGCGTGATACCGATCAAAAAACCGCGACGTCCCCCGTTGATATAAATAACGGGTAAAGACAAAATACTTTGCTCTACGTAGATGGGCATGGCCTTGCGTGTTCCAAACGGCGAAGTGCCGCCTATCATGTAGCCGGAATGGCGTTGGGCGACCTCCGGTTTGCACGGCACCACTGACTTGCAACCGATCTGGCGCGCGAGATTTTTGGTTGAAACCTGGCAATCACCGTGCATCAGTACGATCAACGGTCGGGCCGTTTCATCTTGCATGACGAGCGTCTTGATCACTTGATGTTCTTCAACGCCTAACGCGACAGACGAAGTCGCGGTTCCGCCATGCTCTTCGTAGGAATAAGGGTGTTCTGAAAAAGATAGCCTGTGCTGACGTAAGAACTGCGTCGCCGGGGTCTCTGAAATATGCTCTTTTTTTGCCATTTAAAATTAACAGCGCAAAAATGGCCCGAACCAACCACGCTCGGGCCATCTTTTAGCAATAAATAGTAATGCGACTGTGTCGACCATAATGTCCGCAATGCGAATCGTCTGAAAAGAGACCGTAAGGAGGGTCATCAGGGACGGCAAGAATCTGCGATCGTAGGGTTCAAATCTGATGACTGCTCGTTACCTTATCGCCTCATTGTTTTTTCACGTAATCATCGCGTGTCTGACGCTTGCCAGGGCTCACCCTGCCGGATGCTAAACATCTCCCTCAGCAAGGTGTGTGAGTAGTTAGCACGCAAACGCCTTTTTGTTGCGTCTGCAGCGGTTATGGCGATTAAGGCGTTTCCGGTGTCGCGGGTGCGTCGCTGGCGGTTTCTGCCTCATCAGTGTCATCTTCGATGATTTCACCGGTGACCTCGTCAACAGCACCTTTTTCGGCTTTGCGCTTCAGCTTTTCTTCTTTTTTCTTTTTCTTTTCAAGCTCTTTTTGACGCTTTTCGTACTGAAAATTAGTTTTTGCCAATTTGGCCCCCTTAAGTAAATGCCGTAATTGCTTTGAATAGACTTCCTATGATCAGCACAGGATACAGCAGAAACAAATGCCTTTGATGGAAATCCGCTCTGCTGCCTTGCTATTACACCGCCTACACCAGCCAGCAGCATGGCTGACCAGCATTTCCCCGGTGCAATTCAAGTCACCTCAACGACCTCTTGGATGATGTTCTGAATGCAATTTTTTTAAGCGCTCGCGGGCAACATGCGTATAGATCTGGGTCGTGGAAATATCGGAGTGGCCCAGCAAAAGTTGTACTACACGTAAATCTGCGCCGTGATTCAGTAAATGCGTGGCAAACGCGTGACGCAGCGTGTGCGGGGATAAAGGCGCATTGATTTCAGCCAGCCCTGCATATTTTTTGATTAATATCCAAAACATCTGGCGCGACATAGGGCCGCCGTGTGCGGTGATAAACAAGGCGTCATTGACCTGCCCTCTCAGGATTGCAGGTCGAGCGAACGCAAGATAACGGACGATCCAGCTGCGGGCCTCCTCGCCAAACGGTACCAGGCGGGTTTTATCTCCCTTTCCGGTAATCCGCAAAACGCCTTCGTCCATGCCAACTTCAATCGATTTCAACAGCACTAACTCGGACACACGCAATCCGCTGGCATACATCAACTCCAGCATGGTGCGATCACGCAAGCCTAAATAGGTGTCCACATTGGGTGCCGCCAGCAGCGTCTCGACTTGCGATTCTGATAAAACATTAACATTACGCGGCGGTGTTTTAGCCATCCGTAAATGCTGGCAAGGGTCGATTACAATTCGTTTTTGGCGCAGGGCCCAATAATAAAACCGTTTAAACACCGCAAGACGCCGATTCGACGAGGTGATTTTGCTGTCGGCTTTAAACGCGAAATAAGCGATAAGGTCGTTGACCGACACTTCGAGCAGCGGGAGTTGCCGGTCGGCCTGCAACCATAAAGCAAACAAGCACATGTCGCGTCGATAGGCTTCCAGGGTATTTTTTGATAAACCGTACTCTAACCATAAGTTATCGCAAAATTCGTCAATAGCTGCTTGATTGTCCGCGTTAAGGCGCGGCTTGACATCGACCACAAGGTTGTTTTTCACAGATTGACAACTCCTTCATGGGTTAGTAACCAGCGTTTTACGCCGACATGAAAGCCATCGACGGCGTCCTCATGCGAGAACCCGCCAAGGCCGCCCGCAGCGGTGACGCGATGACACGGGATCACCAGCGGAAACCAATTAGCGCCACAGGCTTGCCCTACTGCGCGAGGTGCTGATTGCACCAGCCGCGCGACCTCGCCATAGGTCAACACGTCGCCACGTGGAATCGCGGCGATCTGAGCCCATACCTTACGCTGAAAGAGGGTTCCGACGGTTTCCAGCGGCAAATTGAATCGAAACTCGGGGTTACGCAAATAGCCAATAATTTGTTCCGCGGCCCGTTCCGTCAATGCATCAATCGGTGCTTTCTCCGCAAATGTCTTCGGAAGATACACCAACTCCCGCAATGTACCGGCATCGGTACGGATACCCACTGCACCAAATGGTGCCTTGACGATGCCAGAAAAGAGTGCGGAAGCCCCCAAACTGGCGAACTGCGGCGTTGAGCTCTGAAAGCTATCTTTCATGCGCTTGCCTCATCATCGAAAGAGAAATTTATTGGTCGAGGAAATCACGCGACCAGACTGAAGATTGAGGCTGCCTGCGTTTAATTGTACCCGTAAAAATAAAAAAGGCGCATCTGACGATGCGCCCCAAATACTTCTCTATACGTTCCCGGCCGTTTAAACAGCTTCATTTGAAACGCATTGTCTCCTCAGTATCCCCGGTATCGATACCGTTTTTATGCACCACCACCTATAACTAAATATTCATTACCCTTGACTCTCCTGTCGCCGCCGCTGTGTCGCGATCACCGTACAAAAGAGACATTCGGAATTTGCGACTTGACCAACAACAGAATGCTACTTTTTCCTGCTGCGCACCCTTTTGGGGCTAAAGCGCGAAATTCAATGGGTGACGAACTCTAACAGGAGTTCACTAATTTTTACAAATAATTTAATGAATCAATGTGCTTGATTTAGATAGTTTTAGCCTAAATCCGCTTTGCAACCAGGGTTTTTATTGATTAAATGTTAATTGAGAAACATTAGCAAAAAAAACTTGTCAGTAACTATCAGGACTTACTTGATGTTGTCAAAAATTCCCCTAAATTAGCGACATTTACGTGAATTTCAACCGGTTATCCAGAATTTGGAAAAAAATCGGAAAATTCTGATTAACTTTTCCAGATCAGCAATTTTACTAACTAAAGTGTTGCGTAGTTACTAATTTACATCAGTGGAGGCCGATTCTTTTTTGACTGCATTAATAAGATCCTTCCCAATTCTGCCTTCCATTTGCGTTTGAACTGGCAATAGCGCTGAGCGCCATTCTCTGTTTTCCTTAGCGTTGAGATAGTGGATAGCGGTTTTTCCCGTTTTTTGCATCGCCACCAGCGCCGCCGCATTTTCTGCCTGTGCTCTAACATTGCCGTATTTTGTTGCTTCCGCCATCGCCTGCCTTAAAGCGGCGCGGACGTCCCAGGGCAAGCTCTCCCAGAACTTTTTATTGACGATAACCGCATAGCCCAGATACCCATGATTTGAGACGGTAATATTTTTCTGGACCTCGTACATTTTTTGCGTGTACAAGTTTGACGGGGGATTTTCAGTGCCGTCGACGACGCCGGTCTTCAAAGCCTGCACCACGTCTGAAAAAGCCAGTGTCTGCGGATTAGCCCCCAGCGCGCGCATCTGGACATCCAGGACTTTCGAGGATTGAATCCGCATTTTCAGCATGTTGAAGTCAGCTGGTACACGCAACGGTTTATTAGCTGACATTACCTTGAAACCGTTATCCCAATAAGCAAGGCCGAGGATGCCTTTAGATTCCAGCTTGTTAAATAACTTTTCCCCAATCGGGCCTTGCGTAACCCTATGCACAGCCTGCAAGTTAGAAAAAATATAGGGTAAATCAAAGACTTCAAACTCCTTCATTCCCAGCGGTCCGAATTTTGCCAGCGAAGGGGCCAGCATCTGAACAGCACCTAGCTGCAGCGCTTCAAGTTCCTCTTTGTCTTTATACAATACGCTGTTCGCATATAATTCGATCCTTACCCGTCCGTTGGTTGCCTTTTCTGCCAGCTCCTTGAAACGTTGCGCCGCTTCACCTTTGGGCGCGTCACTGGCAACCACGTGGCTGAATTTAATGACAATCGGCTCCTGCGCCAAGGCGTTGCCATTCATCGAGAATGCGGCACTAATCAATGCTGTCCCCAACGCCACCGTTCGCATTAGCCCGCCGCGCAATGTTTTTTGTCTCATACTTACCCCAAATGATCGACGGTCTGAATAGTTGCCGAAGGGTTGGCGAATTATTTTCCGAGTTCGCCGAAGTCTGCACAAGGCGCAGCGGAGCCACAAGTGTGGATAACCGCAGTCCGTTTTCTGATCGATAAAACAGCCTGAATATCGCAGTTTTGTGGAAAAATAAGGTGAACCCTGATTGTCACTTTACCGGCTGAAATCAAAAATGATCTGAAAATCATCTACAACTGGCCGCAAACAGGTTGTCAACTGCACCAGGAAGTTATCGGATTGCCGCGCCACGCATTCTGCTTGTCAGAAACCACCCCCAACAACGCGTTTTAGCTGTCATTATTCCCTTATGCCAAACCCACTATATAAGCGTTTGTCGAACTTACCCGCAGCGGGGCCACAGCGCACCTGGCGCTGGCTGATACCAATTTTTCTGGTCTTGCTATTTTTGGCTGTTCTCATTTGGTTGCCTTGGCAATCGCGCCAAATGGAAGCCAATGACCGGCAAGACCAATTGATCGCCGATACGCTGTGGGTTGAACAAGCCATCACTTTTCAACTCAATCGCGATGACGAAAGCGTACGCCTGATCGCTGACGAGATCATCAAACATCATCTGTCGGTTACGCAATTTCCCGATCGTCTCCAGCCGCTTTTAAAAAATAGCCGCGAATTGCGCGGAATTGCGTGGCTGAATGCAGAAGATCGGGTGATCGCAGCGACCGACGGCTTGCAAAGCACCAACGCGGACTATGTAGCGCACGCAAAAAAGTCCGCAACACTCGTACGTGACGCCAGAATTCCACAATACACGCCGCCTTATAAGCTAATCGATACCGCTAATGCGATGTATATCGATTACAGCGTTCCCTTGTTTGCTGACCAGCAATATCTCGGCAGTCTGGTGAGCACCTACTCCGTCAGCGGCATTCTCGATGAGCTGGTGCCGTGGTGGTTTGCGCAAGATAACGAGATTTCTCTCACCGACGTGGACGAGGTCACCATCGCCAAACGCGCTTCTGGCGGTCGCGGCCATGACGTGTACACGCATCGTCGGCCCATCGATCTGCCGGGGTTATCACTAATACTCCGAACCAACAGCGTCAAAAGCGCGCCGCAATTTCTTCCCAATTTATTAGTCGGATCGGTTATCGCCTTATCTCTCGGACTGGTGTGGAGTTTGTTGGCGCTATGGCGAGACATTCACCGCCGACTAGCCGCAGAAAACGCGTTGCGCCAGGAAGTCGTCTTTCGCACGGCGATGGAAAATTCGCTCGTCACCGGCTTGCGCGCCCGCGATCTGAAAGGCCGCGTCACCTACGTTAACCCGGCATTCTGCGCGATGGTGGGCCTCAGTACGGATCAGCTGGTCGGCAGACTCCCGCCGATGCCCTACTGGGCACCGGAAGCACTGGACGAATTTCAGGAACGTTTTACTAAAGTGCTGGAAGGCGAGGCAACGCCACAGTTCGAAACCATCTTTATGCGTGGAAATGGGGAGCGGTTTCCAGTCATGGTGTTCGAATCAGCGCTGGTCGATGCGCAGGGCCAGCAAACAGGATGGATGGGATCAATACTGGATATTTCAGAACCGCGCCGCGCCGAAGAATTGAACCGGAAGCAGCAAGAGAAACTGGAGTCCAGCGCCCGTCTCGCTAGTATGGGGGAAATCGCCTCCACGCTCGCGCACGAATTAAACCAGCCGCTTGCCGCCATTTCCAGTTATACGACCGGTGCAATTAATATGCTGCAGGCCGGCACCATCAATACATCGCAATTAAAATTGGCCCTGGGGAAAGTCAACACGCAAGCGCAACGCGCCGGGCAAATCATCCGCAGCGTGCACGAGTTCGTCAAAAACCGCGATCCAATCCGCGAACCGCTCGCCGTCCGCACGCTGGTCGACAACATCATGCCGCTGGTCGAGTTACAAGCGCAGTCCTCGCAAGTGAATGTCCGGGTCGAGATTGCACCCGCATTGCCATGGATATCCGCCGACAGAATGATGCTGGAGCAAGTCCTGCTCAATTTAACCCGCAATGCCATCGAATCAATGTCAGATAACATTTCCACCCGCCGCATCCTGCACATCAAAGCCGTATCAGCCGATCTGGACACAGAATCGCCCCAGGTTGTGATCTCAGTCATCGACCAGGGCCATGGTATTCCGGCCGAGGTGGCGGCACGTTTGTTTTCCCCCTTTTACTCAACCAAAGCCCACGGCATGGGGATGGGCCTTAAAATTTGCCGCACCGCCATTGAATTCCATGGCGGCACGCTCAATTTCACCGACAACGAAGGTGGCGGTAGCATCTTCCAGTTTTCGCTCCCGGCCAATTTTTCGCATAGTCAGCGATGAACATTTAAAGAGCGGCGATGCTGTATTCTTTTTTCCCTATCAATAGTTAACATATCCTGTTGCACGTTCCGCCTAAAAAGCTTTGAGAGATGTTTTCGGATATAAAGTGAAAAAGACGCTAGGTTCGGGACCTGAAACTTGAATTGCGTATCGATACACGATACTGTGAGGCAAGACGGAGCTCTGGCTATTTTGCGTAAATCCGAAAATAACGAATAGATTACTATGCTGCATATCATTGACGACGAAGAAGTAATCCGCGACGCCTTAAGCTGGCTCGCGCAATCACGCGCCATTCCCGCCCTGAGTTATTCCAGCGCGCAACATTTTCTGGCATCACTTGATATCGCCACCAACGAAGCCGCCGCAACTGAAAAGTCAACCAATGCTGCGGCTGCGATCGGCACTGCGAGTTCCGGTTTGCATAAAAGTGACGCCCAGACCGCCGAAGGCGATTGCCTGTTAGTTGACGTTCGAATGCCTGGCATGAGCGGCGTTGCGTTATTCGACATATTGACTGCAAAAAAACTCACGCAACGTTATCCAATCATCTTTTTGACCGGCCACGGCGATGTTCCCATGGCAGTCGATACCCTCAAGCGCGGCGCATTCGATTTTTTCGAAAAGCCGTTCAATGACAATAAATTGATGGACCGGGTACAAGAAGCTCTGTTCTCTTCACGCGCAGCCATTGCACGAAGCGTCATTGACGCCCGCCTCGCCAACCTATCCATCCGAGAACGGGCAGTATTAGACCTGATACTCATCGGAAAAATGAACAAAGTCATCGCCGACCAGCTTGGCATCAGCATGCGCACAGTGGAAGTCCACCGCGCCCATATTTTTGACAAAATGCATGTGAAGACCGCGGTCGAATTAGCGCGACTGTTGAACTAAACGGTGGTTTACTGATTGCCGATTGGTGTCCACGGTACGCGGTACCCCGCCGAGGTCCATCATCCGCCGATGACTGGCGGTCGGCCAGCAAAAAATCCTAACCCCGCCGATGATGATCAACGACACCGAAATCAGGCGTCGCTAACATTGCTGTAGCTGGCGTCACCGGACTACCCGCGCCCTGACTATTCCTGGCATAGTGACTCACCAGATCCCCACCAAGGGCAGCAGCATCGCTACTCTTCAGATGTAAATCCAGCAACACCGCCGACAAAGCCCACTTATCCATGCCCCGCGGCGTTTCACGCGCCGGATCAAACTGGAGCGCAGCGCCACCAAGCCGGGATGGCCCGGAGTTCTTATCATGAAGTTTATCCGGCGACGCAGAATTAACGTCCCCCGCGTTTTCACTGTCCACCGTCGAGGCTGGGTCGAGCCGAAAAGGCGTTTTAGTGAACCAATTCTCAACGGTGTTTTTATATCGGGCCGCAGCAAGCTCTGCCTTGTCGCCTGATTTACCAAAAACCAGTTCAACGCAGCGAACCCGCTCCTCCTGCGTCAGTGTGTCCTTTGTGTGACCGGCACCATCCACGGGATTGCGTTGATCGCCGCCTTGCAGAGCTTTATTTGAGGCACGAGCACTAGTTCGCTCGATAGGGTCATGGCCGTAGTAATACCCCTCCGTCGAATCGACGTAGATTGATTCCCTAGCAAGCGGCGCGCTTAGCGTGCGTGCGCTGTCTAACGGTTCAATTGGATACGCAGATACCAATTGGCTACCGGTTAATGTCTTGCCGTCGGCGAATTGAAACTGATTGATTTGATAGTTCGCGCTAGAAAAATAGTTGCTAATCGTGATGCTGTCGCCGTTGCCGTAGTCGATGATCAGGTTGCTATTGACGCGTCGTAATCCATCCAATGCATCGGAATTCACGTCTGTGAATTTGATTACGTCAATGCGACCGCCGCCACGGAAATCAGTGCCATAATCGTAGTTGTCGATCGTATCGCATCCGTCGCCGCGACTAAAGATGTAGGTATCGCTGCCAGTACCACCATTTAGTTTGTCCTCACCCTTTCCGCCGGTTAAGATGTCGTTGCCATCGGTCCCGCTTAACGTATCGCTTCCTTCCCCGCCGTCCAACACGTCGTTCCCACTTCCCCCGCTTAATTTATCATTTCCCCTCCCCCCCGACAAAAAATCGTTGCCGACATTTCCGCAGAGGGTATCGTTACCAGCACCACCATCGATAGTGTCATCACCCCCATTGCCGGAAATAACATCATCGCCCGTATCGGCATAAATAGTTTCCGATGCATTGGTAAAACTATAGTTACCCTCACCTATCAGTACAATTGGATAAACCGATAGTAATTGGGTTCCGGTCAATAACTTGCCATCGGCGAACTGAAACTGATTGATTTGATAGTTATAGCTATAAAAATTATTGATCGTGACGCTGTCCCCGTTTCCGTAATCTATGATCAGGCCGTCCTTGACCCGCCGCAGACCGTTTAAAGCATCAGAATTGACATCCCTAAAGACGATCACATCGGCAAGACCGGTAACGTAATCATAGTTATTGATCGTATCATTACCATCACCGACACTAAATCGGTAGATATCTTTACCACCACCGCCAATTAGCTTGTCGTCGCCTTTACCGCCATTAAGGATATCGTTGTCGCCGCCTCCAATTAACGTATCGTTTCCTTCTCCGCCGTCCAGCACGTCATCGCCGGAGCCACCATCAAGCCAGTCATTGCCCTCCCCACCGTCCAGCAAGTCGTCATCCGAGCCACCGTCCAGCTTGTCGTTGCCAATTCCGCCAAACAATTTATCGTTACCCCAATCACCATCCAGCGTGTCGTCGCCCGCACCGCCGTAGATCACATCATCACCGCCATAGCCGGAAATGACGTCTTCGCCCATACCGGCACGGATAGTTTCGGATGCATTCGTAAAATTCTTCTTGCCGTCATCTGTCAGCACAATCGGATATGCCGCCAACAACTGTATGCCATTCCACGTCTTGCCATCAGCAAACTGAAACTGATTGATTTGATAGTGATAGATATAAAAGTTATTGATCTTGATGCTATCTCCGTTGCCGTAATCTATGATCAGGTCGTCCTTTACCCGCCGCAAGCCGTTTAAAGCATCGGAATTGACATCCGTAAAAACGATCACATCGTTACGACCGGTAAGGTAATCATAGTTATTGATCGAGTCATTTCCATCTCCGACACTAAACCGATAAACATCTTTACCTTCACCGCCAATCAGCCTATCGTCGCCTTTGCCACCGTCCAAAATATCATTACCATAATCCCCGCTGAGCGTATCGTTTCCTTTACCGCCGTTCAGGACATCATTGCCAGTTCCGCCCTCAAGCCGATCACTTCCATCTCCGCCATCCAGCACATCGTTACCTTCGCCACCCAACAATACATCGTCACCAGCAGCACCATCGATCACATCGTCACCGGCATACCCACTAATATAATCGTTACCGGCACCGGCATGGATCGTTTCTGAAGCGCCTGTAAAACTGGCGCTATCCGCACCGTCCGTGAGCACAATCGGATATGCCGCCAACAACTGTATGCCATTCCACGTCTTGCCATCAGCAAACTGAAACTGATCGATTTGATAGTGATAGATATAAAAGTTATTGATCTTGATGCTATCTCCGTTGCCGTAATCTATGATCAGGTCGTCCTTGACCCGCCGCAAGCCGTTTAAAGCATCGGAATTGACATCCGTAAAAACGATCACATCGTTACGACCGGTAAGGTAATCATAGTTATTGATCGAGTCATTTCCATCTCCGACACTAAACCGATAAACATCTTTACCTTCACCGCCAATCAGCCTATCGTCGCCTTTGCCACCGTCCAAAATATCATTACCATAATCCCCGCTGAGCGTATCGTTTCCTTTACCGCCGTTCAGGACATCATTGCCAGTTCCGCCCTCAAGCCGATCACTTCCATCTCCGCCATCCAGCACATCGTTACCTTCGCCACCCAACAATACATCGTCACCAGCAGCACCATCGATCACATCGTCACCGGCATACCCACTAATATAATCGTTACCGGCACCGGCATGGATCGTTTCTGAAGCGCCTGTAAAACTGGCGCTATCCGCACCGTCCGTGAGCACAATCGGATATGCCGCCAACAACTGTATGCCATTCCACGTCTTGCCATCAGCAAACTGAAACTGATCGATTTGATAGTGATAGATATAAAAGTTATTGATCTTGATGCTATCTCCGTTGCCGTAATCTATGATCAGGTCGTCCTTTACCCGCCGCAAACCGTTTAAAGCATCGGAATTGACATCCGTAAAAACGATCACATCGTTACGACCGGTAAGGTAATCATAGTTATTGATCGAGTCATTTCCATCTCCGACACTAAACCGATAAACATCTTTACCTTCACCGCCAATCAGCCTATCGTCGCCTTTGCCACCGTCCAAAATATCATTACCATAATCCCCGCTGAGCGTATCGTTTCCTTTACCGCCGTTCAGGACATCATTGCCAGTTCCGCCCTCAAGCCGATCACTTCCATCTCCGCCATCCAGCACATCGTTACCTTCGCCACCCAACAATACATCGTCACCAGCAGCACCATCGATCACATCGTCGCCGGCATACCCACTAATATAATCGTTACCGGCACCGGCATGGATCGTTTCTGGAGCGCCTGTAAAACTGGCGCTATCCGCACCGTCCGTGAGCACAATCGGATATGCCGCCAACAACTCTATGCCATTCCACGTCTTGCCATCAGCAAACTGAAACTGATTGATTTGATAGTGATAGATATAAAAGTTATTGATCTTGATGCTATCTCCGTTGCCGTAATCTATGATCAGGTCGTCCTTGACCCGCCGCAAACCGTTTAAAGCATCGGAATTGACATCCGTAAAAACGATCACATCGTTACGACCGGTAAGGTAATCATAGTTATTGATCGAGTCATTTCCATCTCCGACACTAAACCGATAAACATCTTTACCTTCACCGCCAACCAGCATATCGTCGCCTTTGCCACCGTCCAAAATATCATTACCATAATCCCCGCTGAGCGTATCGTTTCCTTCACCGCCGCTCAGGACATCATTGCCCGTTCCACCCTCAAGCGTATCGTCACCTTTGCCACCGGTCAGAATGTCGCTTCCAGCGCCGCCGCTTAACGTATCGTTGCCAGCGCCACCTAGTAAAGTGTCATTATCTTCCCCACCGTTGAGGCGATCGTCACCAGCATTACCACTTAGCGTGTCATCGCCCTCACCGCCGTTTAACGTATCGTCACCCCGTCCTCCTAGCATGACATCGTTACCCGCGTAGCCATCCAAAGTATCGTTTCCAGAGCCGCCGATAATCAGATCGCTTTTTTGTGTTCCCTTTTTATTTAGTGCAAGCTTTAATTCAGCAAACAGCTTTTGTAATTCGGGTGACGCATCCGATGCAGATAGCCCCCTCCCAATCAACTCAGCTCCAATCCAGTTAAAATCATGCATCGCACTTCCGGCTGCCCGATTAAAATCGATCAAATCGTACAACCCCTTTATGCCATCCGCCGCAATCGCTGCCTTGAAGTGTTTTTCCAGCGCACCATAATCCAGATGCATCCCATCGGCATCCACCTTCAATTCAATCTGATCAATCAACGATTTAAACCGTGTCTGCAACAATAACGAACCGTAGATCGATTCCTGCAATGCGTCATAAGCTTGATTGAGACTGTTTACCTGTTCGGGATATAAACTAATCGTGATAGTCCCAGGCTGACCATTTTTGCCTTCGACCATCTTGAAGCCGTTGTAACCCATGCCGGTCAGGTTCTGCATCGAAAAATAATATTGCCCGTTAAACGCTTCCAGAATATGCAGCTTCTTTTCCCACGCGGCAACGATGGCGCGACCGGCGGCGTCGTCGGTGATGACCTGACCGCCTAACGATTTCCAGATCACGGTGTAAGCACTGCCAGCGCGTTCTTGCAGGGTTTTAGTCATGCCGGATGTGTCGGCCCAATCGGACAGCATTTGATCCAGCAAGCCGCGCTGTTCTTCTCGTGTGGTGGCGGCGCTGTAGTGTGCCAAGACGTCTTGCAGTGATGTCGACAAGCTGGCGGCTTCGCGCAGGTCGCGCACTTTGCCTGCACCTTGCATATCGGGCAGGTCTTTGACGTTATCGGCAATCACGACTTCATCAGTAAACTCCCGATGGAAGGCGTCTTCCTCAAAATTTACGTCACCCATATTGCCGCTGCTACCATCGGTTTTTGTGTACGTACCTTGGTCGGCTAACTGGTTACCATTGGCGAGTGTTTGGTTATGTGATTTTTTGTTGACGTTGAGGCTGGCGATGCCGAGTTGGTCGAGTGTGAATAATTCATTGGCTTGAGATATGCCATCCTGATTGAGATCACGCCAGACTTTGAGCTGGTTCCAGTTGGCGTCGTTTTTATCGATCTTGCCATCGTGGTTGGAATCCAGATCAGCCAGCGCACCGAAACCATCGCTGGCGGTGTGGCCTTTGTCGAGCTGGGTGGAATTGCCGAAGAGTTCCGTTCCGTTATCGATCACGCCGTTGCCGTTGCGGTCCATGACGAGCAAGCCATCGTCAGCGCCGACCCAGCCTGTCGCGGTTTTAATACCGTCGTTGTTGTTGTCGAAGTAGACGTTGTTTTTGCTGCCCACGGTTTCGATGCCGTCGCCGTCGAGGTCCAGGACTAAGGGGTCGTAGCGGTAGGTGCGGGAGTGGGTGAAACGGTCATTGATTTCTTGGCCTAGTTTATTGAATTTGTCGAATGCCTCTTCGTAATATTTTGATCCCCAATAACCTCCAGCCACACCTGCTGCGACTCCTAAGGGTATTGCAATCACTCCTAAACCCACCACAGTTGCAAGCGCCCCAAGTCCAATAGCTGCTGCCTCGCCAATCGCAACACCAGCGCCCAAAGAACCGACAAGTTTTACCTGGCTTGTTAAATCACCACCAATAGAATTTCTTAATGTGTCCAAAACGGTATCAGAAACAGTTTTGGCATCGTCGCCTGTTTGGACAATTTTTCCTAAATGCTCAACTACAGGAAGGGAGTCCTTTCCCATTCCCTTCGCAATGGCTTTGATCGCCGCAGGCGAACCGTCAATAATCAGAATACCGGATTTAGTAACAATGTACGCAATACTCATTTCACACCTCAGCTAATTTATTTTGATTGATAATCTATTTTTTTTATGTATCCTATACATATCGCGACTGTAGAAACCCAGAAAGCAGATAAGAAAAGAACTTCACAAAAAAGGTAAAAAATATTACTTTCAGTTAATAACTGTAATCTACTTGGATTAAGACTTTGCTTTCCGGGTATATTCATAACAAGTAATAGAAAAATAAATATCCAAGTCCATATGGCATTACTAAAATGTCCTTTTTCGTGAATTTTTTTTCTTAACTCATTAAATCTTGATAAGCTTATGTAATTTTTTTTATAAATAAAAAAAATAGGGAAAATAGCCCCTAAAAATACAAGTAATACTGAATAAAGTATTTCTATAGGAAACCATGATTCTGGACCTCGAATAAAAAATGCAATATAAAAAACGTTGCAAAATGCCAGAAAAATGCATAGTCCTCCTATTAATAAAAGTACTCTGGACATGATATTTTTTATGTCCATAAAATGGCCTCACGATATTCCATATTTACTTCATGACTAGGCCTAATCACGCTGCAACCTTGTTTATTTCGGCTCTTTGGTTTTGTCCACCTCGCGGTTCAATTAACAGGCGCTCATTAAACAATTTGCTTAACACCAGAGCTCGTTGCGCGCTTCGTTCGTATTGATGCAGCGTGTTTCGAATAGCGTCAAAACTATCCAGATGCATCCCATCGGCATCCACCTTCAATTCAATCTGATCAATCAACGACTTAAACCGTGTCTGCAATAACAGCGAACCGTAGATCGATTCCTGCAATGCGTCATAAGCTTGATTGAGGCTATTTACCTGTTCGGGATATAAACTAATCGTGATAGTCCCCGGCTGACCATTTTTGCCTTCGACCATCTTGAAGCCGTTGTAACCCATGCCGGTCAGGTTATGCATCGCAAAATAATATTGCCCGTTAAACGCTTCCAGAATATGTAGCTTCTTTTCCCATGCGGCAACGATGGCGCGACCGGCAGCGTCGTTGGTGATGACCTGACCGCCCAGCGATTTCCAGATCACGGTATAAGCACTGCCAGCGCGTTCTTGCAGGGTTTTGGTCATGCCGGATGTGTCGGCCCAATCGGACAGCAGTTGATCCAGCAAACCGCGTTGCTCTTCACGTGCGGTGGCGGCGCTGTAGTGTGCCAAAACGTCTTGCAGTGATGTCGAAGAGCTGGCGGCTTCGCGCAGGTCGCGCACTTTGCCTGCGCCTTGCATATCGGGCAGGTCTTTGACGTTATCGGCAATCACGACTTCATCAGTAAACTCCCGATGGAAGGCGTCTTCCTCAAAATTCACGTCACCCATATTACCGGCGCTGCCGTCGGTTTTTGTATACGTTCCCTCGTCGGCTAACTGGTTACCATTGGCGAGTGTTTGGTTGTGGGATTTTTTGTTGACGTTGAGGCTGGCGATGCCGAGTTGGTCCAGTGTGAATAATTCATTGGCTTGAGAAATGCCATCCTGATTGAGATCACGCCAGACTTTGAGCTGGTTCCAGTTCGCGTCGTTTTTATCGATCTTGCCATCGTGGTTGGAATCCAGATCAGCCAGCGCACCGAAACCATCGCTGGCGGTGTGGCCGTTGTCGAGCTGGGTGGAATTGCCGAAGAGTTCCGTTCCGTTATCGATCACGCCGTTGCCGTTGCGGTCCATGACGAGCAAGCCATCGTCAGCGCCGACCCAGCCTGTCGCGGTTTTAATACCGTCGTTGTTGTTGTCGAAGTAGACGTTGTTTTTGCTGCCGACAGTTTCGATGCCGTCGCCGTCTAGGTCGAGGACTAGCGGATCGTAGCGGTAGGTGCGAGAGTGGGTGAAGAAATCACGGGCGGCTTCGTCTGGGTGAAGTTCATCGTACAATTTACCACCTAGATTTTGTTTATTCGCCCAATCAATAGCTTGATCGACGAGATATGCGGCTGCGGCCCCGCCCCCAAAAGCGCGCCCAACGTTGGTAAGCCTCTGAGCAACTAGAGGATCAGAAATTAACCCCATACGTAAAAGTACTTTTCCCAGGCCACTGGGATCTTTACCTAAAAGCCTAATTGCTTGATCCAAGCCTGAAACGGCAAACTTTCTGCCAAATTCGGCTAACGTTCCAGCAACATATGCAGCGGAGACAGCAGTAATTTGAGCAAGTGATTGCGCTACTCCTGCTGTGTCCCCCTTTTCATATCGATCAACGAGACGGCTTATACTTTTACTAATTGCATGAGTAGCGGCTTGCTTACGAGTAATTACAGTGGAGTCCATGTTTAATCTTTATAAGAAATATTTTTTATGTAAATTACCGTATTTGCGATAACGGCAGAAGTGCACCATGCACTTATCAAACTAAACAATATAAACAACCGACCTTGCGTTAATGGCCAATCTGGAGAGAGGAATTTAATTTCATTCAATTTAAGATAAAGAGCTATTACAACCAAGAAAAATATCCAATTATCTTTTAGAAATTTTTTCATATTGACTTGATTTCTATACGCCGTTTTATCAAATGAAATTTCACGAATAACTATTAACAAAGAAAAAACCGCAACATTAATTATAGAAAATGACATGTACAAATTTTCTATAAAAAATTCTAAATGTGTTAAGCCCCAAAAATATTTGAATGCTCTTATACAAAGACAAACATATACATCGGGAAAAACTGTAACAATTAATATGAAAAAAAATTCGAATATCAGATATATCAATATAATCCCTCATTGCGATGCCACCGACAAAAATATAAAAATATAAAAATTACTATCACCATCAAAAAACATCAAATTTTTGATGCCCA
The DNA here is from genome assembly GCF_016917355.1 of Glaciimonas sp. PAMC28666. GTDB lineage: Bacteria > Pseudomonadota > Gammaproteobacteria > Burkholderiales > Burkholderiaceae_D > Glaciimonas. Next base: position 3,152,313 of record NZ_CP070304.1, on the reverse strand, counting down.
TAAACCGCCTCCCAATACGTTTCATTTGCTTCGTTATGAGCCTTAGTCATGCCGCGATTCAGACCGCTGTACACGCTGTCGCATTCGTTCTCTTTATTATTTTATTTTTAATTATTTCCAATTTTACAAATTGAAACTTCAAATTAATACAAGATCATTCTCGAACTGACGCAGAAAATTCTATAAAAAAAACCCGCCCACAGATAATTCTGATTGCAGCATTCAGTTCAAAAATATATAAATTTTTGGCTGTTTTTAATACATATTTTTTAAACGATAAAGTTACCGTCACTCCGTTTTTTATCACTTTAACGGCCATTTTTATCTTTCCCGTCCCGCCTCTTGTAAGGCTTTCTGCACAGGCGACAACAGGTACTCAAATACCGTCCGTTTGCCTTGATGAATTTCTGCGATAACTTGCATGCCGGCGGTCATTTGCAATCGATTTCCCTGGGGATCGATCAATATCTGGTGGGCTAGCTTTATGCGCGCTTTGTAGGTTGAAGTGGCGGCGTTGCTGTCATCGCCGTTTGCGTCACCCGATGTACCGTCGGCATTGGCGTTGCTTTTTTCCCGGTCCGATGCATCCGCGCTGAGGCGGGTGACTGCGCCGGTTAACATGCCGTATTTCTGGAACGGATAGGCGGCGAGTTTGATTTGTGCGGTTTGACCGATCTGGACGAAGCCGACGTCTTCATTTTTTACCGAGACATCGGCATACAACTGCTCATGCTGCGGAACAAGGGTCATGACGACGGTGCCGGGTTGCACTACCGCACCGATCGTGGTGGTCGCAAGATCGTTGATCACGCCAGCTTGGGGAGCGCGCAACTCCATCAGACCTTGCTTGTAAATTGATTTGTCCAGATTGGGTTGCAACTGGGCGAGTCTGGCGTGGACGTCAGCGCGTTCGGTTTGCAGGTCGGCGCGGTAGGTGTGGCCTAACTGGGTGATCCGTTGTTCTTGCGCTGCGATTGTGGCGGCGAGTGAGGCCACGATGGATTGTTGTGCATCCAGATCACGGGCTTTCTCGATGGCGTCGCGCTGCTTTTCATCGGCGGCCAGCGCGGTGACGAACCCTTCTTTTTTGAGCTTGGCGTAGGCTGTTGCGCTACGCTGATAAATGGGGAGTGTTTGCTGCAATTTATTGAATACTTGCAAGGCACTGAGGTGATCATGACGGGCTTTGATGACTAATGATTTTTCCTGTTCCAGACTGCCGAGGAATGCTTGTTTGTGCGCCATAAACTGGCGCCTCACCTGGGCGTATAACTGTGGGTCTTCTCCGTCTTTAGGCAGCATCGTTTGGTCGGCCAGTTCGGCATCGATACGACGCATCTGCATGCGCTGAATGGCAATATCCATGCTGAAGCCAGCCTGGTCGGCGTTTGCGAGCGTGGTGTCTAGCTGGGCTAATAACTGTCCCGCCTTGACGCTGTCACCTTCATTAACCAATAATTGCTTAACGATGCCAGCTTCTGCTGGTTGCACAATCTTGACCAGTGTTTGTGGAACGAGCTTGCCTTCCGCTGTGGCAATTATGTCGAGTTTGCCGAACGCTGTCCATGCGATCAATATCAGGATAAGGATCGAGACTGTCCACAGGACCAGCCGCTTGATTTGACTCGGCGCTTCGGCTTCGATCAGGCGCAACGGATCTTGCCAACGATCGGATGAACGCAAAGCGACGATGTGCGCTGCGTCAAATATCTCTGACTGGTCCGACTGGCCCGATCTATTCGAGAGAGGCGACTTATCAGCCGGGGAAGTATTTCCTCCGGGATTCGCGCTGGCATCGGGAATGGCATCGGTATTTGCATCGTGTTCTGAGAACGATGACATTATTCGACCTCTTCTGTTGGAGGAAATGCAGGATTGCCGAGAGAAGTGTTTTCTGATTGTGAGGAAACCAGTTTCACACCATCGGGCGTGAGGCGAAATACGGCATCGACTTCAAGGCCTTTGGGTAAGCCGTGCGTGATGAAAAGCATCGTCACTTTCCCTTTTAGGGTATTGATGGTCTTGGCGAATTGTTCCCCAGTAGCGGCATCCAGAGCGCTAGTGGCCTCGTCGAAGATGAGGATGGTCGGGCTTTTTAATAAGGCGCGGGCGATGGCGATGCGTTGTTTTTGACCGCCCGACAAGCCGGCACCACGCTCGCCAATTTCGGTCTGATAACCTTGCGGCAAGGCTTCGATCACGGTGTGTATTTCTGCCATTTTGCAAGAGCCGGTGATCTGCTCAAAGCTGGCGTTAGGGCTCGCCATCCGCAGGTTCTCGTAGATGGTTCCGGAAAAGAGCGTCGTTTCCTGTGGAACGACACCGAAATAACTGCGTAGTTCGTTGGAAGAAAGATAGCGGATATCGACGCCGTCGATCAAAATTCGACCAGTGCAGGGTTGATAGAAGCCTTGCAATAATTTGGCAAACGTGCTTTTGCCACAACCGGATGGCCCCATGATGCCGATGGTTTGACCAGGGCGAATTGTGAGGGAAACGTTCTCATAGACGAGTGGCAGATGATCGGCGTATCGAAAAGCGATTTCGCTGATCTCGATGTCGCCACGGCGCTCTGTGTCGCGTGCGGGGATGAGTGAATAGGGCTCGATGGGTGCATTCATGAGATCACCTAGGCGAGCTACCGATAAGCTTGCTTGCTGGAATTGCTGCCATAGGCCAACCAGCCGTAACATCGGTTGCGATAATTTACCGGCAAACATCTGGAATGCGACCAACATCCCGATGGTGAATTCTTTCGAATGCATTACGGTATAAGCACCGATACCGAGGACTAGCAGACTGAGTAGTTGTTCTAAAAAATTTGCGGTGGTGTTGTAGGTGTTAGCGAGTTGTTTGGTGGAGAAACCCGCCTGCAGATAGCTGGCCAGATAGCCGCTATATTTACTGTTGAGTTGTGGTTCCAGTTGCAGCGATTTAACGGTTTCTAAACCCGAGACATATTCAGTCAAAAACGCTTGATTACGCGCCCCAAGTTGAAACTGCTTTTGCAGGCGTGCTTGAAACATCGGCGCCACAATCAAACTTAAACCGATGATTAATAATAAAATCGCGAGCACAATCAAGGTTAAGGTGGCGCTGTAATGAAACATGATGGCGACAAAAATAAACAGAAACGGCAAATCCAGAATCAACGAGACGGCTGCGCCAGCGATGAACTCGCGGATGGTTTCAACGCCGTGCAGCCGCGCTGCAATGACGCCGGTGGGACGATGCTGAAAATACAATGGCGGCAATTTGAACAGACGTTCGAATACGGATGAACCCAATACTGCGTCGACCCGATTGCCGGTATGCAGCACCAGATATTGTCGCAACCAAGATAAAACAGCGGAGAACAGCATAAAAATTGCCATCCCTATGGCAATCACAATCAGCGTACTTTCGGTGCGATGCACCACTACTTTGTCGATAATGGTTTGCGTGAACAGCGGCGTTGCCAGCGCGACTAACTGGATCACCAGCGATGCCAGCAACACTTCTTGCCATATTTTTTTATGCTTTAATAGTTCTGGGATAAACCAGCTGAAGCCGAAGGCGTGCCTTCGGCGTGCTTCGGCCTCGCTGTCGATATCCCTGCCAAGGTCTGCTTTTACGCTAATAGGGGTGAGATAGCCGCAATACCGCAGTGAAAACTCTGCCAGCGATAGCGTGTTGGTTGAAATGCTCCCTTTTTCTAATACCACGATGCCGCTGGCGTTGGCCTTCAAAAGAAGCGCTGGCGTGACTTCCGCCATTTCTGGCGACACTGAAGTAATCTTGTCTGCGATCACATTTGGCGTCACGTGTGTCGCCAGGAAGGCAAGCTCGGTCGATTTGCCAGCCTCATCTGATGGTGCAGGGTCGCGCAGTAACGGATCGCGCCGCGCGGCGGCCCCCATTAACGCGGGCGGCGTCAACCACACTACCGCAGGAAACGACTCTTCATGCAGCTGGGCGATACTACGGCGCCTTAATCCAGTATCGAACCCGTACGAGGTCACAGCGCTGATCATTGAGCATACGGTATACGGCGCTGCCAATTGCTGCATCGCCAAAGCCATGGAGAACGGTTTGTTGTGCAGAATACAGATGGCCTGTAACGCCCAAAAAAATGGCTTTGGATCGACTTTTTTATTGTACATAGGACGGCCTTCATTTTGAGGTTGCGGGTATTTTTACTATGCAATATTCGGTAGTGCGCAGTGTTTCGGCGCGCTCGCACGCAGCGGCCACACGCTCGTCTGTTGCGCCGAGCGTAGCTATTTCAAATCTAAGAGGTTGATGCGCGTTTTTTTGGTAGGCGATTGATGCCGATATCAGTCGTTCAACTATTATTGAAATGACTGTCTAGCCCTGATGGCTGGCGGTGGAGAGGAAGATACTTAAAAGTAGTCGGAGCTGGGACAAAAAAACGCTTAAAAAATCGCAAGGTCGCCGCTCCCTTAAAGGAGATTTTTCTTTTCACTTATTATTTTATTTTTAATTAAAAACTAATTTTACAAAGCGAAAAGGCAAATTGATACGAGACAATTCTTAAATATAGCCAAGAGATGTCTAAAAATGAGTTGGATTGATCCAGTCGATCTGAACCTGGGTTGAGGATTCAAATCGTTATAATTTGACCATTGCCATTTTTGACAGGTAGACTTGCTCGTTCACACCAATCTCACTTTATTGTCCGGACTGAAATACAAATAACGCACCGCTCAGGCGCATTTACCGTCGTCCTACATTAACTCTTTCATTCATGTACATCATCAATCTGCTGCTTCCCGATTTCACTCTGATTCTGCTCGGCGTCATCCTGCGGCGCACCACCGACTGGGGCGATGCTTTCTGGACCGGTGCCGAGAAGCTGGTGTATTACCTACTGTTTCCGGCTTTGCTGTTTTATTCCACTGCGCGCACGCCCTTGCATTTTGAGACAACTGGAAAAATGCTGATGGTGGGATTAGCCTCCCTCGGCGCGGCCATTATCATGACGTGGATCGGCAAGCCTTTTTTGAAGGCGACGCCGATGGATTTTGAATCCGGGATGCAAACCGGTTACCGTTTTAACTCCTATATGGCATTGGCGCTGGCATCGCGCATGGCGGGCGAGGAAGGGACTGGCTATATGGCGTTGTTGATTGGGTTCGGCGTGCCGCTGTGCAATCTGGCTGCGGTGCATTCACTGGTGCATAAGAATGGCGGCTTGTTGAAGGAACTGGCTAGAAACCCCTTGTTGGTCGCGACGGGTTGCGGCCTGTTATATAGCTTGTCGGGCCTGCCCATGCCGGATGTGGCCGGTGCGGTGTTGTCGCGTCTGGGTAATGCCGCGCTGGCCATGGGCTTGTTGCTGGTGGGCGCTGGTTTGCGCCTTTCTGGTGTACATCAGGCCAAGCTGATGACCGGATTTTTTATCGCCGTTAAATTACTGGCGTTACCGGCGGTGGCCTTGTTACTCGGACGTTGGGCCGGATTGGGCACTCTGCAATTACAAATAGTCGTGTTGTTTTGTGCGCTGCCGACGGCATCCAGCTCGTATATTCTGGCGGCACGGCTTGGCGGCAACGGGCCCTTGGTAGCGTTTATCATTTCTGCCGGTACTGTGCTGTCGATGCTGACTTTGCCGTTATGGTTAGGCTTATTACACTATAACTAAACCGCGTGTTGCTCCAGCGCCCATGCGACGTGCTCCCGAACAAGTGCGGATGGATCGTCAGCCCGCGCTTGCAATGCAGCGATGATTTCCACCGCATTCACGCCGGCTGCGGCTGTATTTCCCAAACCCACCGCAATATTACGTAGCCATCGCTCATGTCCTATCCGGCGAATCGGGCTGCCTTGCAAGCCCTCGTTAAATTGCGCTTCGGTCCAGCTAAACAGTGTAACTAATGAAGCGTTATCGAGGCCGTTGCGAACATCGAAATCATTTAACGTGGAAGGCTGGGCAAATTTATTCCAAGGGCAAAACAGCTGACAATCGTCGCAGCCGTAGACCCGATTGCCGATTAGCGAGCGAAACTCCAGAGGAATGCTGCCTTTTAATTCTATTGTCAGATAGGAAATACATCGCCGGGCATCCAGCGTATATGGGGCAATAATTGCTTTGGTGGGGCACACATCGATACACGCGCTGCATTGACCGCAATGCGCAGTGACCGGCGCATCGGTTGGTAGCGGTATATCAGTGAGCATTTCGCCTAAAAAAAAGAGCGACCCGGCTTCTCGATTTAACAGCAGCGTGTGCTTCCCACGCCACCCTAACCCCGCTTTTTGTGCCAGCGCAACTTCCATTACCGGCGCTGAGTCGGTAAATACGCGATAACCGAACGGTCCGATTTCTGCCGCTATGCGATCAGCCAGTTGCTGCAGGCGGGAACGCAATACCTTATGGTAATCGCGGCCTCGCGCATACAAAGACACCGTGGCAGAATGGCTGGCATTCGGATGAAGCCGATTTTTCTCCCGCTGCCGCCACGCTGCATCGCTGTCCTGCGGCAAGTAATCCATCCGCACGCTGATCGACCGAATCGTGCCCGGCACCAATTCTGCCGGTCGTGCACGCTTCAATCCGTGGGCTGCCATATAATCCATCTCACCATGATAGCCGTGCGCAAGCCAGGCTTCGAAGCCTGCTTCTTGCTGCGACAGATCGACGTCGGTAATCCGCACGTCAGCAAAGCCCAATTCCCGCCCCCATGCCTTGATGGTGACGGCAAGCGCAACCATTGCAGTACGGTTATGATCGCGGCTATGTTCGCGGGCATGATCACCGTAGCTACCGCTGGGACTATCGACTTCAGTAAAATGGGATGGCGACATCGGGACATCAACTCTTTAATGACATAGGACTAATTTACGAGATGCAAGACTACACCTTCCATCTACATGACGAAGCAGGTACTTTGGCCCTCGGTGCAGCATTATCGCGGGCGCTGGTCGCTGGACTGAGCATTTATTTGCACGGCGACCTCGGAGCCGGCAAAACGGCGCTGACCCGCGCCTTGTTGCATGCCGCCGGCTATACCGGTCACGTCAAGAGCCCAACTTATACGCTGGTTGAACCTTATACCGTCAATATTAATCAACAACTGGTCGAAGTGATGCATTTTGATCTGTATCGTATGGGAAGTCCGGAAGAATTTCTGGAAGCTGGTTTCCGCGAGCATTTTAATGAAACCAATATCTGCATCGTCGAATGGCCGGAAAAAGCAGAAAATATATTGCCAACACCCGACATAAACGTCATTCTCAGCGTCTCGGGAGATGGCCGTGATGTAAAATTGTGCGGCGCAACTGATAAAGGTAATCAATGTCTCGCTCGACTGAAATTTGCACCAAACCTCTAAAATCCAAAAGCCGTCGTACCATCCTTAAAGCGGGCGGAACGCTACTTATATCAGTGGTCGCGCCCCTGACCTCGCAATCAGCACGCGCGGCACAAATTCTTGCGGTGCGGGTATGGCCTGCTGACGACTATACGCGCGTCACGCTAGAAAACGATGTCGAGCTAAAAGCGACCCATTTCCTGGTGCAAAATCCTGCCCGGATGGTCGTTGATATCGAGGGAATTGAACTGAATCCGGCCCTGAAAGAACTGGTTGCCAAGATTCAATCCAACGATCCTTACATTAAACAGGTTCGGGTCGGTCAAAATCGCCCGAATGTGGTCCGCCTGGTGTTCGATCTGAAAGATCAGGTCGTGCCGCAAGTCTTTACATTGGACCCGATTGGCAACTACAAATATCGTTTGGTATTCGATTTGTATCCGTTGGTGCCGCCAGATCCGATTGCGATGATGATCCAGAAGGGTGAATGGCCAACCGCTGAGCCGGGTGAAATCGTACCGCCAGTCGCGGTCACCAAGCCAGTGCCCTTGCAACCGCCACCAGAACCACCACCGGTGGCAAGGGTTGATCCCAAAGCGGAGCGAAAACTTGAGAAATCGCCAACCATGACGCGCATGATCACCATCGCACTTGACCCCGGTCATGGCGGTGAAGACCCTGGTGCAACCGGCAGTCGCGGTAATCATGAAAAGGATATCGTCCTCTCCATCGCCAAACGCCTCAAGGCCAAAATTGAGCAGCAACCGAATATGCGGGTCATGCTGACGCGTGATGCCGATTTCTTTGTCCCCCTGGGAATGCGTGTGCAAAAGGCCCGTAAAGTTCAGGCTGACCTATTCGTCTCCATTCACGCCGATGCCTTCGTAACACCAACTGCGCGTGGTTCATCCGTGTTTGCCTTGTCTGAAAAAGGTGCCACCTCGACTGCGGCACGCTGGATGGCCAACCGGGAAAACGCTTCGGATTTGATCGGTGGGGTAAATATCAAAAGTCATGACAAGCAACTTGCCAGCGTTCTGCTCGATTTGTCCACCACGGCACAAATCAACGACAGCATGAAACTTGCCAGCGCTGTATTGGGTGAAATTGGCGGTATCAACAAGCTGCACAAAGGATCGGTTGAACAAGCCGGTTTTGCGGTATTAAAAGCGCCCGATATCCCGAGCATTCTGATTGAAACCGCCTTCATCTCCAATCCGGAGGAAGAAGCCAAACTGACTGATAACGCCTATCAGGACAAAATGGCGGACGCGATATTAACCGGCATCAAGAAGTATTTCTCACACAACCCGCCGTTGTCGAAGAATCAGATGACCTGACCCTGCAGGGGCTTAGTTCTGCTCACCGCAAAGGGTGCAGGACCAAAACGTGAAAAGGGCAGCACGCATATCAGCGTCCTGCCCTTTTTATACTTTAGACCGGCGGTAAGGCTTACGCCTGCTGCCTTCTGAACTTGCGATACAATTTCCAGATTCCACCCAATGCCACCGGGATGATCGCCGCTCCAACGCCGAGCAAGACAATCGTATTTAAATGATCACGAATGATAGGCATGTTTCCAAAGAAATATCCTGCCGATACCAAGCCCACTACCCACAACAACGCACCAACAATATTAAATAACTGGAATTTCGAAAACGTCATCTTCGACACGCCAGCCACGAATGGCGCGAAAGTGCGCACGATGGGAACAAAGCGCGACAAAATGATTGTTTTACCGCCATGATGCTCGTAGAAAGCATGTGTTTTTTGCAGTGCATGTTGGTCCAGCCATCGATAATCATGGGAGTATACTTTTTCCCCTATCTTGCTGCCGATCCAATAATTCAGGGTATTGCCGGTGGTTGCAGCGAGGATCAGCAAACCCATCAGCGCCCAGATATTCATTTCGCCCATCGCGCAAAATGCGCCGCCGATAAACAGCAAAGTGTCCCCCGGCAGAAATGGAAATACCACCAAGCCCGTTTCGCAAAAGACAATTAAAAACAACACCATGTAGATTAAGGTGCCATATTCCTTAATCAAGAATCCTAAGGATTTGTCGACGTGCAAAATCACGTCGAGGAATTGCATAAAGTCCATAACTCTCCTAATGGTTGCGCGAAATAATACACTACCCGGTCCGCCGAAAAAGCCAATATTAATAAAAAAAACCGCTTACGGATTACCAGTAGACGATCGTTCATGCGCGAAAAGATCGACAATCAGCCGCAGCTGAAACTCTCTTACCGGTCTGCGCCGGTGAAAGTCAGAATAAACCCACGTTTGTGCCCACAGCGGACCGACAAAGCCCTATTAATGACGTTTGCACAACATTGCATCATTATTAAAAAACCGAGAAAAAATAAGAACCCTTACTCCAGACAAGAATCAGGCCCGGGGGTTCGGTATAATCGATAAATGAATGCACCATTGCCCTCCCTTCGCCCTATCCAAGCTCTTCCTGACAACCTTATTTCGCAGATTGCCGCGGGCGAGGTAGTGGAAAGGCCATCCGCAGTTGTTAAAGAACTATTAGAGAACGCGCTAGATGCCGGGGCAACCCAGATTACCGTGCGCCTCGAACAAGGCGGCATCAAGCGCATTTCGATTACCGACAACGGACGCGGCATTTCCCCCGAACAATTGCCGTTAGCCTTGGCGCGCCATGCCACCTCAAAAATCACATCGCTGAACGATCTTGAGAATGTCGCAACGCTTGGTTTCCGCGGTGAAGCACTCGCCTCGATTGCCTCAGTGTCACAAATGACACTGACGTCGCGCACAGCCGAGGCGGCCCACGCGTCCGAAATCGATGGCAGCACGCTGGTAGTGACGCCCTCCTCCGGCGGACACGGCAGCACGGTCAATGTGCAGGATTTATATTTCAATACCCCCGCGCGCCGCAAGTTTCTGAAATCCGACCAAACTGAATATGGCCATTGCGGCGAAGTGGTACGCCGTATCGCATTGTCACGCCCCGATGTCGCCTTCTCGCTGACACACAACGGTAAAACCGTTGATCACTGGATGGCGACCGAAGGCGCAAAACGCAGCGCCACTATATTAGGCAGCGAGTTCGCGGATGCCAGATTAGCGCTGGACGAAAGCGCTGGCACTCTGCGCCTGCATGGCTTCGTCGGCCTGCCGACTGCCTCCAAAGCGCGTGGGGACGCGCAGTACTTTTATGTTAATGGACGCTTCGTGCGCGATAAGGTGCTGATGCATGCGGTCCGCGCCGCCTATCAAGATGTATTGCACGGCGATCGCTTTCCGTCTTATGTGCTGGCATTGGATCTCGACCCAGCGCTAGTCGACGTTAACGTTCATCCCTCCAAAATCGAAGTCCGATTTCGCGATAGTCGATCGATTCACCAATTCATTTATCACGCAGTCAATCGGGCGTTGGCACTCACTTCGGCAACATCATTCGGCACCACGCCCGCACCGATACCTGCACCAAGTGGCGCAATGCCCTGGATGCGCGGCTCCGCCGAACACCTGCAGGCTATTTTGCAACCGCAATCGCCACTGCTTACCCAGCCGCAGCCCCAGCCACATCAACAAACGACGTTTGGCGGCCAATTTAGGGGAAATACACCTGCCGGTGTGGCGCAATCGGCCGCGCAATACGGTGCGTTGTTTGGTGGCCCAACCTCCATTTCGCCCGCTACGACTCCCAGTTTTGGACTGCCAGGCTCGTCCCAGTACAACGCCCACGATGAATTTCCACTCGGGTTTGCGCTGGCCCAACTGCACGGCATCTACATCCTCGCGCAAAACGCCAAGGGATTGGTGTTGGTCGACATGCATGCCGCGCATGAGCGGATTTTGTACGAACAGCTCAAAGATGCGCTGGATGACAACGCCATGCAGGTCCAGCCATTACTCATTCCCGTCACATTTTTTGCCGATGGCGTAGAGGTCGGCACCGTCGAAGAAAACCAGGAGATTCTGCACGCACTCGGCTTCGATATCGCAGCAATGTCGCCGACCACACTCGCCGTGCGTGCCATACCCGCGTTGCTAAAAAATGCCGACGCCCAAACGCTGGCAAGAGACGTGTTGCGCGACGTACGCGAATATGGTGGATCGCGGGTATTGGTAGAACGCCGCAACGAAATGCTCGGCACCCTTGCCTGTCACACCGCCGTGCGTGCCAACCGCCACCTGACCGTGCCAGAAATGAACGCATTGCTACGCCAGATGGAAGCCACCGACCGCGCCGACCAGTGCAATCATGGCCGCCCCACTTGGAGCCAACTGGCCATGTCCGATCTGGATAAACTCTTTTTACGCGGACAATAGCGCGGGAAACAGCGCGCACGATATCAACCGAAAATAGCAAGCGAAAGCATTGTGCGCAAACACATGGCCTACAGGCATTCAAGGGCACAGCAACACCGCCTGCTGAATGCGAACAATAACGTCACTCGAATCCCCAAAGCATGCATTCATCCGCACCAAAACTTCCGCTCGTGGTCGCCATCATGGGACCCACCGCTTCTGGCAAAACAGCCGCAGCGCTCGAGATCGCCCGCCATATTCCCTCCGAAATCATCTCGGTCGACTCCGCGCTGGTCTATCGCGGCATGGATATCGGCACCGCCAAACCGACAACCGCGGAACGCGCCGCCGCTCCGCACCACCTGATTGACATCATCGACCCCGCGCAGTCGTACTCAGCCATGCAGTTTTGTGACGACACGCTGGCGTTAATCGCGCAAATTCATGCCCGCGGCAAGCTCGCACTGATGGTCGGCGGCACCATGCTCTACTTCAAAGCACTGCGCGACGGACTCGACACGCTACCGCAAGCCGACCCGGCACTGCGCGCCCGCCTGGACGCCGAAGCCGCCATCATTGGCGTCCCCGGCATGCACGCAAAATTAGCGTTACTCGACCCGGTCACCGCAGAACGCCTGAAACCGAACGATAGTCAGCGTATCCAGCGCGCCCTCGAAATTATCGAACTCAGCGGCCAAACCATGTCATCGCTGCTGACCAACAAGCCACCGCCGCAACTCCCCTTTGAGACATTACCCATTGCGCTGGAACCGTCCGACCGCAGCGTTTTGCACGGCCGCATCACCCAACGCTTCGATCTGATGCTGGATAGCAACGGCGGCGGACTGGTCGCCGAAGTTGAAGCGCTGCGTGCGCGGGGCGATCTGCATCTCGGATTACCGTCGATGCGCTGCGTCGGCTATCGCCAGACCTGGGAATATCTCGACGGCCATTACGATTTCAATGAAATGCGCGAAAAAGGCATCATCGCCACGCGCCAGCTAGCCAAACGCCAACTAACATGGCTACGCGCAATGCCCGACCGCATCGTCATCGATTGCATCGGCAATAACGTTGCCAAGACGGTATTGGATACAGTTATTGAAGCCCTTAACGAAAACGAGCGCAAATAAGTCTAAAATTACCAAAATCAGCCCCCCAATTCTCTTGACAACAATCGGGATGATAGATCATACTAGCGGGCTTCTTTGGTGATATAGCTCAGTTGGTTAGAGCACAGCACTCATAATGCTGGGGTCGGTGGTTCAAATCCACCTATCACCACCATGAACATGTTCCAGCTAGTCTGGGACGTACAAAAACCCGCATTTCTCCTCGTGAGCGTGCGGGTTTTTTGTTTTCAATTCGCTTGATTTGCATGCGGTGCCTTGATCCAAAACGACCGAGCGCCAGTCGAGCTTTGGTACACAACAGCGTACCAACTGCTAAATTAATTTATTAACCATCATTAATTAACGTCCTTGCGCAATCCTACTGAATTGCGTTATTACTTTTTCTATTCTGTTCTTCTCCGTTTTTACTGTGATTCATCACGTAGAAAAACCTCCAAATCAGCCTCCGTAAAGCCGGTTTCTTCGCTCCCGATCAAACTCCTTCAAATCAAAATCGTATACCTTTCCCAACATCAATACTTCCACGAACTATTGATCGCTAATAAACATAAAGAAAACCATGGGGATGTGCCGCGTATCACATCTCGACTGCATCTGGCTCATGTAGAATTTCTTGAAAGAAATGTAAGCTTCGTCTCTTCCGTGTGTATAGCGCCGGGAGAAGCTGAATATTGAAATGATTTATAGGAAACTGATAATGATCATCAGGGATGCCCCTCAAATGTTCACTGACAACGGCGGTGGTTACGACATGACTCCAGCGGGGCTATTGTTGCTTCTTGGAAATATGTTTTATAGTGACGATCCCGCTTTGACAGGAGATGCTAAAACGCGGACCGGAATATTTATAGACGACGTGCTCCAGGCCGCGCTCGAAGGTGGTTTCAAACATACCGACATTTTTATTACTATGTTAACCCGCGAGCAGCGATCCCCTGGCTTAAGTGCGATGGCTCAGGCAGCGAGCGATGCAGCTGGTGCCCAGGCAAACTCGACTGCGATGAACCGATGGGAGTTCCAAGGAGCTCAGTAGACGTTCTCAATAACTGAAGGCGATTCGATAATCGGCTCAGTCGCTTGCTTTACCGTAATAAGGGGCCGTGAGGAGGTCTCATTACAATTTTAATTTCCGAAGCATTGACCGTTTAAGTGTTGCCATCAAGAACGATCACAACAGTTTTTAAAGTATCCCCTCATCATATTGCTGTTGCACCACGCCGCCCGAAAAGCGCATACGTTTTGACGCTAGGCCAGCCTCCGTCGAATTCGCAGAGCGGGGGGACCTTATCCGATTCATTGCTAAAGGTTTTTTAATACAAGATAAAACCCACCATTAGGGGGTGTATTCATTTCAACCGCACTGAAATTATCAGTCGACTAATTGACCTTGCAAAGCCGCACACCGCCGCTGCGAAGTAGGCGTAAAACTTTCATGATTTTTTGGCGCACACTCGGCCGTTCGTTAATCATTAAATCTCCAATGCGAAACAACTCTTGCGGTTAACTTCCCGGCAGAAGATTTTATTACTTGCTTCTCTTGTTACGGACCAAATGGCACGCATGCGCCGCGGTGAGGTCAGGACACACATCTATTGCAGAAGATTGACTCTTTCTTGTGAACCGAATAACAAATCCAGCGTCGAACAACTATAGACAACTCTTTGGAGTCATCATGAAACGTCTTTCTATTTTGCTGGTGTTGGCCGCCCTTCTGGGAGGATGCGTTGCGGAACCGTGGGGGCCGGGCGGCGGAGATTATAATCACGGCGCAGGCGGAGATTATAACCACGGCGCAGGTGGAGATCATGATCAGGGCAGAGACCACCATAGCCCGGACCAAGGTCCTAGCGAAGGCGGCTACCGCTAGCGCATTACGAGTGGTTTTTTCAAAAACCCCTCAATAAGCCGGGCGTCAAAAGGTCCGCAAAGTACTAAAAAGCTGCAACGTTGCGGACTTCGACTTCTGAATTGGTGCTGGTATGTTTCCCGACCGCCAGCCCCGGTAGTGCGTCTAAGCGCAAGCAGGGCTGAATAATAACCAATGTGCATTACAGCCCCATGACACGACCCTATGAAAAATGGCATCCGGCGGGCATATGGCGGTATTTTTTATTAATAAGCGCTAAGAAACGTTGCGGGATTGAGGTTTCCGGGCAAAAGACCTTCATTGCGTTGTTCTCCTTTCGACAACCGGCCCCAAATTTTATTGTTTTTTAGAAGGCATCGCTTTAGCCCGCCACTTCGCCCAAAAAGTATTCATTTCCATAGCGCAGCAAAAAATCTCTGCAACCCCGGAAGACTTCGCTTGTCCAAACTTATATCGACAACAATAAATGGAGGTGATTACTATGCATCAACATGTAGATTGGAAGGAAGCACCGAAAAGTGCGCGTTGGTGGGCAATTGACGCCAACGGTTATGCTCACTGGTTCCTTACTCCGCATGTGGTGAGTTTTACCGATTTTTGGTTTGCGGAGGAAGTACCAGCGCCTACCTTTGGCTATCGGGACGTCTGGCAGAAGAGTCTTACGGAGCGCCCTCCGACGTAACAATGAGGGAGGCGCTATCGGATACGCGTCGAACACTGTCGCCTATGATCTGGCGACAGGGGCAAATTTTTTAACACCCTAGCCTAATGCAATCAACGCGATCAATCTAAATGCGTTAGTACCAAATACGTTGATTTACGTTGATTCAATACCTCGCTCAAGCCTCAAAATAGCCCGGACGGTCAAGATCCTTAATCAGCCCCGGATGCCTTGGCTGCCATCCCAGCAGATCCCGCGTTCGCTGACTGGAAGCCGGGCAGTTGAGTCCGGCAAAGGCGGCGATCCAGCCAAAATGATTGACGGCTTCTTCCGATGACAGGGATACAACGGGTAAATTGAGGCGACGTCCGATCACTTCCGCAATCTCCTTAAACGTAACACCTTCATCCGCCACGCCGTGATAACGGCCTCCTGCACCCAATTTCTCCAGCACAAGTCGGTACAAATGGGCGGCATCGAGCCGGTGCACGCCGGGCCAGCGGTTGAGACCGTCGCCGACATACGCCGACATACCCTTATCACGCGCAAGCCCGATCAGCATCGGAACGAAGCCGTGGTCACCGTCACCATGGACCGAGGGAG
Source organism: Glaciimonas sp. PAMC28666 (assembly GCF_016917355.1). Taxonomy (GTDB): domain Bacteria; phylum Pseudomonadota; class Gammaproteobacteria; order Burkholderiales; family Burkholderiaceae_D; genus Glaciimonas. Next base: position 3,136,449 of record NZ_CP070304.1, on the reverse strand, counting down.
AAAGGCGCACCACCGACACGCGTACGCCCTTTGCCGCTACCGAGCGCGCCGCCTGCTCTGAAGCGATGCGGGGAAGCGCGTCGACATCGGGCACCGGATTATCCTCTTCTGTGGCAAGGCGATCCAATTTCAGGAGCGCAGTGCCAGAGGTGACAATTAACGGCCGATCAGAACCGACGAGCGCGTTGCCTAGCGCCTCTATGGCTTGCCGATCCGTCTCGCAGACTTCCTTGAATTTGGAGAAGTCATGAATGAAGGCGGTATGAATGACCCCATCGGAAAGGGCAGCGCCACTGCGCAAGCTTTCCAGATTCTCAAGATCACCTTGATGAACCTCGGCACCAGCGGCGATAAGAGACTTGGCGGCCGCGTCTGAGCGCGCAAGTCCTAACACCTGATGACCCGCATTAATAAGTTCCTGCACGATGGCAGAACCGATAAAACCTGAAGCACCAGTAACAAAGACACGCATCGCAACTCTCCTTAAATTTACCGCATGGCCGTGACCGCGTTGGCAGCCGTTTTAAGCATGATAAGGGTTTGAATGAATACGATCTATGCTGTAGAGTCCATATTATCTTTGCAATCGTCCTGAGTTAACCATGGATCCACTGTCAGATGTGTTAGCGCTGTTGAAGCCGCGCAGTTATAAGTCAGGTGGTTTTGATGCCGGTGGAAATTGGTCAGTCCAGTTCCTCCGGCATGAAGGCATCAAATGTTACGCCGTGGTTTCTGGCACGTGTTGGCTGGCCGTCGAAGGTGTTCCCGAGCCGGTGCAGCTCAAGCCCGGCGATTGCTTTCTGCTCCCCAGCGGGCGGCCTTTCCGCCTGACCAACGACATGGGCCTGACGCCCGTCGACGCCATGGCCATTTTTGCGCCGGCACGCGATGGTGGCATCGCCGTATGTAATGGCGGCGGCGATTTCTTTCTGGTGGGCGGCCATTTCATCCTCACCGGCAATCACGCCAATATTTTGCTCGGTGCATTGCCACCGATCGTGCATATCCGCAAAGATTCCGACCGGGCCGCGTTGCGCTGGTCTCTGGAGCGGATGATGCAAGAGCTGCGCGAGCGGCAGCCGGGCTACTTTTTGGTGGCACAACACCTTGCGCAGTTGATGCTGGTGCAGGCCCTGCGGCTGTATCTGGCGGATGGGTTGAGAGGGGGCATTGGATGGCTGTTTGCCCTGGCAGATAAACAGATGAGTGCAGCCATCAATGCCATGCACCACGATCCGGCGCATCGCTGGACGTTACAGGCACTGGCGGAGTTGGTTGGCATGTCGCGCTCCAGCTTTGCCCTGAAATTCAAAGAGACGGTCGGGACCTCGCCGATGGAATACCTGACGGGTTGGCGCATGCTGCTGGCCGGAGACAAAGTGGTCAATTCAGGTGATCCTGTATCGGTCATCGCCTTATCGCTCGGCTACGAATCGGAAAGCGCCTTCAGCACAGCGTTCAAGCGCGTCATGGGTTGTTCGCCGAGGCAATATCGTCGTGGCGGACAACCTGTTTCTGCTGTTTCTGCTGCTGGCGTTTTGCCGCAAGAAGTTCTCCTTGCTACGCATTCCTGAGCGGAAAGTTATTCAGCACTGACTTACTTCAAAACAAGTACTAGCAGAACGCAAATGCCAACATAGCCGCATCTTCGTCCAGTAACAACAGCGCCGAGACGAACCACAACAATCCGTAAGCAGGAGCGCATCTCACCAGGACAAATAGCCGCTCTTTGAAAACCATTAGCGCGCACCGTGCCGTTTTTTGTCCATCACAGGCGCGTCGTCGGTCTGCTCTTTTTGCGAGCTGATATTGTGCCCGGGGAGCTTATCCTCGGGAAGGTTATCTTCGAGGAGGTTATCAATCCGCGCAGCAGTAGCGTCGCCCAGCATGCGAGACGACATCAATGCAAGGCGCAGCAAGCGTTCAGTGTCGCGAATCGTCAACGTCGGCAGTGTATCGGTGCCCCGATCCGAGTTGCTCAGATGCGCCAGATCAATGCAGGTTTCGACGCCGCGGCAAACATCTAGCGTCTGCGCATAAAATTGTGCGGCAGCGTCATGCTGATGGTGGGAAGGTAACCATGAAAATGGTTGATGGAATGCTTCTAATTCTGATGACGATTCTGCTGCGATTGATTTGCTCATGCTTGCACCACAAGAACGATTTCGGTGCTGCTCGAAGCGATGTGCGGACTGATTCGCAAACAAAATGGAATAGAGCTGATGGTATTAAACAATGTGCTTTCCTTTGTGTATGATTAATCTGCATCCCGTTATCAAGCGGGTGGGCGGCAAAATGGCAGGGTTGATAAACTGGCACACAAAAGAAAACCAGCAAGTCCGAGGACTTCCCCGTCACCGCCGCCCAATGAGGCGAACGAAGACGACCGCACGAAAAAAAAACGGCATTGCGCCGTTTGTGCGCTTTTGTGTATTCAGGTTATCAAGCCCGTTCTCCTTTTTCTCAGAGACAACAAGAGTATAAAGCAACCTGATGCAGTTTGTAAATCGGTCGGAATCAAGCCGGGCGGGCCGCAAATAACGAGGTTGATCGACCGGCACCTACCCTAACCGGCACCTCGCAGGTTCCTTGTTATCACCGCCCGAAGAAATCGGCGTATAAGCCATGCCGGCACGACTTATGAATTCGTTGACCCTGCGCCTTCTCGCACCAAGATGAATCAAATCCATGCGCAGATTTGATGCGTGATCGCGGCCATATTGCAGAGGGGAACTCTCTCCGGCACCACGTCCCGCGTAACTCTTTGATTTTAATCACGACAGTCAATTTTTACCGTCATTGGCACGCAGATTGCTTAGACTACTGCGGAGTAGAAGCTGGCAATTGTGCATCCGCACTGGATGTCATAACGGGTCATTGCTCTGGTAACGGTTGATGTGTTGACCGTTACGCGTCTGCTATCTGGACGCTTGTGTTCGTTACGGAACGCAACGGAGACCCGACTTTTGCCTTGGCAGGCAAACTGCAACTTTTCTTCCGTCGCCAGGTCGGCCCCGTTGTGTTTCGGTTTATCGCATGGCTTTTGCTGTGTGCAACTTCTCAACGGAGAACCGAAATGCTGCTTACCCTCGTTCGTCAATCAATCCCTTCTCGCTCTCCCGGCAATTTGCTACGCCGTGTGACGACTGCGCTCGCGCTCGTTACGGCTACGCTGATTGCGCCACTTGTCCATGCCGATGACAAGGTTGTCTTTTTAACGTCGTGGTACGCGCAAGCCGAGCATGGCGGTTTCTATCAGGCTGTGGCAAAAGGGATTTACAAAAAATACGGTCTTGATGTCACCGTCAAAATGGGCGGTCCACAGGTCAATGGCATGCAATTGCTGGCGGCTGGTCAGGCCGATTTCCTGATGGGTTACGATCTTCAGGTCTTGAGTGCAGTCGAAAAAGGCATGCCGGTGACCACCGTTGCGACTTCCTTTCAAAAAGATTTGCAGGGGATGATGACGCATGATGACGTCAAAGGTCTGGCTGATATGAAGGGCAAGACCATTTTGGCTGGCAGTGCGGCACACGCCACCTGGTTGCCGTGGCTGGAAGCCAAGTATGGCTACACCGATGCGCAGGTGCGGGCTTATACCTTTAATCTGCAACCGTTCTTTGCTGATCCCAACGTGGCGCAACAAGCCTATCCTTCTTCCGAGCCGTTCCAGGCGATGAAGGGCAATGTAAAAACCCATTTTTTCCTGTTTGCGGATGACGGTTATCCACCGTACGGCAGCACCATTGTGACGATGCAGAAGACAATTGCGGAAAAGCCGGATGTGGTGGCGCGCTTTGTTAAAGCCTCGATCGAAGGCTGGAAAAGTTATCTGGCCGATCCGACTGCTGGCAATGAATTGATCAAAAAAGAAAATCCAAAAATGGACGACGAGCAGATCGCCTACGGGGTCAAACGCATGAAGGAGTTAAAGGTTTTTGACGGTGGCGATGCCGCCAAACTGGGCGCTGGCGTGATGACTGATGCGCGCTGGGAACAGACGGCCAGGTTCATGGTGTCGGCTGGATTGTTGAAATCCGATACCGACTGGAAGCAGGCGTATACCACCCGCTTCGTTAAAGACTTGAAGATCATGCCTTAAGGGGCATGGAGATGGGCTCGGATGAAGCGCGTTTGCGTTAAAACAGGTTCATCACTCCGCACAAATTCAGAATCAATTTAGTCATGGCGATGTGCCCCCGCATCGCCAGTCAGCGAAGGCGACCGTATTGGCACGCCGGCTGAAGGTGCCTTTCGGTGCCATGCAAGGAGAACACCATGTTAGTCACAAAACAGCCTGTCCTGCGCCGCTTCTGGTATGCGTTAATGCCGATGACCAGTCTGGACGATGGGCCGAAGCCTTTCACGCTTCTGGGTGAAAATATCGTATTATGGAAAAAAGAAGACGGCACGCCAGCGGCGCTGCGCGACCGTTGCTGCCACCGCACCGCAAAGCTTTCCAAGGGTTTCGTTGAGGGCGATAACATTGTCTGCGGTTATCACGGCTGGACTTACGACTGTTCCGGCGCGTGCGTCAGAATTCCACAAAATCCAGGCAGCGCCATCCCCGCTGGCGCCAAAGTTCCGGCATTCCACTGTCAGGAAAAGTACGGTTACGTATGGGTGGCGCTGGAAGACCCACTCCGTCCGATTCCGGACTTCCCCGAAGATGGTGCGCCGGGGTATCGACGGATTTTTCAGTTCTATGAAGAGTGGAAAACCAGCCCGTTGCGAATGATGGAAAACTCATTCGATAATGCGCATTTTTCTTTTGTACACAAGGCAAATTTCGGGATACTCGATCAGCCGACACCAGCGCCATATATTTTCCGCGATACCGATTACGGTTTCGAAGCGGAAACAATCGTGCCGATTCGCAACCCGGAAGCGGGCCACCAGATTACCGGCACCACCGATGCGATCACTAATCGACATCTGATCAACCGCTACTATCTGCCCTTTTCGCGCCGCTTCGGTTGCATGTATCCTACCAGCGGCATCGACCATATTATTTATAACTGTGCCACGCCGATTGATGATGACCGCATGATTTTGGTGCAGTGGTTATACCGCAACGATAGTGAAGAAGCGGTCAGCACGCAGACGCTGATCGATTGGGATGCAGCCATCACCGCGGAAGACCGCGAGATACTGGAAGCGACCGATCCGGATGCCTGTATCGATACCCGCCGCCGCGTGGAGTTTCATATGCCGTCGGACAAACCCGGGCTGATGATCCGCAAGCAGCTTTTGGACTTGCTCACTGAGCATGGTGAAGTCGAAGTTTTTCGTACCTGACCCGACCGTAAAGGAGAACGCTATGCTGATGAAATCCAATCCGGTCGCGCCTGCGGAAAACGCGGTCAATCCAGATGCCGATACGGTGCTGTACGCCAACAAGATCGAAAAGACTTATCCCAACGGAACCCATGCGCTCAATGAGGTGCGTCTCGCCATCAAGCGCCGTGAATTTGTGTCCTTGCTCGGTCCATCCGGGTGTGGAAAGAGTACGCTGCTGCGCATGTTTGCGGGTCTCGATCAACCGAGCGCCGGTCATGTGCGGTGGTGGAACGAGGGCGTTATTCCGCTGCGCCACCCCGGCCGCGGCATGTCGATGGTGTTTCAGGAAGCCACGCTGATGCCGTGGGCAAGCGTTGCCGCCAACACCCGCCTGCCGCTCGATCTGGCGGGGATACCAGCCTTCGAAAGCGAAGCGCGGGTGGCGCGTGCGCTGGAGATGGTAGGCCTGTCCAAATTTCACAACGCATGGCCACGCGAGCTTTCAGGCGGTATGCAGATGCGCGCTTCGATTGCGCGCGCACTGGCCACTGAACCTAATTTATTGCTAATGGATGAGCCGTTTGGTGCGTTGGATGAATTCACCCGTAACAAGCTTGACGCCGATCTGCGCGATCTCTGGAGCAAACAGGATCTGACCGTGGTGTTCGTCACGCATAGCATTTACGAAGCGGTCTTTTTGTCGACGAAAGTGGTGGTGATGGGCGCACGCCCCGGTCGCGTGATTGCCGAGGTAAACATTGACGGACCGGCACATCGCGATGAGGCATTTCGGGTTTCGCCTGAGTTTGTCAAATACTGCCAAACCCTCTCCGACCTGCTGATCCGCGCCAACGCGCTGGACGCATAAACGGCATGCGCTTGATGCATAAGCGCGCGCGATAAAGAAAAGGAAAACCACATGCATTTACCATTGATCCATAACCCGCGGGCGCTAAGTTTCCTTGCGCCGCTGCTGTTGGGAATTTTATTGTTAGGTACGTGGCAGGGCTTGTGTGTAGCCTGGAAAGTGCCCACCTATCTGGTACCGACCCCGCTCGACATTCTGCATGCGTTATTCGCCAACTGGCGCGAACTGTTTGGCGCATTGCTGGTGACGTTGAAGGTCACGGCGCTGGCTTTTTTATGCGCAGTGGTCCTGGGCGTGTTCGTTGCGTTCCTTCTGGTGCAGAGTCGGCTGATCGAAATCAGTCTTTTCCCGTATGCGGTCCTGTTGCAGGTAACGCCGATTGTGGCGATTGCGCCGCTGATTATCATCTGGGTCAAGCAGCCCACCGCAGCACTGGTGATCTGCTCTGCCATGGTGGCCCTGTTTCCTATCATTTCCAATACGTTATTGGGGTTGCGTAGTGTAAATCCTGGCTTGCTCAATTTGTTCAAGCTGAACCGGGCGACACCTTGGCAAACGTTGTTGCGCTTGCGCATTCCGAGTGCATTGCCGTATTTTTTTGGCGGCTTACGGATCTCTAGCGGGCTGGCGCTAATCGGTGCAATTGTCGCTGAATTCGTGGCTGGCACGGGCGGCAACGGCGCGGGTCTGGCCTATCAAATTTTGCAGGCGGGCTTTCAGTTAAATATTCCGGTGATGTTTGCCGCCCTTCTGTTGATCGCTATCACGGGCGTGCTACTCTTCCTGAGCATGGCTGCACTCTCGCGGCTTTGCTTGCGTCATTGGCATGAAAGCGAGCTATCGTGAACAACTTACTAATCCGCAATGCGGCAGGTATTCTGACTGGCCTGCGCGGTGCTGATGCGCGCCATGCCGGGCCCGATATACGAATCACCGACGGGCGCATCGCAGCAATGGGAAGCCTCGTACCGGTTCCTGGCGAGCGCACGCTGGATGCGACCGATTGCGTGATCTATCCGGCATGGGTGAACACCCACCATCATCTCTTTCAAGCCTTGTTAAAAGGCGATCCGCTGGGAATCAACGCCACACTAACACCTTGGCTGGCGGCCACGCCCTACCGCTTTCGCGCTGCTTTCGACGCAAAACTGTTCCGGCTGGCCGCACGCATTGGCATGATTGAGCTGGCGTTATCGGGCTGCGCAACCGTGGCCGATCACAACTATCTGTATTACCCGGGTCAAGATTTCGACACTTCAGCGATCCTGTTCGAGGAGGCGGAAAAACTGGGCCTGCGCTTTGTGCTGTGCCGCGGCGGTGCCACCCTGACGCGGCAACTTGAATCCGAATTGCCGCAAGCCATGCGCGCCGAGACCTTCGATGGTTATCTGGCCGACATTGAGCGACTGGCAGCACGCTATCACGATCCCGCGCCCGACGCGATGCGGCGCATCGTGGTGGCACCAACCACGCCACCTTATTCGATGCGTCCGCAAGAATTGCGTGAATGTGCGTCGGTTGCGCGTCGGCTCGGCTTGCGCCTGCATTCGCATTTGTCGGAAACCGTGGGCTATCAGGATAGCGTGCAAAGTATGCACAAAATGAGTCCGGTACGTTTTTGCGAAAGTGTTGACTGGGTTGGCGAGGATGTCTGGTTTGCGCACATGGTCAAACTCGATGCTGACGAAATCGCGCTGATGGGCCAGACCCGCACGGGTATTGCCCATTGCCCACAAAGCAACGGCCGTCTCGGCAGCGGCATTGCACCGGTGCGTGCTTTAGAAAATGCGGGAGTGCCGATTTCGATTGGGGTGGACGGCGCGGCCTCCAACGAAGCCGCGGATATGATTTCGGAAGTACACGCAGCATGGCTGATGCAACGCGCCAAAGGAGGCGAAGCGGCACGGCCCATATATCTCTATGGTCACGGCGAAGCGGGCGCTGATGCTGCGACCGTGGAAGATGTTGTGCGCTGGGGCACTGCTGGCGGCGCTGCGGTGTTGGGTTTACCCGCTATCGGAACACTCGCACCAGGCCAGGCGGCTGACATTGCGATCTATGATCTCAGTCGTGATCCGCGCTATTTTGGCTTGCACGATCCGGCCATCGGCCCGGTCGCCAGCGGCGGGGCTGCGCATCTGCGTGCGCTGCTGATCGGCGGACGCGAAATTGTCATCAACGGCGCTGTGCCTGGCCTGGATATGCGCGAACTGGCGGCCGAAGCCCGTGACGCCGTGCGCACGATGCTTGCTCGAGCTGATGGGCGCTAATTGACTGAATAGGGGCGACTGAACACGGGGCAACTCGATACGGGCGCGCAGGAGAATGCATGTCTCATTCCCGTGCACTATCTCTGTACTGGAGTGTTATTCAGAAAAGATATAAAGGAAATGGCAAATTGAAATTGGCTTTCAATCTGCTATTTTTTTATACTTGCGGGCATTAAACACCGACATTTTTCTGGAGCCCTACCATGCAATTATTTCAATATATCCCTGTCGCTTTAGTATTAGCCGCCTTTGTCCTGCGTTTTTATGTGGCCTCAAAAGCAGGATTTTCACAAAGTAAATAGAGCAAACTAAGCCGCTTTATTGGTTCGTTTACTAGTTGCATTATTAGGTGACACTTCATTGCCTATCACCTTCGACGTTTTTTCGAGCAATATCTGACGAGTCTTCGTATTAAGCGCTGGTGTCTCTTGCATTGCACGAGCACGCCAAAAGGTCACTTCTCAGCATATTTGCGCCTAGGTCTTCTCCGGTACATTTCTGGCAAGCTACAAGCCTGGCGCATGGTGCCCATTAATCGGAAGGCCAGCAGCGCAACAAGTTCGACTCCCAGTCCAAAAATGCACCAATGTGGCATCTTTCTGTCACTTTTCTTCCTATTCTGGTGCAATAAAAACTGCTCGCCGCACACATTCTCTATTGCCATGAAGTAACCCGTTGTATTACGGAGAATCCCGGCGTGCAGGGTTGATAACGTTTAAACTGTCGCAAAATAAGTTGATCGTTCCCTCCGCGATTTGCCCCTTCAGTTTGTGCTGGCATTCCTCGCAATCCCAGCCTTTGTCATTCCACGAATAGGAAAACTACCATGCAACAACTTTCTCCAAGCGGACGCCAGGTGATCGAAGAGATCGCAAGACGTCATGGATTCAGTGTCGATGCAGTGCTAAGCATGCTTGAGTCGGTCATTAATGGAAACGGCGGAATGGCGCAGTTTAATCACCCTGAATTCAGCGGCTCCGGTCAGTGGATGCAGGGCGGAATGACAATGGTGTCGGACATGTTTAACGGCTATCTGAAAAATCGAGTTGACAGCCTGTGTTCCGAACTGGCGCGTCTGATCGCGAATCAACCGGACTTGCTGCGTAGTGGAAGTTTCCAATCGCAAAGCCAGGGTGGGTCGCGTTATGGTCAGCAGCAAAACAACTATGCGAATAACCAATATCAAGACGCAAATTCTCTTCCGATAGATCATTCAGCGAGCCTGTTTGTCTCCCCTGCTCCGGGCAAATCTGCTGATTGGTGGCCTGCCGATCTGCGTTGGCCGAACAGCACCGGCGCGCAGAATGATGTGCGCTATGCCTATTTTGCGCAGGCGCGGCGTCTGGCGATTGAAGTGCACGGCAAGGTCACCGTGTATGACACGCTGGACCATCAGATTGGCGGCTTTTCACAACAGCAATCTTACGGCGGATCGATCTCCTTTAACAGTCAGTACGGCTTGATTGATGTGGCCAGCTTGCCGGTTATTTCTGTCGATGGCGTAGCACCGGTGAGTCAAAACAACCATAACAACATCAACAACAATATCAACGCGGACCAGTTTGCCTACAGTCAGCCGCAAGCACCCGTCGTTAGCCAACCAGTCGAGCAGCACCAGCAGCCCGCAGCACCGCAACAGCAAGCCGTGAACCCGGGCACGGGAGCGGCCTCGAATGCGGCGGATGCGGATATCTTCGTCAAGATCGAAAAACTGGCTGATCTGCGCAAACGCGATTTGCTCAGCGAAGAAGAATTTGTCGCTAAAAAGACGGAATTGCTGGCACGGTTGTAACTTCAGCGAGGAATGGCGGTGGTGACGTCCCACGTTTAATTCGGCATAAAAAAACTCTCAATCATGATATTGAGAGTTTTTTTTGAGGTTTAGCTTTGTGGCGTTGGCGGTCGTTCCGGCACGCCATTCAAAAAAGACTACTTGACCAGATTGCCGGCAATGATCGCATCGGCCGCTGCTTCGGCTTGTTGCACCGGCTGGTTCAGCGCTTGCGTGGAGTAAAGGATTGCAGCTGGCATCGGAGCACCAAGCATGACGCCATCGGTGCGGTGCGTATCGACAGTGACGGTCGTGGATAATCCTATCCGCAACGGATGTTGCGCCAGTTCTTTAGGATCCAGCGAAATACGCACCGGGACGCGCTGGACAACTTTAATCCAGTTGCCAGAGGCGTTTTGCGCTGGCAACAAGGAGAATGCACTGCCGGTTCCCGCCGATAAGCCGACGACTTTACCGTGGAAGGTTACCTTGCCGCCATATAAGTCGGCTTCGATGTCTGCCGGTTGTCCGATACGGATGTTGCGTAGCTCCGATTCTTTGAAGTTGGCATCAATCCAAAGTTGATCGAGCGGTACGATGGACATTAACGGCGTGCCCGGTGTGACATGCGCACCGACCTGGACGCTGCGCTTGGCGATGTAACCCGAAACCGGTGCCAGAATCGCGTTGCGGCGCACAGTCAGCCACGCTTGGATGAAATCGGCTTTCGCTGATAACACACCAGGATTGTCGGACAAACTGACACCGGCGGTGGCTGCACGGGCGGCATCGGCCTGCTTCAGAGCGACTTCCAGCGAGGCTTTTGCATCGTCCACCGCCTGGCGGGCGTGGGCCACCTCTTCACCGGACAGGGTGTGAAGCGCCTCTAGCGGCGCGCGGCGCGCCAGATCGTCGGCAGCATTTTTTAATTCAAGTTTTTTCAAAGCAATCGTTGCGTCGTATTGGGACACGCTCGAATAGCGCTCACGCAATTGACGCACCGTCGTGCCTAAATGCGCCCGCGCCTGAGTCAGCCCGACAGCGGCGTCAATAGGGTCGAGCTTGACAACTTCGTCACCCGCTTTTACCTGTTGCGTTTCGTCCGCGCGTATCTGCTGCACGTTGCCCGACACTTGCGACGACAGGGTCACCAGATTGCCGCCAACGTAGGCGTTATCGGTTTCCTCCTGCTTGGATAAAACCAGTGCGTAATAAATTGCGTAGGCGACACCAGCGAGTATGAATAACAACGTAATGCCGATTAAAACCAATTTTCGCTGAGTGTTTTTAGGCGAATTGGGAGTGCTTTGATTGTCGATAGCCATGGAAATGTCCGGTTTATTTTGATGACTGAGAAGGCGAGGCAGGCTGGCTGATCGGGTCAGCCTGATATCCGCCACCTAACGCACTGACCAGCGAGACTTCCGCTTGCAGCTGTTGGTTTTGTAATTGAAGGCTGGTGTCCTGCTGTGCCAACTGGTTTAATTTGGCGGAAAGAACGGTGCCATTATTGGCGAGTCCATGCTGGAATTTTTCCTGTGCCGTGTGCAGCAGGTCGTCACTGGCTTGCATGGCGGCTTGTTGCAGCCTGATCTGGTTTTGAATGCCTTGCATTGCCGCGCCGCTTTGCGCCACGTCGCGCACTGCGTTAAACACGCTTTGATTGTAATCAGCGATCATCTCGTTGCGCTCGGAGCGCGCCGAATCAAGTCGGGCGTCAAGGCGCTTGCTATCGAATAATGGTAAAGATAATGTGGGGCCGACAAACAGCGTGCGACTCGCCGCATTCAGCAAGTTGCCTAGCCCAATGCTGTCCAGACCAAACGACGCCGTGAGGTTAATGTCTGGATAAAATGCTGCCTGCACCACCTCGATACGACTGAGGGAAGCCTCCACCCGAAAGCGGGCGGCTTGCAGATCGGGACGTCGTGCCAACAAATTCAGTCCCAGCGTGGAGGGCAAGGCGTGGGCTACATCAACCATTTTCTGCGGCATCAGGTCGGTCAACGCCTTGGCATCGGCACCGACCAATGCGCGCAGCGCTTCGCGTTCTCCGATCATATTGGCATCCAGTTGCGCGATACGTTGATTCAGATAACTCAAGTCTGACTCCACCGTGCGTTGGGTGTCGATTGCAGCGAGACCGTGCGCAATGCGTTTTTTGATATCGGCCAAAATAGCCGTCTGTGCATAGACACTCGCCTGCAGATTGGTGCTGCGAGCCCAGTCGCTTTGCAGATTAAAGTAATGCTGCGTGATCACCGCCGCCAACACCTGTTCGGCTTGGGCATAATCGGCCTTACGGGCATTGACTTCGCCGAGCGCCGCAGCGATCTGTGCGCGATGTTTTCCCCACCAGTCGAAGTCATACTGACCTTGCACCTGTAGCGTCGTCTCGTTATAAAAACTGCCGCCAATCGGCGCCGGGAACAGACCGTTGCTTGAGTAACGTTGGCGTGTCTGGTCGGCGTTAAACACGACGTTCGCTTTACGGTCAGCGCCGTTGTAAGCCAACGTTGCGCTGGCGGTCCCGATGCGTGCTGCAGCGACGGCCAGCGTCGGACCATTCGCCAATGCTTGTGACATCAGTGCGTTGAGCTGGGCGTCGCCGTATTGGGTCCACCACTGCGCTTCCGGCCATCCGTCACGCGCAAGCTTGATATCGGCAGCCAGCGCGGCGCTGGCGATATTTTGCTGCGGCAAACTATGCTGATCGGGCGGAATGCTGGCACAGCCAGCCATTCCGAGGGTGAGCGCTAGCAGCGCCGCGGTAATACGAACATTTGATTTACGCACGATTAACATTTAAAAGAGTGATGCCATTAAAATTTCGTGAACCTTCATGAACCTTCATTGATCTTGAAACGGTATTCCGCGTACTAATCGAACGCAGCGTGATCCATATTGGGCTGTGATTTATTTTTGGGTGCCCGAATTAACAATAGAAGCGGAAGCACCAACAAGGTCAGAATCAACATCAGCCAAAAATCGTCAACATAGGCCATCATGCTGGCTTGCCGTGTGATCTCAACGTTTAATGCCGCAGCGCCGCCAGAGGTTGCCAGGTTGTAGACCGATGCAATGCCAGGGTCTTGCAGCGCAGGATTGGCATAAGTGACATGCTGGACCAGCGATGCATGCGCGATTTGGGTATTCCGCACCAACAGCGCTTGCACTAAAGCGATACCGATACTGCTGCCGATATTGCGCGCCAGACTATAAATGGCGGTGCCTTGCGCTAGCATGGTGGGTGACAACGTGGCAAAAGTTGCCGCGCTCAACGGCACGAACACCAGGCCTAATCCAATTCCCTGAACAAAACCCGGCCAGATAATGTCTTTCTCTGAAAGCACGAGTGTGTAATGCGACATCTGCCATAACGAGTAGGCGGTGATGGAAAATCCCAGCCCTAACAAAATGCGCAAATCGACCCGGCCAACCAATCGGCCAACCAGCAGCATCGCAACCAGGGTGCCTAAGCCGCTTGGCGCGGTGACCAGACCGGCAAACTTGGCCGGATAATCCATTAAACCTTGCAACATGGAGGGGGTGAGCGCGCGGGTCGCGAACAGCACCAGGCCGACAATGAAGATGAATAACAAACCCGTGACGTAATTTGCGTTCTTCAATAAGCGGTAATCAAAAAAGGACTTTCCAGCGGGCCGTAATATCGTGTGGGCGAGGAAATACGAGAAACTAAGCGCCATGACAATCGCCTCAGCCCAGGTCTCAAACGAGGAGAACCAGTCGTTTTGTTCGCCCCGATCCAATAGCAATTGCATCGCTCCGATGGCGATGCTGAGCGTGGCAAACCCGAACATGTCGAACTTCATTGAGCGCGCCGCGGGCAACTTGCGGATGTATTTCCAGATACCATAAAACGCCAGCGCCCCCACCGGAACGTTGATGAAGAACACCCAACGCCAGCTGTAACTGTCAGTTAGCCATCCCCCCAATGTTGGTCCGAGGATAGGACCGATCATCACGCCCATGCCCCAGACTGCCATCGCTGAACCATGTTTTTCGCGCGGGTTGATTTCCAGCAAAACAGCTTGTGAAAGCGGTACCAGCGCGGCGCCGAATGCCCCTTGTAACAAACGGGCCGTGACGATCTCGGTCAATGAACCCGATAAACCGCAGAGGACGGAGGCAATGGTGAATCCGGCAATGGAGACTAAAAATATATTTTTCTGACCAAAACGGTCGCACAACCAACCGGTCAGTGGCGTGGCGATAGCCACTGCAACAATGAAGGATGTCAGCACCCAGGTGACCTGATTTTGCGTCGCAGACAAGCTGCCTTGCATATGCGGCAACGCGACGTTGGCGATAGTGCCATCCAGCGCCTGAATAATCGTGGCCAGCATGATTGAAACCGTGATCATCCCTCGATTAATGACAGGTTCGTCGGTATCTGCTCCACCAATTGTCGCCGTACTACTCATGATGACGGATCGCCTGACGAAACAGCGGCTGACGAAACAGCGGCTGACGAAACAGCGGCTGACGAAACAGCGGCTGGCGAAACAGCGGCGGGCGAACCAGCGGCCAACGAATCCGCGGAGGCTTGTAGCGTTTCCAGCACTTCGGTCGCTGCCAGCAGTTTTTGCGGGTCAATTTGTGCGAGAAACTCTGCACGAAAGGCATCCGCCTCAGTTTTAACCTTGCCGTAAAGCTGCATACCGGTCTCGGTCAATTCGATCAGTTTGACGCGCCGATCAGTTTCTGAGGGGACGCGTACGATAAATCCGGCTTTGGCCAAACGATCAATCATCGACACCATCGTCGGGTCTTCAACGTTAAGGCTCTGCGCCAGTTCGGTCTGGGACATCGGCTTGTCCGCTTTGGCAATCGTGGCGATTGCCATCCAGCCCGCCTGCCCGACGCCCAGGTCCTTGAGGCGACGGTCCAGTGCCTGGCGCCAGGCACGCGCGGTACTGTGCAGTGCCATGGAAAAACGTTCTTCGATAGAGGGCATATTGTTAGTTATATAATGATTAGAGTGCTTACGATTAGCATATCACACTGTTTTTTGATCTGCATAGTTAAATTCGTAGCTTGGGTTTGCGGCATTGAAAGGCGGAGGCTGATGAAGCGAATTGACTGGATTTTTCGGTGTAACGGTACGCAACGTTGATCTAAATAGACATGAAAACCGGATTCAATACGGCGTTTGGCCGAAAACCATCCATTTCGGAATGTTATAATTCTGGCGGTAATTCAGTGCTGGGAATGATCTGGGGTCAGTCCACCAGCAACGGGTCTGCCCACCCCTGCCGATGATTGGAGTTCCATGCAAGCAATAATGTGGTTAAGACGCTTATTGGCGATACCAATGGCGATGTTCGCACTCACCCTCGCACATCCGGCAGCGGCGTTTGATCGCACGTTTCCACAGACTACGTTGCGTGGCAATATGGCCATTACCGCCTACCCTGCGATTGTGATCGGCAAAGCAAATTTGCGGCTTTCGCCAGGTTCGCGGATCTGGGGGCAAAATAATTTGACGCAGATTCCGGTGTCGCTGGGTGATAGCATTTATTTAGTCAATTACACCCAAAATAGCGACGGCGACGTCGATCGCGTCTGGATACTGACCACCGATGAAGCGAGTCAGTCAGTAGAGAGTCAACGTAGCAATTTGAAATGGTAGTGATGGATAAAACGATACAAAAGAAAGTCTACATAAAAACGTTCGGTTGTCAGATGAACGAATATGATTCAGACAAAATGGCGGATGTTCTTAACGCCTCCCACGGCCTGATTAAAACTGATCGGCCGGAGGATGCCGACGTAATTTTGCTGAACACGTGTTCGGTGCGCGAAAAAGCACAGGAAAAAGTGTTTTCTGATCTGGGCCGCCTGCGCGAGCTGAAATTCAAGAACCCTGATCTGCTGATTGGCGTGGGCGGCTGCGTGGCCTCCCAGGAAGGTGCGGCGATTGTTAAACGCGCGCCTTATGTGGATATTGTATTTGGCCCGCAAACCCTGCATCGCTTGCCAGAGATGATCAAGCAACGTCGCATGACGGGCAACTCGCAGGTCGACATCAGTTTTCCTGAAATTGAAAAGTTTGATCACATGCCGGCGGCCAAGGTGGACGGCGCGACCGCATTCGTGTCCATCATGGAAGGTTGCAGCAAATATTGCAGTTATTGCGTGGTGCCTTACACTCGCGGTGAAGAAGTATCACGCCGGTTTGAAGACGTCCTCACGGAAGTTGCCGGTCTGGCCGAGCAAGGCGTGAAAGAAATTACGCTTCTGGGTCAGAACGTGAATGCGTTCCGCGGCGAAATGGCGGATGGGGAAATCGCCGACTTTGCGCTGCTGATCGAGTTCATTGCCGAAATACCGGGTATCGAACGCATTCGCTTTGTGACCAGTCACCCAAAAGAATTTACGCAACGGCTGATCGATACGTACGCCAAAGTGCCGAAGCTGGTCGACCATTTATATCTTCCGGCGCAACATGGTTCGGACCGTATTTTAGCGGCGATGAAGCGCGGTTATACCGTACTCGAATACAAATCAGTGGTTCGACGCTTGCGTAAGGTGCGCCCGAACATTTGCATTTCGAGTGACTTTATTGTCGGGTTTCCGGGCGAAACGGATGAAGACTTTGAAGCCGTGATGAAGCTGATCCACGAAATCGGTTATGACAACAGTTTCAGCTTTATTTTTAGTCCGCGTCCGGGTACGCCCGCCGCCAATCTGGAAGACGACACGCCACACGAAGTAAAACTACGGCGTCTGCAACAATTACAGGCGGTGATTCAGGCGAATACGATTCGCATCAGCGAAGAAATGATCGGAACCGTGCAACGGATTCTGGTGGAAGGCCCATCCAAAAAAGATGCCAATGAGTTGCAAGGTCGCTCTGAAAACAATCGCGTGGTGAACTTTGACGGAGGCACCGACAGCGCGCGACTGATCGGGCAACTGATCGATGTCACCATCACCGAAAGTTATAAATATACTTTGCGTGGCGAGCTGATTGCCACCTCAGTGGATGTTGCTGCTTAGATCATTGTTGCCGGTCTAAAAGGTTTGATAATCGCTGTCGCCGCTCACCTTAGCTGGGTAATCATGCCAGGCCGGTAGCATTGAGCGATGGCTGTGGGGCAGACTGACGTGGTGTAGATCGCCGGGATCGTGTACTCTGCCCCTTTGCATCTGCGCTATTTAAGGCAGCCTCGGCAAAAAGTATTACGCTTTTTTCTCTCATCTTGATGCAATCACTTACGAGCAGACATTCGCTTGAAAACCAAAACTAAAACGCCCACCCAGCCGTATTACTTTATCCCTGAACCGCTGGATAACACGCGGCTAGCGCACCTATGCGGACCGCTGGACGAGAACTTACGTCAAATTTCGGCCGCTCTTGACGTCACGCTTTTTCGTCGTGGCGAGAAATTTATTGCCTCCGGTACGAACGCAGAACGCGCGGTTTCCATGCTGGAACAGTTTTATGCGTTAGCGCATAGAGTTATTTCGGTGGACGAAATCCAGTTGGCGCTGGTCGAACAACGCGCCAATCAGGCGCATAAAAAGAATGGCGAAGCTGTCGACGCCGACGACGACGTCATCAGCGATGCCAGTGACCCTTACATTACTACCCCCATCACCCCGTCGCAGATAGAAAGCCCGGTCTTGAAGACCCGGCGGGCTGATTTACGCGGTCGTACGCCGCATCAAATGGCCTACATTCGCGCGATTCTGGAACACGATGTGACGTTGGGCATAGGCCCTGCCGGGACTGGCAAAACCTACCTGGCGGTGGCATGTGCGGTCGATGCGCTGGAGCGCGATGCAGTAAAACGCATCGTCCTGACGCGCCCTGCGGTCGAGGCTGGCGAACGGCTGGGATTTCTGCCCGGCGATCTCGCACAAAAAGTCGACCCTTATCTGCGCCCGTTGTACGACGCATTGTATGATTTGCTCGGTTTTGATCGTACCCAGAAGATGTTTGAAAAGCAGGCCATTGAAATCGCCCCGCTCGCTTATATGCGCGGCCGTACGTTAAATCATGCTTTCATTATTCTGGACGAGGCGCAAAACACGACGCCGGAACAAATGAAGATGTTTTTGACCCGGATCGGTTTTGGCAGCAAAGCCGTTGTTACCGGCGATGTCACACAAATCGATTTGCAGCGCGGCCAGAAGAGCGGCTTGATCGATGCCATGAATATCATGAAAGACGTGCGCGGAATAGCGTTCACCCGCTTTAACAGTACCGATGTGGTACGCCATCCTCTGGTGGCACGGATTGTGGATGCGTATGAAGCTGCGTCGTTGGCAACCCCGGTTGCCTCGACCCATGGCATCATTGATCCTGTCACCCCTGTGGTGAAGCCAATCAAACTTCCTAAACCTATTGAAACGGGTATCACCAAACGTGCCCGCAGCCGCAATGTCGCAAAAAAATAAAGCTGTGATTAATAAGCTATCGTTATCGGTCCAATATCCCGATGCGCGGCTGAAAGACATCATTTTGCGTCCGCAAGTACGGCGCTGGGTCAAGGCGGCGCTGCTGGCCCCTGCTGAGCTCACCATCCGTTTTGTTGACGCAGAAGAAGGACAGACCCTCAATCGGGATTATCGCGGCAAAGATTATGCGACCAATGTGCTGACATTCGCCTACACCGAGGACGAAGACGCAGAAACCATTGAAGCCGATATCGTTCTCTGCACCGACGTGCTGCAACGCGAGGCTACCGAGCAGGGTAAGTCAGTCGAAGAGCACACCGCGCATCTGGTGGTCCACGGCGTCCTGCACGCACAGGGCTATGACCACGAAGACGATGAGGATGCGACGGAAATGGAAAATCTTGAAATCGACATTCTTGCTGCTTTGGGTTGGCCTAATCCCTATGCGGATTCCGGGATAGCGTTGCTCTAATCCCAGACTACCGTCAAATACTGCGGTAAGACAAATACGCGAAATTGCTCGGCGACGATTTTGGGTCAGTCCCACTAAGTCCGGCATTCAGCATCAAGCATCCAGCACTCCCCAGCTTTGCTCGTTGAGCGACCAACCATCCCCTTCAATCGTCCTGGGATGATGGTTTGTTCGCGCCACTACGATACAAATATTATCGCGCATAAAATAATGTTTATTTTTTGGAAACATATTCTATTCTTTTCTCCCAAAAAGGGACTAGCATGGAGTGTGAGGACCGACCTCCGTCCAAAACCTATCGGCACATCATCTGTGAGATGTATCCGAGATAAAACGGGTGCCGCGAAAGTTATTTGCAAAGTCGTATAAAAATTTGTAAGGAATCGTTTACCCCACCGACTATGTTTCATTCAAGCATTTCGGGCGCATCGCATGCCAACCTAAGTTCCGTTAGATATTGCCTTTCTTAGCCTCAGCTTTGGCATCACCCTTGGCCCCGCCTTTGACCTCACCTTCTTTAACGTTGGGAGACAAAAATGAATACGCTAGCGACCGACGTGCAAAGCAAAGCCGTCATCCATCCAGTCTGGTTACGCATTACCCATTGGCTCAATGCCGTTGCAGTTATCTTGATGATTTTAAGCGGATGGCGAATTTATGATGCATCACCGATCTTTTCTTTCCGCATCCCTGCCAACCTGACGCTGGGCGGCTGGCTGGGCGGTGCGTTGCAATGGCACTTTGCTGCGATGTGGTTGTTAGCAATTAACGGCCTGATTTATCTGCTCATTAATGGCACCACAGGACGCCTCTGGAAGAAATTCTTTCCGCTTACTCCGACGGCGGTGCTGCACGATATGAAACAAGCCCTCACCGGCAAATTGCAGCATCAGGCACTCGACAAATATAACGCGGTACAAAAGCTGGCCTATGTTTCGGTCATGCTCGACATCATCCTGTTGGTGCTTTCAGGGCTTGCAATCTGGAAGTCGGTACAGTTTCCGATTTTGCGCGATCTGATGGGTGGCTATGACAATGCCCGCATAGTGCACTTTTGTGCGATGAGCTTTCTGGTCCTGTTTATCGTGGTTCACATCGTCATGGTGGCGTTGGTGCCACGCACCTTGTTAGCTATGTTACGTGGACGATGAGTGCGCTCATCGAGACGCCTAGACCAACGCTCAGATGAGCCTGCAAGGCACTTTGCACCGATAGATTCGAGGAGTTCCCATCATGATCAAAAAATCCCGCCTGCTTACCGTTGCTTCTCAGCTCGATGCCGAGTCGATATTGAAAGACGCGCGGAAAGCCTTATCGATGCCGTCGCGTCGCCTGTTTGGCAAGCGTGCGCTCACCTTGGGTGGCCTGTCACTGCTGACCGGTTGCAATATTACCGATGATTTATCCGTTGACCATATGCTGGAACGCATCTCACGGATGAATGACGGCGTACAGGGATGGCTGTTCGATCCAAACAAACTGGCACCCACCTATCCGGCCTCCATGATAACGCGACCGTTTCCGTTCAATGCGTATTACAGCGAAGACGAAGTGCCGGAAATACCGGCAGAAGGCTATTTGTTAAAGGTCGGCGGACTGGTGAGCAACAAGCGTCCCTGGACACTCGATGCGTTACATCAACTGCCACAAAACGAGCAAATCACGCGGCATATTTGTGTTGAGGGATGGAGTGCAATCGGCCGCTGGGGTGGCGTACCCTTTTCGCTTTTTTTAAAGCAGATCGGCGCAGATCTCAGTGCCAAATATGTCGATTTTCAATGCGGCGACGATTATCACACCAGCATAGATATGCCGACTGCGCTCCATCCACAAACCCAGCTGACATTAACCTATGACGGTCAAATCCTGCCACCCAAATACGGTTTTCCAATGAAGCTGCGGATGCCGACCAAACTTGGCTATAAAAATCCAAAACATATAATGTCAATGGTAGTCACCAATACGTATCCCGGCGGTTATTGGGAAGACCAGGGTTACAACTGGTTCGGCGGCGCGTAACCAACCCTTTTTATACAACCCGGACTCTGGCCACACTCAAACAGTGCTCGGTTGTCGAAATCCCTGATGCACCGGTTCAGACTTTCTCGTTTGGTCGAGAGAGCCTGTACCGGCGCGCCAGGCACTCACTGATGTATCGGCACTTTTGCCATATTTATATTAATTGGAGATTTACATGAAAAAGCAATTATCTGCAGTACTGATGGGCTGTCTGTTATTGGCCGCTACAAGTGTCTTTGCGCAAGACGCGATGAAACCGGACGCAATGAGTAAAGACAGCATGTCCAAGGACAGTATGGCGAAAGACAGCATGTCCAAGGACAGTATGGCGAAAGACAGCATGTCCAAGGACAGTATGGCGAAAGACAGCATGTCCAAGGACAGTATGGCGAAAGACAGCATGTCCAAGGACAGTATGGCGAAAGACAGTATGCCTAAGGATCAAATGGCGAAAGATAAAATGACTAAAAAAGCCAATACGATGAAGAAAAAATCGACCATGGACAAAGATGCAATGGGTAAGGATGGCATGGCAAAAGATGAAATGAAGAAATAAATTGCAAGAGTAAGCAACTTTGAGGCAATGCGATCACCGCGTTGCCTTTTTTAATTGTGGTTAAAATAACCTCATTTATGCCAATATAATGACTCAAATAGGCACGTTTCTTCGTCCTGTCACATATTTGTTGTATCCTATCGCATTCGAAATAACGTATATCCAAGGCTAACGCCATATGCCCGAGCACTCTAGTAGCGTCAAATCCTTTGACGCTAAACCCCACAGGTCTTTGTTTGAACGCCTGACCGCCCTCATTTCCCCCGAGCCTGAAAACCGCGCAGAACTTCTCGATGTTTTGCAAGATGCGCACGAGCGCAACCTGATCGACGCCGATGCTTTATCGATGATCGAAGGGGTGTTTCAGGTTTCCGATCTGTCCGCACGCGACATCATGGTGCCGCGCTCGCAAATGGATATGATCGATATCACCAAGCCCATCGAAGAATGGATGCCGGAAGTATTATCGACCGCGCACTCACGCTTCCCGGCTGTGGATGGTGATCGCGACAAAGTGATTGGCGTACTGCTGGCGAAAGACCTGCTGCGCTACTATGCAGAAGAGTCGTTCGACGTGCGCGACATGTTGCGACCGGCTATTTTTATTCCCGAGTCCAAACGTCTGAATGTGTTGCTGCGCGACTTTCGCGCCAACCGCAATCACATGGCAATTGTGGTGGATGAATACGGCGGCGTAGCCGGTCTGATCACCATCGAAGACGTGCTGGAGCAAATCGTCGGTGACATCGAAGACGAATATGACTTCGACGAAGAAGAAGACAACATTCTGGTTATCCGCGACGGCGACCACGGCGCCCGCTGGCGCGTCAAGGCGCTGACTGAAATCGCGCAATTTAACGAGGCGCTGGAAACACACTTTTCAGACGAAGACGTCGACACTATCGGCGGTTTGGTAGCCAATCATTTGGGTCGCGTACCACGTAAAGGTGACAAATTCATTTTCGACCACGTGCGCTTTGAGGTGCTGCGCGCCGATCCTCGTCAGGTGCATGTATTGCTGGTCGAAAAAATTCAGGGCGCGCTGCCCGACGATGACGCATAAGTCGGCAAGTTCGGTCAGGTTGGCTTGCGGCATTTGTAATTTGTATCCACCTGCAGATATTAAGCCGCCTTCTATTAAGTCGCCTTCATTTCGCCCCGCTTGCCTACCGGATCTGATTGATATGCTGAATCAAACCATTCAAACCATTCAATCGATCCACTTTAGCGCATAGACTCACTCTAGCCGGACTACATACCGATGACCTTGCGCGTTACCTCGATCCAACTTCCCCTTGCCGCACTGCTGGGCGCAATCAATGTATTGGCGTTTGCCCCGTTCGGCGCATGGCCGATTCAGTTGCTGACATTGGCAATACTCATGTGGGGTTTGCTGAAAACCGACACGGTTAAACAAGCTGTGCTGCTGGGTTGGGCGTTCGGCTTTGGCTGGAGCGTCTGCGGCGTCTATTGGCTATACATCAGTATGCACGTGTATGGGGGAATGCCGAGTTGGATTACTGCTCTGGCGGTGGTATTGCTGGCGCTATTTGTCGGGCTGCACGCCGCTGCGGCAACGGGATTAACCGTCTGGCTGCGCCGCCGCTGGGACGCTTCGGCATTGATGACAGCGGTGACGATTTTTCCCGCACTGTGGGCGTTGAGCGAATGGGTGCGCGGGTGGATTTTCACCGGCTTTCCATGGCTGGTGTCCGGCTATGCGCACACCGCGAGTCCCCTCGCTGGCTATGCACCGATCGTTGGCGTCTACGGCGTCGGGCTGATCGCGGCGTTAATCGGTGGCTGTCTGGCCTTATTGCCCCAAAAAAAATTGCCGGCCTGCGCGGCGATAGGCGTTTTGCTTCTGGGGTTTGGCCTGCACCACATCAACTGGACCAAGCCTAACGGACAACCGATCTCGGTACGCTTGCTGCAAGGTAATGTCGCGCAGGAGATGAAATTCGATCCAAGCAAAATCGATCATACATTAGCGCTGTATAAGGACATGATTAGCGCCGCGCCTGCCGACCTGATCGCCACACCGGAAACCGCGATACCGCTTTTGCAAACGCAGCTACCGCCAGAATACATCCCTGCAATCGCCCAGTTCGCGCAACAATCCGGCAGTACCATCGCGTTGGGGATTCCCCTCACGGATGGCCCGAATCTGTATGCGAATAGCGTACTGGGATTTTCGCCGGCTACCGTAGCTAATACTGCCGATGCCGCCGATGCCAACGGTTCTCGCCTTTATCGCTATGACAAGCACCATTTGGTGCCATTTGGCGAATTCATTCCGTACGGCTTTCACTGGTTTGTCGCTTTGATGAATATTCCGCTGGGAGACTTTACCCGTGGCGCGGTGGTGCAACCACCGTTTGCGGTCAAGGATCAATGGGTCCTGCCTAACATTTGTTATGAAGATTTATTCGGTGAGGAAATCGCGGCGCAACTGTCTGCCACAAGAGCTGCAGGGCATCCTGCGGCGACGGTATTACTGAATATGTCGAATATTGCCTGGTTTGGTGATTCCATTGCTCTTCCGCAACATTTACAGATTTCACAAATGCGCAGTATCGAAAGCGGCCGTCCGATGTTGCGTGCGACAAATACCGGCACCACCGCTGTCATCGATCCACACGGCAATGTGACAGCGTACTTGCCGCCGCTGACTTCCGGCGTGCTGGCAGCATCGGTTCAGGGCTTCACCGGGAATACGCCTTATATTCTTCTGGGTAACCGCCTGCTGCTGATGTTGGCCACGCTGTTATTGGCCGCGGCAAGGATCTCTGGCCGTAAGCGCCAAAGCCGTAAAAATTGAATAAATAATTTGCCTCCGACGGTATTTACGTCCTGAGCATGCCCAACAGATAGCAGGTTGACAATACATTAATTGCAACGCAGCGACCACCTGAGCGGCACATGAGCACCACATGAGCGGCACATAAGCACCACATGAGCAGCACATAAGCACCACATAACAGCGGCCAGCTACATAAGGCCGTTAAAACCCGCTAAAATCGCTCCTTTAGCGAAACTCACTTTGCTTTTTAGCAACCCGCCCAGCCGCATGGAGCAGCACAAAAAATAATGCTTACATTCCAACAAATAATTCTCAAATTGCAAGACTACTGGGGCGCGCAAGGTTGTGCGTTACTGCAACCTTACGACATGGAAGTCGGCGCTGGCACCTCGCACACCGCGACTTTTTTACGCGCTATCGGACCAGAGCCATGGCGTGCAGCTTACGTCCAGCCATCACGCCGCCCCAAGGATGGCCGTTACGGTAACAACCCTAACCGGTTGCAGCATTACTACCAATATCAGGTGGTCCTGAAGCCTGCGCCGGAAAACATTCTGGATCTCTATCTGGGTTCGCTTGAGGCGCTTGGGCTGGATTTGCAAAAGAACGATGTCCGCTTTGTTGAAGATGACTGGGAAAATCCGACCCTGGGTGCATGGGGTCTGGGCTGGGAAGTCTGGCTGAACGGCATGGAAGTCACCCAATTTACCTATTTTCAACAAGTAGGCGGTCTTGACTGCAAACCGGTGTTGGGCGAAATTACTTATGGCATCGAACGCCTTGCCATGTATTTGCAAGGCGTCGAAAACGTCTACGATCTGGTCTGGACGGAATGGGTTGAAAACGATGTCAAAAAACACCTGAGCTACGGCGACGTCTTCCACCAGAATGAAGTTGAGCAGTCGACCTACAATTTTGAGTACGCAGACACCGAGTTCCTGTTCCCGCTGTTCGGCAGCTATGAAGCACAGGCCAAGAAATTGCTGGCGGTGCCGTTGGCCCTGCCCGCCTATGAAATGGTGTTAAAAGCAGCGCATACATTCAATTTGCTGGATGCCCGCGGCGCAATTTCGGTGACCGAACGCGCTGCTTATATGGGTCGTATTCGTAACCTTTCACGCGAAGTGGCGAAGGCCTATTACGAATCGCGCGAGACGCTCGGCTTTCCTATGTGGGAACTGAACGAAAAAAACGCGCCGTTATTGCTAAAAGAATTTGGCGACGAATACACCAACACGGTGGCGCGTCGCGCAGGGAGTGAAGTAGCATGAGTTCTACCCTTTTAATCGAAATTTTTACTGAAGAATTGCCACCGAAGGCGCTCGAAAAACTCGGCAACGCTTTTGCCAGCGGTATTTTCAACGGTTTGAAAGCACGCGACTTTTTGGCCAGCGATGCGGTCGCCACCACGTACGCGACGCCGCGACGTCTGGCGGTCATCATCAGTAACGTGCGTGCGATCTCTCTGGATAAGACCATGCGGGAAAAAGTGCTGCCGGTTTCCGTCGCACTGGACGCGCAAGGTCAGCCGAGCGTGCCATTAATCAAAAAACTGGCCGCTTTAGCTGCCACAACGAACGCTGTGCTGATTACGCCGGACCAGCTGGAACGTGCCGTCGATGGCAAGGCTGAAAGCTTTTTTTATAGCTACACCGCCAAAGGTGCCGCACTCGAAGTCGGCTTGCAAGTCATTTTGGATGACACGATCGCCAAATTGCCGATTCCCAAGCAAATGAGCTATCAGCTACAGCACGGCCCTGCCGCCGGTGAAACGGTGCATTTCGTACGCCCTGCACACCGACTGATCGCCTTGCACGGCGACACCGTGGTGACGCTGCGTTTGTTGGGCCTGAATGCGGATCGCATTACCGGCGGACATCGGTTCTTGTCAAAAGGCGCGATCACCATTGCAGACGCCGAGAGTTACGTCGAAGTGCTGGCAAGCCAAGGCAAAGTCGTCGCCAGCTTCAGTCAGCGCAAAGAGCAAATCCGCGCGGCGTTGCTGGCAGAGGCCGGTGATGATCTGGTGCTGATGCCGGAATCGTTGCTGGACGAAGTCACTGCGCTGGTCGAATGGCCTGTGGTGTATCCATGCCACTTTGAGGATGAGTATCTGTCGGTTCCGCAAGAATGCCTGATATTGACAATGCAAACCAATCAGAAATATTTTGCGCTGACTGATACTGACGGCAAGCTGCGTTCGCGCTTTTTGATTGTATCGAATCTGGAAACCAAAGATCCGCAATACATTATTCAAGGCAATGAACGCGTGGTCCGTCCACGGCTGGCAGATGCCAAATTTTTCTTCGAACAAGATCAGAAAAAGACCCTGGCAGAGCGCGTCCCGTTACTCGCGAATGTGGTGTACCACAATAAACTCGGCAATCAGTTTCAGCGCACCCAGCGGGTTCAGACCATCGCGGTTGCCATCGCAGCACTATGGAGCAACGATCCACTACTGGCAGCACGCGCTTCGCGCGCGGCTGAACTTGCCAAAGCCGATTTGCTGACCGATATGGTCGGGGAGTTTCCGGAACTGCAGGGCATCATGGGCACCTACTACGCAGGCCATGACGGCGAGGCGGAACCAGTTGCGCTGGCCATTTCTGAACATTATCAACCGCGCTTTGCCGGCGATGCGTTGCCAACTACCGACACCAGCACCGTGGTTGCACTGGCGGATAAACTGGAAACACTGGTCGGTATCTGGGGTATCGGTTTGCAACCAACCGGGGACAAAGATCCTTTCGCGCTCCGTCGCCACGCCTTAGGCGTATTGCGCATGTTGCTCGAAAAACGCCTGCCGTTATCGCTACAACAGTTGTTGCAAACGACTGCCGGGTCATTCTCCGAGAATACGAATTTCAAGGATCCATGCGCCGAGGTGTTAAGTTTTATGTACGACCGCTTGCGTGGCATATTGCGCGAGCGTGGTTACGCACCGAGCCAGATCGAAGCAGTCATAGCACAACAACCCGACACACTGACCAACATCATCGAACGTCTGGATGCAGTGCAGGCATTTGCAGCGTTACCAGAAGCCGAAGCATTGGCGGCAGCAAACAAGCGCATCACCAACATTCTGAAAAAAAATAACGTGGTCGATACCGGCACGGTTCAGACTGGTTTGTTGCAGGATGAGGCTGAAAAAAATCTGGTCGCTGCGATGACGAATGTGAAGCCGCAGGTTGATGCAGCGTTTGCCCAAGGTGACTTTGCTGGCGCGTTACAATCGCTCGCACGCTTGCGCTCAGAGGTAGATGCATTTTTCAATGAGGTGATGGTGATGGCGGAAGATGAGCATTTGCGTAACAACCGTCTGGCGCTGTTGTCCAATTTACACCTGATGTTGAATCAGGTTGCTGATATCTCCAAGCTGGTCGCTTAGGAAAGCCATGGCACAGACTCTAAAACTGATCATTCTGGACCGTGACGGTGTCATTAATCAGGACTCCGATGCGTTTATCAAATCACCCGATGAGTGGATTCCACTCAAAGGTTCACTGGAAGCGATCGCCCGCCTGAATCAAGCGGGCTATCACGTGGTGGTGGCAACCAATCAGTCAGGCGTTGCCCGTGGTTTGCTTAACATGCAAACACTCAATGAGATCCATCAAAAGATGCACACGGCCGCGCAATTGGTCGGTGCAGAAATTGACGCGGTCTTCTTTTGCCCGCATGCAGCCGAAGATAACTGCGACTGCCGCAAGCCTAAGCCGGGCATGTTTGCCGATATCGCCAAGCGTTTCGAGATCAGTTTGCGCGGCGGCGTTCCGGTGGTTGGAGACTCGCTGCGTGACTTACAAGCCGGTTTCGTCGCAGGATGTGCGCCCTATCTGGTGTTGACCGGAAAAGGCCAGACTACCCGCGAAAAAGGCGGCCTGCCACCCGGCACGATGGTATTTCCGGATTTGGCAGCGGTGGTTGATTTTCTGTTAAAAAAAACGGTCGACATGTCGGTCTAATGTCCCTGATTTAGACGGGATAACGAACGGCGCTAACCCGATCAAGGCATGAAGCGACTTTAGCTTCCTGCCGGTAATGACTTTGGGCGGCAATGGATATGCCTTACGTTTACAGTAGGCGGGACTGACAGTCCAAACCTAACTGCAGGCGATGGCTGCCTGACCTTGCTGCGAATAAAATTTTTGGAGTATGTATGCAGTTTTTCTTGTTTCTTCGCTCGGTGCTATTTTTTGCAATCATGACGGTCGCGACCGTGATCTGGGCCGTTGCCTGTCTTTTTTTCGCGCCCTTTCCCTATGCCAAAAGATATTATTTAACCTCACGCTGGAACGTGTTTATTGTATGGCTGGCGAAGGTTCTCTGTGGCATTCAATATCAAATCAAAGGTGCTGAAAATTTTCCAGACGCTCCGGCCATTGTGCTGTCGAAGCATCAATCGGCGTGGGAAACCATCTTTTTGCTGCCAATGACACCGCGCCCTTTGGTGTTCGTCTTCAAAAAGTCGCTCACGTACATTCCTTTTTTCGGCTGGGGCATAGCGTTATTACGCATGATCCCGATTGATCGCAAAGGCCGTGATGCCTTCGCGCAGGTTGTCACTCAGGGACGCAGGCGCCTGGCCGACGGCCAGTGGATTATCATGTTCCCGGAAGGCACGCGGATTCCAGTCGGTCAAAAGGGTAAATATAAGCACGGTGGCACCAGACTTGCCATCGAGACCAACTCTGTGGTGGTTCCTATCGCCGTGAACGCTGGCGAGTGCTGGCCGAAGAATTCTTTTATCAAGAAACCTGGGATGATTACTGTCTCTATCGGCAAACCGATTTCCCCCGAAGGCCTAAATAGCGCAGAGATGATGGAAAAAGTTGAAAATTGGATAGAATCAGAGATGCGGGTCATTTCACCACATGCTTATCCAAAATAGTATCCGGGAATTTTGATCAACATTGTTCACAATCACAGCCGACAATCTTGAAATTTTTGCATCAAAAGAAACAACCCTCGACGCCTGACACCAAGCCGCATCTGCGGCCGCTGGTTCCGCCGCCGCAACCGCTGGCGCGCCAACTGGACCTGTTCAGTGTCGATGCGCCCTACCCTGACAATGGAACGTTGCTTGCGTCCCCCGGGCATAGCGCTCCGCCACTAAAACGACCTGTATCAGCGCCGTCGTCCGAAGCAACTACCGGCGCCCCCGATCTCAGGCCAGCGCCTCAGGATGCTCAGCCGCCCGCTCCACTACTTCCAGTGGCTGCAGGAAAACGCCGCCTCCAGATTGACGCGCATGTGCTTGACTATGCGTTGTTGCGCTCCAAGCGGCGCTCAATTGGTTTTGTCATTAGTGATGACGGACTGCGCGTGACGGCCCCAAAGTGGGTAACTGTGGTGGAGATTGAAAGTGCGATCCGAGAGAAAAAGCGTTGGATATTTGCAAAATTGCATGAATATCGCGATCGTTCTGCGCGTCGTCTGCAACCTCAGATGACATGGTCCGACGGTGAAACGCTGCCGTATCTTGGTGCCGACCTGACCCTTCGTATCCGCGCTACCCAGGTGGCCGGTATCGAATACGATCCGGAAGCTGCAACATTGACGGTGTGTTTACCTGTCGATGCGAGCGAACAGCAGCTGAAAGACCGTGTGTTAGGCTGGTTACAATTGGAAGCCAAACGCGTATTCGGTGAACGGCTTCCGCTGTATGCAAATAAACTCGGCGTGACCTACAAATCCTATGCGCTCTCGTCTGCGACCACACAATGGGGCTCCTGCACCGCAGACGGCAAAATCCGGCTGAACTGGCGCTTGATGCATTTTGCGCTGCCGTTGATCGATTATGTGATTGCGCATGAGCTATCGCATCTGCGCGAAATGAACCACAGCCCGCGCTTTTGGGCGACAGTACAATCCATATTCCCGGAATTTGAAACGGCGCGGCGGACATTGCGTGATAGCGCGCAAGAAACACTGCCTATATTTTAAGCTCGACATTTGCTGTTGAAATTGCTTTTTTGTGATTTTTTCTTCGTACGCCGTCGCTGCGTGCCAACCCTTCCCATGATCGAAAGAATTTATGCTACTCCTACACACTATGCTGCGCGTCGGCAACCTGCAACGTTCCATCGATTTTTATACCAAAGTACTTGGCATGAAATTGCTTAGGACGAACGACAATCCTGAATACAAATATACCCTCGCATTTGTCGGTTACGGCACGAATCCAGACCACGCAGAATTGGAATTGACCTACAACTACGGCGTGGACAGTTATGACCAGGGAACTGCCTATGGACATATCGCCCTCGCAGTGGAGGATGTGCATCAGGCCTGTGCCGACGTCAAGTTACAAGGCGGGAATGTGACCCGTGAAGCCGGTCCGGTAAAGGGCGGCACGACCAATATCGCTTTCGTGCAGGACCCGGACGGTTACAAGATCGAATTGATTGAGCGCAAGCCAGGGCATTGGCCGAACGCAAAACTATAACTACTGCGGTATATCAGATAGGAAATCGTGGCAAAAGGCGTTAATGGTTAATGCCACGCCGACACATCGTTGCGGAGAGCGGAGCTGGAATTTTCATGTTGCCCTAGGAGGACATTGAATGGATAAATGGATGTTGCCCCCGGAGCAAGCTCCCGCTCCGCGCACATACATTGGTGGCGCGCGTTCGCTTCAGCGTCATGTGACAAAAATTGCACGCCAATAGCAAACCAGTCGTCGCTCGATATCACCCGTTGGGCCAGTGGTAACAATGCATCTTCTTCTTTGGCTAATCGCAACAGCATGCTATTGCAATAGAGCGCGACTAAAGAATACAACTCGGTGACTTCTCTCGTCCCGTCGTCAACAGCTTGCTGCACCCAGTGCCCGACTGATTCAAGTACCTGCAAGCAAGTGGCGCTTAAGGTTTCTAGCTCGGCCAGCAAGAAATCTGCTTCTTTGGTCGCACTCATGATCGCAGGAATCACGAAAATTTCCATTTTTCGACGATGGCAGGAGGCGTCAAGTCTGGTTAGTTGGCGACCTATCGAATCAAGAATTACCTGATCACTACGCGGCCTTTCAGTTGAACCGTCTTGAAGTAATCGCTGCACCATCACCAAGAGGTCATGCACCCTCTTTTGCTCTGATGAAAGACTGATAAGAGCGTACGTAGAAGTGAGCATTTTATCTCCGGGGGGGGTGATTGCCTGCGACACCAAACATGGTTCGGTGTACGCTAACAGATCAAGTTGGATCAAAAAAACGTTTATTGACTCTTTTTTGCGCTGAATACCCATACGGCATCAGGAAACCAGCCGCAAAATGCATTCAAGGCTGGCTTAAGTAGCCGATTATACGAATGCAATATGTTCTCAATGTTTCTCGTACATTTCCTTACATTTCTCTTACCACTGTTACGTCCACCGGTAATGCCGTTACATGCCGATCGGTAAAAGCGCATGGAGCGTGCAGCGTTTAGGAAGGCGGCTCCGGAGACTACTTCAGTCGGTTCGCCAGGCCAACGAACAGTTCCATGGCGATCGTTTCCGGGCGCGCCTGCGGGTCCACACCAGCGTCTATCAAGTCATTTTCGGTGAACATGCCCGCCAGACTATTCCGAATCACCTTACGGCGTTGCGTAAAGGCCTTTAAAACCACATCTTCCAGCTTCTTCTGATCACAGACCAGCGGCTCCGCAATCGGAATCATACGCACAATGGCAGATTCCACGCGCGGCGGCGGATCAAATGCGGTCGGTGGGACGATGAACATGAGCTGCATCTTATAGCGCCACTGCAGCATGACGGAGAGGCGGCCAAACGTTTTACTACCGGGCTCCGCCACCATCCGTTGCACCACTTCTTTTTGCAACATAAAATGCTGATCCTGCACTAACGGGGCAATCTCGGTCAGTTGAAACAGCAATGGACTCGAAATGTTATACGGCAAATTACCGACCACCCGCAGTTTGCCTTCGCCCAGCAAAGGAATGCTGCTGAAATCGAATTTCAACGCATCTGCAGAATGCACATGAAGACGAGCGGGGTCGAAGGTTTTTTCCAGCCGTGTTACCAGATCACGGTCCAATTCCACCACGTGCAGCTGCTTCAACGATTTGAGCAACAAAGTGGTCATGGCGGCTAAGCCGGGACCAATCTCGACCATGTTGTCGTCCGCTTGCGGCGCTATTGCACTGATGATATCGGTCAATACTTGCTTGTCCGTGAGGAAATTTTGGCCGAAGCGCTTACGTGCAATATGTTTCATGTTTTGAGATGCGCTGATGTAAAAGATACTACTAATAGAATGAAAAGGCGTAATAAAAGCGCCGCGGGTCGTTGCGCCCTTTTTAAGCGCCTTCGTAAAAACGCTGTCATACAAAATTACGCGCTAAAGAACGTGACGCGGTTACAACGATATGACGGGATGTTCCAGTGACTGTTATTGACAAAGCCGGGTTCACACACCTGCGGCCGCCCTGAGGGACACATTTTGATCCGCAAAATTGTGAGTATCCGGTGTCGCTATTCCTCAGACTAAAGGTTTACCAGGTCTAAAGTAGCCTTCGCGGTGACCATTTGAGCCGCAGCATTGAGCGCAGCCAGCATGCTGCCGTGGTCGGCCTTCCCTAATCCGGCCGCGGCCAGGTCGAGCGCAGTGCCATGATCGACCGAGGTGCGAATGATCGGCAAACCAAGTGTGATATTAATGCCATGACCAAAGCTGGCGTATTTAAGCACTGGCAAACCTTGATCGTGATACATCGCCAGCACGCAATCGGCTTGATCCAGATATTTTTGCTGAAACAAGGTATCGGCGGGATAAGGACCGCTGACTTGCAATCCTTTGGCCTTCGCTGCTACCAATGCAGGCGTGATGATATCGATTTCTTCGCGCCCGAGGTATCCACCCTCTCCCGCGTGCGGATTCAGGCCGGTGACCAAAATACGCGGCTGCCTCAATCCGAATTTAGTCTGTAAATCGTGATGCAGGATATCTAAAGTACGGCTCAGTCCTTCGACGGTAATCGCGGCGGCGACATCTTTCAAGGCCAGATGCGTCGTGGCTAACGCAACTCTTAACGGCGGTGTCGTGCGATCAGTCGCCAGCATCATCACCACTTGCGCTGTGCCAGTCTTCTCCGCCAGATACTCTGTGTGGCCTGTGAAATGAACGCCAGCGTCGTTGATACTACTTTTTTGCAGAGGCGCGGTGACGATAGCGTCAAAGCTTTTTGCCACCGCACCGGCGATTGCGATATCCAGTGTCTTTAAGATAGCGCGGCCGTTGCGCGGGTCCAGCTTGCCGGGCTCCACGTGCACGCTGAAAGGGGAATCAATCACAGCAATACGCTCTGGACCAAAATCTGGCAAACCACTAAAGAGAAATGCCTGCTCCGAAAGTGCCACCAATTTAATCTGTGGATCAATTTCCGCCGCTATCATTGCTAAAAAAGCAGCGTCCCCGATCAGAATGCTATTGATTCCGGCGCGCAGTTCCCACGCCGCCTTGATTGAAATCTCTGGACCGATTCCTGCCGGTTCACCGCAGGTGATCGCAAGAATGGGACGACGCAAAGCAGCGCCTGGTGCTGGTGTTGCGGGACTGACTACATTCTGAACTGTCATTGCGGGACCATTAAATAACTCATGACAATCGTGCTGGTGTGCCGGTAATAGCCGCTTTGCCGCTTCATATCGGCTCTCTTCAGCTTCAATCAGCTCTACTGCGATCTTACGCAGGCTTTTACGTTAACCCTGCGTCCCCAGAATAGCCAAGGCACGCGGGGCTAGACCATCAACCACGATCAAGCAACCACAACCGCGATCAACCGTTGTCGTCAGTACGGTATTCGACGTAAGCGCGATCACGCAGTTCGCGCAACCAGTCATTCGTTGCTTCTTCCTGCTTCCGTTCACGAATTGCAGCGCGAGCTGCGAGGCGTTTGCGATCTGCAGAAACGGTGTCAGTTTTGCGTTCCAGCACTTGAATCAGGTGATAACCGAAAGGGGTTTCAATCGGCTCGCTGATTTGGCCCGGCTTGAGTGCATCCATCGCACGCTGAAATTCCGGGACCGTGTCGCCAGGGTAAATCCAGCCGAGATCGCCACCTTTAGACGCTGACAGATCATTCGAATAAAGTTTTGCAAGGTCTTCAAAAGTCGCGGCCTTATTATCCAGGCGATCTTTCAATTCAAGCAAGCGCTTCTTGGCTTCAGCTGCGGATACCGTCGGCGTTACCTTGATTAAAATATGGCGTACGTGAGTTTGCTCGACTGGCGCGGCCGCCGGCTTATCGACATTGGTCGAAGCGCGTTTGTCGTTGAGCCGGATGATATGGAAACCGTTCGCACTCTGCAAGATCGGTGAAAGCTGACCCGGTGTCAGCGTTGCAATCGCATCGAGGAACAACTTTGGCAAACGATCCTGCTGACGCCATCCTAATTCGCCACCGGTCAGTGCATCAGGCGCATCCGAATAGGTCGCCGCAATTTTGGCAAAGTTACCACCTGAACGGAGCTGTTGCAGCACCTCTTCAGCGCGCTTGTGACGCTCGGCCGCCTGCGCTGGTGTCGCGTTTTCAGGCACACGTATCAAAATTTGCGCAAGGTTAACTTCTTGCTGCGCCTGTTGCGATTGTTTGTTGTTGGCTTCGGCGATCAGATAATTATCGACTTCGGATTCGGTAATTTGAATTTTGTTATCGACTTCGCGCTCGCGCAGACGTTGCAGCAAAATTTCGCGACGGATGTCATCCCGGAAAGCGGGATATGGAATGTTGTCATGAATTAATTGCTTGCGGAAATCCGCCATCGACATCTTATTTTGGTCCGCTATGCGACCAATGGCTGCATCGAGCATTTTGTCATCAACCGACAATCCAAATTCTTTGGCTGCCTGGACTTGGGCGCGTTCCATAATCAGACGCTCCAACAATTGTTTTTGCAGTTCTGCCGGAGGCGGTATTTCCATCCCCTGGCTTTTCATACGTTGAATAACATCTTTCAGGCGCAAGGCTAGCTCCTGGCGCGTGATGACTTCGTTATTTACCACCGCCACAATCGCATCGATCGTCTCTGGTGTATTGCTGGCCGTCGTCGACGGCGCAGCGGCTCCCCTAGCAGTTGATGTGGTTGGCGATGGCATGAGGGGTGGGCTCAACGGGCTGGCTGCCGAGTTCTGTGCCCATGCGCCAGAAGTGACATTTAACAGCGTCGCGACAATGATAGTGGCAAGTTGTGCTTTGTTGGACTGATTGGTTTTACGCATAATGATGAGAGCATTCATATATAAGTATGACGGATTCAATTACTGATGATCTTGTCTGGTTGATTTACATTCTGATAACCTGGGATGCTGCCTTTTAACGCTTGCATCGGGTTAGAGCCGAGTTTGGTCAAACCATTCAATTCAAGCTGGAAAAATAATGCCGAGCTAGTCTGTGCTGTCGAGGTAGGTGTCCGCTGTGCAACTACACGAAAAACCCAACAGTCCGCTTTGTACTCTACGCCGAGCAAGCCTTCAGCAACGCGACGATCCTGCAACGAATAGTTGATACGACCCACACCATACCAGCGCTTCGCTATTGGCCATTGTGCGGAAAGATCGACCTGTTTCAGTACTTCGTTGTTATTCAATGCGACATCTGCAGGAGTGCGATCCAGACGATACGCGAAATTAATCACCTCTTTGGGTGCGGGCTGCCAGCGCAGACTGTAATTCGCACGCTGCAGTGTATTATTAGTTTGGCTATATTGAATGTTACTGTCGATACCGAGGGTGCTGGTGACCTGTCCGCTTGCCCCTAACAGCAAATCAGAGCGACTATTGGTAATCGTGTTATCCAACGTCACCAGAGGTGGCGTGAAATAAAAACGTTGACCGATCGCCAGACGCAGACGCTCGACGCCATTCTCCTGAATAAAGCGAGAGGTGACCGCCGTAGTTAGCTGATTTGCATCGCTAATACGGTCATGACCGGCAAAACTGTTCTCTGTGAAAATCTGCGCAAAATTGAAATCAGCGACGCCGGTATCGAACAGCGGGTAATTATTCTGATCCTTATAGGGTGTGCGCACATAAAACATCCGTGGTTCCAGGGTCTGAGTCACGGCGTTGCCAAATAGTTTGGCTTCGCGTTCAAAAGTCAGCCCACCATCCAGCGAGAACGTCGGAAGCACGCGACTAAAACTGGTTGGCGCACCAGGCACCACGTCCGTCAGGCTATACGACGTTGCGTCCAGTTGAATTTTTGGTGTCAAAAAATAACTGGCACCAATAATCGGATAGGAAAGCTGCGGATTAATATACAGCCGGTCTCCCTCGCCCGGCAATTGCACCGTCGTCGGAACGTCATATAAGCTGTTCTTGAACCGTGTGTATTGCGCGTTCACCGTCCAGTCAAAGCCACCGACGTCCTGGCGACCAACGGTGTAAGTCACCTGGGGCAACCGATCATACGGACGCACAATCAATGGATTACCGTTGACATCGTAATCTTGCAATACCTGATAGCGTGATGCCAGCGCGGTCACGCTACCATAGGTTCCGCCATAGGTAAGGTCCAATTCGCGGTTTAACAATCGTTGCGCACTCTGGGTAATTGAGCGGGAAAAATCGTCCGGATATTGATTGTCGGAGGCGTAATTGACGTTCCAGGACATGCCAAACCCACCACCAAAGTTTTGGGTGTGATTTGACTCAATCGCATAACGATTGGTCTTGGTCAGCATATCGTTCGGTAAATATTCGAGCTTGGTGATGCCGCTATAGGTATCGCCGAGATAGCGTCCCTCCAGGCCCAGCTGAATACCGCGCTTGGTAATCACATTCGGGGTAAACGTCAGATCGCGGTTGGGGGCGATATTAAAATAATACGGCATGCTAATTTCGCCACCGCCCGTACTGGTGGCACCGATCGTCGGCGGCAAAAATCCGGACTGACGGTCGCTTGACAGCGGGAATGACAAAATCGGCGAAGCCAGGATCGGCACATCTTTAAAATACAATATACCGCCGTGGGCTAAACCTTCGCCGCGACCGGTGTCGATATCCATTGTATTGGCTTTAATGTACCAATCGGGATTGGTACCGGGGCAAGTCGTATAGGTTCCCGTAATCGCTCGCGCATGGTCTTCGTCCTGAAAATCATACCGTTCAGCAGCACCGTGGCCACCGTTGATACCAAATTTATAGGTCGGCTGGGTTAAAAACCCCTCACCCGAATCCATATTCAGCTTGAGATCGTTTCCGGTATATTCGTCGCCATAGCGGTTCATGCGAACACAACCGTGAGCTTCGACCTCGTTTTCGATGATGCGATAAGTTGCCTTATCGGATTTCACCTCGGTCTGTCCGCGTGTCAGATCGACATTGTTGTCGAGATTCAACACCCGATCTGGCCGTCCGGTCATCTGATTGGCCTCCACGGTGGTGGGCAAATTGCTCTCGTCGACGCGTGGTGGCCGGACCGGTGCGGTTTGCGCCATCGCTGGAGACGACACGAATATCGGCATCGCAGAAGCCAATACGGACGCAATCAGCCAAGCGAGGCGTTGCATACGGGGCGGCGGCAACCGCGCTATCTGGCGCTTGCGCCCAGCCGCAGGTCCGCGAAAAGGCGAGCGGCGTGGAGACGACAGCAATGATTGCGGCGACGATTGTGAAAGGGGCACTGATGAAAATCGTGTCAAAAAATGCATTGAGCAAACACCATCGTAGGGATTTTTTAAAATTAATCCCTTATTATATGGGAACTGACTACCTACAACCGTATTCCTGGACCGCTTAATGACATCACCTGAATTATCGCCGCTGTGCGCAGCGCCTGGAACACTCTGTTTGCCCCTTGCCGCACCGGATTTGCGCCTGCTACAAATACTTGACTGGCTGTCGACCTTAGCCGACCACCCTACGCTCGCTGATTCGATTCGGCCAGCCTCTGCCGACGCCAGTTTTCGACGTTACTTCCGCATTGATGCCGCTAACGTAGGCGTTGCTAGCGGCTCCCCTGGCGAGGTCAAAACCCTGATCGTGATGGATGCGCCGCAACCGCAAGAGGATGTGCGGCCATTTATTTCTATTGCAGGAATCTTTCACGAAGCAGGAATGTCGACCCCTGACATTTTGGCGCAGGATGTTGAACGGGGATTTTTGTTGTTATCCGACCTCGGCCCCACAACTTATTTGCAACAACTCAACGCCGAGAACACCGACGCTAACGCTTTGTATCTAGACGCAATTGATGCGCTAGTAAAGATGCAAACCCACAGCAAACCAGACGTCTTGCAGGAATATGACCGCGCCTTTTTGCAAAAAGAATTACAGATTTTTTCTGAATGGTACATCGGCAAGCATCTAAATGTCACTTTGACCACAGAGCAAAGTACCAGTCTCGACGAGGTGTTCAATGCCATTCTTGCCAACAATATGGCGCAACCGCAAGTTTACGTCCATCGAGACTATCATTCACGCAACTTAATGGTCCTGCCTAATGGCAACCCCGGGGTTCTGGACTTTCAGGGGGCGCTATACGGTCCCATCACCTACGACCTGGCTTCCCTGCTGCGCGATGTTTATCGGTCATGGGATGAAGCACAGGTACTCGACTGGGTGATCCGCTATTGGGAACGTGCCAAACGGGTCGGCCTACCGGTTGCACCCGATATCGATACTTTTTACCGTGATTTTGAATATATCGGCTTGCAGCGCCATCTTAAAATCCTTGGTTTATTTGCGCGCCTGAATTACCGCGACGGAAAACCCGAATACATGCAGCACATTCCGCAGGTGATGGACTATGTACGAAAAACGGCATTGCGTTATCGCGAGTTGATCCCGTTGGTACGGCTGATTGATAAGCTGGAAGATACGCCGCAACGGATTGGCTATACCTTCTAAGTCCGTGTTGTAATCGGTGGTAACACGCCATGACAGAGCTGAATAGTGAATAGTGACTGGTGACTGGTGACCGGTGACGCTACACTGGTCACGCTACATTTGGAGACGCCGTTTTACTGAACACGCCGCTGTTCCACCACGCCAACTCCTTTAACTGAAATAATTAAATATAAGCATCTCATGAAAGCAATGATTTTTGCCGCCGGTCGCGGAGAGCGCATGCGCCCACTGACCGACACTACTCCCAAACCGCTCCTGAAAGTCAGGGGTCGCCCGCTGATCGTCTGGCATATCGTCAATCTGGTGCGCGCAGGCATCACCGATATCATCATTAATCATGCCCATTTAGGCCAGTTGATTGAAGATACGCTCGGCGACGGCAGTAAATATGGCGCCAAAATTTCGTACTCGGCGGAAGGCACAGCGCTGGAAACGGCAGGCGCTGTCGCCAAAGCACGCCATTTGCTGGGCGAAGCCGCATTTGTCGCAGTTTCGGCCGATATTTACTGTCCTTATTTCAACTTTGAGCAGGTAAAAACCACGCTGGAAGACAACGACGTCTGGGGCGTTCCCCACCCGCTTGAAACGCGCGACGTCGCCTGGCTATATCTGGTAAAAAATCCGGACCATCATCCGCAAGGTGATTTTGCCGTGAACAGCTTTTCGGTCTCTAACGAAGGTGAGCCACGTTTTACCTATTCCGGTATAGGCGTGTTCCGTCCGATGATGTTCGATTCTGTGGCAGCTGGCGAATTTGGTAAATTAGCGCCAATAATCCGGCAATACGCTGATCTCAACCAAATCGGCGGAGAGGTGTATCGTGGAGACTGGACAGACGTTGGAACGATCGAACGCCTGGAACGACTAAACGCACCGATGTAATCGCAGAAGTTTTTCAATAATGCGCACGTTTTCGACATCAACCCAATCGCAAGGATGCACATGACCCCTTACTCCACAAGACGCGCCCAGTTAATCGCATTGATGCAAGCCAAAGGCGGCGGCGTAGCGATCATTCCAACGGCACCGGAGGTCATGCGCAATCGCGATGCCGATTACCCCTATCGCCACGACAGTTACTTCTATTATCTGTCTGGTTTTATGGAACCGGAAGCAGTCGTCGTGCTGGTCGCTGGAGAACAACCTAAAGCCATCCTGTTTTGTCGTGAAAAGAATCTGGAACGGGAAATCTGGGACGGGGTTCGTTACGGCCCCGTCGCCGCCTGCGAAAAATTCGGTTTCGATGCGGCTTTTCCGATCGAAGCGATGGCCGCTGAAATCCCTAAGTTATTAGCCGATGCACCATCCGTGTTTTATGCACTGGGTCATCAAAGCGACTACGATCAAAAACTGCAAGGCTGGTTAGACACGGTGCGCGCCATGGGCCGCGCCGGCGTTGTTGCGCCTTCTGCCATCCACAACGTACAGGTGTTGATGGACGAAATGCGCTTGTTTAAAGACGCCGATGAAGTCGCGCTAATGCGCCGCGCTGGCGTCATTTCGGCGGAAGGCCATTGCCGCGCTATGCGACTTGCCCGGCCCGGACTGCGCGAATATGAACTGGAAGCTGAACTGCTGCACGAGTTTCGCCGCCAGGGTTCCCAATATCCCGCCTATGGATCGATAGTCGCTACCGGTGCCAATGCGTGCGTGCTGCATTATCGGGCCAGCGATGCGATCCTCAAGGACGGCGATCTGGTCCTGATTGATGCCGGTTGCGAATTCGATAGTTACGCCGGCGATATTACCCGTACATTTCCGGCCAATGGCGTGTTCTCAGGTCCGCAAAAAGAATTATATGAAATTGTATTAGCCGCGCAATATGCTGCGATTGAGGTCACCCGCCCCGGCAAGCATTTTATGGATGGTCATGACGCCGCCGTGCGGGTATTGGCGCAAGGAATGCTGGATACCGGATTGCTCGATAAAAACAAGGTCGGCGCGCTTGACGACGTTATCACCAACGGCGATTTCAGACAATTTTATATGCACCGCACCGGGCATTGGCTCGGTATGGATGTGCACGATGTTGGCGAATATCGCGATCTGCATGCACCGGTCGTCCAGGGCGAGCCGAAGCCATGGCGCGGTTTGCAGCCCGGCATGGTCACCACGGTCGAACCCGGAATTTACGTGCGGCCAGCACAAGGCGTTCCAGAGAAATACTGGAACATTGGCATCCGGATTGAGGACGACGCTTTAGTCACAGAAACTGGTTGCGAACTGATGAGCACCGGCGCACCACGTGCCGTCGGTGATATCGAAGCAATGATGCGGAAATAGCCGGCCAATCAATGACAGATAGCAACCTTAGCGCCCCCGGCACACTTCATACGGATATCGCCATTTGTGGTGCCGGGCCGGTAGGAATTACACTCGCAGCCCTATTAATCAAGCGCGGCATTGCGCCAGACCGGATCGCGCTGATCGATGGCAAAACCATTGATCAGGCACGCCTCGATCCGCGTGCAATTGCGCTGTCCTATGGCAGCCGTCAAATTCTGGAAGATGTCGGCGCATGGCCTTTAGCAGCGACAGCCATTCATGAGATTCACGTTTCGCGGCGCGGACATTTCGGCCGCGCGTTGATTGAACGCGACGATTATCAGTTGTCGGCGTTGGGTTACGTTAGTCGTTATGGCGACTTGGTGACGACCCTCGCGGGATTGCCAGCATTGCGCGGCGTTTCCCTGTTGCGCCCGGTTCAGGTCAGCAGCAGTGACGAGCAAGCCGATGGAGTCAACATTGTGCTATCGGATGGCGGTGTGTCCGATGGTCGCCTGCTACGCAGCAAAATAATGGTGCAGGCCGAGGGTGGTTTGTTCGGGGCACAAACCGGCAAAACATTACAGCGTGATTACGATCAGATCGCTATCGTTGCGCACGTTCAGACCAGCGCCCCCATTCCGCATCGCGCCTTTGAGCGATTTACCGATCAGGGTCCGCTGGCGCTATTGCCCCAGGACGACGGTTACGCGTTAGTCTGGTGTGTCCGCCCGGCCAATGCTGCAGAGTTGCTTGCGCTTACCGATGCTCTTTTTCTGCAAGCGCTTGCAGACGCTTTCGGTGGGCGCCTGGGTCGTTTCCAGCGGGTCTCTCAACGCAACAGCTTTCCGCTCGGCCTGAATGCCCGCCCAGCCACTTCGGCGCGCACCGTCGCCATCGGCAATGCGGCACAAACGCTGCATCCTGTTGCAGGGCAAGGACTCAACCTGGGTTTGCGCGACGCAGCTGTTTTGGCCAAATTATTGGCGCAGGACAGTGCAACGTCAGCATTGGAAAAATTCGCCGCCCGAAGAAAGCTGGATCGCAGCATGACCATTCATATGACCGATATGATGGCGCGCGTATTTGCCAGCGCCCCGGAGGGTGCCCTCTCGCAAACCTTGCTAGGATTTTCGCTCGGTCTGGTGGACGCGTTTAAACCGGCGAAAAACCTGTTGGCCGAGCAAATGATGTTCGGACGACGCTAAGGCTAAAGTGATGCCGTTGTGGTCAAAACTTGATCATCAAGTTACTCATCAAATTACTGATCAATTCCACGCATCTAACCGAACATCCTGCGCTGAAGACGTCGGCTGTTGTCGCTCAGCTTAGGCTGATCTCCGTGCGTATCGCGCCAGTTCTGTGCGCAAATTTCGCTTGGTGCCGGCCTCCCAAGACCGGCCATCTTTGATATCAAGCAAAGTCAATGGCCCGGAAAAGCCAGAATCATTCCGTTTTCCAGTTTTCGGACAGGTAAAAAATTCATCACCATAGAAGCTTCCATTCAATTGCGTCTGCGTAATGAGGAACGCACGAAAACGGCTAAGTAACGCCTTGTCGATGTCGCTCTGCCCGGTCCAAAATTGCGCCAGTTCACCTTGGAAACTCAATCCCTCCAGGTCGTACAAGGCGCGCCCCATCACCTTCAGCGGTTTATCGTGATACAGCGCGGATAACCCAACCGTGCTGTTGATGGTGACGACGCCACGCGAATGACGCAACAAACTCGGCAGGTGCACGTCGTGGACATAGTGAACCCGGCCCGTCAAGCCGTGCTGCGCACTTAATGCCCTCAATAAACGCCGATAGTCACGCTGCCCGCGATCCATCGGGTGATGTTTGAATACAAGGTGATGTTCCTGATCCGCATGCATGGCGAACGAACCTACTACTTCCGTAATGAACTCGCGGACGTCATGATAATGGCTGTGGTGATGCACCTGACTATCATTGTAAACTTGTAATGCCACCGCAAAATAGTTGCCTGACTGATGTTTTATGAGCGACGCCATCAT
Organism: Glaciimonas sp. PAMC28666; assembly: GCF_016917355.1. Taxonomy (GTDB): domain Bacteria; phylum Pseudomonadota; class Gammaproteobacteria; order Burkholderiales; family Burkholderiaceae_D; genus Glaciimonas. The sequence goes on along the minus strand of NZ_CP070304.1, from coordinate 3,092,855 downwards.
CTCCGCATCGCGATGTCGGTTGCGCTGTTTACGGACGAAAGAACGAAACCAGTTCTTCGTCTCATAAGTGACGGAAAACTTTTTGTGATGACGATAGTGAGGAAAAAAAACATGCAGCAATCGACCGGCGAGGTAATACCCCATAGCGCACAAGGCGGCACGTCCGAAGCTGGTATTGGTGGCCTGCGGATCAGGGATATCGATGTCCGGTAATGCGCGATAAAATTCAGCACCCCTCGGCAGCAGGGAGTGCATGTTCACGCCACCACGTTCGAGCGTGATGTAATTCGGACGAATATATCCTTCCTCAAATGCAAAAAAAGGAATCTTCATCAATGCAGCCACTTCGGCCGCCAGAGAATGATAATGTCGACAGTCACCAAAACACAAGATGCCATCGATGCGATGTTCTAGAAGAAACTGCGTAAGGAATTCCGTAAAATCGCTTAGTTTTCCCCGGTAGTTTGTTGCCTGTAGTCGACGATGGAATAACCAGTCACCGCCATTGAAGTTGATCTTGCGCACCGTGACATCACGTCGCTCCAGCCACTCCGCCACGCGATTAAAGAAATTTCCCATCGGTCCTTGCAGCATCAATACCCGTTTGCACTGTAAAAGATGGTAAAAGCCGGGCAAAGTATAGTCACCGCGCTTATAGCGCAGTGCTTGTTCAGCGTCCAGTCGTGCATTCATCTTCTGGTAGCCTCATTGAATAGGTGGTGATGAAATCGACCATTTAATTGCTTTCATTTTTTGTCAGAGTAGCGCTTCGCGACTTCGTCATTTAGCTATCGCCCGACACTGTAAGATCGGGACAACCAGGACCACGTTAAAATGCCGAGCTTGCGCCACTGTCGACGAACGAATCCGACCCGCAACCGCTCAAGGCCACCGTCACTTTCCAGTGCGTCACGAGTTTCCACGATGCGTCGCAATACCGCCTCGCAGGTGGTATATCCCCTTAAATGTTGATCCCAGTAAAGGGGGTAGCGCAACAACGTACCGGCCACCAGTTCATCCAAAGTCAAACGACGCGCACGGCGCGCGCTGGCAGCGCCATCATTGAAGATATCCTCGGTCAGCCCCCATCCAGCATAAAAAGGGAGGCCATACACCACCACGCGCTTGCCGCGCAATAAAGCATCAAAACCGGTGAGCGAGGTCATCGTATGCACGACGTCGGCGGCTTCGATACAACTCACCACCGAAAGTTGTGTTTCTACGTGATCCGCAAACTCTCGCGCCTGAATCAGCTTCAGTTTTCCGGCACGATTGCCGGAGGCGACATCCGGGTGCGGCTTGTAGACGATAAAAGCGTCTGAATGCGCCCGGCGAGCGGCTTGCAGCAATCCCAGATTGGTATTGACGTCGTTACAACCATAACGGATCGATGCATCGTTTTCGACCTGACCGGGTACCAGAACCACTTCCGCGTCACCGTTATGCCAAGCGGCCGGTTCACATGGCTCCAAGTTATATTTGGTAATCCCATGGCCAACAATGAAGTCCCGAACATGGCGTGCACGCGCAATTTCTGATGCCGAACAAAATGTCGTATTCAACATGTGCTCTAAATCGGAAAGCTGCGTGGGATCGAAATAGATACCCCGCTCATCCAGCACCAGCGACATTGGCCGAATCAAATCCGAGCCCAATCCAACTGAACGCACAAAGCCATCTTCCATACGCAAACCCCGCGCCGAATGTCGTTCTGCGAGATCGATTAAACCGGTCGGTGGGTTCCGTCCCCAGAAGACTAAACAGTCACCATGTTGCGGTCCTAGCCTTTCAGCCGCCTTAACATCAGCGACAAACACGACGCGCTTCTGATCCAATGACAACATGGCGGCGATATTGGCGGCTTTCCAGCGTCTAAATCCGATACAAATCATTCTGCCCGTATAACGTGCTGCCATACCACGCTGCGACACCAGCCAGTCAATCACATCGAAAATCGTTCCCCGTTGATGGGTCACGGGATTCAAATAACGACTGTAATGGAAATAGGCCGCAGCAAATAACGCGTCCACCGACCTCAGCTGGGTGCGACGCGCACAACGCAGCCGGTCGTCGGTCACGCCCCAACCGGCGTACCATGGCAATCCAAAAACGGTTACCGGTTTATCGGCCAATAATGCTTCAAAACCCATGGTCGAAGTCACCACATACACGCGATCCATCCGCTCGATCAAACTCAAGGGATTGATCTCCTCTCGCAGCACTACCGTGTGTTCGTCATTTTCAACATGGGTCAAATAACCGCCCTTGCGACCGGAGCTCACTTCGGGATGCGTTTTGACATAGATGGTGGCTTTCGGATTTTCCGAACGCGCAGCGGTGAGCATCGCGAGAAAAGTGTCCTCGCCGGCCCCACCCAGGGTCACACTCATATCGCCGACTGTCTGATCGATCACCAATACCCGCTGAACATCGCTGACGCGCAGCACACTGACATCCAGCGCAGGTGCATGGTTGTATTTACTTAATTGATGCGCCAGTATCAGCGCCTTGGCGCGTGCTACATCCTCATTGATTCCACGCAACAAATCGGTCGGCCCTTGCAGCAACAGCTCTAATCCTGAAGGCTGAGTACTATCGTAATAAATACCCTGTTCGTCGACGACCAACGCAAGCGGAGGAAAGCGATCACCCGTGCCGTATGAGCGCAAAAATCCATCTTCCAACGCTAAATATAGCACTCCCGATGATGCTGCCTGCTGCATCGGTTTACGAGCGGTCGGACGACGCCCCCATCCAGCGAATGCCGCGATCCGCGTGCGCTTAAGCTGCGGCGTAAACACGGCCGCTAGCGCGCGCACAAAGTAGGATTTATAGGCGCCAACATTGGCTACCGGCAAATCCAGAAATTCGCTCAAATAGGGAATCCGCAGGATACCGCGAGAAAAAATCCCGACCACCTGATCAGAGAGCAGCTTCATCATCGATCAAATCATGAATTTGCAGAATGCCGACCACTTTCCCTAGCGGGCTTTTCACCACTAAAGCATTAATTTTCTCTGCACGAATGCGTGCTTCTGCATCAGAAAAACGTTCGTTAGAAAGTATTTCCACCGGATGGGCTGACATGATCTGTCCTGCCTGAATAGTTTTGTAATCACGGTCACTATCAAAGGTGCGGCGCACATCCCCGTCCGTAATCAACCCGAGCAACTCCTCACCGTCCATGACCAGGGCGAGTCCCAAACGACCACTATTGATGATATGTACCACATCACGGAATGAATCTTCAGTTCGGCAAATGGGCAAATTTTCTTTCTGCATCACGTCTGCGACACGCGTCAACAGCCGTCGCCCCAAACTTCCACCCGGATGAAACCGCGCAAAGTCTTCTGGCTGAAAACCACGCTTGATGGAAAGGACCACGGCGAGCGCATCGCCCATCACCAGCGAAGCCGTGGTGGAACTTGTTGGTGCAAGGTTAATGTTACAAGCCTCCCGCTCGACAGAAACATCCAGAATGACATCCGCATGACGTCCCAATGTCGAATTGCTTTTCCCTGTCATCGCGACGACACGATTCTTTTGATACTCGAGGAACGGAAGCAACCGAACCAGCTCTTCCGTTTCACCGCTATTAGAAATCATCAGCAACACGTCACTCGGCAAAATCATACCCAGATCACCGTGAAAAGCCTCGGCGGGATGGACAAAAAATGCCGCCGTCCCGGTTGAAGCCATGGTCGCTGCAATCTTCTTACCGATGAGTCCGGACTTACCCATGCCGACGACCACGACCCGTCCCTCTGTTGCAAGCACAATGTCTACCGCTTTTTCAAAGTCTTCATCAATCAGGCTGGACATTGCAACCAGCGCTTGAATTTCCATTCCTACTACTTGCCTCGCCAGCGAGATCGTGTCGTTCATATGTTCTTTCGATAGGTATTTCAGGATTTGACAGGTGTTTCAAGATCTACTACGGTATTAAAAAAAGCATCGCAGCCAAAAGGCATGCAGCAATGCTAAAAGGCGTGACGGTGAATGCCGCGATACAAATGCAGCAGCATCGACCTCGCTTAAGAAAAGCGTGGTCGTCAGCACCTCAAGAGGTTTATTGACGATAATGGCGGCTTCCACCGCCATAGACGCCGCCCGAGCGCTCATCACTCGGCGGACATTGGATTCGGACACCCTGCGCAACAGGCATCGACAGGAAATATCTTGACATCAGGCTTACACCGCCTGGATACGTTACCCCATTCCAACATTAAATCTCTGCACTAACGCAAGCAGGCGTTCAGGCGTCCTCCCGCTCCATCAGATCGCGCACTCGCGCCAGACATTCGGGAGTGTCCACACCGGGTCCGGTTGGCGCAATCTCAAAGACACGAATTCGCAAGCCTGCTGCCATCAGGCGTAACTGTTCCAACTTTTCAGCCTGTTCAATCATCGGCTGCGGCAGACCTGCATAGGTCGCCAGCACCTCACGGCGGTAAGCGTACACACCGACGTGTTTCAGATAGCGGGCTGTTTGATGACCACTACCATCACTATCACCATCATCATCAACATCGCGTGAATAGGGAATAGGTGCGCGGCTGAAATAAAGCGCGTCACCATTATTTGCGAGCACCACTTTCACAGCATGAGGATTTTTGGCCTCTTGCGCGGAAATCATGTGGCACAGCGTACCTATTTGCACCGCACTGTCAGCCCGCATCCCGGCCGCCAGCTTCTCGATGTCGGCGGGCCTTACCATCGGCTCATCGCCCTGCAAATTAATATATATATCGGCCTCGATATGACGCATCACTTCGGTCAGACGGTCTGTGCCCGAAGGATGATCCGCTGAAGTCATGAGGCACACTCCACCGAACGCATGCACGGCGTTGGCAACCCGAATATCATCGGTGGCAACCACTACCACTGATGCTTGTGGCACTCGCAGCGCTCGCTCATACACATGTTGCACCATCGGCTTGCCCCGAATCTCGGCAAGTGGCTTGCCCGGTAGTCGGGTAGATCCGTACCGGGCAGGAATCACGATGGCTAGACGGCTTGTCGTTGAATCATTCAAAACAATTTATTCTCGTGGTTAAACTTCAGAATCGCTGGGAGTTTCAGCTAGTCTTCAGCTAGTCTTCAGCTGCTCTTCAGCTTATGTTCAGCGCAGGAAACGATTTCACTAGATCATCTAACGCCTTGAGTTGCGTCAGAAACGGCTCCAGTTGAGCCAGCGGCAAGGCGCTTGGTCCATCACACTTCGCGGAGTCGGGATCTGGATGTGCCTCCAGAAAGAGTCCGGCCAGTCCAACCGCAAGACCGGCGCGCGCTAGCTCAGCAACCTGCTGACGGCGACCACCTGAAGCCGCACCCAACGGGTCGCGCTGCTGTAAGGCATGGGTCACATCAAAGATGATCGGCAGGTCGTTACAGACCTTTTTCATCACACCGAAGCCCAACATATCCACCACCAGATTGTCATAGCCAAAACAGGTTCCGCGGTCGCACAGGATCAGCTGATCGTTGCCAGCTTCCTTGAATTTTTCGACAATATTAGCCACCTGGGTCGGACTCAAGAATTGCGGCTTTTTGATATTGATCACGCGTCCGGTCTTCGCCAGCGCTACTACGAGGTCAGTTTGGCGGGCCAGAAAAGCAGGCAATTGCAACACATCAACGACTTCCGCCAGAGGCCCAGCTTGCCATGACTCATGCACATCCGTAATGATCGGGACGCCAAAGGTCGACTTGATTGCTTCGAATATTTTTAGCCCTTCTTCCAAACCCGGACCGCGATACGAATGGATCGACGAACGATTAGCCTTGTCGAAACTGGCTTTGAATACGTAAGGTATGCCCAGTTTCTGCGTGACGCGCACGTATTCCTCGCAGGTGCGCAAGGCGAAATCCCTGGATTCAAGAACGTTGATGCCGCCGAAAAGAACGAAATTTCTAGCGTTACTGACGTCTATGCTATTGATCTTAACCATGCTGTTTTCCATTTGAGGTAGTCCTATTTCATTATTTCAATCATTGTCGCATTGCTGGAATACTTGTACACTCTTTCACAGATCGGCGTCACTCCAAACACATCGGAAAATCAAAAAAGATGGCGCAATACCCGAATTCCGGGATGCCGGGCATCAGCAAAAAACTTTCTCGGATTTACTTTTAGTTTCCTTAGCTTCTTTCTAATGATCCCCTTCTTGCTCGTCGCATTATTAACTGGTCGGCCGGCAGGGTATGGTACTCCTGACGAGAGAATTAGTTTATTAGCTATTTCCGAATTAGCTTTCATCACCACACGTTTTGGAGAAGCGATCGATTGAGAAGATACTAGATTTGAGGAAGCATTTTTCGCGAGAGCGATCACAAAAGGTATCTCGAAGACCTTTGCTAATCGATTAACACCCGAATCATGGATAGACACGAGCTGTTTTTGTAGCAATCTAATAAGAAAATCTTCATAGCGCATAAAGTCGGTCAAAGAAAGCGATCCGCCTATCCGTCCAGATTTCGCGTCCTCGACAAACTCGGCGACCTTATCCAGGGAATAATCGTGGGTAAATCCTTTGCCACCAAAAAAAGCGTCGCCGAACTGTACCGGCTTAAACCCGGCAAACGCTGCTTCCAGAAGACTTTGTGAATTCAAGCCAACTGCCCACGAAGAAATATTGAATAACTCGCTGATTGGATAGTCTTCTACCACTACAACCTGAGACTGTAGCGCGTCCGGCAAAGTACCCACAAATAACTTGATCGCGTTTCCAGTGAGTGGTCCTCGGACATTATTTTTTTTCTGTTCCCAGGGATGCGCTTTAAAGACTACGTTAAAGCCGACGGCCACCAAACTACGAATAAGTTCTTCGTAGAACGGAATAGAGGCCAGTCCCGTTTGCCGATATTCCAGCAACGAGAAGTCATTCACTACCTGACCGAAAATGCAGACTATGGGAAGATCTGGTTTCAAAAACTTGATTGCTTCGCCTGACTCCGGCTGTTTAACGTTCTTGTTTTTAGCCTGAATCAACTTATTGATTGCCTGCATTCGCTCTTTATCATACATATCACCATCCGGTGTTGGTGCTAACGACGAAAATACGGCCTTGTGTCGAATGTTGCAGTTGTTTGAAATCGGTTCATACTTTTCTTCGCAGTAATAGTCATTTCCCGTAAGGAAACTTTCCATTAATAACACGCGCGTTGGCGTAAACTTGAGCAACTCGATCAAAGATCGCTGGTAAATGAGGGAGCCAGAAAATACGCAGCAATGAGTAAAACCTGGCAAGTCAGCAAGTTGCCGGGACCAGAATTCAAGCCAATCCCATGCAGCAGCCAGATTTTGCATCAAGAGCGTTTTATTTATTTTATAAAGCTTATCAAAGATCCCCCGACTGCTGGAAGGATACGGGCTTGCATACCAGTCCGACGTAACGGATGACCGTGACAATATCTCAGCCCGCGCAATTTTGAATAAATTCACGCCTTTGACAGAGTGCTCATAAAGAAAATCCGGTGTAAGTCGCGCAAGGATCCGACAACGTTCGTACAGGACGTCTGATTTAGAATCGTAATTTCCATAGGTATCAATCCAATCTCTACGATTTTTTTCGAAATGGGTGGAAGCACCAGACTTTGCGACAAACTTGAAAAAAGAAGAAAAATTCTTTTGGTTGATATGCAAATTATCCGGAATGAGTATTGAAATTTTTTGATTCATGCTACTGCCATAACGTTGTTATTGTCGATCGGTTCGTTCGTCTTTTCACATACCTGTGCCGGTGCCGAAAAAAGATCCATACCGAGGATTTGCGAGTAGACGACGACGTTACCCTCAACTGATTTCTTCCAGGTTAGAATAGTGGACGCCTCGCTCGCACAAGTTTCACTTAATTGACGCAGCAACGCGGCATCGGTGACGCAAACTTTCGTTATTTCAAGAGCGTCAATTTCGGCATTCATTGTAAGAACAATTCCATTCTGCCCGTGTCTTACAAAGTCCTTCGCCATCCCGACCGCAGAAGAAAACAGAGGGGTACCGGTACTTAAGGCTTCGGGTATGTTCGCTGGGCCGCCCTCATGACTGCTACACATAAGTAGTAGGTCAATTTTTTCATAGAAGCTTTGAAACACACGATAGGGAAGTCGCTCAAATACGTCAACTTCAAATCCTAGCTGGCGAAAATCTGCGGCATCCAAACTGCGATCCTGGCCCACCAATATAAATTTAAATGCATCCGGATCGAGGCGTTTTACCAATTCATGAAGATAGGCCTCACCCTTGACACGCCTGCCATAACGACGCGAAGCAATACCAATCGTTACCTTGGAAATATCGCGGCCATATCCACTCTTCAGGTGAAGCATTTTGTCGTTGTACCCGTGCGGCACCACATAGAGCTTATCGTCTGAAATACCCTCATCAATGAGTATTTCGCGTTGGGTCTTATTCAAACAAACGACAGCTGCAGCCTCGGCATAGCGCGGCAAGAATCGTTGCCGTGCATGCCAGATGTCGGGATCATCCAGATCATGATGCACCGTGCAGACAGTCGGCTGCGCGAGCTTGGTTTCCAGGTGAGGCCGGTGATAATGGTATACATCGGCACCCTCAATAGGTTCGATTGAAACAACATAAACGATCCAGGGCGGGCTGTACTTTTTAAAGTATTGCAAAATGGCCGAGAATATTTCACTTTCGATATCTTTAGACATCACGTGATTAATTAAATAAACTTGCTTACGCATAATTAGGTGTTCCTTCGATTTATCAAATCAAATATTTGTTCATTTCGTGTGCAGCTCCAGTCATGAAAACCGATTGACCGCATGGGGGTAGGAAAGCTATAAAATACTCATATACCCAGCACCACCTTGGCACTCACTGCCAATTGAAATATGATTTGTGTCAAGTCTTTCCAAACCTGCCGGGTCTTCACATCGATCTTTGGCAGGACCAAAATTTCATCGCCAGACCGAAGCTTGATGTCGCTGGTGCCAAAACCGAAAAATCCTTTTTTTGCGCCTGCCTCAACAAAACTTCCATCCCGCCGCGCCACGATCAGGCGTGCGGCATCCGCGTTTTGCGTGTAACCGCCTGCACGTTCGACGTAGTCGTTAAGCCGTAGCGATTCGTCGTAAGCGATTGCGTTTGGAAATAACACCTCACCGCTAATCAGCACAAGACCATCTTTGGTTGGTATGCGCAAAATGTCGCCATTTTCCAACAGCAGATCGTCGCGACTGGCCGCCTGGGCAATCACCACCTGACCGGACGGCTCAATCTTTTTGGCACGCTCCACCCATTGCAATATCAGTTCTGCTTCTTCTTTACGTAGACGGGCCTCATCGCTGGTGCCGGAGCGCGCCGTTAAAGCGGCCGTTTCGAGGCTTCTGAGTGAAACCTGTAACATGCGCTTTTGACGCTCTTTCACACCGAGTCGAAAGAGTTGTAAATTGTCTTTATCAGACCGTTCAGAATATTGAATTTTCTTTAGCAAGGAGGCCATGCGAACACCGTAGGGCAGCACGTATTCCTGTGCGCTCTGATGCTCGCCTTCAACCCGCACGGTGATGGTGCCCGGCTTTTTGTCCGCTATATACTCGACTTCGTCGCCATTCCAAATCTGGATTTCATCCGCTTCGGCGAGGGGATAGTAATCAATGTTTTTTACCGTACCGGTATTGCGCACGACCCGAACATGCGTCGCTTGCGCGGACGGCTTGGCCATTAGCGAAAGTCCCCGAATAGTTAGAGTGGCACCCTGAAACTCAAAGCGCTTTGTACTTTCTGCCAAACCGGTTACCCGCGTCGTATGTTGACGTGGTGAAATGAAGATGACATCGCCGTCTGCCAGCTGGAGGAGTGGAATCCTTCCCTGCAACAAAAAGTCATACAAACTAACGCTGGCACGCACTTGTTCGCCGCGCTTGATTTGTACGTTCAAAAAACTTCCACGCTCGGGATCAATCCCGCCAGCCTGATCCAGGTAATGCAGCAAACTGTCCATACTGGTGCCGTTATACAAGCCCGGGCGATTGACGTAGCCGCCAACAAATACACGGACCGGCTGCGCATCAGCGAGACTGGTATAGCTGAATACATTGGCCCGAAATATCTTGCTTACTGCGGCTTCGACGACTTTTTGCAAATCCTTATTACTGATACCCATCAGCCTTATGGGACCGACCTGAGGCAAAAAAATATTTCCTTGCGGGTCGATACTCAAGACGTTATCGAATGTAAAACCACCCCACAAACGCACCTGTACCCGGTCGCCGCTGGCAATAAGGTAATCAGGATTAAATTGCGTATTACCTGAGCGTGCAAAGGTTCCGGTAAACAGCTGCGCACCGAAGGCATCGCTGTTCGCGTTAAGCGAATAATCGGACTGCGAAGATAATTCAGGCAGGACAGCAGACGATTGCTGGCGTTCACGACGGGCGTCGCCGTAACCAGATGCGGCATTTTTTTTCTGTTGTCCGGCGCTCGCAAATAATCCAGGCGATAAACCCTTTGAAGCTGCACCCGAATTGGACAGTGCAGCATTGGGCCTGACGCTTTCGGTCGGCGCATTGACGGCAAAACTGTCAGCACTAAAGCTGGCCAGAAGAACGAGGATAAAAAATAGTTGACGCATGATTATTCCTTATGATCACGGATGATCGCGGCGAGCAGATACAAAATACCGGCGATCAACATGGCGATCAAAATGAATACAACAATGTTATAAATACGACGCGGTTCCAATGCCTGCTGCGGTAGCGTCGGCGTTTGTAGGATGGAGACCTTTTTTAACGCCCGCGTCGCCTCCACCTGGCCTTTTTCCAGTGCAATCAGGCCGGTCTTGTAAACGTCTTGCGCAAACATGGAGGTCATTTCCAAGCGTTGATACTCTTCCACCGTGCTGTTAAGCATTTTTCCATTCGGTGCCGTTAAACGCGCCTGCTCTTGCACAATCTGTTTTTCAATAGCGTCAAGTTGCAGATCAAGTTCGATCACATTCGGGGCCTGCGGGGTCAGATAGCCCAGTAAAGCGCGACGACGGGCCTGCATTTCAGTACGCTGCGCGTCAAGTTTGTTGATCGCGCCGACGACATTTTCTGCAGTGCTAAGGGGCGAGGCCAAACCTTTACTATTTTGATAAGACAGCACTGCCAGGCGCGCATCCTGAAATCTCAGCGCCATCTGGTCAACCTGTTTTTTTATAAATGCAACCTGTTCCAACGCCATGAGGTGAGAAATATTGTTCATGCCAAGCTCGCCCTCGCTGATGAGCATGGCGGCAATAGCCTGTGCGGTTTTGGGGTCGTAACCTTGCGCCTTGATTACCAGTACACCGGCATAATCATCGAGTTCAACACTGACGTGGGCGCGGTAATAACGATAGAAACCCTCTTGCGACTGATCGCTTGACCACATGCGTGAAAGCAGATCATGTTGTTCGGCGCTGTAATGCGCACGCAAATTCAGCTTTTTATCGAGCTTTTGCAACATATCCATCGATAGCAACTGGTCCCGTAATAGCAGTTGATCAGCACGGTTATTATTGCCAGCGCCAGCCAGCAAAGAACCGAAATCCATGGCCTGACCGCCGCCCAGATCTGTGCGCTGAATAATGACGCGGGCTTCCGATACATAACGATCTGATGCGATTAACCCCCAATAGAGCACAGCCAGCACGCAAGCCACAAGCGCGCTACAGCAGACCCGCTGCCGGAATATTGCGGGAGCCAGTATGCGGCGCGTCCAACAGCGGGCGCGGCTTAAAGTGCACGCTATCCGGTTTGATTTAATTAGGTGAATCATGCTGCAATACTTTCTTTATAGTTTCTTAAAGCGTCATCAATATCGTCGAACCAATGGGCTTTTCCTTCGTGCAGCCAGATGCCCGCGCTACAAAATTGCCGTAGCGTACTTTCACCATGGGACACCATAATCAGACCGGCGCGATTTGCGATGGCTTTGAACGCTGAAGCCGCTTTTTGCCTGAAGGCCGCATCCCCCGTGGCGGTAACTTCATCAGAGATATACACGTCGAAGTCGAATGCCATCGACATGCCAAACTGCAGGCGAGATTTCATACCGGACGAGTAAGTTTTTACCGGCGCATCGAAGTAATATCCCAATTCCGCAAAGTCTTGGATAAAAGCCAGACGATCAGCCATATCCTGTTCATGACCGTGAATACGGCAAACGAATTTGGCATTTTGTCGACCGGTGAGCGAACCTTGCAAACCACCCCCAAACCCCATTGGCCAGGACACGCGACAGTGACGTTCAATACGGCCGCGATTTGGGGTATCGGTGCCGCCAAGTAGTCGCAACAAGGTGGATTTTCCTGCTCCGTTGCGCCCTACCAACCCGACATTCACCTTCGCCGGAATCGTAAAGGTGGCCCCTTGCAGAATCCATTTTCCCGGTCCATGCTCGGTGAGATAACGTTTGTGTACATCTTCAACAATTATCATTGCGCCACCAGTTTTCGCGCAAAACGCCGATGCAGAACCAGGCCAGAAAAAATGGTCGTCAAGGCGAATCCGTAGAGATAAGACATACTTAATTCTGGCGCGGCATGATAGTAAGGAGCGAATCCCGCGCGCGCTGCTTCCACCCCATGCACTAACGGATTCATTAACAGATAATCGCGATACGGTTGCGGTATGGCACCGATCGGAATCATGACGCCTGAAATAAAATACAGCGGCATCATCAGTAACCCGACGAGCACTTCCAACTCCCGAATGAGTCCGATTGCCACTGACGTCACCAGACCAAAACCTAAGCCAGCCAGCCACAATCCGAACAGAGATACCAATACCGCCAGAGGGTCCGCGGGGATGGTTGGAAAACCCAACAATCCTGCTGCCGCCAACAAAATGACCACTACCAGCATCATCAGAAATCCTTCCAATCCCGCTCTGACTAAAACGGTATCTACGGGCTTAACCTGACGATAGGAAAATAAAGCTTTATTTGCTCCGATAGCGTGCATGCTCTGCATTGAGGTACGCTTGAACACAAAAAATGCCAGCATGCCGACCATGATCCAGATTCCGGCGTCGATACCGCTAACCGTTCGCACCCGAACGGCGGTAAACATGAACATCAGAAAAACAATATGCGATAGAGGTTCGAACAATATCCACACCCACGCCGCTCGCCGCGAGGACAGCCGATTGACGGCCTCGCGCAGGAAAAGTGCTTTCCACGTGGCGAAGGTCGTCAATGTTGCTGAATGCGATAGTGCTGTCATATTTGAGGTACAGTTTCTTTTTTGCCGAGACAAATCACGATCACCTTCATGGTGACCAAATAATCGATGTATTTATGGGCGAACGTATCCAGCGCGCTTTCTTGCGGAAGCACGGCAAACGGTCGAGGAGCTCAATGGAGGATTAGTTAAATAAAAGACAGTAAAAACTGATTTTCCCATACCCAAAGTAACGAAAGACGGGTAACGAAAAACGAATAAGACAACACTGACCCCGAAGATAAAATTCGCGAGTAGTTTTTTGCGGTTAGTTTTTGAATTTCAATGCACCGAAAGACCTGTTGTCTTTCCGGGAAATACTTCCAGTTTGAAACCGTTCACATAACTGCTGATGCGCCTAATTTTCGAACGTTGAAACAGGTGCCTAAACGCCTGCACAATCTGCACTTCAAGATCCGTTTTCAATGCTCTTTACCGAGCGTAAATAAAATAAATAAATAAAATCAATTCAAAATTGAATCCATTAAATAATGAGCTACTTTTTCTCCAAGCTGCGGATTATAGATCAGAAAACAGGAGATATTCTGAAATGGGAGGCAAGTTAAGCTTTTTCTTAAGTTTGGATATTTGGTAGGTGACTCTGACGAAATCCAGCAGATATTTCCCGGTGGCGTCAGAATATTCTCTAGCATTCTATGGCGTGTAACGAGCATGAATAAAACTAAAAGTAAAAAATTTTGGAAGGAGATTAGCCGCATGAGCCTATCGATGAGAGCCGGGTCAGCAGGCGAAAAAAACCCGCGCTGATGAATAAACATCCATCGGCGCGGTCTTCGACTTATGCAGAACAATTTTTAATCGACGGCTTTCACCATCGCTTCAATCACCTTCTTCGCATCCCCAAACACCATCATGGTTTTATCCATATAAAACAATTCATTGTCCAGTCCGGCATAACCCGAAGCCATCGAGCGCTTATTAACAATAACGGTTTTGGCTTTGTAGACTTCCAGAATCGGCATCCCCGCAATCGATGATTTAGGATCCTTAGCCGCCGGATTCACCACATCATTAGCGCCCAGCACCAGCACCACATCCGCCTGGCTGAAATCGTTATTGATGTCTTCCATCTCGAACACCTGATCGTAGGGCACTTCAGCTTCGGCCAGCAACACGTTCATGTGACCCGGCATACGTCCTGCCACCGGATGAATCGCATATTTGACGATGACGCCTTTGTGGGTCAGCTTCTCAGTCAACTCTTTCAGCGCATGTTGTGCACGCGCGACCGCCAGGCCATAACCCGGTACGATGATGACCGTTTCCGCATTACCCAACAAGAACGCCGCGTCGTCGGCAGAGCCGGATTTCACCGGACGCTGGACCTGCGAGCCGGCTGCAGCAGCCGTCGCAGTATCGCCACCAAAGCCGCCCAGAATCACATTGAAGAAGGAACGATTCATCGCCTTGCACATGATGTAAGACAGAATCGCGCCGCTTGATCCGACCAGTGAACCGGCAATGATCAGCATCGCATTGTTGAGCGAGAAACCGATACCGGCCGCGGCCCAACCCGAGTAGCTGTTGAGCATCGACACCACCACCGGCATATCCGCACCACCGATAGGAATGATGATCAGCACGCCCAGCACAAACGCGATCAGCGCCATCAGAATGAACGGCAACCAGGCCTGCGTCATGACAAAGATGATGCCCAGCACCAGCATGGCGACCGCCAGCAACAGATTGATAAAGTGTTGCCCTGCAAAGCTGACCGGCGCGCCCTGAAACAGACGGAACTTGTATTTGCCCGACAATTTACCGAACGCAATCACCGAACCGGAGAACGTAATCGCGCCGACAAAGGTCCCGATAAACAATTCAATCCGGTTACCGACCGGCAACGCTGCGCCATGCGCGGCAATCCCGAACGCCCACGGCTCCGAAACGGCAGCCACGGCGATACAAACGGCGGCCAGACCGATCAATGAATGCATCGCCGCGACCAGTTCCGGCATCTTGGTCATCTCGACGCTCTTAGCCAGATACGCACCGATACCGCCACCGACCACGACACCACCGGCAACCAGCCAAAAGCCAAAACCGGCCCCTTGCGATTCCACTTTCAGCTTGATGATCAGCGCAATCGTGGTAACAATCGCCAGCGCCATCCCGCCCATGCCGAACGCGTTACCACGGCGGGCAGTCGACGGATGTGAAAGACCTTTTAATGCCTGAATGAAACATACCGATGCAATCAGGTAAAATAGTGTTACCAGGTTCATGCTTAACAAAGCAGCGATTTCGGCACCCATCAATGCGCTCCCTCTTTGACTTCCGAGATAACAATAGCTTTCGCCTTCGGCTCTTTTTTCTTGAACATCTCCAGCATCCGTTGCGTCACCAGAAAACCACCGAAGACATTAACGGCGGCCAGAGCCACTGCCAAGGTTCCGGCGATCTGACCGACCAGACCTTCGGTCAATCCGGCAGCCAACATCGCGCCAATAATGATGATCGCAGAAATCGCATTGGTCACCGCCATCAGCGGCGTATGCAATGCTGGTGTAACCGTCCAGACCACGTGGTAACCGACGTAAATCGCCAGTACGAAGATGATCAAATTTGTGATGGTGTGCGTCACTTCCATGTTGTCCCCTTATTTTTGACGAACCGCAATGAAGCCAGTTGGCATGCGGTCCGCGGTCGGTTAGCCTTATTTCATCCCTGTCATACGGTTGTTATCGTCAACGAATACCACCTTTGGCACGTACGTTGCCGCATCCGCATCCGAAAATGGCGCATACGTGCAGATAATCAGCAAATCGCCCAAATGGGCGCAACGGGCGGCAGCGCCGTTAAGTGCAATCGCCCCACCACCGCGTTCGGCACGAATTGCATAGGTCGAAAAACGCTGGCCATTATTGACGTTATAGAGTTCGATTTTTTCGCCCTCAAGAATATCCGCCGCTTCCAGCAGATTTTCGTCGATACCGCATGATCCCTCGTAATGAAGGTCGGCCTGTGTAACGGTTGCGCGATGAATTTTCGCGCGTAACATGATGCGTTGCATTACTTCTTTCTCCTGTATTCGACGGCAATCAAGTCCGATAAAACGTTAACGGGACATGTCGCCAAAAAAGCTAAAATTTATTTACGCAAGACTTCGCCGCCGCTGCACAACAGCGTAGCGACCACGATATCGTCTTCACGGTTAATCACCAGCCCACCTTCGGGATTGACGATCAGCTTCAGGAAATCCAGTACATTGCGCGAGTACAAGGCAGAAGCATCTGCCGCCACCAGTGCGGCCAGATTGCCTTCGCCGATGATGTGCACGCCATGCTTGATGACCGTCTTGCCGGATTCCGATAATGGGCAATTGCCGCCTTGATCAACGGCCATATCCAGAATGACTGATCCCGGTTTCATCGCCTTGACCGTGGCTTCGCTGATCAGGATCGGGGCTTTGCGGCCGGGAATCAACGCCGTCGTGATGATGATGTCCGCTAGTTTGGCACGTTCATGCACCAACTCGGCCTGACGCCGCATCCAGTCAGCCGGCATCTGGCGCGCATAGCCACCGACGCCTTGGGCGATTTCCCGCTCTTCATCGGTGATAAACGGGACGTCCAGAAATTTGGCACCGAGCGATTCGATCTGCTCTTTGACCGCGGGCCGCACGTCCGATGCTTCGATCACCGCACCCAAGCGTTTGGCGGTGGCAATCGCTTGCAAACCGGCCACGCCTGCGCCCATGATCAGCATCCGCGCAGCCTTGACGGTTCCTGCGGCGGTCATCAACATCGGCATAAAGCGCTGGTAAGTATTCGCAGCCATCAGCACCGCTTTGTAGCCAGCGATGTTCGCTTGCGACGACAACACATCCATCGACTGCGCCCGCGACGTGCGCGGCGCGGCTTCGAGAGCAAAGGCGGTCAGACCATGGCTTGCCATTACAACGATATTTTCAGCATCGAAAGGATTCAGCATGCCGATAACGACCGTGCCGCTTTTAAGATGAACGTACTCTTCCGCTGCTGGCGCGCGCACCTTCAACACGGTCTCAGCACCGAAGGCTTCGGCGGCAGTGCCGATTGTTGCACCGGCAGCTGCATACGCCTCGTCAGTGATACTAGAGGTTATCCCTGCACCAGCCTGAACCACTACTTGATGTTTTGCTGCCACCAGTTTTTTGACCGTCTCTGGGGTCGCTGCAACCCGGGTTTCACCGGACCGCGTCTCGGCGGGGATGCCGATTTTCATAAGATTCTCCCTAATTGTAGAAATTCTGAACGTCTATGACGACTGTAACCACCATTAATTTCATAACAACAGCCGGTATTTCAGGCTGCTGGCACCTAATCGAACCATCAAAGGTAAACATCGAGGCTGACCTGGTTTTGGGGTAAACCGCGCTTGCGCCGATTTTTGCGCCTCATGAGAGCGAGATCGTCGCGCACATCACCGCACTCTAACAATAGTGGTAGCGATATTACACGGATTATTTACGTCCAAACAATATGAAAATGGTCATAGCGGCGTCTATCACCCGGTGATTTAACGAACATGCGCAATTTGTTGTGGTGGATACACGATATTGAAGGGGTTTGATCGAAAATTTGACAGCCACGTTAAAATGTCGAATTACCAGAGGAATTTATGACTGAAGTTTGGAAGCCCTCTGTCACGGTTGCGGCTATTATCGAACGTGGCGGCCATTTTTTGTTGATCGAAGAACACACCAGCGAGGGCCTTCGCATTAATCAGCCCGCTGGACATCTGGACGCCGGTGAATCGATGATTCAAGCGGTAGTGCGCGAAACGCTGGAAGAATCCGCCCACGACTTCACGCCAACCGCGCTGGTGGGTACCTATTTGACCCGCTATGTTTCTGCGCGAACCGGTGAAAGCGCCACATATTTGCGTTTTGCATTTTGCGGCACCGTCGGTGCAGCACGCAACCAACCGCTCGACCAGGGGATTGTGCGCGTGCTGTGGATGTCACGCGAAGAATTAGCCGCGTGCCCGGAACGTCACCGCAGCCCTCAGGTTTTGCAATGTATCGACGATTACCTGCGCGGCGACCGGGTGTCGCTATCAACGCTGCACGTCCATGCCAGTGCACTCACGAGCGGCATAAAGTAACAGTAACAGTAACAAGAATGAGAACCAGCATGTCTAAAGCAAAAAAACGCGTCGTTATTGGCATGTCGGGGGGAGTTGATTCATCCGTCTCGGCATGGTTATTAAAGCAACAAGGTTACGAAGTCATCGGTCTGTTCATGAAAAACTGGGAAGATGACGACGACTCAGAATATTGCTCGACCCGTGAGGACTGGATTGACGCGGTCAGCGTGGCCGACGTTATCGGTGTCGATATTGAAGCGGTCAACTTTGCCGCAGAATACAAGGATCGTGTATTCGCCGAATTCCTGCGCGAATATCAGGCTGGTCGCACCCCTAATCCGGACGTGCTGTGCAATGCTGAGATCAAATTTAAAGCGTTTCTCGACCATGCAATGAAGCTCGGCGCCGACTTGATAGCGACTGGACATTACGCCCGAGTGCGTCAAGCCCCGGCCGGCAACTTTGAGTTATTGAAAGCGCTGGATGCCAGCAAGGATCAAAGTTACTTTTTGCATCGTTTAAATCAGGCCCAGCTGTCAAAGACGTTGTTTCCTCTGGGCGAGATCCAAAAAACCGAAGTGCGCAAAATTGCAGAACAAATTCAGCTTCCCAACGCGAAGAAGAAAGATTCAACCGGCATTTGTTTTATCGGCGAGCGGCCCTTCCGCGAGTTCTTGAACCGCTACCTCTCGTATCAACCTGGCCCGATGAAAACCGACGCCGGTGACACCGTCGGTGAACACGTGGGTCTAAGCTTTTACACTCTGGGGCAACGTAAAGGCATCGGTATCGGCGGCATGCAGTCGCATAAGAACGCTGCGGGTGATAGCGATCCCTGGTACGTCGCCAAAAAGGATGTCGAAAGTAACACATTGCACGTGGTGCAAGGTCACGACCATCCATGGCTACTGTCTTCTGCATTGGAGGCTGGTCAAGTGAGCTGGGTCGCGGGCGATGCGCCAAAACAGGCGCAATTATCCGCCAAAACCCGCTATCGTCAGGCCGACATGACATGCGGGTTCAGCGATAACTTTAGTATTAGTGCACCGAACATGTCCGTTGACCAGCCTGAGACTTTCACGTTGCGCTTCGACACTCCGCAATGGGCAGTGACGCCGGGACAGTCTGCTGTGCTATATGACGGCGACGTTTGCCTGGGTGGCGGAATCATCATGTCTTCCAGCGAGAAGTAATTACAGCAGCGACGTGTCATTAATTCATCGCCAAATTAATAGGCATTCGCATCAAACCATAGATAGCCGCCGGCGAGCGGCCCACGATCTCACTTCCCCGAATACACAAGGAACAATTTCAACCCCTTTATTATTTCTAATAATGAAATAGTCAATTATGGATTTCGTTGTTTATTGCGGCTAAAGAATTATATATACTTCATTTCATCGAGGAAACGACAACATTTTTGCAGACATGTCAGTGTCAATTGAAGAAATGTTCGGATGCTCTCGATCACTGAGGCAGGACCCGATAGGCGGTAGCCGCCCGTTCCGCCAAGCCCGGTGCTGAAGTTAACTTTATGGAGAAATATATGAACACCAAACAATTGATCGCTGGTTTAGTTGTCTTAGCTGCTGCTGGTAGTGCTTTTGCCGAAATGCCTTACCCTGCTGAAGACCATGTAGTCTCGACCAAAACCCGCGCCGAAGTGACATCTGAATTAGTGGCAGCGCAAGCACAGGGTTTGATGAACCAAAACCATGCACGCTACCCTATTCTTCCTTCAGAAAAAAGCACGCTGACACGCGCTCAAGTCGAGCAACAAGTTTCTGATAAATCGGATATCTCCGTCGACACGGGCAACTAATCGCCCCAGGCAGCATCACGTAGGTAATAGTGTCATATCACTACGGAACAAAACGCCACTGTCAGTGGCGTTTTGCTGTTTTATCAATACTTACGATGCCTGTTGTTTTCAATAAAAAATGAGCGCGTGAAATTGAGTACATGAAACATCTTAAACACGTTAAACACGTTAAGCACGTTAAAGACGTCACAATATGTAAGTTAGTCATCAACCGGCGTCCCCTGTCCTCACTTAATCCAGTTGGTCACTTGTTTACTGCTACTTGCTCATACGCGTAGTAATATCTCTGCTGCATCTCTGCAATATCTCAAAATACAAATCGGGTTCCCCATGCAGTTCGTCGCTTCCATTTTGTTTCCGCACCGGCTAAAAGATTCCCTTTCAGCGTTGACCTCACTATCACCCAATGGCTTGCTTGTTGCAGGCGCTATGGCAGTTTTGCTCAGCGGATGTGCCAGTTTTGCCGGTATCGAACCGCTTGCCAAACTCAGTGACGGCCATACTTTGGATGGCCGCGCGCTAAATAATAGTGCGGCAATGACTGCAACCCAAATCAATGCGCAATGGCCAACTGTCAGCTGGTGGCAAGCCTATCGCGATCCACAGCTAGACCTGCTGGTAAAACAGGCAATCGCCGATAGTCCCTCAATCAAGATCGCGCAAGCCCGGATCCGTCAAGCCACCGCATTGGCCGGCGTAGCAAAAGCCGGAACGTTGCCAAAAGTCGGTGCCGAATCCTCGCTCACGCGTGAGTTATTCACCAGCGATGGCTTATATCCTGCACCGTTAGGCGGCGGCTGGGACTGGAGCAACGATGCACGCATCAAAGCCAGCTACGATCTTGATCTATGGGATAAAGATCGCAACACGCTGGAGGCGGCTCTAGACAACGTCCATGTCAGCGCGGCCGAAGCACGCGCCGCGCAATTGAACCTGGAAAGCATCGTCGTGCGCAGCTATTTACAACTGGCAACCCAGTTCGTGCTGAAAGATATTGCGGAAGCTTCACTAGCGCAGCAGCAAACTATCGCACGCATTGCGCAGCGTCGGCTGCATGCTGGCATTGGCACCGGACTTGAGGTAAATCAGGCTGAAACCAGTTTGCCCACTACCCGCGCGGCGATTGAAAAGATCAACGAAGCTATCGCGCTGTCGCGCAATCAAATTGCGACATTGACGGGCCAGGGTCCGTCTGCCGGCGATGCCATTCAGCGTCCGGTGTTGGCAAAAAGCATGGCAGACAGCCAACTTGCCAGTAACACGGAATTGCCCATCAGCCTGCCTGACAATGTCCCTGCGAATTTGATCGGACGGCGCCCGGACGTGATAGCCCAACGCTGGCGCGTCGAGTCGCTGACAAAAAATATTGCGGTAGCAAAAGCGTCGTTTTATCCCGATATCAATATTTCTGCCTTTATTGGATTTGAGTCCATTGGCTTAAGCCGCTTTCTCACCACCGATTCTTCCGTACGCGGTTTTGCACCAGCAATTTCATTACCGATTTTTGATGGCGGTCGCTTGCGCGCTAACCTTGGCGCACAAACTGCAGCACTGGATGCAGCCATTGAGACCTATAACAACACCCTGCTGCAATCGCTGCAAAGTGTCGCTGACCAAATCGTCAAACTAAAATCAATTGAGTTGCAACGCAACCAATCCGAGCAAGCCATGGCACTCGCCAAAAAATCAGCCAGTTTTGCGCAGCGCGCATTCAAGGCGGGCCTGACCTCTTATCTCAATGTGATTCAAACCCAAATGGCGCTGCTACAAGAGCAGCAACGCGTGGCGCAAACACGGGCCGCATATTTAGATGCCTGGGCCCAACTCATGCAAGCGCTGGGCGGTGGACTCGGCGATGATTTACCACACCCAAAACCAGCCGAGGTTGCCGCATCTGCGTCCTCTGCCAGATAAGGGCGCCATTACAGCATGAGTGAACTCGCCCAAAACTTAGATGAAGCACACAACGCCCCGGATGGCGCGAGGCTATCCCGCCTGAAAAATAGCGGCGGTGCCTGGATACACGCGCAGGCGCCGACTCTGCTGCATATGTTAAAAATGTTGCTGGCGATTTTTCTGGCAATGGGTTTGTCGATGCTGTTCAATTTATCCAAGCCATCCACCGCGATGGTCACCGTCGTGATTGTTACTCAGCCCGGTGGCGGACTGGTCATGGCGAAAGGTTTCTATCGTTTCGTCGGCACCTTTATCGGGGTGGTATTTTCTCTGGTAATGGCTGCTTGCTTCACGCAGGAGCCTGTATTGTTTCTGATCGCGGGTATGTGCTGGATGGGCATTTGCACTGCAGGTGCGATTACCTTCCGCAACTTTCAGTCCTACGCTTTTGTGTTGGCGGGATATACCCTGGTCATCGTTGGTTTGCCTGCTGCGCTGGACCCAACCAATGCTTTCGATATCGCCACAACACGGCTAAGTGAAGTGATGCTCGGCCTGTTATGTGCCGGCGTCGTTAGCGACGTATTGTTTCCCAAGCGGCTATCAGAAATGATCCTTGCCACGATCGGCCATCGCTTCGCACATTTTTCCACATTTGTGCAGAACAAAGGAATCGAACCGCATTCCGAACGCTCACAGCTTGACCGCGATAGCATGATGCTACGCCTTATCGGCGAAGTCATCGCGCTGGAAAACCTGCGCACCTCGTCGACCTTCGAAAGTGCAACCGGCCATATAAAAGCAGACCATTTACGTCTGTTGAACACCGCGTTCATGACGGTATCAACGACCTTTCACTCTCTTGACCAACTGTTTTTACGCTTACAAAACACGGGTAAAATCAACACACTGAATGCGGTAATGATGGAGTACCACGCCATTGTAAGCATCATGAGCGATGACCCAAACGACATCCCGTTGAAATTGCAGCAATGTCGTCAACAACTATCGGACCGGCTTGCTGCTTTGCGGCGCGGCCTGACATTGAGTTTTGCCGAAATGCTGCAGCTTGATGCGACCTACATTAACGATGCCTTGCTAGACTTTGATGCCGCAGCAGCCTTATTACAACGATTTACCGACGAACTACGTCTTTACATGCGTGTTCACAATGTCGTACTGGAGCGTAGTAACACATTACCAGATGATATCGTCCTTACCGCCGACTACGTCAATCGAACCGATCCAATAATGGTTGCCATGTCATCGTTAAGGGCAATGATCGGCTTCGGTGCATCAATGCTGTTTTGGTGGCAAACCGGTTGGCCTTCCGGGGTTGATGCCGTGGTGTTCGCGACCGTGGTCAGCGCATTATTTGCGGCATCGCCATCTCCCACAAAAACGGTTATCGGTTTCATGCAAGGTGCATTCGTCGGTGGTGTATGCGGTTTTATCTGCGCGCGTTACATCCAGCCCGGTGTACAGAACTTCGTTATGTTGTGCTTATCGATAACACCCTTTCTGCTCTTTTTTTCATGGCTTGCCTCCAAACCGAAATACACCGGGCCGGGCTTGGGAATGCTGTTATTTTTTCTTTCCTACGTCGCGGTCGGTAATGTCTTTGAATTTGATTATGTCGGTTTTTTGAATGGCATGACCGGCGGCCTGATTGGATGCGCCATCGCCGCGGTGATGTATATGATCATTGACCCGGTCGATAGCCGATGGGAAAGAGCCCGGCTGGTACGAGCATTACGACGCCAGGTCGTCGATGGTTGCAATCAGCCACTCCTCGGCTTATCAGGGCGCTTCGAAAGCGGTACACGGGACCTGGTAGGACGGTTTGCCATGGGGCATTTGACCGTCAATGATGATGACAGAGAAGTCATGACATGGTTACTCTCTGTGTTTGAAATCGGTCGCGCGGTGATTCACTTGCGTGAAGATATCACGCCGCAGGGCCGTTACGGCAACAATATGCTCGTCAATCAGGATCCATCCATTTTGTCAGCCAGTTATGCCTATACCGCGATTCAACTCAGTATCACCACTGTTTCACAATTCTTTTCCCGCCCCACGACGCAAAACATAAACGGTGCACTGGAGGCTGTTCTGGCCGCTATCGCCGCTTGCCGGGTAGTCTCAACGGTGCAGATACATCTGCTTCCGAATTACCAGGCCGTGCTGGCAAATCTCCATTTGATTCGAACTTCACTATTGGAGCACGCCCCGGCGGTTCCACCTATCAACACCTCATCATCAGGACTCGACAATGCCGCGTGAAATCGCTTTTTTTGATGCACTGATACCGACTCTGCTTGCCGTGTTCGTTGGATGTGTCATTTTGCAATTTGGCGTGGACTGGCTACTGACGCGCTTGCGCCTGTATCGCTTTGTCTGGCACCCCAGCCTGTTTAGAATTGCACTATTCTTTTGTATTTTTGGTGGTTTTGGCCTTTTACTGCATGCTGCTTGAGACATTTATGAAATTATCTACAGTTATTAAAAACATCCTTAAGATCACGATAACCCTTATCGTTGTCATCATCGCTTGCTTACTGACCCGTACCCTGTGGAATCATTATATGAATTCTCCCTGGACCCGTGACGGCAGGGTCCGCGCCGACGTTATCAGTGTCGCGACCGATGTCGCGGGGCGCGTCATAGAAGTGCCGGTCGGTGATAATGCCTACGTACATAAAGGGGACGTCCTGATGAAAATCGATCCGGCGCACTACACGCTGGCATTGGTGCAAGCTGACGCGATGGTCGCGCAGAGCCGCGTTGCACTGACGATCAAGCAGCGCGATGCCGCTCGTCGTGCCATGCTCGACGGCGATGTCATTTCGAACGAAAGTCGGGAAAATTCGAGTTCAGATGCTTCCGCCGCAGAAGCGGTATATCGGGCAGCGCTAGCGTCGCGCGACATGGCGAAATTAAATCTTGAACGTACGAATGTGTTGGCACCAGCCGACGGCTGGATCGCGAATCTGAACGTCCACGCTGGCGATTTTGCACAAGTCGGCGTTCCCAAGATGACAGTAATTGATGCCAATTCATTTTGGATATATGGTTATTTTGAAGAAAATAAATTGCCTTTGATGCGGGTTGGAGATAAAGCCGAAATTCGTCTTCTAGGCAGCGAACAGCTACTCGCCGGACACATCGACAGTATCGCGCGTGGTATTACTGATCGCGATAATGGCCCTAGCAGTAATGGACTGGCAAACGTCAATCCAAGTTTCAACTGGGTTCG
The DNA here is from genome assembly GCF_016917355.1 of Glaciimonas sp. PAMC28666. GTDB lineage: Bacteria > Pseudomonadota > Gammaproteobacteria > Burkholderiales > Burkholderiaceae_D > Glaciimonas. Next base: position 3,067,576 of record NZ_CP070304.1, on the reverse strand, counting down.
ATTGGCGCAGCGCGTACCGGTGCGGATCCACATCGACGAGGTGCCGGACGGAATCACGCTAGCGGCGGGGATGACATGTACCGTAGTGATTAAACCCGGCGCAAAGGTGGCACTGCATCAGCCAGTAAAAGTCGAAGATTAAAAAGCAGAAGAGCCGCGGTAAAGACTAAGGGGTAGTCTCGCGAACGCAATCTTAAGCAACAAGAAATACATGGTCCCTATCGATTTAGATCGGTACGGATTTTTTTATCTTTTAAAAAAAAATTCGACGAACATTCCCTCCTCCCCATTCCATTTCCCACAAATGAAACCGCTCATGGGCCGCCTTGAATTTCTTCGGCGACACAAGTTTGCGTATGCGGCCGACGTGCTTTCCCGAACGCGTGAAAAGGAATTTTGTGAGCCCTTTAATGCAAAAAATAGGTTTTCGTAGAATTTTAGACAATTTTTTTTTAGATAATAAAGGCTGTTCAATGCCGCTAATATTAAGGAAAAAAAATGACAAAGACGATCATATTTTGCGCAGATGGTTCGTGGGGCGGCGCAACCGACCCGACGCTTAGTACGACAGAAAACCAGACGAACAATGACGTGACCTCGACTGGCGTCGCTCAGAATGAGAACGTCAATACGCTTACTAACGTCTCCATGCTGTTTCGACGGTTGGAGGGGAAGAATACAAAGTGGAGCGGAACCGAAATAGAACGGTCGAACCAGCCTGACGGCTCTCCTACACAAATCGCCAAGTACGTCGATGGGGTTGGTTACGGTGAAGCAGTGGGCGATAAGGTGCTGGATGGCATGTTTGGAATAGGCGTCACCACCCGCATTGCAAACGGCTATACCTATATTTCTGAACACTATGAAGCTGGCGACCGCATCGTTCTGGTTGGCTTTAGCCGCGGCGCTTACACAGTCCGTGCGCTTGCTGGTTTGATCGCGTCCGAAGGCCTCCTCACCCCTGAACTTGCCAAAGAAAATCAAAATGCCAGCGACGTTAGCATCAAATATACAAATGCCCTTAAGGCGTGGCTGGGCTACAGAAAAAAATCCGACACTACCGAGATCTCGGGCTTACTTGACCGAGTTGAGGATTTGGTCAGCTATCATCATTTATTTGCGTCAACGGATCTTCTCCCTGAGGCATTCGTCTCAGTCAAGGAAATTGCCGCAGTGGCGGTATGGGACACCGTCGGTGCAATCGGTATGCCGCTTTACAGCTTAAACGGTAATAAATATGACCTGTTTAATTTTGCCAACAACTCGCTTAGTACCAAGGTAACACTGGGTTTGCATGCGGTCGCTATCGACGAGACCCGTAAGGCCTTTACCCCCACCTTCTGGAAGGAAGCGACGAACGTCCGCCAACGCCTGTTTGCAGGCGTACATACAGACATCGGAGGTGGCAATGCCGATCATTCGTTATCCGACGTACCACTAAGATGGTTCTTTGAAGAGCTTCAAAGCGCGGAAGTTGGCGTACTGTTCAAACCGGAATTTCCTTTTTCCTACTTGCCTGAAGAGTGCGGAGACGGACACAAGGAATCAGTGGAAGAAATAAAGTTTCCAGACATTTATGAGCCACGTGTGTTTCCTTCCGACATGGCGCTGCATGAGGCCGTCAACTTGCGTAAGAATGGTGGCGAGGTGATGGCTGGCGTTACTCCAACGTTCGTCGGCCCACGGGCGGCCTATAATCCACTCAATCTACCAGCGTGAAACGCCATCCAGGATAACATTTCCACATAAAAAAACCGCTCTGATCAAGAGCGGTTTTTTTATAATAAATTTTCTAAAACGATCTGCCTAAGTGACCGGCAAGTCATCCTCAACATAAGCCCGCACGATATCGTCAAAGCTGGCATCGCTGCTAAAGCCAAGGGCAGTTGCACCGGTTGCATCCCACGCACCAGGCCAACTGGAAATGATCCGATCCACGGCGGGGTCGTGCTTCCACTCTACCCGGCTTGCAACTTCGCTACCGGCGACCCGTTCTAGCGCTGCGACCATTTCACCAACGGTGACCGACACGCCCGGCAGGTTAACCGTGCGACGCGCACCTAGCGCTTCGGTCGTCAACGCGTAGCCATGAATCAGACACGCAATAACCTTGCGCGGTGACAACAGCCAGAGGCGCACTTCCGGGCCGACAGGACAAACTGTGACTTGCCCGTTGAGAGGTTCACGGATGATGCCGCTGGCAAACGATGATGCTGCTTTATTTGGTTTGCCCGGGCGCACGCTGATGGTCGGCAGGCGCAATACGCGTCCATCGACGTATCCTTTGCGGCTGTAGTCGTTCAAGAGCAATTCGGCAATCGCTTTTTGCGCACCGTACGATGACTGTGGATTCAGTGCCGTATTGTCTTGCACCACCGCTGGCAACTCGCCCCCAAATACTGCCACCGAACTCGTGAATATCACGCGTGGTTGATGACCACAGATCCGACAACGCTCTAACAACAGGCGCGAGGCTTCAAGATTGATACGCATACCGAGTTCGAAATCTGACTCCGCTTGCCCACTGACAATGGCGGCCAAATGAAAAATGGCAGAAGTCTCCGTCGTGATCGCTCGCTCCAGTAATGCGCTATCTGCGATGTCGCCGGTGATCTGCTCTATCCGTGCATCGTCAAAACCGGTGGCGGCGATAATGTCTACCAACACAATTTTTTGGATAGTCTGAAGCTGACCGTGGCTGTCCGGCAAGCTCCCCTGCGCTAACAGTTGGCGCGCCAGGCGCTGCCCTAAAAATCCGGCTCCGCCGGTAATCACTACTTGCATGAGAAACTTTCTAAAATGAGAGATTAAAAGCGGTCACATGATCCGCGCAAAGTACGCACGAGCTAGCTCACAACCACGGCTTGAGCCAGGCCAGACCCGCGGAAGTGCCTGCTTTAGGACGATACTCACAACCGATCCAACCGTCATAGCCCAAGTCGTCGATCAAGCCAAACAGGTAGGGATAATTAACTTCTCCACCATCTGGTTCATGTCGATCAGGCACCCCCGCAATTTGGATATGACCAATTCCGCCATTCGGGCGCACCATATCGCGCTTTAACTTGACGGCGAGATCGCCCTCTACTATCTGACAGTGATACAGATCAAACTGCACACGCAGATTATCCATCCCAATTTCGGCGCAGATCGCTTGCGCATCATCTTGCCGATTCAGAAAGAAGCCAGGAATGTCACGGGTATTGATTGGTTCGATCACCAGCGTAATACCTTCGGGAGCAAGCTGTGCCGCCGCGTAGGCCAGGTTTTCGATGTATACCGCGCGATGCTGTGTGCGATCCTGATCCGGACGGATTAAACCGGCCATCACGTGGAGTTTATCGTTACCTAATACCCGGGCGTATTCCAGTGCGGTGTCGATGCTGCGTTTAAATTCTTCTTCCCGCCCTGGCAAGGATGCGATGCCGCGTTCACCGTTGGTCCAGTCCCCCGGTGGTGCATTGAACAGCGCCTGGGTTAAACCATTATCCTGAAGGCGAGTTTTTAAGTCCGTCGCAGCATAATCATAAGGAAACAAAAATTCAACCGCTTTGAAACCGTCTTTGGCAGCAGCCTGAAAGCGATCAAGGAAGGCGTGTTCGGTGTACATCATGGTGAGGTTTGCAGCAAAACGTGGCATCGCTAAACTCCTTAAATATTGACATCGGCAGCGTAACGACGCTGCCGAAACTTCAAGACCTGATTGAGATCAGATAGACTATTTGTTGACCATTTTAGGTGAAGTCAGGTAGATGGAAATGGCCCCCACCACTAGCATCCCGGCCAACATAAACATACCGGTTTCATTACTGTGCGTGGTGTCTTTCAGCCAACCGACCAGGAATGGACTGACAAAGCCCGCCAGATTGCCGACCGAATTGATCACAGCGATACCGGCTGCTGCGGCCGTCCCGGACAAAAATGCGGTCGGCAACGACCAGAACAACGGTGAGCAGGTCAACACACCCATTGCCGCCAGAGACAAAAAGGTAATGGCGATCACCGTATTATCCGCTGCCAGTGCGGAGACCACAAATCCGACCGCGCCTAACAAAGCCGGGATCATCAAATGCCAGCGGCGCTCGCGCATGCGATCTGAGCGGCGGCCAATCAGGATCATTGCCACTACCGCGCACAAGAATGGAATTGCGCTAATCAAACCAATATTCAAGGCACCTTCAACGCCGGAAGCCTTCACCAGGGTAGGCAACCAGAAGGTCAAACCATACTGGCCCATGACGATACAAAAATAGATCAGGCACATATGCCAGATGCGCACGTCTTTAAAAACACCCGCGGTTGTTTTAGGGCTGACTTTGCCTTTCTGGTCGGCAACGATTGCAGCCTCTAGAAAGTCTTTCTCATCCTCCGTTAACCATTTTGCTTTGCGAATACTGTTGTCCATCACAAACAAAACGGCGATACCGATCAACACTGCGGGAACCGCTTCAATCACAAACATCCATTGCCAGCCATGCCATCCGCTGGTGCCGTGAAACGCTTGCATGATCCAGCCGGACAATGGATTTCCAAATATACCGGAAAGAGGGATAGCTGCCATAAAAGTGGCGACAACTTTAGCGCGTCGGTGCGATGGAAACCAATATGTCAGATACAAGATAATGCCCGGATAAAACCCCGCTTCAGCCAGACCGAGCAGAAACCGCAGCACATAGAACTGTGTCGGTGTTTGCACCCAGACAAAACAGGCTGATAGCAATCCCCATGTAATCATGATGCGGGCGATCCACAGTTTGGCACCGACTTTGTTCATGATCAGATTGCTTGGCAACTCAAACAAAAAGTAACCCAGGAAAAAAATCCCGGCACCGAGGCCGAATACAGTTTCGCTGAAACCAAGATCAACCGACATCTGTAGCTTGGCGAAGCCGATGTTGACGCGATCCAGATAGGCGATGACATAGCACAGCATAATGAATGGCACAAAGCGCCAGAATACTTTTTTGTACAGCCCGTCGGCATCGATGACACCATTGTGGGATGAACCAGACTGGCCGGAACCGGCTGGCTTTTTTGCCTGCTTTTCCGGATTAATTGTGAATGACATCTTTTGTCCTCGTCTCATTTTTAGAAAATTATAGGTAACGCGTTTTTTGGTCACCATTTATCAAACAACCACTACCACCGTACGCCAAACGCCTGACACAGATCTTCGATCTCGGCAGCATCGAGCGCTGTCGGTTTATCCTGCAACATCAGCCATAAGCGCGCTGTTTCTTCCAGCTCTTCCAGGGCGGCAGCGGCTTGCGAGATGCTTGAGTGCCACAGCACTGGCCCAAGCCGTTCCAACAACACCCCACGCACCACATTCGCTAGCAGGCTGACCTGTTCGGCCACTTTAGGATGGCCGGGGCGGCAATAAGCAATCAGCGGAATTCGCCCTACTTTCATCACCTGATACGGTGTAATCGGTGGTAATACTGCGTCTCTGCTCCACACACCCGCCAATGTAAGTGCCACCAGATTGGTGGAGTGCGTATGGATCACCGACTGCGCGGAGGGATTGTTGTCGTAGACCGCACGGTGCAGTAATAAGGTCTTGGAAGGCTTATCGCCGCTGACCCATTGTCCTGCTGTGTCAACTTTGGCGATCAATGCCGGGTCCAGCCGCTCAAGGCAGGCATCGGTCGGCGTGATGAGCCAGCCGTCATCCAGTCTGGCGCTAATATTTCCAGATGTGCCCACGGTGTAATTGCGCTGAAACAAACTCGCACCAACCCGGCACATTTCTTCGCGCAATGATTGCTCTTTTAACGATGGTGTAGTCATTGACCGGTCGCTCCCAAAGAACTTTGAATCCGATCGTCGCCGAGCTCTCGTAAGGCTTTTTCAAAGAAATCAACCGCACCGAAATTGCCAGACTTGAGCGCCAGCGCCAGTGGCACATCACCAATCGAAGCGGTCGCCGGTACACCCGGGTCGATCTGTTTGCCGATACGCAGCGCCGTGACGTTGAGCGCCTTGACAACCGCACCGGAGGTTTCTCCGCCGGCGATGACGAAGCGGCGTACCCCCAATGCAAACAATCCCTTAGCGATCTCGGCCAGCGTGTCTTCGATCAAGGCCCCCGCGCGTTCGACGCCTAACTCAGCCTGTACTTGTTTGACCTGCTCCGATGAGGTGGTCGCGTAAATTAATGGTGCCTGCAGCGACAGATGTTTCTGGGCAAATGCCAGCGCGTTCGCTACAACCGGTTCGCCTCTGGCGACGGCCAACGCATCGATACAGAAGGATGGACGCGTTATGTTCCAGTGCGTAACTTGCGCATTGGTTGCCAGCGAGCCGCTGCCCGCCAGCACCGCAGACAATCCATCGATTGTTGGCAGCGCGCTTGCCTGATTGTTTTGCGACACGCTTAACAACCCGGCGCGAATAAAATTGCCTGGCAATCCGAGCGCAATACCGGAGCCGCCGGTGACTAATGGCAGATCGGCACAGGCCGCGCCGATAGCATACAGGTCGCTATTTTCTAACGCGTCTACGATGGCCATGCGCACGCCTTGCTGGCGCAGTGAAGCAATATCTGCCGCAATTGCTGCAATACCTTGCGCGACGACCGGATAGCCAATAAGACCAACCTTACCAGCCGTCTGCTGTTGCAGCACGCGTACCAGATTGGCGTCCGTCATTGGGGTCAACGGATGGTTCTGCATTCCCGATTCGTTAAGCAGCTGATTGTTTATAAACAAATGACCGCGATACAGCGTGCGACCGGTCTCCGGAAACACGGGGCATGCAATCGTAAAGTCCGCACCCAATGCGTTCAGCAAGGCGTCGGTCACTTGCCCTATATTTCCTTGCGGCGTGGAATCGAAAGTAGAGCAATATTTGAAGAAAAACTGGCGGCAACCTTGCTGCTGCAGCCATGCCAACGCTGCCAGCGATTCTGCGACGGCTTGATCGACTGGAATGGTGCGTGATTTCAGCGCAACAACAATCGCGTCCACATCAGTAGGCGCAACAGTAGCGATCCCGATCGTTTGCACGGTGCGCATTCCCTCCCGCACCAGCATGTTGGCGAGATCGGTGGCACCGGTAAAATCGTCTGCGATGCAACCAAGAAGCGGTCGGGCAGTATGGTTAGTGTCATGAGAGTTCGACATCTGATTAATCCTTCGCGACTGGCAAATTGATACCGGGGAAAATTTTAATTACGGCCGAATCGTCCTCGCCGCCGAACCCTGCGGTGGACGCCATCATGAACATTTGATGGGCTGCGGCTGATAACGGCAACGGAAATTTACTGGCACGCGCGGTATCCAGCACCAGTCCCAGATCTTTCACAAAAATATCGACCGCCGATAGCGGGGTGTAGTCCGCTTTCAAAATGTGCGGAACGCGATTTTCAAACATCCAGGAGTTTCCCGCGCTGTTGGTGATGACTTCATACAGTGCATCGGGATCCACACCTTCACGCAGCCCCAACGCCATCGCTTCCGCGGCGGCGGCAATATGGACACCGGCCAGCAATTGATTGATTACTTTGACTTTGGAGCCGACGCCATGCGTATCGCCAAGGCGATACACTTTGCCGGCAATCGCTGCCAGAACCGCTTCGGCTTTAGCATAAGCGACCGCTGGACCGGACGTCATCATCGTCATCTCGCCCGCATTGGCGCGAGCTGCGCCGCCGGATAACGGGCCATCCAGCATGAGTAAATCGAGCGCGGCTAAGCGCTGGCCCAAGGCAACAGAAAAATCCGGGGCAACCGTCGCACTGGCAATTACCAGACTGCCCGGCTTCATGCTGGCGGCAGCGCCGTTTTCGCCAAATAATACTTGTTCAGTCTGGACGGCATTGACGACGACCGTTAGCACGACATCACAGTGCGCGCCGAGCTCGGCCGGGGTGCTGCAAGCGATTCCGCCTTCACTGGAAAACTGGGCGAGCACGGAAGGACGAAGGTCGCATGCGTACGTGCGCAAACCTGCTCGCAACAAAGAACGGGCAACGCCCAACCCCATGGCACCAAGGCCGATAACACCGACGTTCAAGGTCATAATTAATCCTGTCTCATTCATTTAATGTGTGAAGGTGCAAATGTTCAACTGTTCCATGAACGCACGAGGTTGTGGGAGCATCTATTCGAGAAGCGAGAAGTCCAGGCAAGCTAAATGTAATCCGCTATGTAGCACGCGCAACTTTTTTCGGCAGGGCGCGCTTTTCTTTCTGAGCGTTGGATTTCTCCATCGCTGCGACGGGTGCTGCGCCCAGCGATAAGCGCCGCGCCGCATTGAACATATGCGTTTGGGCTGCGTTTCGCGCACCCAGCGCATCGCCAGCAGCGATGGCGGTAGCGATGGCCGCGTGTTCCTCATACACCTGACGCATAAAATCGGCGTGGCGCGCTTCGTTGGAGCGGGTAACTTTGGTCGCAGCTTCCAGATACTGGTTGAGAAACGCTAAGGTTTGCAACAGGAAGGGGTTGCCCGTCGCATCGGCGATGCTGCGATGAAATAGCACGTCCGCCTTGACGCCATCGCCTCCAGCAATGACATCGGCTTCAATCCCGCGCAGTGCCTTTTCAATTGCCTTGAGCTGGCGCGGCGTGCGGCGAATCGCTGCCAACGCGGCGACCTCGGCGTCGATAGCACGTCTCAGCTCCACGATTTGCAGTACGGCGTCAGCGGAAGACGCCTCGTCAAACTGTATTCGCAACGGTCGCACATGCCCTTGTTCGCTGACATATACGCCGCTGCCCTGGCGTGGTTCAACCGCACCTTCGTTCTTCAACCGGGAGATCGCTTCCCGGACCACGGTACGACTGACGCCATATTCTTCTGAAAGCACCGGTTCGGTCGGCAACTTTGCGCCGGGACCGTATTCGCCGCTTTCGATTTTTTGCAGTAATTCCTGCGCAACCGTGTCACTCAAGGAGGCGCGATTGGCAGCCAATTTTTTGAACATGATGTCTCGTCATTGAATTGTGATGATGCGATTTTTCGTAATGTGACCATATCATCATATGACTTTAGGTAAAAATCAAGTACCAATGCAGTTTATTTTATTCGTGAGCGCTTACCAATGCACCCTGGCTTAAAAGCGCGGACTATCCCATTAATGGATAGACGCGTCGATTTACCTCCAGCGCAATATAGTCCGATTGGACGATATTCCCCGGCAACGTTCATCGGTACATTGATCCAAACTGCACAAACTTGCTCTTATACAAGCACACCAGCAAAAGTTGAGTTTGTCACAAATCAAACAAAATCAAACAGATAGTGAATATCTGAAAAAATCAGGAGACCCAATGTACTTAATTCACAAAAAATCAGTTATTTTTACCGCAATTATTGTTGCGCTCTCCACACTCAGCTTGACTGGCTGCGGTAGCACCGGCTCTGGCTCGGTCGGTCCCGGAGCGAGCAGTACTCCGGGCACCGCTGTTCCTGCGGCTGCACCGATCGCTCAAACCGGTAACGCGGTCAGTCAAACCGGCTCAACCGTTTCTGACGTCGGCAATCTGATCGGTACGACCCCATTGCCGATTCCGGGGATCGCTACCACGCAAATGGATCTCGGCAATACCGTCTCAAGCACCGGCCAGATCGTGACAGCGCTGGGGAACGGTGTCAGTAACGGCATCGGGCAAATGGGCACCAATCCGAACTCCGTCGGCACCACGGTTGCCAGCACCGGAAACGTCATCAGCGGCGCTGGGGTCACGGTAGGAAATATCGGCCAGCTAGCCACCGATTCCGGCGCAGCTGGCAGCCCGTTGCAACCGTTAAGCCCTCTTACAGGTCCGGTCGGATCGGCCCTCAATAACGCGGGAGTCTCGATTGATAGCGCTGGTCAGTTAGCTGCTCTATCGCTTGCTACCGGCCCCGTGGAACAGGTTACACAATCAATGAGCAGTGCGATCACGCCACTTGCGGCAACCCTTTCCAGCACCACCCTGACAATCGGCCAGACCACCGGTTTGGGCCAGCCGATTGCAGGCGTGATTGCCACTGTCGGCACGGGTATCAGCGGCGCGGGTACGCAAGTCGGTGCCAGTTCCAGCAACGTTCTGGTCAAAGATATTGGCGGCATCATCACCACGTCTGGCGGCATCGTCAGCAGTACCACAGGACTGATCACCACAGGCGGCGGCGCAGCTGGTCAATCGACCGGTCCGCTGAGCGCGCTTACTTCGCTTGGCTCGGCCGCAGGCGGTAGCAGTCCACTCGCCCCCGTCACCAATCTTTTGTCGTCTGGATCAGGGACAACCTCCGCCGCAGGGTCAGCTTCCGCCAGCAATCCGCTAGCCCCTGTGACCAGCCTTTTGTCGAGTGCATCCGGTTCAGCATCTGTCAGTAGCCCGTTGACGCCAGTGACCGGGCTATTGGGAAATGTCGGCAAGCCGCATTAAAGCGATTTCAGCTTGGATAGCAGCAAAAAAATAAAAAAAGGGAGATAAAAATAATGAAAGTAAGTCGTTGCATCGCCGCTTTAACAATTAGCCTGATATCGAGCGTGGTGGCAGCGCAAAAAGCCGGTGACACCGTGGTTAACGTCGGTGGACTTTATATCAATAACGCAAGAAGTAGCAGCACGCCGTTGCACACGGATCTGGGAGTCTCTTTGTTGACGCAGACCACCCTCCTACCCCAACATTTCGACTCACCCGGGACAAACCTCAAGGTCGGCAACGCGGTGACGCCATTGTTGACCGTAACGCATTTTGTTACCGATCACATCGCCGTCACCAGCGTCGCCGGATTACCGCCAAGATTCGATATTTACGGCAGCGGAACCGTCACCACCCCCGGCGTTCTTGGTGCGGCGGTGCCTCCCGTTGTGCTTAACAAAGCTGGCAATAATCCGGTAGCAAACGTCATGCAGTGGAGTCCGACGCTGTTATTTCAATATTATTTCCGCGATCCGAAAGCAACCTTTCGTCCTTATCTGGGGGCGGGCGTGAGCTACAACTTCTTTACGCACGTCAAACTCAACGACAATTTTACGCAGGACCTGAAAAACACCGGCGGTTACCTGGCATTCGTTTCGACCGGTAGCAACGCCACGACAGTTCAAGCCAAGGCGACGTCATCGTTCAGACCCGTTTTGAATGGGGGCCTGAGCATTGCGTTCGACGATAACTGGTCTGGAAATCTCGGCGTATCCTATCTTCCATTGCAAACGGATTCGATCATCACTGTAAAGGACAAGAACGGCAATACTGTATTGACCAGCACCGCAAGACTGAATATTCCAGCAATTGCCACCAATTTTTCGCTGGGCTATAAGTTTTAAACTCACGCAAATTCACGAAAACTCACGCAAACTCACGCAACTTACGCATAAGCCGCGTCGCAGGTAAATCGACCAAACCGCTAACCTGCGACTTTCGGACCAGAAAACAACACTGCGGCATTAAAAAAGACGGCACTGCTTTATGTACAGCGCCTGAAAATCTTCCGTCTTTACCAGTCTAAAAGTCAGACCAGGATCACCGCTTGCCCCTCAGGCAGCATTCCACAGCGTTGCCATTCGACCTCCCCGCCACGCGCCCTCGTCTGTCCTGGCATCTTTTTGTTTTTTTATTCTTCGAATAACATTCACGCGCATTTCCCGCGGGAAATTTTGCGATAGAATCACCATAATTGGTAAAAATTGAATAAAAAATGGCGCTAGCCAGGTAAGTGTCAGCATTTTTTTAGTTATTCGGGCGACCTATGCCGTCGTCCGAAACTGACGAATAGTCTGCTCGTGGAGTTGCGATGATCGAATGAGAAGCCGGAATGAAGAAAAAGTTTCTCTTATGCAATTCAATTTTACTGCCTGATAATGCCATCGAACCGATCGGTATCGCTTGTCCGTTGGCAGTATGTTCTGCCGCTGAAAAGCCGGTCATAGAGGCTATCAGTGGCATTAAAATCTCATCGAAACCCAGCATAAACATGGTGCTGGCATGACAAAAAAATCCACAGGCATAAAGCATTTCCCACCATCCAAATTTAGCCCCCCGTCGAATTCACTCCTTTTCATCACTCGCCAGCAAGTCGTTGACCGGATGCTTCGCGCCGATACGGTAAAGCTCATGATCATTGATGCGCCTGCAGGTTTCGGTAAGACCACGCTATTACGTTCCGTGTATAAACTGCTGACGTCTGAACAACAAGCAGTCGCTTGGTTAACATTGGATACAGGCGACAATGATCTCGATCAATTCGCGTATAACCTGACTCAGGCGCTTCAAAAAATGCTTCTTGCTACGCGCATCTTTTCTGAAGTGGTGGCAACTGAAAAAAGCTATGAGGATCTCAGTCAGTCCACCGCCGGATTGTTGGATGCCGTCATCGCCACCGCGTTGCCATTCGTGCTAATACTCGATGAATTCGAGACCCTGCATAGCCCCGCGGTGCTGTCGCTTATCCAGCAAACTATTGACACGCTGGGAACCGGGCAGCAGATCATTATTGGCGCACGCGGTAAGTCGCTATTGAACCTGGCGCGGCTACGTGCGCGTCAGGAGTTGCTTGAATGCGATGCGATACACTTGCGTTTTAGTCTCCAGGAAACCACTGAATTCCTACGTGACAAGCGCTGCTTGACGCTCGCCGATCCGGAGTTAAAACGACTTCATGAGATCACCGATGGATGGCCCGCAGCGTTATGGCTGGCATCGCTGGCACTTGAAAACAATCCTGATCCACGTCAATTTGTAGAAACATTTTCCGGGTCAAACAGCACCATTGCGACGTATCTGGCCGAGGACGTACTTTCTCAGAAACCGCAATATTTGCAGGAATTTATTTTACAGACCAGTATCCTGCAACAATTTTGTATCGAGAGCTGCAACGCCATCACGGGACGCGATGACAGTCAGCGCCTGCTGGAGGAGGTCGAACGTTCAAATATGTTTATTGCCCCGCTGGATGAGCAACGCAAGTGGTTCAGTTATCACCCGTTATTTTCCACTTTTTTGCGTTCTCAGCTAGAACAAAAATATCCTGGCTTATCGCGCACTTTACATCGTCGAGCGTCGAATTGGTATCTGCAGCAGGATCGACCGATACCCGCGATTGATCACGCGGTCCTGACGCAAGATAAAACGCTGCTGTTGGAATTACTCGAACAAAAAGCGGAATCGTTACTGCTGCAAGGGCGGGTGCGATTACTCGCGCGCTGGTTCGATACACTGAAAGGAACGACCCTGGAAGGCAATCAAAAGTTAATTTTTGTCTATGCCTGGGTTCTGATTCACACCAATCGCAGCGCAGAGGCACTGGCGCTACTGGAGGCAGTTGGCAGTAATGATATCGCCGACGACGTGCACTCTGGTTCTACCAAGCGCATGTCGTATGCTGCGTCGATGGCGTTGCGTACATTCAGTCTGGTCATGCTGGACAGGATCGAGGAAACCGCCCCGATTTGGGAGGGTGCCCAGGTGTTGCAAAACGATGCTTACGCGCCCTTCTTGCAGACCATGCTAATGATCGGTTGCGCCTATTATTACGCCACCATCGGTCGCCATCAGGAAGCACGACTGGCCCTCGACCGCGTCACGCAACAATACTCAACTGGCAGATCGCTGTTTGGCGGCGCCGTGGCCGGCTATATGAATAGTATGCTTGATATGTTGCAGGGTAAATTTCGCTCCGCAGCGGCGCGACTGCATCTTCTGATCGGAGAACAACGGCCTCCCGGCATGGGTAGGTACGGTGCCGACAGCGGTTTTTCCAGTCTCTATCTGGCCGAGATCTATTATGAAACCGGCATGCTGGACCAAGCCAGGCGACTGTTAAAAATGTATCTCCCGTTGGTGAAAGAAGCTGGCATGCCGGATCATTTGATCGCCAGTCATTTGATTTATGTGCGGATTTTGCGCGCAGAAGGAAATGGTAACGACGCTCTGCAAACCCTGTTTGATATGGAGCATCTGGGGTTACAACGTGGACTTACGCGGCTGGTGGACATGGCGCGTATCGAGCGAGCGCGTGGTGCCATGCTGGAACAAGATTTGGATACTGCAAAAGAGATGCTTGCATTAATTAACCCTGTATCGGTGAATGCGCATCCTGATTTTCAACCGATCGCAAATGATATCGATAGCCCCACGCTCGCTTTGTTAAGAATGCAAATCCATAGCGGACAGGCGCTTGGTGCTGTCCCGTTATTGAAGGAGCATTTGGGCGATGCCGTGCGCCGGGGGCGTGTGCGATATGCGCTCCGCACCAAAGTGCTGTATGCAATGGCAATGGGCTTCGCCTCAGTTCAGGCGGAAAGCAAAGGCCTGGCGTTGGTCAAGCTTGCGGAAGCGTTGATCGAAGCGCAGCCGGAAAATTTTGTCCGTATTTTTCAGGATGAAGGTCCCGCGCTACTGCGACTAATCGAAGAATTACTGACCGCCCTGCAAAATCTACCGCAGGGTAAGTTATATGCAACCTTCACACTGCGCGACCAGAATGTAATACGTTTATTCGCAGAAAAAATTATCACCGCGCAAAATACGTCGCGCAGCAATCCCTCGGAACCGAAGTTCGAACAAGTCGGCCCAATGGGTATGGATAAGAGCAGCCGCCCCGCTACCCCTAAAATAAGCGGTGCCGTCACTGAGCGCGAGCGCGAAGTTTTATGGCTGTTGGCAGAAGGCCATGGCAATCAGGTCATCGCAGAGAAACTGTTTGTCTCGGTCACCACCGTACGTGCGCATTTACGTAATATCAACCAAAAACTCAATGCGCATAATCGTACCGAGGCAATCGCCATCGCCCGCAGGCGTGCAATTATTCGGTGATACCATCATTTGGTCTTTTAAATGCGCCTTTTATCAACGCACGAACTTTCCATGAGGAAATATTATTTCTCTCAAGAAAATTCAGCTAGTTCAGCGATCCAAATAAGGGCGTAATTCCCCTTTTTAGGGAGACTAATCCCGGTAATAATGCCAACTTGGTGAATCTGGTACATCAATCTTGTATATCAGATTGGTGTATCAGTCTTGGCCCTCACCTGGCATACGACTTGCTCATACCAATGCATGACAGTCGACCTCCCCAAATCATCAGCCCAGATCGCGCAGCGGATTACCGATGCAATGCTCGCGCAAAAACTCGCGCCGGGCACGCGCTTGGGCGAACAACAACTTGCTGAACTATTCGACGTCAGCAGGACCCAGATTCGCGAAGCTTTGACACGATTGGTGACTCGCGGAATCGTCACCGTCAGTCCGCGTCGCGGCTGGTATGTAATTTCACCGACGCCCAAGGACGCCCGCGACGCGTTCGAAGCACGCCGGGTTCTTGAGCTTGGATTACTGCGCCATGCACGCCCCATCAGCTTTGACGCGGTGCGACTTTTGCGCCAGCACGTCGAACGTGAGCAGGCGGCGGTGGACAGTGACGACGTCGCCACGCGCAGCTATTTGCTGGGCGATTTTCATGTGTGCCTCTGTGAATCGTTTGGCAATACGTTATTGGCCGACACATTACGCGACTTCACTACCCGCACGACGCTCACGGCGATGCTGTATCAATCAACACACCACGCCCGGCAATCGTGCGCAGAGCATGTCGGCATTGTCGTAGCACTGGAAGACAACAATCTGGTACTCGCCGAACAACTGATGCATGCGCATTTATGCAACGTCGAGGCTGGTCTCAATCAATCGGTGCGAACCGATACGCTCTCGCCATTGCACCACGCGTTGGCACCGATGAACGATGCCACGAACCGGCAGTCCACACCGATTTTTCCTATCCCCGTTAAAGGACCTTCAAAATGAAACTACCGCGTATCCTCCTCGCCTTAATGGCTGTGACCACTTTCGCCAGCACAACGGTCTATGCCGACGCGCTAGACCAGATTACTAAAAGTGGCGTTCTGAAAGTCGCAGTGCCGCAGGACTTTCCACCTTTTGGATCAGTCACCAGTGATCTGACACCGCAAGGGCTGGACATCGACGTGGCTAAAATGATTGCCAGGAAAATGGGCGTCAAAATCGAACTGATTCCGGTCACCAGCGCCAATCGTGTGCCCTACCTTCAAACCCAGAAAGTCGACCTGATTATTTCCAGCCTGGGGAAAAATCCGGAACGTGAAAAGGTCATCGATTTCAGCGCGCCGTATGCGCCCTTTTTTAACGGCGTTTTTGGTGGTGCGGATCAAAAGGTCACTACCGTGGCAGATCTCGCTGGAAAAATCGTGGGCGTTACGCGCGGTGCGGTCGAAGATCTGGAATTGACCAAGATCGCTCCGGCCAGTACGACCATCAAACGCTACGAAGACAATAACGGCACCATCAGTGCGTTTCTGTCAGGTCAGGTGCAGTTGATCGCAACCGGCAACGTCGTTGCAGCTGCAATCATCGCCAAGAACCCACCAAAGAAGCCAGAAACAAAATTTCTGATTAAAGACTCGCCGTGCTCAATCGGGCTTAACAAGGACGAAAAGAAATTGCTCAATAAAGTCAATGCGATTTTGGCAGAGACAAAGAAAGATGGCGAATTAAACGCTATCAGCGTGAAGTGGCTCGGTCTGCCATTGCCTGCCAATATGTAATCCGATATCGGGCGCCAGCGATCCCAGTTTCTCAATGCCGTCTGTAACCTGTTTGCAAATTAGTAAGAGCAAGAGACCAGAGATCGCTGTATAACCATATTAACGACGATTCACGTAAACCGGCTTAGAGGCAAAAAGCAATGCGTTATCACTTCGATTTTCTGGCACCGTTTGACTATACCAGCGTGATCATCAAGGGCGTTCTGGTCACGATCGAACTGATCGCGATTGGCGGCGTTTTGGGCATAGCTGTCGGGATTTTTGCGGCGTGGGCACGGACCCAGGGCCCGCTATGGTTGCGGCCTCTGGTCAGCGCCTACGTTGAACTGATCCGCAACACACCGTTTCTGATTCAGCTATTTTTTATTTTTTTTGGACTTCCCGGTATCGGCTTACATATCACCGAAATGCAAGCCGCTTCGCTCGCCATGGTCATCAATTTAGGTGCGTATAGCTGTGAAATTATCCGGGCTGGCATCGCAGCCATTGCACGCGGTCAAATCGAGGCCGGTCAGAGTCTGGCGATGACCAGAATGCAGATATTTCGCCATGTCATTTTACCGCCCGCCTTACAAAAAATCTGGCCGGCATTAACCAGTCAGGTGGTGATTGTGATGCTTGGCTCAGCCGTGTGTTCGCAAATCGCCGTGGAAGAACTTGCGTATGCAGCCAACTTCATCCAGGGGCGTAACTTCCGTTCCTTTGAGTCCTATCTGCTATCGACGGTGATCTATTTGATCCTGGCTATCGGATTGCGTCAATTACTGCGATTAATCGGTCATTGGCTATTTGGCCGACCTGCAACAGGGAGCGCCGCATGATTTCATTTTCGCTCTGGGACATCGTGCGCAATCTGTTACTGGCGTTACGCTGGACCGTACTCCTCTCCTTAACCGCGTTCGTGCTGGGTGGCTTGCTTGGTCTGATGATCTTGTTTCTTCGCACTTCCAGGCAGGTCTGGTTAAGGCGGGCGACCAAACTTTATATCGAATTATTTCAGGGAACACCGTTGCTGATGCAATTGTTTCTGGTTTTTTTCGGACTCGCATTATTTGGTCTGGAAGTTCCCGCGTGGCTCGCCGCTGTCATCGCACTGACCTGCTGGAGCAGCGCTTATCTGGCCGAAATCTGGCGCGGCTGCGTCGAATCGATTCCTCGTGGTCAGTGGGAAGCCTCGTCCTGCCTGGCAATGGGTTATCTGCAGCAGATGCGTCACGTCATATTGCCGCAAGCCTTCCGCATGGGAATTCCACCGACTGTTGGTTTTAGCGTGCAGATCGTGAAAGGGACAGCCGTCACTTCCATCATCGGTTTCGTCGAACTATCAAAAGCCGGGACCATGATTACCAACGCTACGTTTCAACCGTTCACAGTATATGCACTGGTCGCGCTGATGTATTTTGCGTTGTGCTGGCCGCTTTCCAAATACAGTCAGTCTCTCGAAAGGAAATTCAATGCCGCTCATCGCAATTGATAATGTAAAAAAAAGCTTCGGTACCAATCAGGTCCTCAAGGGCATCAGCCTTAATGTGGAACCGGGTGAAGTTATCGCCATTATCGGTAAAAGCGGCTCTGGAAAAAGCACTTTGCTGCGCTGTATTAACGGTCTCGAAACCATTGATGAAGGCAACATCAGCGTCGCCGGGTCGCATTTGGGAAGTACGGAAATTGAACTGCGCGCTTTACGCCTTAAAGTTGGCATGATTTTCCAGCAGTTTAACCTGTTCCCCCATTTGTCGGTCGGCCGCAACGTCATGCTGTCGCCGATGATCGTCAAGGGCACCACAGAAAGCGCGGCCCGCAAATCGGCTGAAGAAAACCTGGCACGGGTAGGGCTTGCCGAGAAGTTCGATGCGTTTCCCGATCAATTATCGGGTGGTCAACAGCAACGGGTTGCCATTGCCCGCGCGCTAACCATGCAACCGCAAGCCTTGTTATGCGATGAAATCACCTCGGCACTCGATCCAGAACTGGTCAATGAAGTTCTTAGCGTGGTACGTGGCCTGGCCAACGAAGGTATGACACTACTCATGGTGACGCATGAAATGCGTTTTGCTCGCGAAGTCTGCGATCGCGTGGTCTTCATGCACCACGGAAAAGTCCATGAAATCGGGCCGCCGGAAGACATTTTTGCGCATCCGAAGACCCTCGAACTGCAACAATTTTTAGGCGCTGGCGCTTAATTCGGGAGACATGCTTCGCAGGTCCATTCCAATTTCCACCGCGCAGGGTCACATTCCGTGTGCGTTGACCCGTAACGCAATACAACCTATCCTGCGTTATTCCCAAAAGAAAATCGTGCGAAGGAATTGCAATGCTGCTTATCATCGTCATCGTTGTGCTGGTCGCCCTTAAGTATTTTGCCATTGGTCCCTTTGCAGATATTTCCTGGTGGTGGGCGGCTGGTCTGATGGCGATTGCCTTCGTTTGGTTTGAGTTTGTAGAACGCATCATCGGGTTCGATAAACGACGCGCACACGATCAAATGGATAAAGTTCGCAAAGATCGGGTGGATAAAATCTTTGGAACAAAAAAAGGCCCCAAACGTTAATTGCGCGTGCTTACTGTTAAGAGTGCGTCCAAAATTGCCTCTGTTCACTCACGGTCGCCACGATTCGATTATGATTCCCCCTGGATGAACATGGATATCATATGTCGGTAGAGATGCGGCAATTACGTTACTTCGTCGCCGTTGCCGAAGAAAAGCACTTCGGTCGCGCCGCGATTCGGCTGCACATGACGCAGCCTCCCCTATCGCAAGCTATACAAGCGCTGGAAGCCGATATCGGTGCGCTGCTGTTTGCGCGTACCAAGCGCAGCGTCGCCCTCACCCCGGCAGGTCTGGCCCTGCTGCCGGAGGCGCGCCGCATCTTGCAACAGGCCAGCATCCTGCCCGATCTGGTACGCCGTGCCGCCACCGGCGAATCCGGATTGTTGACGCTGGCATTCGTATCGACAGCGGATTACAGCATTTTGCCGCCGTTGCTACGTGAGTTCCGCGAGGCTTTTCCGCATGTTGAGATCGATTTACGCGAATCCACCAGTGATCTTCAGCTGGAACAATTGGCGCAAGGACAGATTGATGCAGGTTTGTTGATTCCGCCACTCCCGGATCAGGCCAAGCGCGGGCTGGACTATTTGCCGGTATTATCAGAGCCGTTGATTCTGGCCGTCCCCTCCGGGCATAAGGCATTGCGCGAAAAAGGGAAATTACGTTTGAGTGCCTTGAGCGATTTACCGCTAATCATTTTTCCTCGCAGAATTTCCCCCGGCTTTCACGATACGATACTGGCGTGTTTCCGAAATGCCGGGCAAACGCCGCATATTGGACAGGAAGCGATTCAGATGCAAACCATCGTCGGTTTAGTCTCGGCTGGCATGGGAGTTGCGCTTGTGCCACAATCGGTGTCCAATTTAAAGCGCCCCGGCGTCGACTACCGCGAACTGGAAGATGCTACCTCGCAAATCGAAACCGGCCTGGCGTGGCGAAAAGACAATACATCGCCCGTATTGCAAGCCTTTTTAGAGTTACTACGAAAGAAACAATAAATGCTGATACATCCAATGCCCGATCCGATTGCATTTTCTCTCGGCCCGCTCCATGTACGCTGGTATGGCCTCATGTACTTATTGGCCTTTATACAATTTATAGGGGTCGGAAGAATCCGCATTAAACAACCGCACATTGCGGCAGCAGGTTGGAAAAAAGAAGATTTGGATGACATGCTTTTTTATGGCGTGCTTGGGGTCGTCATCGGCGGCCGTCTGGGTCAGGTCTTTTTTTACGATCCTGTCTTCTACTTCCAGCATCCCTCGCAAATCATAGCTGTCTGGAACGGCGGGATGTCATTCCACGGTGGTTTCCTGGGCGTGCTCCTGGCGATGGCCTGGTGGGGCCGCAAGAAAGGTCGCAAGCTGATGGACATCATGGATTTTATCGCACCGATGGTACCGCTAGGTTACGCCGCCGGACGGCTGGGGAATTTTATCAATGCAGAATTACCAGGCCGTGTAGCCGATGCCTCGCTACCGTGGGCGATGATCTGGCCGAACGTCGATAACCTGCCGCGACATCCGTCGCCAATTTATCAAATGCTGGTAGATGGTATTTTACTATTTATCATATTGTGGTTTTTCTCCCGTAAGCCGCGCCCGCGAATGGCGGTCTCAGGAATGTTCAGCTTGCTGTACGGTTGCGCCCGCTTCTTCACCGAATACTTCCGCATTCCGGACTATAACGTGACGTTTGAAGGAATCACCATATCGGCCGGACAGATGCTGTCGATACCGATGATCATTCTGGGGATTATACTGTTGGTGCTGGCCTATCGAACGCCGCGTTTCGCGGGAAGCCCCGGCAGTTAAATTGAAACGTGCGGCGTAGTCAGGAATCAAACGTCCGGAACGATTTTACGATCCGGATTTTTTTGTCCAACTTACCGGTCTGCGAAATATACAGAAAGTTCTACTCCGGCTGAATCCCTGCGGCGCGTATCAGACCTGCCCATTTGCCCTTTTCGGCTTGAATAAAAGTGGATAGCTCCGCAGGTGTACTGAGCGCAACATCGATCCCGATTTTTGCAAATTTGGCGCGTAGTTCCGGGCTATCGAGGGCTTTAATGATGGCCGCATTGAGTAGCTTCACAATAGCGGGACTGGTCCCTGCACGCACGCACATGGCAGTCCAGGCGACGACTTCATAACCGGGCAAGCCCGACTCAGCGATCGATGGCAATTGCGGTAAGATCGCGCTTCTACGTGCGGTTGTCACGCCTAGAGCGCGCATCCTGCCGGCCTCGACTTGCACCAGCGCAGACGGCACATCGGCGAACATGACCGAGATAGTGCCGTTCATCACATCAGTCAGACCCGCCGCGTTGGTCTTGTACGGCACATTCAACATGTCCACCCCCGCCATCCGCGCAAAGGTGCTGCCAGCCACCTGACCGGTCGCATTTGCGCTGGCATACGATAATTTACCGGGATGTGCCTTGGCATAAGCGATGAGTTCCCGAACCGAATGCACTGGAAGCCCGGGCGTCACCACCAGTACAAACGGCAGTAATCCGACACGGGTGATGGGCGAAAAATCCTTCGACGGATCATAAGGCAACGTTTTCATCAAGCTGTTGTTAGCAGCGAGCGTCGTCGTGCTGCCATAAAACAGGGTGTAGCCGTCTGCCGCCGTGCGCAGCGCTTCTTGCGCGCCGATAATGCCATTCGCGCCCGGTCGATTGTCGATGATGACCGGCTGACCCAATTCGAGGGTGAGCTGCTGACCCAGTATGCGCAAAGAGGTATCACCCCCTCCACCAACCCCAAAGGGGGCAACAATCCGAATCGGATTCGCAGGATATTTCTGGGCCGCACTAGATTGCATAACGCCAGCGAAACCCACAAGACACACCAGCGCGCCAGTCACGTATTGCCTGATCTGATGACTGCAGCGTGGGCCAAGGTGTCGAAGAAGTTGCTTTAAAGGATGGCACAGCAATACCGGTGCGCGTGTTCTCGTTACGATCATTATGGCTTACGTCTCAGAATATTATTTTTTGTCCATCGTTGTCGCAGCGACCTGCACCCCTGCCAACTTACATCAGCTAAGCCAGCTACACCAGGGCCTGGTAACGGATTCCGGCCTTTTGCAGCATGGCGTTGAAAATGTCTATCGGCAGCTCATCCGGCTGCGGCTGTCGAATTGCGGCTTCCCGCTCTAACGATTCTTCGTATACTTGAGCGGGAATCGCCTGGTTTGGTCCTTGCAGCGCATCCATCGCTACTTGTAATTCACAGGCGCGCTGCAACCGCCAGTAATGCATGAAGGCCTTTTCCACGGTGTACCCGACGGCGAGCAGACCGTGCGTGCGCAAGATCAGCATGTTCTTATCGCCGAGACTTTTGACCAGACGCGGCCGTTCGCTTTCGTCCGTCGTGATGCCCTCGAAATCGTGATAGGCAACGCGTCCCTTCAGCCGTACGCTCACCAGATTATCGTAGCGCAAGCCGTCCTGTTTACCAGCAACCGCGGAACCGGCCAGCGTGTGCGTATGGATCACACAATGTGCATCATCACGGGCCGCATGAATCGCACTGTGGATGACGAAGCCTGCGCCGTTGATCGGGTATTTCGAAGGTTCGACCTTGTTTCCGGCGAGATCAATTTTTACCAGATTCGAGGCCAACACCTGGCAATAATGCAACCCAAACGGATTGATGAGAAAGTGCGTATTAAGCGCCATCGCTGGGTCATTCACGCGTAAGGTAATGTGATTGTAAATAAGTTCGGTCCAGCCAAACCAATCAACCAGTCGATAGAATGCAGCCAGCTTAAGTCGCGACTCCCACTCTTCAGCGTCCATGTGTTCAGGCCGCATAAGTATTGCTTCTTGCAAATCAGAGTACATAAATTGTTCCTTGATGCATTTGAGGACGCACGAACCGGCACATGTACCGACGCACGGACCGACGCATGGACCGATGCATGAACCGAGCTATACGCCACTTCAGGAGGGTCTTGATGATTGTTTTAAACAATAAAATGCTCGCCACTCGATATTCTCATTTTTGGGCTTTTCCTAAAGAAATTTTTTCTAATAGGTATACATTAGAAAAAATTATAGGTTGCTTGAAAAGGTCGAAGTAGACTTACCTCTGTATCCCATGGGAAACAATAAGCATCAGCAGCGCTAACCCAAGAATCGAAAGGACCAGGGGCTGACGTGGGAGTGCTGTCGGCCTACGCATAATGATGCGCGAAAAATCGGAGAGGGGGAAAGCGGAGGCGTCGTAGCTAAACAAAAAAATGGTGAGCAATGAATATTAATGGACGTTATGCGTCCTTAAGCATTTTGATCACGCAACGCCATTCGGTTGTGGACACGGGCGTAATGGAAAGTCGGTTCCCGCGCCGCAGGATTTGCATTTCCGATAGCGTCGGTTCCGCACGTAATGTCGCGAGACTGACGAGTGGCGTCTTTTTAATAGCGCGCACATCGACCAACATCCAGCGCGGGGTTTCCCGCGTGGCTTTGGGGTCGTAGTACTTACTTTTGGAATCGAATTGCGTGTCGTCCGGATAGGCGATGCTCGCGACTTCCGCAATCCCGGCAATACCTGGCTCGGCACAGCTGGAATGATAAAACAGTACACCATCGCCCACTTGCATAAGGTCTCGCATAAAATTGCGGGCCTGATAGTTCCTTACACCGTACCACGGAAGAGTGTGATCCGGCAGCGCCAGCACATCATCGATGCTGGCATCTGACGGTTCCGATTTCATAAGCCAATATCGCATAACGCGGCCGTCCTGGAAAATCAAAAGAAAAAAAGCAGCTGCATCTACATGCAACTGCTTTCGAATTGATTCCCGCTGTGCCGCTTTGCCGGCATCCTGAACCAAGAAGGTTCAAGTTGGCTACAGTTAGTTCAATTTCGGGTTCATCGAACTAGCGACGATCACTCCCATCGAACGATATCCCGTAACCGCTGCGTAAAAATGGTTCAAGGAATTATGGCAATGGCGAACACGGCAGGAGTCCTAAGTTTACTCCAAACGTTCTTCATGTCAAACACTTTGGTAAAAAATTAAAACAGCACTTCTTGCGAACCCAAAGCATCATCCAGCACCGTGTGCATGGCCGTGATTTCCTGCTGTACTTCCGCCATAGTCAGATCGGACAGAGGACCGTCAGGGGCCTTTGCCGATAACAATTCTGCGGCCAGCCCAAGCGCTGCAATAACCGCAATGCGATCATTGCCGCGTACTTTTCCGCCATCCCGAATCGCACTCATCTTGCCATCCAGATAAGTAACGGCTTGCTGCAGCGTCGCTTCTTCTCCAGCTTTGCACGATAATGTATAAGGTTGGCCCATAATCTGGACGCTTAACTGTGTCATGCATTCTCCTGAGCTTGGGGCTGAACCAGCGGCTCATCTTGCGGCAGCGCGGGCATTTTTTCGAGTAGTGCCGCAACCCGTCGGTGGGCTTCGCTGATACGTTTCACAAGGTCGGCGTTCTCGCTTACCAACGTGGAACCGCTCTTACGAAGAGCCGCATTTTCGTGGCGCAATGTTTGGGTTAATTCGGCTAAAAGCCGGATTTTTTCGGATAATTGGTGAAATTCTGAAATCATGTCGTCACTATAGTGTTGCCGATCAATCCACGTCAATAGATTCGATCAAGGATTTTGCCGTCGTATTGCCATCGTATTGCAGTCTATCCGAAGTCGTCCACGAACGCGACAATTCAGGCGACCAATCTGCTTTAAGGCAACTCCTTATTTTCGTTAGAAATGTGCCTAATCACAAAACCATACGCCAGCGTTTGCAATAAGGCCACGCTGCTACCTGCCAACACCTCGCCGACCCGCAACAAGGCAAGGTGCAACTCTTCGTGCAGGCCCGTTCCTTCCACCGCCGCGGACATAAGAATGACCACGGTCGCCGGACCAAGGCGCCAATTGGCAGGATAGTTATGTAATAACATTGCCGCCAATACAGAGATTGCCAATGCGACCAACATGGAAAAAAAACTTGGACCAAGTATCACCAGCGTTAAACAGGCAACAACCGCACCGTTAATGGTATTGATTACCCGCGCCTTGAAATTCGACTTGGCCAGCGTGATATCGGGTTCAGTCACGACAATTAAAGATATCATTGCCCAATACGGCTCGGGGATCCCTGCTGCGCGCAAACCGTACCAGGAGATTAACGAACCGGTCATTATCTTGATGAGGTACAAAAGTGCGTTTTTTCTGGGACTGATGAATTGTAGGTCCATTGAATCCATGCGCTATAGACGGAGGGCATAGACTAGCACTACACGCGATTGAAGGCACGCATAATCCTGTGCCGATCATGAATTGACCGCAACGAGGATAGTTAAGCTGAGAGAAATCAAAAGACCACCAGTTCGGGAGACGAAGATGGTGGTCTTGCAAAAATCAGGCGATCTCACCGAGAGCGGTCTAATTTACCGGTCAGGTCGGGGGCACTGCCGTAGAAATCTAACGCATTGCCTCGGCGTGCACCCGTATCGTTTCTCGTACAATTTCTTTCAATTCATTTTCTTGCTGTTCCTCCGCGTATTTCAACAGAGCGGAACGCATGCGCGGCTCCCACGAGCGTTTGATATGCCCGGCGAAATCGGTCATTGCCTGAGGACGATTCGGCATGGTTTCAAAAAAAGCACCGATTTGATTAGCCATTTTAATAAGGTGATGTAAGTTCATTACTTTCTTTCATTCGCCGATATTGTCGTTATTTTTCAAATTGCACTGCAGGTACGTAATCGTAGTCAGGCGTGCTACTGCGAAAGCAGGATTATTCCATCATCAGGCGACGTCCATTGGCGTAGACCACATGCGATGTTTCCCGCATGAAGCCTAACAGGGTCACATCGGTCTGCTGTGCCAGTCTGATCGCTAAAGCCGTCGGTGCCGAGATCGCCGCAATCATGCCAATTCCCATGGTTGCGGCTTTCTGCACCATTTCATAACTTGCCCGACTGGTAATCAGAACTGCACCACTAGCAAAATCGTGCTTATCCGCGGCCAATGCACCGATCAATTTATCCAGCGCATTGTGTCGTCCCACGTCCTCTCGCACCAGCAACACATCGCCATTTTTTTGCACCCACGCTGCTGCATGGGTTGCGCCGGTGGCCTGCTGCAAGCGTTGTTGTTGCTTCATCCGGTCGACCGCTGCGTGCAAAACTTTCGCCGAAAAGCCCGCACTAGACGTCACCGGCGGCGGCGTCCGAATCGCCTGCGCAAGCGTTTCCGCTCCACATAGACCGCAACCGGTACGCCCGGTCAGATTACGACGCTTCTCTTTCAATGTCATAAAGCGTTGAGACGCGATCTCCATCTGTACTTGAATGCCGTCGATAGCAGTGACAATTTCGCAGCCGAACAGCTCGCTGGGATCGGCAAGAATGCCTTCCGTCAATGAGAAACCCAACGCAAAATCTTCAAGATCAGCTGGCGTCGCCATCATGACCACATGCGAAATTCCGTTGTACTCCAGCGCAATCGGTACCTCTTCGGCGACCACATCTGCAACCGACATTACCTGACCATCGCGCCATTTTTCAATGTTCACGTGCGCGCTGGTCGGGTGTAGATGGCCACCAGAATTGGCATCACCGCTTGATACTGAACCACGCATTGACATCAAACTCCCTATTTATTTAACATGTGCCACAGTTGCCGCCTCCGCCGTCGCCCCCTGTAACAAGCGCAGTTGCTGTTCCGTCACCTGGCTAAAGTTCTTCTGCCATTCCGACGGTTGCGTCACTGGCATTACCTGCACCGCCGTCACTTTGTACTCGGGACAATTGGTCGCCCAGTCAGAGTTGTCGGTAGTGATCACATTCGCGCCTGACTCCGGATGATGGAACGTGGTGTAGACCACACCCGGTTGCACCTTATCGGTCACGGTTGCCCGCAACACCGTCTGGCCTGCGCGGGATTCAATTCCCACCCAATCATCTTCTTTGATGCCGCGATCTTCCGCATCATGTGGATGAATTTCCAGTCTGTCTTCGCTATGCCACTCAACGTTCTCGGTACGGCGCGTTTGCGCCCCCACGTTATATTGCGACAAGATTCGGCCGGTCGTCAAGATCAGCGGAAATTTCATTGTGACTTTCTCGTCTGTCGCAAAATATTGAGTATTAATAAATTTACCTTTACCCCGGACAAATTCACCGATATGCATGATCGGCGTGCCTTCCGGCGCCGCATCATTACACGGCCATTGCAAACTGCCGGCCTCATCGAGCTTCGCATAACTGACGCCTTTAAAGGTCGGGGTCAATGCGGCGATCTCGTCCATGATTTCCGACGGGTGGCTGTAATGCATCGGATAACCCAATGCATTGGATAACGCAACCGTGACTTCCCAATCCGATTTGCCAGCCTTGGCAGGCATCACTTTACGTACCCGTGAGATGCGACGTTCGGCGTTGGTGAAAGTGCCGTCCTTTTCGAGGAAGGATGACCCGGGCAAAAACACGTGCGCGTATTTAGCCGTTTCATTCAGGAAAAGATCCTGCACCACGATGCATTCCATCGCCATCATCGCGGCAATCACATGCTGCGTATCGGGATCTGACTGGACAATATCTTCACCCTCACAGTACAGACCCATAAAGCTGCCATCCAGTGCTGCATCGAACATATTAGGAATTCGCAGACCTGGCTCCGGACTCAACGGGACGCCCCAGGCTTCCTCAAATTCGGTGCGCACTGTTGTGTCGGACACGTGCCTGTAACCCGGCAGTTCATGCGGGAACGAACCCATATCGCAAGAACCCTGGACGTTATTCTGACCACGCAATGGATTCACACCCACGCCATCACGACCAACGTTACCGGTCGCCATCGCCAGGTTGGCGATGCCAATCACCATGGTCGAACCTTGTGCGTGCTCAGTGACGCCGAGACCGTAATAGATTGCGCCGTTACCGCCGGTCGCAAACAGACGTGCTGCACCGCGTAGCTCTTCGGCAGAAACGCCGGTTACTTCCGCCATTGCTTCCGGCGAATTTTCTGGACGCAAAACAAACTCACGCCATTCTGCATAGGACGTGGTATCGCAGCGTTCAGCCACGAAAGCAACATCTTCAAGGCCTTCCGAAACGATGACGTGCGCCAGCGCAGTAATGAGCGCGACGTTCGTACCTGGGCGTAATTTCAAATGATAATTCGCCTCCACATGTGGTGATTTAACCATTTCGGTGGTGCGAGGATCGACCACGATCAACTTGGCCCCCTGGCGCAGACGGCGCTTCATTTGCGAAGCAAAGACCGGATGCGCGGCGGCTGGATTGGCGCCGATGATCATGATGACATCAGACTGCATGACCGAATCAAATGTCTGCGTACCAGCTGCTTCACCTAACGTTTGCTTCAAGCCGTAACCGGTCGGTGAATGGCACACGCGGGCGCAGGTATCCACATTATTATTACCGAAAGCCGCACGGACCAGCTTCTGGACCAGATAGGTTTCTTCGTTGGTGCAACGGGAGGAAGTTATCCCGCCGATAGAATCTTTACCGTGCTTGGCCTGGATTCGACGGAATTCGCTGGCTGCATACCCTAACGCTTCATCCCACGACACTTCGCGCCATGGATCGGTAATCTTGCTGCGAATCATCGGCTTGGTCATGCGGTCTTTATGCGTCGCATAGCCCCACGCAAAACGTCCCTTCACACACGAGTGGCCATGGTTGGCCTTGCCGTCTTTATGCGGCACCATGCGCACTACTTCGTTGCCTTTCATTTCAGCCTTGAACGAACAGCCGACGCCGCAATACGCGCACGTAGTGATCGCACTATGTTCGGCCTGGCCCATCATGATGACGGTTTTCTCGGTCAACGTTGCAGTCGGACAGGCTTGCACGCAAGCGCCGCAGGAGACGCATTCCGATTCCATGAAACTGTCCAGCTGTCCAGCCGAGACGCGTGACTCAAACCCCCGTCCGTCAATGGTCAACGCAAAAGTACCCTGGGTTTCCTCGCAGGCACGGACACAACGGTTGCAGACGATACACTTGGAAGGATCGTAAGTAAAATACGGATTCGATTCGTCTTTTTTCAGCTTCAGATGATTGGCACCTTCATAGCCGTAACGCACATCACGCAGGCCAACTACACCAGCCATATCCTGCAATTCGCAGTTCCCATTGGTTGGGCAGGTGAGGCAATCCAGCGGGTGATCCGATATATACAATTCCATCACGCCACGACGTATATCCGCCAGCTTAGGCGTTTGCGTTCTGACTTTCATGCCCGGTTCGCAAGGGGTTGTGCAGGATGCCGGATAACCTCTTTTGCCGTCGATTTCCACCAGACACAAACGGCAGGAACCGAACGGTTCCAGACTATCAGTAGCACACAATTTTGGTACGTTCACGCCGGCTTCGACCGCCGCCCGCATGACGGAAGTGCCTGCGGCGACCTCCACCGTGACGCCGTCAATCTCGAGCATTACTAATTGCGCGGAGACTTTTTCTGGCGTGCCGTAATCAAGTTCATTCATCTGGTTCATGGCTGCATCCTTTAACACCCGGGAAGGTGGAATGACCTAAGGTCACTGTATGTAATTATCAATGAAGACTGTTACTGCAAGATTGCAAAACAGCCAGGGATGGATGCATCAGTGCGACCCACCCCGCAATGCGGTTCAAGCAGTAACTTATTGTTCAGCAACCTCTTGTTCAACTTCGATACCAAAATCTTCGGGGAAATTATTCAATGCAGACAACACCGGAAGCGGTGTCATATTTCCCATTGCACACAATGAACCATTGATCATCGTGTCACATAAATCACGCAGCAGATGGACCTCTCGTGGGCGGTCAAATCCGCCGCTTGATCCAGCCACTATTTTGTCGATCACTTCCACACCGCGGGTCGAGCCGATACGGCAAGGAGTACACTTTCCGCACGATTCGACGGCACAAAATTCCATCGCATAACGCGCCTGTTTTGCCATGTCGACACTGTCGTCGAATACCACGATGCCGCCGTGTCCGACGGTGCCGCCAACCGCACTAAAACTCTCGTAATCAATCTTGGTATCGAATAGCGATTCCGGTAAATACGGCCCCAGAGGTCCACCAACCTGCACCGCGCGTATCGCACGACCACTGGCGGTTCCTCCGCCAAAATCAAACAACAATTCGCGCAAGGTCACACCGAAAGCTTTCTCTACCAGGCCGCCGAATTTGATATTGCCAGCCAGTTGCATGGGCAACGTACCGTACGAGCGTCCAATGCCGTAGTTTTTATAAAACGCCCCGCCACGGGAAAGAATAATCGGTACGGAGGCCAGGGAAATGACATTATTGATCACCGTCGGTTTGCCGAACAGACCTTCCAGCGCTGGCAGCGGTGGTTTGGCACGGACGATGCCGCGTTTGCCTTCCAGGCTTTCGAGTAAAGCGGTTTCTTCACCGCAGACGTAAGCACCAGCACCTTTGCGGACTTCCAAATGGAACGTTTTCCCTGAATCACAAATATTCTGGCCGAGATAATGACGGGTGTTGGCAACCGCAATCGCTTCGTTCAATGCTGCGATGGCATGCGGATACTCAGAACGGACATAGATGTATCCTTGCGTTGCACCCACGGCCAGAGCTGCAATCGTCATGCCTTCTATCAATACAAAGGGATCGTCTTCCATCACCATACGATCCGAGAACGTGCCGGAGTCACCTTCATCAGCGTTACAGACAATGTACTTTTGTCCCGCCCGTGCGTTGGCGACCGTCTTCCATTTGATACCGGTAGGAAAAGCGGCACCACCCCTTCCACGCAGACCGGAATCGAAAACCTCCTGCACCACCGCCTCAGGCGTCATCGCCAGCGCTTTTTGCAGGCCGACGTACCCTTCATGCGCCAGGTAATCGTCAAGCGAGACCGGGTCGGTAATACCAACGCGGGCAAACGTGAGCCGCTCCTGTTTTTGTAAATAGGGAATCTGATCAACCAGACCCAGTGCTAGCGCATGGCTGCCACCGTTAAGAAAATCGGCATCGAATAAGGCAGCGACATCCTCTGGCTCGACCGGACCATAACCAATGCGACCGGCCTCAGTGGCGACTTCTACCAGCGGTTCAAGCCAGAACATCCCGCGCGAACCGTTACGGATTAATTGGATCGCCACACCACGTCGTGCAGCTTCCGCCACAATAGCGGCTGCAATTTCATTAGCACCGAGTGCAATCGCGGTGGAATCGCGCGGCACATAAATCGTCACTGCGGTGGCACGCACAGCGTTTGCGTTAATATTCATAGGGGATTCCAGGGTGATGGCCATCAGAGGTCTCTCCGGGCTTGTACCAATCGATTGAATTTGTCAGTCGAAACGCGTGCATACAAGTCATCGCCAATCATGATATTCGGACCCGACGCACATTGGCCGAGGCAATACACCGCCTCGAGCGTGAACTGCTTGTCGGTGGTGGTACCGTGATAATCGCAACCTAATGCTGCTTTTGCGTGGACCTCAAGGCGCTCCGAACCACGTGACTGACAGGCTTCAGCACGGCAAATCTGCACTACGTGTTTGCCAGCCGGGTGTTGACGGAAATGGTGATAATAACTAATCACGCCATGCACTTCAGCGCGCGACAAATTGAGTTGATCTGCGATCATTGGCACTACGTCGGAAGGAACGTAACCGACTGCATCCTGGATCGCGTGCAAAATTGGCAGCATTGCGCCCGGCAGTCCCTTTAACTCGCCAATGATGGCGGCGACCTGGGCTTTTACTGCTGCCGAAATCGCAGGTTTTAAGTCAATTTTGGCGCCCGTCTTCGCGTTCACCAGATGCAGCGGAAACGTCTTTTCTGTTATATTTTGCGTGCTCACAGGCAATCTCCTACCAATACGTCGAATGGCGCGCCGGGCTGAAATATCGTAACGCCCTCGCGTTGAATTTGTTTATGCGCTTCTGTTGCACGTTCTGCTGCATGTTCTGCGTCGGGTCCACGCGTGCTGCGTGTTCCCGATCGCAGTGACCCATTTATTTGAATAGCACCGCTGCTTTTTGTAATGTCGTCGCGATACCCCATACCAATGGAATCGCCACCGCAGCCCAGGCCAGCATCAACAGTGCCGGACTACCGCCGCTGCCAATGCGCGACATATCGACCACAACCGGTGCTCGGGTGTCGGTCGTTGCTATTTTCTCGTGCGCACGATGCTTCTCACGTTCCAGCTCTTCCGGCGTCATGAAATACTTTTCCGCCACGGGACGAATCATCAGATTGCATATCAGACCGACTACAAGCATGCCTGCAAGGATGTACATCGTCGTGTTGTAAACCGCTTCCCGCGCTATCCCCAGGGACAATTGATATTCGCGCATGTAATTAACGACGACCGGTCCCAGAATTCCCGCTGTGGCCCATGCCGTCAACAAACGGCCATGGATTGCGCCGACCATTTGCGTTCCGAACAGATCGGCC
Source organism: Glaciimonas sp. PAMC28666 (assembly GCF_016917355.1). Classification (GTDB taxonomy): domain Bacteria; phylum Pseudomonadota; class Gammaproteobacteria; order Burkholderiales; family Burkholderiaceae_D; genus Glaciimonas. The sequence continues at coordinate 3,035,081 of NZ_CP070304.1, read as the reverse complement.
AGATACGCAGGTGCAGTCGCAAAACCGCCACCATACATCGATACGATCAGACATACCGCCGTCACGAACAACGCCATGCTACCAGCCGCTCCTGACCATGGAAGTGAGACAAAAAGAATGAAGCCGAGCACAAAAAATATCATGTAGGTCTTCTTGCGCCCCAGGAAGTCGGAACATGATGCCCATACAAACCGACCGCCAATATTAAACAGGCTGATGAGACCGGTAAATCCTGCTGCGATGGCCGCAATGGCACTCTTCTGTTCCAATGATAGATTGGAAAACGTCGTCGCACCCCCAAGCAAGCGGCCGCCAAAAACTTCCTGCAACATCGGCGAAGCCATACCGATCACGCCGATTCCTGCCGAAACATTCAAACACAACACCAACCAGACCAACCAGAATTGAGGGATGCCCCAAATTCGGCTGACATGCACATGCTTCTGCGTAATCATGGTGTTGCTAGACGGTGCAGGTGGCGACCAGCCCGCCGGTTTCCAGCCCGATGGCGGAATTCTGTAGCCAAACGCACCTGCCATCATGAATACAAAATAACCCAAGGCCAGCACCACAAAAGTCTGCCAGACGCCGACGTCGGTGTCGCTGGCAAAATATTGCATCAGCTTGAACGCTAGCGGACTGCCGATCAATGCGCCACCGCCGAAACCCATAATCGCCATGCCGGTCGCCATTCCGCGCCGATCGGGGAACCATTTAATAAGTGTTGAAACCGGCGAGATGTAACCTAAGCCCAAACCTATGCCGCCAATGACGCCTGAGCCCAGCCACATCAACCAGATTTGATGCAGATACACGCCGAGCGCCGAAATAAGTAAACCGCCGCACCAGCACAATGCGGCAACGAAACCCGCTTTGCGCGGCCCAACCCGCTCCAGCCAGCTACCCCACACTGCGGCGGATGTTCCCAAAATGACGAAGAACATGGTGAAAATCCAGCCCAGCATCGAGATCTTCCAATCGCAAGTGCTGGCGAATATCTCTGCAAAAAATCCAATATCCTTGCCGCAGGCTAATGATTCCTTGATCCCGATTGCCTTCGACAATGGCAACCAGAACACCGAAAAACCATAGGCCATTCCGATGCACAAGTGAATCGCCAGCGCTGCGGGTGGTACAAGCCATCGGTTGAATCCAACCCCAGCTATCGTCCGTTCTTTTGATAAAAGGCCCATATCTCCCCCTATTTTTTTAGATATCCCGTTATATGTATTTAATTACATATGATGTCACCGGAGATTGATTTTATTTTACTATTTTACTTATAGCTTACACTAAGAATACCACCAACCACCAGAACCTGTAATATGCAATATATTACATATTTAAGAGCCTGAGTTTTCAAGAATTATTGTATTCTTAGGGCTATTCTCCGGACCTGAGTCCGAAACGAAGTCGCGCCATAGTCCCAACACCGTAAATAGAGAACAAGACGTGGTTTTTGGCAGGGCACTGATGAAAAAACCAAATGTATAAAGTCACCATCAAACCGCACTGGGAAATTGGACAAGGGTCTGACGCTGTCCTCGATACGTCGGCCTTATTGATATTATTGACTTCGATCAGAGAAACCGGTTCGATTTCAAACGCGGCCAAAGAAACGAATCAGTCTTATCGGCATGTCTGGGGAATGTTGCGGGCGGCCGAACAGCTCTTCAGTCACCCGCTGGTGATAACGGAGCGCGGTCGCGGCAGCGTTCTTACCCCGCTCGCAGAAAAATTAATCTGGGCCGACCGTCGGATTGCCGCTCGCCTGTCGCCGACCTTAGATAGCCTGGCGTCAGAATTGGAAGGCGAGCTTAGCAAGGCGGTCGCCGGCTCCAATAAAACCATTCGACTCAATGCGAGCCATGGATTCGCGGTTGCGGCGCTATTGAATCAATTAAATGCCATCCATCTACCCGTGGATCTACGCTATCGCAGTAGCATCGATGCGGTCGCCGCGCTCTCCCGCGGCGAATGTGATCTGGCAGGTTTCCACGTGCCGTTCGGCGAATTTGAAGACGCCATCATTGCCTTGTATGCACGCTGGCTCAACAAGAAAACGCATTGTCTGATTCATTTGGCGGTGCGCGATCAGGGTCTGATGGTCGCAGCGGGCAATCCGAAAAACATACGCACTCTGCCCGATTTGTCTGCTGATGGTGTCTTGTTCGTTAATCGTCAGACCGGTTCGGGCACCCGCGTATTGTTAGAGATGTTGCTCACCAAAGCCGCTGTCGAGTCGCAAACGATCGACGGATTTGAGAGCACCGAATTTACCCATTCTGCAGTAGCGGCCTTTATTGCCAGTGGCATGGCAGATGTGGGATTTGGCGTGCAAACCGCTGCAGCACGTTTCGGCCTTGAATTCATTCCATTGGTGCGCGAGCGCTATTTTTTTGCACTACCCATCTCAGCCATGCAAGATCCGCTGATGCAGCAACTTATTACGACAATTCAAACCGATACTTTCCGAGAAGTGGTGAACCAATTAGCGGGATATGACGGCAGCGCGACTGGCGACATTCTCACCCTGCAGGATGCTTTTGCGTATCTGCGCTGATTGCGGGCTACCATTTCTAAGCAACTATTATAAAAATATCAATAGCTAAGTAAAACCTCTAAAATATTCTAAATCGGTCATTTTAGCGATCCACACTTTAAAATGGCGGGCTGTCCGCAATTGGTGGACCTCCCGGAGAATATCGATGAAAAAATTATCTAAGGCGTTGCTATGCGTAGCTTCAAGTGTTGTTCTTTTAGCTGCATGCGGCAAACAGGAGAGCAAAGAGGCACAGACCGGGGCACCGGTCTATGTGGTCGGCGCAGAGGCGACCTTTGCACCCTTTGAGTATCAGAACGCCCAAAATCAGATCGTCGGCTTTGATGTCGATCTGATCAATGCCGTGGCCGATAAAGCTGGTTTCAAAGTCAAGTTTGTCAATACACCTTTCGAAGGCATCTTTAATTTTCTCGCGCAAGGTGACCGCGACCTGCTTGTGTCCGCAATTACGATCACCGATGAACGTAAACAGACAGTCGATTTTTCTGATCCCTATTACGAGTCAACGCAGTTGATTGTTGTTCCCAAGGGCTCTACCGTGACAAAATTCAGAGATTTGGAAAAACTGACGGTTGGGGTACAAAGCGCCACTACTGGCGATGAACAGGTTCAAAAATTACTAGGAAAAAGTAATCCCAAAATCAAGCGTCTGGAATCGGCGACTTTAGCGTTAAAAGAGCTGGAGGGTGGCGGCGTTGACGCGGTAGTTCTGGATACTGGTCCGGTAAAAAATTACGTCAAAAATAACCCCACGTTGGGTTTCCACTTTATTTCCGACCCGGATTTCCCGAAAGAATATTACGGAATTGCGGTCAAAAAAGGCAACACCGCTTTACTCGCCAAAGTGAATCAGGGACTAGCCGCGATCAAAGCCGACGGCACCTACGACAAGATATTCAAGAAGTATTTTTCTGAAGACGCGAAGTAATGACAGCTTAATGGCAGTTCTTAGCGGCAGTTCTTAGCGGCAGTCCGGTGAACGACACTGTTGACAAAATTTATGCGAAGTATTTTTCGAATAAAGCTTAGAATCATTTGGCCGAATTATCTCAATGCCAACGATAGCGTAAATGAATGTGGGTCAGCGCCAACGAATACGGTATAATTTTTTCGCCTAATTTTTACGCGCCACAATGCGTGTCGCTTCACAGTCTTTCGGATGAAAAGGTAGCAGTCGTCAGGACTGCTGCTTTCGAGACAGACTAGCGGTCCACGCATTTTTTATTCATTCCGCCGCATCGTTTTCTTTTCAAAAAAATATGGATTTTCACTGGGACATCGTCGAGGATTACGCGCCACTGTTCGTTCAGGGCTTTTTCATGACTGTGCAGGTTGCGGTCATCAGCATCATTATCGGCACCTTCCTCGGTCTTTTCCTAGGTATGTTGCGGGTTGCTGAAGTCAAACGCGGACCATGGAAATGGCCGTTTCTTCTGGTAAAAGCCCTAGCCAGTTTTTACGTTGCTTTTTTCCGCGGTACACCGCTATTTGTACAGATTTTGCTGATCCACTTTGCAGTCATGCCGCTCTTGATCCATCAGGACGGTGGTTTGCTGATTTCAGGCGAACTGGCCCGGACCATCAAACAAAATTACGGTGCATACATTTCAGGCGTGACGGCGCTATCCTTGAATGCGGGCGCTTACATTTCTGAAATTTTTAGGGCGGGAATCAAGTCCATCGACCGAGGACAAACCTACGCCGCATCCAGCCTGGGAATGGGATACAGGACCACGATGCGTTACGTGGTGCTACCGCAGGCGTTTCGCCGCATGTTGCCGCCACTAGGCAACGAGGCCATTACCCTGCTCAAAGACTCGTCACTGGTATCGGCGATAGGTTTGGCAGAACTGGCCTACGCAGCTCGCACAGTAGCGGGTGCTTACTCTCGCTACTGGGAGCCTTACATAACGGTTTCCGTAGTGTATTTCACCATGACGATCTGTCTTGCTACACTTGTTTCACAGCTGGAACGTAAATACGCCGCGCCCGGGCGTCATTAGCCAAAGTAAGGATTAAGCGACTCGGCAAGCGTGAGTAAAATCACTTTTGCCCTTTTGTCTATGGCAATACGGCAACCCGGCAGTACTTCTGCACGTTCGCACTCCTGCTTAAGCGACTTCCCACATTTGGCCATCGGTCGTGATGACCGCTGTCCTCAGCGTCTTACCTACGAATACTTGCGCTGCGGCGACGCGATAAGCCACCAACTGCGCCTGATATCCCGCACGTTCACTGTCCAGCAACTGACGTTTGTAATCCAGTATCCAGACTTCCTCTTCAAACATGACCACCCGGTCGAAACGCAATAAAACATCCGTCATCACTTCCATTTCATTCCGGGCCGCAATGTGCAATCCCGGATTAAAGAAATGGGTCAGCGATGGTTGCGCCAGGATGGTCCTGGCTTGTTGCGCCACAATCGAAGCCAACGCGGGTGAACACGGCAGCCAGAGCGCAATCGTCGCGGCGTCCGGCACATTGATCGGCCAATGCCCATGCTGGGTCAAGCGCTCCAATAAGGCATGCAGTGCAATCCCTTCTTCGATAGCTTCATTGCTGACGCTAGCCGCTTCTTCCACTGTCATCTCTTCAATAAACAATGACGTTAGAGACGACGCCGTTGGAAGAGCAGTAAGTGCCTGCTTCAACGGCAATGCGGTCGGATCGAATATCGGCAAGATAAATCTGGCATCTGAGTCTGCGTCGGCGACAGCGACGGGATCATCGTTAGTGTTGCTAATCGATTGCAAAGAATCCAATGAGGTTTCCGGCACCCACTCAAGACGTGCATACCAACTTCCTTGCGTCACTCCACCCGGCGCGCTATTCCGTGCCCCGGCAACGCCACTGATGATCAGTAACTGCTTGGCGCGGGTGGTCGCCACGTACAGCAAATTCCAATCTTCTTGCGTCTTGAAGCCCTCCTCGGCCGCAAATAAAAGGTCACGTGCGGCACCACGGTCAGCGGCACGACCAAACGCTGAAAAATGCACCGGCGCGTCTTCGTCTTGCGGCCAGTCACATAAAATACCGATATCATCGCGTGCCGGGTCACTGTGATTTGCGTCCAGCAGCACCACAATCGGCGCTTCCAGACCTTTTGCGCTGTGCACGGTAAGTATGCGTACCGCATCAATCGAGGCATCGATACTAGCCTCATCCGGTGCGTCACTTTCAGCGGTGTTTTGTAGCACGCGCAATGCATCGATAAATTTGGGCAAACTTGGATAGCGTCCGGCATCCATGTTCAACGCCAAAGCAATAAAGGCTTCAATGTTGCCTATCGCCTGACTGCGTGTCAACGGTGTCGCCGCCTGCGCATAGCGTTCGATCAATTGCCCTTGATGCAAAATCACATCCAGCAAATCATGTACCGATAACCGTGGCGAAACTTCCAACCAGGACGTCAACAGTCGCGCAGCCCGCTGCAATGCATCAGAAGCTGGGGCTACTTCCCCCTCTTGCACAGCCGCCAAAAGGCGCGGCCACCAGTTCTTTTCACTCCGTTGTGCCAATCCGATTAAATCGTTATCGGCTGCGCCAAAAATGGGCGACTTCAGCACATGCGCCAGTGCACGGCTGTCATCGGGCGTAATCAAAAAAGTAAGCAACGCAATCAGGTCAGAAATTTCCAGCGATTCCAGCAAGCCACCGCGCCGATCAGACAGATACGGAATGCCGGCCGCCCGCAGCGCGTGTTCATATGCGCCCAGATGTGTACGTTTTTTTACCAATAGCATGACGTCGGACCAGCGTACTTTGCGGAGACTGGTACCGGTCTTAATAACCACCTGCCGACGCGCTGCGATTAATGACTGCGCCACGCTGGCACCCTCGTCGCGCCGCCTGGCATCCTCCGATACCTCACGCGCGATCAACAACGGATTACGCAAACCCTGCGGCACCGAAGATAGATCGGATGACAAATCGGATGAGAAGTCGGATGGCGCGGCGATGCTCTGTTGGATCAACGGCAAACGCCACACCGCCCCACCCTCTTCGCCCAATGTGGATTGCGCGGAAAATAGCGGATTGGCATAAAAACTGGCATTCAAAACATCAATAATTGCTGTCGCGTTGCGACGCGTCTGGTTGGCTTGCAGCACCGTTGCACCTTGTCGCTGCAACAGATCTCGTGCTGCGACAAACACGCGTGGCTCAGCCCGTCTGAAACGATAAATCGATTGTTTTGGGTCTCCAACTACGAACACACTGGGTTGACCGGCGTCCTCACCATAGGCATTCAGCCATGCCCGCACAATACTCCACTGTAGCGGATTGGTATCCTGGAACTCGTCCAGCAGGATATGCTTATAGCGGGTATCCAGCCGGCTTTGAATATACGCCGCGCTCTCAGGATTGGTTAATAATCGATAGGCCTGCCATTCCAGATCGGCAAAATCGAAAACCCTCTGCTCGGCTTTAATGGCCTGATAAATTTCTACTTGCGCATTTCCAACGACGAACAAAGCGCGGTTCAGCGCCAGGACGCCGCGTTCACCGCTTCGGCGCCGCAACAATTTAAGTGCTGATCCCACGTTCGAAAATTCTTCATCAAAAGCGCTGGCACCATCGGCCCCAAAATTATTCTCCAGGGCTTTCTTTAAATTATTGGTCTTGGCGTTGCTCCGCGATTTTCCATTGTCATCAAAAAATTCATGGCACAGAGCGTCAAAATTTTCTAAACCGGAACCTCGTGTCAATGACGTTTCAATCGCCGTTGCACGTTTTTGATTAGTCGCGGTACCCTGTCCGAGTAACCACGCAATGCTTTTTATTTTGGCGGTCAGCTGCTGGTCGTCCCACAATGACAAGCGGGCATCGACTTCAACATCGTCCCCGCACAATTCGGTCAGCCAGCCTAGTGGCGCATCGAGATCACGCGGAGACATGCTGCTGGCCCACCACTCCGCCCGCTTGCTAACGAACGCATTTAGCAGCTTGCGTGCATTCCCGTCGCCGACCAACTGATATAAATCGAGTAGAGATTGCTTGGTGTCTGCATTGTCTTTATCGTTCAGCGATTGCATAAACCGCCGATACGCATCGGCAAGCAATTCACCGGTTTTGTCGGTCAGGGTGTAGCCATGCGGCACGCCGGAATTCAACGGTGCGATTTGCAGCAAGCGTGCAAACCAGCTATGAAAAGTATCGATGGAAAGGCTTTGGGGACTCGACAATACACGTTCGTACAAGCTGCGGGCGGCAGGCATGGTCTGCCTCAAATCCTTCTGCAAGATCCCGCGCTCCAGAAGCAAGGAGCGCACTTGCTCATCCGGCTGCAACGCCAGCTCTTGCAACAATTCAAGCAAGCGTTCGCGCATTTCCTGCGCTGCCTTACGCGTGAATGTAATCGCTAGCAGTTCCGACGGCGCAGCGCCGGCCAGGAGCAAGCGCAACATCCGCGCCACCAACAGCCAGGTTTTTCCACTACCGGCGCAGGCTTCCACCACAACAGAATGATGCGGGTCACAGGCGGCGTTGACGAAACGCTGAGCTTCCACCGGCTCGCCATTCATTTGGTACGGATGTGCGGTCACGCTACCGGCTTCATCAGTGCGGCGGTCCGGCCCGGGTGTGAGGTCATCCATTACCACGCTCCCTTACGGCATAAGCCACGCACATCACAATATTGGCACACTGATTCGGTGCCATTGGCAACCAAGGGAGCGCCATCGGAAATTGCCTGCATTGTGTCCTTGATGTGCACTTCCAACATTCGTTTCGCCTCTTCATAATCTTGCGCAGCGACGTCGCCGATTTTGTCCTTGGTGGTTTCCAGCGCCACGTAATGTGCTGCGTCTACCGGCACGTCTGATAAAAGGCCGTAAAAGGCCAATTGGTGATCTTCGTGGTCTTTCAATTTCTTGTTTAACACCACCACACTGTTGGACTTGTAATCCAGCACCGCGCGCTCACCCGCTTCGTTTTCATCAATTCTGTCAATGCGCCCATGTAACGTCAGTTCGCCGCTTCGCAACTGGATCAGTTTTTCATAAGCCTGTTCACCAAAGACGAAGTGCCAACCATTCGCTTCGCGTTCATTGGCCCATACTACATAAGCTGAAATCACTTTTTGCCAACGGGCATAAAACCCTAGCGCAGCCGCATTTTTGGCGATGACTTTGTCAAATAATTGTTTAGAGATGTCCACCAATATTGCCACGCGCTGATCATACGCGTCATCTTGATTCGAGCTGGACTGATCGCGAATGGTTTCGTGATAAGTCTCCAGGATTTCGTGGAGCCAGCCTCCGTAGTCGCGCTTCTCCGGCATGTCCGATAGCTCGTCTAACGAAGTCAGGCGCAGCATCCGCTGGGCAAAAAATTGATAGGGACAAGAGACGAAACTATTGTAGCCACTGGACGACAGACGCGCCGGTCGCAAACCGCCCGCAACCGGCGCTGGCATGGCTGCCGGTATCGCCATCAGATTGCGCTCGGCGATCATTGCACGATGGCGTGGTAACGCGGCTGCTCCCGATTGCGCGAGTGTCAGTTGCAGGCGCTCAATCCAGGGACTGGCGGGATTAGGTTCGCCATCTTGATGGGCTTGCCAGGACAATACCACCAGCGGATTCATTGCCAGCAGTTCCGCTACATCGCGCATTTGCTGACGTTGACGGCTCTCACGGGTCGCCAGATCCAGCTCGCGTCGTACCGTATTCGCAAAGAACAGCGTTTCTTGGGGCTGCGACGGAAGATGACTGCTGTCCGCTCCTACCAGCAATACAGCATCAAAGTGACGCAAGCGAGCGCCATTCAGCGGCAACATGACCACACGGCGGTCGCTGGCGGGACTGATGAAGCTGGTCTCATCCATTTGCAGGTTAACCAGGGCGCGCCACTCCGGGAATGAAAATAACGTATCTGCACTTTCGTCGCCACGCTCCGGTGCCTCCTCGCCAGCGATATTATGCAACATCAATAACACTTGCTGACCGGCGGGGTCGGCGGTCAGCGCAGCGGTCATACCGAGCGCGTCCAGCGCAGCGCCTGTATTGATCCAGCCGCGCAACGTTTTACGACCAGCGTATAGGTTGGCCTGCTGCGCCAGCCGGGCGACAGTGTTCTGCGCCTCAGGAAGATCAGTCAGCGCATGAATGACACTATTCCATTCGCCGAGAACATTGGCGCGTCGCAGCGCAACTTCGATTGCCATCACCTGCGCCGGCTTATCGCCAAGATCAGTCAGCACAAAAGGTGATTTCAAAAAATCCAGCAAAGCAGTTGTTTCACCGCGCTGAGTCACCAGATCAAACCAGGCTGCGATGGCCGATGCGGCGCGGGTCGTCGACAATTTCCAGCCGGTCTCGTCGGCAACGTGAACCTGCGCCCGCTCCAGCAACGCACGTATTCGGCGCGCAACAACGCGATCTTGCGCCACAATTGCCAGTTGCATTTTTCCTGCCTGCAACCAGTCCAGTACCGTTTGCGCGCCTTGTACTGCCTCATCTTCGATGCTTTGGGTCGGACACAGGGCGATACCGGACGGCAGCGTCACATTGAACTCAGGCGAAGCAAAGAGATCGTCGGGAGGCGCGCTGACCGAATTCTCATCTTCTGCGGCGGCCTCAATTAACTCCGGCCACGCTATGGCATAGGCCGAAGCAAGGGCACCAGCCTGCCAGTCCAGCGTTATGAGCAAAACTGGCTGACGTTGCGCATAGGCATGCAGGAACGCACGCTCCATTGGTTCCGGTTCGACAGAACTGATCCATGCTAGCGGCGCGTTCGCCTGTGCCGCAAATTGCAGCATCTGTTCAAAACGCACTGCAAGCGCGTCATCGCCGTCAAGCTGACTTTTCCAGATCGACCACACCAGTTGCGTCTCGTCGGAAAGAAGCTGGCGCGAACTTGGTGTCAACTGCTCAAGTGCCGCCTGCCACCGCGCCGCAGCGTCGCTGGCATTCTGCATCGATGGCAGTAATGCCTGGGTCAATTCGTCAGACAGGGAAAGCAGCGTTTGGGCCAGCGGTAACAGATCGGTATTCCTGCGTGCGGTAAATATTTTTTTCAACCATGCGTGCTGACGTAATTCCGAATACAAACGCATCAAGCGTTCACTGCCAGAACTCGCGGTGGGTGCATTCTGCGCCGGTGGCAAGGTGTCCAGCAGCGCTGAAAGGGTATTGATGCGCGGAGGTATAAATGCACCCGGCAGCATCGCCCCCAACGCGCCCTTTAATAAATGCGCGTGTGCAAATGCTGGAACTATCACTCGCCAACCAGACAGATCACGATTATTTTCGCAACCGGTTTCACGTGAGGCTGTCGATAAAACCCGCGCCACCTCCGGCCAAAATCCGTTCGAAGGTGGAATAGCGTGCTGCGTCAAACGGGACTGCAAAAAGGAGCTAGACAACATTAGACTCACAAAATAAGGGGATGAAGGAAACCTGAAAGGCTGTCGGAATGAGAGAAGACCGGCGATAAAACGACTGGCTTGGTCGCTTTTCTGCGCTAATCGCAAATTCAGGCAGCGTCCCGGCCAGAGCAATAAATCTGCCGCGCAGCTTCTTTTTGCAACAACTGTTTTGCATTTTATGCGAGCAATCGGCAAATTTACGTAAAAATAAAGCAAAAAATAAGATCACAATCTCCTCTCATCATTAAAATCGGTTATGATTTATTACACTTCCCGCCGCAACACCTCTAATCGCACCCTTAAAACTTGAAGTCTCGCACGGCATCCCCACTTATTCATTAGAATAGGGTTCCAATGCGGGATCCAACGCAGGCAGCCATCCAGGTGAATTAGATCAGTTGACTTGGCACACATTAATTCTTTTTCCCTCTTCCAGAGGAAACCATGAGCGAAAACATTAAACACATTACCGATGCATCCTTTGAACTAGATGTTCTTAAATCAGACAAACCTGTATTGGTCGATTTCTGGGCCGAATGGTGTGGTCCCTGCAAAATGATTGCACCAATTCTGGAAGAAGTCGCCAAGGAATACGACGGCAAAATCCTGATTGCAAAGATGGACGTAGATTCAAATCAGGCAGTCCCTGCAAAGTTCGGAATCCGCGGTATTCCAACCCTGATTCTGTTCAAAAACGGTGTTGCGGCAGCTCAAAAAGTCGGTGCGTTAGCAAAAGGTCAGCTAACATCGTTCATCGATAGCAATATTTGATGTAAACTGTATGTCATGGCAGCGGTGCGCCCGCACCGCCGCTTATATTTTCAGAGACAAAGTACAATTAAAGTACGCGTAAAGTAGAGACACAGTACAAGCAAGATACTACTCACACCACGAAGTTCCCTCCCCCACCAGACAATTCCCACCCCGGGATACTCATATACTATGCATTTATCCGAATTAAAGGCGCTACACGTCTCAGCACTGCTAGAAATGGCAATTGGCTTAGACATCGATAACGCAGCGCGCTTGCGCAAACAAGAACTGATGTTCGCTATTTTGAAAAAACGTGCGAAATCAGGAGAACAAATTTTTGGCGACGGCGCTCTTGAAGTCCTGCCTGATGGTTTTGGCTTTCTGCGCTCGCCCGACGCCAGTTACATGGCGTCCACCGACGACATTTATATTTCGCCCTCACAAATTCGACGTTTCAATCTGCACACCGGTGACTCGATTGAAGGCGAAGTCCGCACTCCGAAAGATGGCGAACGCTATTTCGCTCTGGTCAAGGTTGACAAGGTCAACGGCGAATCACCAGAAGCCTCCAAGCACCGTATTCTGTTTGAAAACCTGACACCGCTGCACCCGAATAAACCTCTTCCACTAGAGCGCGACATGCGCGGTGAAGAAAATATTACGGGCCGCATCATCGATATGATAGCGCCGATCGGCAAGGGTCAGCGCGGTCTGCTGGTGGCTTCGCCAAAGTCCGGTAAATCGGTCATGCTGCAACACATCGCACATGCGATTACAACCAATCATCCTGACACTGTGATGATCGTCTTGCTGATCGACGAACGTCCGGAAGAAGTGACCGAAATGCAACGGTCAGTGCGCGGCGAAGTCGTTGCCTCGACATTCGACGAGCCTGCCACACGGCACGTTCAGGTTGCTGAAATGGTGCTGGAAAAAGCCAAGCGCCTGGTCGAAATGAAAAAAGACGTGGTGATTTTGCTGGATTCGATCACCCGACTGGCACGTGCCTACAATACCGTGATCCCTGCCTCCGGCAAGGTGCTGACCGGTGGTGTGGATGCGAATGCGTTGCAACGTCCGAAGCGCTTTTTTGGCGCAGCCCGTAACATCGAGGAAGGCGGATCGCTGACCATCATCGCGACGGCGCTTATCGAGACCGGTAGCCGCATGGACGATGTGATTTATGAGGAGTTCAAAGGTACCGGCAATATGGAAGTCCACCTTGAACGCCGCCTTGCCGAGAAGCGCGTTTATCCGTCGATCAACTTGAACAAATCGGGTACTCGCCGCGAAGAATTATTGATCAAGCCAGATCAGCTGCAAAAAATCTGGGTCTTGCGCAAGTTGCTCTACAGCATGGATGAAATCGAAGCGATGGAATTTATTCTCGACAAAATCAAGTCGACCAAGACCAATCTGGAATTCTTTGACATGATGCGTCGCGGCAATTAATCAAGCCGATTAGCTAATCCGAAGCCGTTGTTGAATTTTAAAAAAGAAGGTCTGACCCGTGCAAGCGTGTCAGACCTTCTTTGTACCTGGCGGTCACAAATGGATTTTGTTTTCGAGGCGGCGAAAGATTAGCGGGGAATGAGATTTCGTCTTTTTACCCGCGCAATTTTTCGATTGGCTCTAGACATAATCATCCGATAAGAACAGAATTGTGGCGAGTATCACCACCCTTATAATAATTAACAAATATACAACTTTAGGCACTCAAAAAATTCGCAACCACCTTTTCGATCCAGTCTAGAGATAGTAATGTGACAACATCTTGAACATCGTAGATCGAGAACGCACATTTTTGTGCCTCGGCTAAACCCTCATCTCGGGCGAAACGACAATTCTATTCTTCAAATTTTATTTTTCTGGCGGAAAAACATGACAACCAACCAGTCCAGTCCATCGAAATTCGGTACCGTCTTGCGCGTTACCAGCGGTAATTTCATGGAAATGTTCGATTTTTTCCTTTTTGGGTTCTACGCAACACACATCGCAAAGACGTTCTTCCCAGCGAGTGATGAATTCGCGTCGCTGATGCTCACCTTCATGACCTTTGGCGCAGGGTTTTTAATGCGTCCATTGGGCGCAATCGTTCTGGGTGCCTATGTTGACCGCATTGGTCGCCGCAAGGGCCTGATCGTCACCTTGGCATTTATGGCAGTCGGCACCATGCTAATTGCCTTCGTCCCCGGCTACGCTACTATCGGCTATCTGGCACCGTTTCTGGTATTGGTTGGACGTCTGCTGCAGGGTTTTTCGGCTGGCGTTGAGCTTGGCGGAGTCTCTGTCTATCTGTCGGAAATGGCAACGCCCGGTCGCAAGGGTTTCTATGTCAGCTGGCAATCAGCCAGCCAACAAGTCGCTATCATCGTCGCTGCGGCACTGGGTTATGGTCTTCAAGTATGGCTTGAGCCAGCACAAATCGCTGCCTGGGGCTGGCGCATTCCGTTCTTCGTCGGCTGCATGATTGTGCCGGTGTTGTTTGTGATACGCCGTTCTTTGCAAGAAACAGAAGAGTTTTTGGCCCGCAAGAAGAAGCCGAATATGCGCGAAATTTTGCGCTCTATGGGCGACAACTGGGGCATCGTCGTGGCGGGCATGATGTTAGTTTCAATGACAACGGTCTCGTTCTATCTGATCACGATCTACACCCCGACGTTCGGTAAATCAGTCTTGAAACTTAGCACGACAGACGCATTGATCGTCACGTTCTGCGTTGGCATATCCAATTTTATCTGGCTCCCAATCATGGGCGCATTATCTGATCGCGTTGGTCGTCGCCCATTGCTGCTGGTGTTCACTGTTTTGACCATCCTCACTGCGTATCCGACATTATCCTGGTTGGTGGCAGCACCGAGCTTCGAACGGATGTTGATCGTTGAACTATGGTTGTCGTTCTTGTATGCAAGTTACAACGGCGCGATGGTTGTAGCCCTGACCGAAGTTATGCCGGTGGACGTGCGAACTGTTGGGTTCTCTCTGGCGTATAGTCTCGCCACCGCGATTTTTGGTGGATTTACACCCGCGATTGCAACCGGCTTGATCCAAATGACCGGTAACAAAGCCGCGCCCGGTCTATGGATGAGCTTTGCCGCCGTGTGTGGCTTGATCGCCACGCTGGTCCTATACCGGAAAAGCGGGAATCAACAAACTGCTGCAGTAAAAGCATCGGCTTAATCCAAAAACAGTACGGTTTTTAGCACTGCAGGGCTGGCGGCATTTTGTTGCAAGTTGGCCCTGCAAATCCCTTCAGCGACAGAATCCACTGATAACTTACAGTTTTACTGTATAATCGCGTGTTTTCCACCTTGGCAAGTGATCGACAATCGGGTCAAGAAGCATGGCGACCGACGAAGTGACGATTGGCTACCGAATTTTAAGAGGCAACAATGAAAGACGGCATTCACCCAAATTATCGTGAAGTTTTGTTCCAGGACATGTCTTGCGATTTCAAATTCGTCACACGTTCTACAATTCAAACACGCGAAACAGCAAACTTCGAAGGTAAAGACTATCCTTTAGTGAAGATTGAAGTTTCTTCGGAATCGCACCCGTTCTACACTGGTCAACATAAAATCGTTGATACAGCTGGTCGCGTTGATAAATTCCGTAAGAAATTCGGTACCGTTGGTTCGAAAACATCGGTCGCTGCAGGTTAATTCCCATCAGCGCATTCGAAGTTTAAAAAAAGGCAGCCATAGCTGCCTTTTTCAATTTTTGGCCCCGGATTTTCAGTTCCATGTACGCGCTCTCTGTCACCAAACCGGGAAATGCCTCGGCGATATCAGGACGCCTTGACTAAGACTGTGCGGTGTCTGGCTAAACGTAAGCGATCGTAAGTGAACCGTCACCAAGCGGTTGAATCGTTATAATTGCTAAAGACTTTGTGCCTGATACTCTGTGCCCTGTGGCGTTTTTGCGGCACAATACTCCCCCCAACTTACTATTCTCATAAAGCCATATCGTGATGAAGCCAGTCCGTCTTCCCGCTTCTGCTACCAGTGCATTGCCGCGTTGGGGATTATGGGCGCTTGGCCTTCTCTATATATTGCCGGGCTTGTTCGGTCGCGACCCGTGGAAAAATGACGATGCGTCGAGTTTCGGCATCATGTGGACCATGGCGCACGGCAGCCTCAGCACGTGGCTGGCGCCGCAAATCGCCGGTTTGCCAATGCCAGGAGAAAGCCCTTTAACCTACTGGGTTGGGGCTATCTGCATCAAGTTATTTGGGTGGTTGCTGGGTGATCCGCTGGCCGCACGTTTTTCTACCATCATTTTCTTTTTGGTTGGCTCGCTGTCGGTGTGGTACGCCACGTATCTGCTCGGCCGCAGGAACGAAGCGCAGCCGCTGCGTCTGGCGTTTGGCGGTCAACCAGAACCCCGAGACTTCGGCCGCACACTAGCAGATGGCGCTTTTCTCATCTATCTCGGCTGTCTCGGCTTGCTGCTCCACAGTCACGAAACCACCGCAAAAAGTTTACAGATGTCGCTGGTCGCCTACGCGATCTACCTCGCCGTCCGCCTGTTCGATACCCCGCCTTCCGGTGCGGAAAATAACGCCTCAAATAAGACTTACTCCCCCATTCATAGCGCCGCATTACTTGGCATAGCGCTAGGATTATTGACACTGACACGGGGTTGGGGCGTACCGGTCGCCATCTTCCTGGGTTTAATTAGCTTTGCCCTGCTACGTCAAAAGTCTCTCGCAACACATTTATTATTAGTGACCCTTCCCGCCGCCATCATTGTTAGCGGCGCCTGGTTCGCGGCTGGATATTTTATGCTTCCAGAGGGGAATGATTTCGCTTTTTGGCAGGCTCAAAATCTCAAACAATTCGGCTGGCCGACCCTGCATGCGTTCGCCTATTTCATTAAATATGGCATCTGGTTTGCATGGCCGGCATGGCCTTACGCTGGTTGGGCTATTTACGCCTGGCGTCAACAACGGCATGCGCTCCATATTGCGTTACCTCTGGCATTTTTAATCAGCTTGAGCGTCATGATTTTGCTCATACCAAGACCGGATGAAGGCGTGTTATTGCCACTGTTACCGGCGCTGGTTATTCTGGCCGCGTTTGGCCTGCCGACGATGAAGCGCGGCGCGATCAACGCAGTTGACTGGTTCGCAGTAATGACGCTCAGCACGTGCGCAGCGTTCATCTGGATCGGCTGGATCGCCAAGGAAACCGGCTGGCCCGCCCAAATCGCCAAAAACGCCTACAAGCTGGCACCCGGTTTCAAACCAGGCTTTAATATGACCGCAGTGGTCCTCGCCATTCTCGGTTCCATCTGCTGGATATTGCTGGTTAACTGGCGCCTTTCCAGACGGCCTGCAGTGCTCTGGCGTGCCGTTGTTTTATCTTCAGGCGGTGTTGTACTGTGCTGGTTGCTCCTGATGACGCTCTGGTTACCGTGGATCAATTACGGTAAAAGTTACGCTGGCGTTGCCGAACAAATTAACGACCATTTACCGACGGTGAAACAATGTGTCGACACCAATGTCGGCCCTGCACAGCGCGCTTCATTCGCCTATTTTGGTAACGTACCATTTTCCCAGTTGAGCCAGGAACGTTGCGATATATTGCTATATCAAGACAATAACAACACCAAATCGGACGACGCAGCGCTCAAACGTGCGTTTAGCGGGCGCTGGAAATTACTTTGGACCGGTCGACGTCCTTCTGATAGAGACGAACGTTTCCGTTTATATCAGCGTGTCGGTAATTAATGGACTCTCACCGTCCACTAATCCTTTAAAACCAACCATTCATTCCACCAACTACGAGCCGAACATTACACTTTCATTCTTTCACCAAGCCAAAATTCGACTCGGCCGTTCTAACACGATCCGTATTGCCAAACTTGCGTGGCCCATCCTTGTCGGGCAACTGGCGTTGGTATTGAACGGTGTCATCGATACCGCAATGACATCGCGCTATTCTGCAACGGATCTCGCCGCATTGGCCTTAGGCGGCGCAATCTATGTCAGTGTATTTGTCGGTCTCAGCGGAGTCCTCCAAGCGCTTTCGCCGATTATCGGTCAGTTATATGGCGGCCAACGGATGACAGACATCGGCTATCAGGTTAAACAAGGCACCTGGTTAGCGTTATTCCTCTCGCTGTTCGGTTGTATCGTACTGCTCTTCCCGCAACCATTTTTGTCAATCGCTCACGCATCACCATTACTCAGCGCGAAAGCGACTCTGTATCTTCAAATTCTGGCGTTAGCGCTCCCGGCAACGCTCGGTTTCAATGTCTACTCGGCACTCAACACCGCCGTGTCGCGGCCCAAGATGGTGATGGCCATTAAACTCGTCGGCGTGCTGCTCAAATTTCCGCTGAACGCCCTATTTATTTTCGGTGGTTTCGGCATTCCAGCGCTCGGCGGCCCCGGCTGTGCGATTGCGACGACTCTCATCGCATGGGTGATGTTATTGATCGGCTGGCTGATCCTGCGCCATAATGGTTTTTACAAACAGTTCGCGCTGTTTCATAGTGGTTTCGTCAGACCACATTGGCGCGCGCAACGCGCTTTGTTAAAACTCGGTATTCCGACCGGCCTGAGCTACTTCATTGAAGTCACCGCATTCACCTTCATGGCGATTTTCATCGCGCGACTGGGAGAGACCGCGGTCGCGGGTCATCAAATTACCGCCAATTTTGCGACGGTGCTTTATATGCTCCCGTTGTCCATAGCGATTGCTACAGGAATACTGGTAGCCCAAGCGATCGGCGCGAAGGAACTCGATTCCGCGCAACGCATAGGCTATTCCGGCATCCGCCTGGCAGCCACCTGCTCGGCAAGTCTCGGCGTAGCAATCTGGCTTTTGCGCGCGACCATTATTCGCGCCTACACGCCAAACGAAACCATCATCGCCGCAGCGATGCCGCTATTTATATTCATCGGCTTCTATCAACTATTCGATGCCATCCAGTGCAGCACTGCTTTCGTTTTACGCGCTTATAAAGTTGCCATTATTCCGACCATCATCTACGCCGTTTCGCTATGGGGAGTTGGTTTGGTATCCGGCTACATTCTGGGTCTGAATCCGTTCGGGATAAGTCCACCAGCCTTGCATGGCGCGTCCGGATTCTGGATGGGAAACAGCGCCAGCATTGCGTTGGTCGCCGTTAGTCTGCTCATTTATTTGCACACCGTACAACGCCGTGCCAAACGGCAACGGCTCTAATTTAACCAGCCGTCATGAAAAAACTGTCGGGCTAATCATTTATCCGATAAAAATACCATTTGATTGCTCAAAGCTATTGATCTGACGCATCAAATACGCCATAATGCTGCACGCGTTGCCGAGATGGCGGAATAGGTAGACGCACGGGACTCAAAATCCCGCGCTGTAAGGCGTGCCGGTTCGATTCCGGCTCTCGGCACCAAGAACACGTATTACAAAGTATTAAGAAGTCCAGAAACCCGTTACCTTCACAGGCTAACGGGTTTTTTGTTGTCTCAGGTCTTTGACAGCCAGTGAGCCGGGCCCATGCATACATCAAATTATCCCCAACAGATGTGGCTGATTGATCGCCTACTCTTTAAGTGGTTAAATAACCCCACTATTCATGACTAACTGCATTGAGAGCTTCTTTTTATGTCATTGACTTCTGTTCCTGAGCCGAGTTTGAAGCACGTTCATTTCGACTTGACCACGCTGCGCCTGTTCGTGGCTACCGCAGAGCTTGGTGCTGTCACCAAAGCGGCCGAGAGTATCCATCTGGCTCCGGCGGCTGCTTCCCGGCGCATTCAAGAATTCGAGGCGCAATTCGGAATAACGCTATTCGATCGCCTTCCGCATGGCATGGCGCTGACCGATGCCGGAAGAACACTATTGCGGCATGTCCGCAGCATGATACATACCGTGACCCGCATGCAGGACGACGCTGGCGCATTCCGTCACGGCACCATGGGTGTGGTGCGGGTGGCTGCCTGCACTTCCATGGTCTTGCAATTCCTGGCGGCCGATATCCGTCGTTGTCACTTGCAGTTTCCTGGGATCAAGATAGACCTGATTGAACTCAACAGCCAGGCAGTGCTGGAGATGGTGACGCGCGGTTTGGCCGACATTGGCATTTATGAAAGTACGCTAGGTGCCAGCACGTTACCGAATCAGCTTTACCGCGAAGACCGTTTGGTGCTGGTAACGCCTGCCGCGCATCCACTGGCGGCCCTGCTTAGTGTCACCCTCGAAGATATTCTGCCGCACAACCTTATTGGTCTGAGCGAAGGCGCTGCTATTTCTCTTACTCTGGGTCGCCTGGCCGCAGAAAAGAATCGCATACTGCATATGCGCATGATGGTGCGCAGTTTCCAAAGCATGGTGGCGATGATTGCCGAAGAAATCGGCATCGGTTTGATGCCAACTAAAATTGCCGCCCAATTGGCCGGCAGTCCACAATTCTGCTGCATACCGGTGGCCGAACATTGGGCTACCCGCAGTTTTATTCTCTGCCATCAACCAGCCCACGCCATGTCCCTCGCTGCGACAACCATTCTGCAAGCACTGACCACATCGGTTTCGCAAAATGCGAATCCTGCATAAGCAAAATAACGATGGATTCGCGGCCCGCCTCGCCGCTATAGTTACCCATCGTTTTTTGCGTAAAAAATCTCCTGGCTGAATTTCTGGTGCATGGGCTTTCGCAAAAAAATCCTCCGCTTGAATTTCACAGGATCCTCTATGCAAGTAGCAAATATCTCCCTCGGAAAAACTGTCAAACCGCATATCGTTCTAACCATCGGCGACCCGGCCGGCATCGGTCCTGAACTCGTACTGCGCATGCTCTCTACACCCGCTATAGCGGCACGCGCGCAAGTCACCCTTATCGGCAACCATCCAGCATTGCTGCGTGCGGCGGCAGTGACTGGCCTACCACCACTGGTCGCGTCGGACTGGCTCCACATAGCTCAGTGGGATCGCATGGAGCAAGACTTTACGCCGGGCGTGGCGGCAAAAGAAAACGGCAATTTCATCCTTGAATCGCTGACATTGGGGACCAGACTGGTCACCAGCGGTCAAGCTGATGCCTTGTGCTTTGCGCCGCTTAACAAAGGTGCCATGCGTCTGGGGGGAATGCAGGAAGAGGATGAAATGCGCTGGTTCGCCAACCTGCTGAATTATCACGGCCCCTGTGGCGAACTCAATATATTGGACAATCTTTGGACTGCGCGCGTCACGTCACACGTTGCCTTAAAAAACGTTTCCGCCATGCTGACGCCCGAAGGCGTGTGTGAAGGTATCCGTACGCTAACCGAAGCTTTTCGCAGCGCTGGCAAAGCCCATCCACGTATAGGTGTATGCGGCTTCAATCCTCATAATGGCGATAACGGCAACTACGGCACCGAGGAAGGTGATGTCATCGCGCCTGGCATGGTACTGGCAGCAGAGCAAGGCTATCCTTCCAGCGGTCCGTTTCCGGCAGACACTATTTTTCTGCGCGCCAGGAACGGTCAGCTCGATGGCATCGTCACGATGTATCACGATCAAGGACAGATCGCTACAAAATTACTGGGCTTCGATATTGGCGTGACCGTCGAAGGCGGTCTCCCGATTCCGATCACTACCCCGGCCCACGGTACTGCCTACGACATTGTCGGGCAAGGTCTCGCCAAAATCACAGCCATGGAAAACGCCTTCGAATTGGCCTGCAAAATGGCGCAGGGGCGGCGCCAGTCCTGAGTCCGGCTGCCCCCCCTCGGATGTGTAGCGTTTAGTCCGTTTATAGTTAATTAGAGCACCCTTAAGGGGCCAACCTCATGCAAGGAGACTCGATGCAAATTGCTCAATCAGGGCGTGCCACGCACGTCCAGAAATACATGCTGGCGCTATTCTGCGCCATGTCGTTCATCCTCTACCTGGACCGCGTCAATCTGGCCGCAGCAGCAGGACCGATTAAGGACGAGCTTGGCTTATCGAATATTACCTTGGGGCTAGCGTTTTCTGCATTCGGCTATACCTACGCTCTGTTCCAGATCATTGGTGGCTGGTTTGCGGATCGTATCGGTGCAAAAAAAACCTTGATCGTGTGTGGCGTTATCTGGGTAATTGCTACTATAGCGACTGGTTTCATCACCGGTCTGGTATCGCTCATCCTGGCGCGTCTGTTGCTCGGGATAGGCGAAGGTGCGGCACTTCCGGCCCAGAGCCGCGCCATTGCAAACTGGTTTCAGCGCAAGGATCGTGGCTTTGTACAAGGCATTACCCACTCTTGTTCCCGGCTCGGTAATGCTGTGGCTCCCCCGATCGTGGCGTTGCTGATTATCCTGCATTCCTGGCGAGCAGCGTTCGTGATCGTCGGTGCCATGACTTCACTGTGGATAATTGCATGGATCTTTTATTACAAAGACAATCCGCGAGAACATGCCGCGATCAATGAAGCGGAACTGGCACGTTTGCCGGAACCGGTCAGTGATGCCGAACGCCATGCCAAAACACCTTGGAAAAAAATCTTTAGTCGTATGGCACCGACTATTTTTGTCTATTTTTGCCAGGTCTGGACCAATACGCTGTTCTTCAGCTGGGTGCCGATTTTCTTTATGAATGCCTATCACCTTGATCTCAAGAAGTCCGCCATCTTTGCCTCCGGCGTATTTTTTGCTGGCGTGGTCGGCGATGTAACCGGTGGCTTGATCAGCGACCAGGTGCTTAAGCGTACCGGCAATCTCCGTCTGGCCAGGCAGAGCGTCATCGTGCTCAGTTTTCTGGGCGCGATGTGTTTCTTGATTCCTGTCATGATCAGTAAAGACATCGGTGTAGTTGTATGGTGTTTGTCTGGGGCTTTCTTCATGCTGGAACTGACCATAGGACCAATTTGGGCTGTGCCTATGGACATCGCTCCCCTCCATGCTGGTACTGCCAGCGGGATGCTCAATACTGGTGCGGCGTTGGCCACTATTATTTCTCCTGTGGTGTTCGGCGCGGTGGTGGACCTGACTGGCAACTGGAGTCTGCCGTTTATTGCATCGTGTGTCTTTTTAGTGATAGGAGCGATCGCCGTGACACTGATCAAACCCGAGCGCGATATGCATTACGTCAAGCCTATCCGAATGCATGCCGTTATCTGAGTGGATTCTTCCTCGAATGGACGCTTCCTTTAGGTCCATTTCTGAGTTCTGTTCAATTACTACTGTTGGCTTTTTACGCGCACATTCTATTGCCAAAAACGTCCAATGCTCGACTCTCACTCAGCAAAACTTATTTACACCGTAAACGCAAAAGCGACCTATCGACTAGAAAGTCGATAGGTCGTCAATGAGGAAAGGGCCGAGTAAGCTTACTTCCGCAATATCTGCAAGATTGCCGTCGATCATATATGCGACCTGACACAGAATTTCTGCTAACGCATACACCGAAACAATCTGCAAATACCGACTAAGGAATGCCCTTAATCAATGCTTCATATCAGGTTTATCCATTCCATCTTTGTTCATAGTGCCCGAACTGGTCGAGCTTTTTTTCATTTTTTTCTTCGTGGTCTTCTTGGTAGGAGATGACATCGCACCGTTATCCATCGCCCCGGTGGAGGACGCATCAGTGCCCGAAGTGCCGCTTGGCATTGTTGCGTTCGTTTGTGCCGATGCTACGCCGGAACCAATTGCCATCAAGACGGCCAAGCTCAGTAGATATTTTTTCATTTATCGCTCCAATATATAAAATGCACGCTACGAGGTGCAAACCGTCGGAGAATCATTAATATTGTGTTTCACCGAAAAAGTGGATTCTTCAACTGCACACAACTACACCATACCGCGCTGCTCGCAACGGCATAAGACCATTGAATATTGCGGTTTTAAAACAGGCTTTGAAACACCCATTTCACCCATTTGTCAGCGGTCTCTACTGCTGAATAACTTTGAAAACAAATAGCCAGCGGCTAAGGCCACGCTAATTGATAAAACCGGACTGGTGCGGACGTAACGACGGCCGGTCTCGGCATATCGTTGATAGGCAGCGGTGAGCTCACGCGTCCGTTCTGCGAGTGTAGCGGTGGCATCCGACAGTGCGGTCGATACTTGATCTACACCAGCGTGCGCGCCATTCACCGCGCGTTCTACAGCTGGGCGAGTTAAGTCGGACGCTTTATCGATGGCGCCGTGAAGATCGGCGCTTTTATCTTTAATCAGGCTACTCACGCCTTCCAGGGAGCGATCTCCAGCCTTGTTAATTTCTGAGTTTGTGTCCATGGTCTACTCCATTTTTAAGGAAAGAAATGACATCGGTCTCACAAAAAAGCCACGAAAAAATTCATGGAACGAATCGGCCTAAAACATTCAGGTTGGCTTATTAAAACGGACGGCATGGCAGTTCACCCTGCATGACGCCGTAATGTGCTCCAGGAGTTTGCAATTTACGTTTACGCTTAAAATAAAGCGTTCACATTGATGCGGCGCGTATGAATCCCAAATATCGCGCGCGCTGCGAACAGCACCGCAACACTATTAGTAGTTACCGATGATAATTGAACCAGTTATGATAACTATCAGTCAAACACTGATATTCAGGTAGGAGAAAGGTAAAGGCGGAGTAGGACATTCGCTATCGACCAGTTGTGTGCCGATTTGTATTGTTTTAAAAAAAAGAATTTAAACGCAAAAAAAACAGCAATGCCGCCAAGATAAAGCCATTCTGACGCACATTGCCGCGAACAATTAGTGACAACTACCTATTTTTATTGTTATGAATTTGAAGCGCACACACCACCAGGTGCCAGCAGGCGTTGCGTACTTTCTTCATCGTAATCGTACTCACGCAAAATCTCTGCGCTATGCTGTCCCAGGCCGGGTGGCAAACGGGTGATATCCGGTGGCGAAGCACTCATCCGTAAAGGATTCCGCCCGATCAATAATTTACCTTCGGTCGGATGCTCTTGCACGCTCCAGAAATCGACACTCTTCAGATGCGGATCTTCGCGCAAATCTTCGATATCGTTGACTGGCGAGAATGGAATATCTTCCGGCGTTAGCAGGCGTAACCATTCTGCATTGGTCTTGAGCCCGATCTGACGCTCGATTTCATCCCATACCGCACGGAAATGTACCTGGCGCGAGGAGAACAGGGTAAAGCGCGGATCATCCATGATTTCCGGCGCACCAGCCAATTCAAAAAATCGTCGCCAGTGAGAATCTGAATACGGCAACAGGGATAAATAGCCATCCAGCGTCTTATAGGGTCTGCGGGCTGCCGCCACAACCGGCGCATAACCCATGTCACCGATTGGCGGCTCAAAAATATGACCCCATTGATGTTCGATCATATTGAACGAGGCCATGGTCTCAAACATCGGCACTTCGACCTCTTGGCCTTCGCCCGTACGCAAGCGATGCATCATCGCTAATACGATAGCGTAAGCTGCATGTACGCCGCTGATCTTGTCGGCCACAATAGTCGGGATGTAGCGCGGCTGTCCAGCCACCACTTCCTGCAACATGGCGAGACCTGAGGCGGCCTGAATAATGTCATCGTAAGCGGGACGTCCGCCGTACTCTCCATCGTCGCCGTAGCCGGTAACGTGGCAATACACCAGACCGGGATGGGTTTTTGCAAGCGTCGCGTAATCGAGGCCGAGACGTGCGGCGGCAGGCGTACGCATCGAGTGCAGCAGCACATCGGTCTTGGCCAGCAAGCGCTGCAGGATTTCACGGCCTTCGGGGCGCTTCAGATCAACCACAATGCTACGCTTGCTGCGATTGCTGGTGAGGAAAAAAGCGCCCATGCGTGGCGAGCGGCGCGGGCCGATTGAGCGGGTCAGGTCACCTTCGGGCGGCTCCAGTTTGATCACATCGGCCCCCATGTCACCCAGGTATTGACCGGCTACCGGACCAAACACCATCGATGCAATTTCGAGGACGCGGATACCGTCCAGTGGCCGCTTCTTAGGGGAGTTTTTCATGTTTTACAATACAGCAACAGGCGCGAGAGGGCTACCGGTCGCACCAACGATAGGCAGCGCGCTGGCAACGAATAGAAATGTATAACGACCGCTGGCGACCAGCGGATCGAGCATCAGACCTTCCAGCAACGGCACCCCAAAATCGCGGATCAGTAGTTGATGTACCGGAAATACCGTGCCTTTTGCAAATGGCAGTACTTCAACAGCGAAGTTATCAGCACCCACCACGGCGACTTCGCACTCAGCCAACCAGCGCGCAGCTTCTACATCGATACCCGGTTCCACATCGAATGACACGTTCTTCACGCCTTTTTGTGATTCCAGCCAACCTGTGCGCAGCAATACCGCATCGCCTCGCTCTATCTTCAGGTCAGCCATCGCTGCAGCAGCCTCAAGGTCGGCGCGACTGATCACTTCGCCCGGAACCAACACGCGTCCCTTCAAGCGGACCAGATCAAGCAACACTCCGCGGGTGACGATAGGCGGCATCTTTTCGACGCCAAGTCTGGAGGCACCAGTGGTACTGCGAATAGTGTCGCCCGAGAAACCGTTGTACAGCGTGTCGTCATACCAGGCGTGACACAAGGCATCCACATGGGTACCGATATGCAACGGCATGATCACTGAATCCTCGGCGAACTGAAAACCCTCTGGACGACCGGCACCGGCAGCGTAATCACCGCCATCGCGGCCCATGAAATGTTGCAGACCGCAACGGTGGGCTGGCACCGGGGTCTTGGACGACAGCAATTGTGCCAGACGCAATACTTCACCAGTCTGCACCAGACCCGTGGCGCGGCGAACCTGATCAGGTCCGATAAAATTCAACGCGCCGCGTTCATCGTCCTCGCCCCAGCGTTTCCATGTATTTTCAATCATCGTATTCTTTCTCTAAGTGAGGGTTATTGGCGTAACGCGCCCCTGCAATTCGTTAAGGCCGGTGGCCGAGGCGAGCCGACAAGCGCCGTGCCGCATCGCTTAAACGCGCTACGGCGGGATCATCTGGCGTAAAACTGACTGCTGCGCCCATCATCGTGAGCGCCAGCACAATCGCGCCCGAAGCATCGAACACGGGCGCGCTGACAGCGTTTACGCCTAACTCGTTAATGTCGGTCATGATCGCATCATCTATCGCACCGAGTTGACGTTCGCGCACCAGTGCCAGATGTGATTCGACCGCTGCACGCGTGTTAAACGGTGCAGCGGGAATATGTTGAACTGCGGCAATCTCTGCATCCAGATAGCGCGCCGTCAACTGTGGCGCTGAAAATGCGGCAAACACTTTGCCGGTAGCCGAACCCAACAGCGGTAATACCATGCCGCAGCGCAAGCGCACGTCCAGCGGTTGGCGCGCCTCTACCCACCAGATGAGAGTCGGGCCCATGTTTCCCCATACGCCCAAACCGACTGTTTTATCCGTTTCACGGTTCAATTCTTCCAGACAAGGACGCGCTAATTGTACGGCGTTCAAGGTGGCGACATTACCGGAGCCAAGGTCGGCATTGGGCGCGTGCGGATGCACCACCATGTATTTCCCGGCACCAAAAGCCAGCGGCTTGCGCGAAGTGCCCAGAATCCGATCAACCCGGCCAAGAAACAGTAAATGGTCACCACCAGGATAAGTAGCTTCAGTGCTGCATTCAAGATACGCTGCGCAGCCGTCGATTAGCGGCAACCCATCGAGGCCCGCTGTGACAGCGATTCCTTCGAACCGGCCGGGGCCGGATTTAGCGAAGCGATTGGAGATATCAACCTGCTCCTCCGATAATATATTGACGACAAACCGCTTTGCCTTGCTGTACACCGGGAAACTGGTCGCATTGGTGCGCACACTCCAAACGATCAGCGGCGGATCAAGCGAGACCGAATTGAACGAATTGACTGTCATCCCAATGGGCGCACCCTCTTCATCCAGGGCGGTGATAACGGTCACCCCAGTAACAAACGCACCAAGGCAGCGCCGCAACTCGGTCGGATCAATCACTGGCATGCGCGGCGACTCTATCGAAGGATTACTCATGGAGACTGGCATCTTTCAGTGGAATGGAAGGTGTGGAAAGAGTACGACGAAAGCCGGCTTTTGCCGCATCGGTTGCTACCAATGGCTCGCTCTCACTCAGAACTGGACTGGCAGTCTGGAATCGGTCGGCCAGCCAACCGCACAAGCCGCGCCGGAAAGACATCACGCAAATGATAAAGATCGTTCCTTCAATCATCGTGACCCAAGAGCCAAAACCGGCCAGATAGGTGGTGATGATCACCAACACGAAGGCACCGACAATCGGACCAAACAACGTGCCTACCCCACCCACCAGTGTCATCAGGATGACATCACCAGACACCGACCAGTTGACGTCGTTAAGCGTGGCGAGCTGGAACACTAACGTCTTGGTCGCACCCGCCAGGCCGGCCAGCGCTGCCGATAATACGAACACCAGCAACTTAATCCGCTCAACCCGGTACCCCAGCGAAATGGCACGCGGCTCGTTTTCCCGAATAGCTTTAAGCACCTGCCCGAACGGAGAATGTACAACCCGATAAATCAGCGCAAAGCCGCCGCCGCAAATCGCCAGGACGGTGTAATACATCGCGAGCGGTTGATCAAGGTTGATCAGGCCGAACAGATGACCACGCGGAATCGCCTGAATGCCGTCTTCGCCGCCAGTGAAGCCATCCGCTTGCAAGTAGAAAAAATATAGCATCTGCGCCAGCGCCAACGTTACCATCGCAAAATAAATACCCTGACGCCGGATCGACAGCCACCCAAATACGACGCCTAGCGCTGCGGCCGCCAGCGTACCGAGCAGGATCCCGATTTCGGGCGAGATGCCCCAATATTTCATCGTATAACCGGTTACATAGGCCGCGGTACCAAAGAACGAAGCATGCCCAAAAGAGAGTAAGCCACCATACCCGAAGAGTAAGTTAAAAGCCGAAGCAAGCAGCGCAAAACACAGTGCTTTCATCATGAAAATCGGATATAGCCCGATAAAGGGTGCCGCTAGCCCAATCAACAGCATTAAGGCAGCGATTATCAGTTGTGCATTCTGGCGCAAGGTTTGATGCATATTATTTTTTTGCAGCAGGGTTGTTGCGTTGGCTCCCATTATGCAGTCCTTCCGAACAAGCCAGCAGGCTTGACCAGCAATACGAGTGCCATAATCACGAAGATCACCGTGCTGGATGCTTGCGGATAAAAAACCTTGGTCAACCCTTCCGCCAAACCGAGCGCAAAGCCGCTAAAGATAGCGCCACCGATGGAGCCCATGCCGCCAATGACCACCACTGCGAATACCACAATAATGGTGCTGGTTCCCATCATGGGACTGACTTGATAAATCGGTGCGGCCAATACGCCGCCCAACGCCGCTAATGCTACGCCAAAGCCATAGGTCAGCATCATCATGCGCGGAACCCGTACACCGAAAGCTTGTACCAGCGTTGGATTTTCGGTCGCGGCGCGGAGGTAAGAACCCAACTTGGTTTTTTCGATCATTAACCAGGTCGCACCACATACCACCAGAGAAAAAATAAATACCCAGGCGCGATAAGTAGGCAAATACATGAAGCCTAAATGATGCCCACCCTGCAATAGCGCGGGCGTGGCATACGGCAGACCAGCCGCACCGAATAGTTGACGGAATGCGCCTTCGATCAGAAGTGCCGCGCCAAACGTCAGGAGCAAGCCATAAACATGGTCGAGCTGCTGGATATGGCGTAATAAATACCGTTCAATTAACATGCCGCTCGCACCGACGATCAACGGCGTCAGTACCAGCGCTATCCAATAATTCATTCCGAGGAAGTTGAGTAACAGCCACGCACAAAACGCACCCATCATGTATTGCGCACCGTGGGCAAAGTTGATGATGTTCAGCAAACCAAAGATGATCGCCAGACCAAGACTGAGCATGGCATAAAAAGCGCCATTGATAGCGCCGATCATCAATTGCCCGGATAGCGCTTGCACGGAAACGCCAAAAAATTCTGTCATCATTTACATGCTCAGGTAATTATGAATATTGGCGACTGTGGTTGCATCGGCGATCTCGGCGGCGGCAATGTGGTCGACTACGCGGCCATCTTCTATCACGTAAAATCGCTCCGACACGCTGGCAGCGAAATTGAAATTTTGCTCGACCAAAACGATGGTGTAACCGCGCTCTTTGAGCTTCTGGATGGCATGACCAATTTGCTCAATAATAACCGGCGCCAAACCTTCGGTCGGCTCGTCAAGTAGCAGCAAGTCAGCACCGGTCCGCAAGATGCGTGCAATGGCCAGCATTTGCTGCTCGCCACCTGACAGTTTGGTTCCCGGGCTGGCGCTGCGCTCAGCCAGATTAGGAAACAACTGATGGATTTCCGCGAGAGTCATGCCGCCTGGCTTGATGATCGGTGGCAACATCAAATTTTCTTGCACCGTCAAGCCAGCAAAGATACCGCGCTCTTCTGGACAATAGCCAATGCCCTGACGTGCAATCTGATCCGGTGACGCGAAAATTAACTCGCTCCCAGCGAATCTGATCGTGCCTTCGCGGTGCCGCATCAATCCCATAATGGAACGTAAGGTACTGGTCTTTCCAGCACCGTTGCGCCCTAACAGAGTGACGATTTCGCCGCGCTTTACGCTAAGGTCAACGCCGTGCAAAGCTTGGGATTCTCCATACCAGGCACATAGATCTTCAATGACTAGCAAGTCCGGTTGGGCACCAGCCACGCTTTCAGCTTGAGGTCGAAACTGACCTTGAGATACGCTAACTGAATCAAGCATGAGCAGATCCCATATAAGCACTGCGTACCAGCGGGTTGGCAGACACGACTGCATACGGCCCTTCAGCCAGCACTTTACCGCGCGCCAGCACCGTGATGGTGTCTGACAAATCGGCGACGACCTTTAAATTATGCTCCACCATCAGTACCGTGCGCCCGACCGCAACCTTGCGAATCAGACTAGCGATTCGTTCTATATCTTCGTGGCCGAGGCCTGCCATTGGCTCGTCCAGTAACATAACTTCAGGATCAAGCGCCAATGTGGTCGCCAATTCCAGCGCGCGCTTGCGCCCATATGACAGATCGGCTGCACGCACATTGCGCCAGCGCGTGAGTCCCACCGCGTCGAGTAATTCGTCGGCACGTTCGTTCAATGCGGCCAGTGTCTTGTCAGAGCGCCAGAACTGATAGCTGACCTGCAACGGACGTTGGAGTGCGATTCGCACATTGTCGCGCACACTGAAAGCAGGGAAAGTCGAGGAAATCTGAAACGAACGCACCATGCCGCCCTGTGCCACTAATGCCGGGTCACGCCGCGTGATATCTTCTCCTTTAAAGAAGATTTGGCCGCCGCTGGCTGGCAGGAAGCGGGTCAGCAAATTGAAGACAGTTGACTTACCCGCGCCGTTAGGACCGATCAGCGCATGGATAGCACCTTTGCGCACCTTTAAATCAATGCCACCTACCGCGACGAAGCCGCGGAAGTCCTTAGTCAAGCCGCGTGTTTCGATGATCGTATCAGTCAATTTTTCCACCTCGCCAAATCATCAAGCCATCAGGTTGTCACGGAAACTATCACCTTCATAAGCGGTGCGAAATACGCCACGGCTTTGCAAGATCGGCACGACCTGATCGACAAAATCTTCCGCGCTATCCGGATTGGTGGTTGGGCTCAAATTAAAGCCATAACAACCGGTTTCGCGCCAGGTACGCTCCATTTCATCGGCCACCTGCTCCGGTGTCCCGATCACTTGCGGGATCGCAACCGACAATGCCCATGTGGTTGCCGCCTGCCGTAACGTGACCGCTCGTCCATCGGCACCGGTCACAGTTGCGGCCATCAGGCCCCGCGAAGCCTGTGTCTCCATCTCCGCCATTGGACAATCAGGGTCAAGTTGACTCAAATCCATCCCAAACACACCGGAGAGCCGCGCCAGAATCGCATCGAGTGGAATTCGTTCAGCCAACTCTTCGGCGCGCTGGCGTGCTTCCAGTTCTGTGCTGCGTACGATCGGTTGCAGTCCAAACAGGACCTTGCATTCTTGGCCTTTACCTTGCTCGGCCGCAGCAGCTTTCAGTTGCAACATGCTTTTCTTCATACCTGTCACATGCGACTGAATGGCGAAGATCACTTCAGCGTGTTCCATCGCAAACTTCAAACCGCGTCCCGATGAACCAGCCTGAAATAACAATGGACGACCGTATGGCGACGGTAGCGTCGGCGCTACCGCCTTGCAGTTGAGGAACCGTCCCTGAAAATCCACCACGTTGATTTGTTCCGGGTCAGCGAACTTGCCGCTCACACGGTCTTTCAATATCGCCGCATCCGGAACGCAATCCCATAAACGATAGCAAATGTCCATGAATTCATCCGCCTGGTCATAACGCTCGTCATGGCCCAATGCGCCAAGACCATTGGCCTGATGCTCAGCCGCACTGAAACCCGACACGATATTCCAACCTACGCGGCCACGACTCAAGTAATTTAAAGTCGATATGCGACGGGTCGCCAGATACGGCGTCGTGCCGGTAGTCGACAGCGTCACACCGATACCGAGATGTTTAGTCGCCGCAGCCATCACCGCCACCAATGGCATCGGATCGTGGTTCGGCCATGACGCGCCATATTCCACTGAAGGCTTAACGCTATTTTTATAGACAGCATGGGTCGCCGGACTATCCGCAAAAAACACACCATCAAAGCAACCGCGCTCAAGCGTCTGGGCCAGATTCTGCCAATAGGCAAAATCTTGCAGGCCATCCAGCTGGCCATCTTTAGGATCGGTCCAACTAAGCAGGGTATGCGTGCTGGCACTGTGAATCAGCATCTGCATCAAGTGCATTTTTGAAGACATTGGGTGCCATCCTAAGAACAAGAATTAAATCGGGTTATTCTGCAATGGGCAGAATTAGCAAAATAAAGGGTCTGATTATCGAATCAACGATTGCAGATAATCGTCGCCCAGGCCCACTTCACGGCAATACTTGGCATACCGATCCAGACGTAAAAAAACGTCGTCATAGTCGGTCGCATTACCTTCTTCATCCAGATACACAAGCGGTCCATGGACGTGGAACAATGCGGTCATCTTGCCTGCTTCCGGATCGATGTAGAGTGTATGGATATGGCCGGGAGGCTCGTAGACGAAGCTGCCCGCACGTGCAACCCAGTCATATTCGCGATAACCCCAGGCCCCATCAAGCGTCCAACCGGTCACCGGCGATGCGTGGCGATGACGTTGAATCGTGCCTTGACCCTCGGCCTTCAGGATGCTGATCCAGCCACCGTTTGAGACATCAAACAGAATCGGTCGAACCTTGCCCAATTTACCTAATGGATACCATTTGTTATCCTCGACCATGACATCCGGTGAAAACATTTCCGGACGCGTAAAAGGTGACTCTGGAATATTAATAGGTGCCTTCATGGGAATATCGCTCATTCAAATGCTCCCTGGTTTGACTAAAGGGCAATTGCCCGCTGCCATCGGACGCCAGGCCTGGTCCGGCCCAAGTTTCCGTTTGATCTTGTACAGGTCCCACTCGCCCTTGCTCTCTTCAGGTGCTTTGACTTCAAACAAATAAACATCGCTGACAACCCGACCATCCGCGCGAATCCGCGCATTGGTCAACACGTCATCACTGATCGGCAGTTGCTTCATCCGCTCGACCACTACGCGTCCCGAACGTTTGGCTTCGGCAGCGCCCACGTCGGCAACTGCTTTCAGATAATGTGTCACCGCGGAATAGGCTCCTGCCTGCCCCATGTTCGGTGGCACGCCTTTGGTTTGAGGTGTGATGCGTTTGGCAAAAGCACGCGACTTGTCGTTCAAGTCCCAATAGAACGATTCGGTCAATATCAAACCTTTGGTCACCGGCAAACCGAGCGCTTTAATATCTTGCAGATAAATAATCAGCGCCGCCATACGCTGGCCGCCCTTGGTCAGACCGAATTCATTGGCTTGTTTCAGGCAGTTGAGCAAGTCATTCCCGGCCAATGCCAACGCCACGACTTTGGCGCCCGAAGCTTGCGCCTGCAGCAAGGCTGAAGCAAAGTCGGTGGTGCCGACCGGCACCGCAACTTCGCCTACCACTTTGCCACCTTTGGCGATGACTACCGCCGCGGTATCGTCTCGCAGGGCCTTGCCAAACACATAGTCGGCACGAATAAAGAACCAACTTTCTCCAGTACCCTTTTCGATCATCCCGTTACCCATGCTAGTGGCCAGCATAGCGGTGTCGAAGGTCCAATGAGTCATATTCGGCGTGCATTCTTTGCCGCTCAGCGAAGCAGAACCGACGTTATTGGCCAACATCACTTTGTCGCGTTCCCGCACCAGATTATTGACGGCTAACGCAATGGCAGAATTATTAAACTCCATCAGCGCATCAACGCCCTGATCGAGCCACTGACGAGCAATAGCCGCGCCGATATCGGGTTTATTCTGGTGATCGGCCGTGAGGATTTCGACGTTCAACCCACGCGCACTCGCGATTTCAGCAATCGCCTGACGCGCGCAAATAATCGAACCAGTCCCGCCCAGATAACTATAAGGACCTGATGCATCTTGCAACATGCCAATACGAATCAAGGGTTTAGACTGCGCTCTTGCGATCATGGGCGCGAATGCCAGCGCTGATAATCCCGCCACCACGGTACGACGATTCACCATTTTTATCTCCCCGGTTTACCACCCCGCTGAGCGCCAAAATCACGAAATATCCAAACGATTTTTAACGTCTCACAAGCTGATATATACTTTATAGAATTGTTATATACCCGATGGTATCGTATTTTTCCCGAGGTCGCAACAATTTTGATCGAGACAATAAACACGCCCCAATGCGGCAAAATTGGAGACTAAATTTCGACTGAAATGGACGTAAAAAAGTACGTACATAAAATAGCGATTGCACAATGAATCTGCGTAAAGCAGCCGTAAAATTATGTCAACGTAGAAGAAAACAGAGGCTTAAAACAAAGTGGCCCTGCTCATTTTGAGGAGGGCCATCAATGGTGTATCAGGATGCAGATCTTAAGTCCAGGATTGACGCAAAATCGTCCCAGCAAGGCGTGCCGACGCAGACAGTACGAAAGACCGAGCCGCGTAGGTGGCAAGGAGAGCACGACGCCGCTGGGGCGACTTTTACGTCGATCCGGGTCAGAAGGAGTGGCGCATGCCGATTGCCGCTGCACGAATGGTTGAACCGTAAGGAACAACGCCAACTGTCGCAGAAGTGATCGTCGAAACCAAAGGACCGTTTGCATATGAATTGTTCTTGGTCTGTCCGTAGTTAGCATACAACACGGTCGACTTCGAGAACGGATACTCATACGTCAGGCCGACAACAGTGCCGCGGCCGTTCGGGCTATTTTTATACAGATAATCGATTCTGTCGATAGACGGAATGAAAGTACCCGTGCCGACCGGAATACGTGCGCCGAACCAGTATGAACGTTGACGGCTCCAGGTATAAGCATAAGCAGCTGCAGCAGGATTACCAACCGTTGCGGCTGGGCTTAGGTTAGCAAAATTGCTCGGTCCGATAAATTGATAAGCGCCGACGAACACCTTGGCGAAGTCAAATGTATAAGAACCACCGGCAATTTGCTCACTCACCCACTCTGGCTTAACGGTCGCAAGAATGCTATCTTGCGCCTGACGCAGACGGGTAGCCGATAAGCTCAACGACAAAGGACCATTGTCGTAGTTAACACTTGGGTTGATCAACTGACCTGTGCCACGGGTGTTTTCGTCGCCGGCTGCCAACATCAACTTGAACGTCAGACCCGACGTTTTGAATGTTCCCAACAACGAGTTATTCACCCGTGAAGTCGACTGCCATGTGCCGCTGGTTGCAGTTGCGCCAATGGTTGGATAAATAGCGTGGTTGGTCGCAGTGGTTGCGTTACCGAAGTACAGACCATACATTGGATCGATCATCGCAAAGATGACGTCGATCGGCGCATATTGACGACCCATGGAAACAGTCCAGTTAGTTCCGGTCAAACCAACCCATGATTGACGACCAAAAAATACACCGCCCTGCTGGCTCGCGCCATTATCGGCACCGAAGCCTGCCTCAAGGACGAAGTTCGCGCTCAGTCCACCGCCAAGATCTTCGTTACCGCGAAAGCCAAGACGACTTGCCGGACCAACACCAGAATCTTCACGAATAATGTGTGCTGAATTGACGCCGACGGTACCGCCCGGTTTTGTCGTACCACCGATCGTATTAACCGATACGATAGCTGCATCCACATTACCGTAAATGGTAACGCTGGAGTCGGCTTGTGCTACGCCGAAAGGAGCCAGTATGGCGATTGCAGCAACTAATTTTTTCATTTGTGATGTCCCCTGATCGTTTCATTTTTATAGTTAATAGTGATATCTCTTACAGATCACACTCAATTTGATGATTTCATACTCACTTCTGTGCTGCTTGCGTAAACTAGCTAAAGCGGGGAAAAGGCGGCTAACTTTGCACAATGTGTAGTTTTTTTGAACAAGGCTTTTACACTTTAATTTAGCTTGGGAAACTTTGATCCGAACCGATAGTTTCCCCATCATTGCTCACCCGAAACAGCCAGCAATTTTCCAGGAAACCGGATCCCGTATTTAAAGCCCAGCGGTTTAAGTTCGGGGTTTAAAGTCCCGCGTTTAAAGCCCCATATACGAGCGTTGAATGTCAGGGTCTTGCAACAGATCTTTGCCACTTGCGATCTTGAGAATACGACCGTGCTCGATGATGCAACCACGTTGACACATGCGCAGCGCGTTGCCAACGTTCTGTTCCACCAACAATACCGAAATGCCCTTTGATGCAACCAACTGGCTGACAATCTCAAACACTTTATCAACCATGATCGGCGCGAGGCCGAGTGACGGCTCATCCAGCATCAACAGTTTCGGTAGCGCCATCATTGCGCGAGCGACGGCGCACATCTGACGTTCACCGCCGGACAGGCGACCGGCCAGCTGTGTGCGTCTTTCTGCAAGCAATGGAAATAACGTCATTACTTCGTCCAGCGACTCCGCCATCCGTTCCCGAGCTTTCGCATGGTAAGCACCAAGCTGGAGATTTTCCAACACGCTCATGAATGGAAACAGACGGCCGCCTTCAGGCACCATGACCAGCCCACGTTCCGCCGCAGCATGCGCGGGCAAATTGGTGATATCTTGCCCATCGAACATTACGCGGCCAGAATGCGTCTTCAAATGGCCAGTGATCGTCAGTAGCAACGTGGTTTTACCCGCGCCGTTCGCACCCACTACCGACACAAATTCACCTTGTCCGACGTCGAGCGTCATGCCATGCAAAACAGGTAGTTCCGAATACCCGGAGCAGAGCGCCTCAACCCGTAAAATAGCGTTCGTCATTGTTGATCTCCAAGATACGCTTTAATGACTTCCGGTGAGCTCAGAATCTGCTCAGCACTACCTTCTGCGATCATGCGACCGCGATCCAGCACCACCACCCGATCCGAGAAGGCACGGACTACCTTGAGGTTGTGTTCAATAATCAAAAAGGTCAGGCCGTTGGCGTGTAAGTCCTGCAGTAATTCGATGACTTGTCCCACTTCGCTCTGATTCAGGCCAGCCATGACTTCATCAAGCAAGACCAATTCAGGCTCAAGCGCAAGCGCCCGCGCCACCTCCAGCCGACGTCGTTCACTCAACGTTAAATCACCAGCCCGTCGCAATGCGTGGCGCGCCAACCCGACACGTTGCAGTACCTCCATCGCTTTGTCGCGCGCAGTCGTTAAACGCGCATGGCGCATGAATGCGCCGATCATGACGTTCTCCAGCGCGCTCAATGTGATCAGCGGCTTGGCGATCTGAAAGGTGCGGCCGATGCCGAGTTGGGCACGTGCGTGCGGTGCGAGCCGGTTAATGACGTCTCCGCGCAGATGCACTTCACCCTCGCTGGGCGATAACTGACCGGAGAGCAAGTTGAAAAAAGTAGTTTTACCAGCGCCATTAGGCCCGATGATGCTAATGATCTCACCTTTTTTTACCGACAACGTGACGTTATCGACGGCGCGCAATCCAAGGAACTGCTTGCTGACACCCTTGACCGCGAGCAGATCCGGCATTGGCTGCATCGCGCCGGGCTTTACTTGGGACATTTCTTTCGTCATTGTTTGCGTCATTTTCTTGCCATCCACATGAGTTCCAGCTTGCGCCACAGGTCGGTCAGTGCGCCAACCAAACCGCGCTTCATGAATAAAGCCGCCAGCACCATCAGGAATCCAAGGATCGCTAAATTAATGCCGGGCAGCGCGCTAGCGAGTTCGGCACGCAGGAAATTTTCAAACGGAATAATCAGTGCCGCGCCCAGTAATGGGCCAGCAATCGTTCCGATTCCACCGATCAATGTTATCAAGGCAAATTTCACACCGACATCGGTCATCGTAAAAAGTGTAGGCGGATCGATATAGCGTAAATACATCGCAAACAAAGTGCCGCCTATCGATGTCAGGCCAGCGCTCAACGCCATGCCGCGCAATTTGACACTTAGCACGTTAATACCGGCAGCCCGCGCCGCATCCTCATCCTCGCGCACTGCCAGCAGGTAATAACCAAGCCGACTTCGGCGCAACAGCACAGTGATCCCAATCACCAGCGCCGCGAACACAAACATCAGTAAGCCGTACTGCCAACGCTCAACGAAAATCATGTTGGCAAAGCCTGGCTTAAAAGGAATCAAAATACCGCTAGGGCCATTCGTCAGCGAATCAAAGTGGTTTGCGATCACAAACGCAACTTCATTGAACGCCATTGTTGCAATGGCAAAAAATGGCCCACGCAAACGAAACGTCGGCCATGAGATCAACACCGCAATCAGCGCCGCGAACAGGGCTGCCGGAATCATGCTGAGCCATGGCGAGACATCAAACAGCGTATAGAACCGCGCCGTGACATATGCGCCAATGCCAAAAAACACACCATGACCGAGCGAGAACTGGCCGGCAAACCCGCCGATGATGTTCCACGCTGCCGCCAGGCCACCCATCAAATAGGTGAACGCGATGATGTTGAGCCAATACGGATCATTTACCATCAGGATGAACGGCAAGAACGCGATCGCTATCCCGCCGAGATATTTCAGCAGCGTCTGCTTTCTGCCATCGATTCCGCAATCGCGATGGATGGCGCCGTAATGTTCCAGCTCAGACTCTGCATTGGACCGCACCTGAGGTGGGGCTAAAGGCATCTCTTTATCAAGCGTACTTGTTTCAATGTTGTTCACGGAATCCCACTTCTTCCGCGCCAACCTGACCGAACAGGCCTGATGGACGCAAGATTAAAACGATAAGAAAAATGACAAACCAGATCGCACTTTTCAACGAAGGATCGATGTAATAGCCAGCAAATGCTTCAACGATGCCGACGATCAGGCCGCCGATATAAGCGCCCCAGACACTCCCCAGGCCACCTAGAACGACCACAGCAAAAGCAGCAAGAATAAAGTTACCGCCGACCGTGGGCGTGATCGAATAGATTGGCGTCAGCAGCACACCAGCCAGCCCAGCCAAGCCGGCACCAAGGCCGAAGGTGTACAGGAAAGTACGCTCGACGTTGATACCCATCACCCGCGCAGAACGTTTATCCTGCGTCACAGCGCGGATCGACTTGCCTGCCATGGTGCGGGACAAAAACAAATGCAATCCGACCGTAATGAGCGTGGTAGCGATAAATGTAACCAGCCGGACAACACTGATTTTCATATCACCAAGCGCTAGCACAGCTGCGCCCGCATCACCACCGATACTGACCGCCTCGCCGCGCGAGATTGCCAGCATAATGTTCTGAAACATCATCAACAGGCCGAAGGTCGCAAATATCTGCATATTCGGTTCGTTGTGGAGAGGCTGAATCACCAGGCGCTGAATCGCCATACCGATCAGGCCAACCAATGGTGCGACCAGCAGCGCTGCCAGATAAGGATTGAGCCCCAGATAGGTGTAGGCATAGTAACTGCCGTACATTCCGAACATCACCAGTTCGCCCTGTGCAAAATTGACGATTCGCACAACGCCAAAAATCAGATTCAACCCGATGCTTACCAGGCCGTAAATGCCGCCTAGTAAAATGCCAAACACGAGCACATTTAAAATTTGATCCATTGCCTTCTTTCCATGATGGGAAGCCGTCGCTTAGACTGCGAACGGCCTCCCTATACCCAAGTCGTATTACCAAAGACTCGCTTCTTCGTAAGTTGATATACGGACTTACAGCTACTTACGGGCTTAGTTCCGGGTAAGAGGCTTAAGTGTCGCGCCCACCGGAGAAGCGTCTATCGGAAACACTGTGACCATCTTGCCGCTCTGCCATTGCGCAGTAACAGGGAGGGCGCGGACATTTTGGAAATTTTTATCAAACTTGAGGCCGTAACCGGTTGCATAAGTACCATTCGGCTTGTCCATCGCTGCAGCGGCGCTTCGGATTTTTGCGACATCCAGGCTACCCGCGGCACGAATCGTGTCGAACAGCATTTGCATTCCGACATACGCAGTCATGCTTTGCGATGCGATCGGATCAGATTTATATTTAGCGCGATAGGCAGCCAGGAAGCCTTTAGCGCCAGGACCATATTTATCAGAAATATCGGTACGCGGATAGCTGACCACCAGCACACCTTCGATCGATGGAGCGCCCACGGATTGGAGTGTCTCCGGCGTGTCGCCCACTCCCACCATCAGAATCGCAC
This sequence comes from Glaciimonas sp. PAMC28666, assembly GCF_016917355.1. Lineage (GTDB taxonomy): Bacteria > Pseudomonadota > Gammaproteobacteria > Burkholderiales > Burkholderiaceae_D > Glaciimonas. The sequence continues at coordinate 2,994,786 of NZ_CP070304.1, read as the reverse complement.
CCGGCTTGAAACCTTGATCGCGGGCCGTACGCAATAACAGGTTGCCGTCCGGCACATAACCAGTCTGGATCAACACGTCTGGATTAGCTTGCTTGGCGCGCAGAACCGTGTCGTTCAAATCAATCGAGCGCATTGAGTGCGCACCCACGCCGACAACTTTGGCACCGAGTGCTTCAAGCAGACGCTTCTGGGTCTGAGCAATCGAGGTGCCATACAGCGAGTCTTCATGCTCAATCCAGACCTTGACGTCTTTCAGATTCTTTTTAAGCGCTGGCGCGACCAGCTCCCGCACAGCCGTGACCGACAACAACGCGAAATCGCCGCCATTCGGGCTCATACGAATATAATTTGGCAAGCCGCGCTCGGTCAGATTTTGTGCCAATGCGCCGGTTTCCCAATACAACTTGTTATAGCGCGAAGCCGCATCGCTAGCCGCGTTAGAAACCGGGCTGGTATAGGTGCCAACAAACAGGTCGACCTTATCCTTCGCCACCAGCTGCTCGACGGTAGCGATACCTTGCTGCGGCGTCGACGCGTCACCGCGAACGATGTCGATCTTGCGTCCAAGAATGCCACCGGCTGCATTCGCCTGATCTACCGCTAACTCATAACCGCGGGTCACTTCGACACCGTACAGGGCCAGCGGACCGCTGAAAGGGTTGATGGCGCCGATTTTGATCGGATCTGCGGCCACTGCCAAATGGGGCAACATTGCCGCACCAGCCAACAATGCGATGCTCACAATGGGTTTTAATACGGATTTAAATGCGCTCATACTGATCTCCTGATGGAAAGAATTATTATTTTTATACGGTGCTACAAAGTCGCCCCAGCGATCAGCAAAGTTCCAGATGGACGTTGCCTGGCGGTGAGGCGCAATACCGGCTACGCCACTTTATCGAGGACGTAACCAATTCTTGGAAAATGCACGTGCACCGTGCCCGCACGAGGATCGTGGCGGCGTAAGGTGAAATGCGACCGTGTGGCAGCGACCAGTTCGCCTTCCGTCGCTTCCGGCCCGAAACTTTCTGCTGTGACCGTCACCCGACTGCCAAGTGGGATGCCATGTTCGTCCTGAAAACGCAGGTCGGCTAACGGGCCTTCACCAATCGGTAGTGGCTCAACCCGTGCAGCAGCCATCACAGCCTGCGCTGAATCAATTTGCTGCGTCGTGCCATGGCCCAAAACCTGCATGCGTCCCATCCATGCCAGCAGCTTCGGCATCGTACGCAGCATGTCTGCGACAACCGGTGTAAATTGAAGACTGAACCACAATGGGTGATAAACCGAAAAATCAGCGATACAAGGTTTTTGTCCCAGCAAAAAAGGCTGATCGGTTAACATCTCCGAAAGTCGGTCAAAATAGATTTTGCAGGCCGCTGCTGCGTCGGATCCACGCAATCTATGCATCGTCCCCTTCATTGCATCCCGATCTGCCGCAAACAAGTTGACAGTCTCCGGCGGTGAGTCAGCGAACATATACACGGTATCTCTTGGGGGTGCCAAAACGCTCCAGAAAAGCGTGGTATCCGCCCACTGCGCCAATGTGCGCGCCATACCGTTCACTGATGATGGATAAAGTGCCGGGGTTGGCCGGACCTGCTCCAGAACTTCACAGATCAGGGCGCTGTCACAATAAATGTCCGCGCCAATTTGCAGGAAGGGCGTCCTGCGATAGCCGCCCGTGAGGGCGACGACGTCAGGCTTGGGCAAAACACCGGGAACAATCACTGATTTCCAGGCAAGGTTTTTATAACCCAGCACCAGTCGGATTTTTTCTGAGAATGGCGAAATCAGGAAGTGGTGCAGAATCAAGTCGGCCATGTGAAACTTTCCCTATTTTGAAATATTATGTGGCAGTGAAAACCATGGTTTATCCTGGGTTTCAGTAACAATCCGAACAATTAATTGCTAGGGCACTTACTGCGTATAACCAGCACGTGGCACCAGACTTAGGAGCATGCTGGTAAAGCCACCGTCAACCGTCAACGCATCACCGTTAACGTAAGAGGCCATATCGCTAGCCAAAAATAACACCGCTTGCGCTACGTCCTCGGGTGTGCCGATACGCCCTGCGGGAATCGACTTGTTACGCTGCTCCAACACGCCGGGCTGGTCATACATCGCCGCCGACAGCGGTGTCAAAATCATGCCGGGATGCACAGCATTGCTTCGAATTCCAGACGGTCCCCATTCCACTGCAAGCTGCTGCGACAACATGCTCACGCCCGCTTTCGCGACACTGTATGCGCCACTAAAAGCCGTCGGATTACTCCCCGCGATCGAGGCAATGTGGACCAATGCGCCCTTGCCTTTGGCCCGCATCTGCCGACCGAAAATTTGCGAGCAAAGAAAATAGCCAGTCAAATTTACCGATAGCAGCAAATTCCACGCCTCGAAAGACAGCGTATCGAGACCGCCCGCTCGAATCAGGCCAGCATTGTTGACCAATACATCACACGGACCAAAGGCGCTGAAGGCGCGCTCTGCGGCTGCTTCAACGCTAGCAGGTTCTGCCACGTTGCAGTGGATGGCGATGGCCTGTCCACCTGATTCGTTAATTTTCCTAACGGTTTCGGCGCTTCCTTCGACATTGACGTCAAGCACAACGACCCGTGCCCCGGATTTACCAAACGCGGTGGCGATGCTGCGTCCAATGCCGCTGCCGGCACCGGTTACTACGCAGACCTGTTGCGCCAGTCCGAATGGATCAGCATCTGGCATAACGTCTCCTCTGGCCTGAGGCCATGGTATTTATTTTTATAATTAGTAGAACCGATTCGAAAACTTCGTGCTCGAGCCTGCTGCGTGCGCTTACTTCGCCAATCTATAAAAGCTACTCGCGGTATCGTGAAACAAAGCTGCTTTTTCAGCAGCCGACGCACCGGAGGCGATGCGTTTAAACGCATTCCACAGGACCGGATAGCTGCACATGCCTTTATCCACAGGGAAGTTGCTCTCGAACATGCACCGATTCGCACCAAAGTTTTCGATACATGCTTCAATGTACGGACGCCAGGCGGTGGCAAGCTCTCCGGACGAAGGTGGAATCGGCTCTTTATGAAATTCGAACCCGATCACTGCCATTGCCAGACCGCCCAATTTGACGCGCACGTTTGGACAGGTTGCCAAGACTTTCATTGATGCCAGCCAATGCGTAAAGACGGCGTCACGCTTGCCGACATAAGGTCCAACCCCAAGCGGGCCGCCGGTATGATTGAGCACTATCGGCGTATCCGGAAACGCGCGTGCCAATGCAGTCAGCTCATCAATTTGGGTGTGATAAAGCCACGCATCAAACGTTAGGTTCAGCGGCTGTAAACGGGCAAACCCGGTACGAAATGTCGCATCAGACAGCAAATGCGGCTGTGGACGGCCCAGCAGACTGGCAGAAAACGCATCATGGCGCGCAGAGATATGACGAATACCCCTAAAACGGCCATGGCCCTCTTCGATATGCGCCTCTAACAAGACGGCGACCTTATCGCCAAGCAACAGGTCGCCTGCACCGACGATGCCCGCGCAAATACGCGTTTTTTCACCGCGGCGCTCGCATTCTTCGGCAATTGCTGCAACGAAGGTGGTTTCTCCTACCGAACGTAAATCTTCCGGTCCATCAGTACGATATGCGTAACCGCATTGGGAGAAAACGGTTGCCACGACGTTGTGACCGGAATTGGTATCCTCCAGAATTTCGTCGAGGAAATAGCCCCCTGCCCGTTCCCATAAATGATGATGCGGATCGATGATCGGTAAGTCCGGTTCAATAATCTCCTCTTGCAAGCGGAGCAACCAGGCTGGATCAAGCGGGAGATGCTGAAGGACTGGAATAGAAGTATTTGGCATGAGACAGCTTTCAGGTAACAGTAAAAACAGAAACGATTTGAAGCTCCTGATCCAGGCGCTTACGCTTGCGTCCGGACCAAAACATCAATCGCTATTTAAGCTGCAACCACCGCAGCGTCGCCTACAATCGTGGTCCGATGCATGACGCGACGTTCATCTGCGTCGAACTTGGTCACCTGATGCATCGTGCAACGGTTATCCCACAACACGACATCATCCGTTTCCCAGCGATGTGAATACACAAATTGCGGCTGGCCAGAAAATTCGGTCAGCTCTGCAATCAGACGGCGCCCGGCATCCGATGGCATGCCTTCTATTTCTTCGTTATAAATCGGGCTGATGTAAAGCGACTTGCGTCCGCTTCCGGGATGAATCCTTACCAGCGGTTGCCATACTGGCGGCATGGCGGCCCGCTCTTCATCTGTCAATGGGCGCAAAGAGTTCTGCTTTTGCAAGAACTCGAAATCATGTAATGCGCGGCGGCCTGCCACTTCAAGTTTCAATCTTTCTGGCAGCGCTTCATAGACAGCGTACATATTGGTAAATTGAGTTTCGCCACCAGTGCGACTCACTTCAATCCCGTGCAATAAAGATCCGGTACAAGGTATCGCACGGTAGCTGCTATCGGTATGCCAGAATTGCGCGAGAGAAACCTGGCGCGCAGTCGGATGAGACAAGGGCATCAATACGTTATTTTCATCGACGTTTGATACACGGAAAATCTCACGCACGCTTTTTGAACGAATGATGTCTTGATGGAATATTTCCGGCTCGCCGAAATTGCGCGTGAACTCGACGTGCTCCAGATCGGTAATGTGTTGATTCGGAAAAACCAACACCAGATGCTCCATCCATATATCGTTCAACAACCGCATCGTTTCCTGATCCAGCTTCCGGCGCATATCGATACCAAGCACTTCAGCACCCAGCGCCGCGCCTAATGGGCGAACTGTCAGTGATGCGTTTGACGTATTTTTGACGTAAGTCGACATAAAGATATCTCCAGATCTAGAAAAAGAATTATTGGTTTTAGGTAGCACAAGAGGCGGCACTCGCGTGCCGCCGTGGTCAACTTTGGCGCAGCTGCATGAGGTAACTAATCGGCGAATGAAAAGCCCATTGCCCTGGTGTAATAGTAGATGCCGCCATCCTGAATAATCAAAAACATGGCGCGCTTTTCACCCTCGTTATGATGCGAGTGGACCGAGACCGCTGGCGTCACCGTGGTAGCCCATTGCGACCATTCTTTGCGTTTGCCGTCGACCATCGAATAACATCCTTCGCCCTGAATAATCAGCGCCATCGCCATCGCATTGTGTCGATGTGGACGCTGGGCATCGCCGGGCTGCAGGGAATTCATCGCCACCGTCAGAGTGGGCAACACATTACGGATTGCCAATTGCGATGTTGATGACAAAATCAAGGCCGAACCCGGAATGTCTTTTCCACGCCCGACTTTATATAGCAGGTCGATCTGTTTGCTTATTTCATCTGCCGGATAATGCACGACGCACGTTGGAGACTTCCCCTGTTCCGGCGCGCGCAAATGTTCAAAGGCGAGTTGCGGCTCATTAGTGACGATCCACAGAATCGCATCGGCTCCATGCGCCTGGTAGCAATGCACACCGCCACCGGGTAAGACGAATACGTCACCAGCGCTCCAGGCGATCTGCTCGGATTCACAATCGGTGGTGCCGCTACCGGTAATGACATAGACGATAATGCCGCTGGCGATAAATTCCGTGTTTAAGGTCTCGCCAGCTTTGATCTTGGCGTAACGTGCCAACGATAATGGTGTAGTTGCCGGAACCAGACTTTCGAGCTGTGCCGACACATCGCAGGCGATCAGGCCGGTTGGCGTATCGGCATGGAAGGCGCGTGCTGGCTCATCGATAAAACTTTGATCGGGAACTGCAGGTAATTTAACGTCGAACGCATTGCCTGTATTAAAGTACCGCGCCGAGGCCTGCGCCTTGGTCTTTGGTTCGGCGGCAAGCTGAACTGGTAAATCCGCAATTGTCATGGGACGCGTTGCTTCAAGCATGGTGATCTCCTGTCGTTTTATCGCCGTTTTTTCCTCCCAGACGGGATGGATCGAAACGATCTTTATGGGTCTTACGTTACGCCGCTCATCCACTAGGGTCAAACGAGAAATTCTTGTCGATACCGATCACTGAGACCATCAATTAACAACATTATTAATTACTTTCATTGCACAGCTGAACGATACCGATTCATTGCTTTGATCAAGTCATTGCGGTCAACTAAGTCACCGGCGGTAGTCGGCAAACTTCAGACACGATAGCGGCGAAATCGGCGATTGCCGGGTCTAAACTATCAACCCGGGTGGCCACAAAAAAAGTGATGGAAGGGATCGGTGGCCGTGATTCCAACGCCACTAGCATTCCGCTGTCCACATCGTCTTTGATCAATTCTTGCGGCATCATGCAGACACACACGCCGCCACGCGCGACATACAGCATTGTCGACATATTGTTACAAAAACTGATTGAATCCGGCACCACTCCATCATCCGCAAACCAACCCTGCATCTGGGTAAATAGGCGAGCGTCGCGACTGAGAGAAATGATGGGCAATGCCGCGATCTCACGTGGGCTGACCACTTTCAACTCACCAAGCAATGCGGGTGCGCCGACCCACACCACCTTCATTGCACCAATCGGCACGGCTTTAATTTCAGCGTTATTTATGGGACCGCCCACAATGGCGACATCTATTGCACCGCGTCCCAGTTTCTGCAACAGGCTGGCATTCAAGTCGATATCAAACTCGACCGCAAGCCCAGGATATCGCTGCTTCAATGCATTGATCATTGCGACTAAAGAACGTGCGGCAATCACTTCTCCCAAGCCGATCTTGACCACACCGCTGGTAATCTCAGGCTTGCCAGCTGTCAGTCGCAGCTGAGATGCGTCGATCACCACTTTTTCTGCGTGCACCAGTAATTCGCGCCCTTTAAGGGTGAGCTGAACATGCCGACCTATACGGTCAAATAAGACTACGTCGAGTTCCATTTCGAGTTCGCGGATACGTGACGAAACACTCGCCTGAGACGTGTACAAGCGTTCGGCAGCCGCACTAAAAGTGCCGAGCCGGGAAATCCAGCAAAAGGTTTCAAGTTGCTGAATGTTCATGGGAATATTCTAGTCTCCACATCACTTGGTCAGATCATCTGGTTCGCCTGCACGCTAGTGCATCAATGCACCGGCGCACCGACGCGACGGCGCACCGATGCATCGTTGGCGCGATTATTTTGTGGGGGAAGTCAATGCCGTAGCCATCGCTTTCAACTCCCGGCGCAAAACTTTGCCGGTCGGGGTCACCGGTAAGGCCTCGCAGATTTCAATACGATTTGGTACTTTATAGCTGGATGCAATGGCACGGCAATGGGCTTGTAACTCTGCACAGCTGACTTCCATACCCGGCACCGGCACGATAAAGGCGACAATCATTTCGCCCCGGTCAGCATCGGGTGCGCCCGTCACGCCAGCCAGCGCCACGGCGCTGTGCTGTTGGAGCAACTCTTCAATTTCAGCGGGCGCCACGTTAATACCTGCACGCTTGATCATCTCAGTGTTACGTCCGACAAACTGCAAACAACCGTCAGCGGTCATCCGTCCCAGATCACCTGTTGGGAAATAGCCGTCCAATGTGAACGCGGAGTCGTTAAGCTCTATGCTAATACCGGTGTATCCGGGCGTCACATTTCCGCACACCTCAATCATGCCGGTTTCACCTTGTGGCATTTCTTCCCCAGAGTCCGCATCCACGATCCGTACCGTCACACCGGGAAGAGGCTGTCCTTGCATTTGCTTGCGCTGCTCCAGTGTCCAGTGGTGCCAGGTGACGCAACAGTTACCATAACTTTCAGTTTGACCGTACACATTGCAAATCTCGGTCGCACCGAGTAGTTCGGCGGCATTGACGACATCTTGTGCGCTGCCGATGGTCAGGCCGGTACGCAGGCTGCGCGTCCTCTCGCTACGGAATGACGGATGCGTCACGATACTGGTTGTCATCGCAGGCAAGGTATATATCGCCGAACAAGCATGTTGCTCAATCAGATCAATCGCGCCAGCCGGTTCGAAACGTGTCTGCAATACCAGTGCAGCACCGTGCGTGAATGTGGCGCACATCGCATTTGCCGATCCGTAGGACCAGAACAAAGGCAACGCCAGAAGAACTTTTTCGTACGGTGTATAACCTTGCCGCTCGCCGATGTTGAATGCATTTTCAATCATTGCACACTGCGTTAAGCGCACTGCTTTTGGATAAGAGGTTGAGCCTGACGTATACAAAATCATTGCATCATCGCCATTCTGACCGCCGCCACCCGGTGCCTGCGACTCGTCGAGTGGTGTATGAAGACTGACAAAATCCTCATAAGCAACGGCACCGACCAGTGGCGTATGACCGGCGTCATTGTCACCGATCGCAATAACTGCCTCTAACTGCGGAAATCGCTCGGAGCGCCACCGCCCCGGTGCTGCGGAACCCAATTCGGGTATCAACGCAATCAGGTCGGCGGCATAATCCTGCTCACCAAAACTCTTAAGTGTGAACAATTGTTTTATTTTTGAATCGGCCAGCAAAAAATCCAGCTCTGCGCGTTTCGACCAGGTGCTGAAAGGAACCGCCACCGCGCCAAGAGCCGCCGCACCGATACAGACTTCGACCCACTCCGGACGGTTGTTGACTAAAATACCGATCCTGTCGCCACGCACTATCCCTGCGGCGCGCATGCCAGCAGCGACCCGTCTCACGCGTAATTCGAGCTCAGGATAAGTGACACGTTGATCTCCTGCAATGATGGCCGAGCGATCCGTGTACCGCTCCGCCATTTCACATACAAGGTCAAATAAATTTCTACTGTAAGGTGCACGCATAGATCGCTAAAGTCTCTTCAATGGTTATAACAAATTCGAGTGCCTCGAAAGCATCTCGTATGGGAAATAAAAAAAGACAAGGCAACCAGGCGTATGCCGGAGGATTACCAAAGGGCAGATGATGCGATGATCTCGTGCATTTACGCTGATAGTCGTTGCACCAGAGTAGTCATCCTGGCCGCTTCGACAATTAATTCTGGTGCTGATTATTCGCGCAAACCATTCCATCGCCGCGCTGGTTGATAGAAACTCTTATAAGAAATTCAAACGAAGTTCCCATAAGTTTTCCAGCAAGCGCTTGTTTCTTTCTCCTGTCGTATCAGCTCTATGCTGTCGACATCTTGTCATTTTTATTTACCCAACAGTAGTGCGCACACGTGTTGCCGTCAAACGAGAAAATATTGTAGATATTTATTAGTCTTTCCATCTTGCGTCTTTAACGCTCAAGAGGTCAGATCTTATTGAGCAGACTTGGGTAGCCTTCAGCAAACTCAAGTTGCATCAGGTGGGTGTATGGTCTGCCCGTACATGCTGATCTTCTGGCAATTCTTAAATAACAGCGTAGGCGTCATGCCAAACACCTGACGCACAGAGTGGCTGAAATGGGTCGAATCGGGATAGCCGGTGTTGAGAGCCAGATACACCAGATTGGTCGAATCCATCAAACGATACAGCAAACTCCGACCGCGCTTCCACGACCGAAAACTGCGGAATGGTACGCCCACATTTTCACGAAAGAGATGCAAGAATCTGGATACCGAAAGGCCTGCTTCACGGGCGCTATCGATCGCCGTTGCCTGACCGCACGGGTTCCGTTTTATCGCCTCTACCAACGATGCGATACGTGGCTCAAACGCACGCGGTAGGGTCAATAACTGCCCGAAAAAAAACATGTCGAAATCTTCTGTCTGCGGGTCGGCGATATCACCAAGACTATTAATTTTCAGGTGTGCGTCGCGCACCCGTTGAACCAAAGCTTCATCAACAAGTTTGCCGGATGCAGCTTTCAAATAATCCGGCAATTGCGCAGCGTCTACCGTTTCTGGCTCTATATGGAACACCGCCACCAGGCGGTTACCACAATCGATGCGGTGCGGCGTATAAGCCTGCACAACTGCCAGGTCGGTGTTTACCCATTCACCATCGTTTATGCTAATCAATATCGGGTCGGACAGCGATACAAAAATGATGATGCTACCCATCACGCGCGTGGTCCGCTGTCCCATCAAACCCGAATAAAAGACGCGATCAGAATTGATCCATATGTGGCGTTGGCGGGTCGGGCGCTTTTTAATGGCTAGTGCATCATTTGTCATTACAATATCCACCAATATTGATTGCCAGGCATACAGCCTGATGTGTCGCCCCCTGCCCCAAATATGCTGGCAAGGGTGGAAGGCAAACCCGATATCGCGCTATGGCAACTCTATCAGCCTTCCTCAACAACCGGAATTGCTGTCGGCGTCACTGGCCGCAGTTTTGCCATTTTTTTCCGTTGACCGCTCCGCACCGCGAAAAACAGTTGCGTGAGAATCAGGAAGGCGCACACGGCAAGGAATCCACCGCTAATTGGGCGCTGCACGAACACCATCATGTCGCCCCGTGAAAGCAACAATGCGCGTCGGAAATTTTCCTCGACCATCGGTCCCAGCACATACCCCAGCAAAATGGGTGCGACTGAAAAATCCAGGGCGACAAAAACAGCACCAATCAAACCGAATATCAATACTTCACCAATTTCAAACAGACTGTTATTGGTGCTATACACGCCGACAGCGATAAAGAAAAGCGCTGCCGGATAAAGGTAACGATAAGGAACCTGAAGCAGTTTTACCCAGATACCAATCAGCGGAACATTCAATATCACCAGCAACACGTTGCCAATCCAGAAGCTCGCGATAAGTCCCCAGAAAAGGTCGGCATGTTCCGTGATCAGTTGCGGTCCAGGTTGAATTCCCTGAATCAACAGTGCGCCGAGGATCAGCGCCATTACGGCGTCGCCGGGAATACCCAGACTCATGGTCGGAATAAAGTCCACCTGGGTTTTTGAGTGTGATGCGGCCTCTGGACTAGCCACACCTTCAATCGCCCCATGACCAAAACGTTCAGGCGTTTTCGATATTTTGCGTTCGAATGCATACGCAATAAAGGTTGTTATCGTTGGTCCGGTACCTGGCATGGCACCAAACAGAGTCCCGATCAACGTGCCGCGCACCATTGGAAAAAAAGACTGCTTTAGCTCAGCCTTGCTGGGTCGCATGTCACGCAAACGCATTTTGACGCCTTTGGCGACAACCTCCATCCGATTGACGCTGCGTAAAAATTCGGTCACACCAAATAGTCCCAGCGCTAACGCCACCAATTCAACCTTATCGGACAGCTCGATCAGTCCCATGGTGAACCGGGCCGTACCAGTATTCACATCCGTTCCTACCAGTCCGATCATCAGGCCTACCAAGGTCATCGCTATTCCTTTTAACGGAGAGCCCTTTGACATGGTACCGCCGCAAATCAGGCCAAGTAGCATGATCGAAAATATTTCAGTCGGCCCAAATTTGAAGGCAACACTCACCAAAAGAGGCGATGCGAAAATCATCACAACAATACCGAACGAGGCGGCAAAAAATGATGAAATCATCGTGATACCGAGCGCGGTTCCACCCTTGCCTTGTTTAGTCAGCGGGTAACCATCAAGGCAGGTCACTGCATGCGGCGGATGGCACGGCAAGTTAAGCAAAATTGCACCGATGGCGCCACCATACTGCGAGCCATAGAAAATGCCGGCCAGCATCAAAATCGCAGGAATTGGATGCAAGGAGTACGTCAGGGGCAGCAGCATGGAAATCGCCGAGAGCGCACCCATACCCGGCAAAACTCCGATCAGATTACCAATCAATACACCGACAAACGACCACATCAGATTGTGTGGCTGAAGCGCAACGCCGAAGCCTTGCCACAAATCCATTAAAGACTGTCCGATCATGACTTAACCCCACTGAAACAAAGGAAACTGCAATTTAAGGGCCCACCAAAATATCACCACGCACACCGCTACCATCGCCGACGATAGTAGGAACGCGCTCTTTAGTGAATTTTTCCGGTCACCCATTGCGGCGATGAAAACAATCGCAAAGGTTGCCGGCAACAGGCCCCCATACTTGCCCAATACCACGAACGCGACGATGGAAAGAGCGATGCAGATCCAGCCGCGCCATTCTGGACGCACATACTTCTCTTCCGCGGCGGATGCGGAATTCTTAGCGGTAAGAGCGATTGCCGCGCCGACTAACATCAACAAGGTCCCGAGCGCGACCGGGAAAAATCCCGGGCCCATTTTGCTCAACGTGCCGATGTTATAAGTGCGCCCTTGCACCACGGCACCCAAACCCAACAACATCATTAAGCCACCGCCGTAATAATCTTTATTATATTTATTGATTAAGTTGCGCATTGTCATCCTCCATTGCTACATTGAATTTATTTTTATCTTTATTTCTCGCGCGACATATTTCAAGCCTTCTGCGCTAAACCACCTGGTATCTGGCACTTAAAAGTGCTCGATAAACATTGTCTGGCGACCCAAGTGGGCGTCCAGCGTGCTCCTTTTCAGGAAGCATATTTACAGGTGGTTTTTAGAGTATCTCCAAAGCTTTTGTTGGTATTTTTACAGGCCGACGAAATTTCAGGCCCGACTCCAACTAGCTTAATTTATTTTTATACTATTTGGTATTGTAAAGTACTTTAAGGTATAACCCAAAACTTTACAAGTTGATGTAACCGTACAACAATACCCCCAACCGAAAGCTTCACGGCACATTCCTTACGAGGGCAAGATGTTCGTTGCACGACGAGAATGCGACCAGACCTGACCATCAACCCACTAGCCAAAAAATTAAACCTACGCGATTACCGGCTTCCGAACTTTCGGTAATATTGCATTGCCGATAATTTGCTTCATGACTTCGGCAGTACCGCCACCCAGGCGACACATGCGGGCATCAGCGAATGCGCGTGCGATTGGATATTCCCACATGTAGCCCCATCCACCGAAAAACTGCAGACATTGATCCATGACTTTTCCTTGCAGTTCAGTGGTGACCAATTTGGCCGCGGCGGCATCGGTCGCGTCCAGTTCGCCCTTCAGGTGCAACTCGATACAACGATCAACAAATACCCGTTGTGCCAATATTTCGGCATGCAACTCGGCTAGCTTGAATCGCGTATTCTGGAAATCGCCCAGCGTCTGGCCGAACATCTGGCGCTCGGTAACGTAATCTATCGTCCACTGCAACGCTGCTTCGGAACTCGACACGCCACGAATGGCCTGGACCAGACGCTCTTGTGCCAGTTGCGTCATCAACATAACGAATCCGCCACCTTCTTGACCGAGCAGATTGCTGACAGGCACGCGCACATCGGAAAAAAATAATTCCGAAGTATCCTGGGCTTTGCAGCCGATTTTTTCCAGCTTGCGTCCACGTGTAAAACCTGATCTGTCGGTCTCGACCAGAATCAAGCTCACGCCCTTGCCTCGCGCCTTAGGATCCGTCTTGCAAGCGAGTACCAACAAATCAGCGCTGTGGCCGTTTGTGATAAAGACCTTCTGTCCATTAATCACGTATTCATCGCCTTCACGTAACGCTTGTGTGCGCATGGCTTGTACATCGCTACCGCCCGACGGCTCACTCATCCCCAGCGCCACAACCACTTCGCCCGTTGCCATTTTTGGCAGCCACTTTTTTTTCTGCTCTTCTGTACCGAAGTCCACCAGATAAGGCGCAATGATGTCTGATTGCAGATAGAAGGTTGGACCGGTGGCACCAACTCGTGCCATTTCCTCAATCAGGATGGCACTATGCAAGAAGTCCCCGCCCATGCCGCCGTATTCCTCGGGAACATTACAGCATAGCAGGCCTAGTTCGCCGGCTTTAAGCCAGAGTTCGCGCGGCACTTGACCGGCTTTCTCCCAGTCGGCGTGGAACGGCACGATGTGTTCTGCGATAAAACGACGTACGGTATCGCGAAAGAGTTCATAGTCGGAACTAAAAATGGTACGTGGAATCATGAGAACACTCTGGGTTATAGGTTTGAAACGCACACACTGAGTAAGCTGCCGGCATTTTTAAATTATTTTTATTTTTTCAGCACACACAAAGTCACTCTCAGGTGCATGTCCACTTCGCTGCGCGCTTTTCGGCGAATGCCAGCGCGCCCTCACGCGCATCGTTTGAGCGCAGAATCGCTCCCGTGATCGCCTCCTGGCGTGCGAACATCTCATCCAGCGCCCAATCCCGTTGCTCAACTATCACACGTTTACTCGCCGCCACCGACATCGGTGCGTTGGCAAGGATCAGGCGCGCCAGGCGCTTGGCTTCTGCCAATGCATCACCCGGCTCGACTAACCTGTTGATCAGTCCGTAGCGCTCCAACCGCTCAGCCGATATCATTTCTCCCGTGAGCGCTATTTCCATTGCGATGCGCTGCGGGATCAACCGCGGCAAACGCAACAATCCGCCAGCCGCCGCGGCCAGTCCGCGTTTAACTTCTGGCAGACCGAACATCGCCGTGCGCGAGGCCACCAACAGATCGCAAGCCAATGCCGATTCGAAACCCCCTGCCAATGCAAAACCCTCAACAGCGGCGATTACCGGCTTGCGCGGCGGTGTCACGGTAATTCCCAGAATCCCTCTACCTTCGACCCGCGTAACTTCTCCGCGCGCGAATGCCTTGAGGTCCATACCAGAGCAGAAATTGCCACCGGCACCTGTAAGAATCGCCAGATGTAAATCATCGCGCCGGTCCATTTCGTCCATGGCCTCGCACACGCCGAAAGACACCGCCCGATTCGCTGCATTTCTTGCCTGCGGCCGATTGATCGTTATGATCACCAGGCCATCTTCGTGTTCGACCAACACTTCATCTGTCATGGTTTGTATCCTTGTAGTTGTGCTTGCCACGCCGCGGTGCTTTCGATGTGTCGCTCGGCTATGTCGTCATACTAAACGGTACTATTAAGTACGGTCAAGTATATACTTGAAGACAATCGGACCGGATTTCCATAAAAACCACGGATCTCACAGCTCTGCCGGAGGGGTCCGGAAATTCCATGATCAGAAACACACATACCTGCTAGTATTTGTTCTATACTCTTCGGTATTGAGGCATTCATTCTAGTTAGGCAACCACTTATGGCAGCACTTCCATTGGCCGGCATTCGCATTCTCAGTCTGGCCGAACAATACCCTGGCCCCTTTGCCACGATGCTCCTAGCGGACCTCGGTGCAGATGTGATTCTGATCGAACGACCAGACGGCGGTGACCCTTCTCGTCGCTTCCCGGGACTGTTTTCATCTCTCAACCGCAACAAACGTTCAGTGACTCTTGATCTTAAATCGGCGTCCGGTAAGGAACAGTTCTTGAAACTGGTGGATACTGCCGACGTTGTCATAGAAGGGTTCCGCCCCGGGGTGATGGCCCGCTTAAAACTGGATGCAGAGACACTGCGCGCGCGCAAACCCTCGCTTGTGTTCACCTCGATTTCGTCGTTTGGCCAGAATGGCCCGATGGCGGGCGTGGCTGGCCACGATATCAGCATTCAGGGTTCGGTCGGCATGCTTGATGTTCCACAAGGGCAGGAAGCTACCGCAACCTTGCCGGTCTTGCCGCTAGCCGATATATCATCCGCGATGTTTGCTGCGTTGGGAGTCGTGACCGCGCTATTCGCACGATCAAGCTCAGGCCAGGGCGCCCAGATTGATGTATCCATGTTTGACTCGCTGGTCAGCTGGATGACGCCGTTTCTGGTCCCTGTGATGAACCAGCAACCCATCCGCCCACTACCGCCGGAAGATCCTGGATATGGCATATTTGCTACTGCCGACGGACGTCAGATCACGTTAAGCATTGCCGGTGAAGATCATATGTGGCGTGCCTTGTGCGAATTGATCGGAATGTCAGAATTCGCCGCACTCTCTGAGCTAGAACGCAATCAACGCGCCAGGGAAATTGATCCACATTTGCGCAAGGCGATTGCAAGTCGCAGTTTCGAGTGGCTGTGTCAAAATCTGGAAATTGCACGCATCGCGTTCGGTCCGGTACTCAAAGCAGAAGACGTCGTTCAGGATGCGCATGTTAATGCGCGCCGCATGGTGGTGGAAATTGAAGGCGAACACAAAAATGCACAAAAGAATGAACGCTTCATCCGCCAACCGCTGATTATCGACGGACAAATGGGTCCAATCCTTCGGCCCGCTCCGGGTTTAGGCGAGCATAGTAGCGAAATATTGGGAATATAAGACTAAGGTGAGCGCGAACCAGGACGGACACTGCGCTCATGTCACTACGCTGTTAATTTTTTGTTAGATTGGCGATTCCCTTTCTTACCAGGCTATCGCCAGGCATGTCCTCGCCAACTGCGCTACTTTTGTGGCTGACTTTGCTTGAAAGCCCAACCTTTAATCACAGGCTTGCCAGCGAGCTGGTTCCAATTGGCAAATACCACCTAAAATCAAGCCGCTTCCGCTACGACACGCGCTCGTTTGCGGCGTTTGGACCTGGCCTGAATCATGGCCAATACCAGGTCAGAAACGTGCTCAGCGGTTTCGACCTGCTTTAAACGGCCATGAGGTCGAAACCAGACGCAAGACCAGCTTACGATACCGCCGACCGCAAGCGAGGTGATGCGAACATCGTCGACCGTAAATTCGCCGGTTGCGATGCCATCTTCTAACAAGCCGCATAACTTCCGATCAAACTCGCGACGCATCTCCTCAATGACTTCACTGTCTTTTGGGGATAAATGCTTTTGTTCCCGCATGTAGATTGCAATCGCTTCCTGGTTCTCTAATACCGCCAGCGTAAAATCATGCACCAGTGACCTTACTTTTTCGGTAGGAGAAAGCTCCGAGGCAACGACATGATTGAGGACTTCGAGCGAAGCGCGAATGCCGCGCGAACATATTTCTGCCAGCAGGTCGTTTTTGGATTTGAAGTGTGAATAGATGAACGGTTTGGTGACATTGATTTTTTCGGCAACCGCCTCCAAGGTCGTGTTGTTAAAGCCATTGTGATAAAACAGTTCAACCGCCACCGCAATGATACGTTCACGTTTGAGTCTGGAAACTGCGTCACGAATATCTTCAACATCAGCCGATGCTCTGCGCTTCATATTTGGAGAGACATCCGCCCCTGGACTGCCCAATGGAATAACCTTGCGGCGAACCGTCAACCCTTGCGCAGGCACGGCGGACATTTGGACGACCGCCAATGGGTCATTGCTTTTATGGTCGGAATTATTTTTCATGTTCTACTTTGTATTTTTTCGAATGTGTAGAACTCAGCAGAAAGAGTGCGAATCAATCCACCTGCCATTTTAAGAAACCATTTCTCACAGGAATTTAATCCTGACCTGATTCAAAGATCAGATCAGCCGTATCGTCGCGGGGTATAAAACGGCCCTGCACTAATTGCCCGATGAAAGGAGTGCCAACACTTTTCCACTGTCCAAGTGCGCGAACGCCCGCATCCAGGTCGACCGTCACTAATGTGTATGGCAGTTCTCCGGCGAAACCGGGGTGAAAAGCATGGTGCGCCACCGTCCAGCTATGCACGCGGCCTGCACCGGTGGCAGGTTTCCATTCCACGGCGTCTGAATAACAGGCATCGCACAACAAACGCGGGTAATGGCGGGCTTTTCCGCACGCGGCGCAATGCTGGATGACCAGGCGACCTTCTGCAGCAGCCTCCCAATACGATCGCGACAACGGAGTAGCTTGGGGAATTGGCTTGGTTGGAAGTGTCATTTTTTATCCTCTGCGCAGAATGGCTAACGCGCCATCGCCCATATCACCATAGCCGGACACCAGGCCGACTTCAGCATTCTCAACTTGTGCCCGTCCACCTTGACCACGCAATTGCCGCACCAACTCAACGATATGGTTCAGGCCCCAGACATGTGCCTGCGATAACAAGCCGCCATGGGTATTGGTCGGCAATGCGCCACCCAGTTGTAAACGACCGTTTTCCACGAACGGACCACCCTCGCCTTTTGCGCAGAAACCGATGTCTTCTAACTGGCGAATGACAGCATACGTAAAGCAGTCATAGATTTGGGTCAGGTCAATATCGTCGTGGGTGACGCCAGCCATCTGAAAAGCACGTGGCGCGGCTTTCGCAATCCCTAGACTGGTCATATCCGGACGCTGCGTGATTGATCCCGGTGAATCGGGATGACCGGCGGCCACGCCTGAAATGTACACACGCGGTTGGCGTAAATCACCGGCGCGCTCAGATGCGCTTACGATAATAGCGGCACCGCCGTCGCTCTCCAGACTGCAATCCAGCAATCGAAACGGATCGGCGATCATGCGCGAATTGCGATGATCCTCCAACGTGATCGGTTTTTTCATCAACGCATTGTCATTGAGCAATGCGTGCTTACGGCAAGCCACTGCGACCTCCCCGAACTGCTCAACCGTTGTGCCGTACAACGCCATGTGGCGCCGCGCCATCGGTGCGTATAGCTGCGCCGGTGCGATCGCGCCGATCGGGTATTCAAATTCGGTCACAAAATGGAACTGCGGCATCTGATGGATGCGTGCTCCGGCCTTGTTGGACGCAGCGCTGACGTTGCGTCCAAAGGTAATCAATACGTGATTGCATACGCCAGCGGCGACCGCAGCAGCGGCGCATTGCAACGCCATCACCGGACTGGCACCACCGTGGGGAATAATCGCCGAAAAACGCATATCCGGAATCCCAAAGTTTTCTATGAAATCGTCGGCGGTGCCACTGACAATGCCGACCGGAATGATCCCATCAATATCCTTTGGGGTCAGACCGGCGTCAGCGATAGCTTTCAGCGATGCCTCGATCTGAAGTTCAAACGCAGTTTTAGAAGAACCGCGCATGTAAACCGTTTCGCCAACACCGGTTACACAGGACTTGTCACGCAAGGACATCATGATCTCGATTCAAAGTAAAAAGAATGGGTGCAAACAGAACACGGCGAGGTTATAGGTTATGCTTCCTGCACGCGCTGTGCGGCACGTTGGCGATAGCCCTGACTACGCTTGCGCTCTGTTGCGAGTTGCTTGCGATAGAATGTTGGATCAAGCTCGAGTGCGTAGCGCGGGCTGGCGGGATAATGGCGTTGCAGAAATGCTTGCTCTTGCCCTATCGCGTGGCGCATTCCTGCCTGGTCCGGTAAATCGACATCGCCGCACACCAACTCGGCTAGCCATTCAGCCTGATCGTCCATCATGCGAATGTTGCCGCCACCGGCGACGTTAAACAATCCAACGAAATATAAACCGGGCTGCGTTGGCGAAACGACGCGCAGGAAGAGGTCCGGCTTGTGCTCTTCTGCCTCACCTGGATTTTTGCTCAGGAAAGGTAAACCAACCGAATAACCTGTGGCCGCAATAATCGTGTCGAATGATTCCACGCTGCCGTCCACAAAGCGCACTTCATTTCCTGTTACCGACTCAATCCCAGGTTTCGCCGTGATGCGGTTCCAGACAAAATGCCCCATCAGGCTTGGGTGACTAGTCGGATGGGTACGCGTTTTAGGCGCAACAAAACCCCATTGTTTCATGCTGCCGTGCACAATGCGAGTGAGTATTTCACGCATGGTGCGGCGCATCGGCCAAGGCATCCAGCGCTTTTCGATCTTGCCCAGCACCCGTGAAGTCGGCACGCCAAACAGCATGCGCGGCATTACGAGCACTGGTGAGCGTGCAGAAATTGTGGTCGATTTGGTGACCACACAAATATCGGAGGCTATGTCGACGGCACTGTTACCCATACCGACCACCAGAACGCGTTTGTCGCGGAATGGTTCGGGAACCTGATAACTGTTTGAGTGCAGGTACTCGCCGCCAAAGTCATCACGCCATCCGGCATGCTTGGGTACGCCTTGATGTCCGCTGGCAATCACGACGGCGGTGAACCGCTCAACACTGTCGTCATTCAGACGCACCTGCCAGCCGCCATTTTCGGCTTTGACATTGACCACTTTAGAACGAAACCGGATATGTGGCACCACGCCGAATTTTTCAGCATAGGCTTGCAGATAGCGACTGACGCCGAAGTGATCCGGGTACAGCGGGCCATCTTGCGGAAAAGGGAAATCTTTATAGGCGGTGATGCTGACTTCAGAGTTTAAATGTAGCGATCGGTACGCCGGTGAGAGGCCGTTATCATTCTGATAGACCCACAGGCCACCAATGAATGAACCGAGTTCATAGACAACGACTTCGACCCCGCGCGCCAACAAGTGCTTGGCGGCGCAGAGCCCAGCCGCACCGGCACCAATCACCGCAACCCGCTGTGCGGTTCTGGATGCCGTTTGCATCAGTTTGCTTCCAGCTCGAACCAGAAATCGAGTACATCACCAGTGCGAACTTCTGCAAACTTCGTGACAACCCGTGTTTTTAATGCCATTTGTTTCGCTGCTTTGGCCGGATCTGCCAGGTCGATACCTTTGAAGAAACCACCAATTGCGGTATCAGCGCCATCCAGCAATACATAACCGAAAGCATACGGAGGATCCGGCAAGCCTTGAAATGGCTCATAGACCATTGTGAACGTCTCGATACAGCCGCCTGGACCGACTTCAACCCACTCAGTGGTTGGCTCCAGAGTCTGGTCAGAAAAAGCCCGTGGTGGCACCAACACACGGCCAGTTTCGCCGCAACGACGACCATAAATCTTGGCGTGGTCACGAATCTGGACGTAGAACCAGCTTGCTGTCTCTCCCAGTGCGTGATTGTAGGTAATGTTCCAGGCCTCGCGGCGTTTCAGCAGTTCCATTTTTTTTCCTTCAGAAAATTGATTGATTTTTGGTGACCTCAAAAAAACTGAAAACCGTGTTTTTTTAAAGTTCACCTTTTCATACTTTCGATGTTATGCCTCGATGACCATTGTTCCAAAGAACTGATGATCACCACCGTTGCCACTGGCGACGCCGACGCGTGCGCCTTTTACCTGATGCGTTCCTGCTTTGCCCCACACTTGCAGCGCTACTTCTGCTACGCGAATCATCGCCGTCACTGCAATCGCATTAGTGCACAATGTTCCGCCCGATGGATTGACAGGAATTTCGCCACCGATGGTGTAACGTCCTTCTTTCAATTGCGCCACCGAGGTACCGATTTTGGCCAGACCGGCTGCTTCGATTGAGTGAAATTCGGTGTTGCTGAACGGTGCATACAATTCGGCGACGTGAATCTGCTTTTGCGGGTCGGTGATACCGGCCATTTTATAGGTGCGCTCAAACGAACGACTTAGTGCAAAAGCGTCGGCATGATCAGCCAGGAAGTCATTACCCATACGGTCACCGATGTAATAACTCTCGGAGCAATGGCCCAGACCAGTGATCCACACAGCATCCAGATTGCGGTCTTTAATGTACTTTTCTGAAGCCAGAATCATCGCACCACCACCGCTCGACTGTGGGCAGCAATCCATCAACTTGATAGGCCAGCTGATCATGCGTGAGGCCATTACTTCTTCGACAGTGGTCGTCTTACGCAAATGCGCATTCGCATTCAACGAAGCGTGGTAACGGTTCTTAACCACGACGGCTGCCATATCTTCTTGCGACATGCCATACTTTTCCGCGTAGCGAACTGCAGACATGGCCAGCATGGTGATCGTACCCAACGGCAATGGACGCTCGTAGATTGGATCCCAGATTTTGTTGAGTACAGTTTGTGAATCACCGCATTCGCCCACCTTGTCCGCACCAGCTGTCATGACGACGTCACTAGCACCAGAAGCGATGTGGTAATACGCTGCGGCCACGCTGGAAATACCAGTCGCACCACCGGTGTTGATACGCAGGAAACGCTTGTTGCGCCCACCGACAGCATCAACGCCAAGACGTTCTGCATTACCAATACCGACCATTGCATCCGGCGACAGCGAATAGACAATCGCATCGATATCGTCGAATTCCAGCTGACTGCCAGCCATCGCCAGCACCACGGCTTCGCGGACCAGATCGGGATAACTGGCGTCGTCACGTTTCGGCTTGAATGCGGATTGACCGATGCCGATAATACCTACACGTGGTTGATTCGTACGTGATTGACTCATTGGGTTCCTCCCAGTTTGCTTCCGAATACGACAACGGTCTGATACATCATGGCGGGACCGCTCGCGGCGTGCGCCAATGCAGTATCGACCTTGGCTGCCTGATGTTTACCGGCCGTTCCCATGACTTGATTAGCGGCTTCGGCGATACGCACCAGTCCGCCACAAAATACAGGATTGATTGAAGCCACGCCGCCTGACAGGTTAAGCGTCGGATGCACGTGTTCTTTGCTGACCACGTCAGCCCATTGCGCTGGCTCAGCAATTCCCAGTGCCTGATAAGCAATCAATTCCTGGAATGGCGTCGCCGCGCTGATTTCAGCAACGTCGATTTCGCTAATGGTCGCAACGCCGGCATCAGCGAACGCTTGACGCGCTGCTTCTTGCAGAGCCGTTGCCGCGGTCAAATCACGGTCGCCCAGGAATGCTGCTTCAGTCGCCCAGCCCATGCCGCGAATCCAGGCTGGGTTAGTGATGCCAGCTTTTGTGACGAATTCTTCGGAAGCCAATACGAGTGCTACTGCACCCATAGTCGGCGCACGCAGCATCGCTTCACGTACTGGCCAACGCACTGCTTTCGATGCATCAATCTCTGCTGGTGTCTCGATGGGGCCAGTGGCTTCAGGATACGCTAGCGATCCACGGCGACGATTCTGTTGCACCAGTTGTGCCGCTAAGGTTTGTGCCTGCGGTTGTGCAGCGATCAACGCATTTGCCTGCAGCGCGAACGAAGACAAATCGTCGAGCGGAAGTTTACGATGGAAATAGGGATCAGCCGCCAGGCGCTCGACTTCAGACAGTGACGATGCTTCGGTCACGCCCCAGGAGACGATTAACTGTGTCTCGAAATGCGCGGATGCAATACGCAAAACGCCCATCACGAAAGCATGTTCACCAGCCGATGGCGTGGAAAGAATATCGCGGTCCACACCGCCAACAGAGCCGGATGCGGCCATGATGGAAATGGCACGACCGTCAACCTGGTCATTTGAACCGACAATAATACCGTCGATATCTTCGATAGGAATACCGGCGCTCTTCAGCGCCGCCTGTGCAACTTCGTACAGGATTTCCTCAAGGGATTGGCGATCCGTATGAATCGGGACCATGATGGCTGACCCGATAACGGCCGTAGGTCGGTTAAGTGGCATAAATACCTCAGGAGTGAAGCGCGACGACTATGCTGCCGAAGCGCGTTTTTGGGACGCGATGGCAGCAAGTGCCAAAGCGCGTTCGAGAGCCAATTGCTTAAGTTCGCGTCGCTGCAGTTTGCCGGTCGCGGTCAGCGGCAGACTGGTGCAGGGCTCGATATGGTCGGGTACCTTGTATTTCGACGATTCCGCTGCGCAATGTCGCAGCAACGCGGCAGCGTCAAACTCCTCCGAAGAGATGGGTACCACAAATGCGAATATGAGTTCACCGCGGATGACATCCGGCACGCCGACTACGGCGACATCCTGAACCGATGGGTGATGTCGTAGTACAGCTTCCACTTCGGCTGGCGATACGTTAATGCCAGCACGTTTGATCATCTCGCCGACCCGGCCCACGAATACAAAATCGCCATCGACATTAAACTTGCCCATGTCGCCGGTGCGGTAATAACCGTCTGCGGTGAAAGCTGTAGCGTTCTGCTGCGCACTGAAACCGCTGTAACCGAGTGTGGTATAGCCACGCACTTCGGCTAACCCCGGCATGCCGGGCAATACCTCTTCACCGGTGTCTTCGTCGATAAAGCGTATCTGCTGTCCTGGCAGTGGCGGCCCCTGACTATGCGCACGACGCAACACTGGCCAGTGATGCCAGGTCACCGCGCAATTACCGCAGGTTTCCGTTGCACCATAGATATTACATAAAGCGTCGGCTCCCAACGTCTCGACCGCAATCAGAAATTCTTCAGCGCTACCAATGGTGACACCGGTGCGCAGGCTGGCCAGACGTTCTTTACGATAGTCACGGTGATACGCCAGCGCCGACGTCATCGCTGGCAGGGTATAGATGGCGGTGCAGCGTTCGGTCTCGATAATCTGCATCGCGCTCGCGGCATCGAATTTCTCCATCAAGACCAGCGTTGCGCCGTGACCAAACGTCGCTGGCAACGCGTTTGCGCCACCGAAAGCCCAGAATAAAGGTGATGACAACAAGACCCGATCAGCATCCGTAAAGCCTTGCCGCTCACCAATGTTAAAACCGTTTTCGAGCACCGCAAACTGGCGTAAAGGTACAGCCTTCGGTGCGCTGGTTGAACCTGATGTGTAGAGCACTAATGCATCATCATCGGCACAAGGGCCGGCATCCGCCGCCAGAACACCAAGTGCGCTGGCGGATTCGAAGATCGCATTATAGGAAGGAAAACTGCTGCTACCGATAACGTTATCAAGCAACCAGATGCACGCAGGATCCGGTACACCAGGCATGCCTTGCAGTGCGACAAAATCTGATTCGAAATCACGGTCGCCGAAGCGTGCCGTTGACACCAATAACGCCAGATTTGAGTCTTGTAGCAAGAACGCCAGTTCATTCCGCGTTGACCAGGTGCTCAGTGGTACCAGAATGGCGCCCAGAGCGCCCGCCCCCAGCAATACATCAATCCATTCAACCCGATTGCTCAGCAAGACCCCGACGCGATCACCGCGCTGAATGCCGTTGGCTCGCAAGGCGCTGGCGACGCGCGAGGCGCGCTCTGCCAGATCGCCATAACTGAAGCGCCCTTGCGCGCAAACCAAAGCACTTGCTTCCGGTTTGCGTTGAGCCTGCTGACGGACCAGTTCAATAAAGGTCCGGCTGGAAAGTCGCGTCATCATCAATCCAGTTTCGCGCCGGAAAGTTGGACAACTTCTTTCCATTTCACCCGCTCTTTTTGCGCAAATGTGGCAGCATCCTGCGGTGACGACCAAATTGCACGCGCGCCCGTATCAAGAAAACGTTGCTTCACGGCCGGGTCATTCGCAATTTCTTTCAATGCCACCGATAGCTTGGCGACGATGGGTGCCGGCGTGCCTTTAGGCAGGACAAAAGTGCCCCAGGAGGTGACGATGAAATCAGGGATACCCGCTTGCGCCATAGTTGGGACCTGCGGCAAGGTCGGGAAGCGCTCTGCCGAGGTGACTGCCAGCGCTCTGACTTTGCCGGCCCGGATCAACCCCATGTAACTGGCGATATTATCGATTGCAAAATTGGTGTCACCTGCCAGCAACGCTGGCATGGATTGCGATGCGCCACGGAACGGAATGTGTTGCGCCTGAATGCCGGTGCGGGCCCGGAATAATTCTCCCGCCAGGTGAGGTGTGGTACCGATACCGGCGGAACCGTAAGAAACGCCGTTCGGCTGCTTACGCGCCCACACCAGGAATTCCTGCACCGTTTTTGCCGGATGTTCTGCCGCAACGACAAACACGTTACAGTTTTCCCAGATCATCGATACATACTCGAAATCGCGGGCTGGATCGTAGCTCATTTTGGAGAACAAGAACTCATTGATCGAAAGCGTGCCAACCGTCGCCGAGGCAATCGTGTAGCCATCCGGTTTGGCACTGCGCACCACTTCCATACCAATGTTGCCGCCAGCGCCAGTGCGGTTATCAACAATAAAGCTTTGCCCTAGTTTGGCTTGTAGTTTCGCTGCCAACAAACGGGTCAGGACGTCGGACGCACCGCCGACACTGAACGGCACAATGATACGTACAGTCGCTTCGGGCCAACTACCTGTTTGTGCTGAAGCTGCTTTGAATATCATAGCAGCGCTACCAGCAATAGCCGCTTGAATCACCGTACGTCTTGAAACCATTATTGTCTCCCGTTGTGGTCATTGCCATCTACCGTGGCTGTCCGACCAGGTCTTGCATGAATCGATTGAACTGATGTTACATTATTCTTTGGAATTTTAAAATACTTATTAGAATTTTTTTCGTACTAGCCAGTACGAACAGCATTTTTTACGACAGTCAAATCAAAGAAAAAACAGCATCAGGAGAGAGCTTTGGAATGGAAGTCTCAAAGCCGCCGATGATTGCCTTGCAACACGCATTCCGCCGGACCGGAAAAGACACTGCTATTAATGCATTTTTCTGCCGTTCGGGTGACACTCGGACCGGCTGGCATTAGCCCATTTCGAGGCAATCATCCACCACCAGAAAGTAAATTGCGTCAGAATTAAAATGTGAGAGCGTTTTGATAAAGATCAGTTTTTGCTGCCATAAAATCTTATACAATTAACATCATTCTCCGCATCGGATCTCGCGCATCGGAGCACCGAATGAGATCTACCTATCCGGCGAAGTGTTGCATCCATCGAAAGCATTAATTCGGCCCGATGGAAGGAGATTTTCTTAGCGTGAAGCTGCTTCAAATCCATGGTGTCACCTTCTCTCAATCTAAGGAGTGCGCGATGAACAAGAAATCAATTTTACGGCCGTCTTGCACCAGCCCGATGCCCTCGATAATGGCAGCGCTGGCCGTCCTGATCCTTGCTGGATGTGCCATATTTTCCACCCCTGCGATGGCTGCCCCATCCACGATGACGTCGTTGGGTAGCCCTGCCTCAGCCAGATCGGCGACTGTCATGATCCGTATAGATCCCTCTACATCGCATGTCAATGTGAACGACGGTACAACGGTCAATTTTGTTGTTGGAACCAATACCTTTGCGTGGCGCTTTGACGTGCCCCACAATGTGTTTCTTTTCAATTTAAATCGAATCGCGCCGCCTTATGTCCTGGACCATCAGGTAGAGGTTTATGTTGCACCTAGCATGCTGTCTATATTTTGAGAATCAAACGATATGGATGCCTGGCAACGTCTATGCCAGGTATCCATTTTTCACCAATGACAACGACGTTAATCAACGACGTGCGTCCACTTTATTTTGCGCTATACCGATAGATATCGTCGTTTGATATCGTCATTGTTGCGCAGGCCCTCAACCGAATCGGCATACACAATTTTGCCTTTATCAATGACGGCTACATGGGTAGCGACATTCAGGCAAAAATGCATGTTTTGCTCGGCCAGCAAAATCGTGGTGCCAGCCTTTCGCAACGCCTTGATCTGAACCGCAATTTGCTGCACGATCACCGGTGCCAGACCTTCGCTCGGCTCATCCAGCAAAAGCATCGTGGGATTACCCATCAGCGCACGCCCAATGACTAGCATTTGTTGCTCGCCGCCGGACAACTGGCCAGCTAATCGGGTTCGCAAAGGGACTAACAGCGGAAACGCGTCGTACACCCTTTGCAGGGTCCAGTCGCGCCGATTTTGTGCGCCGGCCTTCTCTGCGAGCGTCAGATTATCTTCCACCGAATGCTCAGGAAACACCTGTCGGTCTTCCGGCACGAATCCGAGTCCTGCTCGCGCAATCCGATACGACGGTATGCCGTTGATGTTTTTCCCGTGCAGATCCATCTTCGTTGCAGTACTAGGAATAATGCCTGCTATAGCTTTCATGGTGGTTGACTTACCCGCACCATTCCGCCCCAGCAAAGCCATACATTGACCCTCACCAACATTTAGGTCGATACCAAATAGCACCTGACTCGCACCATAAAATGCGGTCAGTCCGGCGACTGATAAACACCTCAACGCGGTCATGCTGCAACCTCTTCATCTTTAAAGCCGGTACCTAGATAAGCGTCGATTACCGCTTGATTGTTACGAATCTGGTCGGGCGTTCCTTGCGCCAGCAATGCCCCGTAATACAACACGCGGATGGTTTGTGCACGCGCAAAGACAATGTCCATATCGTGCTCAATGAAAATAATGGTGATTTTTTCTCGTTGCCACAAATAGTGCACCCGCTCCATCATCAGCAGGCGCTCTTCCGGTCCCATGCCTGCGGTCGGCTCATCGAGCAACAACAAGCGCGGTTCCAGCGCCAAAGCCAGCCCGATATCGAGTAATTTTTGGTCACCGTGCGGCAATTCCCGTGCCAGTGTATTCGCCTTTAATTCAAGGCCAAGCATCTCAATTAACTCTGCTGCGCGTTGTTTTACCGGCGATGGCAAACGCGGCACAGAGAATGACGTCAGGAAATTTCCCATCTGGCCACGATGCGCCATCACCGCCGCCTCCAGCGATTGTGCGACGGTCAAGCTAGGAAATATGCTGGATACCTGAAACGCGCGACCAATCCCACGCTGAACAATCGCCTTCGCGGAAAGGGCGGTAATGTCGTTACCGTCGAAATGAATACTCCCCGAATCGGCCTTTATCTTGCCACTGATGAGATTAAACAGCGTGGTCTTACCGGCACCATTGGGCCCAATGATTGCCGACAAGCTGCCACGTTCGAACTGCGCCGAAAAGTTATTGGTTGCGACGACGCCGCCAAACGCCTTTGTCACGTTGGTCATTTTTAGCATTGTATGCTCCAGAAAATGGCAGACTGTCTGGCGGCATCAGCACCGCCGAGCGTTAGCAGGCTCAAGGAAGTCTCGATTCGATTTGCTTTTTCGGCAGAGTACGATCAGCGCGGAATGCAATAAACCGCTCGACAATGATGTCCAGCAAGCCTTTCCGGAGCAATAACACGTAGAGCAAAATAATGGTACCTAATACCAGGCCATAGTATTTGGTATGGGCGGTGACGTAATGATTCAGCAGCGTCAGCATAGTGGCACCGACGAGTGGTCCGAGGAAAGTGTTCACACCGCCCAACATGATCATGAAAATCGCTTCGCCGGACATGGTCCAGTAGCCGAAATTTGGATACGCGGCACTCACGTATAAGCTCATCAGCGCACCGGCAACACTCGCAAAAGCGGCTGCGATAACAAATGCAGCAATCCTGTATCCACGCACGTTCATGCCCAAAAATTCGACTCGTGCGGCATTGTCGCGAACCATCCGAAGCGCGTAACCGAAAGGTGATTTGGTGATGTGCCATAACAAACCGAGCGACACAATCACAACGCCTGCGATGAAATAATAGAGATGATTTGCATTGGCCAGATCGATACCCAGAAATACAGGCTTCTTGAAGCCGCCGGTCAATCCCTGATCACCACCTGTGAATGTCTCCCAGCTCAAAATCGTGCTGTAAAACATCATCTGAATCGCCAGCGTTAGAAAAGTGAAATAAATCTCTTTGGTCTTGGTGCAAACCAGCCCTACCACCAGAGCAAGTAACGCACTGCTGAGTACCGCCAGCGCCAGCGCCGCTGGCACCGACCAGGTTCCGGTTTGCATCAGCAAGCCGAAGGCATACGCGCCCGATGCATAAAACATGGCATGGCCAAATGAGATCAGACCGGTATAGCCGATCAACAAGTTGACCGATATCGCAAATAATCCAAATATCGCCACATGAATGATCAGATCCAGCACCATCTGCGAGGCGATCAGACCGGGCATAGCTGCCAGAATAAGGAAGGCGATGATTGCCCATAACAAGGTCGAGCTAAGCAGGCGATTTTTCACCGTTGAACACCTTTTCCAAACAGGCCATCGGGGCGCAACAGCAACACCACGGCCATTAGCGCAAAGACACCGATTTCGGTGAACATCGGGAACCCTACGCTACCGAATGAGCGACACACGCCGATCAAAATCGCAGCAACCAGCGCGCCGCCGATGGAGCCCATACCCCCGATGACGGTGACAATAAACGATTCGATCAAGATCGAAAAACCCATGCCCGGTACTAGTGAGCGGACCGGTGCGGCCAATGCCCCGGCCAATCCGGCAAGTCCTGCACCGAGTGCGAACACACCGGCATATAACAATGCCGTATTGATACCCAATGCACCTGTCATTGAGGTGTTGGTCGCGGCCGCGCGGACCTTGCTGCCGAAGGAGGTTTTGACGATCAGCAGCCAGACCGCCAGCGCGACCAGAAAACTGATGGCAATCAGAAAAATGTAGAACAGTGGAATCGGCGCGCCAGCAATGATCAATGGTGCCGTCGCGAAAAATGGCGGCATCCCCATCGACTGAAATTCCGCACCGAACAACAGCTGCACCAGATCATCCAGCACTAGAATCCAGCCGTAACACATCAGCAGTTGCATGAGGAAATTGCTCTGGTAGAGACGTCGGAAAAAGAGACGCTCCAGAAATATGCCAAAGACTGCAATCCCGGCTGAAGCGACGATGACCGCTAGCAGATAGCTATCTGTAATTTTATAAATATAGTAGGCCAGATAGGCGCCCAACATATACAGCGAGCCATGCGTAAAATTGACGACCTTCAAGACGCCGAAAATCAAGGTCAAACCGGACGCTACCAAAAACAGCAGCATCCCGATAACAAAGGCATTCAGGCCTTGGGTCATCAGGCAAGAAGCCGACGATACGCAGGCTGACAACGCAGTAATATCCACTAAAACTTCTCCACCAACATCAGCTAGAACCAAAACATTTTCACAGGCGATTCTGGCAAGGCAAAAAAAAGTAGCCAGAATCGCGCGTCCAGTATTCAACAACTAGCAGGTAATTAACAAACAACTAAAATTAAGCCCAGCCGTTTTCTTTCTTCCACTTCAGCTCGAGATCAGTGATCACACCCCAATCGGCCATTTTTGCATTTTCGATGAAAGGTAATTTGTTGCTGATACGACCCCATCCGGTGGCATAGTCCACCAGTGTCTGGTCACTGGCGCGTAAGGTCAGCATGCCTTTGCTGCCGAACGGCGATTTGATTTGCATCCCGCGCAAGGCGTCAGACATTTTTTTCGAATCGACCGACTTGGTCTGGCGCATCGCCTCAAGCATAAAATCCATGCCGGACGCAGCTTGCCATGACCAATTGGTCGGCGAGTCCTTAAATTTTGCCGAGTAAGCATTCGCCCACGCTTTATTAGCCTGCGTGTTGGGGAAAGCGCTCAAATAGCGCGTACCGGAATGCACGCGCTTTGGCATCGCTTTCACTTTTGAAATAGTCGTGAAATCGGCGAGCGCTACAGCAAACACTTCTATTTCATTAAACAGACCATATAGATTTCCCTGGTCGATGAAAGAAACCAGATCGCCACCGATCAGACAGGTAAAAATCGCCTGTGGCTTTTCCTGCATAATTTTGGTAATGAACTCGGTGTAATCGGGCTGCGACATTTTCGGCCATGCTTCACCGACTACTTGCGCCGACGGGCTGAAGTGTTTCAGATAGCGCACAAAGAGCGCAGTTGTATCACGTCCATACGCATAATCGGGGCCGATAGTCATCCATTTGGTGAAATTATTTTGTTTCGCGACTTCCGCTGCATATTGCCCGGCCACTATCGCATCTTGCGCACCCTGGCGCGCCGTGCGGAACGCATTTGGAATTTTCATCTTCGGGTCGGCCGTTAGCGTCGAGATCTCCGGGCTGGCGTGGATACATAAGGTACCTGTGCCGCGCACCACTTCGTGAACCGCGAACGCGCCATTGGATGCGTCGCAATCGAGGATGAAATTGCATTTATCGCTGTTGATCAGATCTCGGGTCAGGCGGCTAGATTCTTCCGGTTTGCCTTTTGAATCGCGGATAAGCAACTCGACCATTTGACCGTTAAAACCACCGGCTGCATTAAACGCGTCTACCTCGAGTTGCGCGCCGTTGGTAGAGGAAATCCCCAGTTGCGCAATCCGTCCTGACATGATCGTTGGGATTCCGATCTTGATGGTTTGAGCGGTCTGAGCACGCAAAATTGAAGGAAATCCAAGGCTGGCACCGGCCACCCCCAACGAAGCAGCCGCGGTCAATACCTGACGTCGCTTGAGCGATATTTTTGTCATTTGTCCCCACCTATTATTCTATTTTTTTTAAAAATCGGATGTCATTTTTTTTTGAAAATCGCATGATCGTCCGGCAGTAGTTGCTCTCAATCAAAGAATATTTTTTCGAAAATCTGAAAATATATTCATTATTTCGAAAATAATACCTTATTTTTTTATGCAATAATTTTATTTTTGGCGTTGGGCAGGCTTTTGTTTCAATCAGGTGAAGTGAAGCAGTTAAATCAATTAGGCACGTCAAAACTACCACGTCTGCAACGCGCGAACTCCTTCTGGCGTGACCGCATTGACCGCCTTAGGAGGATATGAAAAATCGCTAGAAGTATGGCTATTACGGTGGCGTATCCATGTCACCGAGCGCCATTTCGAAGGTCGTGCATTGCAACGCTACTTCGACTATGTTGCGAATAATCAATTGTTCCTGATCGGCGTTCCAGGCAATCACGAACTCCAATTCCCGCATCACCATTTCCGGCAACAACGGCACCAGTTCCAGCCGGGCAACATGGGAACGGACAAGTATTTCCGGTAGAAGAGCGATGCCTGCGCCGCTGGCGATAATGGCGATTAACGCCATGATATTGTTGCAAGTACCGATTGCATCGCTGGCGATCCCTTGCTCGCGCAATAGATCCATCGTCATCGAGTGGCTTGCAGACGGCTTCGACAACGACCAAATGGCGTGACCATTTAACCGCTCACCGATCGTCGCGGTGGTTGAAAGCTTGCTCTGAAGCGCCGGTGCGATCATCCAGCACATACGAACGCAACCCAGCGAGGCTGATCGAATATCTGGTCCGACTGCGGGTGCTGCAAACAGCGCAACGTCAAGCTTGCCGGTTTCCAGTCGCTGTCGCATCGATGTGGTGAGATCAATTTCGATTTGATACACCACTTTCGGCATTAATTTGCGCAAGTTCGCAATGAAGGTTGGAAACCAACTCAGCGCTGCAATCTCTCCCGCACCGATACGTACCGTGCCGCTGGCAGTTTCCGGATTATCGAGATCACCAACGACGCCATCAAGGCGCCGCAACAATGGCTCAACCATTTGCACCAGTTCACGCCCCTGAAAAGTTAATTCCATGCGCCGCCCTTGCCGCCGGAACAGCGTCACGCCTAATGCTGTTTCCATTTCGCGCACGCGTGCCGAGATCGCAGGCGGTGAAGCGTTCATCTTGAGAGCGGTAGCGTGAAAAGTTCCAAGCCTGGAAATCCAGCACAACGTTTCAAGATTCAGGAGTGTGACGCGCTTCATTTAAACTCTTTGTAAACTTTAGGCTTGCTATAGCTTTATGCTCAAATGGCTTTATGCCCGATGATAGAAGTGACGATACATTATCTTTGTAAGACAGTTTGGCGAAGCCTTCAAAAAAAGTCCAGTCTCTACCAGCCTAGGTCAGCCCACATTGCGCTCAAATCTGTCGGCGCCGCACCCGTAGCAAGCGGTAATGCCGTGCAATAACGTCCCGCATTAAAAATTAACGGCTCGCCATCGTGATAAGAAATCTTATGCACCCGACCGACGAACAGAACATGATCGCCGCCGTCAATGGTGCTTTCAGTCTGGCATTGAAAACTCGCCAGCACGCCTTCGAGCACGGGTGAACCGCCCAGTCCCTCCTCGAATTCCAATCCGTCATACTTGTGCTCATGTGGTGTGGCGAAACGCTGTGACAAATCGGACTGCCCAACCCCAAGAACATTAATCGCAAAATAACCCGACGCCAAAAATCCCGGCAAAGACAGCGCATTACGTCTGATGCTCCACAATACCAATGGCGGATCCAGCGATAGAGCGGAAAAAGAGTTGGCGGTCAGTCCTTCCAATTTGCCGTCGGGCGTACGGGTCGTGATGACCGTTACGCCCGTCGGAAAGCGGCCCAACGCATTGCGTAGCTGTCGGGTATCGTGCTGCCCATCCAAAAATAAGTGGGTTACTGCCACGGTCGCTCCTGAGGATTGAAGGAAAAATTAACCGTCGGCTGAGGGACCGCTGGGGAAGCACGCATAAACATATGCTCAGTTATTCCCAACATTGACGAGGGGAAGCACTTTTTCCGCCATCAAAATCATGGAGTCGCGCGCTAGTTCGCGGTCGGTCCAATCGACGCCTGCATATAGCAACGTACCGAATTGACCAGTGACCTCTTTCAGTGCATGTATCTCATCTGCTACCTTTGACGGCGAACCAAAGATAACCAGTTGCTTCATGACGTCTTCCAGCGTCACACTATCGTCTGACATTTTTGGATCGCTTTTAAAAACGCCCAGTGAGCCGCGACGCTTCAGCTTGTTGAACAACGAACGATAGTAATAATAATAAGGACCGTCGGTGCCTAATGCATAAGCCTCTGCCGTGGCGTCATCCCTGGCAACAAAAACGGTCTTTGCGACGCGCCAGTTAGCTGTCTCTGCAGGGCGCTCGGCGCGTGCGCAACCCTCAACATATTTGGTCCAATGGCTCTTCACCCACATCGGCAACAAGAAATTGGCTGAAATCGGGTCCCAGCCGCGTGCAGCAGCTTCGGTAATACCTTGCGAAAACGGTGCTACCGCAGTGACCACGATAGGCGGGTGAGGGCGTTGCAACGGCCGCGGGATAGTTCCCATGCCAGTTTCCGCGATGTATGTGCGCTCTGTCGATATGTTCCAATGCTCACCCTTGAGGTTGTAAGGAGGCTCGGTGGTCCACAATTTCAGGATTTGATTAATCGATTCAAGAAACATCGCTGGTCTCGGCAAATCGAAATTGCCATAGGCTTCGGCATCCGAAGGCAGTGCGCCCGGGCTAATGCCGAGAATAAAACGACCACCCAGCAAATGGTCCAGCATCGCAATATGGCTAGCAATGGTCGTCGGGTGATGATTCGGAAGATTCAGGGTGCCGGTGCCGAGCTTCATTTGTTTGGTCGCATCGACCAGCGTCGCCAGAAATAACGCGGACGAGGTAATATTTTCTTCCGGATCAGTCGCATGCTCGCCTACATAACCTTCAACGAAGCCGAGTTGGTCAGCCAAAATAAACGCTTCGCGGTCTTCGCGCAGGGAAATCTGCCAATCTTTACCAATAGGATGCATAGGCATCGTGAAAAATCCGAGGTTCATCAAATCTCCTTTTATATTTTTATTCGATCTATATCGCTTGCTGCCAGTTTAAGCAAGCCAATAGATAAATAAAAGACACTTGATTGGACCGTAAACGATCAATTTTTCTGATGAGTCAAGACGGTCCGAGGCGGCAAGGATAAAACAGTTATCAATAAGTTATTTTAATTTTTTCAACTGCGTCTGTTCGCAGTTCTACCTCGCGCTGACGCCGTGCAGAAAGCACAACGCCATTGTCATATGGGCGCGGGTCGATGCGTCGACCTGAATTTAGGCAGGTTTGAAATGGCCCAGACTGCGTTCCACCTGTTCAGCGGAAGCGCGGGCGGCGTCGAGCAGTTTATGTTCATGCGACTTGGTCGCACGCCGCCCGATCACCGAAACGTGAATCGCCCCTGCCAGCGTGCCGTTGGCATAGCGGATGGGGATTGCATAACCAACTACGCCATCGACCGCTTCCTCTTCGCTTTTCGCGTAGCCTTGCTCGCGAATGCGCTGATATTCGGCTTCCAACGCATGCGCGTCCGTAATCGTATTTGCGGTTAACTTTTTGAGCGGTCCCGCTAACGCTTTTGCGGCAAGACGGGTGTCGTTTGCGGCAAATAGCTTGCCGGTGGCGGTGCAATGAAGCGATAGCCGCTCGCCCAGACGGATATCGAGGGAAATACGCTGGGTACCCATGCAGCGATCAACATAAAACACTCGCTGACCCAGATTCATACCCAAATAAACGTCATCGCCAATGGTTTTTGCCAAATCCTGCAAATGGCGGCGCGCCAAAGGCCGCACATCCAGCGAAGCCACGGTCGATAAGGCGATACCGACCACCCGAGGGCCTATCGAATAGCGCAAGTCCTCGGTCATGGTCAGCACTTCTGCCGCCACCATGGTTTGCAGCATGTTATGGACACTACTCACCGGGAGTCCTAGCGCTTCTTTGATTTCAGTGAGGCGCAGACCTTCCTTGAACCTGACTAACAGGTCGAGCACATCGAAGGTACGAAGATATCGGTCAGGACTCATGCAATGCCTCGTTAAACAGAAATTACCGATCTTGCCCCGCACTGCTGCAAGATGCTGTTAATGACCAAGTGATCACATTATGTCGGTTTTCAAAATAAAGAAAACCGAATTTTCGACCAAAGATTATAGCAAAATTTATGCCACGCTAATATATCAAACACACAACAAGCTAGCGTAGCAACTCGCCCCGAATTCCTTCAATTAAAGGAAGGAATTGAGGGCATTGTCTTTGCGAGTCTTCTAGCCGTTATTTGACGTACTTCTGATAGTCGCTGTACTTGCCAAAAGCTTTGAAACGTTTAGCATCGTAGTCATAACTGTAGACACGCAAAGCTGACATGCCAAGATGATTATCGGGGGTAAATTTTAGTTGTGATGAGACGCCTTTGGTGTCGACCTCAAATCCTTTTGCCATTGCTTCCACCATGGATGCGCGGGTTGGCTCCGGCCCTGCCCTGTTGATTGCATCCGCCACCAGTTCGCCTACGATCCATCCGCCGACAAAGTTGACGTTGGTTTTCGACGAGCTAAAACCATATTTATCGGCCGCTGCCGACATTTCCTTAATGCCGCCCGGTTCGTCGATGTCGCCCGGCGTGAAGCAGCTCACAAAATGATAATCGCGACCAGCATCAGGACCGAGGGCAGTGTAAATATCGGGGGTGCCGAGTTGGGTAATCGAAAACGTCGGAATTTTCAAGCCATATTGCTGCATCGTCCGCATTAGCAAAATGGTTGGCGTTGGGACGCCATAAACCGTGATTACGTCCGGCTTCATGGCAATGATGCCCATCACTTGCGCGGTAACATCTGCAGCACCTACCTTGACGGGAAACGCCTGCGAGGTACCGCCATACTTATGTACCTCTGCATCGACAAAGTCTGCATATTCTTTGCCACCAGCCACGTCCATATGCACGGTAGCGACCTTGAGCGCCTTGAGTTTAAGTTTGTCCGCAAAAAATCCTACACCAACTTGCGCCATTTGTTTAAATCCGCAATAACCGTTGTAAAACATGGGAGATGGCGGCTCAACCCCGGCCTTAGTAACGGCAAAGGTTCCAACGATAGGAAGTTTGCCACGGCGGATGGAGGGCATTAAGGCGACTTGTGCGCTTGTGTTGCCAAGCCCTGATATTCCCAATACCGGCGTCTGAGCGTTCAGTTTTTCATAGGCGATCCGCACCAAAGAGGCATCGTAACGATCATCTTCGAGTACCAGATTAACCTTGCGACCGCGAATCCCGCCAGACTCGTTAAGCTGCCGCATATAGGTCTGCATTCCTCGCACCCAAGGTATTTGCGATCCGGACGCGGTTCCACTCATGTCCATAATCACACCCCAGTCGATCCGATCGGAATAGACGCCGTCGTTAGGCTGTTCAAAAGCAAAGGCACTCACGGTCAGGCTGGCAATAATCAGGCTGACGCTTATTCTTCTTAAGGCAGAGCCAACATTTATCTTTGGCGCCTTATATTGCGCAGAGAACGCATCGCTTTTGATGTCTAGTTGGTGGCGATTTTGATGGTGATTCATTTTGTCTCCTGGGATTTGGCAAGTTTGGCAAGTCTGCCGAGCTATGTCGAACGTCTCATTGACTCTTTGAGCGTCCTTTTGACGGCCTGACATTGATCCGAAATAGTTAAATTTATTTTTTATATTCGATAAAAATCGGTGCAACAATTCCTACATAAGCATAATTTTTCGGTTTCCCCCCCCCCCTTCCAGGTCGTTGCTAATAACTCCCTCTACGGTTGATGCTGATGGTTCAACATGATGAAAATGGTCAGTTTTGCGATGGCACCAAAGCACTAATAGGGAATGCCCGAAGATCTTCATCACGCATTTTATAAAAATCATTATGTGTTAATATTTTCGAAAATAAAAAATATATTTCGATATTTGGAAAATAGGCGTCAGCTCCCGACATCGAAAACATCTCTACTCAAGCGATGCAAACTTAAGCATTCGGCCGCAGCCGCGCGATATCTATCGCTCAGTAACGCAACGCACAACTCAAAGGAAACACGCATGGATATTTCTTCGAATATGGCCCCGCAGGTATTGACCGGACGTCTCGCCCTCGTTACAGGCGCAGGACAAGGAAATGGTCGGGCCATCGCAATTGGCCTGGCCAGAGCAGGCGCCCGCGTCATCGTCACCGATATCAACGCTGCAAACATCAAACAGGTGGAGGAGGAAATCCGCGCTGCTGGCGGCCAGGCATGGGCGCACGTATTGGATGTGACCTCAACCGAAGCCTGCATCGCATTGGCGCAAGAAATCACTGACGATATCGGGCGCGTGAATGTTCTGGTAAATAATGCCGGAATACTCATCCGCGAAAACGTGGACAGTCCGCGTGTCGTCGCTAATATGCAACGAATGATGGATGTTAATGTGAATGGCACCTTTAACGTTACCCATGCATTCTTACCGGCATTGCGCGCGACGCGGGGATCCATTATCAACGTGGCCTCCATCGCTGCGTTTGCCGGACAACCCGGCAGCATGGGCTATTCGCCATCCAAAGGCGCGGTTAAATTATTGACGCAATCGTTGGCGGTCGAACTTGCCAAAGACGGCGTCCGCGTTAACGCGATTGCACCCGGTGTTATTGAGACTGCGATGACCATCGATACCCGAGGCACGCCGGAAACGATGCATAAGTTCATGCTCAGAACCCCTCTGGGCCGCGTTGGACAAGCTGAAGAACTGGTAGGTCCGGTCGTGTTTTTAGCTTCTGATATGGCAAGCTATGTCACTGGCGTGACATTACCGGTTGATGGCGGTTTCCTGGCTTGCTGATTGGCGCCATGCTCTTACGAGGCAATTGGAATTGTCCTCACGGTGACATTCATCGTGAGGACTGCGAGAAGAGAAATCAGGGTCTTATAAGTGGGGTCTTATACGCGGGGTCTTACAAGCAGGGCCTTACAAGCAGGGTCTTATAAGTCGGGCTCATAACCGGCTAGCTGGTACCGGACAGAAAAATTAGCATTCGGAACTACGCCCTTAGTCCCTGGGAAACATGCCCGATCTCGCTACGCCGCCGTTAGAATGAAACCCCGGTAGTCGTCCGCGGCGATCTCGTCGCACTCCTTACGATACACCCCGATTTTCGCTACATACGGCATAAACACGCGTGGCTTTCCGGGGATATTGGCACCCAGAAACCACGAGTTCGCCAGCGGGAAAAGCGTCTTGTTCGCCGCTGTATTTACATGCTCAACCCAGTCCGTCTCAGCAGCTTCTCCGGCTTCGATCGCCGCCATTTTTGCTAGATCAAGGTAGCTGATGCAATCACCTATCCAATCGACGTGCTGTTCGATGCCGACCACCATATTGACCAGAACCGAAGGGCTACCAGCGCCAGTGATGATAAACATATTGGGGAAACCAGCGGTCATCAAACCCAGATAGGTACGCGGTCCGGCGGACCATTTATCCACCAGGGCCAGACCGTCTCTGCCACGAATATCGATATTCAGCAGCGCACCGGTCAGTGCGTCGTAACCAGTAGCGCAAACCAATGCGTCAAGCGCGTAATCGGTGTCGCCGCAACGCACAGCGCTGCTGATCACTTCCGTAATCGGCGTTTTTTTCAGGTCGACCAATTTGACGTTGGTGCGATTGTAGGTTTCGTAATAGCCGGTATCGACGCAGATCCGCTTAGTGCCGAGCGGATGATCGTGTGGACAGAGCATTTCTGCCACAACAGGATCGCTGACTATGGTTCTGATCCTGGCCCGAACAAAGTCTGAAATCGTGTCGTTGGCGCGCTTATCGATCATCACATCGTTGAAGGAGTGCACAAAGTTGACGCCGCCCTTATTCCAGCGGCGCTCATATTCCTGCGCGCGCTCCGCCTCACTCGCCTGCATGGCGCCCTTATCCGAAAATTCATAGAGGGTGCCGACTTCACGGGCGCGGCTGCGGTGTTCGTGATAAACGCTCTTCCACGTTTGCTGCACTTCCGGCTTGAGCGCCTCGTTCCATCCGGGAATGGAAAAATTTGCGGTGCGCTGGAATACCACCAGCTTTTCGGCCTGACGGGCAATCGCAGGAATCGTTTGAATGCCGGAAGACCCGGTGCCGATTACGCCAACCGTTTGACCGCTAAAGTCGACACCCTCGTGCGGCCATGCACCTGTGTGATAAATCTTGCCAGTAAAGTTGGCGAGGCCTGGAATATCTGGCAACCGCGTGGCGGACAATGATCCGCTTGCCATAACGCAAAACCGGCCGGATGCATGTATCCCCGTGTCGGTTTGCAAGTTCCAACGGTTAACACTTTCGTCGAAAGTTGCAGCAGTAATTCTGGTATTGAATGCGATATCGCGGCGCAGCTCGAAACGGTCTGCTACATGCATGATATAGCGCAAGATTTCCGGCTGAGCTGCGTACTTTTCGGTCCAGACCCATTCTTGCTCAAGTTCAGAAGAAAATGAATACGAATACTGCAAGCTTTCAACATCGCAGCGCGCGCCAGGATAACGATTCCAGTACCAGACGCCACCGACGTCATCCGCGGCTTCGAAGACACGGGCGGTCAGGCCCATTGCGCGCACTCGATGCAGCATATGCAGGCCTGCGAATCCGGCCCCGATGATAAGCACATCGTAGGCTGAATCTGAGGCCAAATCCAATGCAGAATTGTCGCTACCGGCGGTCACCAAAGGATTGGCGTCATCGGTGACACCGTGATGGTTAGGTTGCTGGGAATGGGCCATGGCGTCGGTCTCATGTTGATGGTTAGCGCAGTTGGAAACTGGCGGATGTAAAAGCGTTTACGCGACTTCCGCGGCAGCGTTGTGTTCGGTGCCAAGGTAGGCCGTGATCACTGTTGGATTTGCTTGCACCTCACGTGGCGTGCCCTCGGCAATTTTGCGGCCAAAGTCGAGCACAACGATTTTGTCCGAAATGTCCATAATCACCGGAATGTCGTGTTCGACAATTAAAAAGCTGACGCCAAATTGCGCTCGCACACGCATAATCAATTCGGTCATCGCGCTTTTTTCTGCACTACTCATTCCGGCCATCGGCTCATCGAGTAAGACCAGCCGCGCTTTTTGCATGAGTGCACGGGCGAATTCAACCTGCTTTTGCCGACCGTACGGCAACTCACCGGGTAAGGCGTCGGCGATGTCGGGCATGCCTAAAAATTCCAGGACTTCAGTCGCTGCCGCAAATGCGGCGCGTTGCTCTGCGCGGGCCCGCCCGCTTGTCACGG
Source organism: Glaciimonas sp. PAMC28666 (assembly GCF_016917355.1). GTDB lineage: Bacteria > Pseudomonadota > Gammaproteobacteria > Burkholderiales > Burkholderiaceae_D > Glaciimonas. The sequence continues at coordinate 2,953,865 of NZ_CP070304.1, read as the reverse complement.
CGCCCTGCAGCAAGCCGGACGAGCCTTGCCGATATGCTCCGACCAATAAGTTATCCATCACGGACAAACCGCCGAATAACGCCAGATTTTGGAACGTCCGCGCTACCCCGTGACGTGAGACTTGATGTGCCGGCTTCGCGGTAATGTCGGCACCATTGAAAATCACCTTTCCGGCAGTGGGTCGATACATTCCGGTGACACAGTTGAATAGCGTGGTTTTGCCAGCACCGTTCGGGCCGATCAATGACGTAATTTCTCCAGCTTGCGCAGTAAAAGACACATCATCCAATGCGCTCAGACCCTGAAAGCGCATGTGCAGCGATTCTATATCGAGCAGCGCTTTATTTTTTTCGTTGTTGATCTCACTAAGCGTAATCAAACCGTGGCCTCTTCGCGCTGGCTACCAAGGTAAGACTGCTTGACCAACGCGTTCGTCGCCACTTCATTGGCAGGACCAGATAATACGATCCGACCTCGATCCAATACATAAGCAGTGCTGGCAAACTGCAGTGCCAAACGTGCATTTTGCTCAACCACCAACATGGAAGTCCCCAAAGTGTCGCCAACTATTTTCAATTGCTGATAAATTGTTTCCACAATCAGGGGCGCAAGGCCTAACGACAACTCATCGACTAACAAAAGTCTTGGCCCTGCTACCAGAGCCCGTCCTAACGCCAACATTTGCTGTTCGCCACCGGAGAGCCAGCCAGCAGCCTGTTTACGGCGTTCCAGCAAACGCGGGAAAAGTGCATAGACTGCCTCCATCCGTTGGCTCACCGCAGCGCGCGGCAAAATGGCTGCACCAACCTGTAAATTTTCTTCAACGCTTAATTGCTTGAATACCATTCTGCCTTCCGGAACCTGTGCCATGCCAAGGCGTACCAATCGATGTGATGGCATACCAAGGACGGATGTACCAGCGAAGTTGATACTGCCGGCCGTCACACCGCCACCATGCACACCCAGCAGACCGGTAACCGCCCGGATCAGCGTGGTCTTGCCAGCGCCATTCGCACCCAATAATGCGACGATGCTCCCGCTCGGCAATGCCAGATTAACCGCATCCAGCGCCAGACCTTTGCGCGCATAAGCAACCGACAGATTATTTATATTGAGCATTATTTCCATACTGTGCTCCGCCATGAAGACAAACGCTTGCGGAATTGCGTGCCGAGGCCAGCCACGCCGCCCGGTGCAAAAATCAATAACACGACCACTAACAGGCCAAATACCAGATTCACTAATTGCGGTTTGCTGTTCAATAGAAACTGCCCAATCACGCCCGACGAGCCGCCCGCGTGCGTTGCAAAGCCGCTAATCACCGCTGGCAATAGTAGCCAAATCGCCGCCCCAACCACTGAACCGGCGAGCGAACCCATCCCGCCGATAATGATCATCGCGATGAACTGAACCGCAAAGTTGATGCTGAAAAATTCTGCCGCTACGTTGCTCATGAAATACGCATATAACGCACCTGCCACGGCGGCAATTGCAGAGCTGAAGGCGAAAGCTTTCAGTCGCAAAATACGCACGTCAATGCCAGCGGCCGTCGCGGCCAGTTCATGGTCACGCATTGCCATCAACGCACGTCCTTCACGCGAGTGCATGGTATTGCGCAGGCACATGTACACGACGACGACGACGGGCAGCAGAAAGAAATACCAGCGCAATCCAGAGTCGAGTACAACGGGTCCGATTCGCGCTTCATTGAAGGGAATACCCACCACATCAAAGAATTTGTATTGGTATTCAGCTAGCAAGTAAACAACAATGAAATGCAACGCCAACGTCGAAAGGACGAAATAGAGGCCGCGCACCCGTAGCGATGGCAAACCAGCGATGACGCCGGCGAATGCCCCGGCGGCGCCAGCGGCCACCAGCACCAGCGGGAAGGGCCAGCCCCATTGGGTTCCCGTTACCGCAGCGGCAATTGCACCAACCGCATAAAAGGCGCCGTGGCCAATCGATATCAGGCCAGCGCAACCAGTCAAATAATTTAGCGACAATGCGCCCAAAATGGCGATTAGCGTCAGATTGACCTGCGTCAGACCAATATTAAGCAGCTGCAAGTTGGATAATCTGAAACCGAATATTGCGCGTTGGTCCAACACGACCGGCAGATAACATAAGATAGCAATCGCGGCAATGACGCCGATCCAGCGCCATGGAAAAGCAGCTGAAGGGCTTGCGATGGTCGGTAGCTGGACCGATGCTGGCAGAGGAGGTTGTGTGGTCATAGTCATACCCGTCCCAGCTCACGTTGACCGAATAAGCCCCACGGTCTGACCATCAGGATCATCAAAAGCGGCGCATAGATTAATATATCGCGCGCCTTCGGTGAGATATAGCCCGACCCGAATTGCTCAATCAAACCGACCAACAGGCCACCGACGATAGCCCCCGGAATACTCTGCAGGCCGCCGATCACCACTGCTGGCAACGCCAACAAGCCGATGTTTTCCAATTCCACTGTGGCGACCTGCAGTTGGCCTAAAAAGACCCCGCCGATCGCTGCCAGAACGCATCCGATAGCCCACGCCAGCGCGTTGATCCGATTCACATTGATACCAGACACCAGCGCTGCTTCATGACTGTCAGCGGTAGCGCGCATCAACAGCCCCATCGAAGTAAATTTAAAAAATGCCCCCACGCCCGCCATACAGGCCCAGCTCACCAACGCAGCAGTCAAATGCAACTCCGAGATGCGGACACCGCCGACCAAAAAACTACCGGTCGGTAAGGGGGTGGTTAGTGCGCGTGCTTGCGGACCGTAGATCAATTCAATCATGGCGCGTAATACAATCGCCAACGCAATGGTGATCATAATTACCGGCAACAATGGGCGACCAGCCAACGGGCGAATCAACAACGCATGAATCACCGCACCTAATAATGCAGCGGCAAGAACGATGAATACCACCGCCATAGGAAAGGGCAAACCGAGCTGAGTACTGCCGGTCACCGCCAGATAGGCGCCGACCACCACCAACATGCCTTGGGCAAAATTGAAGACTCCGGTGGCCTTGAAAATTACCGCGAAGCCCAGCGCGACCAGACCGTAAATGCTGCCCAGCGCCAGACCGCTAAAGAGGATTTGGGCCATCATATTATTTGACGTACTGCTGATAATCGCTGTATTTACCGAAAGCCTTAAACCGCTTGGCATCGTAATCGTAGTTATACGGTCGCAACAGTACTAAACCGAGGTGGTTATCAGGGGTATATTTAAGTTGCGAAGAGACGCCCTTGGTGTCTACTTCAAAACCTTTCGACATGGCGCTGATCAATGCAGCGCGAGTTGGCTCCGCACCGGCTTTCGCGATTGATTCAGCGGCCAGTTGGCCGACCACCCAACCAGCGACGTAATTGACATCATTCTTCAAGGAGCCATTTCCATACTTCTCGGCCAATGCTGACATATCCTTGATAGCAGGCGTCTCTTCGATACCACCCGGCGTGAAGCAGCTGACGAAATAATAGTTGCTGCCAGTCTTGGGGCCGAGAGCTTCATACACACCCGGCGTACCGAGATAAGTAATGGCAAAGGTAGGAATATTCAATCCGTATTGTTGCATTGCCCGCATCACCAGAATGGCGGTAGTCGGCACGCCATGGATGGCGACAAAATCCGGTTTCATCTTGATGATCTCAAGCACTTGCGCGGTCGCATCAGCCGCGGCGACTTTAATTTGAATTGATTGCGACGTGCCGCCGCGCTGCGCTACTGCCTCTTCAATGTAGCTTGCGTATTCTTTTCCGGAGGCAACATCCAGGTTAACTGTAGCGACCTTTGGGGCCTTCAATTTTAACTTATCGATAAAAAATCCTACCCCAACCTGCGCCATTTCACGGAAACCGCAGAACGATCCGTAATAGAGTGGAGAGGCTGGCTCGACCGCTGGCTTGGTGGTCACATACGTGCCGACGACCGGCACCTTACCGCGTCGAATGGATGGTGCCAACGCAACCTGTGCGCTCGAATTGCCCATGCCTGAGATGCCCAAAACAGGTGTTTGGTTAACCAACTTATCGTAAGCGACGCGATCAAGAGACGCATCATAGCGATCGTCTTCTGTAAGGACATTGATTTTACGGCCGTGAATACCGCCGCTTTCATTGACTTTACGCATATACGCCTGGAAACCGCGCACCCACGGCAGCTGTGCCGCAGAGGCGGGTCCACTCATATCCATCATGACGCCCCAGTCAATGTGGTCTGCGTAGACGCCATCATTTTCTTGCTCAAAGGCATGTGCGCTGAGTGCAAGGCTGGCAGTGAACAGGCCCAGTGCAATTTTACGTGCAGAGGCGCGCGCGCCGCTTTTGAATGCAGTCATTTCATCTCCTGAGTCGCTAGCCTGTCAACGCTAAGCGATTGCAGGCAAGTCGTTTTAATTTAATATTTCGAATATTCGAAATTCAATCTGTATTTGCGAAAATATTATCACGAATACGCTCCCCCGCAACGACGATTTATCGATTTATCGCGTATCTTTTCATCCCAATGCACCCAAGAACTATTTATAGAAGTTGCCGATAAAGACAGCACGGTCGGTCCCGGGGGGGCTGGACCGTGTCGTGTACGCGGCAGGGAAAGAAAAGCAGAACGCCGTTAGGGTTGGATGCCACGATAGTCTTTCAGGACTTGCCAAAAATCGTCCCAGCAAGGCGTGCCGACGCAGACAGAACGTCAGTACCGGGCCGCGTAGGTGGCCAGGAAAGCACAACCCCGCTGGGGCGGTTTTTGGTAGGTCCTAAAGGGCGGCGCCGCCGTCCATTGCGACTTCGGAGCCGGTCATATATAAGCTGTCATCGGATAGAAGAAATAGCACTAACTTAGCAATTTCTTCCTTGGTGCCGAGCCGCTTCATAGGTACTTGCTGGACTCTGCGCAGATTTTCTTCGCGACTACGGATGTTGAGCATGTCGGTATCGATGGGTCCGGGATGGACAGAATTGACGCGGATGTTACGGTCTGCCAGTTCCAGCGCCGCGGCCTTGGTCATGCCCCGCACTGCCCATTTGCTGGCCGTATAAGCGATCGAGTTGGGCGCACTACGCAGGGCGACGGTAGAGGACATATTGACTATCGCGCCGCTACCGGTTTCTTCAAACGCCGCGACCACGGCGCGCATGCCAAGGAACGTACCCAACTGATTGATGCGCATGTGCCGTTCAAACTGCGCCGTGTCGGTATCGACCAGCGCTTGCGGTGTATACACGCCGGCGTTATTTACCAGACCATGTAGTTTACCCATATTGCGCGCTACCGCTACGGCAGCATCCCATTGCGCTTCGGAGGTTACGTCGAGCGGTTGAAAAATGCACGCTTCGCCTAATTCTTGCGCCAACTTTTGGCCTTCCTCGATAAGCACATCCGCAATGACAACTTTTGCGCCCTCTGCCACCAGAAACCGCGCTTGCGCAGTACCAAGGCCACGTGCCCCGCCGGATATCAAAAATACTCTATCCGTGAATCGATTCGAATTGCTGGTCATATATGTGTCCATGATGTAATTTCAATTTCTGCGTGTGAGGCTTTACCGGCGCTATCAAGGGCGACGGTCAGCGCTCGTTAAATGTTAAAACGGCTTAAAAGCAAAGCCGCGATAATCGTCTGCGGCAACGTCATCGCATATTTCCGTGTAATTGCCCAAGCCGCCAACATAGGGCAAAAAGACCTGCGGTTTACCCGGAATGTTCGCTCCCATAAACCAGGACTTGGTAGTAGGAAACAGCGTCTTTGAAGCAACCTCATTGACGTGTGCCACCCAATCGTTCTCGGCGCTCGCATCCGCTTCGGCCACGCCACGCTTGTGTTCCTGCATAGAGGCGATACACTTGGCGATCCAGTCTACGTGCTGCTCGATGGCTACGACGACGTTGGTCAATATCGATGGACTGCCCGGGCCCGTGATGAAAAATAGATTTGGAAAACCCGCTGTCATCAGGCCCAGGTAAGTACGCGGACCCTCAACCCACTTATCCTTCAATGCCAGCCCTCCGGTTCCGCGAATATCGATGCGATCCAGCGCGCCAGTCACCGCGTCATAACCGGTCGCAAACACGATGCAGTCCAGCGCATAGGTGGCGGTGACGGTGCGAATCCCTTCCGGTACGATCTCTTCAATCGGTGCTGCCCGGAGATCGACAAGACTGACGTGCGCTTGATTAAATGTCTGGTAATAATCGGTATCGACACAAATTCGCTTGGTGCCGATTGCGTGATCGTTGGGCGCGAGGAGCGCAGCCACATCAGGATCATTGACTGTTGCATGAATCTTATTGCGCACGAATTGCGCAGCGCTATCGTTCGAGGTGCGGTTGGTGTAAATATCGTTAAACGCGTGCGTATAGTTGGCCCCGCCCCTATTCCAGCGGCGTTCGTATTCCAGCTCGCGTTCGGCCTGCGGCACCTCTGTGGTAGCACGGGTGCTGTATTCGTACAAAATTCCGGAGCGGGTACGCCGCGCCTTTTCCCGATTGGCCGCGTAATCTGCTTTCCAGGCTTGCTGATCCTCATCCGACAATGGTCGGTTCCATGCCGGAATGCTGAAATTCGGCGTACGTTGAAAGACCACCAACTCGCTGGCTTGCTTCGCTATCACGGGAATGGTCTGAATACCTGACGAGCCAGTCCCAATGACACCGACTCGCATTCCGGTGAAGTCGACCGGTTCGTGCGGCCAGTTCCCGGTGTGGTAGCACTGTCCTTTAAAGCTCGCCAAGCCTGCCAGATCCGGCATCCTTGCGGCAGACAAACAACCCGCAGCAGTGATCAGGAAGCGCGCCGATAAGGTTGCGCCTTGTTCTGTGCGCACGCTCCAGCGCTGACTCTCTGGGTCGTAGCTGGCACTGGCGATTCTGGTTTCAAACGCAATATCGGAACGCAGTTCAAAGCGGTCTGCGACGTGATTGATGTAGCGCAGTATTTCGTCTTGCTTCGGGTAGCGCTCGGTCCATTGCCACTCCTGTTGCAGCTCTTCTGAAAAGGAGTAGGAATATTGCATACTCTCGACGTCGCAACGTGCGCCGGGATAGCGGTTCCAATACCAGGTTCCCCCTACTCCCTTACCCGCTTCAAAGACTTGCGTTTTCAAGCCGAGCTGGCGCAGGCGATGCAACATGTAAAGCCCTGCAAAGCCAGCACCGATGACGACGACATCGACGTCCCCGGCAAGAGTTGAATGGTTACGGATCATGGATGCTTCTTTCTAATTGGTTGCATTGATGGAATACAAAGCGGCGCCCAGCGTGGCGCCAATATAATCAACGACGATATTGCTGGTGGTCAGAAACTGGCCCATCATCAGCATTCCGTGGATCTGGTCAGATAAGTGCAGCGATGTAACACGAACGCCTTCGTCTTCCAGTCGACGCGCGTAAGCAAGACCTTCGTCGCACAGAGGATCGTTGCTGACCGTGACCACCAGCGCCGGCGGGGTTCCGGCCAGACTCGCGGCCTTTAATGGCGATGCGCGCCAGTCAAACCGATCGTGTGTATCAGGCGTGTAATGTTCGATAAAATATTGCATGGTGGCCGCAGTCAGCGGCACGCCCGAAGTTATGGTCTGGTAGGAGTTACTGGACGCAGTTAAATCGACAGCCGGATAAATGAGTGCCTGATATGCCAGCGGCGGCGCATTGCCGTCGCGCGCCATCAATGCCAACACAGCTGCCAGATTGCCGCCCGCGCTGTCGCCACCGACGCCGATACGATCCGGGACAAGCGACAACTCGACCGCATTATCGAACACCCAGCGTAGCGCCGTTGCTGCATCCTCCAGCGCTGCCGGAAAGCGGTGCTCCGGTGCCAGCCGGTAATCCACGGCAACGACACACACACGGGCTGCATTCGCCAGCCGACGGCATAGCCGATCGTGACTTTCCAGGTTACCAATCACCCATCCGCCGCCATGCAGAAAGACCAGACAAGGAAGTTGCGCATCGAGCTGGCTTCCCAACGGGCGATACACGCGCAAACATAAAGGAGCACCTTGCGCAGGAATTAGGACATCGCGAACCGAGGCGACTTCAACGCAGGGGGCTTGCATCATATCGCGAGAAGCGGCATAGGCGATGCGCGCAGCCTCAGGGGTTAACGCTTCAAACGGGGCACGTCCCGCTGCGCGGCCTAACGCGAGCAAATGTTCGACTTCCGGGTCTAATGTTGGCATGGGGTTTACGCGATGTGAGGTTAAAGAAGCCTGCTATTACAAGACAAGCAGGCTAAGTGTTATTACATCCATTTGACTATGCACCCGCGTCAATCCTGCGTTGTCAGTCGGCAGCACGGATAACGTCACGATCAGCTGTTGTGATAGATGGTCACGATCAATGGAAATTTGGAATTCCTACATTAGCGCAGCAATCAATCACTCATGATCCGTCCGCCTCAGGTAACAATTGACGCAACTATTTTGAATAACTATACTCGAATTTCGAAAATATTTTCGTTTTTTCGAAATTCATGCTGAGTCATCAAGGTCCATTCAAACAGGAGTTTATTTTGATTGTCATGCAAACACTGAAAAAAGCGCGAACATTGGAAATAGCTTGTCGTGCGCGGAATACGCCGCAGTTCGTTGGCCACATTACCGATTTAATCGTGCCCGACATCACCCCCAACGACGGCTCGCCGCGCGCTCAGGCATATCTGGTCGAACAGACGCCGAATTGGACGCTGCCTACGCATTTCCATACGCAACATCAATTTCAGGTATTCGTTGCCGGTGGCGGATCGCTCGGGAAGCATAACATCCGACATTTAGAAATACATTATGCGTCGCCTTATTCGGCCTACGGACCATTGGTATCGGGTGACCGCGGCGCGTCCTATCTGACGCTCCGTCTGATGGGTGACACCGGCGCCTGGTACTTACCTGAATCGCGACCGCATTTACCGCTACGCATCAAGAAGCAGCAAATACATGCTGCGCCTGAGGCAAGCACGATGGCGCAACCGTTGGCCAGTCTAACGTCGCCAGTCGAAGCAGCGCTGATTGCGCCGGAAGAGAGCGGACTGGCGGCCTGGATCTTCCGCCTGCCACCGCATCACAAAATGCCTGCTCCTGCGAGCGGGGAAAATAACGGGGGGCGTTTTTACGTCGTCACAGAAGGTGCGCTGTGCGTCGACGGCGCGGAGTTAACCGGGTTGGCGACGCTCTTTATTTCGTGCGATAAAGTACTGGACCTTGAGGCTGGGACAAGCGGCGTCGAAGTGATCATATTGCAGTTTCCGGCTAGCGCCTTGGTCGACGCCAGCACGGTTGCTGCATAAATGGTTGCTGCATAAATAATTGCAGTAAAGTGGGAAAGTAATTAGTCAGCCGGAGACAATTGGCGCAAGCGATCCATGGTATCGAGATATTCAAGTTGCAAGCGATACATGACGTCACGAACCGTACTTTCTTCGTTGAGCATGCCAACGACCTGACCCACAGGGAAAGAATACAAATCCTTGCGCCTGGCACGCACCACGCGGGCATGCGCTTCATTGTAGAGAATACCCTGCAGAGGCGTCGGCAAATACGCGGGTGCGCCGGGTTGTTCCCATGCTTCCGACAGAGCGCTCTTGATCATCCGCACCGGTTTGCCGGTCCTGGCCCGGCGCCGCACGGCATCTTCAGTACGAGTTTCAAACAAGACCTCTTTTTCGAACGAGTCCAGCTCGCTCTCACGCGTACCTAACCAAAGACTGCCACACCAAACGCCTTGCGCACCGAGGGCCAACGCCGCCGCGATCTGGCTACCTTTTGCGATACCGCCAGCTGCCAATACCGCTACCTCGTCTCCGCAGGCGTCCACCACTTGCGGCACCAATACCATCGTCGCAATATCACCTGTATGCCCGCCCGCCTCAGTTCCCTGCGCAACGATAAGCTGAACGCCAGCGGCGCGATGGCGCGCAGCGTGTTCACCCTTGCCGCACATCGCACCGATCATGACGTTGCGCTCACGTAGTTCAGCCACCACATCGGGTGGTGGTGAACCGAGTGCACTGACGACCAGCTTGACTTGAGGATGTGTCAGTGCAACCCGCAGTAAGCGGCGCGCGCCGTCAGGGGTCATATTGCCACGACCGTTCACGATCGCGGCGTGTATCCGCTCTCGCTCATCGGCAGGCAGCGGCGGCACACCGGCGTCGTCCAGTATTTTGTCCATAAAAGCGCGATGGGTGTGTGGTATCAACTGCTCAAGATCTGCGGTGCTGCTTTCAGATTGTTTGTCATAGCGGGTTGGAATAATGACGTCAACCCCATACGGACGGCCACCTACGTGTTCATCAATCCAGCATAGTTCCGTTTCCAGTTGCTCGGGCGAAAAAGTGGACGCTCCCAAGACCCCAAAACCGCCCGCCTTGGTCACTTCGACGACTACGTCGCGACAATGAGAGAAGGCGAAGATAGGTAAATCGCAGCCAAGTTTTTCACAAATAGGGGTACGCATAATGCTATTCCTTGATAAGGCAAATACAAAAAATATGAGTCAATGGTTAAAGCGCAATACCGAGTTTTTTGACGAGCGGGGTCCAGCGCGCCACTTCGGCGGCAACGAAAGCCTGCGCCTGGGCCGGACTGGATTTCAAGACTGGCTCAATCCCCATCTGGAGTAACTGTGCCTGTACCGCAGGCCGCGCCATCACGCGTCCGACCGCCAGTGAGATCGGTTCGATTACGTCATGCGGCGTGCCTAACGGTGCTGCCAGCAAGTTAGCGGTCCCCGCCAGCAAGTCATACCCGGCTTCGCGCGAAGTGGGTACATCTGGAAGATTGCGTTCACGCACTTCCCCCATCGTGGTAATGATGCGTAATTTTCCAGATTTTTGATACGGCATGAGCGTACCCGAGGTCTCGACAACAAACTGGACGTCGCCCGCAAGCGTTGCGACAATGGCGCCCGCACTGCCGTTATAGGCGATGTCAGCTACGTCAATCCCAGCCATGGACTTGAACAGTTCAGCAGCCAGATGCACCGTGGTGCCAAGACCAGCATGTCCGTAAGATAATTTATTTGGATGCGCCTTTGCGTAAGCGACTAAGCCCTTGAGATCCGTCACGGGAAGATTTGGGTTGACCGCGATCACGAATGGCGCGTTGCTTAATAGTCCTATCCATTGAAAATCGGTAACCGGATTATAAGGCGGCCTGGCACGTGAAATGGGTGCCGATACAGCCGTCGAACCGGTTGCCATCATCAGCTGACTGCCATCTTTTGGGCCGTGCAGGAAAGTGAGCGCCACGGTCATACCCCCTGCCCCTGGCTTATTCTCTATCACAATCGGATTGCCTAATTCTTCCCGCAATGAGTTTGCAAAAATGCGTGCGAACGTATCACCCGCACCGCCGGGTGGAAAACCGACCATGATCTTAATCAACGCATCAGAGGAACGCGCTAGCGCGGGACTGACGCCCAACGCGAGACTTGAGAAGGCCATTGCAGCACCCCGAATGAGGCTGCGGCGCTGGCGCGAAAAGCGTGATCTGTCGTTCATGGATGTTTACCTGTTGCGGTGGCGCTTTAAAAGCGCGAACGGCTTGCGGCGCTTGTACTACGCCGGAAAGCCGCGTCTCGTTTATCGTAATTTCGAAATATTATTCTTTATTTCGAAAATGATACCATGCCAGTCAAAGACTATCTGTTTATTTAAAGGCGTAAAAATCACTCCCTAAGGCAAAAGCCAAGGCAAAATGATGTTAAGTTGAGGTGAACAGAAGCAGAGAAAATTCTGGCTGGAGAAAATAGCCTGGAAAAATTGAATGGCAGAAAGAAAATACGTGCTGGCTGTACACGATTATATTGCCGATTGCCTGAATGAGACAGCAATGCCGCGGACACGTTGCCGCGGCATGCACATTACAAGTTACAAATCACAAATTACGCAGCATCGTTATAGTGACTTAACGTCTTGTGCGACATAGACCTTTACCGGTTGCGCAAGCATATTGGCGGGTGCGATCCGATTCAAGTCAAACGATTGAACATTGGTACCAACATCAAAATCCCACGCGAAAGATTTATCGCCGACGACAAACTTGACTGTCTGGCCACCGGTTACGTTGACATATTTAGTACCGGGTTTGATGTTGATAGTTTGCGTCGCGGTGCTTAATGAGCCCGGATCGCCTAAAAACTTAAGCGGTAAATCCGCAGCGAATGAGGAAGAGCAAGCGAGGGCCAGCGCTGATACCACAAGTGAGGTACGCAGGATGCCAGCGGCAGTTAGGGCGGAGATAGAATTATTGGACATGATGTACTCCTTTTTGTTGACTGGTTAAGCTAGATTTGTTCAATTACTTCTGAGGCAATCGATGATTTTAGCTTTGGTACTAGTCGTCACTATTGAAACGATTATCGGTTGCTTCCCGACAAAACCAATTATACGCCATTTACTTTGCATGTTAATATTTAGTATGAAAACAAAAAGTGAGACCAACTATGCCTGAAACACTGCAACAACACGACCGCGACCTCATGCATTTGACAATGTCACTCGGCCAGATAACGCGCGCCTATAAGGTTGCTGCGGATCAAAACGTGTCGTATCTGGGATTGTCACAGGCCACCGCCTGGCCTTTGGTAATGATTGCCCGTCTCGGCAATGGCGTGCGCCCAGGTAGCGTCGCCGATGCTTTGGGATTAGATCCCGCATCGGTGGTGCGCGTGATTGACCACCTGATCGCCGCGAAACTGGTAGAACGGCGGGAAGACCCGACTGACCGTAGGGCAAAATTATTGTATTTGACAGATGAAGGAAGTTGCCGCGTGCTGAAACTGGAAGCAGCACTACTCCCGTTCCGACGTCAGTTATTTACGAATATCGATAGCGCCGACATCGATGCATGCCTGCGAGTTTTTGACGCGCTGAGTGGCGCATTGGCGACATGTCCTGCGCGTAATGACGAGTCATAGACTGGAAAATACAAAAACCGACATTGCAACCATGGCTCGCAACGTCGGCTTTCCTGTTATCAAAAAATGTGGTGAAAATTCCTTGCCGGTAATTCCCTTATTGCCGGGCAGATTGCGTATAAAATAAGCTCAAGCAACGGTTCGGCGGTTGAAGGGTGGCCTGTGTCAGGCTTGCACCTGTTCAGTTTCAGCAGCACCGCGTACCGACCGATAGGTAATCGGACGTCCGCGCTTGCTCAATACAATTTGCCATAACTGACCTTGACCTGAGCGAAAAAAACCCGCGGAAGAAAGTAAGAAATATTTCCACATCCGATAAAAACGTTCTCCGTATTTATCTTTCAGCGTAGGCCACGCTTTATCAAAATTTTCCCACCAAGCCATTAAAGTCAGGTCATAATCGCGACCGAAATTATGCCAGTCATCAATCAAGAAGCGTCCTTCGAGCGCGCAGGATATCTGTTTGGCCGATGGCAAATGGCCATTCGGAAAAATATATTTATCCAACCACACGTCACGCCGCTTCTCGGTCACATGGTTTCCAATGGTGTGCAACAAGAACAGACCATTCGGCTTAAGTAATTTTCCGACCACATCAAAGTAGGTCGCATAATTTTTCGCGCCGACATGTTCAAACATCCCCACCGATACGATCTTATCGAATTCACCGGTAAGCTCTCTATAGTCAGTAAGCGAAATCGTGACAGGAAGTCCAATGCATCGCTCTTGGGCCAACTTCTGTTGCTCTTTTGAAATAGTTACGCCGACCACTTCGACTTGATATTTTTCTGCAGCATAACGGGCGAGACCACCCCATCCGCAACCGATGTCTAACAGCCTTTCACCGGGCTTCAATTCCAGTTTTCGACAAATCAGTTCCAGCTTATGCTGCTGAGCCTCTTCGAGATTTTTTGCATGCTCCCAGTAACCACAGGAATACATCAGGTTCGAATCGAGCATGCATTCAAACAAATCGTTACCGATGTCGTAATGTTGCTCACCAACCTGAAAAGCGCGTCCCTCGGTTTGAAGATTAAAGAATTTTTGCCTTAATATTTCCAGGAAGAACCTGATCTTTGCTGGTCCAACGACTGTCTGCTCGAGGTCATGGCTGGTAATTTTGAAAAAGAACTCGTCAAGCTGCTCGCTATCCCAATCCCCATCCATGTAGGATTCGCCGATACCCAACTCCCACTTGGTGAACATTTTCTGAAAGAAAATATTGTCATGGATTTGCATATCTGATGGTGCGTCTCCGTTCAGCCTGACGCCCGCATGTTCAAACATTTGTTGAATGATTTTCGGGCCATTGGCCTTCAAATCAAGTTTCGCAGAACTCGATCTGTTACTTTTCAGATTGCTCATGTTGCGTCTACCCCGAGTGTAAAATTTCTAATGCCCTCTACTCAACAGCAATTGTGCGTATTTATTAGTAAGTAATTTAATAGACTTATTAATTAAATATGCGCATTACTCATCATAGTGGAGAAATATTCGGCGTGAACAGTTTCTAACTAAAAGTATCGAAAAGATTTTTCAGAGATATTAATCCGCGCACCGAAACACCCCGGTACGACGCATGGCCGGCCGGTGTTGCGAGGCATGCGCCGAGGCGGGTTTCCCAGTGCGGCTCCTCGTCGGTGCGAGTGGTCCGGCAGGTTGCCAGCTATGTAGAAAGTCAGACTGCTGAAATGGAACGGATAAAATAATAGTCTGCCGGACCAGGGTTAGCGGAAGCGATCAAAAAATGTCCGGCGAATCAAGCAATGGCACTCAGATCCATCATATTGATCATCGCTTCTAACATTTCCAATAACCCGAAACCGGCAGGTTCAACGCAGCGGCATGCGAATGGAAGCCGTCATTGCGCGGTCGGAAGCCATTCTTCCAAGGTAACCTCGAAGGTCATGCAGATAGGGTTTGCACCGGCGACAAACGGACCGCCATAGACGTTACCCTCGGGATCTGCAACAACACCCGTCAATGATGCGTTGAGCGAACCGTCATCTTTCGAGCGCACTTCCCCTGCGAGGCTGACGATCTCCACCGCTGGCCCCTTGATCTGAACATATTTTCCGTCCAGCGTACCTAAACACGCATCCACCAGACTTCCCAGCGCCCCGCGTACAAAGGCGTTCTTGAATCCTTCAGCAATACATAGTTTTTCAACGCCGAGCACCAGGTCTTCGTTGGGGGCGATCCGCGCATAAGCGACGCGTCCCATTGAACCGGTTTCAACTACAGTTGCATTATTCATTCGGGCTCTCCGCTTGCGGTTGTAAAAGGGGAATATTCGTCTCGGGATCAAAAGTCACACGTAATTCAAACCCGTCCAGCGAGGTCACCAAAACCGAAATCGGCGACGATCCTACGATACAGGTGTCGGTAATGATGTGGCCGCCCTTGACTGCGCCGCTTTCGGTTCGAATCGCCGCATGACAATGAACGATAGGATGACCATGCTGGTTTTTACCTAGCGTGGCATTCCCGAATATCATGTAAGCGCGCCCCGCCTGAATCGGCTTTGAATAGGCGATCATGGCCTGATGCGACGGGTCCGGAGGTGCCACGCAGTACTCGAGATAATCGAAGTAGCCGCCAAGTATGGTGGTCGAGGCGTTCTTGATCCCGATCTCGATGAGCGGCTTGACGATGGCATCAAACAAACTGAGGCCTGGAACCAGAGTCAGTCGGACGTGCCTGCCACTAGCCGAGTGTCGGCTCTGAATTCGCACCGGATTAAACGGACCGGGATGTAGCATCATGCGTGGACGATGGGCTTGCGATGAGGCCTGAGAGTTTGCGTTTGCGCTCCTGGTTGGACTGGTGTGGTCCGTATCCTTGGTATTCATAGGTGACATTCCCCCTTCGCCTCAAGCAATGCTTTAATTTCCTTCTTAACGATCTTTCCGTAAGCGGATTTCGGCATGTTTTGCCAAAACACAAAGCGGCGCGGCCACTTATATTTAGCAATTCGCTCTTCCAGATGCGCCTGCAACTCGGCCGATTCAACCGTCATGTCGCCTTTGGTCACGATCACTGCAATGCCGCTTTCGCCCCATTTGGGATCGGGCAAGCCGAGCACCGCGACTTCCGAGACTGCAGGATGGGTTAACAGCGCCTCTTCAATTTCACGCGGATACACGTTTGAACCACCCGAAATGTACATATCGGACGAGCGCCCGGTGATAAAAAGAAATCCTTCGCGGTCAACGTGGCCGATGTCCCCGGTATGAAACCAGTCATCCTTGAATGCCTTGGCATTGGCGCCCGGGTTATTGTGATATCCCATAAAGACGGCAAGGCCCCGTACACAAATTTCACCAGTTTCGAATGGGGTTAATTTTTGCCCGCTCTCATCCAGAATAGCGATTTCCATACCGGTACGGGGAATTCCACAGGTACCGACCCGCGCGTGCGGGTCACTATCGTCGTCGGTGTGCATATAAGTTGGCAGAAAAGTGATATTGCCGGTCACTTCGCCCAAACCGTAATATTGCACCAACACCTTTCCGAGTTTTTTTAACGCATAACACTGGTCAGCGCGATACATCGGCGCCCCTGCGTAAATCACATGTTGCAGCGAGCTGTGATCGTAACGGTCGACCGACGGATCTTCAGTCAGAATTTTGACGATAGTCGGCACCGTAAACAAGTTATCTATACGATGCTTCTCAACCAGTTGCCAGGCTTCTTCCGGCACCAGTTTGTCCGTCGCAGGCAACACGCTGGCAGCGCCACGGGCGGTGTTAACTATTGCGTGAATGCCTGCTCCATGCGATAAGGGCGCGACGACCAGAGAACGTGAACGATGTGACAGTCCCGGCAACAAATCCGCCAGATGATTCGTGACGACGAAAGCCATTTGCCCATGCGACAACGTGCCCGCCTTCGGATGCCCTGTCGTGCCCGAGGTATAGAAGAACCATAGCGGATCTTCATATTCCACCTCAACCTCTTCAAACGGCAATGCGTCGATGGACGGACTCGTCGCCAGAGTAGCGTAATCCAGTTCCCCACTACGTGGATCACATAGCGCAATGACATGCGTAAGCGAGGGGGAAACGGCTCTTACCGCATCGACGTAATGCGCCAGACCACGGTCGTACAACATCACAGTCGCGCCGCTGGATTGCCCTAAATAAGCAGCCTCCGGCGGCGTGATCCGCACGTTGGTCGGCACCCATACCAAACCCAGCTTGAACGCGATCCAGGCACTCTCAAAGATCTGCAGGTTGTTGCGGGAATGCACCAAAAACCTGTCACCTTTTTTCACGCCAAGCCGATGTAAGGCATGCGCAACGGCATCAACACGGTCGTTGATTTGCTTCCATGTAGCGATATCGTCGCCAATGATCACTCCTGGCTCATCGGGAAAACGGCGCGCGACATCAGATAATAGCCGCCCCAGATTCATGACTTTCTTTAACATGGTCTCACTCTTGTTGTATGCGCTTGTTGTATGGGCTTGCCGGTTGGGTTGGTTACGTATTCTTATTGCCAGGGCGCTAGCACCGCACGAGTCCGGTGCTAGCGCTTCCTTAAGCGATTCGCTCTAAAATACTCACATAATTGGCTACTGCGGCTCCGCCCATGTTGAATACCCCGACGTATCTGGCATTCGGTATTTGCATCTCGCCAGCGTCGTGGCAGGCCTGCATCGCCGCCATCACATGCATGGAAACGCCGGTGGCACCGATCGGATGACCTTTCGACTTCAAACCGCCAGAAGGATTGATGGGGAGGCGTCCTTCTTTGGTGGTGACGCCATCGAGAATGGCGCGTGCGCCCTGACCCGGTTCGGCCAGTCCCATTGCTTCATATTCGAGCAATTCGGCGATCGTAAAGCAATCATGTGTTTCGACCAGCGAGAGATCATTTAATGTCAACTTCGACTGCGCAAGCGCCTTCTTCCAGGCCAGGCTACCGCCTTCGAAGGAAGTCGGGTCGCGCTTGCTGAGCGGCAGAAAATCGTTGACGTGCACGGCAGAACGAAACTGCACCGCGCGCGGCATGGTTTTGGCCACATCGGCGGCACTAATAATCATTGCGACTGCCCCATCAGAAATCAGCGAGCAATCGGTCCGTTTCAGCGGACCGGCAACGAATGGATTTTTTTCCGAGACGTTGCGGCAAAAATCGAAGCCAAGATCTTTTCGCATATGGGCGTAGGGATTGACTGCCCCGTTTTTATGATTCTTTGCTGCAATGGCGGCTAACGCATCGGATTGATCACCGTAACGATCAAAGTAGGCTTGCGCAATATTGCCGAATACGCCTGCAAAACCACCTGGAATACCTGCCTCCTCTTTGACGTAGGAGCATTTCAGCAATACATCGCCAACCGCCGCTGTCGCCAGTTCGCTCATTTTTTCGTAGCCGATGACCAGCGCATGGCGCGACTGCCCGGACAGAATCGACTGCAAGCCGGAATGAATTGCCGCTGACCCGGTAGCGCAAGCATTCTCGACGCGCACTGCTGGCGTAAAGCGCAATTCGGGGATCCCGTTGAAAATCAGCGAGGAAGGAAAGTCCTGCTGCAGAAAGCCACCGTTGAAGGTGCCGATATGGATGGAACTGATATCGGCAGGGGTCAATCCTGCGTGTGCAATCGCAGCGAGTGCCACTTCTGCAATCAATATTTCGGGATCAAGGGCGTCAAGTTTGCCAAACTTTGAATGGTTCCAACCGGTGATACAGGGAGCTGACGCCGAAGCGGAAGCAGAGAGTGAGGAAGTCGTCATTTGGATTCCTAAAAAGAGTTTTCAGAATAATGCTATGCAAAAACAATGCCAGTTCTATCGCATCATTTCTTCTACAGCGCCTGGCGTTCGAGCATGATCAAACGCCGCCTGATGGCGAAAAAGATGGGGAGAGCGCCAGCGCCGAATTACTTCAATGTTATCCCTTTCAGACGTTAGCGTGGAATGTTGGCGCAATTCGGCCGGGAATGGAGAATGCATACCGCCACCAGCGATCCGGCGATCCGGCGAAATTTGTTGCACCGCAATAACGACAGGTGTTTATTTTGTGCGACACCTGTCGCATAAAATAAACACCTGACATCCTTTGTCCAAATACCATTTTTAGACGAGAATACCTACACTGCGCTGTTAGGAGTTGCGGGGCTGCATAAGCCCCGCGGTAAATACGCGAAAAATCGCCATCGGATTAACCTCCGTGGCAAATCTGGACCTTGGCATCGAAATTGCTAGATTTAATATTATGCAGCGTCGCTACCAAGTTCCAGAGATCATTTAAAACACTAAAATCCAGGAGACAAACAGATGGGTAACCGCATTGGTGTTCTTTCACGCCGCCGTTTTTTGAAGACTATTTCCGCCACATCGGCGATCGCTGCCAGCGGTCTTAGTATGTATTCCACGCAGGCCTTCGCGGCTGCAGAGTTCACCTTGAAGTTTGCCAATAACTTGCCAGTCACGCACCCAATGAATGTGCGGGCTAAGGAAATGGCTGCAAAAATTGCGACAGAATCAAAAGGCCGCGTCGATATGCAGGTCTATCCGAACAGCCAACTCGGTACTGATACCGACATGCTGTCGCAAATCCGCGCTGGTGCCATCGATTACTTTTTACTCTCTCCATTGATTCTTGGCACCCTGGTTTCGGATGCACAGATCAGTGGGATTGGTTTTGCGTTCAAGGATTACAGCCAGGTATGGGCAGCCATGGATGGAGAGTTAGGCGCCTATGTCCGCAAGCAAATTTCTGCCAAGTCGACCTTGTTTGCGTTCGATAAAATTTGGGATAACGGTTACCGCCAGATTACCAACAGCACCCGTCCGATCAATAAGCCGGAAGACTTGAAGGGCATGAAACTGCGTGTTCCGCCAAGTCCACTCTGGACCTCGATGTTCCGCGCCTTCGATGCGGCACCAACCAGTATCAACTTTGCTGAAGTGTACTCGGCATTACAGACAAAAATCGTCGAAGGTCAGGAAAATCCGCTGGCAATCATCTCAACTGCGAAACTGTATGAAGTGCAGAAATACTGTTCCATGACGAACCATATGTGGGATGGATTCTGGTGCCTCGCCAACAAGACATCATTCGAAAAGCTGCCAAAGGATCTGCAGGATATCGTCACGCGCAATATTAACGAAGCGGGACTCAAGCAGCGCGTTGATACCAAGGCACTCAACGATTCACTGGTCGCAGAAATGAAGACTAAAGGTCTGCAATTCAACGATACCGATAACGATGCATTCCGCACCAAGTTGCGCAGCGCTGGATTCTACGAGCAATGGCATAAGAAGTTTGGCGCTGAAGCTTGGGCGATTCTTGAGAAATACACCGGAAAATTGGCTTAATGGACGCCGCTATGACCTATACCACACCGGTCCAAAGCCACTTTCTGGCGCGGCTGCTGGCGACGGTCAACCGCGGCGTGATGCACGTTGTCGCCGCGGTAGCGGCAACGCTAGTCGTGGTCGAAACGCTGATATTACTGATTGGCGTGACCTATCGCTATGCATTACACGATCCGCTGATCTGGTCGGACGAACTGGCTTCAACGTTGTTTATCTGGTTAGCGATGCTGGGCGCGGTGCTGGCGTTAGACCGCGGTGAACACATGCGCCTCACGGCAATCGTAAACAAACTCTCTGAAAAATGGCGAATCTGGTTTGAGACAGTGGCAGCACTGATTGTCTGCATCTTCGTATTGATGATCATCCATCCGGCGATTACCCATGCGAACGATCAGATGGCGATCACTACTCCCGCGCTGGAAATTCCGGACGGCTTGCGCGCGGCAGCATTGCCGGTCGGTGCCATTCTCATGCTGCTGGCTGCAGTTGCACGCATGGCCAGTCACGCTACCCTGAAACAGGTAGGGTCAGCGGTGGCAGTAGTGGGCGTCATTGCAATAGCGCTATACGCCGGAAAACCGCTATTAATGGCGATGGGTAACTATAACCTGATCATATTTTTCGTGGTATTGATCGGGGCTTGTGTCGCTGGTGGCATACCGATTGCGTTCGCATTCGGAACCGCGACCATGGCTTATCTGGCATTAGCCACGAGTGCCCCGATGATGATCGTTGTTAGCCGCATGGATGAAGGAATGTCGAGTCTGATTCTGCTCTCGGTGCCGCTTTTTGTGCTGCTGGGTGCATTGTTGGAAATCAGCGGTCTGGCGCGCACGCTGATCGACTTTATGGCTGCCTTGTTAGGCCATGTCCGCGGCGGTTTGCAATACGTCCTGTTAGGCGCAATGTTTCTGGTCTCTGGTATCTCGGGTTCTAAAGCAGCCGACATGGCAGCAATTGCTCCAGCGCTATTCCCCGAGATGAAAAAACGCGGGGCCAAACCGGAGGAGTTAGTAGCGCTATTGTCAGGCAGCGGTGCCATGACCGAAACGATCCCGCCAAGTCTGGTACTCATCACGATCGGTGCAGTATGTAGCGTATCCATTACTTCGTTGTTCATCGGTGGCCTGATGCCAGCGGTGATTGCTACCATCGCAATCGGCGTGGTCTGTTGGCTGCGGGCACGGCGCGAACCGGCGACCAACATCAAACGTGCCTCGCTGGCTGTCATCGGCAAAACGCTGGTGATTGCCATACCTGCGCTGGCACTCCCTGTGTTAATCCGTGTGGCGGTGATTGAGGGCGTGGCGACGGCGACTGAAGTGGCGACTATCGGCGTGGCTTATACAATCGTGGTCGGACTGGTCATGCATCTGTTTATGCGTCATCTTGATTTCAAACGGATTTATCCAATGTTGGTTGAAGCAGCCACTTTATCCGGCGCGATTCTGTTAATCATCGGCATGGCGACATCAATGGCATGGGCCCTGACGCAATCCGGTTTCTCGGCCAAACTGGTCACGCTGATGCAAGGCGTTCCTGGCGGCGGCACCGGCTTTTTGCTGATATCAGTGGTTATCTTTATCGTACTAGGCAGCATATTGGAAGGTATTCCAGCGATTGTGCTGTTTGGCCCGTTATTGTTTCCTGTAGCGCGTTCATTGGGTGTGCACGATGTGCACTATGCAATGGTCGTGATCCTGTCGATGGGAATCGGCTTGTTTGCCCCGCCGTTCGGAGTCGGCTTCTACGCTGCATGCGCGATCGGAAAAGTATCGCCGGACAAAGTGTTCAACCGTGTCTGGGGCTATTTGGCAGCGCTGGTAATCGCCTTGCTGATAGTCGTTGCGATCCCCTGGATTTCAATTGGCTTTCTTGAGAACTAAGACAGCAATAACCTAGCAGTAACGTGGGAAACACGTAGCAAAGCGCAACAAAAACGTAACAAAAGCGTAAATAAACCACCCTCAACCCAATAGCGAGATTGAAAATTGAAGATTCCAAATTCAGTCTCGACTATTCGACCTCAAAACGGCGGTCTGCCACACATAACCAGAATGCTAAACAGACCGTCAACTTAACGGAGATAAAATGACTGAACAGGATAGCCGCGCCCTTCGGGTGGCGCTGGTGACGGGCGGAGCTATGGGTATTGGTGCAGCAATTGCGGAGCGCCTGGCAATGGACGGGTTGCACGTACTGGTCGCAGATATCAACCTCGAAGCCGCAAACGTCACCGCAGCAAAAATAAACGCATCCGGCGGATCGGCTGCGGCACTTTGCATGGACGTTAGCGATCCGGAAGCGATCGCGCAGACATTTGCCACTATCGAACTGGATTATGGCCGCTGCGATGTGCTGATTAATAACGCCGGCATTGCCAAAACATATGCATTTCTCGACCTGCCGCTGGATGCCTGGCAAAAAACCCTCACCACTAATCTGACCAGTGTGCTGCTCTGCGGACAGCATGCGGCACGGCTGATGCTGCGCCATCAATGGGGACGCATCGTGAATATCTCATCCGTATCCGGGCTACGCGCCGGGACCGGCCGGACCGCATACGGCACCTCGAAAGCAGCGGTAATCGGACTTACCCGGCAGATGGCAATCGAATTGGCCGAACATGGAATCACCGTCAACAGCGTCGCGCCGGGCCCAATTGACACGCCAATGACAGAAGCTCTGCATAGTGCTGAAACACGATTGAGCTTTACCAACGGCATGCCGATGAAACGTTATGGGACACCTGCTGAAATCGCGGCGGCGGTGTCTTTTCTGGCGCGACCTGACGCTTCTTTTATTACGGGTCATGTCGTTCCCGTGGATGGTGGATTTATCGCCGCTGGCGTTCTGAATATATAACGCTAAATGTATGACGTTTAATGTATGACGTTTAATGTATTACGCTGAATGCATTACGCTGGATTAACTTTACGGTCTGGGCTTACGGAAATCGTTCCCGTCACGCTTGCCAAACAAAAATAGGTGGCCGGTATCTGCTACCGGTCCTATTTTTGCGGGCTGCTAAATGCTCTTGTTTATTGCTCGCGAGCCGACTCACTCAAATTTTTCCATGCCTCTTCCGCGGTCGCGATGAATGTGCCTACACACGGATTACGATTTTCCTTATTCCAGATCACGGCCACTTCCACCACTGGCGGGTCGGTCATTTGTTTGAATATGGTCGTCTCCAGATGCATGGCTTGCATTGAACTCGGCACCATGGCGACGCCCAAACCCTCGCCAACCAGATTGACGATAGTCTGCTGAAGGTTAGCGGCCAGTTTGATGCGTGGATGGAAGCCATGCGCCTGGCAGTAATTGACGATCATGTCATATACCACCGGGGCAATGGTGCGCGGAATACTAATGAACGATTCATGGGTCAGATCGCTGGGTGAAACTATTTCGCGATCCGCCAACCGGTGATTTTTTGGCAGTACCAACACCAATGGTTCGCTAAATATTGTCCGGCTGTGCAGCCCCGTGCAGTCTTCCGGCCGGTACATGATGCCGACGTCAACTTTGCTCTCTTTAATGTCGGCGACCAGCAAATTCGGCACGTATTCGGTTAATTGCATATCCACTTCCGGATAGCTCGCGGAATAATGACGCGTTACCGAAGGCAGAATGTTATATGCCGACGACATCATAAAACCGACCATTAAACTGCCGATTTTGCCTGCACTGGTAGACACCGCATTGCGCCTGGCGCGCTCCAGCGCACTAAAAATCTCCGCTGTATCCTTGTAAAAGTTAAGCCCCGCTTGTGTTAGTTGTACATTTCGCTTGCTACGATCAAACAACAAAACGCCCAGATCACGTTCTAGCGCCGCAATTTGCCGCGTCAACGGCGGTTGTGAAATATGCAACAAACCGGCTGCTCGCCCAAAATGCAGGGTTTCTGCAACCGTTCGGAAATAAGTCAAATGGCGTAGTTCTATCATCTGATACCTTTAAGGTATTAATACGGTGACTATATTGTATTGGAAGTAATCAATTAAGCTCGCTATATTAAGTCATACCGTGTGTGTAACGACCGGAGCGATCAAAGCGGCCATTTTATCCGGCATAAGTGCTACAGGTATGTAGAGTTACCATGGCAGCATTCACCAGCGTTGTGGATTCTGGATAGTTTCAAGGGCGCACCGGGTCATAAGCCCGTCCGTCGCCATACATAAAAAATCAGTTTACAGTTCTGACCAGGAGACAAAAAATGCCGACACAAACGGTAACCAGACTTATCCAAAGAAGTCACTCAAGAAGTACAACTTACCGCTCGTTGGATGAACTTTGCGGCGGTGATCCTCAAATGCAAGACTTGATAATCCGCGGCAAACGGCTGATCGATAAAGGTATTCCGATTTTGATTCTCGGCGAAACCGGCACCGGTAAAGAGTATCTTTCGCGTGCGCTGCACGCCTATAGCGAGCGTCGCAAAGGCAATCTGGTTGCCGTGAATTGCGCATCGATCCCGGAGAGCCTGGCCGAAAGTGAATTGTTCGGTTATTCCAAGGGCGCGTTTTCTGGTGCCTTGTCCGGCGGCATGAAAGGCAAGGTCCAGCAGGCTGACGGAGGAACGTTGTTTTTGGATGAAATCGGCGATATGCCATTTTCCTTGCAAACCCGACTGTTGAGAGTGCTATCAGAACGGGAAGTAATGCCGCTGGGTGCGGCAAGCCCCGTCAGTATCGATATACATTTGATCTGCGCGACGCATCAAGATTTAAAAACATTAATTGCGCAAGGGCGCTTCCGTGAAGATTTGTATTACCGCATCGCGGGCGGCGTGTTGCGCTTACCCACATTACGGGCGCGGGCGGACAAAAGACAGTTGATCATGCAAATGCTGACTGATGAATTATCGCTGAATCAACCCGCTGCTTCCCGCAATGTCGGTGATCTTGTCGAGCATGCTGATCAGACTCTTTCACCCGCCGCACTTCAGCAGATGCTGACATACTCATGGCCGGGTAATCTGCGTCAAATGCATGCGGTGATTCGTTATTGCTGCGCAGTGATGAGCAATAACAGAATCGAAGCCAGCGATCTTCCAGAGGATTTGATGCAACTTCAAGACCTTCACGTAAGCGCCATTATCAACGCGGCCAGCTTCGTGGATACAAGACATCAGGATTTATCAGGAACCCGGTTGCCCGCTCTGCGTGCATTTAATCCAGCACTTCGGGACGAGCGATCACGCGTGATTGAGGCTTTGACGGGAAGTCGCTGGAATATATCTGCGGCGTCCAGACAGCTTGGTATGTGTCGCGCATCGCTTTATCGGAAGCTTCGCCAACTGGAAATTCCGCATGTTCGAGATCAGGCGATGCCTGCTTATTCCACTTATTCCACTTGTGCGGCCTAGGTAAATTAAGCCGTTGGGATGTGCGGAGATGCACATCCCGATGGGCTTGTACCTGATGCATCGGATGCGGCCTGAGAAGCGGCCTGAGAAGCGGCAACCCAACTTTATCAGTTGGGAAAGCCCAATTAATTAAGCCTCATCCGGCGTTTTTTACGTTCAAAATTCTGCACAAATTGTTCTGGTGGCAACGGCTTCCCTATATGGAAACCTTGCACTTCATCGCAACCTTTTTCTCGCAAGAAGGTCATTTGTTCCTCCGATTCCACGCCCTCTGCAATGGTCTGCAATCCAAGGCTTTTGGCGATACCAATAATCGCAGCAATGATGGCGCGGTTTTCCGAACTCTCACAAATATCCCGCACAAATGATTGATCAATCTTCAGCTTATAGATGTTGAATCGACGCAAATAACTGAGCGACGAATATCCGGTGCCGAAATCATCGATAGACATGCGAATACCGTGTGCCAGCAATCTGTCGACGATATGGATCGCTTCATGCGGATTATCCATGGCAACTCCTTCTGTCAACTCCAGCTCCAGATAGTGAGGCGGCAACTGTTCTTCGCTCAGCAACTTCATCACGAGTTCCGGCAGACGCGGGTCGCGAAACTGCACCGCCGAAAGATTGACTGCAATCCTGGTCGGCTTTAAGCCTCTATCGATCCACTTTTTGCATTGCCGGATTGCGTGCCGCAACACCCATTCGCCAATTTGCAAAATCTGACCACTATCTTCTGCAATTGGAATGAAGTCCGCTGGATCTACCTGGCCCAATTCGGGGTGTTCCCAGCGCAGCAATACTTCGGCACCGACCATGTCGCCATCATTTAACCGCACCTGAGGCTGATAGTGCAATGTAAATTGATGACGCTCCAGCGCGTGACGTAGCGCATTTTCGATGATCCTCAACCGCGCAGAGTTGGCCTGCATTTCCGACGTAAAAAAACGATATCCGTTGCGCCCTGCCTGCTTGGCACGGTACATCGCGACATCCGCGCAACGCGACAGCGTTTCAAAATCGGTACCATCGCCCGGAAAAACAGCAATACCAATGGATGGCGTCACGACTAATTCGTATTGCTCTATTTGGTAGGGCCTTTTCGACATTTCAAGCAACTTCTCCACCAAATGTGCCGCTCCGATTGCATCGGTATCTGGAAATACTAAAATAAATTCATCGCCACCTAGTCGCGAAATGGTGTCTTGTCCCCGGACAGTCTGGACCAAACGATTTGACCACGCCACCAGTAGCTGATCCCCAACCTGATGGCCGAGCGAATCGTTCACATTTTTAAAATGATCGAGATCCAGAAACATCAATGTCAACGCACTTTGATTGCGTTGAGCAATAGCGAGATCGTGCTGAATACGGTTTTTTAGCAAGGCACGGTTCGGCAAGCCCGTGAGAGGATCAAAATGCGCCAACCGGTGAATATGCGCTTGCGCTTCCTTATGTTCGGTAATATCACTAAATATCACGATGTAGTTAGAGGGGTTGCTATCAGCATCCAGAACGCGACTTATCAGGAACCACCCCATATAAAGGCGACCATCTTTACGACGACAGGACATTTCACCCTGCCAATGTCCTTCTATATCAACAGTGGTCCATATTTTTTGATAAAAATCCTGATCGTGATGGTCAGTCTGCAACATGCTTTGGTTTTTGCCGATGGTCTCGGCTTCGCTATAACCAGTAATTGTCGCAAACGCCTTGTTCACCATAATGATGGCCCTACTGACATCTGTCACCATGATTGCTTCACCGCTTTGCTCGAAAACCTTAGCGATCAAATGCAACTTGGCTTCTGCCTGCTTGCGCACATGGATGTCTGTGAGCGTCACGCGTACCACCTGGGTTGGGTTCATCGGCCCTTCCGCGTCCATGCGCAGAGAGTCCAGCTGAACGTCAAACGGCAATCCATCGTTGACCTGTAGCATGAGTTCGCATTGTTGTTGATGCGTATGCCGCAATACGCCGATGAAGTATCGATGCCATCGATCCTTGTCTTCTAACGTAACAAAGCGCGCAAAACGACGCTGAAGCAATTTTGATCGCTCGACCCCCAATAGCGTCGCGGCAGTCAGATTGACTTCCGTTATCAGCCCCTCAGAGGTCAGGGTGAGGTAGCCGACCGGTGCAAAATCATACAAATCGACGTAGCGATCCCGTGTTTCTTCAAGGCTGACCTGAGCACGCCGCAATTCTTCATTTTGCATTTCCAGTTCGATCTGGTGCACGCGTAGCTCGTGAAGAATCTCGTCGGTTGAGCGATTTTCGAACTCGGATACCGAATTCAAGGTCGAGCGGGCTAATTTGGCTTCCGCGTCCGAGCGTTGGCGGTTTGCGATACTGGTTTTATCTTTCATGCGGCCGCCGCGAGAGCAAGTAAAATTAAATTCGATTCGCCGGTCTTACTGACAATACGCCGCGCATTGAGCAGCATTTTGCGACGACCAATGATGGGGAAATCCTGTTCAACCGGATAGTCTTCAAAGGTTTCGTTATGCTGCCGGACCCTTTCCAGCAACTGACGTAGCGCCAGAATATCCCACTGGCGGCTCCCCAGATCATAAATCAGATTACCCACCGTATCTTGCGGCTGAACCTTGAATTCGCGGTAAAAGGACTGACTAGCCGATATCACTCTAAACGCGCCATCCAGCACCAGCAAGGGCTCACGCACTGTATTGATGATGCCCTCGGCCAGATGTTGTGCTTCGCGCGCCTCAATCGCTTTGATATGTTCCGTGATGTCGGTAAAGGTCAGAACCACGCCATCGATCACATTATCGAGCGTACGATAGGGCTGTATGCGTGCGAGATACCACTCACCATTGGTAGTGCTGACTTCACGTTCAAGAGGAATTAGGGTTTCGAGGACGCCTTTTGCCTCGCTTAATAAATCCTCGCCAGTGAGATCTGATTTGATATCGCCCAGCGCACGTCCCATATCCGATTGTGCCAAACGATAAATCCGCACAGCATCGCGCGTAAACCTGCGCACGTGCATATTTTGATCGAGGAAAATTGTGCCGACGTGGATGTTTTCCAGCAAATTTTTCATGTCGTTTTGCATGTCGGCCAATTGCTCTATCTTGGCCTCCAGTTCTGCGTTAACAGTCACTAACTCTTCATTAACCGATTGCAGTTCTTCCTTCGATGTTTCCAACTCTTCGTTCGTGGATTGCAATTCCTCGTTGGTGGATTGCATCTCCTCGTTAACGCATTTGAGTTCCTCGTTAAAATTCTGCTGTTCTTCGATCGTCGAATGGAGACTCTCTTTGATGTAAGCTAATTCCCGTTGCAGGTCTTCTATCTGACGCAGCTCCTCGGAACTTGCCGGATGCGCGTCCGCAGCGGGAACACCGGCGGCAGGTTGCGGTACTTCTTTAAAACTCACCAACAGTAAACCCTGCTTGGTGTCCGGTTCAGATAGCGGCCTGACGCTCACGCTGATCAATTGCGAAACGTCTTCGGTTTTGAGCGTGACTTCCTGATTCAGGGTCGACGTGCCGAGATTTGCACCAGCATATATCGCAACTCGAAGCTCCGATTGCAGGCCTTCGCGCGCCATGTCTATGACGTTTAGCGTCGCGTGGCCCGGAGCGGGGCGTAAAAATTTGCCGGTGTCGCCGTGGACATATAGAATATCGCCCTTCAAATCGGTGATGACTGAAGCGGGCGCAAAAGCGCGTATCAATGCGCGTTTGGTGATCTCGGCGAAGCTATTTTCGTTGGTCTGTTTAATAACTTCCACTGGCACTTTCTTTCGTATCGCCGCGGTCCAGGATAGGTCTCGCGCGTGCACGAGTCGTGTGG
The DNA here is from genome assembly GCF_016917355.1 of Glaciimonas sp. PAMC28666. Taxonomy (GTDB): domain Bacteria; phylum Pseudomonadota; class Gammaproteobacteria; order Burkholderiales; family Burkholderiaceae_D; genus Glaciimonas. The sequence goes on along the minus strand of NZ_CP070304.1, from coordinate 2,924,426 downwards.
GAGTGCTGGATGGTACGGAGCGAAATAATTTCCACTTTCGATTAATCGGCGCAAATAAGTCTGTATGTGAACCGACACCTTCGGATGGAGATAATAGCAGCGTTCCGTTTGGCTTAAGTGCGTAATGAAACGAAGGAATCAGCCGATTTTGCAATTCCGGCTCAAGATAAATCATGACGTTTCGACAGCTTAGGAGATCAAGCTTGGTGAACGGCGGATCTTTCAGGATGTTATGAACGGCAAATACCACCATTTCCCGGATTTCTTTTTTAACTCGGTAACCCGTATCCTCCTTGATAAAAAAACGTTGAAGCCGCTCGGGTGTGACATCCTGACTAATTCCGGCGACGTAAAATCCGGCGCGAGCGATAGCAATGGCTTCATCATCCAGGTCGGTACTATATAGCTGCACCTTGCATTCCTGCCCGCATTCGTTCATCAACTCGCGCAAGATAATGGCGATCGAGTAAGCCTCCTCGCCGGTGGCGCAACCTGCTACCCACACCCGCAAAACATCCTGACCCGACGGGTTGCCTATAAGAGCTGCGAGAATATCCTGTTTCAGGATGGCGAAGGTCTCAGGATCACGGAAAAACCGCGTGACGTTAATTAATAATTCCTTGAATAATATTTGCACCTCTGCCGGATGTTCGCTGAGATACCGCGCATACATTTCCATGTCACGTATGTTGTGCGTCGACATGCGACGCTCAATGCGACGACAAATAGTATTGGTTTTGTACAGAGAAAAATCATGGCCCGCGCCACTCTTTAATAATTTCAATATTTTGGCGATGCTACCTGACGTGTCTTTCTTTGATAGAGGTTGGTCAGAAGGAGTAGCGGGCTTTAGCGTGTTATCTAGCAAATACGCCACCATTTGCTCTGCTGGGAACGTAAAACGGGCACATCCTGCGTTAATAGCGCTGCGCGGCATACCGTCGTATTTCGCCGTCGTCGGGTCTTGGACAATAGAGGTCCCTCCGGCCCCCAAAATAGCACTTAATCCGGCAGTTCCGTCCGTCCCGGTGCCGGACAAAATAATCCCTACAGACCTTGACCCCTGATCTTTCGCCAACGAACTCATAAAAACATCGATCGCCATCCGCTGCCCTCTGGGGACTTTCGGAACACTAAGATGCAACGCGCCCCGCAGAATTGTCATATCCTTGTTAGGGGGGATGACGTATACACAATTAATTTCTACTTTCTGCTCGTCCCTGGCTTCAGAAACTTGCATCGTCGTTGTGCGCTGAAGAATTTCAGTTAGCAAACTGACATGATCAGGATCAAGATGCGAGATGAGTATAAACGCCATGCCGCAATTGGCCGGCACGGGCCGAAAAAATTGCTCGAATGCTTCAAGGCCTCCTGCTGAGGCGCCTAGACCCACGATGGGAAAGCGAGCAAGGTTTTCCTTTTTATCACCGGCGCTGAGCGCCTGGACAGCGTCAAGGTTATCTGCCTTACCCACCATGGCAAATTCCTTTTACGAAGCTGCTTCGCACAAAAATAGTGTTATAAATACCAGAATGGAGAAGCATAAAGAGGTCGCTCAGTAATTTGGGGGATCGATTTTAATAACACTGCATATATAAAATTCAGGATGCGCATTTATTTCTCCTCCCGGGGAATCTAAAGCATAGCGAGATGGTAACGGTAAGTCTACTTAATTCACCCAGTGCGTTACTTAAGCGCAAGCTATGGCGCAATGTTGAATAAAAGCGCTACGTGCAACGCTGTATAGATAACGAACACTGCACTTCAAATCTTATATCGCTTTAATTGGTTTTCAACATTCCCAGGCAAAGTCGTAGTAACAAGCTCGCTGCTGTGTAAATTATATAAAGCATGTTAAGCATTAAGTCGAACGGAAATTCGATTAAAAAGTTACGTCGTATAAACTATTCGAACCAACGACAGGGATCAGTCATGAAAACAACGTTGACACTTTTGATATTAAGTTTAATGTTAAGCGCCTGCGTCTCAGCCGATAATTTTAGTTGTGCCAAACCTGACATTCGACCCATATGGTGTAATGGCCGTCTTCCGAGTGAAACTGGTCACACTTAATGGTATTCCGACGCTTTGTAGCGAAAATGTGACAACTTGATCGCGCAGACAGCATTTTCCGAACGTGTTATATCCTTTGAAGATGTAAATTAGCAATTATCGAGACCGCGCGGTCACGCCGGTGTCAATGGTCCCGTACATCTGAACAACTGGCCCCCTGCCCGCTTCGGAAGGCAGACTCGTACAGCCACCGATGATGCAGACAGTTAGCACGCTGATTACGCGAAAAACGACGGTAACGGTATTGTTCATCGTCTTATTCATCGCGGATTGGGCAGCTCGGTAGCGAGTGGGCTATGTTTTCCTGCTTGGTTATTCTTACCGTAAATTGATGTTTCATTGCGCCCAGTTAAGAGAAAGTTGATACACATTATGAAGTTAGTTTTCATCGTGTTTGGAGAGAATGAGACATCTCAAAATAAAAACTGTTCATTAAGATTGCTTCTGCTCTCGCTACCGTCGATCAGCTAAACGGCCACAGGCAAAATTTCATAACGTATTTTTATCCGGCGCTAGCGAATGTCAGTCGACTCAGACGGGTCAGACAGCATTCTTTTCACCATTGATTTCGACTTTTCCAGCATCGTTGAGAGGCGTCTATAATGGATTACTATCACTTTCGCTAACCTTGCTTAGCATCCCTCATGCCCGTCTCTCTCGCCAAGCTGCTTGTTGTAGGAATTTCCTCTCGTGCGCTATTTGATCTGGAGGCGGAGGAGGCTATTTTCCGTACGCAAGGACTGGCCGCATATCAACAGCATCAACTGATGAACGAAAATCAAATATTAAAACCCGGTGCCGCGTTCGCGCTGGTGCGCGCCCTGCTTAAGTTGAATCGTCTGACACCGGATCAACGTCTGGTGGAGGTGGTCATCATGTCGCGCAATTCGACCGAAACCTCAATGCGTATGTTTAACGCCATCAAGCATTACGAACTCGATATCACGCGCGCGGTGTTATCGGGCGGCGCATCACTGGCGCCTTATCTGCACGCCTTCAATGTCAGCCTTTTTCTGTCATTGCACGAAGACGATGTACAGGCGGCGATCAATTCCGATACCGCTGCTGCACTGCTATATCAAATGCCAATCCAACAGAATGGGCAACGCGATAGTGAAGAACTGGACCAGATCCGGATTGCGTTTGATGGCGACGCGGTGATTTTTTCAGACGAATCGGAACGTATTTTTCAGTCCAAAGGGATTGAAGCGCTCGAACAACATGAACGGGAAAATGCCACTAAACCGTTGCCTCAGGGACCATTTGCACGATTGCTGATGGCGTTGTCCTTTATTCAAAGTAATTTTAAAAATCCGGATGGACGGGCTGGACCGATCCGCACTGCACTGGTCACGGCCCGTTCATCGCCGGCACACGAACGCGTAATCCGTACTTTACGCGCCTGGAACGTGACCATCGATGAAACGTTTTTCATGGGCGGTGTGGCTAAATCGGATGTATTGGCGGCTTTCAAGCCACATATGTTTTTTGATGACCAACCCGGTCATTGCGACCATGCTTCTCGCCATGTTCAAACCGGACGCGTACCGATAAAAGCGGCAAAAAAATAAGCACCACCGCAGCTGGTGCGACTTGCCAATTAAAAAAAGTCCGGGATTTGCACCCTACCAGGTGCAAATAACCGGACTTTCTCGATTCGTTACTACCAGCAACAAAAACTATGTCTGATTAGCTTAACGATCAGCGTGCCGAAATCGCATCGACAACGCACAATGCCGTCATATTAACGATACGGCGCACCGTCGCAGATGACGTCAGGATGTGAACCGGCTTGGCGCAACCAAGCAAGATTGGTCCCACCGCAACACCATTACCGGAAGTGGTTTTGAGCAGATTGTAGGCAATGTTAGCGGCGTCAATATTCGGCATCACGACCAGATTGGCATCTGCGGTCAACGGTGTGTCTTGCATTACCTTACGCAGCAAACTCGCGTCCAGGGCAGTGTCACCGTGCATTTCACCATCGATTTCCAGATCCGGCGCACGCTCTCGCACAATCGCCAACGTCTTGCGCATTTTTTGCGCTGAGGCGCTGTTGCTTGTGCCAAAGTTGGAATGCGACAACAAAGCGACGTGCGGTTTAATACCGAAGCGCTGCATTTCTTCTGCTGCCAGAATAGTGATTTCCGCCAGTTCCTCCGCAGTTGGATTTTCGTTAACGTGCGTGTCAACCAACACCAATTGGCGATTCGACATAATCAACGCGTTCATGGCTGCATAGACATTCACGCCTTCACGACGTCCCAACACCATGTCGATGTAGGTCAGGTGAAGGTCATGCGTTCCGTAGGTGCCGCAAATCATCCCGTCTGCATGTCCTTTATGAATCGCCATCGATCCGATCAGCGTATGACGACGCCGCATTTCCAACTTGGCGTATTGCTCTGTAACTCCCTGACGTTTGGTCATTGCCAGAAATGTCTGCCAGTAATCGCGGTAGCGGCTATCAAACTCTGGATTGATTACTTCAAAGTCGACATCGACTTTCAGGCGCAAGCCGAAACGCTCGATCCGCTGTTGCAGAACGGCCGGACGACCGATCAAAATTGGTTTTGCCAGATTTTCATCAACGACGATTTGCACTGCGCGCAGGACGCGCTCTTCTTCGCCTTCTGCGAAGACAATCCGCTTCTCGGCCGCCGGTGCTTTCTTGGCGATCTGAAACAACGGACGCATGAAAGTGCCGCTGTGATAGACGAACTGCTGCAGACGCTCGATATAGGCTTCCATGTCCTTGATCGGACGCGCAGCCACGCCGGAGGCTTCAGCAGCTTTTGCTACCGCTGGAGCAATTTTGATCATCAAGCGCGGATCGAATGGCTTCGGAATAATATAATCCGGACCAAACGACATATTCGCGCCGTAAGTAGTGGCCACGACGTCGGACTGCTCAGCTTGCGCCAACTCCGCAATCGCATGCACTACGGCGATTTCCATTTCGCGGGTAATGGTTGTAGCGCCGCAATCAAGCGCGCCGCGGAAAATGTACGGGAAGCACAGAACATTATTAACCTGATTCGGATAATCCGAACGACCGGTCGCCATAATGACGTCATCACGTACTTCCTTGACGTCTTCAGGCAAGATCTCTGGATTAGGATTCGCCAGTGCCAATACCAATGGACGCGGGCCCATGGCCTTTACCATATCTTGTTTGAGGACGCCACCAGCGGACAACCCCAGGAAGATATCAGCGCCTGGCATCAAATCTGCCAACTTGCGTGCTTCTGTTTTGCGCGCAAACCGAAGTTTATCCGGGTCCATCAACTCAACCCGGCCTTCATAGACCACGCCAGCTAAATCGGTAACAAAGATATTTTCGATCGGAAACCCCAGATCCACGATCAAATCGAGACAGGCCAGCGCCGCTGCGCCCGCACCCGACACCACCATTTTGCAGTTCTTGATATCTTTACCGACTACTTTGAGACCATTCAAAATCGCTGCGCCTACGATGATCGCGGTGCCATGCTGATCGTCATGGAAGACCGGAATCTTCATACGGTCGCGCAGTTTACGCTCAATTTCAAAGCATTCCGGTGCCTTGATGTCTTCAAGGTTGATACCACCGAAGGTTGGCTCCAGCGATGCGATGATGTCGCATAGCTTGTCCGGGTCGGTTTCGTTGACTTCAATGTCGAAAACATCGATGCCGGCAAATTTCTTGAATAGAACGCCTTTGCCTTCCATCACTGGCTTGGATGCCAGCGGCCCGATGTTACCGAGTCCAAGCACAGCAGTGCCGTTGGTGATAACCGCCACCAGATTACCGCGCGCGGTATAACGGAAAGCATTCGCAGGGTCGGCGACGATTTCTTCGCATGCTGCAGCAACCCCAGGGGAGTACGCCAGCGCCAGATCGCGTTGGGTTGTTAATGTTTTAGTCGCAGTAACACTAATTTTGCCAGGTGTTGGAAACTCGTGATATTCGAGCGCAGCCTGACGTAGCTGCTGGCGAAGTTCTTCTTTTTTGTCAATCATCGAATCCATACGCTGCCGTCCCCAAAAGTTCTAGTGTAAAGAAGGTAATTTTAGCAGACTGGACGCCGTCACTTATGCGTATTTGGTATGAACATAGTGTCTCGAAAGTACTTTCTGAAAAGGAATCTCTCGGCGCGTTTTTTTTCATTCTCCCCAAGCAACGCGCGCTTGCCAATTAATACATAGCGTTTTTTGGACTAATAATGCCAAATTGTTAATTATTTTAGATTTCTGGCACAGGCCAGCTTCAGGATAGGCCGATCGTCATCGGCAGCAATTACTTTCTGGCCGGTTTGACCAATTCGCATTATCATCACGTCCAATCGACCTCTTCTGAAACTCTCTATGAAACCCATCATCATTATCGGTGCCGGCACAGCCGCTTACACACTAGCGCGCGAATTGCGCAAATTGGACAAAGCGACGCCGCTATTAATCATTACCGCTGACGATGGTGGTTCTTACTCTAAACCGATGTTGTCTATTGCCTTCGCGCAAAAGAAATTGGCGGCGCAACTGATAACGCAGAGTTCCACCCAAATGGCTGAACAACTGCAAGCCGAGATCCTGACCGGCGTACAGGTAAATAATATTGACACGGCGACCAAGGTGATCAACACCAGCGCAGGTCAATTCGAATATGCACAATTGATACTCGCTGTCGGCGCGCAACCTATCCGCCTCAACATTGGCGGCGATGCGAGCGATAGCGTGCTATCGGTCAACCACATCGGCGACTACGCGACGTTTCGCGACCTGCTGTTACCCGATCAACGCGCATCGGCCCGCGTCGTCATTCTGGGCGCCGGCCTGATCGGCTGCGAATTCGCCGACGACTTGTCAGGCCATGGCCACGCAGTAACCCTGATAGACCCAAACACGTTACCTCTTGCAGCCCTGGCCCCACCTGCGTTATCCCAAGGCCTTCAAAAAGCCCTGACGGCGTGCGGCATCAAGCTGTCTCTAAACACAACCGCCACCAGCATCGATCATCTTGACGACGCATTGGCGATAACATTAGCCAATGGCGAAACCATCACCGCCGATCTGGTCCTGTCAGCGGTAGGACTGCGCCCCGACCTGCGCCTGGCACAAGCCGCCCAACTAAAAACCGAACGCGGCATACTGGTCGACAGTCACGGTCGCACCAGCATCGAAGACGTCTATGCCCTGGGCGACTGCGCCGAATACCTGCTAGACAAAGAAGGTCGCACCGGCCCATTGCCCTACATAGCACCCATAATGAGCGCCGCCCGCGCCATCGCCAAAACACTTACCGGCGACCACACCCGAATCGATTTAAAAGATTCCCCGGTAATCGTCAAAACCCCAAGCTACCCATTAGCCCTGGTCCCTCCCCCACGCCACGCCCTCGAAGGCGGCCGCTGGGAAACCGAACAAGACGGAGAAAGAACCATCTGCCGCTTCATCGATGCCCAAGGCATCATGGTCGGCTTCGGCGTAGCACCCCAGGAAACCAAAGTACGACAAGCTCTACTAGCAGCGCTAGGAACAGTAATCGCATAACGGACCCACAGCGTCGGACATCGTCGATTCAATCAACAACAAAAATAAGCCAAGCCCTAACGGCCAAAGCTACCCTTTGAAGTTGAAGTTGAAGTTGAAGTTGAAGTTGGCTGTTGAAGTTGCCGTTGACCTACTCCGACATTGAGGCTGCCAAGTATTCAGTCGCCAGTCGGGAATTGTTGGGAAACATGCTTGAGCGTAGCGAGTTGGTTTCTCAACCCGACTGGCGACTGAAATGCTTGGGAACCCGAAGGGCAGCATCACTGCGGTCGCCTTCTTTTTGGTTACTTATTCTTGGCGGGGCGAGCCGAAGCAAGAAAAAGTGACTAGCTGTCGGGCTGCCCCCGACCAGCCCCCAAGGAGCAATAGCCGTATTAGCTAGAGATAAACGTAATTAACCACAATTGAAACCACACAAAAAAAACCTGGCAAAAAAGAGGTGTCCCCGGCAAGCACCCACGGAGCAAAAATCGCGTTATTTACCAAAAGCTGAAAATGTAAAACTACAATACCCCCGCAATCAACTCAACAATCTCCGCCCCATAAGTCTCCAACTTCTTCTCCCCCACCCCGCTGACCCCCCTCAAATCATCCAACGACTCTGGCCGCGCCTTAGCAATTTCCCGCATAGTAGCGTCATGAAAAATCACATAAGCCGGAACGTTATGCTTGCGCGCCGTCTCCACCCGCCACCAGCGCAACTTATCAAAAATCGTCTGCTCAGCGCTCGACAAATCTGACTCAACATAACCCTTAGGCTTACTACTGGTCCGCTTCTGCTTAATCGGCTTCTGATACTCCCGCAACTGCACCTGAAGTTCGCCACGCAAAACCGGCTTAGCAGCATCCGTCAACTTCAACGCGCTATACGACTCATGATCAACACTCACCAGCCCCAACGCAATCGATTGTCGCAAAATCGCCCGCCACTCCTGCTCACTACGATCGCTTCCGATCCCGAACGTCGAGAGTTCATCATGCCGCCATTGTTTGATCTTATCGGAATCAATTCCGCGCAACACATCCAGAACATGAATCGCCCCAAAACGTTGGTCAACACGATAGATGGTAGAAAGTAATTTCTGCACAACCACGGTCGCATCGAACGATACAGGCGGCGACATACAGGTGTCACAATTGCCGCAACGCGTCGATTCCTCACCGAAATAGTCCAGCAGTCGCACCCGCCGGCAAAACAGCGTCTCGCACAGTCCCAGCATCGCATCCAGCTTGACACCCTGTACCCGCTTGAAAGTTTCACCGGCCTCAGATTCATCGATCATACGGCGTTGCTGCACCACGTCCTGCAAACCGTAGGCCATCCACGCATTGGCCGGGCCGCCATCACGTCCGGCACGGCCAGTCTCCTGATAATATCCTTCGATACTTTTAGGCAAGTCCAGATGGGCGACAAAGCGCACATCCGGCTTATCTATGCCCATGCCAAAAGCGATCGTGGCAACCATGACGATGCTTTCTTCACGCAAAAACCGGCCCTGATTTTTGCTGCGTATAGCGTATTCCATACCGGCATGATAGGGCAGCGCAGATATGCCTTGCTGCTTCAAAAATTCAGCAGTTTCCTCTACTTTTTTACGCGATAAGCAGTAGACGATACCGGCGTCGCCAATATGCTCGGCCTGAATGAAGTCGAGCAACTGTTTGCGGCCATTCGCTTTTTCCACAATCTGATAGCGAATATTCGGACGATCAAATGACGATACAAATTTTGCGCCGTCCTGTAATTGCAAACGTAGTGCAATTTCTTCTCGGGTCTGATGATCGGCGGTCGCCGTAAGCGCAATTCGTGGCACATTAGGAAAGCGCTCATGGAGTATCGACAGCTTGATGTACTCTGGTCGAAAATCATGGCCCCATTGGGATACGCAATGCGCCTCGTCAATCGCGAATAGCGCAATTTTCGACGACTCCAGCAAATCGAGACAACGTGGCGTCAGCAGGCGTTCGGGTGCAACATACACCAGATCAAGATCACCGCTGCGCACGCGCCGCTCAATTTGCGATGCTTCTTCATAGGTTTGGGTCGAGTTCAGAAACGCAGCGCGCACACCGACTTCTGCCAATGCATCAACCTGATCCTGCATCAACGCGATCAGAGGCGATACCACCACGCCCACACCTTCACGTAGCATTGCAGGAATCTGATAGCACAACGATTTGCCGCCACCGGTCGGCATCAAGACCAGCGCATCACCACCAGCGGCAACGTGACCGACAATCTCCGCCTGCTGCCCACGGAACGACGGATAGCCGAATATTGTCTGCAGGATATGTAGCGCTTGCGAATTATTTTGGTCAGGCATTAATAGGGAATAAAAGGAAATGAAAGGAAAGAAAAATAGAAGTAAAAACTGAATGGAACTCAGACTGGATTAAGCATCACGGTGCGAGATAAAGTCAACGCTTAACGACTAAAGGGGCACTTGACACGACATTCAGCGGGTGCAGATTCAGGGAGTTACCTAAGTAGATCAAATGGTTTTTTCCCGCACCGCAAACCGGCTAACCTGCTTCCCCGAGATTGTAGGCTCAGGCGAAAGCAGGTTCGGTGTCATAGCGATTATTGAAGGTAACCTGTTCCAACCGCCACCAGCAAAAAGATACCCAATGCGCCCCGGTAAATAATAAATGGCCAGGTCGAGAATTTTTCAAGGACTTTCATCAAGCCCCAAATCGCGAAAAAGGCTGAAATACTCGCGACCACCAGACCGAACAGCAGCAATAGCCAGGCATCTAATGGCATGTGCGCATGGAATAAATGCCATAGCTCTTTTAAGCCCGCCAGGGCAATGGCAGGTAAACCCAATAAAAATGAGAAACGGGCCGCTTCTTCACGCTTGAAGTTCAAAAATAGCGCAGCAGTCAAAGTCGATCCTGAGCGCGACACACCGGGAATCAGCGCGCCCACTTGTGCCAAGCCAACAAACACCGCGTCCCGCATCCGCATTTCGCCGACGGTGCGACGATGCTTTGCAGTCATTTCTGCCAGCGCCAGCAAAATTGCCAGACCAACACAGGCGTAACCGATCACAGTCAGGCTCCGCAACGGCGAATTACAGGCATTCAACACTGGCGACAATGCCAGCCCGACGATACCGATTGGTATGGTGGCGACTAAAATTGCTATTCCCAGCCGCAACGACGGGCTGCGATAATCGCGCTCGCGCAGCGCGGTAACGCTACCGACCGTCACCTGACGCACGTCGCGCCAAAAATAACTCACCACCGCAACCAAAGCGGCGAGCTGCATTGCCGCTGAAAATGCGGACCCTGGATCGTGCCAACCTAGCACGGCTGGAACAATCCGCATGTGTGCGGTCGACGAAATTGGTAATAATTCGGAGATTCCTTGAATGATGCCGAGTATCCCAATTTGTACATAATTCAACGAAGCGAAGCCGATATCCAGACCGGCGGAACAAATATTTGCCAAACGATTCTCCATTCGCGTTTTTTGCAACGCGCGCTACCGTGCATCAATAAATTTAAGACAAGAAATACACAATCACGATAACTATTACGTGAACAACAACGATTTCACTTTAATGCTTCCAACTTGGTTATCTATTACTACTTATTACTTACTAATTATTACTTACTGATTATTACTTCCTACTACTAGCTGAATCAATGCTCCCACGCCACCGCGCCGGTATAGCCTGTCAACAATATGACGAGTCCGAACACGATGCGATACCAGGCGAACAGTGTAAAGTCATGCGTGGCAATATAGCGCAATAACCAACGCACACAGAAGAACGCTGAAATAAATGCCGCTACCGTACCAAGCGAAAATAACGGTAGATCGGCGGCGCTGAGCAACGCCCGGTCTTTATATAGTGAATAAATGGTCGCGGCAAACAACGTTGGAATGGCGAGAAAAAATGAGAACTCCGTCGCCGCTTTACGCGATAGACCAAACATCATCCCGCCGATAATCGTTGCGCCCGAACGGCTGGTGCCAGGAATAAGCGCAAAGGCTTGGGCAAAACCGATTTTTAATGCGTCCATCGCCGTCATGTCGTCGACTGTTTCCACCCGACTACCTGCTTGATCCGGCAAAGAGTTTTTGTTACGACGCTCTACCCATAAAATAATCAATCCGCCGACCACGAGTGCAATGGCGACGGGAACCGGTGCAAATAATTTTTCTTTAATGATTTTGCTGAACAACAAACCCATAATCGCGGCGGGTATAAAGGCAACGATCAGATTACGGACTAATTTTTGCGCTTTCGGTTCGGTCGTCAAACCAAGCAATACATCAGCGATTCGAATACGATATTCCCAACAGACCGCAAAAATAGCCCCCGCTTGAATGGCGATATCGAATACTTCGGCTTTGCCACGTCCAATATCCGCTGAAAAATTAAGCAAACTTCCGGCCAGAATTAAATGACCGGTCGAGGAAACAGGAAGGAATTCAGTCAATCCTTCGACCACACCCATGATGATGACTTTTAACGCAAGAAATATATCCATGTAGAAAGTAAGTTATGTCCGGTTATGCTGAATGATCTGGAATTGCCCGGTCAGGTCAGAGAATTTGCCAACGAAATCATTCAGGATCGAAGGAACGACTGCCGCGCAAGATAGCGCATGCGCGCAGATGAACAGTGGGCGGCGACGACTCAATTGATCGCCTCGATCTACCTTCATTTTTGAGGCTCAAACGTGACAACCAGGCGATCCGTCCTTGTAACAATTTTAGTCGGCACAAACGTCACGCCAACAAAACGCAAATCTTCCGGCTTAAAACTATATAACGGCACACTCTGCATTAATTCCCGCGCCAATAAGCCGCCTATCTGGGTTGCTTGTTCGCTGTAAGCGCCGTCTAAATTGGCGAGGGTAATTCTATCCAGACGCGTATTGGTTAATATCACTGCGTTATGCGCGCCATCCAAAGCGATCACGCCAGACATCGCCAACTTGCCAGACCAGGATTTTCCCGTCAATGGCAACGCCATGGTGACGTCCATGTCAACCAGCAACCTCCCTTGACCGGCATCCAGCGCCAACTGCGCGTTGCTTGCGGTGACTTCAATGAGACCTAAATAACGTTTCGTAAAAGGTAACCGTTTATTTAGAGATTGTTGCAAGCTGGTTAATGAAAAATCGACATCCCGTGTTCCGATCAACATCGCGCACGAACTAAACAGAAATACACTCATCAAGGCGAGCACCGCTATCCATTTACGTTTCATCAATATCCTTGTTAGTTAATTTTGAGGCAATTGTTTGCTCACCTTCGCGGTGGTAAATGAAGTGAACGTGTATTTCAGACGGTCACCGCAGTTAATCGTTCAAGCTCGCTGAGGAAAAGCATTGCGTGCATTTGCGAATCGCCGCACATTTCTGACGACGGCTGCAAATTTCCGCAAACAGCCGGCCGCTCCGGCGCGCCAAAAATTTGACATTTATTTGCATGATCGAGCTGGATGCAGCGCACGCCAGCGGGCTTGCCGTGCGGCATGCCGGGAATCGCCGAAGAAATGGACGGTGCGGTACAACAGGCACCGCAACCAGGACGACATGAGGGAGGCAATAAGGAGGTGCTCACAATCGAATCTGGGACAGAAAGCAAGGGCTTAACGATTGGCATATTGATTAGTATGCGCGTTGGCGTTAAAAAATGACATTTTGACATTGCGCTTCTCTTTCATTCTTCTCTATCATTCCACTATCAGTCGCCACGTCAAAGCCGCATTTTAACCGTAAATAGCTATTACCTTACGGCTTAACGCGCCGTGCAAAATAAAAAACGGCCTCCCAATTTCCTTTCGACATTGTTAAAAATAATGCAAAAGCCAAGATATTGGATGCGCAGGCGAAATTAGACCTTCCAGTAGGTTTTTAAGGTCGTCCTTGATAGAATGACGTCTTTATCCCGTTATCGACCTCCGCCATGAATATCGAACAAGCTCGTTTCAATATGATCGAACAGCAAATCCGTCCCTGGAATGTGCTGGAACTGGACATTCTCGACCTGCTTACGGTGGTTCGGCGCGAAGAATTCGTGCAAGCGGCGTATAAGAGTCTGGCCTTTAGCGATACCGAAATTCCTTTGCCAGGAGACAGCGGAGAATGCATGCTGTCGCCGAAAGTGGAAGCGCGCCTGCTGCAAGAAGCTGCCGTCAAAAAGCACGAGAGCGTTTTGGAAATCGGGACCGGATCAGGTTATATGGCGGCGCTTTTGGCGCATAAGGCACGTCACGTAGTGACCGTGGAAATTGACGCAGAGTTGAAAGCCTTCGCAGAAAAGAATTTAAGCGCTTATGGCGTGCGTAACGTCGAGGTTGTAGAGGGAAACGGCGCGCAGGGGTGGCTTGAGGGCAAAGAAACCACTTATGACGTTATCATGATTTCAGGTTCGCTGGCGTCGCTCCCGGCCGCGTTTTTGGAGCAACTTAAGATTGGTGGTCGCATTGTCGCCATTATCGGCGAAGCGCCAGTGATGGTAGCGCAGGTCATTTCCCGCATTTCGGATACCGCATTCGATACCCGGAATCTGTTTGAAACAGGTGCACGGCCATTACGTGACGCCGCTCCGCGTTCTCATTTTAAGTTTTGATCTTGACAGTTTAAAGTTAAGTTTTGATTTTAAAATCGGACGTTATGTCTGATTTTAAAGTCCGACCCGGCAAACTCACCGACGAGCATACGATGCAATATCTTACCGCCCCTGAATTAGCTGCCTGGATCGCCGATCCAAACCGCCCGACGCCATTACTGCTGGACGTGCGGGAGCCCTGGGAATACGAAACCTGCCATATAGCGGATTCGCAATTAATCCCGATGCAAACCATTCCGGGTCGCCTCAATGAACTGGAAGAAGACCAACAGGTGGTCTGCATTTGCCACCACGGTGCGCGTAGCATGTCGGTGGCGGCATTTTTGGAACGCAATCATTTCACCAACGTGATTAATCTTACCGGCGGCATACATGCATGGGCGCAACAGGTTGATAACACCATGCCCGTCTATTGAAGACTTCGAGTCTCCTGCACCTGAAATTTCACTTTTGCTGTGGGCGTCAGCCAGGCGAATAGCGAGGTGGCCTTTTTTCAGGCCGGGCAGGATTTGAGATTGCGCGACTGGCAAGCTCGCTTTGATGTGCTGAAAGCACAACCAACTACCAACCGCATCAGATCATTTTTTGCAGAGTTGGTGCAGTTTTTAAACCATGTATACAGAAATCAACTATTCTGGCTGCCTGCTCGCCCAGATCAAAGCTATCCGTGTTGAATAGCCAGTTTTCCAGTACGCCCGATAAAAGCGCCTGCACCATGATCGCCGCAAGGTTCGGGTCAAGATTGCGCGGCAGTTGCCCTTTTGCCACTGCAAAGCGAAGAATACGCTGAATATTGATGCGGCCTTCCAGGAAGCATTCTTGCTGGCGCATATAGATTGGATCAAGTGGATCAACGAATTCGCACTTATGCAAGATCGTGGCAAATATCTTCCGAGTCTGTGCGTTGTTAACGCCTTCACCCAAGGCGAACAGACACCAGCTTCGAAATTGGCCCAGAGGATCGATTGAACTTTCCTCGGCACTGTTTCGAATCAAGGCCTCCATCGGAAGCCGCACACGCTCACACATTGCGTTAAATAAATCACTTTTATTGGTGAAATGCCAATAAATTGCGCCCCTCGACACGCCCGCCGCATTGGCCACATCGGCGAGTGAGGTCTGCGACACGCCCTGCGAATAAAATACGTCTACTGCCGCATCCAGAATCCGGGACCGCGTTTCCAGCGATTCTTCTTTTGTACATCTTGCCATTTTCTATCTCCCAGCCAACATAGTGTGCAAGTGCAACATTTAAAGCACCCTTTGCACATACATTCATGAATGTATGTATAATACCACATCCACGACGCCTCACCGATCAACCATACCCAACAGGGCTGCAGATTATCTACGCCCGCTAAGCCTCACCCTATTACCGCATTCCTTCGTCAGCGCAGGCCCGCATTACCCCCAGGCATGACCGTTACTTATTCACTCAACGTGCGAGATATTTCATGAATTCAGCAGAATCACTATACCGTTTTACGCGCATGGCGTTGGCCATAGCAGCATTATCGGCGGTTGCCGCTTGCGGGAAAAAAGCCGAAGCACCAGCCGCCCCACCGCCAGCGGAAGTAGCTGTCGTTAGTATCGCTCCGGAACGTCTCGCATTGGCCTCAGAATTACCAGGTCGCCTGGAAGCCACCCGCATTGCTGAAGTACGCGCACGTGCTGCCGGGATTATTCTCAAACGCAACTTCGTTGAAGGAAGCGACGTCAAGGCCGGACAGGTGTTGTTCAACATTGATCCAGCGCAACTGCAGGCGACGTTTGAGAGCATTCAGGCAACGCTCGCGAAAGCAGAAGCCAACCTGACTCAGGCGACGCTGAAAGCGCAACGTTATAAGCCATTAGTGGAAGCCAATGCGGTCAGTAAGCAAGATTATGACGATGCCATCGCTTTACAAAAACAAGCTGCAGCGGACGTTGCTTCAGCCAAAGCGGCCCGCCAGACTGCCAGCCTGAACCTTGGTTATGCCACAGTCAGCTCACCAATTTCCGGCCGCATCGGTCGCGCATTGGTCACAGAGGGTGCCTTGGTGGGACAAGGCGAAGTTACCCAACTCGCAACCGTACAGCAAATCGACCCGATATACGTAAATCTGACGCAATCCAGCACCGATATCCTGAAATTGCAGCAGGCCATGAAAAGCGGTCAGTTGCAAAGCGTCGGTAAAGGGCAGGCAAAGGTCACTTTGGTCACGGAAGATGGTAGCGCTTACCCACAAAGCGGAAAACTGCTTTTTTCTGATCTGACGGTTGACCCGACTACCGGCTCAGTCAGCATTCGCGCTGAGTTTCCTAATCCCGACCATAGTTTGCTACCCGGCATGTACGTTCGCGCCCGCCTGGAACAAGCAGTCAACGATCAAGCCATTACTGTCCCACAGCAAGCGGTCACACGAGATATGACCGGTGCAAGCGTCTTTGTCGTAGACGCTGACAACAAGGTTGTCACACGCACAATTAAGGCAGACAACGCCCAAGGCGACAAATGGATTGTCACAGAAGGCCTGAAGGCCGGCGACAAAGTCATCGTTGAAGGTTTGCAGAAAATTAAACCGGGTGCGGTCGTGAAGCCAGTCCTTTGGAAAAATCCGGCAGTAGCGGATGCAACAAGTCCGACGCCAATAGCACCTGCGGCAACATCTGACGCTTCGCACGCAGACAAAACATCACCAGCTAAATAAGGAGCACCCAGATGGGAAAGTTTTTCATTGATCGCCCGGTTTTCGCGTGGGTGCTCGCTATTTTCATCCTGCTCGGGGGTGCACTAGCCATCACGCAACTGCCAGTGTCGCAATATCCGTCCATTGCACCACCTACGATCGTCATTAGCGCCAACTATCCAGGTGCGACAGCGCAAATCTTGGATGACAGCGTGACCAGCCTGATTGAACAGGAGATGAACGGCGCCGACGGCCTGCAATACATGGAATCGCAAAGTCAGGCCAACGGCGCGGTGCAAATTACTGTGACCTTTTCTCCTGACACCAATGCCGATCTGGCAGCGGTGGATGTACAAAATCGCTTGAAACGGGTTGAAGCGCGACTGCCAGCAGCTGTCACCCAACAAGGCGTGCAGGTCACTAAATCACGTAGTAACTTTTTGATGTTTATCGGTCTGTCCTCGACCGACGGCAAGCTTGATCCAATCGCGCTGGGCGACTATCTGTCGCGTAACGTTCTCAATGAAATCAAGCGCGTTCCGGGTGTTGGCCAAGCACAGTTATTCGGTACCGAACGTGCCATGCGTATCTGGATCGATCCCGCTAAGCTGGTTGGCCTGAACCTGACACCGGGCGATGTTACCTCTGCAATTCAAGCACAAAATGCCTTGGTTGCAGGTGGCACAATCGGCGATTTGCCAAGCCCTGGCACGCAGCAAATTTCCGCGACCGTGGTCGTTACCGGCCAGCTGAATACCGTTGAACAGTTCGGTAACATTCAATTACGCGCCAACAAAGACGGCTCAATCGTGCGCCTGCGTGACGTTGCCCGGATTGAAATCGGTGGGCAATCGTATGCCACATCGGGCCGACTGGATGGCAAACCAACCTCGTTCGTCGGAGTACAGTTATCGCCAACCGCCAATGCGCTCGGCACGGCTAAAGCAGTGCATGCCAAAATGGAAGAGTTATCCAAATACTTCCCCGCCGGCGTCAAATACACGGTCCCGTATGACACCTCGACCTTCGTTAAAATATCGATCGAAGAAGTAGTCAAAACACTGATTGAAGCGATCGTGCTGGTGTTTCTGGTGATGTATTTGTTTTTGCAGAATATTCGCTATACCTTGATTCCAACCATTGTGGTGCCGGTGGCGTTAATGGGTACGTTTGCGACGTTGCTATTATTCGGCTTCTCGATCAATGTGTTGACCATGTTTGGTATGGTGCTGGCGATTGGTATTCTGGTCGACGATGCCATTGTGGTGGTCGAAAACGTTGAACGGATCATGAGCGAAGAAGGTTTGTCGCCGCGCGATGCAACGCGTAAGGCAATGGGACAGATTACCGGTGCGTTGATCGGTATTACGTTGGTGCTGATCGCGGTATTTATCCCGATGGCTTTCTTCAGCGGCGCGGTCGGTGCAATTTATCGCCAATTCTCGTTGTCGATGGTCGCTTCGATGTTCTTCTCGGTACTCATGGCATTTACCCTGACACCTGCGTTGTGCGCGACGATCCTCAAGCCGGTCGAAGCCGGACATCATCACGAGAAGAAAGGCTTCTTCGGCTGGTTCAATCGTCGCTTTAACGCGACCACGACAAGCTATCAAGGGATTATCGCCAGGATGCTCACCAAAACTGGCCGCTACATGCTGGTATACGGTGCGATCGTGGTCTGCGTCGGCTTACTCTACGCGCGTCTGCCAGCGTCATTTTTGCCGAGCGAAGATCAGGGCTATATCATCACCAACGTGCAATTACCAGCCGGTGCCAGCCAGAACCGCACATTGGCCGTCATCAAAACGATCGAAGAGTATTACGCCAAGCTACCTGCGGTTGCGCATGTGGTCGCCATTACCGGATTCAGCTTTTCTGGTAACGGTCAAAATGCCGGTTTGGTCTTTGTTCCGCTAAAAGACTGGAGCCAGCGTGGGCCGGATGAATCTGCTGATGCGATTGCCGGTAAAGCCTTTGGTGTTTTCTCAGCGATCAAGGATGCGATTATTTATCCACTGAATCCGCCGCCTATCCCTGAACTGGGTAACGCAACAGGTTTCACCTTCCGTTTACAAGATCGTGCCGGTTTAGGGCATGACGCGTTAATCGCAGCGCGCAATCAACTGCTCGGCATGGCAGGGCAAAGTAAAGTGTTGGCTGGCGTTCGTCCCGAAGGTTTGGAAGACGCACCACAGCTGCAGCTCGATATTGATCGCGATAAGGCGAACGCCCTCGGCGTGACATTTGACGCAATTAACAGCACGCTTTCAGTTGCGCTCGGCTCGGCCTATGTCAATGACTTCCCGAATCAGGGGCGTCAACAACGTGTCATCGTGCAAGCCGATGCGCCGCAACGCCTGCAACCGGAAGATCTGGCCAAACTGTATGTCAAAAACACGACCGGAACCATGGTACCGATGTCGGCATTTACGACCTCGCACTGGATTAGCGGACCGGTCCAGCTGACCCGCTATAACGGTTATCCAGCAATGAAAATTTCGGGCGGCGCCGCACCGGGTCATAGTACCGGTGAAGCAATGGACGAAATGGAAGCGCTGACGGCGAAATTACCTCCGGGTTTCGGCTTTGAGTGGACAGGTCAGTCGTTGGAAGAAAAAACCTCCGGCTCACAAGCACCAATGTTGTATCTGCTGTCGTTAATTGCCGTGTTCCTGGTATTGGCTGCGCTGTATGAAAGCACCTCGATTCCATTCGCGGTGATGCTGGTGGTGCCATTAGGTATTCTTGGTGCACTGCTAGGCGTGACTTTGCGCGGCATGCCAAACGACGTGTACTTTAAGGTCGGGATGATTACCGTCATCGGTTTGTCCGCTAAAAATGCGATTCTGATTATTGAATTTGCAAAAGACTTACAAGCGCAGGGCAAGGGCCTGATTGAAGCAACGCTGGAAGCCGTTCATTTGCGGTTCCGTCCGATTTTGATGACATCCATGGCGTTTATCCTCGGCGTATTACCGTTAGCAATCAAGACCGGTGCGGGTTCAGGCAGTCAACGTGCTATCGGTACCGGCGTAATGGGCGGCATGATCACGGCCACCGTTCTGGCCGTATTCCTTGTACCGGTGTTCTTCGTGGTAGTCCGTAAATTCTTCAAGGGCAGCGAGCGTCAGAACAAAATGTACGCGGCCAACAAAAAAATTGATGTGGAGGACCAACATGTTTAATTCTTTACCCAAACACCTGACCAGCGTTCTGTTACTGGCAGGCGTTTTATCGGGTTGCAGCATGGCACCAACCTATGTGCGACCGACAGCGCCAGTGGCGGGGACTTTCCCCGCAGAGGAATTCGCCGTTAAGCAATCAGATGCTGACGCGGTGGCTCTTGGCTGGCGTCAGTTTTTCCCGGACCAGCGCCTGCAATCGCTGATTGCGGCAGCGCTGGTCAACAACCGTGATTTGCGCACAGCAGCGCTGAATATCGAAGCAGCCAGCGCGCAATACAACATCACCGCCGCTGACGCGTTGCCAAATTTTGATGGCAACTTCAGCCGCAGTCGGGCACGTTCCGCCGCGGATCAGTTGCTGCCCGGTCAGGCTCCTGTCGGTACTGGTTATTCAGTCGGCTTGAATATGACTGCATTTGAACTGGACTTTTTTGGGCGTGTACGCAGCCTGAAAGATGCTGCATTGGCGAGCTACTTATCCACTGAAGAAGCGCGACTCTCGGTAAAAATTACGTTGGTCTCGCAAGTTGCACAGGCATATTTAGCCGAACGTTCGTATGCGGAACAACAGGAACTGGCACAACAAACCCTGAACAGCCGATTGCAAGACTACAAGCTGGCAAAGATGCGGTTTGAGGTCGGTGCGTCATCGGCCCTTGATTTGCGCGTGTCCGAAACACTGGTGCAGTCTGCCCGCGTTTCGTTTGCTACCCTGGCCCGTCAAAAGGGACAAGCAACTAATGCATTAACCTTGCTGGTCGGCAAGCCGTTGACCGATTTGCCAGCGCCACAAACCCTGGAATCACAACAAATCGTGACAGATATCCCTGCCGGTTTGCCATCCGATTTGCTGATCCGCCGTCCTGATATTCGCTCGGCGGAGCAGCAGCTTCGGGCCGCTAACGCTAACATCGGCGCGGCGCGTGCAGCGTTCTTTCCACAGATTTCGCTGACTGCCGGAATTGGAAATGCCAGTTCGTCGTTGGGTAGTCTGTTTGAAGCGGGCAGTCGCACCTGGTCGTTCATCCCGCAACTGACACTGCCTATTTTCGAAGGCGGCCGTAATCGCGCCAATCTGACATTGTCGGAAGTACGCAAAAATCTTGCAGTAGCAAACTACGAAAAAACTATCCAGACGGCCTTTAGCGAAGTCGCAGATGCGCTGGTGGCACGTGGCGCGCTCGATGAGCAACTGGATGCGCAACAAGCCTTTTTGGTCGCCCAGCAAGAACGGGTTAAGTTGACCGACCTGCGCTTCAAGAACGGTATTGCCAGTTCAAATGAAATATTGGATGCAGATCGCGATCTGTTCTCAGCTCAGCAAGCACTGATCCAAACCCGTCAATTGCGTTTGAACAATGCGATTGATTTGTATCGGTCGTTAGGCGGCGGTTTGAATGAAACCACACAAACGCCGGTAGCTTTGGCGATATCAAAGAAGACGGCGAACTAACCAGGTTTGAGGGAAGAAATTCCCAAAAAAATCAGCCCGTAACGAGTTGATCGTTGCGGGCTTTTTTTATGTTTAGGCGGGACGCGCCACGACGCAGTTAAGACAAACTCAATAATCGCTGCTGAATAAATCAAAAGCATCTCGTCTGGAATAGGCTTTATGGAAGGTACTTGCCAAATCTGCAGAAATAAAATATTTATATTCAGTTCCTCGCAAATTCTGTCTAAGTATTTATGGGCCCGAAGCCCGAAACTCCACAGTCCGGGCAATTATTTGGCTTTCCGTTGATAGCCCATTTGAACCAACATCATCCGCTGATCCTTTTCGTTGCGTTAATTAACTGGAAAGCCATTTATCTGGTAGCCCCTGAGCCGGTCCCGTTGAAGCGCGGTCGGCCAGAGGTGCTACGTAAATAAAAGCCGCGAGCGTTAAGCGCTCAAAGGCGCGCTGGGTGATGCGATGCACGCGATTCTATGGGGTGCTGTCACAACTTGCGCATGATGCTGGCAAGCTTAGACTTTTTTGTGCCAATTACGGGAGCGTCCTCTTGCCGACTGTTTCAAGTATCGAACCTAACAATTTAATCATTTTGTTAAAAAGCTGAATTATTCAAGCGCCACTAACCATTCCCATCGGCATGGTACATCTCTCGCCAATGCAAAAATGGCGGAATTCCATTTATTGCCCAAATCGATATGGAGGGTTAATGAACGGCTCCATGGAGGACATCGTGTTAGTCGACACGGCGAAGAAGATTATCGATAGAAATCCAAATCCGAGCAAAACTGGTATCCAATGCTTTTTCACGTAAAGAGTCATCTCCATAGCGAATGCGTTAAATGCGATGGTGCAATACAGAAGCACATGCAACGGCAGAAAAAATCTTGTCTCCACGGCGCCAGGAAGAATCGCAAAGATCGGGAGTAGTAAAATAAAAGCACATATTGGCCAAATAATTTCTGCAGAAGCGCGATTTTCAGAGAGGTTCGTGCTTGAAGCCGGTCCTGTCGTCTTCCATACGTCATAACGAACTAACGCAGAAAAGAGCCCCAGAGCAAGCACGAAGAAGTTGAGAACGGCAAGTTTGTTGTTCACCCCCTTTGAATTTTTGACATACACCTCGCCGTCTCGAAGATCGAGTCCGTTAACGAAATGCCTACCATATATCCCAAGAAAATCCACCGGATGCCGCATGACAAGCGAAATGTAATTAGCGATCGTGACTGAGCTCTTTTCAAGACTTTCCGACACGAATAATTTCTCTCCGGCCTTATCTATAAAGTAACGGCTAGCGGATGGTGACGTAGGATCAATTGTTGTTTCGTATCTTTGGATCGTAATGCCCCACATCAGTTGGAGAGCGAATAACGATTTTTCAGTATTTTGGGAGATAACCGCAGGGTTCCACGTTCCATGTGTCGATTGATTGATAAAGCTTTGAGGCAAGCTAACAAGAAGTAAGCCAGCTACGAACGCTAATATGCCTGACAATCGATTTCTTTTCGACTGAGCTGAAAAGAAATAAAGTGGCACCGCGCAAAAAATGCATAGAAGGGGAAACAGGTAAATGGTACGCGTATTGTAGGCACCTGCAGCAAGCACCCCCCCCAATACCGCATAGCCTCCTGCAGTAATGCGTGTTACAGCAGTTTTTGCACTTAACAGAGCACTTATGGAGCCAATCAGCAAAAGAAATGCAGGTAGATCACTAAGGGGGTAAATGATCAAGCCAGGGAACAGGATGGCGATCAACAACGGAGTAATAAGCCGCCTTGAAGTGGTCAGTGTTCCGCCAAAAATTCGGACATAAAATGCTGGTAGAACACTCGTAAGTAAGTAAGCGTAAATGAAGGCCGAAAAAAATCGGTATGAGTAATTTTGATAATATTCAAATATATTGGAAAAAAAATGTGCGGGCAATAATAATAATGGATAAAAATAACCGCGAATTTCCTTTGGATAGTTGAAGAAAATTTTCGGATTACTTAGTTCCCAATAGCCTTTGGCATCCCATGGAAAATATTGAACATCGTGAATTTGATGAAGAATCAGAAAAATGGCCATGGCTATGATCAATGAGCAAAGCTTACTGCGTGGCGAGCAATCAATTCGACTATTTTTTTTCATTTTTTTGCGTGCATGTAGTTAGTGTATTAAGTTCTACCAATGGGGTGCAGTTTTGTGTAAAGGGATTTCATTCAAATCCTCGTCATCCGCTCTTAGAACTGGGTCGTGAAGCGGTTAAGCGCTCCTGTCCAGTCCAGTAATGGCATTGTCCACTCTTTGCTGATGTTGTTAATCAACAGATATTGCTGACGGCCTCAGCAATGGAAAATGAACTGCGGGTTTTGATGCCTATGCTCAGGCCCATATTAATCGATTCGACAGCATCGGTAGTGCAAATGACCTAGCGGGCTTCGGCGGGGCATGCGAAGAACAATGGCGTGATTCGAGCCTAATTCCATCTCGATGAGAGGATTTCAGGTTTTTTTTTATTGGCAACCATGCTTAATTTAATTTCACCAGTTCAGGATCGGGCTTAAAAAAAATTGGGACAGAAGACGTTAGGAGCCTTATTAAGTCAACCTCAATAACGCAATTTATACCAGGTAACACCAATCCATTCATGCAAGGCGTAATAGCTTCGTCGCAGCCCTTCTCCGCTTGGAATAAAATCCAGCAATGAGAGACGACTGCGACTAAAAAATACTGTTGGCGCTGGTGTCACGTCAAAGCCGCTAAGCTTAAAAATCATCTGCGCGCGCGGCATGTGAATGGCGTCCGTCACTAACAGGATGTGCTTCACTTTTTGCTGCGACAGAATTGTGTAGGAGAACTCGGCATTTTGCGCGGTATTGTCTGAGGCGTCCTCCCGCCATTTTACCGGCGTATCGAAATCTTCCGCCAAAGTGCGGGCCATCACGGCTGCTTCTGACTCACCGCCGCCTTCGGGCGTTCCCCCAGTGACCAACAGCGGTAAACCGGTTTCCCGATGCAATTTCGCCGCATACCGAAGACGCGCTAACGTCACATAGCTGGGGCTATCAACAGCGCCATATTCCGGCGCACTTTCGATCCGGCCGCCACCGAGCACGACAATAGCTTCGGCCTGTCCTATCGATCGAATGTCGAGAATCGGGATCTGATTTTCTAAGGGTGCAACAAACAGCAAGGCCCCGGCTTTGGTACAGATCACCAACAAAATACCGAGCGCGCCGATACTTACCGATAGCCCACAACGCGGCCAGCGCCGCCGTAAAACCAGCCCCGCAAAACATAACAACACCAGGCTCGTAGGCGGAAGCAAGAGCGTACTGATAACGTTATTGATTAAAGGAACAATATGCATTATGAATTTTTTGAAGATTGTGACTATCGTTGTGGAATTTTTATGTTCGCGTGACTGAGCAAGTTCGCCCAGCCCCTCTTTCGAAACAGAACGACAGCCCTACAAAGCAGATTCAGATTTACGGGCCGACTACATCAATAAAGCCAACAACGCCACCGTACGTATCGTCGCACCACGATGTAGCTGTGCAAAATCGCTGGCATGTCGTCCCATAATCTCCCGCTCCTGGTCGGCGCTCAATAATTGGATGGCGATATCCAGCATCGCCCCCGCATCCGTTACCCGCAATGCCGCGCCGGCAGCGATCGCTTGCTCAGTCACCGCTGCAAAGTTAAAAGTGTGAGCGCCAATCAGAACCGGCTTACCAACCGCACAAGCTTCGATCAGGTTTTGGCCGCCCAATGGCATCAAACTTCCACCAATAAAGGCGATATCCGAGGCGCCGTAATAAGCAAACATTTCCCCCATCGAGTCGCCCAGCAATACCTTAACTTTCAGATCAAGCGGGCCCCCGCCCAAAGTCGAGCGGCGCATCACAGGCAATTTATTCGCAGCGATCAAATCCGCCACTTCGTCAAACCGTTGCGGGTGACGAGGAACAATAATTAACAACAAGTTTTCGACAGAAGGTGAGCCGTTCTGACGGCCGAGTGCAGTGAGGACGAGCGCCTCTTCGCCCTCACGAGTGCTAGCGCATAGCAGCACCGGTCGGGCACCGATTTGCTGACGCATGGTAAGACCCATGCGCACCATATCATCGGAAGGAGCGACATCAAATTTGAGATTACCGGTAACCGTGACGTTGCTGGCACCAAGCTGCTGCAGTCGGTGCGCGTCTTCTTTGGTCTGCGCCCCGACGCAAGAAATTCCTTGCGCAGCTTGCGTCATCAGCGTCTCGAATTTTTTCCCGCGACGCAACGAACGTTCCGATAGCCGTGCATTCACCAATGCCACAGGGACCTGATACCGTACGCATTGTGCGATCAAATTTGGCCAGACTTCGGTTTCCATCAGCACACACAAGCTTGGTGCAAAATGACGTAAAAATCGTCCCACCATCCAGCCGGTGTCATACGGAAGAAAGCTTTGAACAATGCGCGGAGACGCGCCAAACAGCGCTTGTCCTGTAGCACGACCAGTCGCGGTCATATGCGTCAACAAGATGGTGTGCTGGGGATAATCGGCTAGCAGCAAGTTAATCAGCGGCTCGGCCGCCCTCGTTTCGCCGACGGACACTGCATGCACCCATAGCAACGATCGCTTCGGCTGTCCGAAAGCGTTATCACGTTTCGGATAAAATCCCAGACGCTCGGGAATATGTTGCCGATAGCCTGGCTCCCTGCGGCCACGCCACCATAGCCGACCCACCGCCAGGGGAATGATTAACCACCACACAAGGGAATAAAGGAGGCGATACAAATGCGCCCGCATCAAATCAGACTGTGGCCGGTGAGCCGCGTCAAAATAGCTAAGGGACTGGCACTAGAGTCGTATTGATTTGCCGCTGGCAAGTGCAAGGTCTGCTCCATCATATATTGCCCCGACATCACCGCATGCGGCGTCTGATCGGAAAAACATACCCATACTGATCCAGCTGCAAAAGGCATCGTTACTTGCGGTCCGCTGCGCTGATACTCCATGTCCGACTTCATACTGTCATGCAATTGCAACATCAGGTGATCGTACTCACTGCGTAAAGATTTAGTCACGTGAAGCGCGTTCATCAATTGTGCCTGCCAACGGGAATAAGCCTTTGCTCGGGGAAGAAACCGCTTCGCAACATCTTCAAAAGGCTCTCCGACTCGCCATACACGCGGCAACTCATCAGGATTCAGATTGGCAAATACACGCAAAATGCGTTCGCCGTAATTTGGCCGGGACGGAAATGCGTCGACATGCATCCGTTTGTCATCCGCACGCCAGGACTGGGCACGCGTTTCAACTTGCATCGGGCGATAGCTGGTCGGTGCCAAACGGACGACATCGCTATACGCAGGTAAAAGAGACGCAATTAATTGCCGCGCCTGGCCGCGAAAACGCCCCACCATCGCAGCCATCGTGGCCTGATCCAGCGCATCTCCAAGGACGCCTTTTATGACGCCATCGGCATCCAGGCTTATATTGCGGCTTTTGGGATCGAGGATAGTCGGTGATAAAAATCGCCGTTCATCCTGCGTGAGGTTGAAAGCAAGACGTGGAAAATAGAGTACCTTCCCCGCTTCAAGCGCGGCGATCCATGCCTGGTTGAGGGCGGCAACGTGCCAGTCGGCGCAGTCTATTTCGAGTATTTGTTGTTCCATCGCTGTATTATGAAGGGTTGTGTTCGGTAACCGATAAAGTTATTAGCCGATTCTGCTCAGGCCAGAAATCCAAAGGGTGCGCCCAGGTCGTTCTTCGACTCAAGGAGAGTCCTCACCGCGCCTGAGACTTCCTCAACCGTTGGTGCAATCCCCTCATCCCCCAAATTCACGATACTCGCCGACCAATCCCCTTCCGTTTTCCAACGTGGGGAGTCGCAATACAGCTCGATAGTCGGGCGGGTAAAGGCGGCTGCGACGTGCGTCAGGCCAGTATCGACGCCTATGACCAAGGATGCGCGTTGAGCAAGCATGACTGCTTCCATCAAAGGTAATTTGGGTAGAACACGCGCATTAGGCATATTGGCCGCCATCTTCTCAGCGGTTTGTTTTTCAGCCGCATTGCCCCAGGGAAGTAATATTGCGACGTTGCGATCGGATAACTGTTGCGCGATGCAGATCCAGTTGGCAAAAGCCCATTGTTTTTCAGCGCGGGCGGTACCGTGAAAAAAAACGGCATAAGGAGTATCAGGCAACCATGTTGGTGAATGACCTGGAGAGATAAACGGGATTTTCAGGTTGAAATCGGCTGGCCCGTCTACGTTATATCCCAGCGCCTGCGCCGCAACCTGGCGGGCCCGTAAAACTGCATGCGTCCGCAGTCCCACCACAACGCTTAAGTTGTGAAAAATGCGCGATATCGGCTCATACCCTGATCCCTCCGTCGCATTTGCCAGCCCGACCCGCTTCCCTTTTGGTGCCAGACGCGCCATCCGCATGACGACGCTGGTCTTTAGCAGTCCCTGCGTATCAAAAACGAAGTCATACGCATCCTGCTTGAGCTGTTGCCTAAACTCAGACATCTCCGCCCTGGTAGCTGCCGTGAACAGGCTTTTACGCCAGCGCCGCAAAGCGAAGGGAATTATTCTGCGCACATCCGAATTAAGTCGTACCAAACTCGCGTAGCCTTCTTCGACCACCCAATCAATATTGGCATCGGGGTAGTGGCGCCGTATATCCGACACCATTGGCATGTTATGCACCACGTCGCCAAGAGACGAAACACGAACAATTAAAATATTCAAGCGGATGTTCAATAAAAAAAATTAAAAAGGCAAATTTGCATCTGACTTAACCGCCAGAATCACGCGCTTGAATTCTGCTTGTATCCGTGCCAGTGCAGCATCCGATTCGGCCTCAAAGCGCATGACTGCCACCGGTGTGGTGTTCGATGCCCGTACCAATCCAAAGCCGTCCGGATACTCAACGCGCAAACCATCGATCTTGATGATGTCGTCGGCACCGGGAAAATCCGCTTGCTGCTGCAGCGCTGCAATCAACGCGAAGTTTTCGCCTTCGGCCAGAGTGAGTTGCAATTCGGGGGTACTGGACGATTGCGGCAGCGCATTCAGAACCGCCGATGGATCGCTCTCGCGGCTGAGTAATTCCAGCAAACGAACGCCGGCATACAAACCATCATCAAAGCCATACCAGCGATCTTTGAAGAATACATGTCCGCTCATTTCGCCACCCAGCGGCGCACCGGTCTCACGCATCTTGGCTTTCACCAACGAGTGACCGGTCTTCCACATCAGCGGCTTGCCACCGTGCTGGGCAATCCATGGTGCCAGATGGCGCGTGCATTTGACATCATATAAAATTTCCTGGCCGGGATGCCGGGTCAGCACATCAGCGGCAAAGAGCATCAACTGCCGATCCGGATAAATGATCTGACCGTCTTTGGTGACCACCCCCAGTCGATCGCCATCGCCATCGAATGCCAGCCCGATTTCTGCATCGGTCGTTTGGAGCGCCCGAATAACATCTTGTAAATTTTCCGGGTGCGCAGGGTCCGGATGATGATTCGGAAAGGTGCCGTCGACTTCACAAAACAATTCCTGCACTTCACATCCTAATGCGCGATACAGCTCTCCGGCGAACGCGCCGGCTACCCCATTGCCGCAATCGACCACGATCTTCATCGGCTTCGCCAGCGTAACGTCGCTCAGAATCCGTTGCAGATACGCGTCCTTGATATCGTGGGTGTTGTAACTCCCCGCCTGCACGGCCTGTTCAACCGATTTTTTTACCTCATCCGAAGTGATCGCCTGATATAAGGCCTGAATGGTCTCGCCATAAATTGCCTCGCCCGCCAGCACCATTTTGAAGCCGTTGTAATCGGGAGGATTGTGACTGCCGGTCACCATGACGCCAGATTGCGATCCCAGCACATGGGTCGCAAAATACACCATGGGCGTAACGACAATGCCCAGATCGATCACGTCCACACCCACGTCTTGCAATCCTGCTGCCAGGGCCGCTGTCATTTCTGCCCCGGATAAGCGGCCATCACGCCCGATCACAACGGTCTTTTGATTTTTGGCAAGGGCCGCCATACCGAAGGCTTGCCCGATCTGGCGTGCGATCCCGGCGTCAAGCGTTTTACCAATGACGCCGCGGATATCGTAGGCTTTGAATATGGAGTTTTGGATTGGGAGCATAGATTTATTTCGACAGTACGAAAATTGATAATGGAGTCTATGACCGCTAAAAATTGGTGAAAAGTGACGACCAAGTTCAGGGAGAGTGACAGCAATATCGTGCGCTGTCGCATCACTCCGGGCGATCAACCGTTTGTCTTTGCGTGAGTACGCAGCATTGGCGATAGGACCCATCAGCCAAGCATACATTTAATAAGATTACTCCATCGCGCGTTGTTGTAGTAACAATTTTAGTTACTCATTTCAGCTGCTTAATCGGACGCGAAATTTGATAATGAATATTAAAGTGAAAGCTCAGAACTTATAAAGAGTTGTAAGGCAACGTTATACGTGTAAAGCGTCAAGCGATTTACCTGAGGAAACCCACTCTTGTATCCACTTTGGCTGACGACCACGTCCCGTCCATTGCAATGAAGCATCAGCAGGATTGCGGTAACGCACTGCAACTTTATTTTTTGATACGTAATTTTTATTCTTTGGAGGCGTACTCAATAAATCCTTTAAAGAAATACCTGCGCTTTGGGCGATGGCTAAAATCTGATCACGCGCTTTCGTCATTTCTTCGCGCTCGCGATCCTTTAAACTTTGCTTCACTTGTTCCTGCAAAACCCGTAACTGGGCAACCGTTAGGCCTGACAAATCCATAATTACTCCGCTAATTTAAGGTTAATTGAAAACTGCACATGCAGTTAACACTTGTGTTCGCTGGAAAAATTCCACTAATTACCTTATTGAAAATTACAGCGAATTGCCCCGAGATCATATTATGCATCGTCGCGGCATTCTAAAACTTAAAATCGAAAACTAAGTTTATCGTAATGAAAAAGATTTACCAATTTTTCAAAGTCGATGCATCCAACCAATAATTTAATAAATAAAAAAAACAGGGAATTCATAATCAGAAGAGCTTTTATTCTATTTTTCATACAAATAAAGACAGATAATTATTCTCTCAACCAGAGCAATAAAATTCATAAGGAGGCCTTAAGCAGCGCGATCTTTATTCTCTTGAGCGCTCCAGATGAAATCTGCGATTTCGCACTGCGGTGTATATTCGGCCACTGTACGTAAGAGTATTGCTCGGACCTCTTCATAATTAAACTGGTCGCATGCGACATCCAGCTTCGCCAATAAATCCTGCAATACCACCCACGGGATCTCCAACTCCTGAGCGCGCATGATGAGGGGATGTTCCGTTCCCTCCACGTGCTCACCAATGAGAAGCTCTTCGAACAGCTTTTCACCGGGACGCAAACCAACGTGGTTAATTTCAATCGTACCGTCTGGCGTAGCGTCGGATAGCACTTCAAGCCCGCTTAAATGCACCATGCGCTTTGCCAAATCAACAATCTTTACGGGATCACCCATATCAAGGACGAATACATCCCCTCCCTCGCCCATTGCACCAGCTTGTAAAACTAATTGTGCGGCCTCGGGGGTTGTCATAAAATAACGCATAATCTCTGGATGCGTCAGCGTAATAGGCCCACCGCCAACGATCTGCTTACGAAATAGCGGGACCACCGAACC
The DNA here is from genome assembly GCF_016917355.1 of Glaciimonas sp. PAMC28666. Classification (GTDB taxonomy): domain Bacteria; phylum Pseudomonadota; class Gammaproteobacteria; order Burkholderiales; family Burkholderiaceae_D; genus Glaciimonas. Next base: position 2,893,245 of record NZ_CP070304.1, on the reverse strand, counting down.
AGAAGAACCCAGCACATTACCAAAACGCACCATGCAGAATCGGGTCCGCGATGGTGACCTCGCCTGAAGGCGCGAAAAAGCCTGCAATATCAACTCGGCAAAGCGCTTCGTCGAACCCATAACGTTGGTAGGCCGCACGGCCTTGTCAGTGGAAATCAAAACAAATGATTTAACGCCCGACGCCATTGCAGCTTTCGCCAAACTCAACGTACCAAAGACATTATTTCGAATACCTTCAATCGGATTATGTTCAACTAACGGAACATGCTTGTAAGCGGCAGCGTGATAAACGGTTTCAACCGAAAAGGTGCGCATGATGCGCTCGCATTTATGAGTATCGAGTACCGAACCAAGAAAAGGCAACAACTCCAGCTCAATCCCCAGATTCTGTTTCAGTTCAGTCAGTTCCTGCTCAATCGAATATAATCCGAACTCTGACATTTCGAGCAAAATTAAATGCGATGGGTGTTGCCGGATAATTTGACGACACAGCTCAGACCCGATTGATCCGCCTGCTCCCGTTACCATTACCGACTTATTTACAATGCAAGCCGAAATCAAATTAGGATCTGGATCCACTTGGTCTCGCCCTAACAAATCTTCAATTTCGATTTCCCGAATATCCTGAACGCGCAGTTCACCATTAATTAAACTCTTTATGGGCGGCGCTACCTTAATCTTTACTTTAAGTGGCTCAAGGTGATCGAGAATTCGCTTCTGCTGCGCCTTACTTTGCGATGGTATCGCAACCAGTATTTCTTTGATATCGAAGCGCACTATGAGGTCACGCAACTCCCCGGCCGAAAAGACCCGAATTCCTGCAATAGTGGCATTGTGCAGTTCTTTTTTATCATCGACAAACGCTACGGGCAGATATTCGTTACCGGTGCGTAAGGCAATGGCAAGTTGCGATCCCGCATGACCAGCGCCATAAATGGCAACGCGCACTGCGCCAGCATTTCCAATGAAACCGCTTAGTTGCAGCAGATATGCACGAGCAATAAACCGACTCGCAGCCAAATAAAGTATCGTGCTGATCCAATATGTCCCGAACACAGCACGGGAATATCCGCCCGTCTGCGTGAAGGTTGCCAAGGCCGCTAATGTAATGACGGAAAGCGAAACTCCCAGCACAACGACATAAACAATTTTATGATCTATAAATCTGATGACCGCCCGATATAAACCCAAGCGAATAAAAACCGGGATTGAGATTATAGGGGCAGCGATAAGTAATAACTTGTATTGATTTAGTAAGGCAATATTGAGGTAATCGTAACGTAGCCAGATTGCCAGACAAAATGTTAAAGGTAAAAAGACGACGTCTAACGTTACCGCGATAAGCTGCTTATAAATCCGCGATAAATTTAGAAACCAGATCATATAAAAAATTCAATCAAAGGTAGTAAATAAATAATGATCGGAGGTAACAAACATCAGATCACCTTAATGTGTCACATTGTCTCGACGCGCTACTTTCAATAGCGTAAGAAAAATTATTCTTATATCTAAAAATATCGAACTATTGTGCATATACTCAACATCAAGCTTCACTTTTTGAGAAATCGGCAATTCATCCCGTCCATTTACCTGCGCCCAACCAGTTAAACCCGGCCTCAACTTGTCAACATCATACTCCGTACGCAACGAAATGAGATCATCTTGATTAAATAACGCAGGCCGCGGTCCAACAAAACTCATGTCACCGCAGAGAATACTCCATATTTGAGGCAATTCATCCAAACTGGATTTTCTTAAAAAAGATCCATTAGATGTCAAATATTTGTTTGCATCAGTCAATAAATGTGTAGCTACCGCTGGGGTATTTACTTGCATCGTACGAAATTTAGGCATTCGAAAAATCTTATTGCCACGCCCGACGCGATCTGACCAGTAAACAATTGGACCTTGGGATGCTGCCAGAACCCACAAAGCAATAAAAATCATAGGAATGCATAAAAAAATAGATGCAACGATAGCCAAAAATAAGTCAAAAAACCGCTTCATATAAACACCTAACTTTCGAACTCACGTTTCACTGTTTCTTTCAAGCCATCTTCTATGGATATGGGGGGCGCCCAGCCTAATATTCTTTTTGATTTACTGATATCAACTTGCAAAGATCCCAGAAGACGTTGCGCCAACGGACGTTTTCCTAAAATACCAGCTATTCCCATTAATAAAAAAGGAGGAACTGAAAACAAAAATGAGCGCTTCTCGAATGCAATTGCGCAAGCACGGAGTACTTCCGAAATTGACAAATCAGTTCCATCCGACACGAGAAATATCTCATTCGCTGCGTCCGGATGCTCTATACAGCATAGAATTAAGCTTATTAAGTTTCCCAGATATACAAAACTTCTTTTATTTCTCACTGCGCCAAAAGGCAACGGTATTTGAGCGCGCGCCAAACGTAACATGCTTGCAAAATTGGCCTTAACACCTGGACCATAAATCAACGGGGGTCGAATGATAACAATCTCTAAACCTGTTTCCTTACCCAATTCGAGTAAACCTAGCTCAGCCTCGTACTTTGAAATTCCATAAGCATCTTGGGGACAAGGAAAATCCTGTTCGGTAAATTTGACGCCATTTATTGTCGCTTCGCCATTAACTTTAATTGAGCTGATAAAGATAAATCGCCTCACGCCGGCCGTCGCGGCCTGCCTGGCTAAATTCAATGTACCGCCAACGTTCACGCGTCTGAATTCAGCAAGAGGGTCGCTAGCGCCATCCTGCATGATGTGCACCCGCGCCGCGGAATGAATGACCGTGTCTATTCCTTTTAGGCAACATGACCAATCTGTTAGCTCATCAATATTTGAGATTAATTCAGTTCGAGCATCCGTCAAAATAATTGCAGTTCTAATAGCACAAGTCAACTTAGCCCCGTGTTCGATCAAGGCTAACGCTAGCGCGCGGCCTACGAACCCTCCGGCCCCGGTAAGAAGAATGCCATTATCTATTTTTGTATTTGAAATTTGCAGATGCGTCCCATCAATAGATTGCCGGTTATTACAAGCGCCGAAGCGATTTTTATAATTTCGACTTTTTTTGTACGATACGGTCCCAACTGATCTTCAAGTAGGCGCTAGATGTGAAGAATCTGAAGGCGCTGCCCACATGCCATATTAAATAACGCAACTTTTTATGACTATCGTGTTGGGCCTCATGAATGACTTTCGCTCGCTTACAGACCAATATTTTACATTTAGCCAGCCGAGCCCTTGCGCAAAGATCGACGTCTTCGTAATACATATAATATTTTTCATTTAACCCGCTCAATTTTAAAAAAATATCGCGCGGAATCATGATGAACATACCAGCGACCCAATCGGGCATGATGGCATCGTCATTGGCGATAAGTACTTCAGGTGTCAGTGGTGAGTTACAAAGCTGACCAATTAATTTTCTACATAATAAATATGGACTCGGAAAATTGCGTGCACTCTCTTCAACCTGATATCTTCCATTTAATATTATCGGCGCATAAATGTTATCTGGCATTTTTTTTTGCAAATGCAATAATTCGTCAAATGGATCGTCCACGAGTTTAATATCCGGATTTAAAATCACAAAATTCTTCCCCGTACTCAAAGCGTAAGCCGCGTTGTGATTTGCAGCAAAGCCTTTTGGTGTAATATTTTGTATAACGCGAATAGCAAAAGGAAGCCGAGTAAAATTTATTTTAAATTCTTCCTGCAAATTGAGTGTCAAAATAACTTCGATATCATCCCTATTTATTCGCGATATATCTCGAATCAATTCTTCTATATATCTACTGTGACCGTGACTTACAATGGATATTGAAAATATTTTTTGCATAATTTATAAATATCGATGAAAGGACGTCAAATCGGTCAAATCGAGTCCAACTAATAAAACCAAAAATAACAAACAAAGAGCATATATTTGTCGGCACTGGTCAGCCAGTTCACAAGACTTACATCAGGACTTGCAATTGGATGCTAAAATAGTAATAGCCTGCGGCAACTAATCCGATGGAAAACCGTTTTGGTCTGACTACTAAGTCCTTTTGTCCAAAATTTTTCTTCCCAAACAAACAAAAAGAAACGCTCAATTACGTAGCTATAATTAATAGCCGATAAGGAGCCGCAATTCAATTTACAGCCTCTGAGTAACAGCTGTGAGCAATCCGCTCTCGGTAAAACGCTTTAACCATGAATTTTTTGCCCTAAATTCTTCGATTTCGCTTAACTTATCTTCAAATGCCATTGCTGCGTTAGTTAATGCGACCAAATTACTATTTTTTTCCACGATAAAAACACCTTCATCCCCGTGCCGCAAGGCCATCTGTCCAAAGCTTGTAGATATCACAGGCAAACCCAGCGCACGATATTCGTAGTATTTAATTGGATCAACTGCTGCAGTTAAGTTAGTAAGTTTAAAAGGAATTAAACCAATTGAAAATTCTCCCATAAGCTTCATGGCTGTGCCATGATCGCAAGCAGGTAACATCTCTAGATTTTGCGGTAAACGTCCTGGGGGCATCGAGTGCACGGGCCCAATCAGGCGGATGCATACGGAAGGATTCGAAGCTGCCAAACAAAAAACGAGGGACCAATCGAACCATTCGGAGATGGTACCGACGTAGCCTATAACGGGCTTATCAATACGCCCTTTTAAGCTAACGGGTGGGAGGCTATCGACCGCGCAGGCATTAAGAGCGAGGATGAGTTTTAAACGGTAAGAAGCAAATTTGTCGACTAAGGTCGCAGAAGACACTGATATTTGGCTCACTTTTGCCGCAACTGCCTGTTCACGTCGCCTCATTGATAAGTGCGATAGCCCGCAATAAAACGCAGGAAAATCATCCATAGCGTCGTATAGCGAAAAAACAGTCGGATTTAAAGCAATTACTCGAAGCGCCAGTTCTGAAGGTTTACCAATGACTATCTGGCATTCCCCATCTTTTATAAAACTATTAACTCTCTGAATTACTTTATTCCAAAGCAGTCGATTAAATAAGGAAATACCTAGCAACGGTTCAATCGGCAGTACTCTTGGGCTAACGATAGTTAGCCAATCGGGTGCAACTACTTCTCCATTTTTTGCGCGGCCTCTGGTTCGTAAATCTGCAAGCCGAGGGAGTCGTGTTGGATAAGGATCAATCCATAGGACCTCTTTTCCACGAGTTGCACGAAACCACTCCACAAATTTATGAGGGCGCTGCGCAAAACTCGCCCATGGAACAGGCGAGAAATAAATCAATCGCATTGTTGTATATACTCTAGCAATACCCTAACAATTCTGTCAGCAGTAAGGCCGTCCCCATACGGGGAAACCCCTCTAGCCATTTCGCGGTAAGCAGATTCATCGTCCAATAATAGTTGAGCCTCTCCAACGATGCATTCAAAATCACTACCGACTAATTTGACAACCCCGTCTTCAACTGCCTCTGGTCGTTCCGTTTCTCGTCGAAGTACTAAAACGGGTTTTCCCAATGCAGGTGCTTCTTCCTGTACCCCTCCTGAGTCACTCAGAATTAGATAAGCTCGTTGCATGGCGCCAACAAAAGGTAAATAATCGAGAGGGTCGCAAAGAACGATCCGAGGATGCCCGCCTAACAACTCGTGTGCTACCGACTGGACATTAGGGTTTGGATGCACCGGATAAAGGACCTGTACATCCTCATTTCGCTCTACTAGCGCCAACACTGCGCGGCAAATCTCACGGATCGGCTCCCCAAAGTTTTCGCGGCGGTGCGCAGTCACCAATATCAAACGCTTAGAATCGTCCAGCTTTACACCGATACTCGGACGAGTATCGGCCACGGATTTAAGTGCGTCTATAACGCTATTGCCTGTGACCCAAATTTGATCTGGTGGAACACCTTCTTTAACAAGGTTATTTCGCGAGCTCTCTGTAGGAGCAAAATGCCAGCGAGAAAGTTTTCCTGCGATCACACGATTTAATTCCTCGGGGAAAGGATTGTCCATATCCCAGGTACGCAAACCGGCCTCCACGTGGCCAAAGGGAATTCGATGATAAAAGCACGCTAATGCAACTGACATGACAGTGGTTGTGTCGCCCTGTGCCAAAACTACATCCGGTTTTTCAGTTATTAATACTTCGTCAAGTTCGAGGAGCAAGCGCCCAGTTAAAGTCGTAAGTGCCTGATTAGGACGCATGATATTGAAATCGATATCTGGCTCAATATTAAATACCTTTAAAACTTGATCCAGCATTTGGCGGTGCTGAGCGGTAGCCAATACACGAACATTAAATTCTTTACATTTTTTTAGCGCCAGGATAATCGGAGCCATTTTTATAGCTTCTGGACGTGTGCCAACCACGCAGATAATTTTCTTGGGTGTCATAAGTAATCTAACTTTTTAGTAATACGAAACGGCTTAGTAAAAAACTGAGCGGCAAGGTCACGACAATTACAAATAGTGGTGCGAAGGTCGCCGACAATCCCAACACTCGTACTAAAAATCCCAGTAACATCGCGCCCAAGGCGTACTGAACCAAGTAAATCAACGGAAACCAAATAAAGGTTTTTATGGAAACTCGTTTTTTAAACACAAACAAAGCGCTCATAAAATATGCGAACAAAATACCGAACGCATATGACAGCAAGTAGGCTATTTGGTAATCCAATGTTCTTTTTAGTGCGACGTATACACCAAATGTCACTGCGGTGTTCATGGTGCCAGTAACTAAAAATCGAAGAAATCGAAGGTTAAGAAAATGGCGTAAAAAACTCATCGGTTACTCCGTTAAATCTATAAACTCGCCGTATTCGCGGATATAGTCATCAGCATCATAAAAATCGGATGCAAAAACCAGCAATATCGCATCGGGCGAATACTTGTATTGCGTGCCCCAGGTCATCGGAGGCAAGTACAATCCAGTAGCAGGTGAGTCAAGCATAAATTCTTGTCTGGCTTTTCCGTCGTCCGCCACCACAGCACAACGTCCCTTTACGCAAATTAAAAATTGATGACATACCTTGTGAGCATGCTGTCCTCGTGTTTCCTCGCTGGGGACATCAAAGACTAAGAAGTAGCGCCGAGGAATAAAAGGAATCTCCCGTTCGAACTCACCAACGGATAGACTGCCGCGCAAATCATTGACATGGTTGAAGTGATGCAATGTCACGCCTCGAACTTGCGTCGGATCAACCGGTCCCAGTTTTGTCCCTTCACGCACGTCTACTGGCATGAATGGAAGGGAGTCAACATAACCGGTAATACGGGCCGGATTCCCCACCACTATCGCATTAGGTGGAACTGATTGCGTAACCACAGCACCGGCGCCGATCATGGCGCGCCGTCCAATGACTAAACCGGGAAGGATTGTTGCGTTTGCACCGATCGAAGCGCCAGCGCAAACCAACGTTTTTTCGAATTCATCGGGATACTGCTTGCTTCTTGGTCTGCGATCATTTGTAAATGTCACGTTAGGTCCGACAAAGACATCATCCTCTAGAGTGACTCCATCCCATAATTGCACACCGCATTTAATCGTTACCCGGTTACCCACGGAAACTTTGTTTTCAATGAAAACACCATCGCAAATATTGCAATCGATTCCTATGATGGCATCCGGAAGAATATGCGCAAAAGCCCAGACTCTGGTACCTAAGCCAATGTGAGCCGACTCGCAAATAGCGTTTGGATGTATATAAAATGACATTTACGATTCCCTTTGTTCCATTTGTTTTTGTTGGTCTGGGAATTTGAACTCGCGCAGAATGATTGCTAAGGGTCTATGCTTGGTGTTTTCGTAACCTCTCCAAGCATAAGAACCAACTAGCCCAAGACCAAATGTGTTAATTCCACCAAAGAAAAGGACCATCAACATGGTTGCAGCGTAGCCGGGCAATGTCAATAAACCTGACAGTCGGGCAAATAAGACTAACAGTCCAAAAAATACCGAAACTGCTACCCCTACAACACCCAGCCCTAACAGAAATTTTATCGGCAAATCAGTGAAAGCAAATACACTGTCCATCAAATAATTAATTTTTTTTCGAAACGTCCAAGCTGAGACGCCGTGAGTTCTTTCACGACGATCATAGGAGACTTGCTTGCGCCTAAAGCCGAGCCAAAAAATCATTGCGATGAGAGAGGTATTCGCCTCCTCACAGGAGAGCAAACAATTTCTAAAAGCTTCATTGCAGCCGAACACATCTACGCCCCCCTCGGGCATCTCTTGAACTATAAATTTCCGATACACCGTCCAAAATATACCCGAAGAAATGCGACTATAAAAAGGGTCGGCGCGCCCTTCTCGTGAGCCAACCACCACATCGAATTCGTTTGCTTCTAAAATTCGGAAAAAACTCAAAACCAATTCCGGGGGCTCTTGCAAATCGGCCGCCATGACAGCAAAGTATTGACCACTTGCATTCTGCAGTCCAACGCGTATCGCTGAAAATGAGCCGAAATTGCGCGACAGCAGAATTAAACGTGATCTAAATGACTCTTTAGGTAAACGCGCCTGTAACATCTGTGCCGACGCATCGGGGCTCCCATCGACTACAAACACGACCTCGAGCTGACCGTTTAATTCTTTGTTCATTGAATCAACGGTCGATATCAAATCGTTAATTGACTCTTGATTTTTATATACTGGAATAATTAACGAGTACATCAAGGTATCCATTTATTCACTGCTGCAGCTACCCAATTTACCTCTTCGTCGTTCATTTCCGGGAAACAGGGCAACGTTAGCACTTCGTTACACAGCACTTCTGAAACCGGAAGTACAACATCGGAAAAGCGATCAAGAAACATAGGTTGTCTGTGATCCGGCACTGGAAAGTGAATATCATGGGGGACGTCTGATGCACGTAAATGCTGTGACAGAGAAGCTCTTTGTCCAGTACGAATAACGTAGAGGTGAGCGACATGGTCCGCTCCAGAAACACGGGGCAAAATAATCCGGGGATGATTGATGAGCGCCCCATACAAACCAGCGATAGCCGACCTGCGCGCGTTCCATTCGTTTAAGAGAGGTAATTTAATCCTTAGAATAGCTGCCTGAATTTCATCCAAACGACTGTTTCGGCCATAACATAAGGTCGAACGATACTTTTGATCCCAACCATACTGCCTAAATTGCTTAACACGCTCTGCTATCGTAGCGTCTTTTGTCACGATCGCTCCGCCATCTCCCAAGGCGCCCAAGTTCTTAGTTGGATAAAAACTAAATGTTGCAAGGTCCCCCCAAGAGCCAGCTTTTTTCCCTTGGCGATAAGCCCCATGGGCTTGTGCACAATCTTCCATCAATTTAATGCCCTTTGATGACGCAAGATTCGATATCTCATCAATATTGGCTAGATTTCCGTATAGATGTGTAACGATAATAGCTTTAATATCTTGCTTATCTAAAACTGCCTCTAATGATTTAACGTCCATATTGAATGTCGTCGCATCAACATCCACATAGACCGGCACCGCATCTATAGCATTGATCCCAATAGTGCCATACCCTCCAGCGTTTGCTACAAGTGCGACCTTCTGACCTGCCTGCACCCCCAACGCTCTTAAACCAAGCTCAATGGCGTCAGTCCCATTAGCGACACCGATAGCGAACTCAACTCCACAGTACTGAGCAAACTCCTTTTCAAAACTGCCCACTTCTGAACCTAATATATACCAGCCCTTGTCAAAGAAACGTTTAAATACGCCGCTAATTTGAGCTTCCAGGGGTTGATTATGTCGAAATAAATCATTAATCGCTTTTAGAGGTTTCATATATTTTCTATAATTTCTTAGAAAGTGAAAACAGAGATCGGAACGAGGTAAAAATACTTTAGAATTCAAAAAAGTGTCTAATAATTCTGATGAAGTAAATGCCAATCCTCGTTAGTTAAGCCGATTCTTAGTCAGTGTTAAGTGGTCTTAGGTCAACCGTCTTCCCGTAACAATCAGAGGAAATCTTATAATCGGATTCTAATGTCGTCCATCCTTTGGATGATAGCGCTCCGATCTCAAACCCTGGATAAGCTTTTGAATTTTTTGGAACATAAACGAACCATTTATGTTCCAGCCCCATCACACGCGAAAGATATTCACCGTTATGCATATACCAAGGCGAAAACTCATTAGCACCTAGTACACACAATGCGTCATTAGGGCGAGCCTTCAGGGATTGCTCGGTTATACTTGCCAACACCGCGCTACTCTCTTGCGCCCGTTGATCGTACCAAGCCGCAACACTTTTTCGGCCAGAAAAATCAATATTTGCTACCAATATAGCTGAAAGAATCAATACTATCGGCGCAACATAGCGTGCAATACGGGTCCATTTAACTGAGCTGGAAATAGAATGTGCACCACCGATAACTGAGCAGTAGGCGGCAATGAATAAAAATGGCAACCATATGTATTCGTAGTAAGCATTAACATGGTTCGGTAAAAGTGAATACGGAAGCATTACACTAAAAGCACACCCTAAAAAATATAAAGCATTTAAACGATACAATTTTTTACTTATTAAAGTCATCAATAATGTTATAAATACACATGCAATTACCATATTGCCATGCATATACATGGCAGGATGGTTAGCGCCAGATAGGTACTCCACCATGGTTTTAGCGATAGAGACCGGCGATATGTTAACGTAATAGGACGATGACTGTGAAACCACCCCAAGAAATTGTGTAGCTGAAAAGACTTTAAATGCAATGACAAGTGAACTGGCAATTAATAACCCCGCTAAGCCAATAAGTCGGACCTCTTTAACGGCTGAAAAGCTTAAAAATAAATACAAATAAGAAAACGCAAACAAAACCAAAAAATCTTCTTTTGCTGTTACGGAAAGAATAATCGCAATTAACGCCATCCATGCAAACCGAAGGCTATTATTGGAAAAGGCCTTCCGAAGGTAAATGACAGAGACAACGCCTAAGCAACCAGAGACTAGATGGGTAATCATCCCGGTGTATCGGGAATACTCGACGACCATGGGTGAAGAAAATAACAATACTGCAAAAAAACAGGCCAACCACCATCGATAATTTTTGGGTTCCGTTAGTTCAAATAAACTCAAACACAAAAAAACATAAATTACCGCCAAAAATCTGATTGTCCAAATAAGAAAATTCGGGCCAATAGAAGATAATGCGCTGATTAAAAATCCTGATAAAGGTCTAACTCCCCATGATAGATTATGAGTGGTCGCGGCATAGTTGGTATAATCATCATGATGAACTGGTATAGACGAAGGAACCCCAGGAGATACTGAGGTGTAGGCTCCTAAATAAAATATCACCCAAAGAATACCAAGAGTAATAACATATTTCCCCAGACCATTTAATTTTTGTTTTATTACCACAGTCGTCATCCCTACAAGGCTAGAAATTTTTAAAAAAATCGAGTCAATATTTTAAATCTATTTTTAATTCTCTGTTTGCTTACAACAAAGTTAAAAATATTGTTTTTTAAATGCTATGTATTCGGGTAACCAGAGACGCATCTCTTATTACTCTATTTTTTCAATTCGATAAGAGTGCGGGATCCACGGGCCCCATTTTCTTTCATAAATTGCTTTATTTCGCTCAATTAAAGCTTCCTTATCTTTGCTAGGTAATTTATTAAAGGATGCGGACAACTGATGGTGAATAAATACATCTCTAGCGCATAATATTTTTAATCCAGAAGCCTCCACCCGACGGCAGTAGTCGTCATCTTCGAAAAATCCGAGTCCGTATTCCTCACTCAACGGCCCGCAAGCCTCATATGTTAGCCTTTGCATCATTACGCAAAAGAAAGCCGCATTTTTTATTGCGAACGTATCCCCCATCTTGCTGAGCGTGTAATTAAACGCTTCAACAGGCATATCTGATATTTGTTTATAAGATGTTTCAATGCGAGCTTCGTTACCGATATTATTGGTAACCGGCCCAATTAAGCCTATCGACTTATCAGCCTGTAAATGCCGCATTAATGTCATCGCCCACCCTTGAGTGACTACGGTGTCGTTATTTAGCATCACCAAATAATCTCCTGTTGCTGCGGCTAGGCCAACATTATTTCCCGCCGCAAAGCCCAAGTTGTCATCGTTTAATATTACTTTAGTACTCGGATAATTTTTTAGAAAGGTGGCAAGATAAGCTCTCGTTTCGTCAATCGAAGCGTTATCGACTACGATGATTTCAAGATTTGGATAGTCCGATTTTTCCACAAGACTGACTAAGCAAGCGATAGTCAGATCAAGATTGTTATAGGTTAGAACTACCACGCTAATTTTAGGCAATGCTAAGGATTTTATGGCAACATCCAACTCCGCCACTCTATGGTCCCAAGTCTGCTGAGATCCAAATGCCTTGCGTTCCGATTCTCTCGATGGATCAACTTTATAAGATGTCTTCGCCTTGGTAACCAGTTCTACAAATTCATCGACTGATTTGGCCCGCTGAACCAAATCCCCAAACTGCGCGATTTCTGGGAGATCTACACTAACAACTAACTTGCCAGCGGCAAGATATTCGTAAATCTTTACGGGGTTCGTCGCTAATGTAAGAGGAATCACCTTAAACGGAAGTATACACACATCAAATGCATGAAGGTAGAAAGGCAGTTTTGAATAGGCCACTTCCCCTGTAAATACGATATTTTTGATATCTTTAAGGGCTAAGCTCGCCCCCGCTGTATCGTTACCGACCAGTAGAATCAAGTCGTCAGGATTCGCAGCAGCGATAGCCCGTATAATTTCGAGATCGAACCACTCAGCGATAGCGCCGTAATAGCCAATAATTTTCCGCCCATTGGTATCGACATACACCTCCTCGGGACTGTCTGCAAAATGCTCATACTCACAAGCATTTCGGACTACCGCGATGTTCTGTGCAGACTCGCGCGCAAAACTCTCCAGCCACGACGAAGTGACGACCACCAAGTCGCTACGCTGAAGCATGTTCTTTTCTATTTCGATCAATTCCTCAGGGACATTGCCGAATCCTTCATGGTGATCCATGCAATCGTAGACGCGATAAGTATTAGGCAAACGGAGGACCAATGGATACCAATACGCGTGTTGGATGATCGAAAGACTTGAGAGTGCCGCGAAATCCATAACGAATCGGGCCATACTAGCCTCAATCATAATCTCCGCATGAGAAGTCGGAGGTGCGAAGTAAATCGCTGGCGCGCCCCGAACATGAAGCTTTATCTGATAAATCGGAAGCAAGGGGTCCAATTGTTCAATGTCATATCCGGGTTCGACAGAGTCGATAAAGTGATTGCTAAAGAAAAATACCCGACTACCGGCCTTTGCAAAACTGCGTGCCAATTGTTGGGGACGCTGGATACGGAAATGCCAATCTATTACTGAGAAAACAAAGACATCACGCTCCTTTCCTTGACCTAAAAGCAAGCTGTTTTCATTAAAGGAGTTTATTCGCGCTGTATTAAGCGAGTTCGACAGCGACACAGTACTGGGCGACAATGGTTTTAGGCGCATCAAATTACTACGCAATTTTTGCTTAACATTTAAGCTCAATGGCAACGATTTATAGAGAGCTCTCGCCAAAATGCGCCCATATTTTCTTGCAGCGTAGGCAATTGGTGCGGAATCGATGCTGGTGGCCCAATCAGATATCTTCATCAATTCAAGCTGCTGTAAAGCATTAATTTGCTTTTGTTTGCTAAATATTTCCTTCACTTCCGCAAGCTGTCTCACATAAATTTGCTGCTGGGTTTCGCCAATCTTTATCAATCCCTTGCGCTGAATTGTATTGACCTGCTGCTCTGACCACCAATTAAAAAATTCCTTAGCCTCGGTGCGCCACTCAGCCATCTCTTTTTGCAAGTCAGCTTTCTCACGTTCGCGCTCCTCCAAAACAATACTTATACGAATCGCATCGAGTTGCGCAATGTGACAATCACTTAAAGTGAGTCGGAGATTGTCAATCCAGTTGGTATCGACATAGGCCAAAATTACCTGGTCGCCGCTCCAACGCGTATTTTGGAGTTTTCGGCAATCCACCACCCGAGACCAAATTAATCTAAATCCGTTCGCCAGCCGTAGAGGGATGTTCTCTGGGAGGAAAGAGAAGAAATGCTCATCAATTCGTTCCATTTCCTTATAGGGCAGAGCCAGTACAATGGCTTTCTTCGCTCGCTGGCAAATAGAGTTCAAAGCGACGTAGGGTTTGTGAAAGTGTTCGAGCGTATTCGACGAAAACACTACGTCAAACATTTCTTCGCAGACACTTCCTTCAACTAACCAGTCTTCGTTGATAAATCGAATAGAAGGGTAGCGCTGATTAGCTTGGTCGATTGCTACGGCGGAAAAATCGACGCCTGTAATTTGGGTCGCGTCGATATAGCTCGCCCAAACGTCTGTCCCATCACCTTGTGCGCATCCCCAGTCAGCCAGCGTTAGCGAATTCCGCTTCAACTGCTCAACCAGCCAGAATGGTAGATGTTCGATCGCAAGGGAGGCAAAAAAACGAGATTGCCTTGGGCCGTCGTGCTCCTCCCAGTTTTCTGCGAAACGGCTATCCCAATATAGATCGGAATTGATGATGTCTTGATGTGTCATTTATTCCTCCAAAATCTGCTGCTCGATCAGCGGGTGCAATAATCCAAAAAACCGTTCATTGGAGAGCGATGAAAAGTAATGGGCACCCTCCACGTATTCGTAATAATGTATATCGCGATGCTGACGATTTTCGATAGCCGCGACTAATAAGTATTTACCAGTGACCAGCGGATTTGATAGTCTGAACGAGACACTAAAACGCTCCTTGTCAGGCAGCTGTTCATCGCTGGAATCCTGAGTCGTAGAAACAAAAAGATCGGTTCCCTTCAGATCCTTGATTGAAAACGCAATACTAAGATGCTCACGAGAAATAGTCGTCGGAACGTCAACCTCAATAACGATATTAAGCATTGCCCCCCAGTCATGAACGTCTCTGCGCATGCCATGTTGGTCACGAACGGAGGCCGAGAGAATCATATTTTTATGTGACCCCCAATGCGTAACGGGCCGCGAATCCAGGCCCGTTCGAGGGCTGCTCTGATCAGTCGTAATTTCGGTTGGTCCTGCCAGGAACGCTGCTCCTTGATCTGTTTTTGCTATCTCGATAATCCCTAACGCGGTCGATTTCCGCTCCTTGGAAATTTCTTCACGTAAAGCTTCTTCTTTCGTGCCCTCATCCTTGAACATAAATTCTGTGAACCTTCCCGTCACAGGGAAGACGTCTCCCAGCTCCACAACACGCCCTTTGTCTAACCAAATGGCTCGTTCACACAATGTGCGCACCGACCCTACGTCATGGCTGACAAATAAGATCGTGGCGCCGTTATGCTGAATATCTTTGATGCGGCGCATACACTTAGCGACAAAGCGCGCATCCCCCACCGCCAAAGCTTCATCGACAATTAAAATTTCTGGATCGACGTGAATTGCTATTGAGAACGCAAGGCGTGTGTACATACCGCTAGAATAAGTTTTAACAGGGCGGTCAAGAAAGTCCCCCAATTCAGAAAAGGTTAAAACGTCCTCCATTCTGGCTTCCATCTCTTCTTGGGGCACGCCGAGAATCGCGGCATTTAGAAATACATTCTCGCGGCCAGTAAATTCAATATTGAATCCAGCCCCCAACTCGAGTAACGCCGCTACCCTTCCACGAGTGCGTACCGTACCAGCAGTAGGTGAAACGGTGCCACAAATCATTTGGAGCAGCGTGGATTTACCACTGCCATTGCGTCCGATGATCCCCACCGTCTCGCCTTTCCCGACGGAAAAAGATACGTCCCGCAGAGACCAAAATTCGCGAAAAAATTGCTTCCCACCACGCGTCAGCATTTGCTTCAGCCGATCTCTCGGCTTATCGTAAATGTGGTAGCATTTACTAAGACCTTCAACTTGAATGGCGAAATCAGAGGACATCGGAAAATCCTTTTCTGGTTTTTTGGAACCAGGCGTACCCTATCCAGGCGACGACAAACGCAGCGAGTGTATACACACTTAATCCAACAAAATTCGGCAAATGCCCCCAAATCAAGACCTCACGTGCCTGCTCAATGATAAAAGTGAGAGGATTGGCCATTATGAAAGGACGGAATCTTTCAGGCACCGCGGTCACCGGATAAAACACAGGGGAAAGGAACATCAGCACTGTTGTAATGATCGCAACTGTCTGTCCTACGTCGCGCAAAAATACGCCTAAGGATGCCAGCATCCACGATAGGCCCGTGGTTAAAATTACCAACGGTAACAACACCAGGGGAATGAAAATTGTCGTCCAGTGCAAGTAGCCATTAAATATAACAAAAGCACCCAACAGAACACCTAGGCTGACGAGTCCGTGAAAAAGAGCGGCACCCGTAGAAATTACGGGCAAAATCTCAAGAGGAAAAACGACTTTCTTGACGTAATTTACGTTTGAAAGAATCAATCCAGGCGCACGATTGATCACTTCACTAAATAGATTTAGTACGATCATTCCAACAAAAAGAACAACAGCGAATTCGGTTTTGCTATCGTTTGCGCCGACACCTCCCCATCTGGATTTAAAAATCTCAGAGAAAACAAACGTGTACACGACCAACATAAACACTGGATTGAAGAATGACCAAGCCATACCCATGGCCGAGCCTTTGTATCGGCCAACCACTTCACGTCTGGTCATTCGGACAATAAGCTGTCTATTGCGCCAAAGACTTCTTGCCAATGCTTGTAATGAAGACGGCTGTGCCGAATGAGGATTAATTGATATGGGTTGGTCTGTCATATCAATTGCCACACTATTACGAATAGGAAGTTTTTATGGTTTCGCATTTATTCCTTGTTTTAGTTCGCGTATACAAATATTCAAATCGGAGTGCCAATCTGGCAATTCATGCTCGAATATTGTTTGAAATTTATTCACATTTAAGCGAGAGCTATGCGGCCTTGCCGCGGCAAGAGGATAAGCTTCTGTGGGAATTGGCTCAATAGCGTCAACTGACAGCTTAAGGGCCAAGCCCTGAATGCCCGCTTGTTTCACAACGTGTCTCGCATAACCATGCCATGTAGTCTCGCCGCCCGCACATAAATTGTAAATGCCGGCAGTGGCCGCGATGTGCTTGACAGCCGCGTCCTGATTCCCTAATGCGGCGGTTGTAAGACGGGCAATCGTACGCGCCCAAGTTGGCGCGCCCGTTTGATCCGCGACGATCCGAATAGTTTCTCGTTCTTGCGCCAGACGTAATATTGTTTTGAGAAAATTTCCGCCGTGAACGCCGTATACCCAACTGGTGCGCAAAATCCAATGCGCTTCACAGGCCTTTGCTACTGCAATTTCACCTTCCCGTTTGGTACGCCCGTAGACACTTTGCGGATTTGGCGTATCTTCTTCAGTATAGGGGCTCTTCTTCGTGCCATCAAAAACGTAATCAGTACTGTAATGAATCATCGCCGCACCCAGCTTTTGCGCTTCTTCGGCCATCACTCCAGGCGCCAGACCGTTGATGCGCATCGCCAGTTCTGGTTCGCTCTCCGCTTTGTCCACCGCTGTATAGGCTGCCGGATTAATGATCAGGTCAGGCTTCACGGAACGAATGACGTCCCTCACTTGATCAAGGTCCGAGAGATCCATTTGGTTGCGATCAACTGCGATAATTTCGCCCAGGCATTTAAGACTACGCTCAAGTTCAAATCCAACTTGACCCGTTTTTCCGGTCAGCAGAATTTTCACGGAAACACCTCAGCGTCAGCCAGCAATGCAGCGACCTGGTCCTTGGCCGAAAGCAAAGGGCTGCCATCGATAGGCCACTGGATGCCAATCGCGGGATCATTCCAGAGAATCGAGCGTTCAAACTCGGGTGCCCAATAATCGGTCGTCTTGTATAGAAATTCGGCAGATTCGCTGGTGACAACGAAGCCGTGCGCGAAGCCGGGTGGCACCCACATCTGGCGTTTGTTCTCGGCCGAGAGAACAACTCCCACCCAACGACCAAACGTCGGCGAGCTTTTACGGATATCAACAGCGACATCGAATACTTCGCCAGCCACAACCCGGACCAATTTCCCTTGCGGCTGCTGGATTTGATAGTGCAGACCGCGTAGTACGTTTTTAGCCGACTTGGAGTGATTGTCTTGCACGAAAGTGGTCGTAACGCCCGTCAACTCTTGAAAGCTGCGCTCGTTAAAACTTTCGTAAAAAAATCCGCGATCATCCCCGAATACTTTGGGTTCGATAATTAAGACGTCGGGAATATCAGTGGTTTGAATGTGCATTCTTAGTAAACCTTATCTGTCAATAATCGCAGCAAATATTGACCGTAGCCGTTTTTCTTTAATGGTTGCGCCAGAGTTTCGAGTTGTTCCGCGCTGATGTAGCCTTTGCGAAAAGCGATTTCCTCCGGGCAGGCCACCTTCAGGCCTTGACGATTTTCTATCGTGGCAATGAATTGACCTGCTTCCAGCAACGATTCATGGGTGCCAGTATCCAGCCAGGCCATTCCGCGGCCCATCAGCTCAACGTTCAGTTGATTGCTCTCAAGATAGACACGGTTAATGTCGGTGATCTCTAACTCCCCGCGCGCAGAAGGTTTGATACCTGCCGCAATATCGCAGACCTGTTGATCGTAGAAATATAAGCCAGTCACCGCGTAGTTGGACTTCGGATGGTGTGGTTTCTCTTCAATACTGACCGCACGGCGTTGGTCGTCGAACTCAACAACGCCATATCGTTCCGGGTCATGAACGTGGTAGGCGAAGACTGTTGAGCCTGATGTACGGGCTGACGCTGTCCGCAACTGACTTTCGAAATCATGCCCATAATAAATGTTATCGCCGAGTATTAGTGCGGAAGGCGCGTCCCCAACAAACTCGCGTCCGATAATAAACGCCTGTGCAAGCCCATCGGGAGTCGGTTGTACCGCGTATGTCAGCGTCAAACCCCACTGGCTGCCATCACCAAGTAATTCCTTGAAGCGCGGCGTGTCTTGGGGCGTCGATATAATCAAGATTTCGCGGATACCGGTTAACATCAACGTCGTCAACGGATAGTAAATCATCGGTTTGTCGTACACCGGCAATAACTGCTTGGAAACCGCCATCGTGACCGGGTATAGACGCGTTCCTGATCCCCCTGCGAGAATAATTCCTTTGCGTGCTAACGTCATTAAGTATTCTCCTTGCTGCCGCTACGCTGGCTGTAGTTCTGTTCCACCCATTTCAGATAATCGCCCGATTGAACATTATTCACCCACGGCTGATTATCGAGATACCACTGGACGGTTTTGCGGATGCCTGTTTCGAAAGTCTCGGCTGGTTTCCAACTTAACTCCTGAGCAATTTTGCCCGCATCAATGGCATACCGACGATCGTGTCCCGGGCGATCCGTGACGTAAGTGATTTGATCGCGGTAGCTACCGCTGCTCTTTGGATCGAGATTGTCTAGAATGTCACACAAAACGTGGACTACATCCAGATTGGCTTTCTCATTCCAGCCCCCAATATTATAAACCTCCCCCGGCTGGCCCGATTCCAGGACGCGGCGAATTGCAGCGCAATGATCGCTGACGTAAAGCCAGTCGCGTACCTGTTGTCCATCGCCGTAGATGGGTAACGGCTTCCCGGCACGAGCGTTGGTGATAATCAGCGGTATGAGTTTTTCAGGAAAATGATACGGGCCGTAATTGTTCGAACAATTAGTCGTTAGGGTCGGTAAACCGTAGGTATGGTGATACGCACGGACCAGATGGTCTGATGCAGCTTTAGAGGCCGAATATGGACTATTTGGGGCGTACGGCGTGGTTTCTGTGAACGGAGCATCGTGTGCGCCCAGTGTGCCGTACACCTCGTCGGTTGAAACGTGGAGAAAACGAAAAGCTTCTTTATCAGTCACGGCCAGAGCTGACCAATGCGCGCGCACAGCTTCGAGCAAGCCGAATGTGCCGTTCACGTTAGTTTCGATAAATGCAGCCGGACCATGAATTGAGCGGTCAACATGGCTTTCTGCTGCGAAGTGAACAACCGCACGCGGTTTATACTGGTCCAGCAACGCGGCAACGTGTGCAGTATCACCGATGTCACCATGAACGAAAATATGTCGTTGGTCTTCTTTGACACTGGCGAGATTATTGATGTTACCCGCGTAGGTCAGCTTATCGAGATTGATTACCGGTTCGTCGCTTTGTGCCAGCCAGTCGAGTACAAAATTGGAGCCAATAAAACCGGCACCGCCAGTAATTAGAATCATGTGAGTTTCCCGGGTGCGTTTGTAGATGAAGTTGAGCCACCGCCGCTAATAAAATGTCCGGCGTGCAAATAAAGCAGGTTTGTCATTATCCACTATAATCGCCCTCATTAACTTATCAAAAATACACCGAATACCTAGTAAGCCCTGCAGAATGAGACTTAAGGTAACATTTTGTTGCAAATTGGCATTCTATTGGGTTGCAATAATAGCTATTTAAACTCTATTCCAACAAGATAAAATATTATTATATGGACAACTCCGCGCTGCCATAATTACCTTTCGTTAATTTATTTGTCGTCTGTTTCGAGTGTTTTACAGTCGTGGTCGCGATCAGGCCCATCGGTTTCGTTGTCACTTCTCATCATTTCCGCTAAAACGTCCCCACATATCCAAAACAACCGGGAGCATAAAAGCGAATGCCCTACAATGACGCATCCGCACTTCGGCTATCGAATTAGACATGACAACCAACAATACGTACGCCATCGGCGACCTGCAAGGTTGCTACCAAAGTCTGGTCGAATTACTGGCCAAAATTGATGCGGCGACTCCTCAAGCTAAATTGATTTTTGTCGGCGATCTGGTGAACAGAGGGCCGAACTCGTTAGCCACTTTACGGTTGATCCGCTCTCTTGGTGATCGCGCACAGGCAGTGCTTGGGAACCACGATTTGCATTTACTGGCGGCGGCACATGGCATTCGTAAATTGCATCGACAGGACACCTTAGCGCAAATCCTGGACGCGCCGGATTGCGATGAGCTTCTGAATTGGTTACGGCAACGACCATTGGCCCTCTTTGAGAATAGTCATTTGCTGTTACACGCAGGCGCGTTACCGCAATGGTCGGCGGCGCGGACATTGGCGCTAGCACGGGAAGTCGAGTCCGTTTTACGAGGTCCCGATTGGGTAGCTTTTCTGCATGAGATGTATGGCAACGAACCGACGCGCTGGGACGATGCGTTACAAGGAAGTGCGAGATTGCGTTGCATTGTAAATGCGTTGACCCGCTTACGGTTTTGTACCGAGGACGGAGCGATGGAATTCACAGCGAAGGAGAGCAGCGGCACCAGTTTACCCGGTTACTTGCCCTGGTTCGACGTACCCCAGCGCCAGACCGAAGACGTAACCGTCGTATTCGGCCATTGGTCTACTTTGGGCCTGACGTTAAGGCCAAACTTGATTGGCCTCGATACCGGTTGCGTGTGGGGCGGACAGTTGACCGCCGTCCGGCTACAGGACCGGGCTTTATTTCAGGTGAGCTGTCCACAGGCACAAAAGCCTGGGTGAAGGTCCCGGGCAGCACTAAAACCAGCAGCCAATATTAATTATCAATATTAACTATCAATATTAGTTACCGACGCCGGTCAGGATAGCCAGTGGTTCCTCTAAACGTCCCTGCGCCAACGCTTCGGAGATGGCGGAGCGGGCCGTTGCGGCCAGAACGCGTCGATGTATTCCTGCTGTTTCAATCGCTTTAAGCTGAATTAATTCTGCCTTCATGGGAGCCGCTTTCATGATCGTAATCATGCTTTGCGCAAAAGTCATTTCCCCGATGAAATCTGCCGCGACATGGAACTGTCCCGACGCATCGATGTATCGCAAAGCGTATGGCTGGATCGGCACCTGTGCATCGACTGCAGCTTCGAATAAGTTTGCATGAAACGGAAGAATGGCACCCTGCGCAGCCGTCGTGCCCTCTGGGAAAAACGCGACGCGCTCACCAGCGTGAATACTGCTAACCAATCCCTGGAAAATCCGACGCACATCGCGTTGTTTTCCGCGTGCAATAAAAATTGTGTCAGCCTGGGCGCAAAGCCAACCGATTAACGGCCAATCGCGGATATCTGACTTCGCGACAAAACGGCAAGGTTCGATTGAGTTGATCACGAAAATATCTAGCCACGATACATGGTTGGCGATAATCAATGCGGGCGATTCGACATTCCGTTGCTGCGGATTACGCAGCTCGACAGTCACCCGGCAGATGGCTAATACCTTCACTGACCAACGCCGAATGCGCCAATGACGGCCAGCGGCGTTAGTAAACGGGAATACAAACGCGCAGGTCCCCAGGCCGACGAACAAATGCGCAATTATCCTGAACAGCCGATAGGCGATCATGCCGGTTCAGAAGCTCGTTCGTAAGCGATTTGACCGGCAACGATAGTCGCCTTAACCTGCCCGGTTAATTCGTAACCTAAAAATGGCGTGTGCTTGCCTTGACTCGCAAGCGATTTAGCTTCCACCGTCCAGCGTACTGCCGGATCAAAAAGACAGATATCGGCCACACTGCCGACGCCTAACTGACCTGCTGTCAAGCCGGCTGCGCGTGCAGCATCATGGGTAATTTTCGCCAAAGCTCTGCTTAGCGGATGCTCAGAAGGTGCAACATGTTCCTCCGCCCATTTGAGCGCAAGCGACAACAGCAACTCAAGTCCAGTAGCGCCCGGCGTAGCTTCACCGAACGGCAGCAATTTTTCGTCGTCGTCGACCGGTGTATGGTCCGAGCAGATTGCATCGATGGTGCCATCCAGCAAACCTTGCCGAATCCCGTCACGGTCACGTTGCGACCGGAACGGTGGTGTCATTCGCGCATTCGAGTCAAAGAAGCCGATGTCGACTTCGGTCATGTGTATATGATGCGCGCCGACGTCGCAAGTGATCGGTAACCCTTCTTTTTTTGCCAACCGCACCAAATCAACACCGGCTGCCGAAGAAATTCTGCATAAATGTACGCGCGCACCAGTTGCGCGAACCAGCTCGAAAATCGTGTACAAACGGATGGTCTCAGCCATCACGGGAACCCCCGATAAGCCTAAACGAGATGCCACCGCCCCGCTGTTGGCGATGCCGTCGTGACCCAGATACGGATCTTGCGGACGCAGCCATACAGTGTAATTAAACGTCTGTGCATACTGTAGTGAACGTAGCAATACGGTCGTGTCCAGAATTGGCTCATCTGCCTGAGAAAAGCCGATACATCCAGCATCGGTCAGCTCAGACATTTCGGTCAGCTCACGCCCCTTCAATCCGACCGTCAAAGCGCCGAGCGGATAGACATGCGCCTGATTCAATGATTTGGCACGGTATTTCAACATCTCGACCAGACCGGGTTCATCCAGCACCGGATCGGTATCCGGTGGGCACACCAGACTGGTGACGCCGCCCTGCATCGCGGCCTGCATTTCTGACTCGAGAGTGGCCTTGTATTCATAGCCGGGCTCACGCAGACGAGCGCTCAGATCGACCAGGCCGGGGGCAACGATCAACCCGCTGGCATCGATTGTTTTGTCGGCAACAAAATCGGCGGGAGGCTGGCCGACAGCGATCACCTTGCCATCGGCGACGTATAGGTCTTGCCTGGCATCGATACTATTTGCCGGGTCAATCAAATGACCATTTTTAATGTGCAGTTTCATGTATAAAAATTTTTCTTAGCGCGTTTATTTAATGGCACAAAATCGTTGGTGAAGCCACGTGTGAAATCATTAATCGAATAATTAATCGAATAATTAATCGAATAATTAATCGAATCGTTATTGATTCACTCATAGCCCAACGATGATATCGATACCTCTGCCCGACGACATGATTCAAATAAAGGCGTCAAAGTCCATGCGCTTTTATCGACCGTCGAACATTATTTTCCACAATTCAATTCCCTGCCAAAATACTCATCACCGCCATCCGTACCGCAATTCCAAACGTCACCTGCGGCAGGATCACCGCTTGCGCACCATCAGCCACCGCAGAATCTATTTCAACGCCACGATTCATTGGTCCCGGATGCATCACAATGGCATCCGGCTTGGCCAGCGCCAGCCGCTCGGGAGTCAGCCCATAGCTCTTGAAAAATTCTTGCGCCGAGGGTAGCAACGCACCGGTCATCCGTTCATTCTGAAGGCGCAGCATAATGATGACATCGACGCCTTTCAACCCTTCATTCATGTCGGTAAAAACCCGCACTCCCATTTGTTCCAACCCACTAGGCAATAACGTGCGCGGTCCGATTGCGCGGACCTCAGGCACCCCTAGAGTCGTCAGGCCGTGTATGTCGGAACGCGCGACGCGGCTGTGCAAAATGTCACCGACTATGGCCACAGTCAGATTGGTAAAATCTTTTTTGTAGTGGCGAATGGTGTACATGTCGAGCAAACCTTGGGTCGGATGTGCATGACGTCCGTCACCGGCATTGACCACGTGCACGTGCGACTGCTTGGTGTCGGTCAGATGTTTAGCGATCAGGTATGGCGCGCCGGATTGCGAATGACGAACCACAAACATGTCCGCGTGCATGGCAGCAAGATTGTCAATGGTATCCAATAATGACTCGCCCTTGCTGGCGCTGGATGCAGAGATGTTCAGGTTGATCACGTCAGCAGATAAACGCTTGGAGGCAATTTCAAACGTAGTACGGGTTCGCGTGGAGTTTTCAAAAAACAAATTAAACACGCTTTTACCGCGCATTAAAGGGACTTTTTTTACATCCCGGTCGCTGATGCCGACAAACGACGATGCAGTATCAAGGATATGCGTAACAACCGACGTTGGCAGTCCTTCGATGGTCAGTAAATGTTGTAGTTCGCCGTGTTTATTTAGTTGGGGATTAAGCATTGTGATGCACAGTCAAAGAAAGTTCGCCATTTTCGGCGCGGTCAAGTTCCAGCGACTCGCCAGCCAGCAATGTGACGGCTTTGGCGACAAAATCTGCGGCAATCGGTAATTCACGGCCGCCCCGGTCAACCAGAGCCGCCAACATAATTTTTGCCGGCCGACCGTAGTCAAATAATTCGTTAATAGCGGCGCGCGTAGTGCGCCCGGTGTAAAGCACGTCATCGACCAGCAAAATGGTGGCGCCATTAACGTCGAAGGAAATGTGCGTTGGCTTGATATCGGCGCGCAGTCCCTTTTCGGCAAAATCATCCCGGTAAAATGACACATCCACAAATCCCAGTCGGTCCTTATCCGTCAGGTGCAACGCGTTCACTAACCGTTCCGCCAACCAGGCTCCGCCAGAATAGATTCCGACCACGGCGATTTTATCGGCGTCGGCCAAGCCGGCAATGACCTGTGCTTCTAATACCCTATATAACGCTTCCGCATCGTATCGCGAGGTGATTGAAGGAGGTGAAGATGGTGAGTTAGCTATCGTCATGAAAATTCATCTTCCTATCGTTAATTAGTCTGGTTAAGAGCGTCTGCCTAAAAGACATTTAGCCTAAATTGTGTGGAGTCCATTCGGTGTGCGTAGCAGCGCGTGTATTCCAGTGCGCGCAAAACCGAGCAAAACACCTCATTCAGTCCAATCATCAAAGTATTGCTGCAATATGATCGCCGCAGCGCGGTCGTCAATCAACTCTCCGCGCTGATGCGCAATCACAGCCGACGAATAGCGCTCGTCGACCAGTATGGTGGCGACACCATAGCGACCATGTAGTTGATTGGCAAAACGACGGCAGCGTACGCTCATCTCGTGATCTGCGCCATCCGGATGCAACGGCAAGCCCACAATACAACGCGCAGGTTGCCACTCCCGTATCAGTGCGGCGATTTGATCAAACTTGCCATCGTTACTAATCGCACTGATAATGGTTAATGGTTGTGCCTGCTTCATCATGGTGTTGCCAACCGCAACGCCTACGCGCTTCAGACCAAAGTCAAATCCCAGGATGGTTTCCATTAGGTGACCGCCGTAGCGTTCGGAACGTTTTGCACAACGTTTTTTGCAACGTTTTGTGCAACGTTTTGTGCAACATTAAATGACGCCCTCACCACCTCCTCCGAGGCGTCCTTTATCAACTCAAGCACGGCCCGACTCTCCAGTGAGCATATAGGGATCGATACCGAGTAATTTTAAGGCCGCAAAAAAACGCTGTTCAATTGGCAGATCGAAAATAATCGCGGGATCTGCTGCAACGGTCAGCCAGCCATTTCGCGCGATTTCTCCCTCCAATTGACCTGCGTCCCAGCCGGAGCAACCAAGGCTGACCATTATCTGGGTCGGTCCATTGCCATGCGCAACCTCTTCGAGCACGTCCTTAGAGGTCGTCATCGCGATCTGATCTGTGACTTTCAGGGTCGATGAGTAGGTTTTCAGGGCAGAATGCAGCACAAACCCGCGCTCCACCTGCACCGGACCGCCAAACATGACCGGACGCGTGGACATGCTGTCACCAAACTTGGCTCTGGTATCGGAATAAGCGACGGGATGGGTATGCTGCGGTGCGATTTCAAGTGTCAGATCAATGCGCTCAAACAAGACATCCATCGTCATGTCGGTGGGCTTGTTAATGACAACACCGAGCGCGCCGTTGGCATTATGTTCGCACAGATAAACCACACTGCCCCCAAACACCGGGTCCAGCATCGTCGGCATAGCAATCAAAAAATGATTGGTGAGGTCCATCGCCACTGAATCTTGCGGTTGATTGGGTGTCGCAGCAGGATTGGTCTGCCATGATGCTTCAGGATTTTTTTCTAGCTTAGCCATAATCTTCATTTTATCAGTTTTAAATGTGACTATCCTGCTTTGAATACGCGCCGACCTCGCGTAAAGTAGCCTGAATTGATACTTAAGCGCATGCGAACTGTCAGGATGACTCTGCCTTGCTCAGATAAATTGCGAAAATAATGATTCTTAGCAATTTATCATTGTTCACCTTATTTTTTCCCATCACCAATCTATATGCCCGAATTTGACAAGTCTCTGGTCTGGTTTCGTCGCGATTTGCGCGTTTTCGATAATGCCGCGTTACACCACGCCCTGAAGAATAGTCAGGCCGTCTTTTGTGTATTCGTATTTGACACAGATATTCTGCAACCTTTGCGCGACGCAGGCCTGAAGGCTGATCGTAGGGTTGAGTTTATTCACGCCAGCATCGTTGCGCTAGAAGCAGAACTCCGAGAATTGGGCGGTGGCTTGATCGTCCGTCACGGGTCAGCATTAACAGAGATTCCTGCCCTGGCGCGCCAACTTAAGGTGTCCGCTGTATTTGCCAATCGAGATTATGAACCACAGGCCGTCGCGCGAGATAACACCGTAAAAGACGCGTTGACCGCAAATGGTTGCACCTGGAACGTTTACAAAGACCAGGTGATTTTTGAAACCGATGAGATATTGTCGCTTTCCGTCAAACCTTTTTCGGTATTTACGCCCTACAAAAATGCCTGGATGAAACGACTTGCCGCTGCGGACGGGGAGTTCTTCCTCAAGCCTTATCCGATATCGTCCTACGCTACCCACTTCGCCGCCGTACCGCAAAAGCAAGCGGGGCCGATCCCTTCTCTGTCCGAATTGGGATTTGAGCCTACCAACCTCAGTGCGCTTAAAATTCCTACAGGAACTTCCGGGGCCGACCAATTGCTGAAGGACTTCATGCCTCGCATTGGAGATTATGGTGTGGCGCGAGATTTTCCTGCAGTAAAAGGCCCCTCGTATCTGTCGGTGCACTTACGCTTTGGAACAATTTCTATCCGAACACTGGCGCGGAGTGCCTACCAGGCCATACGCCAGGGAATCGAAGGAAGCGGCGCGGCAGTATGGCTATCAGAACTTGTGTGGCGCGATTTTTATTTTATGATACTGCACCACCATCCGCATGTTGCGCAACGCGCCTTTAAATCGGATTACGATGCCATTCAATGGGAAAGCGGCGCTTCTGCGAACGCCGCTTTCCAGGCATGGTGCGATGGCCGTACCGGCTATCCGCTGGTCGATGCTGCCATGCTGCAGATTAACCAAACCGGGTACATGCATAACCGTCTGCGCATGGTAGTAGCGTCATTTTTAATCAAAGACCTCGGCATCGACTGGCGCTGGGGCGAAGCCTATTTTGCTGCGCGCCTGAACGACTTTGACCTGTCAGCAAACAATGGCGGCTGGCAATGGGCCGCATCATCGGGCTGCGATGCGCAACCCTATTTCCGCATATTTAATCCAATTACCCAATCGGAAAAATTTGACAGCGAAGGCAAGTTCATTCGCCGCTATCTTCCCCGATTGGCCAAACTCAGCAATAAATCCATCCACGCTCCGTGGTTGATTGACACTGATACATTGCTCGCCGCCGGGATAACACTAGGTGTCGATTATCCGAGGCCCTTAGTTCAGCATGATGAGGCCCGAAAACAAACCCTTGCGCGTTACGCAGTGGTAAAAAAGGTCACCGCAGAATAGATGCAAGTTGACAGCAATGCTGACAAGACCGTTCCCAGCAAAGGAGACAATACCCGCACAATCTGGTCGAGCACTAATAACGTTCATATAGGCGTCTGTTATGCGTCTATTCAACACCTGACAAGCATTTACTCAGGACCCCCTCCGGGTTTCACCAGAACGCTGTTGATGCTTAAATAGAACGAAGCCCGGTAGCGCACCGTAAAAATGTGCAATATAACCGCACTACTCCGAAGTTCGTTCTGCATGTAAAACCAGGCGCTACTGAATTTAGGCGACCATTCCTTACGTGCTCCGGTGTTACGTCAAGATAATGCTGCTTCATTTTTTATAAACGCACCGATCGCAGCCAGTAACGCATCTTCCTGATAAGGTTTTCCCAGGTATTCATTGACGCCAAGCTCCATGGCATAAGTCCGATGTTTAGCCGCAGTGCGTGATGTAATCATAATGATCGGAATGTGGCGCGTCCGCTCATCGCTGCGTATATTTCGCGTCAGATCAAAACCATCCATATGCGGCATTTCGATATCGACGAGCATCACGTCCGGAGTGACCGCCTGTAACTGCCGCAACGCATCAATACCGTCTTTTGCCAGGACTACCTGATATCCTTCACGCGACAACATTCGCTGCGTCACCCGGCGTACTGTCAGCGAATCGTCGACTACCATGACAATTTTTTGCGTGCGCAGTCCTTGCACCGTAACGATCGGCGCAGTTGATTGCGGTGCCAATGGTGTCACTTCAGCTATGTCGCCAATGGCACCCATTGGCTGACTGACCGCGCCCGAGCCATTATTTACGTAGCCGGTGATCACCGGTCCTTCGGAAGTACTACCTGTTGCCTTCGGTAGCGCGCGCAATTGCTGCGCGAAACGCAGCGCCAATGGCACCGGATTCAGAATCAACACGATATCCCCGGATCCGAGGACCGTCGCTCCCACAATACCAATCAAGCGCGACAATTGCGGGCCAATATTTTTTACAACCACCTCTCGGTTCCCAACGATCGCGTCCACGTGAATTGCGACACGGTCGTTACCGCTACGTAAAAAGATAATAGGCGAGTACTGTTGGGCTATTGGGGAAACATGATGCTCTCCCAACAGCGCAGACATAAAATACAGCGGCACACGGTTATCTTGCCATTGCACGGTGCCGTCATTGTAGGCATTCGCCAGCGCCGTCGCTTTTAAATGCTGCACCTGCTCCACCAGGGCCGAGGGGACCGCATAAGAATTGCCACCTGTCGAAAAAATTACCACTTGGGTAACCGCTAACGTAAGTGGTAAGTGGATCGTAAAACGCGTCCCTTTGCCAGCTTCACTAAAGACCGCGACGCGGCCGCCGATCGATGCAGCTTCGGAGCGCACTACGTCCATACCAATCCCGCGACCTGCAAGTTTGGTCACTTCGGTCACGGTGGAAAATCCTGAGCGAAAAATCAAATCCGTTATCTCGCCTTCGGAGAGTTGCTGTCCAACGCCTAACAGACCCAACGATTCGGCCTTGGCGCGAATTTTTTCTAAATTCAAACCCTGGCCATCATCAGATAATTGAATCAATATCTCATTACCATTTTGACGGATTTCGATTTTCAATTCACCGATATCGTTCTTGCCTCCCGCACGACGAACATCGCGCGATTCAATGCCATGAACAATGGCATTGCGCAGCAAATGCTCAAACGGCCCCAGCATTTTTTCGAGGACGCTTCGATCAATCTCGACGGCGCTGCCACGAATATCCAGATTAACGCGTTTATCCATTTCCTTCGAGACTTGACGCGTCAAGCGATATAACCGTTCCGCGACGCTGGCAAACTGCACCATTCGCACGTGCATCAGGTCTTTTTGTAAGTCCCGCGTTAACCGTCCTTGCGTGACAAGATCCGCGCTGGCACTCTCGACCGTCTTGGTCAGACTTTTTTGCAACGACGATACATCGTTAACGCTCTCCGCCATAATTCGCGTCAATTCCTGCAGGCGGGTAAAACGATCAAATTCAAGCGGATCAAACTCCCGCTCACCCGCCAGGGTCATCCGCGACGAAATCTGGGTTTCTGCCTGTATTTCAATCTCCCGCAACTGACTCCGCAAGCGGTCAACGTTTTCAGTCAATTCCACCAAGGACTGCTGAAGCGAGCTGACGTCGGATTCTAGGCGCGAACGGGCAATCGACACTTCGCCGGCTTGATTCACCAACCTGTCTAACACCTCGGCATTGACGCGCACCTGCGCGACCGCGACCGCAGCAGGCGCCGCTGCCAGCCAGGGTGCAGGCGCACTGCCGGGGACCACCGCAGCAGGTGTTAAGCCCGCGGACCCGACCAACCCGGAGGACACGCTCCCTGGACGTATTCCATCCGACTCAAGCGCTGTACTTTGGCCTGTTTCACCTATTTTTGGCTGCGTAAAATTTGCCTGGCGCGGATGCTGCAATTCTTCGAACATCTGCACGCCATGATCGTAATGCGCAAGCAACTCATCAATTACATGGGGCGACGGTGTCGCGCTGTAAAGCGTTGCTTCAATATGACTTTCCATTTCGTGCATATGCTGTCCCAGAACCATCGCGCCGGCCATGCGCGCGCTGCCCTTGATGGTATGCAGATGCCGCAAAATCGCTCGTGCAGTTTCTAACGGAATCGCAATAGGGGCTTGACCAGGTTTACCGTCATTGTGAAAATCGCCGTCATTGGCAAGCATTGCCGCGCTCTGCCAACTACGCAGAGCACTTTCGATCTGCGGAAGAATATCGCGTCCCTCTTCGACAAACACGGGCAGCAGGTCGGCATCGATTTCGTCATGTAAAATCAGCGCCGGATCGAAGTCAGGCCGGTCGGGTTTTGTCTCCTGCCGTAGTATGGGATTAACGGTCCTCGGTTCAGCCACCGAAGGTTGTTGGCTTGGCGACGTGACAGGCTGGTTCTCTGAAGGATGGTTTAACTGATGCTCGGGTTGGGCATCCACATCCGTGGCAATCTCAAGTTTCGAATCGACGGCTTGTTCGCTATTGAGATCACTCGACTGCCTGCCAGGTGGCGCAATCGCTATCGCCTCATCAATGTCTATAGCGGAAGCGGCCTGATGCGCAGAATGCTCTTCCTGACCGTTCCGTAACGCATCCAGCGCGCTCACGAGAACTGGTTCGTAATATGGCATTTCACTTTGTGCAAATTGCTGCAGCATCCATTTGGCCCGCGCGACCGCGGATTCAATAATATCGAATTCTTTCGCGAGCACAGGCTCCTGTTGCATTTCCATTCGCTGTAAAACCATCTCTAATGCATGGGCAACGTTTTGCAATGGTTTGAAGCCAACGGTCGCGGAACTGCCCGCCAGCGAATGCGCAGCGTAGATGGAATGCACCGCAACCGGCCGCTCCGGCTCATGGCGCCACTCTGAAAAATCAAGTGATAGCAGACGCACCAATTGATCAGTCTCGGACAGATAGATGTTGTACAACGGCAACGCGATCATGAGATCGCCAATTTTCTTTATGCTGTCGTCTTGTCGCGCTTCCGGCAGCCCGGGGAAATTAAATATCTCGGCGCTAGGATCATACACATCGGATTGCGTGTTCTCGTCAGCACGCGAAAGACGCGCATTATCGATCGCCTCGATCGCGTTTGGTTGACTCGATGCGGATTCTGTTACAGACTCGGCATTAATGTTATCAAAGTAAAAAAGAGCCGCGTCCGCATCGTCCAACAGGGTAACTTCTTCAATAGCTGATGGCGAAGGTGATGGCGACGGCGATAGCGAAGTGACGCTGTGATGCAACTCACTTGTGCCATCCTTTTTGTCTAAACCATTGAGATTATTAATGACAGATATTTCTTCGGAATCATTCATCGAACCTACCTCGTCGACGAATTTCACCGAGGAAACCGCATCGGCATCGCGAACTCGTTCGGCGGCATCGGTCAATATTTGGGCCGTGCGAGATGAGTTGCCGTTTGCGTACACCTCCTTAATCCAGTCGTCGAGGAATATTGCCGCATGGTCCAGTAACGCAAATAACTCGGGCGTGCCGGATTTCGCCTCTGTAAGCCATAAGCTCAGCACTTGCTCAATACTCCACGATGCATCGCCAAATGCATCCATGCCGATCATCCGGCTGCTACCCTTCAATGTGTGAAAAGCGCGCCGCAACACAATTAGATTCTCTTGGTTATTCGGTGAAATCCGAGCGAGTGGAACAGTCCGCCGGACGACCTCCAGCACATCCTCTGCTTCAGAAAGAAAGATCTCCAGCAACTCGGCGTCGGCCTCTTCCTCACTCATCTGGGCCAGTGCCTCTGCCGTTATTTCCGGCAACGTTTCCGCCGAATTATTCGGCACAATCGTGGCAATAATTTCCGTTAGCGATTGGGCAGACGCGGAAAAAGATTGATCGTTCAAAATCTTGATGGCAGCCTGAGCCCGATCAGCTGCGGCGTGATCATCGCTCAACGCGGCGTCTACCCGCATTTGCACCAACGCATCTTTAAGTTGTCCATGCAACGCGGTGTTATCCGGGTCCGCAGTCAGGGAAAGTGCCAACTCAACCGATTGGGTCTGACGCTGCAGTAGCTCTTCTTCCACAGTCGGGACGTCAGGAAATGACAACGGCGGTAACGATCCAACGAAAGACGTTTCGGACAGGCTATTATTATCAAGTTGTGCTCTCGCTAGATTAGCTTGATCGAATTGCCTGGGCGGCGTCTCCATGGGTGGCACCGCGGTCGGCGAGCGCGTAGTACCAGATTGAACTATCGGTTCGCTGAGGACGGTTTGTGTAGCGATGCGACGTTCCAGGAGGTTTACCCGAAATACCCCGCGTTCGACATCAAAGTTCAAATGAATATTTTGAGCGCCAGAACGATCATTGGAGTCAATTAAGTCGGATTGACGTTGGGTGGTCTCCAGATAAAAACCAAGCGCGCCAATATTTTGTGCAATCCGCTCGAAAATTTCTTGAGAGGCTGGATTGGATTCCGTGCCCCCTTCCTCTAGAAACGGCAGAAGCGCGGCCCGCGTGTGTTCCACCACGGCTAGCGCTTCCAGTTGCTCTTGTATCGCGAGCGCTCCTTGAATCTGATGCAGGACATGATCAATCTGAATTAATACTTCTCGCTTGGCAGGCGCTAAAAAATACTCGTCAAATAGTTTTTCAACGTGACGCAAACTGGTTAACATCTCGCCAGCAAGCGCTTTTACGACGATTTTTTGTTGGGCTTCACGATATATATCATCCAACCAGGACGCTGACTCGGCCGGCGTGTCACCCGCCATAACCGACAACAAGTGTGCTGTCATGGCGTCGGCATGCTCAGAAAAACTTTCCGGCAAATGATTGATACGGGCGAGAGAGTTTTCGACGAAAAGCAAACTGGTCGCAATCTCCAGACCGATTGGATCACCGCGCCTGGTGTTGGCTGCATGACGCGCAATACCACTCAGTTCTCGCAATAGTTTAGCAAGTGATGGAGCATTTAATTTACTGCCGGCAGTGCTTAGACCTAGCATCTCGTGCTCAAACTCCTGGGTCGGAGCAGAGTCACCGGCGGCCAGCCGATCCCACATATTTTTTGCCCGCATCAAATGGTCTTTGGCAGCATGTAAGGCTGTCGAATCAACCTGACCATATCGGTGCGATCGAAAATCTGCAGGGACAATACCATCCAGACGATAAATACTCCGAATCTGAGCATTCTGCACCGAAGGGTTTTGTATCGCGGCGATGAAAAATAACGCATCGCGCAAGAGACGTTCGGAGATACTCGACGATCCCTGACTGACACGTCTCAACTGCAAATTGATGCGTGCAAATAATTGTTTAACAAATAGTTCATTAGAAATTTGCACCGTCGCCACAGCTTCAGCGAAGCCCTGCAATACCCACCAGAAAGCACGCGACTGATGGTTTTTCTGCACAACCGAAATCTCAGCAATGACGCCCTGCATAATGGCAGCATTGGACATTTCTACCGTACTATCGGCGCTTTTTAAAAAAGGCAGCAGCGCCATTTCAAAACGCTTACGCAACGGTCCGTAGTCGATTGGCTCGACGTTTGCCACATCGGGCACCAGTTCGAACTGTGGACGAATCGTCAAATCAGGGAAAAACAAATCAGCGGGGTGGCCGCGATTCGATCCTTGAATTTCTAGCAGCGCTTTGTAATAGGGGAATAATTTAACCGGTTGATGCGGCGTCCCTGCTAGCAAGTCTTCCAGATATTCGATTAATGCCTGATAGGCATCTTGAATACTCTGCACTCGATCAGGGCTTAATGCAGCCCCCCCTGAAGCTGGCTCCGATTGCACCGACTCAAGCAGGTTTTCAACCGTTTCGGTAATGATCGTGACGCCTTCTATATCCACCATTTGTAACGCACCGTGCGCTTGATGCAGCTGCGTCTTGGCAAATTGAAGCGCAGTAGTATGATCATACAGCGGTGTGACCGGGTCCCCTGAGCGTTTCACAACGGGCCCGCTGGCTGAAACGCCATCATCCGGGGCGAATAAGTAACGTAAAGCGCGAAGTGACTGTCCAAGTGCTTCGCGGATTTCGCTCATCACCCAAGACAAAGAGCCAGTATCGGGCTGCGTTGACGAGACTATTTGCACGTTTGAAACTACCTGCATTGGTGAGACTGCGGCGGGGCCGGGATAATCTGTGGTCATGACTGCCTCATCGGTTCTAACGGATCACTCGGGTCAAACGGCGGCTGATGCGCCCATAATGACGTGAGCTTCTAGAGCGTAAAAAGCGTGGATGGTATTTACTTCCCCTTCCGCAAGTTAAGCTTAATACGAACAAGACTAACTTAATGCTCCATCAAACTCCGCTAATTGGTGACTCGGAAGCGCGATACTGAACTTTTCAGATCATCCGCAAGTTTCGACAATTCACGAATAGACATCGCTGTCTGGCTCGTCCCTTCACGTGTTTTTTCTGTCACCGAAAGAATATTCTGAATATTGGATGCCACGCCATTTGCTGAACTCGCCTGCTGCTCGGTAGCCAAAGAAATATTTTGAATCAATTCAGCTAAGCGGTTCGAAACTCCGCGAATATCTGACAACGCAGCACCAGCGGCATCTGATAATTTCGCCCCTTCGACCACACCCTGGGTCGACTTTTCCATCGCCACTACTGCATCGTGGGTATCGGTTTGAATGGTGCGTACTAAAGCACCAATCTGCTTGGTCGCCGCCCCTGAACGCTCTGCCAGACGCTGAACTTCTTCAGCCACTACCGAGAAACCACGGCCCGCTTCACCAGCAGAAGCCGCCTGAATCGCGGCATTCAGCGCCAGCACATTGGTCTGCTCTGTAATGTCGGCAATCAACTCCGTAATTTCACCGATCTCTTGCGAGGATTCACCGAGGCGTTTGATGCGCTTTGAGGTTTCCTGGATCTGTTCACGAATCTCGTTCATGCCAGTAATAGCGTTTTCAACGGCTTTGGAACCTTGTTCAGCTGCACTCACCGATTGTCGCGCCACATCGACCGAAGCGCTCGCAGATTTCGACACATCCGTGATCTGGATTGCCATTTCCAATACGGCTAACGTCGCCTCTTTAATTTCACGGGCCTGGTTTTGTGACGCCTCCAATAATTCCGTCGAAATACTTTGCGCTTGATCTGACGCTGTCGTTACTTGTTGTGCAGTAGCGGTGACGCGACCCACCAGCCCCCGCAATTCTTCTACAGTGTAATTGACAGAATCTGCAATTGCGCCGGTTATATCTTCCGAGACGGTCGCCTGAACCGTCAGGTCGCCGTCGGCGACTTCTTGCAATTCGTTCATTAATCGCAAAATCGCGGTCTGGTTTTGATCATTCAGGTTACTGGCGTTCAACTCATGTTGAATCGCCAACAGGCGCTGGTCTTCGGCCTCGAGCCGACGCATATCCGCTTCATGCGTCCGACGGTGCCCCTCTTGTACCTGCACCCGGGCGATGCCGACCGCGGCCAATAGCACAAGTAAAGCCGACGCAAGCATTAGCCAGAAGGGAAGGCTTTGTTCGTCCTCCTGGTTACGATACTTGTCTTGTAAAGCGCTTAGGCGCTGCCTCAATGATTCGTTTTCGGTAAAGATCAATTGTTCCGACTGTTTGGCGGATACAAAATTCTGCATGTTCCCTAAAATTGCGGTCACGGCGACCTGATATTCCGTAAAACTCTTTTCCAGTTCGCTGAGTTTTTCGCGCTCTTCCTGATTTTTTGTGGCTGGCAACCGTAATATGTCGCTGCCATTCAAAAACCCGTCCACGATATCGTGGAAAGTGTTGGTATCTTTTCCGAGCAGGAAAGCAGTTTCGGGATTCACTCCTTCGGATGTTAGAAATTCATTCGCACTACGTCCCAGACGTTGCGTTAGCATTACCAATTGTGACGATGCGGCAATTTCACCCGGCGACGCACCATTATTGGATTTCAGCGTCGCAATTTGCTCCGACAAATCTGACAATACAGGCGAAAGACCATTTAATTTTTTTAACGTCACACCGAACTCCGCCAGCTCTTTTTGGTGTTTTATAATCATATCGGCTGCTTTATCGGTGTTTAGCCAAATTTTTTCAACAGCCGCAACGACTGCGGCCATTTGCGGGTTAGCTTCAGGGATGTCATTTCCTTTGTATTGGCCACCGCTGGCCAATAAATGTAAATCCTGACTGAGCAATTTGCGACTGTCCGCCAACTGCGTAAAAGCTTCCCTATTTCCTTGAATCGCATTTGGTGTCGCCTTCCCGATTCGCTGAGAATGCATCAACGCATCTCCCGCAATTTGCGTCTGCGTGGCGACCATCGTGGTACTTCGGGTACTCATCCATAGGAAAACGATTGTCAACACCAGACCAAGGCTCAGTAACCCCAATAAGGTCCGTACCTGCTGGCGTAATGTTAGCCTTCCGATCAGCGGTAAAGGGTTGTCTATGTAAGGTGTAACAGGCGGAGTCGCAGGCTCTTCTGGCGAACGGGGTGCGCCCATTGGCTCAGAGGACGCGATGGGTGGTGATTCGCCGTAGTTCATTGTCATCGCCGGGTCTTGGGTTGCGTTTGAAGCAGGGTCATGCGCGTGGGATTGACCCTGCGCTGTCATTCCCGTTGGTTCGGACTCCTGTCCTAGAGGCTTACTGCCCTCGTTCTGCTCTTCTTGCGCCGTTGGTTGGGCTGGGTGTTTGAATGCCATTACTGAATCTCCTGATTGCCAATTCGATACTGCCATTGAAAACGCCAACTGTTGACGTCGATAAACTGGCCGCTATTCCCCTGATTTCATATGCCTATATGTAAAAAGCGAGGGGTATTTATTACCTGTGTCAATTTGAGTTCAGTCCAAAGATGCGACTCATTATCCAAATATTGTGCAGCGTCCTGGGCAACGCTTGTTTCCGTCGTATTAGCGAGACTACCGGTACTCTGCTCTTGATGTCCGAGCACAAGCGCAACCTGTGAGATCGGCTGCAGCACAGGCTGCAACACCGGCTGCAACAACATTTCATCGACATTGCGTAAGCCGAGCACGCGACTCACCAATAAAGCGCTGTTAAACGCCAACGCATTGCCGAAGGCGATAATCCTGGTCTCCTTGTCGATCACAGTGATTGGATGACCTTGAAAGCAGGCAAAGTCGACGACGCTGATTAAGCTTCCGCGAATGTTTGTGAGTCCAAGATACCAGTCTTGCGTCAGCGGTACTTTTGCGATGCGATCGACCGCAACAATTTCACCTGCTTCTTCCAGGCTAAGCAGCCAACGCTGTCCCCCGATCAATAGACCCAATCGATTTTGATGGGTATTTCCACCACTTCGCGCGGCTTCCATTCGTTCGAGTAAATGCGATTGAAACTCACGCAATCGGCTGCGTCGGGCATCCGCATCAACTCCGAATTTGCGTGAGGGGAGAAGGCCCGAATACTTTATCTGCGGGTCAGCATTTGATTGGCTCATGAATGGTGCCTGGGCTTAGCCGAGTGCAGCGATTTTAGCCAGCAGCTCCTGCGGATTAATCGGCTTTACCAGATAATCCCGTGCACCTTGACGCATGCCCCAGATGCGATCTGTCTCCAGGCCTTTGCTACTACAGATAATGATAGGAATATCTTTCAATTCGGGATCCCTTGTAATGGAGCGTGTAACCTGAAATCCGTTCTGCCCAGGCATTACGATATCCATTAATATCAGATCCGGTTTATCAGCCTTGATCTTGGTAATAACACCCTCGCCGCTTTCGGATGTCGAAACGGAGTAACCGCCTTTTGCGAGGATATCGGTCAAAAAATAACGCTCGGTGGGAGAGTCGTCTACCACCAGAATTTTTTGTATGGCCATGCTCAACCTTTACTTCAATTATGTCGGAATAGTCGGAATAAATACCAGTGCTGTGTCGACTGGCATTACGGGTGGCGACGCAGCAGCTAATGCCTGACTGGCATCTTGAACGTGCTGAGTGAAATGACGGACAGTTTTTAGCAAACTATCTTTAGTAAATGGTTTGGTCAGGTATTCGTCGGAACCAACCATCGCGCCTCTGGCGCGATCGAATAAACCGTCTTTTGAAGACAACATCACCACCGGAGTGGCGTGAAATCTTGCGCTCTTTTTAATGAGCGCACAGGTCTGATAGCCGTCTAACCGCGGCATCAAAATATCGCAAAAAATTAGTGCAGGTTTATGATCGTTAATTTTGGACAAGGCATCAAATCCATCCTCAGCGAGAATAACTTGATAACCTGCCAGACTTAAAAAAATCTCGGCGGAGCGGCGAATAGTGCTGCTATCGTCGATCACCATAATCTTCAGGCTGGCGACGCCAATGGGTTGTGTCATGAAATGTTGTCCAGATGAATTTAATTTACAAATCACTGTAACAAAGTTCAAGAAACTTTAGAACTAGATTTCGACCCGCCATCAAATTTGATGGTTTTTTTTGAGTTTTCTACAGATAAATCTCTGACGACCTCGCTTTGACATGCGAATAATCTGCTGTTTGTACAGATAAATTACACAGATTAATCTGCATGACATGGAATACAAGCGAACGAAGATTGTCGTCTTATTATCATTGCTAAACTTATATCGCTACCATTTCAAAATCTTCCTTACGCGCACCGCATTCAGGACAAGTCCAGTTCATCGGCACGTCATCCCATAATGTTCCAGCGGCGATCCCTTCTTCCGGCAAGCCCTGCTCTTCGTCGTAAATCCAGCCACAAATCAGACACATCCAGGTTTTATATGCTGGTTTTGGCGCTTCGTTCGATGTTTCGTTGGTATTGCTCACGGCGGAAACCCTTCAATCAAGTAAAATGTAAAGTCGGATATCTTAATCTAACAGTCGTGCAAAACCAAACTTCTCCTCTTATTTTGACATTCGGTGTTGCTGATCCCGTCGGCGCCGCCGGAATTCAGGCAGATCTTGCCACATTTTCCTCTATGGGTTGCCATGGATTATCGGTTATTACCTCGATTTTGATCGGTGACACTGCGCGTATCGAAGATACACAGCAGATTGACGCCGATTGGGTCGCTGACCAAGCCCGTGTCCTACTTGAAGATATGCCGGTGGCCGCCTTCAAGGTCGGCGCAATCGGCAGTATCGAAAGTGTTTCCGTGATCGCAGAGATTGTCTCTGACTATCCTGACATTCCATTGATTCTCGATCCATTCCTTACAGCGATGCCGGATCAAGGCCAGGATAGCGAGGATCTGCTGACCGCAATGCGGGAATTATTGATTCCGCAAAGCACGGTAATGGTGTTGTCGGCTGTGGAATTGTCCCGACTGGCCGAGACCTGGCGAGAACCGTCGACACAAGACTTGTCAGCCGTCGATGCGATGCACATCATTGAATTGGGTTGCGAATATCTGTTCGTTACAGGAACTCCTGGAACCGCAGCGGAAGTCAGCAATACACTCTTTAACGATACCGGGATTCTGCGACAAGATAGCTGGCCGCGCGTCTCCGGCTCGTTTAGCGGCGCTGGCACCACGCTTGCTGCTGGCATTGCAGCTATGCTGGCAAATGGGCTGGACGTTCCAGAAGCCGTGGCGGAAGCACAAGAGTTTACGCTCGCTGCAGTCATGGCGGCGCAGCGGCTTGGTATGGGGAAATTGGTCCCCGATCGTTTCTTTTGGGCGCGGGAAGACGTCCTGGACGGAATTGCTGAAGAACCAGGCGAACAAGAGGTACAAAATCCACCGGCACTTTCGTGACGTTGCCAGCGATGCCAGCCTGACTGTTGATTTTCGCGGTCATATTTTTGCGGTCAAAAAACGGACTCGCACCCTATTTTCTATTGATGCTAACAAGATGACCTCCAATAACGACACCTTATTTTCCCGCGCCCAATTAACGACACCCGGTGGCGTCAACTCGCCCGTGCGTGCGTTTCGCTCGGTTGGCGGCACACCGCGCTTCATCACGCGTGCTGAAGGACCTTATTTCTGGGATGTAGATGAGCGTTGCTATATCGACTACATTGGATCCTGGGGCCCAGCCATCGTCGGTCACGCCCATCCAACCGTCGTCAAAGCAGTTCAAGATGCTGCCGCGCGGGGATTAAGCTTTGGTGCGCCCACCGAAGGTGAGATCCTGATCGCCGAAGAAATCTGTAAGTTAATGCCATCAATTGAACAAGTGCGTCTCGTGTCGAGCGGTACCGAAGCCACCATGAGCGCGCTGCGTCTGGCCCGCGGTGCAACCGGGCGCGACAAAATTGTCAAGTTTGAAGGCTGCTATCACGGTCACGCAGATTCATTGCTGGTCAAAGCCGGCAGTGGTTTGCTGACCTTCGGTAATCCGACCTCCTCCGGCGTCCCGGCGGACTTCGTCAAGCATACGATGGTTCTCGACTACAACGATGTCGCCCAACTGGAAGAAGCATTTGTCAACATGGGCGACCAGATTGCCTGTGTAATAGTAGAGCCGGTTGCCGGGAACATGAATTTGATTCGCGCCACGCCCGAATTTCTGCAATCGATGCGGAGTTTGTGCACCAAATATGGCGCGGTGCTGATTTTTGATGAAGTCATGTGCGGATTCCGCGTGGCCCTCGGCGGCGCGCAAGCGTTGTATCGAGTGGTGCCGGACATTACCGCCCTGGGCAAAGTCATCGGCGGCGGCTTACCGGTGGCGGCATTCGGCGGTCGCGCCGATTTGATGCAGCACATGGCACCGCTCGGTGCTGTCTACCAGGCCGGCACGCTCTCAGGAAACCCCGTTGCAGTCGCAGCCGGGATGACAACCCTGAAGTTGATTCAGGCGCCAGGCTTCTACCAACACCTTAGCGCGCAGACTCTTAAGTTAACTCAAGGCCTGACGCAGGCTGCGGCAGAGGCTGGCGTGGCGTTCTGCGCTGACGCTATCGGCGGGATGTTCGGCCTGTATTTTTCCGAAAAAGTGCCGAACACTTTTGCAGAAATGATGGCCACCGATAAAGCGCAATTCAATGTATTTTTCCATGCGATGCTGGATGCTGGCGTTTACCTCGCCCC
Organism: Glaciimonas sp. PAMC28666; assembly: GCF_016917355.1. Lineage (GTDB taxonomy): Bacteria > Pseudomonadota > Gammaproteobacteria > Burkholderiales > Burkholderiaceae_D > Glaciimonas. Next base: position 2,851,395 of record NZ_CP070304.1, on the reverse strand, counting down.
GTCTGCTTTCGAGGCCGGGTTCGTTTCTGCCCAACACGACGATGCGGTGATTGAAGCAACCATCACGGCGGCGCGTGGGGCATTTGCAAAGTTGCGCTAAGCGCTTAATTAGTCGTTACAACACTAAATAGCGTCAGATGGAAAATAACCGGTATTGAAGCCTTCGCTTCATTACCGGTTATTTCTTTCACACCCAACATAATTGGTCTTTCCAGTTACGGCAATTCAGCCGATCCCATGCGTCGCAAAATCAGACCGGTTCGCTTCGCCAAGTAACTCGACCCGCGATTTTTGTCGTAGAAACGAGGGCGCGGCAGCATCACTGCCAGACGTGCCGCCTGACTAGCACCGAGATTGGCTGCAGAAGTCCGATAATAATGTTGCGAGGCCGCTTCGGCGCCGTAGACGCCACTCCCCCATTCGACGACATTTAGATAAATTTCATAAATCCGCTCTTTATCCATCAAAAATTCAAGCATGTAAGTGATGACGAATTCCTGACCTTTGCGAATATAACTACGCTCGCCCGATAAAAAAAGATTTTTAGCCAGTTGCTGGGTGATGGTGGAACCGCCGAGCATGATCTTGCCTTTTTTATTGTTGCGTGCGTAGGCTTTTTCCAAAGCATCCCAGTCAACCCCTTCATGTTCCGAAAAATTTGCGTCTTCCGAAGCGATGATGGCGCGCTTCAAATTAGTCGAAATACGGTTGTACGGCACCCATGTGTATTGCAACTGGATCGTAGGATTCGTTTCTCTTAGGATTGATAGTTGGTGTCGCATGAAGCTGGTCGAGTTGGGATTGTGATCAACCCACCACCAAATTTGCACGAAGAAGTAGAGTTGTAACGCCATTATCGCAACAATCAGAACGAGGAACAGACGCCACACGGCCTTGCTGACAGATTTCATCTTTATCTTTCCGTCAGATCAGAGCTGCGCGCGCAACGCAGCGTAGACTTCAGCGGTACTTGGCCGAACACCGCGCCAGACAAAAAATGCCTCAGCCGCTTGTTCTACCAGCATCCCTAATCCATCGCGCACATTCGCCCCATGCGCGCTGGCAAACTGCATAAATACAGTGGCCTGTTTGCCATACATCATGTCGTAAGCCAAAGTCCGTGCACCAAAAACACTCACCGGGATTGGTGGCACCTCAGCTGCCAGACTGGCAGAGGTGGCGTTGATGATCAGGTCAAAGGGACCGTCGACATTAGCAAAGCCACATGGAACTATGGTATTTTCTTTGGGAAATTTCTGGGCAAATTGCGCGGCTAGTTCCTGCGCTTTGGCGACCGTCCTATTGGCGAGCACCAACTGGACTGGTCGGCTCTGCAATAATGGTAATAAGGCTCCCCGCGCTGCGCCGCCAGCACCCAGCAACAGGACCCGCTTCCCGGCGATTGGCGTGCCTGCGTTCCGCAAAATGTCGGTCACCAAACCAATGCCGTCGGTATTGTCGCCCAGTATTTCGCCATCGCTGAACGCGAGCGTGTTAACCGCACCAGCAGCCTCAGCGCGGGCGGTCAACCTGGTGGCCATTGCGTAGGCGGCTAGTTTGAAAGGAACCGTCACATTAGCGCCCTTACCGCCCTGCCGAACAAATTCCTGCACAGCCTCCTCAAACCCATCCAACGGCGCGAGCATGCGCGCATAGTCGATAGATTGAGCGGTTTCTAACGCAAAGCGCGCGTGTATATCGGGGGATTTGCTATGTGCTATTGGATTACCGATGACGACATAGCGGTCAGCGCTGAGTGAAGCTGCCTCGGAGATTAACGTTGCCGCAGGCAATGCGACCGGATTTAAAACTGGTGCGGACATAGGTGGTGGCTATTTTTTATGTTATTTTTTTGAAACGTCGGACTGACATTTTAACGGTATTTATAATGCCTGATAATGATCGAAAACCAAGAACGCCGTAGAAGCGATGATGAGAAGGCAAGCAACCACAGCATTATGCCGTCTTAAAACCTACCCGCGGTGCGCGCTGAAAATAATTATATTCCCACGGGAAATTAATCGATACTTGCACTGCGCAATTCTGTCTCAAGTTGTCCTTCACGCGAAAAATCCAGGGTAACAATAACTTCCCACACTTCATCCGGGCCGCCCGAACGCATGCTGTGCGGAAAATGCTTAAACGGGGCGGCTCTTTGAATTATTCGCAAGGCAGCTGCATCGAGGCCGGGAACGCTGGAACTTCTTTCCACTTCCAAACCCCCGTCTTTTGTATAGATCGTGCCATCTTGAAATATCGGAACCGACACAACTAGTTTTCCATACAATTTCTTGCCATTCTTGTGAGGAAAATTCAAGGTTCCCAAGCGTTCTACTTTATCGGCAAAGGTTTTGTAGTACATCGCATACTGGACGCCGCGCGTGCTTGGTGTAATCAGCGTTTTCTTTGGCCGCTTGTTGTAGTCTTCAATACTCTTGGCGATTTCGGCCTGCTCGCGGCGCAGTGCTTTGGCATCGGGCGTTAAATCATTCCCGTCCGTCGATTGAACCGCATCTGACCAATGGTCTTTGGGCGATGGTTCCTGGACCGAAAATAGTGCTGCGCTCTGCATTTGCGACAACATCTGTTGCTGCTTCTGCTCCAGCTCGGCTATCCGGTGCTCGGCGGTATTGAGGCTGTCACCGTCTTCTGTCTTCTGCATATCCGGTAAAGGTGACTTGGCGCGTCCGGCATCGGCATTACCGCCACCGTCGAGATTCACTTGCGCCAACGCTTCGGCTTTCAATGGCGCGCTCTGGCTTTTGGCATTTACCAAAATTACTTCCAGCGCCGGATCGGTAGGCTTAATCCTGGCGGGGGCGGGCAGCGTAAAACGCACCGCGAGCAAAGCCCCATGGACCAAAACCGAAATGGCGATGGCAATATATAAAATCCGATTTTGAGTAAATGGTTTTACGGGTCGCAAGGAGTGTCGCCCAATCGTCGTCAAAAGCTCAGGATTTCAAGTCGGAGCCAGTAGCGCGGTCTGCGCTGGCATTTTCATTATTGCTCGCGCCGTCTTCCGCCCCACTATCGTCGACCTGACCGTCGCCGATGCTATTGCTTTCGCCGTTTTCCGGATCTTCATTGGTTTCAGAGACTTCATTGATTTCAGAAACTTCATTCGGCAAATCCATGGCCGCGTTAAGCTCCTCTGCCATCTGGTCATCATCGGCTGGATCGGTTGGATCGCCTTCCGCTACGTTCGCCTGCGGCGTCAACACTTCCAGCAAGCGTACTTCGATACTCAAATCAATTTCGTCCCAACGAATGACATCAAGCTTGACCGACGCGCCACGCGCCACTTGCTGCATGCCTGGCAGCTTGATTACCAAAGGGATATCCGTCAGGCGCAACACTTCGTCCTTCAATACTACCGCTTCCACCTGCTTTGCCTTCTCCTGCCCTAGCCAGCGCAGGCACCAATAGCGCTCCATGGTCGATTGAAAATCCCCATAACCTGCGTAAGTCGCATCGAACGCGGAAACAATGGCGAACAGGTCAGCATCTCGTGGTTTAAAGGGTGCCACCAGCGGCGCGGCGACGCCGCCTTCAACGCACGCCAAAATCTGCCATTGATTGACAAGATCCGTGTAACGACGCAAGGGTGAAGTACTCCATGCGTACTGGTCGACTCCCAGGCCCTGATGGGGCGCGGCGTGCGTTACCATGCGTACTTGCATTTTCGTGGCCCAGCCACCGCTGCCACCACCTTGTGCACGATAAATCCCCGGCACACCGTGGTCGTTCATTAATTTTCCCCAGGTGCTATTGGCAAAGATCATCAGTTCGGCAACGATCTTATCGAGCGGTGCACCGCGCTTGCGGCGGGCAATAGTAACAATGTCGTCTTCTACGTAAAAATTGAAATCGACGCGATTATTTTGTTCCGGACGTAAGCCGAAACTTTCCCGCTTTGCCATTCGCCCCTGCTCGAGTACAGAAATCCATTGCCACAGAACGGCGATATCGGCCTTGTGGGGATAATCGCCTTCTCCGCTTGCCAAATTGTCTTCGGTCACCAGCATATCGAGCGTGTTATGGCGTAAATTGGCGGAGATCGGCACCAGTTCTGCTTTGGTTTCGGTGCTGATCAAGCGCCAGTCCACCGGATCAAGCGTGGCGTAGAGCGATAAAGCAGGACAATTTTTACCCTCGTCCAACGAAAATGCTTCTACCAGCGCATCCGGCAACATGGTGATTTTGTCGCCGGGCATATAGACGGTTGACATGCGGTGACGCGCAATCGCATCGATCGCATCGTCACGCTTGATCGCCAATCCTGGCGCAGCGATATGAATGCCGATGCGGATGTTGCCGTCCGCCAACGTCATGACCGAGAGTGCATCATCAATTTCAGTCGTTGTTACGTCATCGATGGAGAATGCCCGGACATCCGCCAAAGGCAAGTTTGCCACCGTGGGGATGGTAGGCACCGGTATCACGGGGAAACCGACGCCCTTCGGGAAAAATTCGAACAGAAACTTCGAAAAATGCAGGTCCTTGGGCGATGCGATGCCGCCGACTGCCAACATCAACCGTTGCGGCGTCGTTTGCAAGGCGACGCAAGCGGCGTCGAAAGCTTTATATTCGATGCTATTTTTATCTGGCTTGAATAGCAATTGCAGCGCCAATGGCCCCATCACATCGGGCAGTTGATTCGCTACCAATTGGTCGACGTACTGCGCCTGTATTAGCGCTTGCTGACGCTTTTTCTCGACGCCAGCCTGGGCGGCTTTAAGCGACACCTCCGGCGCTGCCTTATAGCGTCCACGGCCTTTCTTATAGAAGTAGATCGGTGCTGAATGCAAACACATTAGCAATCCCGCCGCTTCCGAAGGGATGGGAGCGTGACCGAAGTATTCGGTCCCCAATTCTGCAAAACCAAACTCCTCCAGACCCGCTACTTCCCACAGAAAATCAACATCCACCTCTTGCGCAATCTGTTTAGCGTCATCCAGTAGTTGTTGTGGAGTTGGTGCGTTAAATTGGATCAACACATCTTTGGATTTAATTTTGCTCCGTTTACCGGTAGGTAATTCGACTTGATAAGCCTCGCCTTGTTCTGACAAAACAGACCCTGCTTTAAAGTCGCCGGACTCTTCAAAAAATAGATTCATTGATTACTTTACTTATAGATTCTGGGTATCACGGTGATGACAACTGACGACTAGTTGATACCGCCTGCATTTAATCTTGAGGGCTTACTTCATAAAACTTACGCAAAACTGCTCACCCATCAGGTATAACCTGGCGAGGCATTGTCAAATACGGACGAAGTGACAAAGTGACAAACTGCTTTGCGTAAATCCGTTCTCGACTGTCGATCGAAAACCATAAGGACACAACATTGTTTAAAAATATCGATGAAAAAAAACCAATTTAATACTTGTTCCACAAAAAACCCGGCCTCCGTGAGGCTAGCGCAAGACCTTTCGTAATAGTTTAATCTCCGGAAAAAATACTTCAGTCACCAGCATCATGCCGGCCTTGCGACAAAAGGTTGAACGTCGCGCAAACAGCGGCGAAGAAAATGCGGTCATGCCGATTGCCGAACACATACGACGCACCAGCGGATGGCCCTGATATAAACGGCTGAATTGCAATTGCCCACGCGCCACGAGCGGATCGCCGAACAACGTGGTGCCTAAAGAACGCTCGCCCAATGTCCCAAAAAATGGCCACTCAGTCGTAGTGGCCGCCATTGACAGGACCGTGTGACCTAACACTACCGGACGTCCATCGCAGAGTAGCAATACATCTCGTTCTTGTACCAATTGGCGTTGTGGCAACGAAATTGCGGCGTATTCGTCGGCCAGACAAAGGGCGCGGTGCTGATGCAAACACTGCACCCTAAACTGGGTGCAATGTTCCATCAACTTATAAGTCAGCGAGGCGCGATCGGTCAACCAGTCGCGCATCAACGCCGTTGGATGGACGCCGTTTGGATGATCATGCCATTTGGCAAAACTGGACATTCGCGCCATCAGTGACCGGCCAACGCGGGATCAACGTCTACTCCGCAAAACGCCAATACGGCATCAGCATAATGGGCAAAGTCGCTAATCCCATGATCGCTCCCGGTGATGACGGTTTGTTGCGCCAACGGATAGTGATCTACCATTTCGTGCCAGTCGAGAATCTCGTCGCCTGTGGCTGCGATGAGAAAATAACGTAACGGCAAGGTAATTTTTGGCGTCACCAACGCTTCAAGCTCGGCAATATATTCGCGCTTGAATTCGAAGGGCGCATCTGAATGGTACTGCGAGTGCATGCCAACATATTTTTCAAGATCGCGCGGTGGCTTAATCGCAGGATTCAGTAATACTGCGCGGCACCCGGTCAGTTCAGCGAGCCAGGTGGCGTAAAAGCCGCCGAGCGATGATCCAATCACAGTCACGTCGGCCGGATCGCGCCCCGCAATAATAGCCTGCGCGAGTTGGACCGCAGCGCGCGGCGAGGCGGGCAGCTGAGGACAGGCATACGTGTCTTCCAACCCTACAGCACGCAAGCGTTCATCCAGCAGACGCGCCTTAAAGGACAAAGGAGACGAGCGAAAACCATGTAAATAAAGAATCATAAAGAAAGGTTCACCAATAATGGCGCATAAATCAAAGCTCAAAAATTAACGCGTATAAGTCATAGCTTACGACCCAAGGATCATGATCGCGTCAGAGTGGGGGCTCCTGTAGAGGCAAAAAGTTTTGATAACCCATCCAGAATTTTTTGATGGACGCCGCCGAAACCGCCGTTGCTCATCACCAGTATCTGGTCGCCCGGGCGGGCGGCTAACGTCACCGCTGCCACCAGGCGATCTAGCGCATCGAAAGCCTGGGCTTTTTCACCTAACGGCGCTAGGGCTTGGGCCAGACCCCACCCCAATGCTTCTTTGCCATCGCCTTTGACCCCGTATCCAAACACCAGATCAGCGTCGATTAAACTTTCAGGCAGCGCCTCTTTCATCGCGCCAAGTTTCATTGTGTTGGAGCGCGGTTCCAAAACCGCCAAAATCCTTCCATCGCCGATTTTTTTACGCAAACCGGCGATAGTTGTACTAATCGCGGTCGGGTGGTGCGCAAAATCGTCATAGACGGCAATCTGATTGACGATACCGCGCAATTCCATCCTGCGCTTAACGTTTTTGAAGCGGCCCAATGCCTTAAGCGCCTGCGCCGTTGGCACGCCGACATGCCGCGCTGCTGCGATGGCCGCCAGAGCGTTCATGCGATTGTGCTCGCCAGTCAGCGACCATGCCACAGGTCCCTGGTATTCGCCATTGAAAATCACATCAAAGTTGCCATCAGCGTGCGTCGTCAACGACCAGCCTTGCTGCACTGCGCTGACTGGATCCGTTTGGGCAATCCCAAATGCTTCCTTTTCGCTCCAACAGCCTCTTGCCAACACCCGTTGCAAAGCGGGTTCCCGCGCATTGACAATCAGACGGCCTATACCTGGCACGGTACGAACCAAATGGTGAAACTGCGTTTCGATAGCCGCAAGATCGGGAAAAATATCAGCGTGATCGTATTCCAGATTATTCAAAATCGCAGTTTTTGCGCGGTAATGAACGAATTTGCTGCGTTTATCGAAGAACGCCGTATCGTATTCGTCCGCTTCTATCACAAAAAAGGGCGACGCAGATGTATCAGTTTCGGTTCCAGAGAGGCGCGCCGAAATGCCGAAATTCATTGGAACTCCGCCAATGAGGAAGCCAGGATTGTAGCCAGCATCTTCCAAAATCCACGCCAGCATAGCCGAGGTCGTGGTTTTACCGTGCGTACCGGCGACTGCCAGGACCCATTTGTCGGAGAGTATATGCTCACCGATCCATTGCGGCCCGGAGGTATATGGCAAACCCCGGTTGAGAATCTCTTCCATTAAAGGATTGCCACGCGATACCACGTTTCCTATCACGAACAAATCCGGTGCCAGGGCAATCTGCTCGGCGCTGAAGCCCTGAATTAACTGTATCCCCTGCGCTTCGAGTTGCGTACTCATTGGAGGATAGACGTTGGCATCGCAGCCGGTGACTTTATGTCCAGCTTGTTTTGCCAGAACGGCCAAACCGCCCATAAAGGTGCCGCAAATACCCAGGATATGGATGTGCATTCTAAAGTGTCAACATTCGTAAAAGAAGAATAATGAATTTTACCTGACACACTCACGCAGTCGGCAAAAGTCGAACGCGTATTTATCATTTAGGCTTATGCTTTACCTGTTTACAGAGACATTGCGGGCCGAAATGGCTCGAACCGGCGCGCAGCACGCAATCATACTGTCATGGCCATAATGGTCACGTCATTCCAAAAATCCCGAATGGATCAACCCATGGATCAACCTCATCAAGTGAGATCGAAAATTGCCGCTATTGCAGCACGTTTCATCGCAGAAGACGGTGCGGATTACGGCACTGCCAAGCTTAAAGCGGCGCAACAATTGTTGGGAAACAAACGAATTAGTAGCGATTTAATGCCCGATAATAGTCAGATAGAAGAGGAAGTGCATTTATATAACACATTGTTTTTCGCTGAAACGCAGCCCATCAGGTTATTGCATTTAAGAAAAATTGCAGTCGAAGTGATGACTGACCTCACCCCCTTTTCCCCCTATCTGACTGGCGCTGTCTGCAATGGTACTGCCGGTGAACACTCCGACATCCATTTACAATTGTTCGTGGAGAGCCCTAAGGACGTAGAGATTTACTTACTGAATAAAAATGTGCAATTCTCCGTTTCTGATCTGGAGAGCAATTACCACACAGCAAAGGGTTCGCGCGGAAAGTCGGATAACCGATCAGCTGAAATACTCCATTTTGTTTATAAAAATGAGGGAATCCACTTGACGCTATATGAAACTGACGCCTTACGGGGTAGTATCAGACCGGCAAAAACAGCTTCGGGACGGCGCGAACGAGCAGATTTGCCTACGGCGCGTTTGTTGCTAGAGGAGCAAACAATCTTACTAAGCCGCAAATAATTGACCCTTTTTCTCAGACAACTTAAATCTAATGAAAAAAAAATTACTGGTATATGTCCCGATTGCGATTCTATTTTGCGCGATTGGCGTCTATTTCAATCTTCAGCGTTTAACGCCTTCCGCTCCGCAGTCACCCGCCGTAGCTAATCTGTTCGCCCAATCGATGGCCGAAGCCACCGGTAAACCAGAGCCTTTATCCCAATGGAAAGGCAAACCATTAATTGTTAATTTTTGGGCAACCTGGTGCGGACCTTGCGTTGAAGAGATGCCCGAATTGAATGCATTACGGGCTGAGCTTGTAAAAAAAGATATTCATGTAATTGGCATAGGTATTGATTCGCAAGACGCAATCGCAAAATTCGCAGCCAAATATAAAATCACTTATCCTTTATATGTCGCCGGAACGGATGGAACGGCGCTGTTGCGCCAATTTGGGAATGCTGCAGGTGGCCTCCCTTTTACGGTGCTGATCGGGGCCGACGGACAGGTTAAGAAGAGTTATCTTGGAAGCATTAAGTTCGATGAGTTACGTAAAGATTTATCATTAATACAACCATAAAAATTTGCATTTTTAGAATCAAAACAGGGCCCTTTCTGCGTCGGCAAAATATAAAAAGATACAGCACCACTTAAGTCAGAATTGATGGATAACAAAATTCCGCTTGCCAGTTAAAGTCATTTAACGGCAAAATGCGCTCAACGTCGTCAAACGAAGCACCATCTCCATGGCAAAAAATTTACTTCTCCTCAATGGCCCGAACCTGAATTTGCTGGGCACACGTGAGCCAGAAGTGTATGGATCAACAACGCTAGCGGATGTCGTGCTGGCAGCGCAAGCTCAGGCTGCCGAGGCGGGCGTGCGTCTTGCGCATTTTCAAAGCAACCATGAAGGTGCGCTGATTGATCGGATTCATGCCGCTAAAGCGGAGGGGATAGATGCTATCGTTATCAATCCGGCCGGCTTAACACACACCAGCGTTGCGTTAAGAGATGCGCTGGCTGGTGTCGCAATACCCTTTGTGGAGCTTCATATTTCCAATGTTCACCAGCGAGAAGAATTCAGGCATCATTCTTATCTCTCAGGCATTGCAGTTGGCGTCATCTGCGGGCTGGGCGTAGAGGGTTACCGCATTGCCATTTCATTTTCAATTAAGCAACTTTAGCCTTAATACCGAAGCTTACACGCCATCCACGCCGCTCAAGCGATTTTGCGGAAGCCCTGACAATTAACTTGTACCAATCGTTTGGATCTGCCTACTAAAGAACAAGAATGGCAGACATTCATTCGTTAACACTTTTAAACATACACTGAAGGATTTGCATTATGGATTTGAGAAAACTCAAAACGCTAATCGACCTGGTCGCTGAATCGGACATTGAAGAGCTGGAAGTCACTGAAGGTGAAAGCAAGGTGCGCATTGTTAAGTCATCGCACAATCAGGTTGTCATGATGCCGCAGCAAGTTGCGCAACAAGCCTACCAGCCTCAAATGGCAGCGCCGGTCAGCGCACCGGTTGAAGCGCCCGCAGTACCAGAGGGTCACATCGTTAAGTCTCCGATGGTCGGCACATTCTATCGTTCGTCAGCGCCAGGCGCGGCGGTATTCGTAGAAGTCGGCTCGCAGATTAAGGAAGGCGAAACGTTGTGCATTATTGAGGCAATGAAGTTGCTTAATGAGATTGAAGCTGACGCCACGGGCGTAGTGAAGAAGATTCTGGTGGAAAATGGCCAACCGGTCGAATTTGGGCAACCCTTATTTATTATCGGTTAATTTCGTCGACCAATTCTCACCAGGGGAGCTTATTCTGGCGCGCCGAATTAACTTACGGAGCATCCGGGACGATTCCGGCGCAGCTAGCCGGATGATCCGATAGCCTCGTAACGCGTCGTCTTCATCTGCCACCCGAACGCTTGATATCACTCGAACTTACGCTGAAATATTAGCCACGGAATACCATTTACTATGTTTGAAAAAATTCTCATCGCCAATCGCGGCGAAATTGCCCTGCGCATACAACGCGCATGTCGTGAAATGGGCATCAAAACCGTAGTGGTCCACTCAGAAGCTGACCGCGACGCCAAATATGTCAAACTGGCGGATGAGTCCGTCTGTATCGGCCCTGCTCCATCAAGCCTGAGTTATTTAAACATGCCCGCAATTATCAGCGCGGCTGAGGTCACCGACGCGGAAGCGATTCATCCTGGCTACGGTTTCCTCTCGGAAAATGCCGACTTTGCCGAGCGCGTGGAACAATCGGGGTTTGTTTTTATTGGGCCGCGCCCGGCGAATATCCGCTTGATGGGCGATAAAGTATCAGCCAAACAAGCAATGATACGTGCTGGCGTGCCGTGCGTTCCCGGTTCAGAAGGCGCACTACCGGACGATCCGAAAGAGGTCATCAAGATCGCCCGCAAGGTCGGCTATCCGGTCATCATTAAAGCCTCAGGTGGTGGTGGTGGACGCGGAATGCGCGTGGTGCACACCGAAGCGGCATTAGCAAATGCCGTGACCATGACGAAAACCGAAGCTGGCATAGCATTCGGCAATCCAGAAGTCTACATGGAAAAATATCTGGAAAATCCGCGTCACGTGGAAATTCAGATTTTAGCTGATCAATATAAAAACGCTATTTGGCTGGGTGAACGTGATTGCTCCATGCAACGTCGTCATCAAAAAGTGATTGAAGAAGCACCGGCACCCGGTATTCCGCGCAAGATCGTTGAAAAAATTGGTGATCGTTGCGCGGAAGCTTGCCGCAAAATGGATTATCGCGGGGCTGGAACATTTGAATTCTTGTATGAAAACGGTGAGTTTTATTTTATTGAGATGAACACCCGTGTGCAAGTTGAACATCCGATCACCGAAATGATCACCGGGGTCGACATTGTGCAGGAGCAGATTCATATCGCCGCGGGCGAAAAATTACGTTATCGCCAACGCGATATCCATCTGACCGGCCATTCGATAGAATGTCGTATCAACGCCGAAGATGCGTTTAAATTTACGCCATCGCCGGGTAAAATCCTCACCTGGCATGTACCTGGCGGTCCAGGCATTCGGGTCGACTCACATGCCTACGCGGGTTATTACGTGCCACCGCACTACGATTCAATGATCGGCAAAGTCATTTCGTACGGCACTACCCGCGAACAAGCAATCAAACGTATGCAGATCGCGCTGTCGGAAATGGTCGTTGAAGGTATCAGCACCAACATTCCGTTACATCGTGAACTAATGATAGACGCCCGCTTTATCGAAGGCGGAACCAACATCCATTATCTGGAACATAAACTGGCCGAACGACCAGACGTTCCTAAACCTGAAAAGAAGTAAGGCTGCACATGAGCTGGACCGAAATTGTTATAGAAGTTGCGCGCAGCCACGCTGAAGCGTTGTCAGACGCATTGATGGAAGCTGGCGCGCTATCGGTCTCGGTCGAAGATGCGGACGAAGGCACGGCCGCCGAACAACCTTTATTCGGTGAACCAGGTATGGAGCCGGAGGAGGCTGCGTGGGAACGCAGTCGGGTTGTTGCGTTAAGTGACGTTGACGTTGATCACGCTGCAATCGTTGCAGTCGCAGCCTTGGCTTGCGGCTTGCCAGCAGCGCCTGCATACACGCTGCGCTCAGTCGGAGAACAAGATTGGGTGCGGTTAACCCAGTCGCAATTTGCGCCGATCCATATCGGTAAAAATATTTGGGTGGTGCCTAGCTGGCACGATGCGCCCGACGCCAATGGTCTGATTCTGGAACTTGATCCTGGACTGGCTTTCGGGACTGGTAGCCATCCAACTACACGTTTGTGCATGGAATGGCTGGAAGCCCATCTGGGTGAACATACCGTCGAAACGGTTCTAGATTATGGATGCGGCTCCGGTATTTTAGCGATGGTGGCAAAAAAACTCGGTGCAACCAGCGTGATCGGCGTCGATATCGATCCACAAGCGATCGTCTCGGCGAGCGACAATAGCACCCGCAACCATTGCCAGATTGATTATTATCTGCCTGATGATTTCGTCAAACAATCAGGGTCGGATACCTATGACATCGTCGTTGCTAATATTTTATCCGGTCCATTAAAACTGATGTCTTCGATGTTGTGCGCGCGCGTAGCATCTGGCGGCAGCCTTACGTTGTCAGGGGTCCTGGCAGATCAGGCGCAAGATGTCATTGCGGCTTATGCGCCCTGGATCAAACTGACGGTATGGCGCGAGCAGGACGGCTGGGTTGCATTGTCAGGATGTTTGCCGAGCAAGTCGGCTGGATTGCATAGATAATTATGGCGCTGGCGACACAATGCCCCCATTGTCTAACCACGTTTCGGGTCGCTAACGACCAATTGAAATTGCGTGCGGGCCTGGTCCGTTGCGGATCTTGCCGTGAAGTGTTCAATGGTATTGAACATTTGGTGCGGCCGGACCATCCGGCGGCGGCGGATACCCCTGGCCCTATCGTGGCAAAGGATGAAAGAGATCATTCTCAAGCGTCGCCCGCTTACCATGCAGTACCGCCTGTTGCAGAATATTCGACTGCCGCAGCTTCGACTGCCGCATCTTCGTCATCCGTTCCACCCGCAATTACGCCGACCAAAACCACCAACCCTGCTCCTGTCGCGAATAAGTGGTTTGGCGCGCTCGAGCGTCGGAACGAAACGCCCCAGAATTTACCCTTAGCGGACTCAGCGCCACCGTCGTCATCGCGCAATGATGCTCTATCGACCATTTCTGCGCCAACTCATTCTCCACCTCTTACGCCTGTTGGGGTCGGGATGGCAGAAGCAAGTTCAAGAGAGTCAGCACAGCAGGCAGTTCAGCCAGTTCAGCCATCGTTTGCTCGGCTGAGGCCGGGTGAGGTTCCCCCAACGCCACCGTACCAAACACCCAATGCTGCCGCCAAAATTTCAAATCAGCCTCTAATTGCCGAAAATAGCGTCGAAAAGTCGCCTGATGTCTGGCATCGTAGCACTAGCAATGAATCCCAGGATAACGAACTTCCCCGTCCACAAGGCGAGGATGATCCGCTCCAGCGCATGACACTTTTTCAGGTTGCATCAGGAAACACGCTGTACGCTGACAATGTATTCATGTCGGATAATTTGGATAGCGCAGAGGACGAAGAGCTGGATCGACTGATCGATGAGCTTCAAAATCGGCAGTGGAATGGGAAGAAGAAAACCTCAGCAGAGTTGACGACTACGAGCAGGGCCGACGTCACCTTGAACGGCAGCAGCGAGCAAGTTAATCCTGAAAGTCTGCATCAGGCCGACCTGGGACAGCAGGACGTCCTGACAGAACCACGATTTATGCAACAAGCCAAGCGTAAACAACGTGTTGGGGGTGTTGTTCGGACCGGCATGTGGATCGGGAGCATCATTCTTGCCTTCGCCCTGATTGGGCAAATTGGGTATCACTACCGGGATCAATTAGCGGCCAGTTTTCCTCCTCTTAAGCCTGTGTTACAGGGCGTCTGCGGCAAACTCGGATGCCAGCTAAATTTACCGATGCATATCGATGATTTATCGATCGAATCCAATGAACTGCAATTGATGGCGCCGGACCGCAATCTCTATGCCTTGACATTACTGATGCGCAATCGCAGCAGCACTGTGCAGGCGTGGCCGTCAATTGAACTCACTTTGAACGACGCCAGCGACAAAACGGTCGCACGGCGTGTATTTGCACCTGGCGACTATCTGACGGCCCCGACCGATCCGGCAGAGGGTTTTCATCGAAACACCGAGCGTCCGGTGAAATTAACATTTGAGCTATTACAGTTAAAAGCATCCGGATATCGCGTTTATTTATTTTATCCGTAAGTTTTTGCGCGCAAATCGCTAAACTGCGGAGTTGGCGTTCAGATCAGTATGACGATTTTTGCGACCAGAGTGACGACCAGCATTCCAATCGATTTTCTCCTTCTCCTTAAAACCAACTATGACATCCCTCATCTCCGGTTCATTAGCCTACGACGTCATCATGCAATATCCCGGTCGATTTGCTGACGCCCTTCTGCCTGACCAGTTGCATAAAATCAATGTATCCTTTTTGGTCCCCACCATGCGCCGTGATTTCGGCGGCTGCGCGGGCAATATCGCTTACAACCTGAAACTGCTGGGCGGCGAACCACTCATCATGGCGACCGTCGGTCACGATGCCGGACCTTATCTGGAACGACTGCAACAGCTGGGGATTTCTTGTGCGGGCATTCGTACAATTGATTCCATCTACACAGCGCAATGCTTTATCACCACCGACGCAGATAACAATCAGATTACGGCCTTCCACCCTGGCGCAATGACACATTCGCATGAAGTGACTATCGCTGGTTTAAGCACGCATAGCGCGGTGAAATACGCAATCGTTGCCCCAGATGGCCGCGACGGGATGCTGCAACACGCCGAACATGCGGTATCGCACAAGATTCCACTCATCTTCGACCCCGGCCAGGGCATGCCGATGTTTGACGGGGCGGAGTTAAGGCATTTTATTGATCTGGCGACGTACGTTGCCGTTAATGATTACGAAGCAGAATTACTCACCTCCCGGACAGGCCTGAGCCTGACCCAAATTGCGGATCGGGTGACCGCGTTGGTCGTGACACGTGGCGAACTTGGCGCTGACTTATTTGCGGACGGCAATAAAGTCACGATTCCATGCGTAAAGGCTGAGCGTTTACTCGATCCAACCGGCTGCGGCGATGCCTTCCGGGCAGGAATGCTTTACGGGTTAAGCACAGGCATGGACTGGCCTACCATTACCAGATTGTCCAATTTAATGGGCAGCATCAAAATTGCAGAGCAAGGTCCGCAAAATCACGCGCTTGACCGTGCAGAAATCGATGATCGTTTTCGCGCGGCATTTGGTTACCAATTGTAAATTGAGAATCAAAAGTTAACCAGAAATAGTGCTGCCTGTCGGCAACGAACAAAATATAGCGGTTCGTTAGATACAGATCGAGTACAGATCGATGCAAATCGCGGCCGACGCCACGGCGGTTGGCAATATAGTCGTCAGGACACAAAAAATCGGCTTATGAACTTCACCAGTTGTTCTGCATCTAAACTTGCATCAAGACAAGACCAAGACAAGATAAAGACAAGGAAGCAGAGATCATGAAAAAAATTCTTTTGACTGGCGCGTTAGGTGGACTGCTGTTGCTCGGTGGTTGTGTCGCCGTTCCGTATGACGGTTATGGCAACGGTTACGGATATGACGGTGGTTATACCCCTTACGGCTCAGTGGATGGCGCTTATGTGGGCGCCGCACCGCTTTACGTTGCCCCTTCAGTATCACTAGGGTTCGGCTATTCGAACTATGGCTACAGCCCCTACCGCTGGGACAACGGTTGGCGTGGCGGTCGAGGCGGTGGCTGGGGCCATGGCGGCGGCTGGGGTCGCGGCGGGCGCGGTGGAGGTGGCGGACGCGGCGGTGGCGGTCATTGGGGCGGCGGACACTAACCGCGTCGCTATCCGCGGCGATTAAAATCCAGTCGACAAAGCGGCGTTATGGTCGCATGATAGCCATCACTTAATGGATGGTTATTTATTAAAGGAATCGACATGAAAAGATGGATAGCCGGAATGGTAATGTCTGCCGCAGTGATTGCACCAGCTTTGGCTGCATTAAAAGTCGGCGAAAAAGCGCCCGATTTTTCTACCGAGGCTTCTCTGGGCGGAAAAGTATTTACTTATTCGTTGGCCAACGAACTAAAAAAAGGGCCGGTTGTGCTCTATTTTTATCCCGCTGCATTCAGCAAAGGCTGCACGATTGAGGCACATCTGTTTGCTGACGCAACTGATCGTTATAAGGCGCTCGGCGCCACTGTGATCGGTGTCTCCAACGATAATATCGAGACACTCAACAAATTTTCGTTGAGTGAATGTCGTAGCAAATTTCCTGTCGCGGCAGACACGACCCAAAGCATCATGAAGTCATATGATTCCGTACTGTTATCCAAAACAAGTTACGCAGATCGTGTGTCCTACGTCATTGCTCCTAACGGCAATATAATCTACGAATACAGCAGTTTGAGCCCTGAAAAGCACGTCGAGAATACTATGCAGGCGTTGCAACAGTGGGCCGCCGCAAACAAGAAATGATGTTACGCAAGATGTGATTGCGTCGCTGGAAATAGTGACAAAAAAGCGCGCTTACCTTAGGTAAGCGCGCTTTTTAAACTTCAACTCTGTTTTTGGTTACGGCTTGCCCAACTTAACCTGGCACCACTTTTTGCCTATGCCCCTCGAGATTCGGCAGAAAAGCGGCCAGTAATCCAATCAATGGAAGGAAAGAGCACACTTGGTATACAAAGTGAATATCGGTCATATCCGCCAGTTTACCTAACGCTGCAGCACCAATTCCGCCCATGCCAAACGCGAAACCGAAGAATAAGCCTGATACCGTTCCGACTTTGCCCGGCACCAGCTCCTGAGCGAATACCAGAATCGCTGAAAATGCAGAAGCGAGAATCAAGCCGATAATCACGGTCAAAATACCGGTCCAGAATAAATTGGCATATGGCAACATCAGCGTAAATGGGGCAACGCCCAATATCGATACCCAAATCACCAACTTGCGCCCAACGCGGTCTCCGATAGGACCACCCAACATCGTGCCGGCGGCGACCGCAAATAAAAACACAAACAAATGAACCTGCGCCGATTGCACTGACAAATGAAATTTGTCGATGAGGTAGAAGGTGTAATAGCTGCTCAGACTAGCCATGTAAAAATACTTCGAAAAAATCAGCACCAACAGGATACCGATCGAAAACAGTACTTTTTTGCGTGGCAAAGCAACGTATGACTTTTGCGCTTTACCACCCTTGCCTTTACTGGCGCGCCCTTGCAGCTTGTACCAATTGCCGATTTGCCACAGAACAGCGATTGCCAATAAGGCCGCCAACGAAAACCAGGCGATGCTGCTTTGACCGTGTGGGATGATGATCCAGGCCGCTAACAACGGTCCCATTGAGCTTCCTGCATTCCCGCCCACCTGAAATATCGATTGCGCCAAACCGTGACGTCCACCCGAGGCCATGCGCGCCACGCGTGACGACTCCGGATGGAAGATCGACGACCCCGTCCCCACCAACGCCGCTGCTACCAGCAAAATGCCAAAACTGGGCGCCATCGACAGTGTTATCAAACCAACCAAAGTAAAGCACATCCCCGCCGCCAGGGAATAAGGCTTCGGATGTTTGTCCGTATACAGACCAACCACCGGCTGCAGTATCGAAGCGGTAATCTGATAGGTCAGGGTTATCAGCCCGATCTCCGTAAAACTCAGACTAAAGGTCGCCTTCAACAAAGGATAAATCGCCAGAATCAGCGATTGGATCATGTCGTTCAGAAAATGTGCAAAACTGATCGCTCCGAGAACCCGAAAGCCGGTTTTTTCGGCACTTTGCTGTTCCTGCGAAGTCGGTAATTGATTTATGGCTGTTTGCATGGCGAGTCAGTAGAAAAGTAAAAAACGTTGGGATCGTCGTAACGCGCATGACACGAGCGTGCTGACCGTGCCAAAGACAATATCAGCAGTGTAAGCAAAAACGCATAGACTGTTTTAAGATAAAATGTCAACTTCTGTCGTATTTCTGCCAATCGTCGCTCAGCCCGATTCCAAGTTCATTCCAGGAAGCAAACCACGCATAATGCCATTAGAGATCCACAAACACACTCAGATTAATCTTGCGGATTCTGTCCCGGATCAGCGTCACCCCGTTCGCATGCGAGCGCGCGATCTTGATGCCGCCGCGGTTCTGCACGCGCATAGGCATCCTTGGGGACAAGTTACCTACGCTCCTGAAGGAACGCTTAGGGTTTCGGTCGGCAACAGCACGTGGATCGTACCGCCATTACGCGCAATCTGGATTCCGCCGCACGTCGTGCATGAAATCAAGACGATTGAAAAAGCCCAGTTACGTGCGCTCTACATCCATACCAGCGTGACGCCCTTTAAAGGCGACCGATGCATCGTTCTGGAAGTTTCGTCGTTATTGCGAGAATTGATCGCAGCATTAACCGTGACGGCTACGGCCACGGAGGAAGAAAACGCCCGCGAATCGCTGATCACCCAACTTATTTTGAACGAGCTGGTCAATGCCGAGACACAAGCGATCCGGGTCGCCTTACCCACTGAGAAGCGACTGGTTACTTTATGCAAGGCCTTGCTTGATGACCCCGGCTCCGCCCTGACGCTAGGCGAATGGGCGCAACGGGTTGGCGCATCCGAAAGAACACTGGCACGCTTGTTCGAGCGAGATTTAGGAGTGACATTTGGGCGGTGGCGGCAGCAAATCAGACTGGCACATGCCGCGCCGATGATCTCCCGCGGCATGCCGCTTTCACTGGTCGCCGCCGAACTCGGCTATGCTAGCCAATCGGCATTTTCCGCGATGTTTAAGAAAACCTTTGGAGAATCGCCATCGACGTTTTTTACAACCAAAAAAAATCAATCGCCGGATAACGCACGCGACGACCACAAGTAGAAATGACAACTTCTGCCAGCTTATTGGGGTGCAGTGTCTTTGAAAGATGCGCGTTCAGATAATTTATCACAGAGCTTGGCGAGAGTAGGATAGGTGTCGCGCCATTCAATTTCAGGGAATCTGAAACTCAACCAGCCTAATGCGCAACCGACAGCCACGTCCGCCAGTGTGTAATGATTGCCCGAGCAAAACGGTTTCTCAGCTAATCCGACGGCCATTGCTTTCAATCCAGCCTCCACTTTACTGCGCTGACGGGCTACCCAGGCTTCGCTTTGTTGCTCCACAGGACGTTGCAAGCGTTCGAGCCGCATCAATATTGCCGCTTCCGCTATGCCATCCGCTAGCGCTTCCCAGCATTTGACTTCAGCCCGTTCCCGCGTATTGGCAGGAATTAATTTACCGACCGGGGTCAAGGTGTCGAGATATTCAACAATCACGTGAGAGTCAAACATCGCGCCGCCATCTTCCATCACCAGGCACGGCACTTTGCCGAGCGGGTTTGAAATCTGAATTGTCGAATTTTCAGCCCAGACGTCCTCCAGGACAAAAGTATAGTCGAGTTTTTTTTCCGCCATGACAACGCGGACTTTACGTACGTAGGGACTACCCAGAGAACCGATCAGCTTCATATGATACTTATAGAAATAATTGGACCCGATTATAACTCGGTGTTTATCGTTTTCGGCAACTCCCAACTCGGGCCGACATGCAAAACAACAGATCACCCATCTTGCAAATGGTAAAATTCAACTCCTGTCGTGACTTGCGCGATGTCGGTCTGGATGGCTCCTTTTGCCTTTTACACCGTCACCCTAGCATTCATCCATTACAAATAATGCAACAATATTAGTCCTTATTCAAGTAATAACTAAACTACGGTTTCGCCAAAGAAACGTTCGGCGCTTTGATTCACTTTTTTGATCTTTCCCTATCATGTCCCTCACTGCTCTTTCTGCCCTTTCTCCGCTAGACGGCCGATATGCCGCTAAAACAGACAAACTGCGCCCAATTTTGTCTGAATCCGGCTTCATGCACCACCGCGTCAAAGTAGAAATATCCTGGTTGCAAGCCCTTTCAAATGCCGGTTTCACCGAAATCAAGCCGTTTTCAGCGTCCGCCAGTGCCCATCTGGACAAAATAGCCGCTGACTTTACTGAGTCGGACGCAGCCCGGATCAAAGAAATCGAAGCGGTCACCAACCATGACGTGAAAGCGGTCGAATATTGGCTTAAAGAGCAAGTCAAGGATGTGCCGGAACTGGTTGCCGCGTCAGAGTTCATCCATTTCGCCTGCACTTCGGAAGATATTAACAACACCTCGCACGGCATGATGCTGAAAGCGGCGCGCGACACTGTCTTACTGCCCTCACTGCAGCAATTGATCGCCAAACTGACTGCAATGGCGCACGAGAATGCAGAGCTTCCGATGTTGTCACGGACACATGGTCAGCCAGCCAGCCCGACCACACTCGGTAAAGAAATGGCGAACGTCGTCGCTCGCCTTCAGCGCGCCGCCAAACGTATCGGAGATGTTGAAATTCTGGGGAAAATGAATGGTGCCGTTGGCAATTACAACGCACACCTATCCGCTTACCCGACGTTCGACTGGGAGACTTTCTCCAAAAACGTGATCGAGCAACGCCTTGGCCTGACGTATAACCCGTACACAATTCAAATCGAGCCGCACGATTACATGGCTGAGCTGTTTGATGCTGTCGCCCGCACAAATACCATCCTGCTGGATCTGAACCGCGATATCTGGGGTTACGTTGCGCTGGGTTATTTCAAGCAGCGCCTTAAAGCCGGTGAAATAGGTTCGTCGACCATGCCACACAAAGTTAATCCAATTGACTTTGAAAATTCAGAAGGCAACCTCGGCATGGCCAACGCCATCCTCAAACACATGTCAGAAAAATTGCCGGTCTCGCGCTGGCAGCGCGATTTGACTGACTCCACTGTGCTGCGCAATATCGGCGTCGGACTTGGCTATACGTTATTGGCGTATGACAGTTGCTTGCGCGGCCTGAACAAGCTGGAAGTCAATCCATCACGCCTGGCGGAAGACCTCGACGCAACCTGGGAAGTATTGGCAGAGCCAGTGCAAACCGTGATGCGCCGCTACGGTATCGAAAATCCGTACGAACAATTGAAGGAACTGACGCGCGGTAAAGGCATCTCCAAAGAAGCATTGCGGACGTTCATTCTGACGCTGGCAATCCCGCAAGAAGCCAAGGATCTTTTGCTGGCGATGACGCCTGCAAATTACATTGGTTATGCAGCAGAATTGGCTAAGAAGATTTAAGAATAATCTGATTGCGGAGCAAAACCGCTCCATAAAAAGCATGAAAAAATGGCTACTTCAGGTAGCCATTTTTATGTCAATCGGACCACACCACTAGCGCATTCGTAGCAATCAGTAGCGACCGATAGCAACTGATAGCACTGATAGCAAGCGGTAATGTCCCACATTTCGCTCATTAAATCGTTGCGAGCCGCCATTTTCCGGCACCTAGCAACTCCAGCTCCTGGGTGTGAAATACGGATAAGCTGCTGCGATGCCCGACGCTGACCATAATCATTTGCGGCAATGACTCGCGCAGCAATTGATACATTGCATGCTCCAGCCCTTCGTCCATGGCCGAACTCGCTTCATCGAGAAAAACCACTTGAGGCCGACTCAATAACACCCTTCCAATCGCCAGACGTTGCTGCTCACCGAGCGATAGAATTTGGGTCCAGTCGGCTTGATCGTCGAGCTGAGAAATCAAATGACTGAGCTGACATTGGCGCAGGACTTCAGCAGCAGACTCATCGCCATGGACAAGGTGCGGATAATGCAACGCGGTGCGCAACGTGCCTAAGGGTAAATACGGCTTTTGTGGCAGGAACAAGGCATGCTCAACGTCTGGACGGATAACTTCGCCACTCACGTAAGGCCATAATCCAGACACAGCACGCAACAAGGTGGTCTTGCCGACTCCCGAACGACCGCGTATTAACAGCGCTGCCGCTGGCATCAGACTGACACTGAGATTTTCCACCAGCGTTAGTTGCTCTGGCGTGGTGACAGTCAGTCGATCGACAATGAACGCATTCTGACGATAGTCGATTTGCGGACCGGGCAACTCTGCCGCCGCATCGATTGAATCCAGGTAACCAGTCAGACGATTCATGATCGCGCGGTAGCTGGCGAAATCATCGTAAGCGTTACGAAAGAATGAGAGCGCGTCCTGAACTTGCCCAAATGCTTGGGAAGTTTGCATCATATCGCCCAGCGTAATCTGTTTGCTGAAAAAACGCGGCGCTTGAATGATTAACGGAAACACGACCGCGATCTGACTAACGACCAGATTTAAGCCTTGAAATTTGAGTGATCGCGAAACGATCGCCCACATATTGCTGATAACGTTACTGAACCGAGCAGCGAGCGCGCTCCGCTCGACATTCTCACCGCGAAAAAAAGCAATATTTTCTGCGTATTCGCGTATGCGCACCAATGCATAACGAAAATCTGCATTGAATTTTTCACTCAAGAATGCCAGTCGCATCAGTGGCCGACCGACCTTCACTGCAAACACCGTGGCGATCAATACATACACGTAAACCAGATAAACCATGCCCCGCGGGATTTCGACCCCGAATAGGCCAAGCGCGCCGGACAGACCCCACAAGATAATGCTGAAAGAGAAAAGTGAAACAATAGAATCCAACACGCCCATCGATAAGGCTAACGAACTGGACACAAACCCTTCAACATCTTGTTGAATACGCTGGTCCGGGTTATCAATTTTCTGTGCCACAAATTGCGTACGATGATAGGCCTGATTGGATAGCCAGCGGTCGACCAGATTGTTGGTCAGCCAGACCCGCCAATGAATCAAAAAAGCCTGCCGCACATAAAAATTGACCAAAGCACGAAACACATGAACGGTAGCCAGGACCGAAAAAACCATGATCATGGACCAAAACACCTTGGAGTCCAGCTTTTGAAGCGCACTGTATAACCCGTTATACCAAAATGAAAACAGCACATTCATTCGGACCGAAAACAGCGTGAGGAAAACGATTCCCGCCAACCAGATCATCGGTTGTTTACTACGTGAAGGCTTGAAGAAGTCCCATGTTAATCGGGTAAATTGTCTTCCCCACACCGTAAAACGCGCCAGTATCAGCACCATCACACTCATGCAGATGATGCTGATGACAAAGGCCTTACTTATCCATATCAGGCTTTCCAGCAGCGCATTATGCCAATCCATCTTTACTCCAGTCCGCTATAAGCCAAATGACACATTATCGTGAACCATAATGCATTAAGAGTTTTTAAATAATCAAACCTAAATGATCGCAACACAAAAACGCGCATCGCGTTCGTCTTTAGCGACCAATTATGCCTGTAGACCCAAGGCTTTGCTTTTCAGAAGCTTTTTTTATACGTGAGATCTAATCCGATAGACGCAGCGACGCGCTCCGGCCAGCAGATGCTCTTCACGACTAACGCCGGCATCGCCACCGACAATCTCCTGAAATAGTTGAAGTTCGGATCGACAAAACCCCTGACATGTCCGCGCTGCCGCACAAATGGGGCAATGGTCTTCGATCAGCAACCAGTCAGCACCATCACGTTCGATACGCGCCATATAACCTTCCGTCTGCCGAATGGAGGCTAACTTTTCTAATCGTTGATCCAATTTCGACAACCCCTTGCAGGCGGCGTTATACGCGTCACGCATGCTACTTTCGCGCTGACTGATCAACTTCTCAAGGCCGTCCTCGCCAAATAACTTTCTCACTGAACCGATCAGATCCACGGTTAATTGAGCATGCGTATCCGGAAAACGGGCGTGGCCCGCCTCCGTGAGGACCCAATTTTGGCGCGGTCGGCCAGCGCCTGTGGACGCTTCGAGCAAACCGGCAATCAGATGGCCGGTAAACAGCTTCTGCACTTGCAAGCGCGCCGCCTCAACTGTTATCTCCAACTCTTGCGCGATGGTGGCCGTTGAGGCCGGGCCTTTGGTTTTCAAACGCCAGAGGATGCGCTCAGCCGTTGACTGCGAACTTACACCGATTACATTATCCAAGTTAATACTTGTATATATCATTATTTCGCCTTACCATTCAATCTTAATAACCAACTATTACCTTGGATATTAAGGCCGATCCCCATCATTGTCGAGGTACTCTTGCGCCCTGTTTCCACCGCCCCTCCCGCCTGGAGAGATTTACTCGCTGGCAGTAACGCTTTACGCTCTGTTGCCTTGACCGGTGGCGTCGCGCTACATGCCATCAATGTCCATATCGTCACCACAATACTGCCCTCGGTGGTACGCGATATTGGCGGTTTGCCTTACTACGCCTGGAACACCACGCTGTTCATCGTGGCCTCGATACTCGGCTCGACCCTGTCTGCCAAGCTGATTGACCTGCTCCATCCCCGCGCGGCCTACCTGTTTGCATTAGCCGTATTTTCTATCGGCACCATCGGTTGTGCGACCGCACCGAACATGGTCTGGATGCTGGCAGGACGCAGCGTTCAAGGTTTGGGTGGCGGTATCCTGGCAGCGCTCAGTTATGCTTTGATCCGAATCGTTTTCGAAGAACGGCTATGGTCGCGGGCTGTTGCGCTGGTGTCCGGTATGTGGGGCGTCGCCACATTGTTCGGGCCTGCAGTGGGGGGATTATTCGCCCAAAGCGGCAACTGGAGACTCGCTTTCTGGGTGTTATTACCGATAGCGGCTTTGCAGGCAGTCATCGTCAACAGTCAGGTCAAAGGCGACCGCAATAACCTGACAGATACTGGAACGCTCAAAGTGCCGTTCGGTAAAATTTTACTGCTTGCAGCATCTGTACTGGTGATCGCTTTCGGCGCGCTATTCGAACAGACCGGTTGGAAAGTCGCCGGAGTGGCAACAGGGTTGGCGCTTGGCTTTGCGGTGGCGCGACTTGATCGGCACGCAACCGTGCGCCTGCTGCCGACTGGCGCGTATTCTTTGCAGGACCCTCTCGGTGCAACTTTCGCTTGCGTCTGTCTGCTGATGGTCGGCACCACAACCGAAATCTTCGTCCCCTACTTTCTGCAAGTTATTCATCACCATACGCCGCTCACAGCAGGATATATGACCGCCGCCATGGCCGGTGGCTGGAGCCTCGCCTCGTTACTCAGCTCAGGCCGGATGGGGCGTGCCGCTGACCGCATGGTGCGCATCGGACCAATCTGCGTTACAGCGGCGCTCCTCGTCCTTGCTGTCATGATGCCTGAGCGGGAGCGCCTCCCGATTGCAATAGAAACGTTATTGTTGGTTATCGCGCTCGCCGGGGTCGGTTTTGGTGTCGGCCTTGGCTGGCCGCATCTGCTGACACGGGTATTGAAGTCTGCGCCCGCCGGCGAAGAGAACCTGGCGTCATCGGCAATCACGACGGTGCAGCTTTATGCCATGGCGATCGGCGCAGCATTGGCGGGGCTGATCGCCAATGCTGCGGGCTTGTCAAATCCGGGGGGCCTGGATGGTGCGCGTCATGCTGCCTATTGGCTATTCGGAAGTTTTGCGGTGGCACCGATGTGCGCCATTTGGTTATGCAACCGTATGCTGCGTCCAGGGTTAAGCAGCAAGGCTGTCCCATTTTACGAATAGCTGTTTCATTTGAAGAAAATGGTCGTGCACTGACAAACGAACCGAGGCCGGAAATATTACAGATGCGGCTCTACCAATGGCTGGCTTTGAAAGCTCGCCAGGATCAAATCGAACATTCCTTGTGCGGCGATAGAAAGATTGCGGTCTTTTTGTTTGACGATGTAGATAGGGCGAATCACATCATCGGTTTCGACCGGAATTGCCGTCAGTTTCAACTGTCGAAACTGAAATAAGGTCAGCGCGGGCACCAGGCTGACGCCAAGGCCGTGTTCAATGAGCCCCGCTACGGTGGCCAAATGCTCCACTTCGAAGCCAGTGTTGTTAACCGCAATATCGCGGATCAGCAGATCGACCTTTTGCCGGACGCTTGTAGATTTAGCCAGATGAATCAAATCGCATCCGTTTAAGTCGGCCAGGGCTACGCTGGTTTTTTTCGCCAATGGATGATCTCGACGGCAGACCAGATAAAACGGATCACCGCAGAGCGTTCTGGTCTCGAACTCCATCAAACTGGCACCCGGTGCGGTTAATGCGAGATCGGCCTTCCCGGCTCTCAGCAGACCCAGACATTGATCGGATAGCGCGTCATAGAGCTGAACGATAACGCCGGGAAATTGTTTTTTATATTCGGCGATCACTGCCGGCAACCCGTTCGCGGCCAGCGATGGAAGCGCGGCGATGGCTACCCGCCCTTTGCGACGTGCCACATAATCCGCCATATCCGAAAATGCGGATTCGATATCGGCAACCAGGCTGCGTGCCACTTCCACGAAAATTTCGCCCTCCGCGGTGAGAGTGACATTACGCGTATCGCGCTCAACCAGTTGCGCACCGACCGCCGCTTCTAATTTCTGAATCACTACGCTGAACGCGGATTGGGATAAATGACAGCGCTGTGCAGCCCGTGTGAAGTGCCGACATTCAGCAAGGGCCAGGAACGCGTGCAAGAGTTTGGTTGAAATATTCGGTTGCATAGCTTAAGCAAAGTTGACTACGCGGAATCCATATCAGACGCGAATTAATCGAAATTACAGCTTAATTAATCGAAAAATGCAATTTTACAATATAAATGAAGACATCCAAAATGAAGACAAATGCTGCATAGATAAGCATATTCATAAAACTCGGAGATAACATGCTGGCACTGCTCGGATTCATCACGATTATCGTATTGCTCACTATGATCCTTACTAAAAAAATGTCACCGCTGGTGGCGCTCATCGCGATTCCGATTATTGCCGCCCTGATCGGCGGTTTCGGGCTGGAAACCTCAAAATTTATCGTAGCGGGGATTACCAATATTGCCCCGGTGGCGGGCATGTTCGTATTCGCGATTCTGTTCTTCGGCATCGTCACCGACGCGGGAATGCTCGATCCGGTCATCAGTGGCATCTTGCGGGTAGTGGGAAGCCGCCCGACGCGCATTGTTCCCGGCACGGCATTGTTGGCGTTGCTGATCCATCTCGACGGCTCTGGTGCAGTGACCTTTCTGGTCACGATTCCGGCCATGCTGCCTTTGTATACGCGATTAGGAATCGACAAACGCGTCCTGGCCTGCGTTGCATCGCTGGCCGCTGGCGTCAACTTTTTGCCCTGGACCGGCCCCATGATCCGGGCGTCGGCCGCGCTCCATATACCGGTAAGTGAAATTTTTACACCGCTGATACCGATTCAGCTGGTCGGTCTGGTATTTGTTTTTAGTGTCTCCTATTGGTTGGGCCGGAAGGAAGAAATCCGTCTGGGCCTGACCAAAGGCGCACCCATCGGTTTTATCCACACGCATGAACTGACGGAACTCGAAAAGCAAATCCGACGTCCTGGCAATTTCTGGATCAACATTGCGCTGACCGTCATCGTTCTGGGCGTCATGATCAGCGGCAAGATCGATCCGGTGGTGATGTTTATGGTTGGCGTTGTGCTTGCGCTGATGATCAATTACCCGAACGTGGACATGCAACGGGCGCGGGTTGATGCGCATGCAAAGGCGGCGCTACTCATGGCCAGCATATTATTTGCTGCGGGCGTCTTTACCGGCATCATGACCAAATCGGGGATGCTTTCCGCCATGGCGAAGGCAGCAGTAGCTATGGTGCCACCTTCGATGGCATCGCATATTCCCGTAGTGTTGGGTTTGCTGTCCATGCCATTGTCTTTGCTGTTCGATCCTGATTCGTTTTATTTCGGGGTATTGCCGGTTGTGGCAGAGGTCAGCCATATGTTGGGCGTACCATCGATTCAGGTAGCACAGGCCGCGTTGTTGGGCCAAATGACAACTGGCTTCCCGGTTAGTCCATTGACGCCTGCAACATTTCTGGTCGCAGGACTCGCCGGGATCGATCTGGCCGATCACCAAAAGTACACGTTCAAATATTTGTTTGCGGCATCGATTGTGATGACTATTGCATGCGTGCTGCTGGGGATATTTCCGCTGTAACGCGGTACGTACTGAGGAACTCTGAATTTGCATTAGTTTGCATTAGTGTGCGCCGGTTTACGCTGGTATTCGATAGGTTGACGTTAGCAGGCTTGATGTCGTGCTTAAGAATGCAGGCACTGCTTGAAAGGAAAAATGATGAAAAATATCCGGATTGGTGCCGGTGCCGGCTACTCCGGCGACCGGATTGAGCCAGCCATTGAGCTAGCCGAGAAGGGCGATATCGATTATTTGATATTCGAATGCCTCGCAGAGCGGACGATTGCCCTCGCACAGCAAGCCAAGATGAAAGACCCCTCGCTCGGTTACGACCCGCTGTTGGCTGACAGAATGCATGCGGTCTTGCGCATCTGTAGCGAAAAGGGAATCAAAATTATCACCAATATGGGCGCGGCAAATCCTCAGGGTGCGGCCGCCAAAATTAAGGAAATTGCGGTATCGCTGGGTCTGGTTAATTTGAAAATTGCAGCTATTTCGGGTGACGATGTTTTGTCTGTTCTGCAGCAGGGTAACTATATCGACGACAGCGGCCAACCGGTTATGGCATTAGGCGACAAGCTGCTATCAGCCAACGCCTATCTTGGCGCACAGCCTTTGGTCGATGCATTGGCCCAAGGCGCGGACGTCATTGTCACCGGCCGTGTGGCCGATCCTGCCTTGGTATTGGCACCGCTGATCCATGCGTTTGGTTGGGCGATGGACGATTGGCATCGACTCGGCCAGGGTACGCTGGTTGGGCATCTGCTGGAATGCGCTGGACAAATTACCGGAGGCTATTTTGCTGATCCTGGCTATAAAGACGTCGCCGATCTGGCGCGTCTGGGCTTTCCGATTGGCGAAGTATCCGAAGATGGCAGCGTCGTTATCACCAAAGTAGCTGGCTCTGGCGGGCAGGTCACAGCCGCCACATGCAAGGAACAATTGCTCTACGAAATTCATGATCCGGCGGCCTATTTGACGCCCGATGTGGTGGCTGATTTTTCCGCGGTCACGGTGTCGGAAGTTGGTATTGACCGTGTCGCTATTCAGGGCGCGACAGGTCATCCAAAAACCGGCATGTTAAAAGTGTCGGTTGGTTACATCGATAGTTATGTCGGCGAGGGACAAATGTCGTACGCTGGTCCCGGTGCCTTGGCGCGGGCGACATTGGCGTGCGATATCGTGGCTGAAAGATTGAAAATCGCCGATGTCAAAGTGGGTGAAATTCGATACGATCTGATCGGCGTCAATGCGATCCACGGCGCAAGCTTAAGCCCAACAGATACAGAACCGTACGAAGTCCGTATCCGTGTAACCGGACGCACGGACAGCCTGAAAGAAGCAATCCGGATCGGTAACGAGGTGGAGACTTTATACACTTGCGGCCCGGCTGGCGGCGGCGGCGCGACCAAGGCGGCAAAAGACGTGGTGGCCGTACGCTCTACGTTGTTGCCGGAAGCATTAGTGACAGCTTCCATTCATTATGAGGAGATCTGACATGCAGCTTCGTAAAATGGCCCATTCCCGCGCCGGTGACAAAGGCGACATTTCGAACCTTTCCCTGATTGCCTATGACAGCAAAGACTATCCGCTGTTGGAGAAATATGTGACGGTGGAATTGGTAAAAGCCCACTTTGCCGATATCGTGTTCGGCGACGTCGTGCGCTATACGCTGCCTGAACTGGGCGCTATGAACTTTGTCTTGCAGAAGGCGCTGGGCGGCGGCGTGACGCGTTCGCTGGCCCTGGATGCACACGGGAAGTGCCTCAGTTCGGCGTTGTTAAATCTGCACATTCCCGACGCTTGAATTGCGAGGCTCGTTACGCAATCAGGCGCCAATGATGAATGCCTTGTCAATCTGACGAGCAAAAAAAAACCCCGTCTTTGTTAACGGGGCCGGTTTGACGTAACGTGGGCGGGAAGCGTTTAAATGGGCATTTACAAACTTAAACCGCCCGCCTCTATGACGCTCCTGCCCATCAATCTCACCAATTTAACGAAGGCTGGTACTTACACTACCGCGCCTTCAGTTTCATCTTTTTCTTTGATCGGCTTGATCAGGTCTTCGCGCTTGACACCCAGCCACATGGCCAATGCAGCAGCAACGAACACCGAAGAATAAATACCGAACAAAATACCGATCGTCAGCGCCGCAGCGAAATAATGTAATGTCGGGCCACCGAATATCAACATCGACAACACCATAATTTCGGTGCTGCCATGGGTGATGATCGTACGCGAAATCGTACTCGTAATAGCGTGATTCAGGACATCAGGCGTGGCCAATTTTCCAAACTTGCGATCACGGAAGGTTTCGCGCACCCGGTCAAACACCACCACCGACTCATTGACGGAATATCCAAGCACCGCCAACACCGCGGCCAGCACCGTGAGTGAAAACTCCCACTGGAAGAACGCAAAGAATCCAAGAATAATCACAACGTCATGCAAGTTGGCGATGATCGCTGCGACCGCGTATTTCCACTCAAAACGAATCGCCAGATAGATCACGATACCGACGATCACAAACAGCAATGCCATCAAACCGTCATGGGCCAGCTCGTCACCGACCTGCGGCCCGACAAACTCAGTCCGCTTCAACTGCACATCAGGATTAACGGCCTTCAACGCATTCAGGACAGTTTCACTTTGCTGAGATGAGCTAACACCTTTTTTAGCAGGAAGACGAATCAAGACATCTTGCGCAGTACCAAAGCTTTGGATCTGATTGTCTGTAAAGCCAATATCTTCAACTGTCTTGCGGATTCCGTCGATATTGGCTGGCTGACTATAGGTCAACTCCATCACCGTGCCGCCAGTGAACTCAATCGACAGATGCAAGCCTTTATGAAAAAGGAAAAATACGGCCAGGACAAACGTCAGCGCTGACACTGCATTCAAAATCAATGCATGCCGCATAAACGGAATATCTTTTTTAATGCGGAAAAATTCCATCACAATCCTTTCGGTTCGACCGGGCCATCTGTCACTCCTGCCATGCAGGGAGTTGAATCGGCACACCGGTCATATCAACATTTACTTTTTTGTGCTTACTGGGTTCTTACTCATACAGCAGACGCATTATTTGTCGCCCGGTCTCCACACTTTGCCGATCGACAATGATGTCAGTTTCTTGCGGCGGCCGTACCATAAATTAGCCAGGCCACGCGAGAAGAACACAGCTGAAAACATCGAGGTCAGAATACCCAGGCAATGCACCACCGCAAAGCCACGGATTGCACCTGAACCAAACGTCAGCAGTGCGATACCGGCAATCAATGCGGTCACGTTGGAGTCGAGAATCGTATGCCATGCATGCTCAAAACCGAGGGCAATCGCCGCCTGCGGAGAATTCCCTTTACGCAGTTCTTCCCGAATCCGTTCGTTCACCAGAACGTTGGCATCAATCGCCATACCCAGAGTCAACGCGATCGCGGCGATCCCCGGCAGTGTCAAGGTGGCTTGCAAGGTCGACAATACTGCGACCAGAAGTAGTAGATTGACCGACAACGCAATCACGCTGAAGGCACCAAACAACAGGTAATACACAATCATGAAAATCGAGACAACCAGGAAACCGTACATGGTTGAATCAAAGCCCTTTTTGATATTCTCGGCGCCCAGCTGCGGTCCAATGGTCCGTTCTTCAATAATTTCCATAGGCGCGGCCAATGAACCAGCCCGCATTAACAACGACAAATCCGCCGCCGCTTGTGGCGTTCCCATGCCGGTAATCTGGAAGCTGGAACCTAACTCACTTTGAATCGTCGCTACCGTCAGGACTTCGCCCTTGCCTTTTTCAAACAGGACAACTGCCATCGCTTTACCGATCTTGTCACGGGTAGCAGCGCGCATCTTGCGGCCGCCATCGCCATTCAGGTCGATACTCACCGCAGGTTGATGGTTTTGATCGAATGATACTGACGCATTAGAAATATAGTCGCCGGTCAGGACCGGATCTTTGTAGAGAATAACCGGAGCATTCTTGCCAGTCTTAAATAGCTCGGAGCCGAACGGCACAGCGGCAGACAGTTCTGTACCCCGTGTGACGGACTCGTCGACCATGCGTACTTCCAGCGTTGCCGTGCGGCCAATGATGTCTTTGGCGCGTGCGACATCCTGAACACCTGGCAACTGAACCACGATGCGATCAGCGCCCTGGCGTTGAATAATCGGTTCTGCGACACCTAACTCATTGACGCGCTTGGACAAGGTCAGAATATTTTGCTGAACGCTTTGATCGGTCGTGGTTTTCAATACGTCCGGCTTCAACGTCGCAATAATTTTTGGATCTGCGCCGGCCGGCCCGTCGGTCAACGTCAGTTCCGGGAGCTGGTCCGCGAGTAAGGTCTTGGCCTTGCTCATCGTATCCTGATCGCGGAAACTGATTTCGATTGCATCGCCGTTGCGATCAATACCACTGTAGCGAATATCTTTGTCGCGCAAAATGCTGCGAGCACTGGATTGCAAACCTTGAATACGCTTGTTCGCGACCGCCTGCACATCGACTTGCATCAGGAAATACACACCGCCACGCAAATCGAGTCCAAGGAACATCGGAAACGCGTGGATGCTTTGCAGCCATTGTGGCGTATTAGGGACCAGATTAAAGGCAACGCTATAGGTCGGATCGGTCGGATCGGTATTTAATGCCTTTTCCAGTACGGTCTTTGCCTTGAACTGAGTGTCGGTATCCTTGAAACGCGCACGTACCGTACCTTCGGCACCGGCAGTATCAAAGACGACATTCAAGGGTGCCAGATTGGCCTGTTCCAGAACCTGCTCCACCCTCCCGCTCAACGCACTATCTACCTTAAGGGTCGACTTTATGCTGCTGATTTGTACCGCAGGTGATTCACCGAAAAAGTTCGGCAGTGTGTACAGCACGCCAAACAACAGCGCGATGACGATCACAATATATTTCCAGAGTGGATAGCGATTCATAGTGATTCAGCGTTTGGTGTGAGTCTGCAACTTGCAACGCGCAAATTGCAACATACTCTTATTTCTATAAATAGTGCCCGATATCGCTAGTGACACTGCGTAAAACAGCCAGCGTCTCACGATGAGATTCAAGGCGACAAGACTACTAAGGAACAAAAGATTTTGCCATTTTTTGCGCAATAACGGGTCTATCGCATAAACAACAAAATAGCAAAAACTCGGACCGCGCAAACTTTTGCGGCTTGAAAAATGCAGAACAAATTCTTGCGAAGTTGACTACAAGAAGCGCGCTTCACCAACGATCAAACGGATGGTGGACGCTCTTCTTAAGCCAATAATCGGCGATGTAAGCCAGCGAAGCAAATTACAGTGCCTTGATCGTGCCTTTAGGCAGCAGTGTAGTGACCGCGCTTTTCTGTAGCGTCACTTCAGTGCCGCTAGCAATTTCCAATGTCACGTAACCATCAGCGACCTTAACAACTTTTCCGAGGATACCGCCGGTTGTGACGACTTCGTCGCCCTTACCCAAAGCATCCATCATCGATTTTTGTTCTTTCTGACGCTTCATCTGTGGACGAATCATCAGGAAGTAAAGGACGACGAACATCAAAATGATCGGCAGGAAACTAGTCAGATTGCCACCCAGGCCAAAAGGGCCTGTAGATGTAGTGGCGGCGGGCGCAGTCTGCGCATATGCAGTAGTAATAAACACGAGAATGCTCCAGGTGGTTGTTTTAAAATAGCCCCGCATTTTAGCATTGGGCGGTGCCGTAATAACATACTGCCTAAATACTAGGCAAATACAGCTGCGCCAGAGTTAGGTGCTGCTCGGACAATTTTTCTTAAATATTTCTTAAATAGACCGTTTTTGACCATTTTATGGCTTTTTTTTCCCTATTTGATGCCTAAACTCCACGCGCACGGTCCGCATGAAACTGCGTCACAAACGTGGAAAATGCCCCCACATCGAGCGAATTTCGAATATTTTGCATTAAATCGAGATAGTAATGCAGGTTGTGAATCGTGTTAAGCCGTGCCCCGAGGATCTCACCGGTCCGGTGCAAGTGATGTAAATAGGCGCGTGAGAAATTTTGGCAGGCATAGCAACCGCAGGTTTCGTCGAGCGGTTGAATGTCCTCTTTATAGCGTGCATTTTTGATTTTTACGTCACCGAAACGCGTAAATAGCCAGCCATTCCGGGCATTACGGGTCGGCATCACACAGTCAAACATGTCAATGCCGCTTTGAACCCCGGCAACCAGATCTTCGGGCGTACCGACGCCCATTAGATAATGAGGTTTGTTGGCGGGTAATTTGGGGCCGATATGCTCAAGCACGCGCATCATTTCTTCTTTTGGCTCGCCGACCGACAGACCACCGACCGCCACGCCGTGAAAATCCAGTTCACTCAAGCCAGCCAACGATTCATCCCGCAGATGCTCAAACATGCCGCCCTGAACGATACCGAATAAGGCATTGGGGTTCTCGCCCGCGTTGAACTCGTCCTGAGAACGCTTGGCCCAACGCAGTGACATGCGCATTGACTCCGCCGCTTCAACTTGCGTGGCGGGACGACCATCAATCTCGTACGGCGTGCATTCATCAAACTGCATCACGATGTCAGAATTCAGAACTTTCTGAATTTGCATCGATACTTCCGGAGACAAGAATAATTTATCGCCATTGATGGGCGACGAGAATTTAACACCTTCCTCGGTAATTTTGCGCATTGCCCCGAGCGAAAACACCTGAAACCCGCCTGAATCGGTCAATATCGGCTTGTCCCAGCCCATAAACTTATGCAGGCCGCCGAATTTTTTGACCACTTCAATACCCGGACGCAGCCACAGGTGAAAAGTGTTGCCAAGAATGATATGCGCATCAATCTCCTTGAGTTCGAGAGGCGACATTGCCTTGACCGAACCGTAGGTGCCGACTGGCATGAAAATGGGGGTTTCGACTATACCGTGATTGAGTTTAACGCGGCCTCTGCGCGCGTTTCCTTCGGTTTTAAGTAGCGTAAATTCAAGCATATTGATTCTCTATCGTATTTTGTTAACGCGCACGCTGGCACGTCTTTATTTTAAGCAGTCTTACCGTTATTTGTAGAGAGATGCCCTACAAAGTGTTCTGCAACTGATCGTGCGGCATCATTCAAGCTACTTTTTTCGATAAGTCAGTAGCATGGCATCGCCATAGCTAAAAAATCGGTATTTTTGGGCGATGGCATGCGCGTAAGCAGATTTCATGACCTCGTACCCGGCGAAAGCAGACACTAACATTAATAGCGTCGACTTTGGCAAATGGAAATTGGTAATAAGACGGTCAACTGTTTTGAAGTGATAGCCTGGGGTTATAAATAATGCAGTATCCGCGCCGCCCGCTTGCAATTCACCTGATTGCGATGCCGACTCGAGCGCACGTAAGCTGGTGGTGCCTACCGCGACCACGTTGCCGCCAGCAGTTTTGGTTGCCCGGACCGCCTCCACGGTCTCCACCGCGATCGTGTACCACTCGGTATGCATTTTATGCTCGGCAAGGTTCTCCTTTCGCACGGGCTGAAAAGTACCGGCACCGACGTGTAAGGTGACGTAGGCAAAATTGACGCCTTTCTGCCGCAAGCGTTCAAGCAATTCCAGGTCAAAATGCAAGCCCGCGGTAGGTGCCGCTACTGCACCCGGTTGTTTGGCATAAACCGTCTGGTAACGGGTCTCATCAAAGGCGTCTGCAGTATGCGCAATGTAAGGCGGTAACGGTAAGCGACCATGTGCTTCGATCAGTTCGAACACGTCCGACGGAAACACGAGTGTAAAAAATTCGCCGACCCGCTCGCCAACAGTGACATCGAATGCCTCGGCTAACCGTATCTGCGTGCCTGTTGGCGGCGATTTTGAGGCCCGGACCTGGGCATGCACCGTACGATTATCGATCACGCGTTCTACCAGCACCTCCACTTTGCCGCCGGTGGCCTTAACACCAAAAAACCGTGCTTTCAATACGCGGGTATCGTTAAACACCAATAAATCCCCGGGCGATAGGAGGTCAACCACGTCGGTGAACTGGCGATCGGTGAACGACATATCGTCAACGTGCAGCAAACGCGAGGCACTGCGTTCGCTCAGCGGGAATTGCGCAATAAGTTCAGGCGGTAGCGTGAAATCGTAATCGGAAAGAGAGTGCATGCTTAACTAACAACAGAGTAAAGGACAGAATTTAAATGCAAAAATTTAAGTAAAAAATTTAAGTAAAATTTAAAGGCGAAATTAACAAATTTAAAGCGCAAATTAAAAAACAAGCTAAAACCGCCAAATTGCACCCTGCAAATCAGGAACAACCTCCTAATCTGCCAATACTTAAGGTTTATGCACCTTACCAGCGCATCAAGTAGCCTTTACAATGATGCAAACCTGGAAGATCCATAACGGCGTCGCTTTTTATTGCGCAAGATTGCGCATAAATGGCACGTTTAACTTAAACAACCCACTATTTTACGCCTAGCCGCCCCATTTACGGCCTATATGCCTGAACCAACGCGAAAACAACTTCCGCCCCCCAAACCAGGCAAGTCTGCGAAAGCCCCCGCTGCGAGCCGAGAAACCAGATTGGCGCGTCTGGGATTACGCACCGAATTAGATTTAGTATTGCATCTGCCGCTGCGCTACGAAGACGAAACCGAGATAGTCACGATTCATCAAGCCAGTATGATGGCAACCAGCGTCGCACAGATTGAAGGGATCGTTACCGCCTGCGACATCCAATATCGACCACGGCGGCAACTGGTGGTGACGTTGGCCGATGATAGCGGTCAGTTGATGATGCGTTTTCTCAATTTTTACGGCAGCCAGGCAACGCAACTGGCGATTGGTACGCGGGTTCGCGCGCGCGGTGAAATTCGTCACGGTTTTTTTGGAGCCGAGGTAGTCCATCCGACCTATAAAGTCGTCCTTGAGGGTGCACCTTTGCCAAGCGCCCTGACCCCGGTTTATCCTTCCGGCGAGGGTTTGTCGCAAATTTTTCTGCGCAAATCAATCGCCGACGCGATGCAAAAAATAGCCTGGCGAGACACGCTCTCCCAAGCTCAGTTAGCCACTTATCAGTTGGTCCCGTTTGAGGCCGCGGTCCGCTTATTACACAATCCACCACCCGAAGTTGACGAAGGCGCTCTGGAAGATCGCTCCCATCCCGCATGGGTGCGCATGAAATTCGACGAACTGCTGGCACAGCAACTTTCATTAAAACGCGCACAAGTCGCACGCCGGGCCCAAAATGCGCGCGCACTGCCTTTGATCGGTAAGCTGTCCGATGCTTTTTTAAAGACATTGCCATTCACGCTTACCGCCGCACAACAGCGCGTAATGACAGAGATTCGCAACGACATTAAAGCGTCCTTCCCGATGCAGCGCTTGCTGCAAGGCGATGTCGGCAGCGGTAAAACCGTGGTTGCCGCCTTAGCCGCAGCGCAAGCGATCGATAGCGGCTTTCAGGCGGTGTTGATGGCCCCCACAGAAATTTTGGCCGACCAGCACTTTCGTAAAATCGCTGGCTGGATGGCACCATTGGGCATCAGCGTCGCGTGGCTCACCGGGAGCCTGAAGAAGAAAGAAAAACGCGAATCGTTAGAGCGTATCGCCTCGGGGCAGGCGCAGTTGGTGATTGGTACGCATGCGTTGATTCAGGAAACCGTGCAATTCTCCAAACTTGGTCTGGTAATTGTGGATGAGCAGCATCGTTTCGGGGTCGGCCAGCGTCTCACTCTGAGGCAAAAATCGGCGACCGAAAGCAGTAATCCAGAGGCCGCTGCGTCAGACATCGTGCCCCACCAACTGATGATGAGTGCCACGCCGATTCCAAGGACGCTGGCGATGACCTACTACGCCGATCTGGAAATTTCCGTGATTGACGAGCTTCCACCGGGCCGCACGCCGATTGTCACCCGTAGCGTCGATCAAAATCGGCGCGAGGAAGTCATCGAACGGGTGCACGCTGCCGCGCAGGAAGGTCGCCAGGTGTATTGGGTATGTCCCTTGATCGAAGAGTCCGAGGCCTTGCAATTGCAAACCGCGACCGAAACCTATGCCATGCTGGTTGAAGCGCTGCCAGACTTGCATATCGGCCTGGTACATGGACGCCTGAAACCGCTGGAAAAACAGGCCGTGATGGAATCCTTTATCGCGGGCGAGATCCACGTCCTGGTTGCGACAACAGTGATTGAAGTCGGCGTCGACGTGCCTAACGCTTCTTTGATGGTCATCGAACACGCAGAACGTTTTGGCTTGTCGCAATTACATCAACTGCGGGGCCGGGTTGGACGCGGACTCGCGGCAAGCGTATGCTTATTGTTATATCAAAGCCCCCTGGGACCCATTGCAAAACAACGTTTGATGACAATGAGAGAAACCACGGATGGTTTTGAAATTGCGCGCCGCGACCTCGAAATACGCGGCCCCGGAGAGTTCTTAGGGGCGCGTCAATCAGGACAGGCCATGCTGCGCTTTGCCGATCTGAGTACTGACCAATGGTTAGTCGATCAGGCCAGCGCTCTGGCCGATGAATTGCTGCACCATCCGACGCCAGAAAATGTGATTACCGTGGAGACGCATCTGGCGCGCTGGCTCGCAGGGCGCGAAGATTTTCTGAAGGTGTAAAATCCAGTTGATCCTCATTCATTTTATTGTAGTAACAACCACCGTGTATTTTATGGTGCGCGTTTTTTCCGCCAGACCCACGACATGCGTCAAAAATATTTGAAGCTGATGTGTCATGATTTCCCAAGGGTGTCCTGATTACCCTCTTGTAAAACCGTCGTACAAATATGCGAAGATAACGATATGACTCTAACCGAACTAAAATATATCGTCGCCGTGGCGCGTGTAAAGCATTTTGGTCACGCAGCAGAAGCGTGCTTTGTCGCACAGCCAACTCTGTCGGTTGCCATCAGAAAGCTCGAAGAAGAATTGGGCGTTGTGATTTTTGAACGTGGCGGCAGCGAAATTTCCATTACGCCTTTGGGCTTACAAATCGTCGCTCAAGCCGAACGCGTACTGGAACAAACCGCGACCATCCGCGAAATTGCGAATCAAAATAAAGATCCCTTGGCGGGACCGTTACGCCTCGGTATTATTTACACCATTGGCCCCTATTTGTTGCCTCCACTGGTCAAAACCATCATCGACCGGGTTCCCCAAATGCCATTGGTTTTGCAGGAAAATTTTACGGTCCGGCTGCTTGAATTACTTCGCCAGGGGGAGTTGGACGCGGCCATTATGGCGTTGCCGTTTCAGGAGCACGGACTGATGGTTCAACCGCTCTACGATGAAGAATTCGTCGTCGCTCTGCCGAAAGATCACGCGTGGGCCGACCGCAAAAATATTCGCGCGGAAGACTTGAAGTCAGAAACCATGCTCTTGCTTGGTAACGGTCACTGCTTCCGCGATCAGGTGCTGGAGGTTTGCCCTGAAATGTCGCGGTTTTCAACCACCGGGGATGGTATCGCCCGGACTTTTGAAGGATCATCGCTGGAAACAATCCGTCACATGGTCGCTTCCGGTATCGGCATCACAGCCCTGCCCCGCGCATCAGTACCTGATCTGGATACCAAAGACGGCAACTTGCGCTACATCCCGTTCTCCACACCGCGGCCTTCACGGCGCGTCGTCATTGCCTGGCGTAAAAGCTTTACGCGTATTGCCGCGATCGAATCGGTCCGACAAGCGGTGCTAGCGTGCGGTCTGCCGGGAGTAAGTTTTTTACCGGATGCAAAGGTGATTGAAGGCTGAGTGGCGTTCCCAGGAGCGGTCGCTGCGGTCGGGTGCGCGACTCGCGACTCGCTACTCGCTACTCGCTGCCACGTGCGCAACGTAATTCGGGCGCAGGCAGACTTAGCCTGATGACCGTCAACATCACGATGGGAAAAGCTCAGCGGGTTGAATGCTCTGAATGCTCTCAACCCGCTCGCTCTGTTGAGAGTAGCGAAATTGTTACTCATCTAGTAAATAAATAAGTTAATAATAATTTTCAATAAGGCGGGATTTATCAACCCCAAACCCCGGCAATATTGCCCCTCCCCGATGCAGAGCACAATGTTAAAGCCCTATGAATCGACTTAAACTCTACTGCCAGCTCATACGTATCGACAAACCCATCGGCATCCTGTTATTGCTTTGGCCGACTCTGATCGCATTGTGGTTAGCCAGCGCGGGCAAACCGGATTGGAAGCTCGTGTCGATTTTTGCGCTCGGTACCATCCTGATGCGGTCTGCCGGTTGCGCTATTAACGACTACGCTGATCGCGATTTCGATAAGCATGTTTCGCGTACCGCTCAACGTCCCCTCACCAGTGGAAAAATTGCCGGATGGGAAGCCGTGGTGGTAGCGGCAGTGTTGGCGGTGGCTGCTTTTTTACTGATCGTGCCACTAAACACGTTCACTAAACAGCTATCAATAGCGGCGCTTATCATTGCTGGGACGTATCCTTATTTCAAACGTTTTTTTGCCATACCGCAAGCGTATTTAGGGATCGCATTTGGTTTCGGCATACCGATGAGTTTTGCCGCAGCCCAAAATTCCGTACCGTCACTTGCATGGGTATTATTGATCGCCAATATTTTTTGGGCGGTCGCTTATGACACCGAATATGCAATGGTCGACCGCGAGGATGATCTGCACATCGGTATAAAGACCTCGGCCATTACATTTGGCCGCTTTGATGTCATCGCAGTCATGCTCTGCTATGCCGTTTCCTTCGGTCTGATTTTTTTGGTCGGATGGCAGTTCGGCCTGCGCGGCTGGTTTAGCGCTGGTTTACTGGTGGCAATTTTATTTGCCATCTATCATTACATCCTGATAAGAGATCGTGATCGCGCTCGTTGTTTCGCCGCATTCCGGAATAACAATTGGTTGGGCGCAGCACTATTTTGTGGCGTTGCGCTGGACTATGCTTTACGATAAAGTTTAATAATATTGTTTCAATCTCTCTGCGGGACTTCAGATTATTGTTTTGCTCACTCACATGAAAGAGGTAAATTATGGCTATTAACAATGAATCCATAAAAGACGGTCGCGACAATGTAAGCGGCGGACTGAAATCTGTTATGCAGGATGCGCAAGACCTTATCGACACCACCGGCGATCAGGTTGACGATCGCTTTAAAGTCGCTCGCGAAAAACTGAAAGCGGCGATACAGACCGCAAAAGAAGAGTTGCCGAAAGTCACAAAAAAGGCTGTGGAAAAAAGCAAACAGGCCGCGCATGTAACCGATGAATACGTCGGAGGAAATCCATGGAAAGCCGTCGGTCTGGCAGCGGCAATTGGTTTGCTGGCCGGGGTCGTCATCGGACGCGGCAAATAATTTTTGATAGAAAAAATGCAATCGGAGCACCGGTTGCATTTTATTCGATATTGCACTCGTACTAACTTACCCTATATTCGACGAACTCCCTGAGTGAGCCGACGGCGAGCTCAAGCATTTGGGCCTGAGCCAGGGAATAAGTCTACGACACCGGTTGGCGTCGGTGCAGGCTCATACGCACACCCGACTCAATTATCAAAAGTGCCCCTGCCTTGCGAACTCGTTCGCTCTTTCAGTAGCATCAGGCAGCAATGCGTATCTTTGCCAGCAGGACGCCAAACAGATAGGCGATATCGACAGCCTGGATCAGCAAGCGCCCCTCATTGGCTTTAATAACATGCGTCACCAGCATGCCGTCAGCATGACCAGCAAACGGGTTGGGAACAATCTGCGCATCATTGAACTGCGGCACGCCATGCAATTCACTAACCAGCAAGCCGAGCATACGATCGCCTAATCGCACAATCACTATCTGACTTCCGCTATCGATCACGGACAATGTGCCACGCAAGAGATGCCCAAGATCGTACACCCATACGAATTGATCGTTTTCAGTATCCCGGTGCGACGCCAGGACACCGATACACGCCGCACCCCCACCCATTGATACCGGCGCAAGCTCGGACGCCGATCGCGCTTCCACCACATATTCTGCCGGCAGCGCGAACAAGGAGCCATCAACAAAGAAAGTGGCAAATTCCCGCCCGCGGATGTCCGCCGACTCAGGCATCAGAACCGTGTCGGCCTTGTTGTTAATTCCTTTGCATTCCCGCAGCGCACCGAACGAATCGAACACAACTGCCAGTACATCCTCCCGGTAGCCATCCGACACCTTGAATTCACGGTAACCGCTGGACGCCGTACACCCCATGATGGCGTATTGACCATCGTGAATCACGAGACGCGATGCACTCCTACCATTCGGAAGTGCCAATAAGGATGCGTCTATTTCCAGCATTGCGCCAACCGGACGGCTGGGGTCGGTACTGGAAAGCACGATGCCCTGACGATTTACAAAGAAGGCGCTGACGTCTGCCTTGCCACCCACACCGCCGTGAAGCATTGCCGAAAATTCGTGTGTGGAGTCAAATACAATGCCGATGCCGCCCACCACAGACCGGTCGTCATCGGGATCGCGAATCGCCGCATGATAAACATAGGTCGGCGCACCGTCATATAGCGGCGTCGGGGTGAATGGCGACACATGATAGTTCTGCTCGGTGCGCAATGCGCGTACCTGCTCCAGCGTTCCGGCATCGATCTTTGTTCCGACAACCGAACCGCCCTCCTGCTCCGGATGCGTACAGGCTACGATGCAGCCGTCGTAGTCATAGACGAAGATGCGGGTGTACACGGTATATAAGCGATTGATATATTCCAGAACGCCGTTGATGCGTGGTATCGTTTTCCCATCCCGCTCCGCGCCAGCCAAGGCTACCCGCAATTCCGGTGTCAGCGCCCACCAGCGGCAATCATCCGAGCGTTCGTACAGATTGCGGTCCAGCAGATCGACCAGAAGATGTGACACGAACTCTGCGTCGCGCAGGCTCGATGCCAACACGGTCTGGTAAAGGTCGTCGATCGATCTGGCAAACAATGCGTCGCTGCGGGAACCGGTTTCACTGATCTGGTCCAG
This sequence comes from Glaciimonas sp. PAMC28666, assembly GCF_016917355.1. Taxonomy (GTDB): domain Bacteria; phylum Pseudomonadota; class Gammaproteobacteria; order Burkholderiales; family Burkholderiaceae_D; genus Glaciimonas. The sequence goes on along the minus strand of NZ_CP070304.1, from coordinate 2,807,958 downwards.
TATCGTCTTCAGCTTCAACACCTCGCCATCCTGGCCAGCCGTCATCACCTGGCCGTTCCAGACGACGCGCCGTATCGTTTCTGCGGCCGTCATGATTTCATACAGCGGCGGGCAAAAAGATTGGGCGTGCGACAGCAGTCCTTCGACAATGACAGGATCAAGCGCCTCCGGCGCATGGCTGCGACCGCCGGCAAAGGCGACATCGACAGGAATCATGACTTGGCCCTGCCAGCCGTCCGGTCCCATATAGCCTTGATAGCCCTCGGCGGCAAAGGTTCGGACCAGATATTCACGGCCACCAAATATCATCAGCTCAGGCGTTGCATTTTTATTCGTCGGCACCACCGCTCCCAACGGCACCCAGAGTTTATCTGCGCTTTCAATGACGCGATTTTCGGCATCGAGCAACAGCATGTTCGAGCGCCCCGCAGGATCGCGATAGGAGTGAAAAATACCTGCCATTTCTTGTTCGAAGTTAAAACACAGGCACAATACACCGACCACGGCTCCGGTGTCCGGATGCAGCATCCGACGCGAGTAGATCAGCGCTTGTTGCTTGCCTGGACGCAGATCGGTGGCACGCATCGTTTCGACATAGGTATCCGATGCCAGCGTGATGGCAATCAGCGGATCGGCGCTGTGTTGCAACGCCGTTGCGTCGTCAATCTGCATCAGGATGTTGCCGGTGACATCGAGCAGGATGATCTCGTCATACACGGTGTACTTATTGCGGTATGCCCGTAATCGGGCACGGATCATTTCCTGATTGTCATCCTGATTGTCATGCAGCCCGGCGACGAACGCGCATAAAGCATTATCGGTGGCAAGAAAGCCGACATCAGCGGTACGTTCGTACAGATTACGTACCACGATGTCGATGATGTACTGTGCTCTGATACCGATCTCATTGAATGCGGTGGCCACTTTTTCGCCTACCAGACTACTCACCAGTTCCTGTTCCAATCGGTCGAAACCGACCCGCGTAGCGGCCATGGTCGGCAGTATGGCTTTGGCTTCAAGCGGGCAATTCATCTTGGCCGAGGCCTCAATCATGCGCCACATCAGGCTCAGCTCGCGCAGCGAGTGCTCGCAACGCGTCACGTCGCGCATGTACGGGAGAAAAGTGTCGATCTGAAGCGGGGCGGTAGAGTTCACTTTGCAGGTCCTGTGTAAAAGTCAGTTGATATCGGGGTCCAAAGCGCCATCCCGTTTGCTGGCAAGTGAAGCATTTCAATCAGCAAATTTCGGGCCATCACGCATTGTCTGAATGGAACCGACGGCGTCGGTGCATGGATGCGTTCTGATGAATAAAAGCACCAAATTGGTGCTATGGATACATTATTTGCACCGCTTTATACCGACATCTGGACTTGCACCATGCGTTCGAGTGGAGTTAAAACTGGAGGCAGCCGCAAAGGAAAATTGAACGATATATTTGTTCACATCGCCGTGAAATTCCGTGCGATCAAAAAATCGGCGTGAAAATTTCCACATTTGTGGCACCCAGCGACCGGCCTGTTGCCGATGAAAACGCGAGTGCCGAACGCCTCACGTGGCACGGCAAATCTGACACGGCATTCGAACGCCTCGAAAGCCTGCATGGAAAGCCTGCATGATATGGTGGGCCTGCTGGATCTGTTGCCGTCTGATCCAGTTCACCGGGCTTTAAGGTGGAACCTGCGCGGCACTACCCTAAACTCCCTCGCGTGCACATAAGCAAAAAATCGCCACCGCTATATGCCAACTAATCACGACCAAATTCTTCCCCCAATTCCTTCCCACGCGCCGCCGCCGCTTTCGCAGCCTCAATGATGGAAGCCTTCACTCCGCTCGCTTCCAGGCTATTCAATGCCGCATAAGTAGTCCCGCCTTTTGACGTTACGCGCTCGCGCAGAACCGATATTGGATCGACGGCCCCGGCAGCCAATTGCGATGCGCCAACAAACGTCGCTACCGCCAACGCATTGCCCTGCTCCATGGTCAAGCCGAGTTCCTGCGCTGCTTGTTGCATCGCTTCGATAAAATAAAACACGTAAGCTGGCCCGCTGCCCGAAATAGCGGTTACGGAGTCGATCATCGCTTCATCATCCAGCCAAATGGTGGAACCCACTGCACACATGATTAAGTCAGCCATGTCATGCTGTTGCGCCGAAACTCCGGCGGTCGCGACCATGCCTGTGATCCCCTTGCCAATAAGGGCGGGGGTATTTGGCATACATCGGACGATAGCATCGTGGCCATTTAACCAACGTGACAAATCGACGGCCTGGATACCGGCAGCAATTGAAAGTATTAACTGACCATTAACGTAGGGTAATAACGCGGCCACGACTTGCTTCATTTGCTGAGGTTTTACCGCCAGCACAACAACATCGCTTCCACTCACGGTGGCATCGATTTCGGTCGAGGTTGTCACCGAAAATTGATGCGCCAATTTTTGTAGCGACTCAGGATTGACATCCACCACATGAATATTTGCACCATCGGTAACCGTTCCGGCCAGACCGCCGATCAAAGCCGTGGCCATATTTCCACCACCGATAAAACTAATTCTTAACTTCTGTTGCATGTAGTTTTCCTCATCATTGATGGATGCTTTTAATTGAATTACTGGTAATGTTTACAACATGCACGGATGCATCAAAAGCGCGCAGCCAAGCTGCCATATCGCGCGCCAGTCAGACTGAAGAAGCCTGATCTCGTCGACCAAAGATAGCGCTCCCTACACGCACAATAGTTGCCCCTTCTGCGATGGCGGAATCCATGTCGCCCGACATCCCCATCGATAGCGTATCTATCATTAATCCACTTTCTTGCAATTGTATAAAGAGTTGTCGCAGCCGGCGAAACGCTGCGCGCTGTTGAACCGGATCATCTGATGCTTCGGGGATGGCCATCAAACCGCGCAATCTCAGGCGCGGCAAGGCAGCGATTGCTTGTGCTACCGCGAGCGCATCTTCGGGAGCAACGCCACTTTTGCTAGCCTCGTTGCTAATATTTACCTGTAAGCAAACGTTTAACGGTGCAAGTGCAGCGGGACGTTGATCCGACAAACGCTGCGCAATTTTTTCGCGCTCTACCGTGTGGACCCATGCGAAATTCTCGGCAATCGCCCGGGTTTTATTGCTTTGAATCGGTCCGATAAAATGCCATTCGACCGCGCCGACCAATCCAGCCGCAGCGGTGGCAACGGTGGCAGTGGTGGCGGTTCGGACTGCAATTATCTTGTCGAGCGCTTCCTGTAGATAATTCTCGCCAAATGCAAACTGACCAGCCGCGATGGCCTCCAGCACTGCATCGGCACCAAACGTTTTTGATACCGCTAACAGCGCCACCGCATCGCCCGGACGCGAGGCTTGCGCTGTGGAATTGCGGATACTTTCGTGCACAGCTTGCAACTTTTGAGAGATTGAGGACATAATTGACTTGGTTAAATTTGCTGTTTGGCTCGTCGTCAGACACGTAAATATAAGTAAAACACTTGGTTTTTGTCACAAGCGCGGGTACCGCCAGCGGACCAGCAAACTTTCTATCATTAGCAAAACAAAAATAGCTCAGGGATTATAAATGGACATTACCGAACTTCTGGCCTTTTCGGTCAAGAATAAGGCTTCCGACTTACATTTATCTGCGGGGCTACCGCCAATGATCCGGGTAAATGGGGACGTTCGCCGCATCAATTTGCCCCCACTTGACCACAAAGCCGTTCATAGTATGATTTATGACATCATGAACGATGGTCAGCGCAAAGTGTATGAAGAAAATCTCGAGTGCGATTTTTCGTTTGAAATTCCGGGATTAGCGCGATTTAGGGTAAATGCGTTTACCCAGGATCGCGGTGCCGCTGCCGTTATGCGGACCATTCCATCCAAGATTCTTTCCCTGGAGCAACTTAATGCGCCACGTATTTTTGGCGAGCTCTCGCTAAAACCGCGCGGTCTTGTACTGGTCACTGGCCCGACCGGTTCGGGCAAATCCACCACTCTCGCGGCGATGGTCAATCACGTCAACGAAAATGAGTACGCCCATATTCTGACGATTGAAGATCCGATTGAGTTCGTCCATCAGTCAAATAAATGTCTGATTAATCAGCGTGAAGTAGGCCCGCACACGCACTCCTTCGACAACGCGCTTCGGTCGGCCCTGCGGGAAGATCCGGATGTCATTCTGGTCGGCGAATTACGTGATCTGGAAACTATCCGATTGGCGCTGACGGCGGCTGAAACCGGTCACCTGGTGTTCGGCACACTCCACACCTCTTCCGCAGCAAAAACGATTGACCGGATCGTCGATGTGTTTCCAGGAGAAGAAAAAGAAATGGTACGAGCAATGTTATCTGAATCATTGCAAGCCGTCATTTCGCAAACGCTGCTCAAGACCAAAGACGGCACCAGCCGCGTTGCCGCTCACGAAATCATGCTCGGCACACCGGCGATCCGAAGCCTGATCCGCGATAGCAAAATTGCTCAGATGTATTCGACGATACAAACCAGCAGCAACGTTGGCATGCAAACGCTCGATAGCAATCTGACCGATCTCGTGAAGCGCAATATTATTTCCTCGGCCACCGCACGCTACTCGGCTAAAACGCCGGATAATTTTCCAGGTTAGCATTTTTACTATTCCTGATACACCATTCGCACTTTTTCTTTGTTAGGCAAAAAATATTATGGAACGGGATCAGGCTACAAAGTTCATGCACGACCTTCTACGCTTGATGGTGAGTAAGCGCGGCTCTGATCTGTTCATCACGACAGACTTTCCGCCTGCGTTCAAGCTCGATGGCAACGTTACGCCGGTATCGAACCAGCCGTTAAGTGCTGCACATACGCTGGAACTTGCGCGTGCAATCATGAACGATAAACAGGCCGCAGATTTTGAAGCTACTAAAGAGAGTAATTTTGCCATTACCCCGAGCGGAGTGGGACGCTTTCGCGTTTCGGCGTTTATGCAGCAAGGAAAAGTCGGAATGGTATTACGCGCGATCAATACCGAAATTCCAAAATTCGATGACCTCGGCCTACCCGAGACCTTAAAAGAAGTGGCAATGACCAAGCGCGGACTGGTTGTCATGGTGGGCGCTACCGGGTCCGGCAAGTCGACCACGTTGGCAGCCATGATCGGCTATCGCAACGCTAATAGTCATGGTCACATCATCACCATTGAAGACCCGATTGAATACGTTCATCCGCACGGGAATTGCATCATTACCCAGCGTGAAGTCGGGGTCGATACGGAAAGCTGGGAGGTAGCTTTAAAGAATACTCTGCGGCAGGCACCGGATGTCATTCTGCTCGGTGAAATCCGTGACCGCGAGACTATGGAGCATGCCATTGCTTTTGCCGAAACTGGCCATTTGTGCCTGGCAACGTTGCACGCCAACAGCGCCAATCAGGCGTTGGATCGCATTATTAACTTTTTCCCGGAAGAGCGACGTGCGCAATTGCTGATGGATCTATCGCTGAATCTACGAGGCGTGGTTTCGCAACGTTTGATTCCACTTAAAGCCAGCAAAGGGCGCTGTACGGCCGTTGAAATTTTACTAAATTCCCCCTTGATATCCGACTTGATTTTTAAAGGCGACGTGCACGAAATCAAGGAAATCATGAAAAAATCACGCGAGCTCGGGATGCAGACTTTTGATCAGGCTTTGTTCGATTTGTATGAAGCGGGTAAAATTAGTTATGAGGACGCATTACGCAATGCCGACTCGGTGAACGATCTGCGTCTTGCGGTTAAATTGCATGGCAAGGAGGCAAGTACGCGTGATTTATCGACGGGAACCGAACATTTAGGACTGGTTTGAATATGCAAACGGATTCAGAAAACACACCCAATACGGGCACTTCAGTGGCTTCAGCCAGCTCAGCCAATATCTATGACTTCACCGTTGCGCGACTCGACGGTACGCCGACAACATTGGCCGAGTATCGCGGAAAAGTGATACTCATCGTCAATGTCGCCAGCAAGTGCGGATTCACGCCCCAATACAAAGGGCTGGAAGAGGTCTATAACAAATATCACGCTCTGGGATTTGAAGTACTTGGTTTCCCCTGTAACCAGTTCGGAGCGCAAGAGCCGGGGACAGCGGAAGAAATCGGGGCATTTTGCGAGCAAAATTTCGGAGTGCATTTTCCGCTGTTTGCAAAAATCGATGTCAACGGAGATCACGCTGCTCCGCTATTTCAATATCTGAAAAGTGTGGCCCCGGGCTTGCTGGGAAGCGAGGGTATCAAATGGAACTTCACCAAGTTTTTAATCAATAAAGAAGGCGTGGTGGTGGACCGCTACGCGCCGCAAACCAAACCGGAAGCGCTTACCGCAGACATTGAAAAATTGTTAGCGAGATAAAAAAACGCAACCGAAAGGTTGCGCGAAGGGACTGCGGAGAAAAACTTAAAATTCGCTCAATGTGACATCGTTGAACCAAGGCCGTATAACAATGCGGCCAGCACGCCACCGGTGATTGATCCCAATACCGGCACAAAAGCATAACCCCAATCGCTGTCGCGTTTTCCCGGTATGGGTAACAATGCATGCATCAGACGCGGCCCGAGGTCACGCGCAGGGTTAATCGCATAGCCTGTGGTTCCGCCTAACGAAACTCCGATACTCATCACCAGCAACGCGACCGGCAACGCATCCAGCGCACCCAGGCCGAATTTCGGTGAAGCAATACTCAGCACGCCATAAACCAGGACAAAAGTACCCACGACCTCAGATATTAAATTACCAAAGATGTTACGGATTGCCGGGCCGGTACAAAACACGGCGAGCTTGGTGTCGCCGTCCGTGGTTTGCTCAAAATGCTTGCGATACACCAACCAGACTAAAAACGCACCCATCATTCCCCCCAACATTTGGGCGGCAATATAACCAGGCACACTGCCCCATGGGAATTTTCCGGCGACTGCCAGAGCGACTGTTACGGCCGGATTGAGATGCGCACCGCTCGCAGAGGCGACGGTAAAAACTCCGACAAAAACGGCCATCGCCCAGCCCACCGTGATCACGATCAAGCCGCCGCCATTGCCCTTCGTTTTGCTCAAGATCACATTGGCGACTACACCGTTTCCCAGCAGGACCCCTAACGTTGTTCCTACAAATTCGGCTAATAAAGGATTCATAGAACGTCTTTCGAAAACATCGGACGCTCGCGTAGCTAGCCGGCACCGGGTTGTCACCCGGCCGACGAAACAGTACACGAGTACAAACAGAAAAGCACAACGCTGATAATGCGATTGTTGCGCAGTCGGCTAAACGGAAGTCAAGTCCCGTCGTTGGCCCATGCGGTGGCCGCGACGATGGCACGTTGCCAGCCTTTGATATTCGCCTTGACCTCGTCGCTCGGCATAGTCGCGTGAAAGCGCCGGTCTAATTGCCATTGGCCACGCATATCATCGGTGCTACTCCAGTAACCCACCGCCAGACCGGCAAGATAAGCAGCGCCTAAGGCCGTTGTTTCAGTGACTTTTGGCCGAACCACATCAACACCCAGAATGTCCGATTGAAACTGCATCAGCAAATTATTTGCCGTGGCCCCGCCGTCGACCCGCAATTCGGAAATAACAATGCCTGAATCGGCTTCCATGGCCTTCAGCACGTCCATGGTCTGATAGGCGATACTGTCTAGCGCCGCACGCGCGTAGTGAGCGGAAGTCGTGCCACGCGTTACGCCGAACACGGTGCCGCGTGCATGAGGATTCCAATGCGGCGCACCTAATCCGGCAAAAGCGGGGACCAGATAAACGCCGTCGCTATTGTCGACACTACGTGCCAACTCTTCGACTTCGCTTGAAGCTTTAATGATGCCAAGTCCGTCGCGCAGCCACTGCACCACGGCACCACCGATGAAGATACTGCCTTCCAATGCATAATTCACCTCGTCCCCGATCTTCCATGCGACGGTCGTGAGCAGGTTATTTTTAGAAACGATGGGCTTGGTACCGGTGTTCATCACCATGAAACAACCCGTGCCGTAAGTGTTTTTGACCATGCCAGGCGCAGTGCACATTTGTCCGAACAGTGCCGCTTGCTGATCCCCGGCGATACCGGCAATCGGGATTTCAGCGCCAAACCCGGATTTTTCCGTATGACCGTATACTTCGCTGGATGATTTTACCGCCGGCAACATGCTGCGCGGGATGCCGATAATCTCTAAAAGCGCGTCATCCCAATCCATCGTATGGATGTTGAACAGCATGGTGCGAGAGGCATTCGTTACATCGGTAATGTGCAGCTTGCCCCGCGTCATATTCCAGACTAGCCAGGTATCAACGGTACCGAACGCTAAACGCCCTTGATCCGCCAGTTGCCGCGCACCGTCAACATTATCGAGAATCCAGCGAATTTTGGTCCCGGAAAAATAGGAATCCACCAGCAAGCCGGTTTTTTCACGAATCTGTTCTGCCAGCCCCCGCTGCTTCAGCTCGTCGCAAAACGCGGCAGTTCGTCGGTCCTGCCAGACGATGGCGTTATAAATGGCTTTGCCGGTCTCCCGATCCCAAACTATCGTTGTTTCACGCTGGTTGGTGATACCGATAGCCGCGATTGACGTGCCATTCAGCCCAATGCTGGTAGCCGCTTCCGCAGCGACGCCCACCTGGCTTGACCAGATCTCCTGAGGGTCATGCTCGACCCAACCCGGTTGCGGATATATTTGGCGGAACTCTTTTTGAGCCGATGAAACGATGTTTCCTTGCCGGTCAAAAAGAATCGCCCGCGAACTGGTGGTGCCTTGATCCAAGGCTAATATATATTTATCTTTCAATTGTCTGCTCCAAAAAGTTGGCGGCGCATGATTACGCCATTATCTTTATAGTGATAAGACCTAAGTGCGATTTAGATAATTTCCACGCGGTCGCTTTGCGAATCGCCGGTGCTTGAGTTGTTTTGCGTCTGTTTTTGCGTACGATTTTGTGCCCGGGTTTGCGTCCGGGTTTGCATCCGGGTTTGCATCTCTAACCATGTGCTTAATAGTCCAATTTCGGTGCTGTCCAAGCGCAAACCCAGCTTAGAACGACGCCAGATAATATCTTCTGCTGTCAGCGCCCATTCCTCCTGAATAAGGTAGCGCACTTCAATCTCATACAGGTCAGCGCCAAATAGGTGACCGAGGCCGGCTATGTCGTGGATGCCCTCCAGCAGCGTGTCTACGCGGGTCCCGTAGGCGTGCGCATAGCGTTTAGCGGTCGCTGCTGGCAGCCATGGGCAACGTTGCTGAAATTGTTTCAGGAAGCGCGCAAAATCGGCATCCTCGATGTCTCCGCCAGGTAAAGGCGCATGCGATGTCCAGTCTTCCGTTTTCATGTAACTGAATAACGGTTGCAACTTCTCCATCGCCTCTTCCGCCAAACGCCGGTAAGTGGTAATTTTCCCGCCAAACACCGACAGCACCGGCGCAAGATCTTTCTCGTCCGTTAAATCCAGGCGATAGTCACGGGTCACGGCGGAGGGGTTAGCGACTTCTTCTTCCAGCAAGGGGCGTACGCCGGACCACGACCAGACAACTTGAGAAGGCGATACCGGGATATCAAAATAGCGATTAACGGATTCGCATAAATACGCTGTTTCTTCTGCCGAGATAGTAACCTTGGTCGGGTCGCCGTTGTATTCCACGTCGGTCGTCCCGATCGCCGTAAAATCGTCCTCGTAGGGGATGGCAAACACAATGCGCTTATCAGGGTTTTGAAAGATGTAAGCATGATCATGCTCAAACAATCGCCTGGTGACGATATGACTGCCTTTCACCAGGCGGATATGATGCCGGGCCGAGGTATTCAATGCACCGCTGAGCAAACTGCCAACCCAAGGGCCCGCCGCATTCACCACGCAACGGGCCTGAACCTGCGTGGTTGCGCCATCTAGCGTCGACTGTAGCGTCGCGTCCCAATGTTGTTGCCCTTGCGTGGCTGCGATCAAACGTGTTTTTGTCATGATCGTCGCGCCGCGCTCACGCGCATCCATCGCATTGAGAACAACCAGACGCGCATCCTGAACGGCGGCGTCGGAATAAACGAAACCTCGCTTCAAGCTTTTTTTCAAAGGTGCACCGGAAACATGGGTGCGGAAATCGATGCCACGGGAGCCGGGCAATATTTCGCGTTTACTCAAATGATCATAAAGGAACAAACCTGCACGGATCATCCAGGCAGGCCGCAGACTGGATACGTGCGGCATAACGAAACGCAAAGGTGAAATAATATGCGGCGCGAGGCGTAGCAAGACCTCGCGTTCCTGCAAAGCCTTGCGCACGAGACTGAATTCGTAATGCTCCAGATAGCGTAGGCCGCCGTGGATGAGCTTGGTGCTGGCGGAGGAGGTGTGGGCAGCCAGATCGTCCTGCTCACAGAGCAATACACTCAATCCCCGTCCCACAGCATCGCGCGCGATACCTGCGCCGTTCACACCGCCGCCCACCACCAACAAATCGATAATTTTCCCTGCGTTCACAATATCCTCTCGCGTTTACTTTGCGCAGCTTGGTCTATTACAAGTATTGAACTGACCTTTACTTGATCAACTTCGTTGCAAAGAAACATTAAATATCTATATTCGAAATTATAATGTTCGAATTCGAACATTGAAAGGTAAATTTTTTTATCGGAAATTATTGTGCAATAGCAAAATAAATTAGTTAAAAAATACCAAATTGCCAAAAAGATATTTTTAAATTAAGTTTCATATAGTGCAGAAAATTTAATATAACTTTTTTTTTGACGGTTTTTGGCCAGCTGGTGAACACCAAACTACACCTTCAAAATCCATGCAAGCGTCAATGATTAGAAACGTGCCAAAAAAAAATGGTCGCCTGCATCAGTAATACAGTGCGACCACCTTAGCCTGGAACAACCGGTTAAACTTTTTTTTAGGAAGACGGCTGTTGCAACGCCTGATCCAGCAATTCAATCCAATGCTTCACCGGCGTCTCTGTTCCTGACTGTAAATGCGTCAGGCAACCGATGTTTGCAGAAACGATCATGTCCGGTTGCGTGGCCTCCAGATTGCGTATTTTATTGTCCCGTAACTGGTGAGAAAGTTCCGGCTGCAAAACAGAGTAGGTCCCCGCCGAACCGCAGCATAGATGGCTGTCGGCGCATAGCTGCACGTCAACACCGGCGCCGCGTAACAATCCTTCGACCTTGCCGCGGATCTGTTGACCATGCTGCAAAGTGCACGGCGGGTGAAACACCACCCGCTTGTTAATCTTCCCGGCTAATTTAGCGAATAATGGCGCTTCCAGCTCGGGCAAAATCTCGCTGAGATCACGCGTCAACGCAGATATCTTTTGCGCCTTTTCTGCGTAAGCAGAGTCGCCCGCCAGCAGGTTTCCATATTCCTTGACAGTGGTACCGCATCCCGACGCTGTCATTACAATGGCCTCGATTTTTTGACCATTGCTACCATCCACGTACGGCCACCATGCATCGATATTGCGCCGCATATCATCCAGCCCGCCATCGTGATCATTAAGATGATAACGAATTGCGCCACAACAACCAGCTTTAGGAGCGATTAGGATCTGCACTTCCAGCGCATCCAGTACCCGCGCGGTAGCGCGATTAATATTTGGTGCCATCGCCGGTTGCACACAACCGTCAAGCAGCAACATCTTGCGCGTGTGCTGACGTTGCGGCCAACTTCCTGCGGCCTGTTTGGCGGGTAATTTTTCTTTAAGCGCTTTCGGCATAAACGAACGCAGCGCTTGCCCGGTTTTAAACGCTGGCTTGAATAACCACTGGCGCGGCAATAGCTGCTTTAAGGCTGTGCGAGTGACGCGCTGTTCCAATGATCTTGGCACCTGATCGTCTACAACCTTGCGACCGATATCCAGCAGACGTCCATATTCGACCCCCGACGGGCATGTCGATTCGCAATTGCGGCAGGTGAGACAGCGATCCAGATGCAACTGTGTCTTGGCAGTGGCGGGTTGCCCTTCCAAAACTTGCTTGATCAAATAAATTCGGCCCCGCGGTCCATCCAGCTCATCACCCAGAATTTGATAAGTCGGGCAGGTCGCGGTACAAAATCCGCAATGGACGCAAGCCCGCAAAATGGCCTCGGCCTCTTTACCTTCGCGTGTGTCTTTGATGAATGGCGCTAAATTGGTTTGCATAGAATCCTGGAGTTCAGTAATTGGCTTGCATCGAGAAAGTGTAGCGTTCGTAACCCGGAACCTATCACCCTTCCTGACCGCAGGCGTGCTAACAATTGCTCAGGCCGGGTGTGGCCGGCGCAATTAAATCAAATGCAAAAAAAGCCGTACGAGACAAAACGTGGTGTTTGTTTTACCGAATTTCACATCGAAAGAACGTCCACGGTTTGCATCGCAAACATTGGCGACAAGGACCACATTATTTACAAATCCTGATACATGCGTCCGCGATTAAAAATTCCCGCCGGGTCAAATGACGCTTTCAAATTCTGATGAATTTTTGAGACTGCTGGCGCTAACGGGTGAAACACGCCAGCCTTTTTATCACCGCCACGGTACAGCGTCGCATGGCCTCCCACCGCACTGACGGCGGCACGTATATCGAGCGCAGCGGCATCGGTCATTAACCAGCGTTGCGCTCCACCCCATTCAATCAGGGACGTTCCGGACAAAGCGATTGGCGGGGTTACCGAAGGGACAGACAAGCGCCAGATTGCCGGCGATGAATTAAAAAACGCATGTGTCTGCTCACGGACGCTATGCCAAAAAACGTCGCCGTCCGATACCGCCTCACCGCCCAATTTTTTTTCTGCCGCACTGACTGCAGCTTGTGCACCGGCTAGTCGAACGGTGAGCACACCGTCACACCAACAGCTGGCCGAAACCGGCAACGGCTGACCGCCCCATTCATTAAGCCAACGAAGCGCTTCCACTTCAGCAACGGCAAAATGTCGGGTGCTAATCGCAATCGCTCGGGGCAGCACTTTTATGGAGGCTTGGAGTATCAAACCTAACGTTCCCATTGACCCGGTTAACAAGCGCGAGACATCGTAGCCAGCGACATTCTTCATCACCTGACCGCCAAAATGCAGCACATCGGCTTTGCCATCCATCAGCACCACGCCTAATACGTAATCGCGCAAGGCACCGACTGCCTGCCGTGAAGGACCGGATAAGCCGCTCGCAACCATCCCGCCGACCGTTGCGCCCGGACCAAAATGCGGCGGCTCAAATGCCAGTGACTGACCACGCTCCGCGAGTGCGGTCTCAATTTCGGCTAACGGCGTGCCGCAGCGTGCGGTAATCACCAACTCAGTAGGTTCATAGTCGATGATGCCGCTGTGGGCGCGGGTGTCGAGGACTGTACCCTCCGGCGTTTGGCCGTACCAGTCTTTGGTCCCACCGCCGCGGATCTGCAAAGCACTCCGCGTACTGAGTGCGGAGAGAATCTGATCCTTGAATTTTTGGTTGTCCATCGTCTCGTTTCTGGTCTGACGACCTGGTGGCAGTATTTTTTTCTCGCGCCAATGTTTAAAATCGGGGCAAATCGGGGAATTTCATCTGACCGCGTTGCACGTGCATTTTCCCGTACTCGGCACATCGTTGCAGCGTGGGGATCGCCTTATCCGGATTCAATAAGAATGCGGTATCAAATGCTCGCTTTACGCCAAAGAATGCTTCGCGTTCGAGTGGTGAAAATTGCACGCACATGGAATTTATTTTTTCGATACCGACCCCATGCTCTCCGGTTATCGTGCCGCCCACTTCAACGCACAATTCCAGAATCTCGGCACCAAAAGCCTCCGCACGATGGAATTCACCGGGAACATTGGCGTCGAACAAGATTAACGGATGCAGGTTGCCGTCACCGGCGTGAAAAACGTTGGCGCAGCGCAGGCCGTGCTTACTTTCCATTTCCTCTATGCGCATTAAAACCTGCGCAAGATTTTTACGTGGAATGGTGCCGTCCATGCAGTAATAATCGGGGGAAATACGTCCCGCTGCGGGAAATGCATTTTTGCGCCCTGACCAAAAACGCAGTCGCTCCGCTTCCGATTGCGACACCTCGATGCGGGTGGCACCGCTGGCATTTAACACCTCGCTCATACGGCCAATTTCTTCTTCCACCTCTTCCGCGGTGCCATCAGACTCACATAACAAAATCGCTGCCGCATCAATGTCGTAACCGGCTTTGACAAACGGCTCAACCATGCGTGAACTGGTTTTGTCCATCATCTCAAGACCCGCCGGAATGATCCCGGCAGCAATCACGTTGGCGACTGCATTTCCGCTTTTGACGATATCGTCAAACGACGCCATGATGACGCGCGCCAGCTGCGGCTTTGGAATCAACTTGACGGTAACTTCCGTAACGATGCCGAGCATACCTTCCGACCCAATGAACACGGAAAGTAAATCAAGACCCGGCGCATCCAATGCCGCGCCGCCAAGTTCGACTACCTCGCCATCAATGGTAACCATCCGCACCCGCATGACGTTATGTACCGTCAGGCCGTATTTCAGGCAATGAACACCGCCAGAGTTTTCTGCAACATTGCCGCCTATGGTGCAGGCGATCTGCGAAGACGGGTCCGGTGCGTAATACAAATTATGTGCCGCCGCCGCATCGGAAATAGCCAGGTTACGCACCCCCGGTTGAACCACAGCAGTCCGCGAATAGGCGTCCATTTTTACGATGCGGTTGAGTTTCGCGGTCGAGACCACGACACCATCAGCAATCGGCATTGCGCCTCCGGACAAGCCAGTGCCGGCGCCGCGTGGCACGATCGGCACCTTAAGATCGCGGCATATTGTGAGGATCGCAGCAACTTGCGCCTCATTTTCCGGCAGCGCGACCACCATCGGTAATTGTCGATACGCGGCCAGGCCATCGCATTCATAAGGACGGGTGTCTTCTTCGTTAAAAAGCACTGAATGTACCGGCAGCACAGCGCGTAACGCAGCGGCGACCTGACGTTGCCGTTCGGCAGTAAAAGAAGGGGATGTTGAAGTCTCTGCGGGGGCGTTCATGCGATTCCTATGCGAGATAACTGTAACGGTGTGGCGGGCGGGCTGCTGGAGGACATTGAGAGATTCCACCGAGACTTAGGTGAACACCAGACAACCAACATCCCGCGAAATAAAGGGTAAAAGCATGCGCAATAAAGCAGCGCTTCGTACCAGGAAGTATAGCGAAAATGTCATTGCCAGGCGGTACTTATCTTGCGCGTGCGGCTGAAACTCTTAAGCCCGACGGGTGAAATTTTTTCACCTACACGCCCCCGTGTCACGCAAACGTCCAAAATCATAGATTCCCGCAAGCTATTTTATCGATGCGGCAAATTCAAAGTTGCCTAAAGGTTTTTTTCATCCAGGAAATGAAAATCGTCACCTCGGGGCGCTCATAAGGTTTTTGTTCGTACACCAAATAGTACGCATGCGGAGGCGAGGTCAGACTCACATCAAATAGCTGAACGAGCTCGCCGTCTGCAATCATTTTTTGCGCAAAATGTTTGCGGGTTAATCCGACGCCGTAACCGTTACGAATCAACTCTAGCAACAGACCTAAATCGTCTGCTCGCAAACCCGAAGACGGCTCTGGCCAGTCCAAACCAGCCGCTTCAAACCAAGGCTGCCAAGGCTCCAATGCGGAGCGCAAGAGTGTCGCCTTACGCAGATCGGCTGGCGCATCTATGCCCCCAATCTGACGCAGGTAATCCGGCGTAGCAACAGCAAACGCGGGTTCCTCAAACAGTTTCTCAGTCGTGGTGTTCGGATATCTTCCGGCACCGAAGCGCACCTCAATGTCACTTTCCGAAAGACTTAAATCGTAAAGCGGCACTGACAAAAATATCTCCACTACGATGTCCGGATGCTCGGCGATGAAACTTCCCAAATGCGGGATCAACAAATAACGGGCAAACGTCGGTGGGACGGTTATTTTGATACGCGGCTGCGTTTGCGAAGCGCGATGCGGCATCGGAAACTCAATTAAGGTGCGCAAAGCGTTCCGCACTACATCTAAATACCGACGACCGAATTCTGACAAAGTGACGGTGCGCCCCTCACGGCTAAACAGCCGCTCACCGACAAAATCTTCCAGCAAGCGAATGCGGTGTGACAAGGCCGAAGGCGTGATGCATAGCTCGTCAGCGGCAAGCGCAAATGAATTGTGGCGCGCCGCGGCCTCAAATGCCGATAGCGCATGGACCGGCGGTAATCGAGTCGCAATTGAAGACTTGTTTAGCATATTGCGTATGGGGAAATTTTCATTCGTGGTCCGATTGCGTGGTGCGGTGATGATGCAATGTAAAAATGTCCAGATTGAGTAGTTCAGCGGCCCAGAGGTTCAGAGGTTCAGCGTTCAAGGCAATTTTCAACTTTCCCTTAAAGTCCTTCCCTGCTTTCACAGCTGCCCGCCCGACTCACCAACGAATAATTTTCCCTGGGTTAAGTATGTTTTTCGGATCGAAAGCATGCTTCAGCGCACGCATGGTCTCAATCGCAGCATCTCCGTGTTCAGCGATCAAAAAATCCATCTTATGCAAGCCGACCCCATGCTCTCCGGTGCAGGTTCCATCCATCGCAATCGCTAACGCCACCATACGGCTGTTGATTCCTTCGGCGCAGGCGATCTCTTGCGGGTTGTCTGGATCAACCAGCATTTGCACATGGAAATTACCATCACCGACGTGGCCCAGTATCGAATAAATCATGCCATTAGCATCGCAATCTGCTTTGGTCGTCAGCATGCACTCGGCCAGACGGGAAATCGGTACGCAACAATCGGTCGATATCGCACGGCAACCGGGGCGCAATTGCAATAGCGAAAAGAAGGCGTTATGTCGCGCAGCCCACAATCGGGAACGATCTTCAGGCTGGGTCGCCCACTCAAAACCAATTGCGTGGAAATCATTCACCACGGTCTGCACCAGCTCCGCTTGTTCCTTGACCCCATTTTCGCTGCCATGAAACTCAAACAGCAATAGTGGCTTTTCCGGCAGACCTAATTTGGCGTTAGCGTTAATCGCCCTCACACTATTTTCATCCAGAAATTCGACCCGCGCTATCGGCACACCGAGTTGAATAATCTGTATCACCGCATTCACCGCATCCCCGATGCTCTCGAACGAGCACACCGCAGCGGAAATTGCTTCGGGCTGAGGATAAAGGCGCACGGTGACTTCGGTAATGACGCCCAACGTACCTTCGCTACCGACAAATATGCGCGTCAGATCGTAGCCAGCGGACGATTTTTTTGCCCGGGTGCCGGTTTTAATAATACGACCATCCGAAGTCACGACAGTCAGCGCCAGCGTATTTTCACGCATGGTGCCGTAACGCACCGCATTGGTCCCGGACGCGCGCGTCGCCGCCATGCCGCCCAACGAGGCGTCGGCCCCAGGATCAATCGGGAAAAACAATCCGCTATCTTTAATTTCATGGTTGATCTGCTTGCGTGTAACACCAGCTTGTACGGTCGCGGTCATATCTTCTGCATGCACCGCCAGCAACTTGTTCATCCGCGACAAGTCGATCGAAATCCCGCCTTGCAGGGCCAATATGTGGCCCTCAAGCGAGGTTCCGCAACCATAGGGGATCAGCGGTATTTGATATTCATTGCACAATTTGACGGTCGCCGCGACCTCTTCGGTTGATTCAGCGAACACGACCGCATCCGGCAGCATGGGATCATAGGAGGATTCGTCACTTCCATGATGTTCGCGCATGGCTTGGGTGGAAGAAAAGCGATCACCAAATAAGGTTTGGAGGCCAACAATGAGCGCTTCAGGAAGTGGTTTTTTCAATGCTGCCGATGTAACTATGTGATTCATTAGGGTCTCCGTTTTATCCTGATTTTACTCTTCGATCGCAATTGCCGGGAATTTGTCACGCTATCCGGCCACTGGTGTAAAGTGGCTATTTACTTTCTATATGCAGATAACATGGGCAACCGACTCTCAAAAATAACTACACGCACGGGTGACGACGGCACCACCGGCCTCGGCGATGGTAGCCGCACAGACAAAGATAGTTTGCGCATCCATGCAATCGGCGATGTCGATGAATTGAACTCTCATCTGGGGGTTTTGCTTTGCGAGATATTGCCGAATCCTTTACGCGATGATTTACTTGTCATTCAGCATGATTTGTTCGATCTTGGCGGTGAGCTGTGTATTCCGGGTTATGTGATGATCAAGGACTCACATATTGCGCGACTCGATGCGTTGCTGGAAAAATACAATGCAGACGTACCGCCGTTACGAGAATTCATTCTGCCTGGCGGCGCCCGCACCGCTGCGCAAGCGCACGTTTGCCGGACAGTTTGCCGCCGGGCGGAGCGCAGCATCATTACGCTGGGCAAGAGTGAAGCGGTGAATGTGCCTGTCCGACATTACGTTAATCGGCTATCGGATTTATTGTTTGTTTTGTCGCGGGTGTTGAATCGGTTGGATGGGGGGAGTGATGTTTTGTGGAAGAACGTTGGACGGACTGATGTTTAAGAATGTCTTTTTTGCTTCGATCAGGTGATCCTGTGAGCAAACAACCAACGCGTCCATAACCGCAGATAAGAACACGAGCGCAGGGATAATTCTGCCGTGCTGTCTCAGGAATGGCTCACGATTGGCTCATCAGTGCTCATGATTGGCTCATGTAAGCAGCAGTTACGATCAAGGCCGTAACTGCTGCTTACACGACACCGGAAAGCGCTTTACTTCTGCACTGCGACCAGATGCAACACTTCTTTTCCAAATCGCTGTCGGATACTCGCAGCAATCCCATCAGCATTCAGACCACACATCGCTAGCAACTGCGTAGCATCGCCATGATCAATAAATCGATCCGGCAATCCTAAATTTAGCAGCGGCTTAACACATCCAGCCGCAGCTAAAGCTTCTGCCACCGCCGCTCCCGCGCCTCCCATGATCGAACCCTCTTCGACGGTCACAATCGCATCATGCGAATTTGCCAGTTCGAGTAATAGCGCAACGTCAAGCGGCTTGATAAAGCGCATATTGGCGACGGTCGCGTTTAATGATTCGGCGGCTTCAAGACTTGGTGCCAGCATCGTACCAAAAGCCAAAATCGCGATGCCGCTGCCTTGACGCCTGATTTCGCCTTTGCCCAACGGCAATCCAGTCAGCGCCTGATCGATTACTGCACCAACGCCACTGCCGCGAGGATAACGCACCGCGGCGGGGCCTTTGTAGAAATAGGCGGTTGACAACATCTGACGACATTCGTTTTCATCCGATGCGGCCATGACCACCATGTTGGGAATGCAGCGCAAATAAGCGATATCGTAATTTCCAGCGTGAGTTGCCCCATCTGCGCCCACCAGACCGGCGCGATCCAGCGCAAATGTCACGTCCAGATTTTGCAGCGCGACATCGTGTATCAGCTGGTCATAAGCGCGCTGCAGGAAAGTCGAATAAATCGCGACTACGGGTTTCAAACCCTCGCATGCTAAACCAGCCGCAAACGTCACCGCGTGTTGTTCAGCAATCCCGACATCATAGTAGCGCTCCGGGAAGCGCTGTTCAAAATCGACCAATCCTGAACCGCCCGCCATCGCTGGCGTTATCCCGATGAGTTTGTCATCCTGCGCGGCCATATCGCATAACCAGTCACTGAACACCTGGGTGTAAGTCATCTTGCTGGACGTCGCCGGCTTGATCCCGACCGCCGGATTAAACTTTCCCGGACCGTGATAAAGCACCGGGTCGGCTTCCGCCAACTTATAACCCTGACCTTTTTTGGTCACCACGTGCAGAAACTGTGGGCCCTTCAAATGCTTCAGATTTTGTAGCGTCGGAATCAGTGACTCCAAATCGTGTCCATCTATCGGGCCGATGTAATTGAAACCCAATTCTTCGAACATCGTCGCCGGCACGACCATCCCTTTGGCATGCTCTTCAAGCCGTTTCGCCAATTGCAGCATAGGCCCCGGCAGCATCGACTTACCGACATTTTTTGCCTTGGCATAAAACTGGCCGGACATCAAACGCGCCAGGTACCGATTTAACGCGCCGACCGGCGGCGAAATCGACATATCGTTGTCATTTAAAATCACCAGCAAATTGATATCGTCGTACACGCCAGCGTTGTTCATCGCCTCGAACACCATTCCAGCGGTCATGGCGCCATCGCCAATCACCGCTACCGCGTGACGATCCGTTTCGCCTTTGGTCTTGGCAGCCAGGGCCATCCCCAACGCGGCCGAAATGGAAGTCGATGAATGGGCGGTGCCAAACGTATCGTATTCGCTTTCGTCCCTGCGTGGAAATCCTGAAATACCTTCGAACTGCCGCAAGGTTTTCATTTGATCGCGACGACCGGTCAGAATTTTGTGCGGATAAGTCTGGTGACCGACGTCCCATACGATCCGGTCTTCAGGCGTATTAAAAACGTAATGCAGCGCGATGGTTAATTCAACCGTTCCGAGATTCGACGACAAATGGCCGCCAGTCTGGGAAACGGAATCAATGACGAATTCGCGTAACTCATCGGCGAGCGGACGAAGCTGTGCGCGCGTCAGGTGGCGCAAGTCGGCCGGGCTGTTTATTGTATTAAGTAAATTCATGGGCCTAAGCTTTCCGCTGCACAATCAAATCTGCCAATGCACGTAGCCGACGCGCATTGTCGCCGAAGGGCGCAACTGCCGCGTGAGCGTCGTTACGCAATTTTTCTGCCAACACCTGCGATTCCACCAGACCGAGAATCGACACATAGGTTGGTTTATTGTTCGCCGCATCTTTGCCTGCTGTCTTGCCTAACGTTGCCGAGTCGGCAGTCGCATCAAGAATGTCGTCGATCACCTGAAATGCCAATCCGATCGCCGTGCCATACTTCTCTAAAGCCTGCACCTCCAGGATGGATAGAGTCTTGCCGCTTGTGGCACCTAACAAGACAGAAGCCCGTAATAAAGCACCGGTTTTCAATCGATGCATCAATTCAAGCGCTTCCAACGACAACTGCACACCAACGCTATCCAAATCGATTGCCTGACCGCCGCACATGCCCGACGATCCCGAACCATCCGCCAATAAGCGCAACATCGCCATCTGACGCACGGGATCGACAGAATCAACAGGGGCAGACAATACAATGAATGCCTGCGACTGCAATGCATCGCCAACCAGTAACGCCGTTGCCTCATCATATTTTACATGCACGGTCGGCTTGCCGCGACGTAGCGCATCGTCGTCCATGCAAGGCATATCGTCATGCACCAACGAATAAGCATGCATCATTTCAACGGCCGTGGCTGCTCGCTCCAGCATGGCGTGCGACGCTCCGAATAATTCTCCCGCAGCAAATACCAGAAGAGGCCGTATCCGCTTGCCTCCATCCAAAACGGCGTAACGCATCGCCTGATGCAAACGCACCGGAACGACACTCGTCGCAGGCAAAAATGTTGTCAGTGCAACTTCCGTTACGGTCTGAACCCGACGCATCCAGTCCGAGAACACCAAGGTATCGTCAGTCGTCCCAACATCCTTAATCGACACTATAGTGTCAGTCGTATTTTCAGCACCGGTCATTCTTCGATTCCGTCAGTTTGCTCTGAGGTCGTGGCGAAAGGTTTTAACATATCCCCTTCTAACAATTTGACTTGGTTATCAACCTTATCAAGCTGCACTGCGCAATATTTTACGAGTTCGGAACCGCGCTTGTAAGCGGCCACGGACGCCTCCAGCGGCAATTCGCCGGCTTCCATTTGAGCGACAAGTTGTTCCAATTCAGCCATCGCGGCTTCAAATGATGCCGGAAGACTGACAGAAAGTACGTTCTTTGCCATAATTGTTATAGCCTGTTCAAAATAGTGTTGCCCTGCGATCAATCGTCGGCCAAGCGGCCCTGTATCGCCATTGAATTAAGTCAATACGGTATCCAACTTTGGAATGGTAACGCCAGATTGCAGGTAAACAAAGGGCAAGCGTGCAACTTTAGCCAATTGCTTAGTTATGCGGTCGTCTATTTTAGTGCAAACGGTTCTAACCCGTTGAATTACTAGGGGATTATCTGTCAATTTATGGTGAAATAGAAGCAAGCGAGGCAAGCTGTGGCATAATATTGGGTTATGTCCGAAATTTCCGCTTCATCTTAATTTTATATTATTTGGATACAGGTTTTTACGGATTCTTTCTCTCTTAGGTTGGTGCAGATTAATTTGGGGGACGGGAATGTCCGATCTGGCTATTTTTGCCAAACTGGCGCGGTCTGAAGCGCAACTTCCAGTCGACGTCTATTTTGACGAAACACTGTTAAAACGCGAAATACAACAGCTATTTCATAGTGGCCCACGTTACGTCGGCCACGAATTAATGGTGCCCAACGTCGGCGATTACGCCACGATGGCATCCGAAAATGAAGGCCGCATGTTAGTGCGCAACCCTGAGGGCATTGCGCTGATTTCTAACGTCTGTCGACATCGTCAAGCCAAAATGCTCGACGGTCGCGGCAATGCGCGCAACATCGTGTGCCCGCTCCATCGCTGGACTTATGATCTGAAGGGTGAATTGATCGGTGCGCCGCACTTTGGCGAGACGCCGTGCATGAATCTTTCCAATACACCGCTACAAAGCTGGAACGGTTTGCTATTCGAGCAGAACGGCTTTAACGTCGGCGAAAAGCTGCATAAACTTGGTGTGTCGAAAGACCTGGATTTCAGCAACTATTTGTTCGACCACGTAGAAGTGCATGAATGCGATTACAACTGGAAAACCTTCATCGAGGTTTATCTGGAAGATTATCACGTCGAACCGTTTCATCCCGGTCTGGGCAGTTTTGTCAGTTGCGACGATCTGACCTGGGAATTTAGCAAGGATTACAGCGTTCAGACGGTAGGCGTCAACAATGGTCTGGCGAAATCCGGATCGGCGGCTTACAAAAAATGGCAGGAGCAAGTTCTTAAATTTGGTAACGGCAAACCGCCCAAGTATGGCGCAATCTGGCTCACGCTCTATCCAAACATCATGGTGGAATGGTATCCACACGTATTGGTGGTGTCCACTTTGTGGCCAAGCGGACCGCAGAAGACCACGAATGTGGTTGAATTCTATTACCCCGAAGAAATTGCATTATTCGAACGCGAAATGGTGGAGGCGGAACGCGCCGCTTATATGGAAACCTGCGTCGAAGATGATGAAATTGCGCTTCGCATGGATGCCGGTCGCCAGATTCTGATGGCACGCGGCACGAGCGAAGTTGGGCCATACCAGTCGCCGATGGAAGATGGCATGCAACATTTTCACGAGTGGTATCGCAGCCAGATCGCGTTGCCGGAGTCCAGCGCTGGCTAAGCAACCGCAGCGCCTGTGTGTCATGCCCGCTAATCCCAACAAATATAAAAGGTTGACGGGCAGCAACACTCTATAATCACCCTGTTTGTTGCCGAGATCCAGGTTACCTGCGTTACTTCAATAGACAATCCAGGCAACAATGCAGACTAAATCGCAAGCTTGAGTACAATAGGTTATCTGCACCCTGCAAGAACCAATGGAGATCGCAATGCCTAACAAACATCCGTACACCACACTAATTTCGGCCGCCAACCTGTTACAAAATGTTGCGCAGCCGAACTGGGTCATTGTCGACTGCCGTCATGATTTGGCGAACCCGGATGCTGGTCGCGCGTCCTATGACGCTGGCCATATTCCCCTGGCGCATTTCGCCCACCTCGACCAGGATCTGTCCGGTGCCAAACAAACTGCCGACGGCACTTTCAAAGGGCGCCATCCGCTGCCAGAGCAAGACGCTTTGATCGCCACGTTGCGCAATCTCGGCATCAGCGACGATACGCAAGTGATTGCTTACGATGCACAGGGAGGTATGTACGCGGCACGACTGTGGTGGCTGTTGCGCTCTATTGGACATGCATCCGTCGCGGTACTTGATGGCGGACTGGGAGCATGGCAGGCGGAAGGCCAGGTGCTGTCAACTGACATTCCCACTACGCCTAAGGGCACGATCAGTGCCAAGCCGACCTTGGTCGTCAGTGTCGATGCGCAGGATGTTTTGAACAATCTGACCAGTTCCCAACGCACGTTGGTGGATGCCCGAGCTCCAGACCGCTTCCGCGGCGAGAACGAAACCATCGACCCCGTTGGCGGTCATATTCCCGGCGCCAAGAATCGCTTCTTCAAGGATAATTTACAACCTGACGGCCGTTTCAAACCAGGTCACCAATTACATGAAGAGTTCAATAACATCATTAGCGCGTCGCAAACCGCCGTGATGCAATGCGGTTCAGGCGTGACCGCTTGCCATAACTTACTGGCGCTGGAAATTGCTGGCCTGCATGGCGCGGCATTGTATCCAGGTTCGTGGAGTGAATGGTGCGCCGATCCAAGCCGCCCGGTGGCAACTGGTGCTTAGCATCTGATGGAATAAATCACAACGGAATTAAAAAATGTGCGGCCGTTTGCAAAAGCAACGGGTCCGCACATTTTTTCAATCTTCAGCGATCGACATTAATCGAAAAAGCCCCTGCCTCCCGGCACATTTTCTCCTGATATCTTCGATTAAGACTTTATCGACTTAACTTACACCGTGGCTTTTGAACCACTCGATGACACGCTTCCAGGCGTCCTTGGCGTCTGCTTCGACATAGCTGGGACGGTAGTCGGCGTTAAACGCATGGCCAGAATTCGGATACACAACAAAGGTCGATTTACTGCTCCCCTTCGCAAGCGCAGCCTTCATTTGCTGAATGCTATCTTGCGTAATGCCTTCATCTTTGCCGCCATATAAACCTAATACCGGCACTTTTAACGTGGCGGCGATATCAATAGGTTGATGCGGAGTGAGTGCGCTCTTGTCACCGACCAGACGACCGTACCACGCCGCCCCCGCTGTCACTTTTGGATTGTGGCCACAGTACAACCACGTGATGCGACCACCCCAGCAAAAGCCGTTAATGGCAAGCTTATCGACGTTACCGCCATTTTCTTTCGCCCAGGCGACGCATGCGTCCAGATCACCAATAACCTGATCGTCAGGCACCTTCGAAATCACTTCTTTTTGTAACTCCGCAATCGACGCAAACGCTGCAGGATTCCCTTGCCGAACAAACAAATCAGGCGCAATCGCCAGATACCCAAGCTTGGCGAACCGACGCGCCACATCTGCTATATGCTCGTGTACGCCAAAAATTTCGGAGATCACCAGCACAACGGGCAAGTTGCGCTTACCTTCCGGTTGGGCCCGATAGATCGGCACCGTCAGGCCATTAATTTGCACTTCAACCGCGCCTGCGGTCAGTCCAACGGTATCGGTCTTGATCACCGTTTGCGCGCACACGGGCAAGACCGCAGCGGCAAAACCGGTGCCCAGAGCGGCCTTAATAAAAGTCCTGCGATCAACATCGTCGGATAAGCGCGCTTTTCCTACCAGGCTATCGAAATCATTTTTTAAGTCCGGCACTCGAATTCTCCTCAAAAAGTGGTGAAACTAACGGTGGCAACGTATTAAAAAGACCATAGAACCATGCAATGCCATCTGAACACAACCATTACATTTTTCTTGGCTTTTCAGCACAAGACAACTTCAATCATCAAACTTAATGCGCTTCGTCCCAATTTTTACCGATACCCACTTCGGCAATCAGCGGCACCCGCAATGTCGCTACACTTGCCATCAGTTCCGGCAACTTTACCCGGACTAATTCCAACTCGTGCTGCGGCACTTCCAGCACCAGCTCATCGTGAACCTGCATTACCATTTTGGAAGCTAACTGCTCGGCCTCAAGCCAACCCTGTACGGCAATCATCGACAATTTAATTAAATCGGCAGCGGTGCCTTGCATCGGTGCATTAATCGCTGCACGTTCAGCGCCCTGACGGCGCGGGCCGTTTGGCGAGTTAATTTCCGGCAGCCATAAGCGACGACCAAAAACGGTTTCAACATAACCTTGGGCTTTGGCCTGCAGTCGGGTGTTATCCATAAATAGTTTTACACCGGAAAAGCGCATAAAATATTTTTCGATATACATCTGCGCCGCGGCGCGTTCGATACCCAGATTCCCTGCCAGGCCAAACGCGCTCATGCCGTAAATTAAACCGAAGTTAATCACCTTGGCATAGCGGCGTTGCTCACTGCTGACATCTGCGGCCAAGACGCCGAAAATCTCTGCGCCAGTCGCACGGTGAATGTCGATACCTTCCGAAAATGCCCGCAGCATATTTTCGTCGCCGGATATATGCGCCATGATGCGAAGTTCGATTTGCGAATAATCAGCAGAGACGATCACGCTATTTTTCGGCGCAACAAATGCTTCTCGAATACGCCGACCTTCTGCGGTACGAATCGGAATATTTTGCAAATTTGGGTCGTTCGAGGCCAATCTTCCCGTGACCGCCACCGCTTGCGCATAATTGGTATGCACCCGCCCGGTCAACTGGTTGACCATCTTCGGCAGCTTATCGGTATAGGTCGATTTCAATTTTGAAAGACTACGATAATCGAGCAAAATCTTTGGCAACGGATAGTCTTCTGCCAGTTTCTGCAACACTTCTTCATCGGTTGATGGTGCACCGGAGGGCGTCTTTTTGATGATCGGCAATTGCAGCTTTTCAAAGAAAATTTCGCCCAATTGCTTCGGTGAATTGAGATTGAATGGCTGGCCCGCCAATACGTAAGCTTGCTGTTCAATTTCCAGCAGGCGCTTACCTATTTCGTTCGATTGAATCTTCAACAAATCAGCATCGATCAGGACGCCATTGCGTTCTATTTTTTGTAAAACAACCGCCGTCGGCACCTCGATGCTTTCGTAAATAAAACGCAGCTTTTCATCACCCTCAATGTGCGGCCACATGGTCTGATGCAAGCGCAAAGTCACGTCTGCGTCTTCCGCGGCATATTCTGTGGCGCGCGCGATCTCTACCTCATCGAAACAAATCTGTGATGCGCCTTTTCCACACACATCTTGAAACGTGATGGTTTTATGTCCCAGATGACGTAACGCCATGCTATCCATATCATGCGGGCGATGAGATTCGAAGACATACGATTCCAACATCGTGTCATGCGCTATTCCACGCAACGTCACCCCTTGATTGGCAAAAATATGGCTATCATATTTTAGATTCTGGCCCACTTTTAACTTGCTGGGGTCTTCCAGCCAGGATTTCAATTTGCCCAGCACAAACGCTAGTGACAGCTGTTCCGTAGCGTCCTGCGTCCGATGTGCTACGGGGATATACGCCGCCTCGCCTAACGCGCAACTGAGCGAAATGCCGACCAATTGTGCAGTCATTGGATCGAGTGAGGTGGTTTCAGTATCGACAGAAGTTAACCGTGCATCGGTAATGGCGGCTATCCAACGATCAAGCTGCAGCTCCGTTGTCACTGCCTCGTAATTGGTTACTGCCTGTGGGAACAGGCTGCTCTGCGCCAGACTTTCGACGGCCGCAACTACCGATCCAACCACAGATTCAATCACAGATCCGATCGAGCCGGCCTTTTCAACGTCAGCCGACGCGCCTGTATTTTCGGTCAAAGAAGGTGCAGCAGCGACGCTACTACTCAGCTCCCGTAGCCAGGTCTTGAAATTGTAGCGCGTGTAAAGTGCGATCAATGTCTGACTATCTTGCGGCAAAATCGCCAGCGAATCTGGAAAGGCACCCATATGGGCGCTCAGATCGCAATCGGTCTTGACTGTTACGAGCGCCTTGGCTTGCGGCAGCCAATCGATCGCCTTGCGCAGATTTTCACCTACCGCGCCGCCAATGTTGGCGGCATTCGCAATCACCTGATCCACCGTGTCGTATTGCGCCAGCCATTTCACCGCAGTCTTCGGGCCGACCTTCGACACACCCGGAATATTATCAACCGTGTCACCTATCAGGGTCAAATAATCGACAATACGCTCGGGCGGCACGCCAAATTTAGCCACCACACCCGGCGGGTCCAACTTTTCGTTGTTCATCGTATTAATCAGCGTCACGTGCTGATTAACCAGTTGCGCCAGATCCTTATCACCGGTTGACACCACAGCGGTCATCCCGTGCGCGACCGCCTGTACCGTCAAAGTGCCGATGACATCATCCGCCTCGACCCCTTCAACCATCAAAATAGGCCAACCCATTGCGCGCACTGCAGCGTGAATAGGCGTAATCTGTTTAACCAGGTCCTCCGGCATCGAAGCACGTGTAGCCTTGTACTCGGTATACATATCGTCACGAAACGTTTTCCCTTTTGCATCGAACACGCAGGCAATGTAAGCTGCAGGGTAATCAAGTCGCAAACGGCGAAGCATATTTAAAATGCCGTACAACGCGCCGGTTGGCTCGTTGTCGGCATTGCGCATGTCGGGCAGCGCGTGAAATGCCCGGTAAAGGTAACTGGAACCATCAACTAACAGCAGGGTTTTTTGCATATGGAATCGAACTCGAACGGAAAGAATGTGCCGCGCTTGCGGCAAGTGACAGACATCGAACGTGCTACTTCAAAGAAGGCGCGCGAATCGTGGCATATGTTTACAATTATGGCAGAGTTTATCGAGTCAACCGAACGTCTGTCCGAGTTACATCCCGCCGTGTCCATCTTTGGCTCGGCGCGCATCAAAGAAGACAACCCGTATTACGCGCAATGTTCAGACATTGCACGTCGCTTTTCGGATGCTGGATTTGCGGTCATTTCAGGCGGCGGTCCCGGCCTGATGGAAGCAGCTAACAAGGGGGCTTTTGAAGGAAAATCACCTTCGATTGGTCTCAATATCGAGCTTCCGCACGAACAAAGCAATAATAAGTGGCAAGATATTTCATTAAGCTTCCGCCACTTTTTCGCCCGTAAAGTGGCTTTCGTTCGCCATGCAGACGCTTATATCGTATTGCCGGGCGGCTTTGGCACCATGGATGAGCTGACTGAAGTGCTCACTTTGATCCAGACCGGAAAATGTCGGCATATTCCCATCATTTTGGTCGGAAGTACCTTCTGGGAGGGGCTGCTTGAATGGTTCCGTACGACGTTGGTGACCACGGGAATGATCGGTGCAAAGGATATGGATTTGATTCAGGTGATCGATGATCCTGCGCTAATTGTCGATGCGGTTTTTGACTTTTATGACAAAGGCGAAACATCGCTCGCGGATTCTGTGGAACGGCATACCGATACCGGCGCGTTGTTGTAATAAACATGCGAATTTGCAACCCGGTCGACATTCGCATGTCGGCCGGTGCCCGCATGGCTGGGTATAACGTCGCCAATTCTGATGTGGATTGATTTTTTACCTTGATCTTCGATCTTGATCCGCAATCTCTCC
This sequence comes from Glaciimonas sp. PAMC28666, assembly GCF_016917355.1. Lineage (GTDB taxonomy): Bacteria > Pseudomonadota > Gammaproteobacteria > Burkholderiales > Burkholderiaceae_D > Glaciimonas. The sequence goes on along the minus strand of NZ_CP070304.1, from coordinate 2,778,757 downwards.
TTCCATCCACGACCTGTGCATAGCGGACCACGTAACGCAACATAACCTGAAAAAGCAATTTGTTTCTGGAAAATGTACTTGTTCGACGAGTAGTACCCTATCAATACAGGCGGTTTGCTACAATGGAACCATTACGCTTATCTAGCTTTTCTCCGATAGTTTGATACCCCCGAACAACTATGGCATGCAAAAAAACCATGAATAACATCAAAGTCTGGCCAGTGGCAACGTTCGCAGCGCTCCTTATTGCTGCAGTTGGTGCGATTACGACGCCTGCGGTGCTCGCACAACAGCCCGCGGACGCGCCGCGACCAGCGAGCCTGGCACCGCCTCCGCCAGAATTGCAGAATCTGGAAGAAGGTCCAAAGCCCGACATTACCATTGAAAAGAACGAAAAGGCCCCTGAAGGCACGATCACGCAGCAACGCCAGCAAGGCGTTGTCACCGACATTAAAGTCAATAGCGGAGGCAGCACTTACCATATCGTTCCGAGAACTGCGGGCACGTCATTGCCCGGCGATACGCCAAGTGCACCTGCAAATGGGGCGCGATGGGTCATTAAGGAGTTTGATTGGGGTCAAAAGAAAGAAAAGCCCCCAGCTCCAGGCCAGGAGCAGGCCGTGGACAGCAAAACTGCGCCAATGCCACCAGCCACGATAGCGCAATAAAACGGGGTACATTTGCTTTTTGTAGTATCGCAGCGAAACAAAGACGCAACAAGCTGCGTCTTTGTTGAACATCCTCACAAATACCTGTCCTTTCGACGTTTTTCGAAACACTCTTTTTTTTATTTCCCTCATGGCAGTATTTACCCCCGTCGGCCTGGAAGACCTTAACCAATGGCTTTCACAATTTCCGCTAGGCAAAGCATCAGCGATTAAAGGCATTTCGTCCGGTATCGAAAATAGCAACTTTTTTATTAATACCGAAGCTGGTGAATACGTGCTGACGGTGTTTGAAAAGCTGACGTTCGAACAATTACCGTTCTATCTTGAATTAATGCGCCATCTGGCTGAGCGCGGCGTAGCAGTACCCGCACCGATTGCCAACAAGGACGGCGCGATCATCAACGCACTGCATGGCAAACCCGCTGCTATCGTCAGCAAATTAAGCGGCGAATCCCAGATGTCGCCAGGCCCCGTGCATTGTCGCGAAGTAGGAGCAATGCTGGCCAGGATGCACTTGGCCGCTCAAGATTTCCCCATTGTCCAGCCAAATTTACGTGGCCTTGCATGGTGGCGCGATACGGCCCCTGTTGTCTTACCATTTTTGACAGACGATATCAAACAGCTACTTCGCTCCGAAATCAAGTTTCAGGAAGACTTTGCAACGACCGCCGCTTATCAGAACCTGCGCAACGGGCCCGTGCATGCCGACCTGTTTCGCAACAATGTGATGTTTGATGGCGACAAGCTTTCGGGATTTTTTGACTTTTATTTTGCCGGATGTGACACCTGGCTATTCGATCTTGCGGTTACCGTCAACGATTGGTGCATCGACGTCGATACGGGTATTTTAGATCACGCTCGTGTCGCAGCAATGTTGGATGGTTATCGCTCAGTACAACCATTTAGCGCCGACGATCAAACCGCCTGGCAACCAATGCTGCGTGCCGCCGCATTGCGCTTCTGGCTTTCGCGTCTATACGACTTTTATTTACCGCGCGCAGCAGAAATGCTGACGCCGCATGATCCAGTGCATTTCGAACGGATTTTGCGGCAGCGCATCGCTCACCCGGCTCCGGCCTTGTTCTGAATATAATGGAAAAATTGCCTGCAAAAACTGGTTGGATTTGGGTAAAAAGTGGCTTTGCGCTGTTTCGCAAACAACCGGCTGAAATCTCGACTCTGTTCCTATCGTACATGTTCCTGATGCTGGCTGTCGGCATCATTCCGGTGCTGGGGCAGTTGCTGCCGCTGATATTGGTGCCAGTTTTTTCGATGGCGTTTATGCAAGCCTGTGTGCAGATTGAGAACGACAAACGCGTCTACCCAAACTTGCTACTAACGGGATTTCGTTCTCCTGCATGCAAAAATCTGCTTCTGCTGGGATGCCTGTATTTACTTGCCGCCATGATTGCGATTGGCGCGTCGGCGCTCATTGATGGCGGGGTTTTCTGGGAAGCCATGACGGGTCAGATTCCGCTTGATGCCAAAACAGCACAAGAATCCAATATGACATTTGCCATGATGTTTTCGGCTGCCGTGTATGTACCGTTTGCGATGGGATTCTGGTACGCCGCGCCATTGATCGTCTGGCAAAAAATGAGCGTCCTGAAAGCCATTTTTTATAGCTTCTTTGCCGTTCAACGCGAGACCAAAGCGTTTATGGTATACGGGCTTACCTGGATCGTTTTCGGCGTTTTACTGCCAGCAATTGTGAGCGTGATAGTGGCACTGCTAGTCGGCAATGCCTCGATTACACTGATGGTATTGTTGCCATTATCGATCATGCTAACGGTCGTGATGTATTGTTCGTTCTATCCGACCTACAAGCAGATTTTTGGTGCGCCAGAGACATCGGATAAATAACATTTCACCATAAACGCCTTCCCCGCACATTGGGGAGGCGATCCCAAAAGAATCAACGGTTCCTGCCTAAACCTTCTCCAGTTTAGCGACCGTTAAATCCAGCAATTTCATTCCATGTTTGCCAAAATTAATTTGCGCACGAGCATTGCCGCCACTGCCTTCGATGTTAACGATCACACCTTCGCCAAATTTTTGATGCGCGACGTTTTCACCTATACGCCAACCCAGATCCTGCTTTGCAAATTTGTTCGCAATAGAATTCGCCCCAAACTGCGGCTCATCAACCCACGCTGCTTTCGGATGGGCAAACCAGCTAGGCTGTTGCGGCTGTATTTTGGGTGACAACCATTTGAGCGCATCTTCCGGCAGTTCATCAAAAAAACGTGACCGCAGGTTATACCGTGTTTGCCCATGTAACATGCGGGTCTGCGAAAAACTCATATAGAGACGCTTCTTGGCACGCGTGATGGCAACGTACATCAGACGCCGCTCTTCTTCGACACCAGCATCTTCTTTTTGCGAATTCTCATGCGGAAACAAACCTTCTTCCAGTCCGGTGATGAACACCGCTTCGAACTCGAGACCTTTGGAGGAATGCACCGTCATCAGTTGCAAGGCATCTTGTCCGGTCTTGGCTTGATTATCACCCGCCTCTAACGACGCATGCGACAAAAACGCCGACAACGGCGACATGATGAAAGACAGTCGGGCATCCGCGTCGATAATTTCGATACCATCCGCGGTCGTGATCGAGGCCGCTGCCAATACATCGGCTTGCGGGCCGAGCAACGCTGGCGCATCGGACCCAAACCCTTCCTCTGAAACGAATAAGGTCGCCGCGTTCACCAATTGCTCCAAATTTTCGATGCGATCAGCGCCTTCTCTTTCAGTGCCGTAGTGGATAATCAGCCCGCTGACATCGAGCATGATTTTCACCATCTCGGGGAGCGGCAAATGTTGCGTCTCGAACCGCGCACCTTCAATTAACTTTAGGAATGCGCCAAGCGAAGCACCGGCCTTTCCCGCAACATAAGGCACCGCCGCATACAGTGAAATACCTTGTTGACGGGCAGCATCCTGCAAATGCTCCAGCGAGCGCGCACCGATACCACGGGTCGGAAAATTCACAACCCGCAAAAATGCTGAATCGTTATGCGGATTGTCCATCAACTGCAAATACGCAATGGCATGCTTTACTTCAGCCCGCTCGAAATAGCGCTGACCGCCATATACACGATACGGAATACCGGCTGAGAAGAGCGCATGCTCAATCACCCGGGATTGGGCGTTGGAACGATACAAAATCGCAATTTGGCTGCGTTCGGCACCGTCGTTTATGAGGCTCTTGGCCTCTTCGATTATCCACTGCGCCTCAAGTAAATCGCTCGTAGACTCATAAATTCTTACCGGTTCGCCATGGCCAGCGTCGGTGCGCAGGTTCTTGCCGAGACGCTTGCTGTTGTTGGCGATCAGCGTGTTGGCAGAGTCCAGAATATGACCATGCGAGCGATAATTTTGCTCAAGCTTAATCAAATTTTCGACCTGAAATTCCCGCTCAAAGGTACTCATATTGCCGACGTTGGCACCCCGAAAGGCGTAAATGCTTTGGTCGTCATCGCCAACGGCAAATACCACGCCGCCCTGACCTGCCATCAGTTTCAACCATTTATATTGCAGATCATTGGTGTCTTGGAACTCATCGACCAGAATATGCTTAAAACGCGCTTGATAATGCTCACGCAGTGGCTGATTTCTAACCATCAATTCATACGTTCGTAATAACAATTCAGCGAAATCCACCACTCCTTCGCGCTGGCACTGTTGATCATACAGCGCATATAACTCAACAAACTTACGGTTGTAGTCATCGTTGGCTTCAACCTCGTGCGCACGCAAACCCTGATCTTTAGCGCCATTAATAAAATACATCAAGCTACGCGGTGGGTATTTTTCGTCATCGATGTTCAATGATTTAAGCAACCGTTTGATCGCCGACAGCTGATCTTGCGAATCCAGAATTTGAAACGTGGGCGTCAATGCCGCGTCTTTATGATGGGCGCGTAACAGACGATTGCATAACCCGTGGAAAGTCCCGATCCACATCCCGCGTGTATTAATTGGCAACATCGCAGACAACCGCACCATCAGTTCTTTGGCAGCCTTATTGGTAAAGGTGACCGCTAACACGCCGGTGGGCGATACTTGCCCGGTTTGAATCAGCCATGCAATACGGGTAATCAATACGCGTGTTTTGCCAGATCCGGCACCTGCAAGAATCAAGGCTGATTGAGCGGGCAATGTGACTGCGGCGAGTTGTTCGGGATTAAGGTTCTGAAGAAGATTTTGCATCTCACCATTATAACTGCGCGGCATGCTACGGCCTATTGCCATATGATTCGGAACAGGTGCCGGGCCAGGTCCGAGCGCGGCAAGCAACAAAGCGGCCAGAGGAGTAAAATACTGCATTGCATCAAAGCAAACAGATTTTCTGTATTTTTCTAAAAAGTGACCGCGTTTGCCCAGTTTTGCCCGGTTTTTGCCGCCTATTCAAAACAACTCAATCCTCCACTATTATTCTTCACCATTGCCTACCATGCTCGAACAAGACCGCTTGAAAGGCGGTACGCCCTCCGCTCCCACGCCTGGTGCACAGCCACAACCAGTTTTACAGCCACTTTCTGAAGGGGCTGTCAGTTTCCACATTATTGCCACCTCTTTTTTTACTTTTATCTGCTATCTGTCAATCGGACTGCCGTTGGCTGTACTACCGGGTTACGTACACGTCGACCTCGGCTACAGTTCCGTATTGGCTGGTCTTGCGATTAGTATTCAGTATCTGGCGACCATGCTTAGCCGCCCACGCGCCGGGCGCATCGCCGACTCGGTTGGGCCTAAAACATCGGTATTGTATGGTTTGATTGGATGTGGCGTAAGCGGCGGCGTTTTAATTGTCGCAGCCTTATTACCGTCGGTCCCGTGGCTGAGTCTCGTGGTATTGATGCTCAGCAGATTGGTGCTCGGCTACTCGGAAAGCCTGGTCGGTACGGGTGCGATAGCCTGGGGAATCGGACGCGTCGGTTCGCAGCATACTGCCCGCATGATTTCCTGGAATGGGATAGCCACTTATGGCGCGCTAGCGGTCGGGGCGCCGCTGGGCGTGGTGATTGTTCACGCATGGGGCCTGGCCTGGGTCGGCGTGGTCATCGTCGGACTGGGGATTATTGGATACTATCTGGCGCGCCGCAAGCAAGCGACGGCAGTCATCAAAGGTGAGCATCTGCCGTTCGGAAACGTGCTGCGCCGGGTGTTGCCGCATGGCCTCGGCCTTGCTCTCGGATCAGTGGGATTTGGGTCTATCGCTACTTTTATTACGTTGTTTTACGCCAGCCATCATTGGTCTAACGCCGCTTTCGCCCTCACCTTGTTTGGTGGCTTTTTCGTAGGTGCTCGCCTTCTGTTTAGTACAACAATCGGTCGTTTTGGTGGCTTTCGCGTGGCGGTAGCCTGCTTTGCGGTCGAAGCATTCGGCTTACTATTGTTAGGTTTTTCAACCGCGTCCTGGGTAGCCTTGTGCGGGGCTGCGCTTACTGGAAGTGGCTTCGCGCTAGTCTTTCCTGCGCTCGGTGTGGAAGCGGTTCGCCGGGTACCGCAGCATAATCGTGGGAGCGCTTTGGGAGCATATTCCATGTTTTTGGACGTCGCCCTTGGCATTACCGGACCGTTGGCGGGATTAATCGCCACCGCGTTTGGATATCCCGAAGTATTTTTATTTGCTGCACTGGCAGCGCTTGCAGGCGTCGCTTTAACCGTCACGTTGCATCGCCGCTCGGAACGATCGATGGGAAATATGTCGGTTGAGTGAGGGCGCATGGGTGGCCCGGCCTTCTCTTCAAGGAGGCCGCGGCAACCTCAATCAGGCACGCAGTTTCACTACCCGGCAAATTGACATAAAATGGCTGCGCACAATGCTATCAGTATTTTGGCAATTCCAAAACCCGTAATCCACTGAAGGAGTAATGCAATGGCAAAGATAGTTGCAAAGAAAAACGTCGCGGTTATCAACATCGGCATCAACGATAAAGATCGCAAAAAAATTGCAGACGGCCTCAGCAAATTGCTCGCTGATACTTACACGTTATATTTGAAAACACACAATTTTCACTGGAACGTCACTGGGCCAATGTTCAATACATTGCACCTGATGTTTGAAGGTCAATACACCGAACTATCGCTGGCTGTGGATCTGATCGCTGAACGAATTCGTGCGTTGGGCTACCCAGCGCCGGGTTCCTACACAGCGTTTGCCAAATTATCGACCATCGCTGAAGCAGTGGGCGTTCCGAACGCCACAGAAATGATTCAGCAACTGGTCGAAGGACAAGAGTCGGTCACTCGTACTGCGCGTTCAATCTTCCCTGTGGTCGATGCCGCGTCCGACGAACCAACGGCTGATCTGCTGACTCAACGCATGCAGTTACACGAAAAAAATGCATGGATGTTGCGGAGTTTGCTAGAGGGCTGATCATCATTAGATAATAAAAAACGGCGCAGATAGCGCCGTTTTTTATTGCCGTAATTGATAGTTTAAAAGTCCGGATCAGAAAATAGCGCGACAAATTCGCGCGCCGCTGCAGACGGGTCTGTGCCCAGATAAACACTGCTAATCGCCGCCACCATATCGGCACCAGCGGCTACCAGGGGCGCCGCATTTTGCACCGTCATGCCGCCGATGACAACGTTCGGCAAAGCGATCGCGGCCTTCGCGTTGGTCACAATCGACGCCTGCGTGCTCACTTCATACTTTTTGACTTTAGAGGGATAAAAGCCGCCGAAAGCAACATAACTGGCACCGAGAAGGACCGCGTCGTGTGCCATTTCCATGCTGCCGTAACAAGATGCGCCGACGATTTTATTCGGGCCAACCCTGGCGCGTATCTCCGCCACGCTGGCGTCCGTGCCACCGACGTGAATACCATCCGCATCCAGCGCCAGGCAGAGATCGACGTGATCGTTGATGATGAACGGACGCTCATATTGACGACACAAGGCCAACAATAATGTCGCTTGCTGCAGACGGAGCGCGGCATCGGCAGTCTTGTGGCGATACTGTAACAAGGCTGCACCGCCCTTTAAAGCTTGCTCGCTCACCGCCACTAATTTTGCCGTATCGTCCCAGTCCGGCGTGACAATATAAAGACCTTTCAGATTAAACTTTTTCACAACGCCTCCTTCGTCATCCATAAAAATCGCAACGCTACAGTTTGGCTATCCCGTGACGATCCTGTAACTAACATGTAGCTGACATGTAACTAACCTGAAACCATCCTGTAGCTATGGCATCACTGTTGCACCAATGTTGCGCCACCAATCCGGAGTTAAGCGATTAGGTATTCGCTGCCCGTCCGCGATTGCGTAAGAAGCCGTCAGTGCCTGTTGACAGTAAGTCTGTGCGGCTGCAATCGCTTGCTCCATCGGCATTCCTCGCGCCAGCAGGGCAGCCAATGCCGCCGCCAGCGTACAACCGCTGCCATGGAATTCGCCGGACAAGCGCGGCCAACGCCAGCTTTGCTGGTGATTCGGCGTGTACCAACGATTCAACACATGATCCAGTTCTGGGCCGTGTCCGCCTTTTAATAAAACGTTCTGGCAGCCGCGTGCTAACAACTGTTGGGACTGCACATCGGGTGAATTGTCTTCACCACACCCGGTCGGACATAATCGATTCACCTCTATCCGGTTCGGCGTAATCACCGTTGCCAGTGCAAACAACGGCGCCAGCGCCGCTACCGGATCCTCCGTCGACAAAGATTCTCCCGCACCGTTCGCCAGCACAGGATCGAATACCACTGGTAAGTCGGGCTGACGTACGCGCAACTGTCGAACGATGGCGGCGATCACTTCAGCGTTGGCGCGATTGCCGACGATCCCGAGCTTGACCGCCGAAATCTCAATCCTATCCACCAAAACCTGCGCCTGTTGGTGTACCAGATCAGCAGCCACAGGATAAACGCCAAAGACCCGCTGGTTATCCTGCACAGTCAAGACCGTCACCACCGACATTGGATGCGCACCTAGCCCGGCTATCGCGGTAATATCAGCTTGCAAACCGGCCCCGCCACTTGGATCTGAGCCCGAAAACACCAGAACGCAGGGTGGCGTCAAGGGCTGTCGAAGCGATTTTCCATAGGCGGTATCGAGCGCACTGGAATGACTTCCGGTCACTTGATCCGTCCAGCCATCGGCGACGATGGCGAAGCCGCAAAACGGCGCGGAATCCGGCCCGCAAGAAAAGCTTCGCGGCCGGCCTCAACCGCCAGTCGCATGGCGCGGGCCATACGAATCGGATCGCGCGCGCCCGCAATCGCAGTATTCATCAGCACGCCATCGCAACCCAGTTCCATCGCAATCGCTGCGTCAGATGCCGTGCCGACACCGGCATCCACCAACACTGGCACTTTAGCCTGTTCGATAATCAGCGACAGGTTCCACGGGTTTAGAATACCCATGCCGGACCCTATCAAGGACGCCAACGGCATGATGGCGACGCATCCAATTTCTTCCAGAATACGCGCCTGAATCGGATCGTCGCTGCAATACACCATCACGTCAAAACCATCCTTGACCAGTGTTTCAGCGGCTTTCAAGGTCTCCGGCATGTTTGGAAACAAGGTCTTCTCATCCCCAAGCACTTCCAGTTTTGCCAGCTTGTGGCCACCCAATAATTCCCGCCCTAATTGCAGCGTATAAACCGCATCTTTCGCGTTATAGCAGCCAGCAGTATTGGGCAATATCGTGTAACGCGAAGGCGGCACGACGTCCAGTAAATTCGGTGCGTTCGGATCCTGACCGATGTTGACGCGGCGAATCGCGACAGTAATAATTTCAGCACCGCTGGCTTCAGTCGCTGCGCGTGTTTGATCCAGATCACGATATTTTCCGCTGCCCACCAATAGACGGGAACGGTAGGTTTTTCCAGCGATAATCAAACCAACATCTTGTTGGCTTTCTGAGAGGGTATTGTTCACGTTCATGATTTTTCCTTTCGTATTGCTTTGCTGGCTGGATAACGCTCAGCGTTACCCAACCACTAGCGTTCAAACAATCGTGTGCGAGAGATTTGTCGGCAGAAAAATTGGCAACGGACCGCTTACTGGTGATGACTAATATCACCCCACCAGTATCGACAAGCCAGCAGTCCATCTCGCACCACTTTTATGCCAGACAGCGCACCTTAACCACCACCGATAGCACGCACCAAATCCACCTTGTCGCTTGGAAGCAGGACATGCTGCGACCACAAGTGGGCGGGCACAACCTGGCGATTGACGGCCACAGCAATCGCCTTACCGGACATTGCCAGAGCCGCTACCAATTGTTGCAGCGTCTGGCTATCATCGAGTTGATGCGCCACACCGTTAAGTTCGATTTCCATCATCCGGCTCACTGTTTTCTATAGATTTCCGCACCGCTTTTGACGAATTCGATGGACTTGACTTCCATCCCCTTTTTCAACGCGGCGATCTCCGTAATGCCTTGCGCGGCGGCGTATTCGCGGACCTCTTGCGTGATCTTCATCGAACAGAAATGCGGTCCGCACATGGAGCAGAAATGCGCGACTTTAGCCGAATCTTTTGGCAAAGTTTCGTCGTGGAATTCGCGTGCTTTATCCGGATCGAGACCGATGTTGAACTGGTCATCCCAACGGAATTCAAAACGCGCTTTCGACAAGGCATTGTCGCGAATCTGCGCACCGGGATGGCCTTTCGCCAGATCGGCAACGTGCGCTGCAATCTTGTAGGTAATGATCCCATCCTTGACGTCAGCCTTATTTGGCAAGCCCAAGTGTTCCTTCGGCGTGACGTAACACAACATAGCGGTGCCATACCAGCCGATGGTCGCTGCGCCGATACCGGACGTGATGTGATCGTAACCGGGTGCGATATCAGTGGTCAGCGGTCCCAGCGTGTAAAACGGCGCTTCGTCGCATTGCTCCAATTGCAGATCCATGTTTTCTTTGATCAAATGCAGCGGCACGTGGCCTGGTCCTTCAATCATGACCTGAACATCGTGCTTCCACGCAATTTGCGTCAACTCACCTAACGTTTTCAGTTCGGCCAGTTGCGCTTCGTCATTGGCATCATAGATCGAACCTGGACGCAAACCATCGCCCAGACTGAAGGAGACGTCGTACGCTTTCATGATCTGGCAAATGTCTTCGAAATGGTCGTATAAGAACGATTCCTGGTGATGTGCAAGACACCACTTGGCCATGATCGAACCGCCGCGCGAAACGATACCGGTTAATCGTTTGGCAGTCATAGGAACATACTGCAAACGCACGCCAGCATGGATCGTAAAGTAATCAACGCCCTGCTCTGCTTGCTCGATCAGTGTATCGCGGAAAATTTCCCAGGTCAGGTCTTCGGCTTTGCCGTTCACCTTCTCCAATGCCTGATAGATCGGCACGGTCCCAATCGGCACAGGCGAATTGCGGATGATCCATTCGCGTGTTTCGTGGATATGTTTGCCGGTCGATAGATCCATGACATTATCGCCACCCCACCGTATCGCCCAGGTCATTTTTTCTACTTCTTCACCGATCGATGAAGTGACCGCAGAATTACCGATATTGGCGTTAATCTTTACCAGGAAGTTCCGTCCGATAATCATCGGCTCGACTTCGGGATGGTTGATGTTCGCTGGAATAATCGCGCGACCACGCGCAATTTCCGAGCGCACGAATTCTGGGGTGATCTCTGCCGGAATACTGGCACCGAACGATTGTCCTGGGTGCTGACGCCCCATCAAATCGGCCAGTCGGTTGCCCATCGGGCCCGAAGCTTTTAACTCTTCCAGATATTCCTGACGACGCATGTTTTCGCGGATCGCTACGTATTCCATTTCCGGCGTAATGATGCCTTGCCGCGCGTAATGCATTTGCGAAACATTTTTACCCTCTTTGGCACGGCGCGGTTTGCGTTGCAGGTTGAAGCGTAGCTCTGTCAGCTTTGGATCGTTGAGGCGTTCGACACCGTAGTCTGAACTCGGACCGGATAATTCATCGGTATCATTGCGCTCAAGTATCCATGGTGTGCGGGGAGTCGACAAACCGGAGCGGATATCAATTTTGACGTCTGGGTCGGAATACGGTCCGGACGTGTCATACACATAAATCGGTGGATTTTTTTCTGCACCAAACGATGCTTCAGTGTCGGATTGGCTGATGCGGCGCATCGGCACCCGAATATCAGGGCGCGAACCGGTGACATAGACTTTGCTTGAATTCGGCAGTGGCTGAATGGCGGCTTCATCTACCGTGGCGGTGGCAGACATAAATTTTGGATTGGCGTTCATTTTGGCTCCTTTGCGTGGTTGTCTCGGCGTGGAGCCAGCAAAGGAGTTTTCGAGAAGGCGGCGGAATAACGGCATAACGCGTTATAAAATAAGACCAACCACAAACTCGACGGCTTCCCTTCGCTGGCATTACCCAGATCAGGTTCAGAGGGTGTTTCTCACCCGATTGCCCTGTTAATAAATTAACAGAGGCAATCAGGACCCCTAGCATTTTGTTGACTTGCAATGATTCCAAGTCAGCGAACTGAATTCTAACACCGACAACCTGAGCGGCGTAAAGATTTATATCTGATATTGGAAGGCCTGCTTATACCTTTTTTCAACTTTTTATACGGCATGTTATTCCAATTCCAATTAATTGCCAGACGATAAATGCATTTTCAGACGTTAATGCAAGGTGGGTAGCGACAATTATGGTGCACGTGCCTAAATATGTTGGCCTCAAGTGGCGAACCAAACCGCAGCGTCCTTTATAATCGTTGTTTTAGCAAATAACACCACTAAATCATGGAATTAGCCAAGTCTTTCGACCCTGCCGAGATTGAACAATTCTGGCGTAGCGAGTGGGAAAAACGCGGGTATTTTGCCGCGACCACAGATGTAAGCAAACCGTCGTTCAGCATCCAGTTACCGCCACCAAATGTCACTGGCACCTTGCACATGGGCCACGCATTCAATCAGACCATCATGGATGGCCTGGTGCGTTATCACCGCATGCGCGGTTTTAATACCGCTTGGATTCCTGGCACGGACCACGCGGGCATCGCCACGCAAATTGTCGTCGAGCGCCAACTTGATGCGCAAAAAGTATCGCGTCATGATTTAGGTCGTGAAAAATTCATCGAAAAAGTATGGGAATGGAAAGAAAAGTCCGGCTCCGCCATTACGGCGCAGATGCGGCGCCTCGGCTCATCCGCTGACTGGGACCGTGAATATTTCACAATGGATCCAGGTTTATCCGGCACCGTGACAGAGGTGTTTGTACGCCTGTTCGAACAAGGGCTGATCTACCGCGGCAAACGCCTGGTTAACTGGGATCCGATGCTTGGCACCGCTGTTTCCGATCTGGAAGTTGTGTCCGAAGAAGAAGACGGCTCGATGTGGTACATCCGTTATCCATTGGTCGACGGAAGTGGTCACTTGACCGTCGCAACGACCCGCCCGGAAACCATGCTGGGCGACGCCGCTGTCGCGGTTGATCCTACTGATGAGCGGTATACCCATCTGATTGGCAAGATGCTGATGTTGCCATTGTGCGGTCGAGAAATTCCCATCATTGCCGACGAATACGTCGATAAAGAATTCGGTACCGGCTGTGTCAAGATCACCCCCGCGCATGATTTTAACGATTATGCCGTCGGTCAACGGCACAGTCTGGACAAGATGAGCATCCTGACTCTGGATGCAAAAATCAATGAATTCGCACCGCAGCAGTATCAGGGCATGGACCGGTTTGCCGCACGCAAACAAATCGTCGCTGACCTGGATGCGCTAGGCCTGCTGGAATCGGTCAAACCACATAAACTCATGGTTCCACGCGGAGACCGCACCGGCGTTGTAATCGAGCCGATGCTGACCGACCAATGGTTTGTTGCGATGAGCAAACCGGCACCGGAAGGTACGCACTTCCCCGGCAAATCGATTGCCGAAGTCGCGCTGGAAAAAGTCGCAAGCGGTGAGATCAAGATGGTGCCGGAGAACTGGACCACAACTTATAATCAATGGCTCAACAATATCCAGGACTGGTGCGTTTCGCGTCAGTTGTGGTGGGGCCATCAAATTCCCGCATGGTACGACGAAGACGGAAAGATCTACGTCGCCCGGACTGAAGCGGAAGCGCAGGCGCAGGCTGGTGATAAGACAATCCGACGTGATGACGACGTTCTCGATACCTGGTTCTCTTCGGCATTAATCCCTTTTTCCACGTTGGGGTGGCCGGAAGAAACACCTGATTACAAAATGTTCCTCCCTTCGTCAGTCCTGGTGACCGGTTTTGACATCATCTTCTTTTGGGTGGCGCGAATGGTCATGATGACTACCCACTTCACTGGAAAAGTACCGTTCGGCACCGTGTATGTTCACGGTCTGGTGCGCGACGGTAGCGGCCAGAAGATGTCAAAATCGAAGGGAAACACATTAGATCCTATCGACCTGATCGATGGCATTGATGTAGAAACTTTGGTTGCCAAACGCACCACCGGCCTGATGAATCCGAAGCAGGCCGACAGCATTGCCAAGGCGACGCGCAAGGAATTTGCGGATGGCATTCCCGCTTTTGGTACTGACGCACTGCGATTTACCTTCGCCTCCCTTGCCACGCTCGGACGCAATATCAATTTCGATCTGAGCCGTTGCGATGGCTATCGGAATTTCTGCAACAAATTGTGGAATGCGACACGCTTCGTGCTCATGAACACGGAAGGCAAAGATTGCGGGTTTGACGGTCATACTGCTGGCGAATGCAACAAGGAGAAATTAGACTTCTCTTATGCGGATCGTTGGATTGTTTCCCAATTACAACGCACTGAAATGGAAATCGCCAAGGGTTTCACAGACTACCGTTTCGATAATATTTCGTCTGCGATCTATAAATTTGTCTGGGATGAGTATTGCGACTGGTATCTGGAGGTGGCAAAAATTCAGATGCAAAATGGTTCTCCGGCGCAACAACAAGCCACCCGGCGAACCTTGTTGCGGGTCCTGGAAACTGTTTTACGACTTGCCCATCCGATCATTCCTTTTGTGACTGAAGCACTGTGGCAAAGCGTTGCGCCACTGACCGGGCATGTGATGGACGCAGCAGGCGATTCGATCATGCGTCAATCCTACCCAGAGGCACGCCCAGACAAAATCGATGAAAAGGCCGAAGCGTGGATGACCGAATTAAAATCTCTGACCGATGCTTGTCGCAATCTGCGGGGGGAAATGCAACTCTCTCCAGCCTTGCGGATACCACTGATTATTGCTGGAGATGCGGACCATCAGGAAGCACTGAAAGCATTTGTACCTTACCTGCAAGGATTGGCGAAGTTATCTGAAGTGCAAGTATTAGAGGACTTCCCCGAGTCTCCTGCACCTGTTTCCATTGTCGGCAATGCTAAGCTCATGCTGAAGGTTGAAATTGATGTTGCCGCTGAACGTGAACGCCTTACCAAGGAAATCACCCGGTTGGACGCAGAAATTACAAAAGCACAGGCGAAGCTAAGTAACGAAAGCTTTGTGGCCCGAGCTCCCGCGCAAGTTGTTGCACAAGAACAGGAGCGTGTAGCTAATTTTACTGCGGTCTTGGTTAAACTAAATGAGCAGTTTGCCAAACTGAAGGACTAAAACGGCTCACAAGGTTGGTTGCATTAGAACACCCTGTAAATAATCATTGTGCGTAAGTAGACCATTCCGCTTACGCACAACAAAAAAATAAGGGAGACATGCATGAAAAAAAATTCAGTTAGCATCCTCGCGGCCGGCTTGCTTCTCACAATCAGCGCCGTTGCCCAAACCACGTCGCCGGTCGGACTATGGAAAACGATCGATGACACGTCCGGCAAGCCATCAGCCTTAATTCGAATAACCGATTCGGGCGGCGAATTGTCTGGAAAGATCGAAAAACTTTTCCGCCAACCGAATGAAGAGCTTAATCCGAAGTGTATTAAATGTGAAGGCGATAACAAGGATAAGCCCATCGTTGGCTTAACGATGTTGCAAGGCATGAAAGCGGACGGACCTGATTACAGCGGCGGCACCATTTTGGACCCGGCCAATGGCAAAGTATATAAAAGCAAAATGACGCTTATTGATGATGGCAAAAAGCTGAATGTACGTGGATATATCGGAGTACCCCTGCTTGGGCGAACCCAGACCTGGATTCGCGAAGAGTAAAAATGGGGTGCTTGGTAAGTCTGTATTCGCATCAAAGAAATGCCGCGCAACGGAGTATTGCACGGCATTTTTTTATTCACATATGATGTTACGAACGACGAATGGTGCTTCTTCGTCTATGTGAAAGATAGGGTTAATCCCGGCAACGCGACTCCCGAAAACGCTGTCACCCATGTTTGGCCGCGTTGTACCGGATAGGCATCGGTCCAGGTACCCGTCGTAATGATCTCGCCAGCTGAAAGAGGAGCAAACTGGGGCTGGGTTTTGAGTAACTGATGCAAATGCCACAACGCATGCAGCGGACTGTCGAGTACGTCACTGCCGAAGCCTGCACCGCATAGCGTCACCGACGCTTCTGTGCAACAGGATAAAGAAACGCTGGCATTGGCTAAAATGTCACCCAGATTGCGCCTCGTTGCGGTCGACAAAACGTGCGGCTCACCGATAATCAATGTGCCGTGCAAGCCAAAAGCCGCGATCGCATCCGCAGCCTCAAATTTCCAGTCCGGAAACGGGCACACCACTATCTCAAACGCGTGTGCCATCCATTCGATGCAATCGGCCAGATCATTGAGACTCGCATCGGGATCCGGAGTAGTTGCTAACTTGAAGACGATCTCAGGCTCGATTCGGGGTTGCACCGCCCCTTCAAGACTTTGAATTCCGCGATTATCCTCAGCAAAACGCACCGTACTATCGAAAATATGCGCCCACATCAGGGACTCAATCGGACGATTTACGCCATATTTCGACCATAACGTTCGATTCGTGAAGCCCAATTTACGTCCTGTAGGAACCTCTCCACGATCGATGCTGGCATCCAGGATACGCTTCGATATGTCATATCCGTCAACGACCAATAATTCCTCGCCATTTGATAAGGGGGGTAGTAATCGCGCGCTAGCGCGTGCGTCGATAAGTTGATGTGCGTACCGATTGACTTTGGTGGACATGAGCATGGTTCGCTTACACTAATTGGTGAAGACTATGACATTGTCAGTGACGTTTAATTTTTACACAAGCTTCTTATCAAACGCGGGATTTTTGTAGATATCGATCTAGCTGCGCAGCAAAACTATGTCGATCATTCTGGCTAAAAGTTGCCGGACCGCCGGTATCGACACCCGACTCGCGCAACTCCTCCAACATTTTTCGCATCATCAAACTCTGCTGGATATTGTCGCGCGTATAGAACTCGCCCCGAGGATTAAGTGCATCGCCACCACCCGCGAGTACTTCGGCGGCCAGCGGAATGTCTGCCGTAATCACCAGGTCTCCGGGACTTAACAAACGCACTATTTCTTGATCGGCAGCATCAAAATGGGCCGGCACCTGAATCGCTTTGATAAAGCGGGACGGTGGGACGCGCAACAACTTATTAGCAACAAGCGTAATCACAATTTGACGTCGATCTGCGACCCGGAATAATATTTCCTTGACGACATTGGGACAGGCGTCGGCATCAATCCATATCTGAAACGTTGATATAGGTGATGCAATAACGTCTTGATTTAGGTGCTGGTTAATTTTGCACCTGCAATCTTGAGATCATCCATTTATCCCCACAACTCGCCGTTGGGACCAGTCTTTGGCGCGCTTACACCGAAGTGGGCGTAGGCGGCGGGCGTAGCAATCCGACCTCTCGGGGTTCGCTGCAGAAATCCTTGCTGTATCAAATAGGGTTCCAGCACGTCTTCAATGGTGTCACGTTCCTCCCCGATTGCAGCTGCCAAATTATCCAGCCCGACAGGACCGCCGCCAAATTTAAAAAGTACCGCTTCGAGCAGTTTCCGGTCCATCACATCGAAACCTACAGGATCAACGTCCAACATGACTAATGCTGCATCGGCGATGGCCTTGGTGATTTCACCGTTACCCTTCACCTCTGCATAATCGCGAACACGCCGTAGCAAGCGGTTAGCAATACGTGGCGTGCCGCGACTGCGCTTAGCAATTTCAAACGCGCCGTCTCCAATTATCGGTGCGTTAAGTAAAGCCGAACTCCGTGTGACGATCTTGGTTAATTCTTCCGGCGTATAAAATTCCAGCCTCGCAACAATCCCAAACCGATCGCGTAATGGGTTCGTCAGCATGCCGGCCCGCGTAGTTGCCCCGACGAGCGTAAACGGCTGCAAGTCCAGGCGGACTGAGCGCGCAGCCGGACCTTCTCCGATCATAATATCAATTTGATAATCTTCGAGAGCAGGATAAAGAATCTCTTCAACCACCGGTGAAAGCCGATGAATTTCATCGATAAAGAGAACGTCGTTCGCTTCAAGGTTGGTCAGCAACGCTGCCAGATCACCTGCGCGTTCAAGCACCGGGCCTGAGGTTTGACGTAAATTTACCCCCATTTCGCGGGCGATGATGTGAGCGAGGGTCGTTTTACCAAGCCCGGGCGGACCGAACAGAAGCGTGTGATCCAATGCCTCTTTACGCTGACGCGCTGCAGTAATAAAAATTTCCAGCTGCTCACGAATTTTTTGCTGGCCTACATATTCATCCAGATGCTTCGGTCGCAGCGCACGCTCGATGGCCTCTTCATTTGGAGAGGCCGGCGTCGCTGCGATAATTCGCTGCTCGGTAAAATCGTCGGTTTGAATGCTCATAGGCGAATTGTAGCCGGACTGAAAGGTTTAGATACAGTTAGTACAGCCGAATTGGAATTATAAGGAACGATGAGAAACCTTTGCTGCGCCGCCTGACAAAGGTGGAAAACCATACATTTTTGACCTCATTCCGGCACTTTACAACTTCGATAGCGCTTTTAAGGCTAATTTGATGCCGTCAGATACAGTGACGTCATCCGGAATTTGCTTCAAAGCCAACAAAGCCTCTTTGTCCGAATAGCCTAACGCGACTAACGCATTCAAAATATCGCCTGTCACGACACTAACCGGATGGCCGCCGACGGCGCCGATATCAGCACCGAGTTTGCCTTTTAGTTCCAGCAATAACCGCTCGGCGGTTTTTTTACCAATGCCCGGTACTTTGGTCAGGCGTCCAGCCTCTTGCAGAGTAATCGCCTGGGCTAAGTCGTGTACAGACATTCCGGACAGAATCGAAAGAGCCATCCGCGCGCCGACGCCGCTAATTTTGATTAACTGCTTGAATACGTTGCGTTCTTCCGCGCTGCCGAAGCCAAACAGGACATGCGCATCTTCACGTATCGCCAGATGCGTTAGCAAGATGACGCGCTCCCCTATGGCGGGAAGATTATAAAAGGTGCTCATCGGCACTGCGACCTCATAACCCACCCCGTTGCAATCAACGAGCAGTTGCGGCGGATTTTTTTCGAGCAACATCCCGGAGAGTCGACCTATCATCTTAGTAGCACCTTAGGCTTAATGTAGCTGAAATCATACAGGACAACTGGTTAAAAACCCAGTAGTTGTGTGCTTGTTTGCGGGTTTTGGTGCATTGTGGACATGCTGAGACTTTGCACATGGGATCGGGACAAATATCCAGCTGACGATTGTGGCCATTTTTTTGGATCGCGATGCAAATCTTAAAATTTTGTATGTACTCATCCACGCTCTTGTATGACCTAATATGCGGAAATTACTTAACTTACATTGCCTCAGTGCATTTGTTCTCTATTTTTGTTATATGTTCGCTCATTCAGTGACCAGAACTAAACGCAGGAAAGCCACTATGAAATCTGGTTAGGTGTCCTGGAGAGCTAACCACTTGACCACGCGTTTCAGAATGCTGTAGGTATCAGCGATGGGACCTAAATAGCGTATCTTAATTGATCGAGTGCTGTGCGATATTCCGATCCGCCGGAGATGGGTAGTGTTCTGAGGCATGCTGTGCTGGAGGGTGCGGTGCTGGAAGATGCTGTGCTGTGCTGGCGGGTGCTGTGCTGTGCCGTGCTGTGCCGTGCTGTGCTGTGCCGTGCCGTGCTGCAAGATAAGTGCTAAATCGATTCCACCAAGCAAAAACCCTCCCCGATTTCTCGGAGAGGGTTTTCTAATAAGAGCCTGACGATGACCTACTTTCACACTGGTTGCAGCACTATCATCGGCGCAAAGTCGTTTCACGGTCCTGTTCGGGATGGGAAGGGGTGGTACCAACTCGCTATGGTCATCAGGCATAAACTGTAGTGTCATTTGTTCCCAATAGGGCAACAAACAACGCAATCTAGAAGAAGTAAAGGTCTTGTTTCTTGTGCGATGCTGACAAGGGTATGTCGGCACCGCACTGGGTATGATTGCACTTTTCAGGCAAACACATATCTCATTAGCTTACCCACAACCTGCTAAGGTTATAGGGACAAGCCTCACGGGCAATTAGTACTGGTTAGCTTAACGTATTACTACGCTTCCACACCCAGCCTATCAACGTCCTGGTCTCGAACGACCCTTTAGGGGAATCTAGTTCCCGGGAAATATCATCTCAAGGCAAGTTTCCCGCTTAGATGCTTTCAGCGGTTATCTCTTCCGAACTTAGCTACCCGGCAATGCCACTGGCGTGACAACCGGTACACCAGAGGTTCGTCCACTCCGGTCCTCTCGTACTAGGAGCAGCCCCCTTCAAATTTCCAACGCCCACGGCAGATAGGGACCAAACTGTCTCACGACGTTTTAAACCCAGCTCACGTACCACTTTAAATGGCGAACAGCCATACCCTTGGGACCGGCTACAGCCCCAGGATGTGATGAGCCGACATCGAGGTGCCAAACTCCCCCGTCGATATGAACTCTTGGGAGGAATCAGCCTGTTATCCCCAGAGTACCTTTTATCCGTTGAGCGATGGCCCTTCCATACAGAACCACCGGATCACTATGTCCTACTTTCGTACCTGCTCGACTTGTCAGTCTCGCAGTTAAGCACGCTTATGCCATTGCACTAACAGCACGATGTCCGACCGTGCCTAGCGTACCTTCGAACTCCTCCGTTACACTTTGGGAGGAGACCGCCCCAGTCAAACTGCCTACCATGCACTGTCCCCGATCCGGATAACGGACCAAGGTTAGAATCTCAAACAAACCAGGGTGGTATTTCAAGGTTGGCTCCACGCAAACTAGCGTTCACGCTTCAAAGCCTCCCACCTATCCTACACAGATTGGTTCAAAATTCAATGCAAAGCTACAGTAAAGGTTCATGGGGTCTTTCCGTCTAGCCGCGGGTAGATTGCATCATCACAAACATTTCAACTTCGCTGAGTCTCGGGAGGAGACAGTGTGGCCATCGTTACTCCATTCGTGCAGGTCGGAACTTACCCGACAAGGAATTTCGCTACCTTAGGACCGTTATAGTTACGGCCGCCGTTTACTGGGACTTCAATCAAGAGCTTGCACCCCATCATTTAATCTTCCAGCACCGGGCAGGAGTCACACCATATACGTCCACTTTCGTGTTTGCATAGTGCTGTGTTTTTATTAAACAGTCGCAGCCACCTTTTTATTGCAGCCCTTTCACCCTTCTGGCGCGAGCCAGTCAAGCTACCGGGGCGTACCTTATCCCGAAGTTACGGTACAAATTTGCCGAGTTCCTTCTCCCGAGTTCTCTCAAGCGCCTTAGAATACTCATCTCGCCCACCTGTGTCGGTTTGCGGTACGGTCTCGTGTGACTGAAGCTTAGAGGCTTTTCTTGGAACCACTTCCGATTGCTTCACGAATAAATTCGCTCGTCTCAACCCCTTGAATTACGCTGCCGGATTTGCCTAACAGCCTTCTCTGAGCCAAAAACCGACTATTCCAACAGTCGGACAACCTTCCGCGATCCGTCCCCCCATCGCATCACACGACGGTGCAGGAATATTAACCTGCTTCCCATCAGCTACGCATCTCTGCCTCGCCTTAGGGGCCGACTCACCCTGCTCCGATGAACGTTGAACAGGAAACCTTGGGCTTACGGCGTGGAGGCTTTTCACCCCCATTATCGCTACTCATGTCAGCATTCGCACTTCTGATACCTCCAGCATCCTTTACAAGACACCTTCGCAGGCTTACAGAACGCTCTCCTACCATATCAATAAATTGATATCCGCAGCTTCGGTGACTGGCTTAGCCCCGTTACATCTTCCGCGCAGGACGACTCGATCAGTGAGCTATTACGCTTTCTTTAAAGGATGGCTGCTTCTAAGCCAACCTCCTGACTGTTTTAGCCTTCCCACTTCGTTTGCCACTTAGCCAATCTTTGGGACCTTAGCTGGCGGTCTGGGTTGTTTCCCTCTTGACGTCGGACGTTAGCACCCGGCGTCTGTCTCCCAAGCTCGCACTCATCGGTATTCGGAGTTTGCAATGGGTTGGTAATTCGCAATGAACCCCTAGCCATAACAGTGCTCTACCCCCGATGGTGATACTTGAGGCACTACCTAAATAGTTTTCGGAGAGAACCAGCTATTTCCAAGTTTGTTTAGCCTTTCACCCCTACCCACAGCTCATCCCCTAATTTTTCAACATTAGTGGGTTCGGACCTCCAGTGCGTGTTACCGCACCTTCATCCTGGCCATGAGTAGATCACTTGGTTTCGGGTCTACACCCAGCGACTGAACGCCCTATTCGGACTCGATTTCTCTACGCCTTCCCTATACGGTTAAGCTTGCCACTGAATGTAAGTCGCTGACCCATTATACAAAAGGTACGCAGTCACGGAACAAGTCCGCTCCTACTGTTTGTATGCACACGGTTTCAGGATCTATTTCACTCCCCTTCCGGGGTTCTTTTCGCCTTTCCCTCACGGTACTGGTTCACTATCGGTCGATTACGAGTATTTAGCCTTGGAGGATGGTCCCCCCATGTTCAGACAGGATTACACGTGTCCCGCCCTACTTGTCGCACACTTAGTTCCACACCACCGATTTCATGTAAGGGGCTATCACCCTCTATGGCCACTATTTCCAGAGTGTTCCATTATCGCTGATGCTAAATCGTGCAGGCTGTTCCCATTTCGCTCGCCACTACTCTGGGAATCTCGGTTGATTTCTTTTCCTGTAGCTACTTAGATGTTTCAGTTCGCCACGTTCGCCTTGCAACCCTATGTATTCAGGTTGCAATACCCATAAAGGGTGGGTTTCCCCATTCGGAAATCTGCGGATCAAAGCCTGTTTGCTGGCTCCCCGCAGCTTATCGCAAGCTACTACGTCCTTCATCGCCTGTAATCGCCAAGGCATCCACCATGTGCACTTATTCACTTGTCCCTATAACGTTAGCTTCTAAACGCGTTCACGCTTAAAAACCGGTCATAGTATTATTACTTATGAGTATTACTTTAGCGTTTGCCGTATCCAAAGTGTTTTCGCATTTGTCTGCAACTATTACTAGCGCAGACTCTTTTGAGAACTCTTTAATACTTTTTTGATTTGATACAATCATACCCATCCACAATGCTGTCGCACTGCGGACGAATTCTTTACTTCTTCTAAATTGTTAAAGAACAAACAGCCAATGATCGTCTAAAGATCAAACCTAAATCCCTTTTTATTTCACCCTATAACGCGCATGAAATACTGACTTAGGTTTGATTTTTACTTCTACTGATTGCCCCTGCGTTGTGCCGGGTCAAACGTAAATATGGTGGAGGCTAACGGGATCGAACCGATGACCCCCTGCTTGCAAAGCAGGTGCTCTCCCAGCTGAGCTAAGCCCCCATAAATCGTACATCTATCACGTGGTGGGTCTGGTTGGGCTCGAACCAACGACCCCCGCGTTATCAACACGGTGCTCTAACCAACTGAGCTACAGACCCGTCCTGATTAGCACCTACCTAATGATGACTGTTCTTCTTCTAACTAACACACCGATAAGTGTGGACGCTTAATGTCCGTGCAAACTCTAGAAAGGAGGTGATCCAGCCGCACCTTCCGATACGGCTACCTTGTTACGACTTCACCCCAGTCACGAATCCCACCGTGGTAAGCGCCCTCCTTACGGTTAGGCTACCTACTTCTGGTGAAACCCGCTCCCATGGTGTGACGGGCGGTGTGTACAAGACCCGGGAACGTATTCACCGCGACATGCTGATCCGCGATTACTAGCGATTCCAACTTCATGTAGTCGAGTTGCAGACTACAATCCGGACTACGATACACTTTCTGGGATTAGCTCCCCCTCGCGGGTTGGCGGCCCTCTGTATGTACCATTGTATGACGTGTGAAGCCCTACCCATAAGGGCCATGAGGACTTGACGTCATCCCCACCTTCCTCCGGTTTGTCACCGGCAGTCTCATTAGAGTGCCCTTTCGTAGCAACTAATGACAAGGGTTGCGCTCGTTGCGGGACTTAACCCAACATCTCACGACACGAGCTGACGACAGCCATGCAGCACCTGTGTACTGGTTCTCTTTCAAGCACTCCCTGATCTCTCAAGGATTCCAGCCATGTCAAGGGTAGGTAAGGTTTTTCGCGTTGCATCGAATTAATCCACATCATCCACCGCTTGTGCGGGTCCCCGTCAATTCCTTTGAGTTTTAATCTTGCGACCGTACTCCCCAGGCGGTCTACTTCACGCGTTAGCTGCGTTACCAAGTCAATTAAGACCCGACAACTAGTAGACATCGTTTAGGGCGTGGACTACCAGGGTATCTAATCCTGTTTGCTCCCCACGCTTTCGTGCATGAGCGTCAGTGTTATCCCAGGGGGCTGCCTTCGCCATCGGTATTCCTCCACATCTCTACGCATTTCACTGCTACACGTGGAATTCTACCCCCCTCTGACACACTCTAGCCTTCCAGTCACAAATGCCATTCCCAGGTTAAGCCCGGGGATTTCACACCTGTCTTAAAAAACCGCCTGCGCACGCTTTACGCCCAGTAATTCCGATTAACGCTTGCACCCTACGTATTACCGCGGCTGCTGGCACGTAGTTAGCCGGTGCTTATTCTTCAGGTACCGTCATTAGCCCCAGGTATTAACCAAGACCGTTTCTTCCCTGACAAAAGAGCTTTACAACCCGAAGGCCTTCTTCACTCACGCGGCATTGCTGGATCAGGCTTGCGCCCATTGTCCAAAATTCCCCACTGCTGCCTCCCGTAGGAGTCTGGGCCGTGTCTCAGTCCCAGTGTGGCTGGTCGTCCTCTCAGACCAGCTACTGATCGAAGCCTTGGTGAGCCTTTACCTCACCAACTAGCTAATCAGATATCGGCCGCTCTGATAACGAGAGGTTCTTGCGAATCCCCCTCTTTCCCCCGTAGGGCGTATGCGGTATTAGCTAATCTTTCGACTAGTTGTCCCCCATTACCAGGCACGTTCCGATATATTACTCACCCGTTCGCCACTCGTCAGCGGAGCAAGCTCCCTGTTACCGTTCGACTTGCATGTGTAAGGCATGCCGCCAGCGTTCAATCTGAGCCAGGATCAAACTCTTCAGTTTAATCTCTGTTTTGTGGCATTGCTGCCTAGCATCGCTGCTATCGCTCACTCAAAATACTGACAGGCTACTTCTCAGATTTGACTCTGCGAAATATCCTATTTTTCTTCTTTTGTGAACATTTAATGTTTTAAGTTATACGCAAATCACCGAAGCAATTAACGCTGCACTTTCATTAAACGCCCACACTTATCGGCTGTTAATTGTTAAAGAACTGTCTCTGTTTTGCGTCACACCGTAGTGTTCGCAGCACCAACAAATCGTTTTGTTTGTCAGCAGCAGAGAGATGAGATTATGTAGCGTTTCGAGCTTTTCGTCAACTTCTTTTTAAATCATTTTTTTCAACAATTTAAAACCAAATCAACTCCTTCTACCACTCAAAACACCCCACTTTACAACCTCGTTCCATCGTCCACTTCGCCCTCAAAACCGCTTGCGCTGTTTCGTGTATTTCGCGTCGTTTTCAACAGAGGCCGAACTATAGCAACACATCTCTAAGCTGGCAAGCGCTTTTATAACAATTTTTAAAGATTTTTGAAAACTGGCGGACGCTTCTCTAAAAATGCCTGCATTCCCTCTTTCTGGTCCTCTGTCGCGAAGGTGCTATGGAACAGTCTACGCTCAAAATTCACCCCCTCGGTCAAGGTGGTTTCATAGGCCCGATTAACCGACTCTTTCACCATCATCACTGCCGGCAGTGACATATTGGCAATGACGGTTGCTGCGGCCAAAGTTTCTGCCATCAACTGATCCAAAGGCACAATCCGCGATACTAACCCTGCTCGCTCTGCCTCAACCGCATCCATCATGCGCGCTGTCAGACACATATCCATCGCTTTGGATTTTGATATCGCACGTGGCAAACGCTGCGTCCCGCCAGCACCGGGAATGACACCTAGTTTAATTTCGGGCTGACCAAATTTTGCGTTGTCTGCCGCAATGATGAAATCGCACATCATTGCCAATTCACATCCGCCACCTAAAGCGAAACCGGCCACCGCAGCAATCACTGGCTTACGAACACGACGTATCTCTTCCCAGTTACGGGTAATGTAATCGCCTTTATAAGCATCCATATAAGAGTAACCCGCCATTGCGCCGATATCGGCACCTGCTGCGAATGCTTTTTCGCTGCCCGTAATAATAATGCAGCCGATTGCGTCATCAGCATCAAACGTTTTCAGGGCTTGCCCCAGCTCAATCATCAGTTGATCATTCAAGGCGTTCAACGCTTTAGGGCGATTCAACCGAATCAGTCCGACTTTTCCTTGCGTTTCAACCAAAATTGCTTCGTATGACATGTTGTCTCCAGTTTTTTGCTGATTGGGGTAAAAGTTAATTGTAGGCTTAAAGATACCAGATGCGGCGAAAGGGTTGAGGGGCCACGGATTAAAGACCGCAATAAAACTGCCCTCATAAGATGCGGAATTTATCAGGCTCAAACATGTCCAACCTTTGCCCTAACAAGTATTATTGCAACTGCGACATCTTAAAAGTGTTACATTTTCTTTATTAACAAAGGGGACACAATGTTCAAAACCATTTTGGTACCGACAGACGGCTCAGTTCTATCAGACAAGGCAATTGCCGCAGCCATTGAGTTTGCAAAATTCGGCAATGGCAAGGTGATTGGCTTATCGGTCGCGGAACCTTATCCGTTTTCACCGATGGCAGAGAGCACGATGGCGGCAGATCCGGGCACATACGAAGAGAATATGTTGGCACTGGCCCAACTACACGTACAAAAAGTTGCCGATGCAGCCAAGGCCGCCGGCGTCGAGTGCGAAGTGCTTACGGCACAAGCATTCAATCCGGATGAAGAAATCATCAATGCCGCCGAAAAATACGGTTGTGACGTTATATTTATGGCGTCCCACGGCAGAAGTGGTTTAAGTCGATTATTTCTTGGTAGCAAAACCCAAAGGGTTTTAGCCCACTCCACCATTCCGGTGCTGGTTCTACGCTGATTTCAGGCCGAAAATAGCGCAGGTTGTCGATGACATCTATATATATGAGGGTGGTCTGCCGGAACGACCTTATATATATAGCGAAAAATAGCGAAAATCCACAAAAAAAGGTCGGCACAAGCTTGTGCCGACCTTCGATGCAAGAATTGTTATCAGACTTCGTCGCTAAATTAGCGACCAGCCATATCCGACAGCTTCGGGAGCAGTACCCACATTGCGCCCCGTTGCTTCATTTTTCCGGCTTTCTCTCCTGCTTCATTCCCAAACCCCCAGAAATAATCTGCGCGCACCGCGCCTTTGATCGCGCCGCCGGTATCTTGAGCAACCACTAATTGCTGGAGCGGCTTAGCGCTATTTGGTTGGGTAGTGGCCAAAAATACGGGAACGCCTAAGGGAATGAAGTGAGGATCCACCGCAATTGAACGCTGCGCCGTCAGCGGCACCCCTTGCGCACCTTTCGGCCCTTGGCTCGGATCCAGCACTTTTTCCTCCTTGAAGAAGACATAACTCGGATTGGAATTCAGTAATTCCTGTTGACGGGAAGGATTCGCCAGCAACCAGGCTTTAATACCCTGAGCAGAGGCTTGCGCCAGGGTTAGCTCACCTTTATCGATCAGGTAACGCCCGATCGACTTATAGGGATACCCATTTTGATCCGCGTAAGCGACCCGCAATATTTGACCATCGGCCATCTGGACACGTCCAGAACCCTGGACTTGCAGGAAAAATGCATCTACCGGATCGTCAACCCAAACGATTTCTTTGCCGCTAAGACTACCTGTTTTGTCCAGCTCGGCCCGGTTCGGATACGGCACCACCTTATTACCTACCAACCGTCCCCGCAAACGCAATCCTTTTAACTCGGGATAGACATTTGCCAAATCTATGGTGAGTAAATCGTCCGGCGCATGATAAAGAGGTGTTTGGTAAACACCCCCGCGCTTGCGCGCCCCGCGCAACAGTGGTTCGTAGTAGCCGGTCACCAGACCGTTGTCGCTACCGTCGGCGTTTATCACCTGGTATGGCGTAAAAAACGCCTCAAAAAATGACCGCACACCACTTTCGCTGGTCACATCGAGATCGCGTGCAATCGTGCACGGCTCAGTCCAGCCCGATCTTCTCGCCATGGTTGAGCAAGACGTCAGGAACGCCGGCATCGCCAAACGTAAATCGTCATTGCGCCAGCCCGGTATCGCCGAAAATGTGCTTAATCGCAGTGTGCCAGGAGGCACTTTTACATCCGGCAAAGGACCGGTGTAAGCTGATGGCGGAAGCTTGTTCTCAGGCGATTTCGGTGAGGTTGGCGAGTTGAGTGGAGGAGAAGTGGAACACGCTGCGAGGCTGAGGGCGACAATTAGCGCTGAAATACGGGCTGAAACGGGTAGACTTATGCGCTTGAATGACATTGAGGATTCTTTATGTGGTTAATAATACTTGAGGCTAGTGCGGCCTTCTTCTTATTCGTGTTTATTGTCTGGTGGACCATGTCAGGCGCCAAACCTGATCACACACCACCACGTAAATCGCCGCCACCAAAGAAAAGTGGCGATAAAAGCGCAACGTAACGCCATCGAACGCTAAGCAAACGACATTTACCCACGCAATACGACGATTATCAATGTCGCCAGACTGTTATCAGCCTGATTGGCGGATTGATGTCTGATTGATGTCTGATTGATGTCTGATTGATGTCCGGTTGATGCCTGCTTGATGCCTCATCCCGCCTGATTGCCACCTGATATTACTTACACCGTGGGCGCAACCGCATTCCCAAACATGCATTAATGCAACGTTCGTGGCAGAGATAAAACAAATTCCGGAACGCGCGACTCGAACTGTTTGCCATCCTCTGCCACGCAAAAAAACTCGCCTGACATGGAGCCCTGCGGCGTTGCCAGCGAAGTTCCGCTGGAGTATTCAAAGTTTTCACCCGGCTGCAGCAAAGGTTGGTGTCCGATTACGCCAAGACCGCGGACTTCCTGGACTTCGCTATTGGCGTTGGTAATGACCCAATGGCGTGAAATAAGTTGCGCTGCCACCTTACCGGTATTTTTGATGGTAATTGCGTAGGCAAAGACATAGTGATTCCGATCTGGTTCAGATTGCTCTTCCAGATACTGGGTTCTGACTGTGACGGTAAATTCGTATGCGGACATGCAATTTTCCTTATTTCAAACAATAGTTTTAGCGCATCTATGGAATTGGCAGACGCACAATGCGACGGCCTCCCAGGATCTGTGGGATCAAGCAGATCATTGCACACGAAATTATCGACCGATGCAAGCACAACGCCGCCAATTTGGCACTCCGGGAGTAAAATAGCCCATCTTTTATGCATCATCTCATTTAGTGACCGCCATGCCAAACAAACCAACCTACCGTATCGCCCCAAGTATTCTCTCTGCAGATTTTGCCCGTCTGGGCGAAGAAGTGCGTAATGTTATCAGCGCCGGTGCAGATATGATCCACTTTGACGTCATGGATAACCATTACGTTCCCAACCTCACTATCGGCCCACTGGTCTGCGAAGCAATTCGTCCTCATGTCACGGTGCCGATAGACGTTCATCTCATGGTCAAGCCGGTCGATCGCATCATTCCGGATTTCGCCAAAGCTGGTGCAAATATCATCACTTTCCACCCGGAAGGCTCGGAGCACATCGACCGCTCCCTGCAATTAATCCGCGATCACGGATGTAAATCAGGGTTGGTGTTTAACCCGGCAACACCTTTGGACTATCTTGAACACGTGATGGATAAGCTCGACATCATCTTGATCATGTCGGTTAATCCCGGCTTCGGCGGACAGTCTTTCATCCATGAAGCCCTGCGAAAAATCGCTATCGTGCGTCGCATGATTGACGATTCCGGTCGTAATATCATGCTGGAAGTGGACGGCGGCATCAAAATAGAAAATATCGCCCAGGCTGCGGCCGCAGGAGCAGATACGTTCGTTGCGGGTTCAGCCATTTTTGGCAAGCCTGATTACAAGGCAGTGATTGATGCAATGCGCGGCGAATTGGCAAAGGTATGACGTTGCATGGGAGGGAACTTTTAACAAAGACCAACGTTGCCGCTCAAGGTATCAAGCGCGGAATAACGCGCAAGTTGCAGAATACGCCATGTTGACCGGCATTAAAGCGGTCATTGTTGATCTGGACGGCACCATGCTCGATACCGCGCCAGACTTTCAGGTTGCCATCAATCGCATGCGTGCCGATTTCGATCTGGCACCGCTACCGCTGCAAACTGTCAGCAATTTCGTCGGCAAGGGATCGGAAAACCTGATTCGCCGCGTCCTGGGCGTCGATTTTTCTGCTGAACAAGTCGAAGCCCATTTCGATGCAGCGTTAGCGGCGTATCAACGTCATTATCTCGCCATCAACGGACATTTCGCCACGCTCTATCCTGACGTCATGGAAGGACTGCAAGCGATGCGCGCCATGGGCTTACGGCTGGCTTGCGTCACCAATAAGCCGATTGCGTTTGCACTACCCTTGATGAAAACAACCGGATTGAGTGCTTTTTTTGAGTTGACCTATGGCGGCGATTCGTTTCCCAGGAAAAAACCTGATCCCATGCCATTTCTGGAAGTTTTTCGCGAATTCCAATGCGTGCCTGCACAAGTTGTCGCCATCGGAGACTCTTCCAATGATGCTCTGGCCGCCCGCGCAGCCGGTTGCCGCGTGTTAAGCGTTCCCTACGGTTACAATCATGGCGAACCTATACAAAACGTCGATTCCGATGGTATAGTACCTACGCTGCTTTCCGCAGCGCACTATATTTCGCTCTAACGTAAAAAGTATTAACACCACGCGTATTAAGATCACTGCATTAACAACAGGTATTAATGCCGAATATTAATACCACTAATTAATATCACTTATTAATACCTATTATTAATACCTGTTATTAACATCGACTTTTTTAACCAAATTTCTTAAATGATGTTTCTCGAAAAAAAACGTATTGTCCCATTAGCCGCCTCCGAGGCCTGGCTCTGGCGACGCTGGCAATCCTGGGCTAAGTAACCCGCTGATCGCCGCTGTCCGTAATTTCGTCTATTTTAGAGATGATCACAGACAACGTTTTTTTAAAGTCGACCACCGCTGTTTTACAATAGCGGTCTGGAGAGAAACATGACCGAACTCGAATTCAAATCGCTGGCCGCACAAGGCTACAACCGCATCCCCCTGATCGCCGAAGCATTGGCTGATCTCGAAACCCCGTTAACGCTGTATCTGAAGCTCGCGCAAACCCAACAAACTGGCAAAAATACGTTCTTGCTCGAATCCGTGGTTGGTGGTGAGCGCTTTGGACGTTACTCCTTCATCGGCTTGCCTGCCTCAACGCTACTGCGTAGTTACGGCACTCGCATTGAGGTCGTTCAGAATGACAAGATCATCGAGAGCCTGGAAGGCAATCCGCTCGACTTTATCAGCGAATTTCAATCCCGCTACAAGGTTGCGACCCGTCCCGGCATGCCGCGTTTTTGCGGCGGGCTAGCTGGCTATTTCGGCTATGACACGGTGCGTCACATCGAAAAGCGCCTGGCGAACACAGCCCCAAAAGATGATTTGGGCCTGCCCGACATTCAGCTACTGCTAACCGAAGAATTAGCCGTCATCGACAATCTGTCCGGCAAACTGTATCTGATCGTGTATACCGACCCGACCCAGCCTGAAGCGTTTTCCAAAGGGCGCCAGCGCTTGAAAGAATTGCGCACCATGTTGCGCCGTCCGGCCGATGCGCCGGTGACATCCGCATCCGTACGGACAGAGACCATCCGCGAATTCAAAAAACCGGATTATCTTAAAGCCGTTGCCAAAGCCAAGGAATACATTATGGCGGGCGATTTGATGCAGGTCCAAATTGGCCAGCGTATCAAAAAGCCCTACGTCGATTCACCGCTGATGCTGTATCGCGCATTGCGGTCGTTAAATCCGTCGCCTTATATGTACTTCTACAATTTTGGCGATATGCAAATTGTTGGTTCATCGCCAGAAATTCTGGTCCGCAACGAGCAAACCGCCGCGCCGACCGCAAACGCTGATGGAAAACGTAAAGTCACCATCCGTCCGCTGGCAGGAACCCGTCCACGCGGCTCCACGCCAGAGCGCGACGAACAGTTAGCCATTGAGCTATTGGCCGATCCAAAAGAAATCGCGGAACACGTGATGCTGATTGATCTGGCCCGCAATGATATCGGGCGTATTGCCGAAACAGGCAGTGTCAAAGTCACCGATCAGATGGTCATCGAAAAATATTCTCACGTGCAGCACATTGTGTCCAACGTCGAAGGCGTGTTGAAATCAGGCTTATCCAATCTGGATGTCCTCAAAGCCACCTTCCCCGCCGGCACCCTTTCGGGCGCACCAAAAGTGCGGGCGATGGAAGTGATCGACGAACTGGAATTAACCAAACGCGGCATTTACGGCGGCGCTTGCGGCTATTTATCGTTTGGTGGCGAGATGGACGTCGCCATCGCGATACGCACCGGTGTCATTAAAGACGGCATGCTGTATGTGCAAGCCGCCGCCGGTATTGTCGCTGACTCGGTACCTGAGACCGAATGGGAAGAAACCGAAAATAAAGCCCGCGCAGTCCTCCGCGCCGCCGAACAAGTGCAAGATGGTCTGGATGGAGAAATCTGATGTTACTCATGATCGATAACTATCATTCACGTTCAGCAGCACTCGTAATCGTTCGACATTTCGCCTCTCTGCCCCGTAGAACCTAGCGATAGTATCCTTAGACGTTCACTAAAGTTTACTGACAGCAACAAAAAAACCGGATAACCTACAGGACACAAATCCTCGTTATCCGGTATGCCATCACTCACTGATACAAAAATCCGCACCGCCAAACCGACCGACAAACCTTACATTCTTCAAGATGGTAACGGCTTGTACTTGGAGGTTCGCCCTTCCGGTTCCAAATATTGGCGCTATCGTTTCTGGCTAACACCAGAAAAAGACGGTCGCTACACTATTGGCGAATATCCTGCGATCTCACTTTCTGAAGCACGACGAGAGAGGGAACGCGCTCGTGAAATGGTCAAGCTGGGGATTAATCCCACACACGAAAAGCAAACAGACAAATTACGGCAAGCCGTTTCGCGGGCCACTACATTCGAGGCTGTCACCCGCGAATGGCTGGATAAGAAAGCGGACAAGCTGACGCCCTACTCTCTTAAGCAAATGACCAGCGCATTCGAGCAAAACGCGTTTCCTAAAATCGGACGTTTGCCAATCCGAAGTGTCACGGCCGCTCACTTACTCGACGTTCTGCAAACTATGGAGAAACGTGGAGCGGCTTCCTACGCACTTATGTTGCGTCAGTGGTGTTCTGCCGTATTTCGCCATGCGGTCGTCACTTTACGTGCCGATGGGGATCCGGCTGCGGCCCTAAAAGGTGCGCTGCATCGACCAAAGGTTAACCATAGCAAAGCGATGACAAGGGAAGATATCGGCGATTTTTTGGCAAGGGTCAGAGAATACGGCGGTAACCGGACAACAGTTCTTGCAATGCGTCTGATACTCTATACCTTTGTGCGTACGGTAGAGTTACGCAAAGCATCATGGAACGAGTTCGACCTGGTGGCAGGAGAATGGAAAATTCCTGCAGAACGCATGAAAATGCGCCGGACGCACTGGGTACCGTTGCCTCAACAAGCGGTAGCTATTTTGGAAGAGTTGAAGAGAATTACCGGCGCTGGTGAGTGGCTATTTCCGAATTTTCGTCGTCCGAGTGACGTTATGAGCGCGACCACAATCAATCGTGCGCTGGAAAATATGGGCTACAGTTCCGGGTTATGGACTGGACATGACTTTCGCGCTACGGCCTCGACGCAGTTATATGAAATGGGCTATCGAACGGAATGGATTGAACGCCAATTGGCCCATGTAGAAGACAACAAGACTAAAGCCGCTTACAACCATGCTGAGTATTTGACAGAACGTCGGCAGATGCTGCAAATATGGGCGGACTGGATTGATAAAATTCCCGAGATGACCATAAGAAACGACGAGTACGTCGATCTGATCTGAGATTGCACATATAAAATTTAGTTGTTAAAATTAAAACTTAATGATGGTTACCAAATAGGAGACTCGGTGGAGGTCGAAATGAAATTTGATCTGGAAGAATTGGTAAAAGTTGGCAGCCATTGGCTCGAGCTGTTTGACTCAAATTTTGCGATGAACAACCTCCCGCTTAACAAGCGCCCTCTCCAGTCTGCGATTTGGTTTGTTAAGGATGGCATTGAGAAACTGCCATTTAACGACTCGAAAGAGAACTTCTTGGAAAAAGAGTGGTTCACGGCCTTAGTCATTGTAATTCGCGAATGGTATCAAGAACGCTATGGCACCGCCCACTTCGAGGTCGTTCGTGAAACTTTCAGTGGCATAGTGCTAATGTACCGGACGCCGATCAAAATTGAAGTACCAGTCGCGGTGACAAAAGTACACGTCGAAGGTGAAACTTGTTGGATAACATTCCCAGACTCGATCCATGAATCGGAAAATTTGAAATCTTTCTTCCCGACCTGCCCCAATTTTGATGCACTTCCGAAAGGTGAGCGCATTAAAATTGAGAAGCGTGTGGATCTCATCGTTTCCAGGACTAGGAGCATAAACCTTGCTCTTCAAGCTGCAGCGGACCTTCCAGATGAAGCAGAAAAAATGGCAGCTGGAGTGTGGTGGCATATCGAAAAAGCAGTGGCCGATATATTGAGCTTAGATACTGCCGTGGCTGCGGTTGGATGCTGGGAGCTACATCTGGCAGTCGAGAAATCGTTCAAAGTATTCCTGAGGCAAAACGAGAGCGAATCGCGGGGCCATAACCTCATTAAACTATCCACAGCTTCAGGCAAATTTGGGTTGAATGTCACGAAGTCGGTCTTAGCAAAATTGCCTGAAGAGCATCGAGCGATCAAGCTCCGATATGGGGAAGCCGACATAGAAATTTTCGAGGCTGTGGAGAATTACGAAGCAGCACTTCAACTTGTCTACGAGATCACAGGTAAACTGAAACGAACTTATAGCATAAACAACGCTGCCTTTCTGCTGAAAAAACCACCCTGGGTGGGGCTAGGCACATAAGTTACTAGGGTTCGCTAGCAGTTTTTCCCATAGGCGATCCCTTATCAACAAAGGGAACCGCGGCGGCGGGTAATTTTCCGCTAGGGGCGACTTTGCCGCAGTCCCAGCACCGTGTAGTAATAATTATGCCGCGTGCTGTGACTCTTCCAGCAACACCTCTGGATGACGCAAAGCTATATTCAATAACGTTCTCGCTGCACCTGATGGACTACGGCGGCCCTGCTCCCATTCTTGCAAGGTACGCACAGAAACACCCATAAGTATCGCGAACTGCGATTGCGACAAGCCCGATTGTGTTCGAGCCTTAGCAATCTCCGAGACAGCAACAACGGTGGAGCGCGCAACCTTCCCTGCTTTCATTTCCTTTACCGATTGAAGTAAATCAGCTTGGAATTGCTCTAGTTCCTTATCCATGATCAATTTCCTCCTTCAGTTTGTTCAAAAATTTCGCGGGCAAATTATCAAATTTTGCTTTTGTATAAGCAATAATCAACCAAATCCGACCATTCTCAAGCATGTTGTAATAGATGACACGAGCGCCGCCGCGCTTTCCTCTTCCTGAACCAGCCCATCGCACCTTACGCATACCGTTCGTTCCGGGGATGACATCACCAGAAAGTGGATTATTGGCAATCCAGTTAATGAAAGCAACTCGTTCATCTTCGGACCATATTTCGCTAGCATAGCGTTGGAATATCGCTGTTTCGGAGACTGTGTACATACCTGAATTATACGTCATTGACGTACTTTTGCAAGTGTATCGATGAAGAGCGGTCAATACTGCTCTCGCAAAAGTTGCAAACGCCAACACCAGCCCGCTCTTCAACAATGTTGATGGCCAGCCAAAAGCGAAAAAATTGTTTCAAACATTGGAAAACTGGAGCAATTAAACTTCCAAGAAAATCATCAATCACGCGATTGCCTCCGACTAGCTTTATACGGCGTGACATCCCGTTCCTCAATCTGTTGATTAATCCAGTCCTGAACCTCCGATTCAACCCATCCGGAAATACGACCCAGTTTGATTTGGCGCGGAAATATACCCTCTTTAATTTTGGCGTAAATCATTGTTTTGCAAAAACCCACCATTAGCTGTACTTGGGGCAACCGTATAAACCTTTGATTTATTTGGACGGGTATTTTTTCCTGATGGTTGCGCATGGTGACACCTCCTGTATTTATTAATTGATTTGAACTCATCGATAATCTTTCACAGAATATTTTTTGATCGGCGGTCCCATCTGCATAAGGCGACCGATATTGTGGTGAGACCCACCTCATCGCCGACCGCGACCGTGGCACAAAGCTCTGCGTTAGTAATATCGCGTCTGATTGCAATCACGACACCAGTTTGCCGACCGTGATCACTATCAAATTCGACCATCGCGCCAATGTCAGGTATAACTTTATCCAATCCCAGCTCCCCACAACATTCCGTTCACCAGGCCGTACATCACTGCCCCAGTCAGCACCCCGTTAATCACGGTATGGAAGCGCAGTTTCCATCGATCAAGCATCAAGTGCAGGGCATCAGAAATCCCCCATATTGCAAAAAACATAAATAAAAAGACGCACATCTGCATAAGCAATTTCATCATTCCTTCCTTTCATCAAAAATTCGCGGATACGCACAGGCCTTCAGCGCCGCCCATGCATCAATGAGCGTAGATTTGGCGTCCTGGGAAAGTCTATTCACATCAGGAATCATCCAGTCCGGCTGTTTTTCTCTTGGTGCCGGATCGGGGTGCGTACAGTTATTTACACGAGTCCGAGGAAGGGCAACTGCCGCCCCGTCGCATGCGGTGGTGGCCGATGCGACCGGCGTCCAGATGTGCCGTACCGACTTGAACACCACGCCATATAAGGCCGCGCAATGGACACCGTACGGTGTGGATTTAATCGTCTCGCCATAACGCCCGATGCAGGTTGTGACATCTTTCGCCAGCGTGATGATCAGATTTTTACGTGGCACGAGGGGACCACCTTGTACTCGCAGATAATCGGCAAAGTCAGCGCGTTTTTCCCCTTCGATCTTTTGCGCTGCATTCCATGCACGCTTCATCGGTTCCGGTGCTTCCACCAGCATGTCGTCTTTTATTCGACGTAACTCACGCCAGACCGTTACCGGTGCGCCACCCCATTGCTGAAACTGGCGGATCCCCCAGCACGCGGACCATGCATCAATCCGCGCTGACGGGACTAACTCTTGGTCGCCCACGCAATCGGTGACGACGACATACCCTTCCTTTGTTTTATGGTCGCCGACATGTGCGCCGTCAATATTTTTAGAGACATATTTCGCGATATATCCGGCTGCACTGCCCTTATGCCAGTCGATCCGGACGACTTCCAAACGGCGTGCAAACGCACCCGGTTCGCCCCGTTCAGCGGTCCACGCGTAGCGCTTCATCAAGCGCGTTGTGCGGCTAGCCACGTCTACAATGTGCGGCGTTTTATAGTGGGTGGTCGGTCGAACAAATAACAGCATGTGCCAGTGCGGCGTTGCATCGTGGTGTGGCTCGGCAATGCGAAAGCCATATAACCCAATCCCGCGTCGTGCCAATGCGGACCGGAAACGCGCTGTCACTTTTTGCAGATACGCATTCGCTTCCCGTGGTGTTGCCCCGCTATATTTCGGATTCGGCTTACCACTATGCAACGTCGCATGAAAGTGCGAAGGACAGGTCCACGTCACAAACAAGCCTTCATCGCCCAGTTCTTTCGCAATGGTTTCAAAGCCATTTAATCGCAGCATCAACTCTCCTCGTCGTATCGCCTTGTTTGCCGTGGTGGTACCGGCCAGTTCAGCCAGCGTGAATTGCTGACCGAGTTCGTTTTCTAATTTTTGTCCGTCCAGCGCCAGTTCGTTGCGGCGGTTTTGGGCCAGTCTGGCGATGACCGTGTCGTGGCTTGCGTAAGGTTCACCGTGATAATGGACGTAGCCGAGGCGGATGTTACCCGCCTCAAAGGCCCGACCGATGCGCTTACGCAACTGGCCGCGCCACCAGTGCGGATTGACGGCCCGTGCGATCACGTCTTTCAGTTCGTCAAACTCCGGTGCATCGATCCCGTATTCCGCACATTCGCAGCGGATCACCTGCAATGCATGCAAGTTCGACTGCGCGCCCCACAGCGCCCCGACGACATGCGCCGCCGCTTTCTTTGCCGTCGCCACAATGTCCCTGTCGTGCTGCGACAGATCAACACCAGCGGGCACATAGCGGTCAGCAAACTCGCGCACAAAATCCGTCGCCATCGACTCATAAATTTTGTACCAGGAGGACCACGCCATTTTGTCGAGCGCCTGACCGATGACGCGCTTGCGCCATTTGTAAGGCAACCGGGCCAACTCCGGCGCAAAGCGCTCCGACTGTAAGAAAGTGAGATGCCGTTGACGGGCAGGCAGAACGACGTGTTTAGACTGCATGCATCACCCGTTCAAACATCCCGACCGAGGCCACGACCGCCGCCTTGATCGCGGCCCGTTCCGACGAGGTAAAAGAATGAATTGGACTTTCCCATCGTGTCATCGGCAAGCCAGCCACAAACAGCACATAGCGCCGTGCATGCTCCGGTGTGGTTCCCCACGATTGTGCCGTCAGGCGTTGCAGGCGCGCCGCATCCTGACGTGGCTTGATCAACTTGCGCGCAGCTATTAATTTGGCCCTTGCATGATCTGGCGTGGTCAGTGTGGCGGTGGCGCCATCCCACTCGGCGAACAAGTCCGTGACCGGCATAAACGATGGATGGTGATCAATCAGCGAGACGCCCATTACCAGACCCCCGCCATGCCACCCAGTCGCGCAATACATTGCGCCAGTTGCTCATCGAGCACCTCGCCCACCGCCAAGCGATGGCTGTCATTTAACAAATGCGACCGAGACACAAACCAGTTGCGTAAGTCTAGTTTGTCTATCAGGAGGGCATAGGCGCTTTTAGTGAACATGACCTAGCCCTTGACCCAACCGAACCCGACCGCAAAGGCCGGGGCAAACATGACGAAACCGCATAGCAGCCCTGATCCAAAATTCTGAAGGACTTTTTTCATTCGGACACCTTGTCGTGAGTCACTATGTCGCCGAGGGCTAATGCGTGCATACCGGCATCCAGATGAATCGTCATTTCGCTCCTACTACCATCATGAAAGTGAAAAACGATGCGTTGAAAGGAGATAAACGCGTCGCCTGGTTCGTTAGGAACAATGGTTCTGACAGGTTCGATCGTGATACTTTTGATCCTCAAAAGTGTTAGGTCTGTCGGCATAATTAGAGCCCTCCTCTCGCCTGCTTGACGAGCGCCAAATTACCCATAGATTTCCCCCTATAACGCTTTAGATCACCCCAGCGCGGACTGTTGAGATCCGATGACCTGGAGGCCGATAAAACCAACATCGGTGGAATGGCAGCATCGTTTAATTGATCCTGGACGGGCGTGACAATTGTGCTTTTCATAGTTTTTTCTTATTTCAAGGTGAGCAAATCCCGCATGCCGAAACTCAGGCATGACCAGACATGCGGGTCAAGTTTAAAAATTGCTAACGATCCATCCGACAAGCTGACTAGCGCAACAGACGTCCGTTTTCTTCAAGCCGCCAAGCGCGGCCAAGAAGACCGAGGCAGGAGAAAAATCCGCAAAACAGGCATAAGCCGCCAAAGGCAAACTAGCGCCATTTACTTAACTTGCTCCCGAGGGGACGGTTTTAAGGAGCGTCTTGTGCATATACTTTTGCGCGTAACCGATTAGCTCCGGTCGCGATATACCTTTTATAACAATTGAAGGAATGCTATGAAAACAACGCTCATCGCCAGAATGGAAATCGCGGAATTCGACACCGCTATTCTCAACAAACTTCACCCGCAAATCGCCGATATGCGTGCCGTCAGAAAAGAACGAATGATCATCGGCTTCCGTAACGAGCAATGTGATATCTACCGTCTTATTGGGGTCTCTGATGTCGGATTGTTTCTTAATGCAATCAATAAGATGGCGGGTCTCAACTTGATCGACGAACTTGAATTTTTGAATTACGCAAAGGATGGATGTGATGTCATCTTTAGCGCCCGCTAAGACTTTGTTTTCCGTATTTTCCTGATCCTTGAGCACCTGCTTATTCGTATATTCCACAGTGTTTTCCTTATTTCAGGGTGAGCAAATCCCGCATGCCTGAAATCAGGCATGACCGGGTACAACGTAAAAGGTGAAGCGCGCTAGCGGAGTATTACGGCGGCGCGGTAAGGTGATGCGCGGTCATGGTGCCCTCATTCGTTCTTGAATAACGCCAGTTGATTGGCGCAAGCATTACGGACGTGCTGCGACAAATGAATCCGTACATCTGGGTTCGGAATAGCGGACATCGACAACGTGCGCAAGACTTCGAGACTCGCCACAAAGGTATGACCACATTCGGGGTTCTGGCACATGTACGTGATCTCTTTCATCAGGCTCGACATCGTGCGGCTTTTGGCGGCGCGCACACGGTGCTGGCAATGGGGGCAAGGCAAGCTGATTACTCTCATGTAGAATTTTTCTCCACCGGATACAAGGCCCGGTTTCTGCCGGTAATCTCACAGGCTCGTATGCGTATCTCAGACTTCAACAGCCACTCGGTCGCCTGTTGTAAGTCCGGCAGACCATACTGCTGGCGGAACCGCTCCAGTATGTCGCTCTCATTTTCGTCTAACGGGGTATCTGCTAGGGGCATTGTCGGCTGCTTATAAGATACTAATCGCTGTCTTCGTTTATGCTGCGGTCCGGGGTACGCTATGGGTGTCCTCCGCTAGCATCGCCAGGGCCTTCTTAATAACGATCTGCCTTACGATAGTGGCGACCGATTCGCCTTGATAGTTAGCCAGCGACACAACGATGGCATGCTCGTATTCATCCATGCGGACCATGACGCGGTTGTTGCGAATTCTTTTGATGTCGGCATACATAATGGCGTCCTTTATGGGTATGGTTTAGCTGCAAGGTCGTGCTTGTAGTCGCTTAGGCCGCGCAGGATCAAGTAGCGTAAAAACCATGCACGAGAACGCTGCTCGTTCGTGGCCAGCTGCTCCACTTCCGCGACTTCATCAGGCGTCAATCTAATGCCGAGCGGTTTGGACGTCAGCCCTTTTGGCGTGCGGCGCATTCTGGTTAAGGTTTTCATAATGGTATGATTGGTAATTGCTAGGGATGGCATAACTATAGTGAAGAAAATTGCACATGTCAATGCATGAAAGTAAAAATAGGAGCACAGTTGGGGATGCGCTGAAAAGTGAACGCGTACGTCTGGGTATGAATCAAGAGGATTTTTCCGCTGTCGGAGGAGTAACAAAGCGAACTCAAATTTCGTACGAACAAGACGAACGTGCACCCGACGCGCTCTATTTGCGAGCGGTGGCAGCAATCGGCGTTGATGTGCAATATATTCTCACTGGTGAGCAGGCATCATCAGCATTAAGTAAAGATGAAAAAGAATTATTGAGCGGTTATCGCGGGTTAGATATACGCGGGAAAGCTGGCGTCCTCGGCATGATTGACGGGATGAGTGCGACACCAACCACCGGTAATACAACCCACGTGAAACTTCACGGCAACGTTGGTCAGCAAGTTACTGGGGATATCAAATCACCGCAGACATTCACTATCGGCGGGGCCAGGAAAAAGAAGCCGCCGGTCTCAGATTAATCCTAAAAAAAGCAAAAAAATATCAACTTTTGTCACAAAAAGTTAGGGAAAAGGCTTAGAAAAATTACCCAAATATTGGGTTAGTATTTGTACTCGCTATGAGATAGACGCGAATACATCACTTGTGTGAGTGGTGTATTTTTTTTTCGTCCTATGACCTGAAAGAGGAAACAAATTTGATTTGGATATTGGGAGTCATCGCACTTATTGTTCTCTACTATTGGATTGGTTTCACGGGCATATTTCTTGGTGCCCTTGGAGTTGTGGGGCTGGTGGCTAGTTCAGTTAGCCTATATTGGTTGGCGCACGGAATCGCAGACCGAAAAAAATGTCGTAAACTTGGATTACCCGTGCTCTCAATCTGGCATCACATCAACCAGGCAATGAAGCGTGATGAAGCCGAAATAGCAGGAATGACGCCTGAAGAATCGCTGTCGGTTAAAAAGTCTTTCGTGCCTCGACGGACGCGCGACGTGGACGTATCAGAGGGCACTCAGTCGCTCGTACCCCTTTCACAAACAAGCAAAACCGTTTCACGCGATGATAGAAAAATCGAAGAGAAGGCGGACGACCGGATTGCTAAAGAAAAAGCTGTGATAGCACGATGGGCTAATGACAACGTCGTTGCTACGCGGGCTTTGACTAAATCTCGCGCAAATGAAAAAACGCATCGAGCCACGGGTTCTATTCAGTTACCCGATCTGATTAATTTTACATACAAAAATGCAGAGGGGGAGATTGCCGACCGTGATGTCAAGGTGTGCACAGCCGCCACCAATGGACAAGGGAATGCCTATGTCGAAGGATATTGCCTTGAAAAAAGGGCGAATCGGACATTTAAATTGGATCGTATTATTGGTTCGCTTACGCGCGCTGAGACAGGGGAAATAATGACTGCTAATGACTGGTTTTCTGAGCTAAGTAGCGTCAGCGTTAGTACCGACACTAAAGTGATCCGACCTCCCAAGAAAACGATCACCGTAGCTGCTCCAAATGAAGCGACCAGCATTCTCTTCACTGGCTTTAAGCGCGCCGAGCGAGAAGCAATGGAACAGCTTGCAGAGAACGCTGGTTGGCGGATCAGGAAAACCGTATCAATGACGTTGGACTATCTGGTGATCGGTGATAACGCAGGGCCATCAAAACTCAAGGAGGCGAAATCACTGGGGGTTGAGATTGTGAAAATAACTGCTGGCACCAACTTTTCGAAATGGCTTGATGAAGCAGTTGAAGCAATTTAAAACAATCTGGAGACGCGACAAGCATGACAATACAGAATGGATTTTATGGCGACACCACGTCAGCGGTGACCGGCGAAGTGGGCGAGGACAAAGTTTTACATGAGATTTTGTCGTCAGCCAAAATGCTCACACTGACCGAAGAAGAAATTGAATTAATCGCCCGCTTTCGAACCCTGGATTCGCATGCAAAAGCGCAAGCATTCGATTGCGTCGGTGGCGTTGCGCCCGTTGATTTGGGAGTTCATATCGTGGTGTATGGCGAGGTTGGGCAACAGGTTATGGGCAACGTTACCGGGCCGCAGACTTTTAACATGGGCGGAAAATGATAGAAAAAGCGATAGTTTGATTTTTTATGGACGCGCCCAGGATGGGCGCTTCAGCATCTCTACAGCTATCTTCTTTCCAAAAAGCTCTGGCAAAACGTCCTTGGCCGGGCGCGCTTTAGCGAAGTCCTCAGCGCTCCATTCCGGATTGTCGTCGCTGAGTTGTTCGGGATTTATTTTCTTAGACATAGCGCGCCTTTGCATTCTAGTAATGTCAACTTAATGCGTTAACGCATGGTCTTTCAACCAATCGCGCAATGCGGCATCCATGCGTGTTTGCCAACCGTCCCCAGTAGCGCGGAACTGCATTAATACATCCGGCGACAAGCGAATGGTAATGCGCTCTTTAACCGGAGATTTTTGTGGGCCACGTTTGCTGACGCCTAGTTTTTTTAACAGCGAATCAGACAGTACTTCTGTCGCCGGTTTAAACCGTGCCAAGTCCTCGGCTGTTAGTTCACGGACTTCACCTTCTTTATTGGTGAAAGGTAAGTGGTTTTTCATGTATCTTTCCTTCTCTTAGATTGGCTTTACGAAAGCTAATAACGCGTATTCCGGCGTTGCTTTCTGTAAAACATAGCACGTGGAGACGTTGCCCAAGGTATCCCAC
Source organism: Glaciimonas sp. PAMC28666 (assembly GCF_016917355.1). Taxonomy (GTDB): domain Bacteria; phylum Pseudomonadota; class Gammaproteobacteria; order Burkholderiales; family Burkholderiaceae_D; genus Glaciimonas. Next base: position 2,734,770 of record NZ_CP070304.1, on the reverse strand, counting down.
CGCGATATAGCGCTCTTCGCCATAATCATTGCGTTCATCTAATGCAATTTCCGCGGTAGCAAAATCAAAATCCGCAGCTTGCTCAAAGCTAAGGTCTCGATCTCGGATGTTACGTTCGTTCTTGTCAGTATCAAATGTAATATCCATGAGCTATATTGTATGTACAAAATGGGAGTAGATCAAGTTGTTTAGGAATTACCGCAGATTGTCTTGCGCCCGGTTGATGCTCTATTTCAGCTTATTCAATCTTGCTTTTTAGCTCAATCCGCGTGGTAAATCCGCTGCCGCCGACGTTATGCGTGACTTTCGGTGCTAATCCTTGAACGCCATCAATCAGGGCTTTGCAACCTGAGATGTTGATATGCCAGCTGTATTCAGATACCCGACCTCGTCCACGAGCATACAAGCGCGCCTCTAGACGTTCATTAAGGGTATGAATAAATATGAGCATGACCAAGATGTTAAAGGCTACTTTTTGAACGTCAAAAACATGTGATTTTTGACTGTTCAAATATGGTCGTTTTTGAACATTAAGCGCTTATGCATCCGCCTAACCAACTATCTGTTGTGCTTCATGATGGTCTCCAGCTAATATCAAAGTATTAATGTTGCTGCGAAGATGAGAAAAGATGAAAGCTCCACTGCAAGCACCGGTGCAAGAAGATCAGACCCGCCAATCTGATATGGCCCAGCGAGCGTCGACCATGCAGACAACGCGGGACGGTGGCTTTGTAGACAATCGACCGGTAGCAGTAGCGCAGCGCAAACTGCAAGAAATGATCAACAACAGCCCCCGGATGTTGCAGCAGAAAGCATTCGCCGACATGATCAACAACAGTCCGCGCGTGCTGCAACAAAAAGCACAGATGGACGCCATCCAGAATAGTCCCCGTATGGTGGCGCAGCGTCAGAAAATGGATGCGCTATTCGGTGGCCCGGTGCAGCGGCAAGAGGACCAGGTATCGCACGATGGTCTGCAACCTGAGCGAGCAATGGAAAAGTCGGTACAGGCAAAATCATCCTCTGAAGCCCCATTGCAATTAGCCCAGGCACCAGCTGCAAAATCAAACAATACCGGCCTGCCCGACCAGCTTAAATCCGGCATCGAATCGATGTCTGGCATGTCGATGGATCACGTCAAGGTGCACTACAACTCGTCGCAACCGGCGCAATTGAATGCACATGCCTATGCACAAGGCAGTGACATTCATCTTGCGCCGGGCCAGGAGAAGCATTTGCCGCATGAGGCTTGGCATGTGGTGCAGCAGGCGCAAGGGCGGGTTCGGCCTACTTTGCAGATCAAGGCGGGCGCGGTCAACGACGATCCTTCATTGGAGAAAGAGGCTGACATGATGGGCGAGAAAGCCGTGCAGTTCGAGGGCGACCATGTTGCACGGAACCTAGTGGCAGAGGAATGCGTATTAAGTTTAGTAACCCAGCGTGTCGCCGGTTTCACCTTTGTTACGTTTGCTAACGATACGGGCACGCAGAGTGCATCCCGAGGCACGACGCAGTTGATGACAATAGACAATGGTCCGTCAATCATGCAGCGCAAGGTTACCCACGGATTAATGATGGCTGAGTTTGGCTCGCAGGGGCCGGAAAAAATCCCCCCCCTCATTGGTACCTGGTTGAAAGAATTGGAAGAGCAAATCTACAAATTTTGCCTCAGCCATGCCAATGAAGTGAATAATAAACTCCCGGAAGGCGATCAGTTGATCGGTCAAACTAACAAATTGGTAAAAACCATTATGAATACGCTAGCTAAGGCGGTCAACGGCTACGAAGAGATCGCGGGCTACATGCGCGAACTGACCATGGCTGCCGCCCACACCGCCTCAGGTGCCGCAGTATCCGGGAGCACCGACAATACCGGCAAAGCGGATGCAATCTGGCAGCCAGTCGGTGGTGAACAATATGCTGCGCAAATGAAAACGGTGAAGACGTGGCAAAATATTTTTGTTGATGAAAATCTACCAAAAGCAATTGAACAGTTAGCTGGAAAACATGGCGAAGTTCCGCCCAAAAAAGCAAAACTGGTAGCCGATCTGGCGGTATTGCAACCCATTTCTGAGGTTAGTCTCAATCCATCTGACATTTTCACGAGTCTGCGAAATGTATTGCAGACCCAATGGGGGGAAGGTACTTATAGCGAGCATGTCTACCAAATCCGGTTGTGGGTCGATCTCGTATCACCCGCTGGTGAGTTGCATAACGCCTGCTGGACTTTCGACAACCAAGGCAACGGCATCTCATCAGTGATCACGACGCGACGCTCGCCGCAGCAGCAGCAAGTGTCACAAGTCCGGCAAGGGGCTCCTCACCGTTTCATACTCGCGTATCCGGCAGCATATCCAACTGCCTTCAAAGGAGGAACCGCGACGCTATACGAATTGGCCAACGACTATAGCGTTCTCAATAATCATAAACGTGAATTAACAAAAAAGGATGCCACAGAGAAAGAAAAAGCTTTCGCCGTTGCCGGTCATAATAAATCAAAAGCTAGCGATGAGACAGAAGAGGCCGAAGGCATGGGTTTAAACATATTTGACTAAAACGCATTTCTTAAATACCTTTGAAGCAAGTTCAGACTGCCGCGAGGACCGTGGAGAAATTTCGGACGTGATTGTGCTGGCTTGATAAATCGAAAGATACGCGCCGTTTAGGAGCCGCGTACCGATAAGTAACTGGCGGTTACAAGCGCGGCAAAGCTCTAAGCATTTATTTTTGACAGTACCTTTGACCGTACATTTCCATATTCAAAATCAAAGACCCTTTGTCTATAAGGCTCTCATAGCATTGTTATATTCCACCTATCGATTGATCCAAGCTAATACACAAAAGAATCTTGTTCATTGTCTCCATCTACGAACACTTCATTGCGTGCTATTTTCTTCAATAATCTCCCGCCGCTCCCGTATTTTCTCCCATTCGAGTTTGGCGGCGCGGCTGGCGCTTTGCTTGCTGACGTAGAGGTGTTGAAGTGCTTTCGGATTGCCACGAGCGCCCGCCAGTTCCTCCCCTTGTTGCTTGCTGACCTTATCGCGCCACGCTGCCGTGACGCCGGTGATTCCTTCATCCGGGTCGGTCTGCTCTTCGCGTTCCACTTCCGCTTCTTCCGTTTTGATTTCCAGTTCGATGGCGGTGGTAAAGCCATTGCTGCCGATGCTGTGCGTGACTTTCGCTGTCAGCCAGTCCACGCTATCGATGGTTGCTTTAAAGCCCGATACCGTGACCGGTGACTGCGGGATCAGTTCCGGATTGCCTACGGCCAGCGTCAGTTCAAACGTCGCCAATCCGCGTTGGATGCGCAGCCATTCCGCCACTGCCGCCGTACGCGCATCGTCTTCGTTTGCATAGGTGGTGCGCAGCCGTTTGGCGTTGCCCGTTGGGCCGGTCACCACACTGCGACGCAGGACTTGCTTGTCATTCTGCCAGAATACCCGCACGCCGGTATAGCTGTCGCGTTCCGCGCTGTGATAGCGGTGGCCGTCACCGAGTTGGCGTGTGATATCGATTAGGGGTAATGGCTTGCTGGAGACGGTCTGGCTGCGGCTGGCGGACGTAAAAATCAGGGTATCGTTTTTGACAGTCGCGACGGCATCGTATTGTTTGCCAAGGCGGCGCAGGAAGGCGGCGTCGCTCTCGCGGGTCTGGTCGATGTGTTTAACTGAAATGTCTCGTAGAGTGTCCGATATTCCTACTTTGAGTTGCTGCCGAAACGCAATGACTTCAATGATTGCCCCGAGCGTGGTGTCATGGAAGCTATGTTCTTCGACTTGCCGAAAGGTATCGATCAGATTGACAGTCCGGGCGCGCAACGTGATGGTGTCGGGTGCGCCACTGTGTTCGACTTCATCGACGGTAAAGGTGCCTTTGTCGACAAGGCCGCTGTGTTTCCAGCCGATGTGTAGATGGATCTTTGCGCCTTTGTACGGGATGGCAAGTTGACCGTCGGTGTCGTCGAGCGCGATGTCGAGCTGGTCGGCTGACTCGTCGCGGCATTCGGTCAGCGTCAGGCTGATCAGACGCGGACGGATGATCGCAGTTAAGTCACGGCCATCTAAGGTGACCAGAAAGTCCGGGGTATGGTCGTTCATCGGTTTACCACACCACTGGCGATGCTGCCAATGCCGTTGACCGCATTGAGGTTGTTGGCCAGCCCTTCAAGCGTGAGCATATCGCGCAGCGTGCCGATGTTGCCCAGGTTGTTCAATGCGTTGTGAACGTCGTCATCGGTGCATTTGAGCGTGATCGCAAACTCGATCCGTCCTGGATTGCCGTCGATGCCGAAATGGGTTTTGCCTTCGGTCATGCTGGTGATGATATACGCGCCATAAATCCGTCCGGTCCCCTGAATCAGGATCCATGACTTGCCGGTATCGGCCATCAGGTGTAATGCGTCGAGTGCATAGAGCGAACCGGTGAGTTCGGGCGCTATCCAGCCCGAGAGCGTGATGGTGTCGTCGCCCTTGCCGGTGTATTGAAACGCGTCACGCGCCCCGACACGGGCGTTGCTGACGTGTTTCCATTCGGTCTGGCGTTGGAGTTCCTGATACGCCAACGTGGGGAGGCTGAAGACGAACATGCCGAGGGCCATCATCATTTTCTTTTTTCTAAGTGATTTGTGTGATGACTGGAGGCGCTTTCGGTTTTGTTGGAACGTTTCTCCGGAGAATATTTTTCCGGATTCACAAAAGGAGAAACTGCAGAATGATGAGTGCTATTTTCAGTGGAATTGGGGCGTTGAAAACGCGTATTGATGTCGTTAAAACCAGCGTGGCGGTGCGGGACGATGACATGATCGCATCCGCGCTGCGAGAGATGACGGATCGCCTTTTCGATATTCAGCAAGCCAGTGTATTGGTTCAGCAGGATAATCTTGCGCTGATTGTGCAAAATAAGCAGTCGGTGGAGCTTCAGACGGTGCTTGAAAAAAAGTATGCGCAGTTGCTGGTTGCGTTCGATGGCGCGGTAAAGGTAAGCGAAGACTTGCATCGGTATGCGCTTTACACCACGGCACGCGGCGGCATTGTGATGCATTGTAAGAACCCCAAAAGCCCAGTTGAGGAAGCAATCTATCTGTGTGCTTCCTGCGCAGGCGAAGGCAAGAAAACGATCCTGCAGCTTGATACGTATCTCTGGTTGCGATGCCCTCAACATGGAAAAGTAGGATCCGATATTCCGGATTCGGGACCAAACGTGATGATGTTTTAAAGTTTTCATAGATGTCATCTGTTAGTTAATAGTCGTGCAAACTGGAACGTTGACGTGCACGTTTTTCACGATCGCGCCGGTCTAGCGCCTGTGCGACCGCTAGCGCAATCGCGTTGCCATCCATGCCGGGTGTGGTCTGGATGGTGATCTGGATTGTGTCGCCCTGGATAACCGTGCCGCCGTTGGCTCCAGGCGGTGCCATCGGTGGGCGGGTATCAAACGCCATCGCGGGCATGGTGGCGGCACCAATGGCGATACCCGCGCCCAGTTGCGTTAAGCGTTTGGCAAGGCTGCTGACCTGCGCTACTGGGGCATCTTCGCTGCGTTGCAGACCGATCGCCAGACCTTGCATCGTGTGATCGCCCACGGATGCAAAAACCCGACTTGGGCTACGGATACCAAGCTTGTCTTTAAACACGCCAATGACGCTGTCTGCAATGCCAGCGACCTTTCCTTGCACCCATCCCAGCATGCCCGTCATACCATTGATCAGGCCGGTGATGATATTGACGCCGAGCGTGGCAAATTTGGCCGGTAGTGCAAGGATCCAACCGACTACTTTCCCCACGCTGTTACCGATTCTTTCGCCCATGCTCTCAGCGGCAGCGCTGGTATCGCGCATGGGTTGCCACAACCAGCTTAAGCCTTCAATAATCCAGAGGATAGCGACTTTTACCGGTTCGAAGGCTTTAGCGAGAAGGGCAAGGAACGGCATGCAATGGACTAACATGCCGCCGAAGTTCCTCATACCTTCCCATAGCCACGACAAAGCGCTCCCCAGGGCTTTGAATGCGGGCATCGCAGCACTGCCGATGCCACGCGTCAGACCTTTGAACAGTCCAATGAAGAAACTACTGATGGGTCCCCAAAATTTATAGATGGCAATTGCCGCCCCCACAAGCACGGCGGTTAAAGCGGCAATGCCCCATAGAGGTAGTCCTGCGATTGTCGCACCGACCAGCATTGCCCCCTGGACGATACGGCCGAGAATGGTGAGGGGTCCGGCAAGCGTGCGGCCCAAGACCAGAGCACGCGATCCGACGGATATCAGGCCCCCACCGATATTGCGCAATGCTGGCAGTAGCCCCCATGCCTTGAGGCCCAGCAATCCCAGTGCCATTTTGAGCGCGGCGATAGGTACAACGATGCTGGCCAGGGTTAACGCCAGCGTGCCGGTGACCGCCATCACCGCGCCAATTCCCAGGGCAATTTTCAGTAACGATGCCGTCAAAGCCGGGTTGTGCTGCATCCATTTGCTGATGCCGCGCAGGATGTCGGCGATCCGGGACGTTACCCGGCGCAAAGGTTGATCAATCGCGTCAGAGGCCGTGATACCAAGATCCTCCCAGGACGAACGCATTGTTTGTAGGTCGCCTTGCAGGTTGTCGGCCATGATGGTGGCAGTTTTTCGGGCGACGCCTTTGGCGTTTTCGATAATGGCGACATAGCGATTGATGCCATCCGCGCCTTGCTTGTCGATTAGCGCGGCCATGCCTGCTGCCGGTTCTTCCCCAAAAATCTGTTTTAAGTAGTCGAGGCGCTGACCACTGCCTAGCAGTTTAGTGGCGTCGGCGACGTCACGCAAAATGGCAGGAATATCGCGCACGTCGCCTTTTAGGTCGCGTGAGGCGATCCCCAGTTCGTCCAATGCGCTTGCGGCCTTGGATGTGGGCGCGGCCAAGCGCAACAGCATCGAGCGCAGCGTCGTGCCCGCCATACTGCTTTTGATCCCGGCGTTACCCAGTAAGCCGGCCATGGCGGATGCCTGCTCTAACGACATTCCGGCCGCTTTGGCAATCGGGCCGACATACTTCATGGTGTCGCCCAGCATTTCCAGATTGGTGTTGGCGGTGGTGAAGGTCATGGTCAGTACGTCACCCACGCGGGCCATTTGATCGGATTGCAAGCCGAAGCTGGTCAGGATGTCGGAGGCGATATCGGCGGTGCGCGCCAGGTCTGACCCGCCCGCTTTTGCCATCGATAGGACGGTCGGCATGGATTGCAGGATTTCATCCGGTTTGAAACCGGCCATGGCCAGATAGCCTTGCCCTTCGGCCGCTTCAGTAGCGGTGTAACTGGTGGTGGCACCCAAGGTGCGAGACTGGTCGCGTAAGCCGGTGAAGGCTTCTGATTGTTTATCAAGGCCACTGAGGGCCTGCACGCGTGACATGGCGGCGTTGAAATCCACGCCGGGGGTGAGCATGCGTCTTGCGCCCATCAGCATGCCACCGCCCATGGCACCACTGGTGATGCCGACCGCAGCGGCGTTACCGGCAAAGTCCCGGGTTTTGGCAAATTGGGCGCGCACCTTGGCCATGCGCGCTTGCTGACGGGCGACGGCGGCCAGCTTGTTTTTTTGTTCTTCCAGTTGGGCGGTAGTGGCGGCGATGTCGGTGCGCAACTGACGTTGATGTAGGCCAAAATTAGCCGTGCTTTTGCCTGCGTTGGCGATGGCGCCGCGCAGTGCACCGGTCTGAATACCCGCCCGGGCCATCTCGTCACGCAAGCCTTGCAGTTTGATCTGGTCCTCACTGAATGCGATGCTGAGTTTTTTTGCCGCCGCTTTGGCATCCTCAAATCGCTTTGCCATTTCTTTGGCGGGACTGGCGGCAGTCTTGAATTCTTTCGCTAAGTGGTTAACGTTGGCTTGTGCGATTTTTAATTGCTGGGACGTGGTGCTGAGACCTGCGTGCAGCTCACGAAACTTGCCAGCGGCGCCTTGCTGTTGATTCAGTTCCTTTAAGCGTTCACTGGTGGCTTTTAGCGCGGCACTGGTAGGCGAAGCCGCACCACGTATTTTCTTCAGCGGACCCGTAATATTGTCCAGCGCTGTCATGATGACTTGTAATCGTAGGTCCGCCATGATCGTCCTTTATTGCTCTGCAGTGCTACGCAATCGGGCGCGTTCGCGCCAGTCCATCAATTCATTTAATGTAAATGCCGCCATCGCCGCCGGGTCCCAATGAAACACCACGGCGATGTCGGCCATGGCGTTTTCTACGCAGTCGGGGAGACCATGTTCCGATCCGCTTTCTTCGCTAAAAAATAGGCCACCTCGGCCCCCAGTGCCATCAGATCGGCAAGGTCCAGATTGTTGACATCTTGCGTGGTGAGGATTGGTTGGGTGATGCGCGGCAATACTTTTTGCAGGGCCATGACATCGAGGTTGGCGACATCGACCAGTGAGACGCCGCGCAGCTCTCCGGCTTTTGGTTTGCGTAATTGAATTTCGGTAATGACGGTTTCGCCGCGTTGCAGCGGTTCGTCCAGAATAACGGTGACGTGGTTGGTGGAAGTGGGTGCAACGGAAGTTTTGACGGCTGACATGGTGTGCTCTTTTTAATGGACAAATAAATGAATGGTGCGGTTGATCTGATTCGTTACAGACCGATGGCTTGGCGCAGTGCATCGTTGACGCTGACGCCGTTGATCTTTTCAATACAGTTCATAAAATCGAGTTCGATCAGGTCGACGTTATCGACCGTGAGTTTGTAATAACTGACGGCGGTACTGTACTTATGGGCGGTGTCGTCGCCAATTTTGGCAGACCCCATATCGATTTCTTTATGCCGTCCGCGTACCACCACTTCAACGGCTAATACGTCGCCGGTATCGTCATTTTGATAGGCCCCGGCAAAGCGTAATTGCACAGCGTTGTGGGATTTGGCAGCGTATTGCTTTAATGCGTCAACAACGAGGCCGCCCGTTGTCCATTCGAGTGTCAGCGCTTCGTTACCCATATCGACCATGATCGGGCCGCTCATGCCACCGGCACGGTATTCTTCCATTTTTCGGCTGAGTTTTGGGAGCGTCAGTTCTGGCACCAGCCCCATGTAGGAGGCGCCATCGTTGAACACATTAAACTCTTTGAGTTTGTTGGGTAAGCCCATGAAAATATCCGATCGAAATTTAAGTTAAGCGGTAATGCGGCTGGCGAAGTCGGCCAGATAGCGGTCGGTAATGCGTTGCTGGAACACCAGATTTTCGAGTGGTGGCACCGGCGTGTAGTCGTAGTCGATGGCGAGTTTTCCGGCCTTTAAGGTGTCCTTGCTGTTGAACGCTTCGTCATACCAGGCACTGCCGTCGATGATGTAGCCCTGTGCCTTCAAGTCACGAAATTTTGAATTGATGCTTTCAATTAAATCTTTGACGAGGGACGGATGCAGCGGCTTGTCGATATACGTAAAATGCGCCTCCGCTATCGTGTCGGCCAGCACTTGGGCGGTGCGGGTGTAATTTTCAAAGAAGAAGAATTCCGGCACTTCACAGGTGCGCGAACCCCAGAAGCGAAAGCCGCCATTGTTGATTAACGTGGTGACTTCCTTTCCGTTCAGATACCCCGCGTCGGTGGCCGGGTCCTGCAGATCCCAGAACACGTCGCTACTGATGCCGGTCGGGCCATTGACTGGCATATTCGATAAGGTTTTATGCCAGCCGATTTGTTCATCGATCTTGGCGCGCAAGCCGAGTGCGTAAGCGACGGCGGAGATGCTGGCTTCGGCATTGGTCGCCATATCCCAGCCGACAAAGTCGGGCCAGATCAGCATCAACTCGCGTTGGCCGAAGTCTTTCCGATAGGCGACGGCGTCTTCTTTAGTCAGGCAGCCCCATGCCGACGCATACACAAAGCCGCGCAACTGTTGCGCCACGCTGACCATGGCGTTGGTGACTGCTTGGGTGTCGAGACCGGGCGCGCCGAGGATGCGTGGCTTGATGCCGAGTTTGCCTTGCGCGGCCAGCAAGGCTTTGATGCCGGTATATTTGCCGCTGGCGGTCACCGTGCCGATCACGTTGCTGGTGGTGGCGGCTTCGTCGTCCCCTTCGGCTACCCGCACGACGATCGTAAAGGGCTTGGTTTGCAGACCGATGGCTTCGAGTGTGCGGCTTAAGGTTCCTTTCTTACCGGCTTTGCCGAGCGCCGCAATGACGTTGGTTAATAACACCGGCGTGTCGAGCGGAAACGTCAAGGGATCGGCATCTTCTGCGGTGGCAACGAGGCCAATGACGGCGGTGCTGATGGTGCGGATCGGGCGCGTGCCGTCGTTGATTTCGAGGACGCGTACGCCGTGGTGGTAATCGGTGGACATAACAACTCCTATTGGTGATAAATAATTAAAAAAGGGCAAGGTCCGGAGGGACCGGCCACGTCAGTCGGTGCGGGTAGTCGGGTTGATCGACTATCCGATTGAGGCCGACCCGATAAATCTTCCACGCTTTGAGCAAGGCGATATCGACCTGTGTGGCGTCGTCGATATCGATCCGGTCCTGATATCGGGTGATCGCCGTGGTCGCGATGCGCAAACCGGTGCTTATGCGTTCGACGGCGGCGGCGATCAGTTCGGCATCGCTGGGGTAATAATCCGGTACCGGCCCCCAGCGACCGCTATCGCATTCCGCGTATATGGCGCGTCCGTGCGGTTCGACATCATTAGGTGTGGCTAAAAACGACCAGTAGTCGTCTTTGGCGTCGAATTTCACTTCGCAACGGATGCCATTGACCTGTCGTACCGGCGAGCGCACGTCTGTATAGATAAACCGGTTCCCGAGCAGTGCTGGTGGGATCATGGCTTGCGGGGGAGCCACGTGCATTGTCGCTTTCATTGCTTTGTGTCGTTTCACCATCATCCAACCCTTTGCCATAATGTTGTCCGTGTACCGATCCCGCCATCGTTGCCGGTGCCGTGGTCATACGACCAGCCGCGTATCTGCCACGCACCGCCGACTTCGGGTGAACCATGATTTTTATTTAAGCGGTAGGAGCCGACGCTATTTTCTTGCAGGCCCGGTCCCGCTAGCTGATGGGCATAGCTCGCTGTGCCGCCGTTGGCCGCTGCTAAGCCAGCGGTGTGGGCATAAGCGACGTGGAAGTTGACCGGACTGTAGACAGCACAGTCGCCCGCACTATCGCCACCATGCAGCCATGCGGGCTGGCCCGGGCGTCCGTTCCAATTTAACCGGATGCTGGCACTGCCACTGATCTTGTCGGCGGGATTCAAATTGCGGGTGGTCCAGGCTTCTGACCATGCGCTCCATCCTTTGCTGTTGATATTGACCCGCGTGACGATCTGATTGTCGGTGGAGATCGCCCGTTGCAATAACCAATTGTCTTTTGCCGGTGTGGCGCTGCCATTGAGCGATGACGTGAAAACATGTCCGTAGGGCGTTGGGCGATTGGCTGTCGCTTCCTGGGTATAGGTGGCCCAGCCGAGAGGGGCGGCATTCATGTCGGCAACCAAAGGCGGGCCACCATCCGGCAGCGTGCCGTTTTGACCTTGGGTAACGGCGCGCTTACCAGTCCCGCCGACGGTCAGGGAACCCACATTGCCACCGGTCAGCGGCAGGTATTTGCCGGTGACCTCGGGGAGATTGCCGCTGTGATAGAGTTTTTTCCACGACCCCCACTTATCCTGCCCGCCAAGCCGATAGCATGGGTTGCCGTTGCTTGTAAAACCCAACTGATGCGCGGGACCGCCCGTGAAATCGGATCCGCTTCCATAGGGCCGAAACGTGATTACACCGTGCGCCGTGCCACCATCGCTCAATCCATCGACGTCATTGTTCTTAAAGTCAAAATAGACGCCCATGCCACGCTCTTTGGGCGCTTCGGCAAGGGTGCGTTGATCTGTGACCGCAATGCCATGGGTCGACTGGGCGGCGCGGGCAGGCGCGTAGCCAATCAGGTTTTGTTTGGTGGCGGGGTCAAAGGTGACCGTGTCCCACGCCAGTTTCCAGGCACGGCCTTTAAAAAGGGGTTTTTGTGCGGTGAAACCCGTACGTTCCCAGGTGCGTTGCGTGATACCACCTTCGGTATACACCTGGCGCACGAACTCCTTGCCGCGCAGCGTGACCAAGGTGCCGAAGCCGTCACCGCCCATCGGCAAATGGGTAGCGGCCAGAATGCCGCGGTCATTCGCCACCAGCACATCGCGCACACCGGTCGTGAGTAAAGTATCGCAATCGGTATTGCTGTCGGTCACGGCGTCGAGCGTGCGGAAATACAGCGCGTCGCCCCGTTCGTCCGTCAGATAGGCAGGATGCGGATCGGTTTCTTTTTTGTGATGCGCGATAGCGGCAGCCAGCGCCGGTGTGAGTCCAGCCGGTGTGACGGCGCGGGTGTGATCGCTTCCCGCGACGGTCTCTGCAAAGGTCGCCAGTTCCACCACGCCTTGTCGGGACGTGGTGCCCGGTGGATTGGTAAAATTGGCGTTGCCGAAGGTCAGACTGGTGACGTCAATCGTCGTAAAAATGGTGTCGGCCGACAACAGCAGCATCGACTGGGCGGACTTCTGCAGGATCGGTTCGGGCTGACTGTAAACGCCCAGCAAGACGCCGTTACTGAGCCAATAGCCAATACCGCGCACCGTGTAGGTGTCGGTGCCATCGTCGCGAATGGTGACGTGGATGGTGCCGGGGGCCACCACGCCGCCGGATAGCGTGTTGAGGCGTTTGAATTCACCCGGCAGGACGGTCATCCCCTGGTCGGGCTTGAACGCGGTGGCGGTCAGGCCAATATGCGTCACGGTGAGCGGTGCGGTGCCGTTGTGTTCTGCGTTCACCAAGGCGGCGCGACCGACGGTGGTGGTGGTAATTTGGAGACCGGACATAGGTTTATGGGGCTTCGGTAAGGTTAAGGCGGGCATAAATCACCGGACGTAGCGCGCTCACCACGGCGATGGCGGCGCAGGTGTCTAGTCCTTGCGTGAACGTAAAATGACTGCGCACCGGCTTGGTCCGGTTGACTTCGGCGATCACGTCGTCGACAAAGGCCGCTGTGGCGGTGTTGCCGCCAGCACCGCTTAAGGTCATCATCAAATCAAAGGTGTGCGGTTCGCCCTTGGGTGACTTCTGCCACCACTCGTTGAGCAGGATCGCGCCACCGAATGCGGCGACGACATCCTTCACCGACTTGGCGGTACCTTTCTGGCGATGAATCGCCATCGCGCCGCGCACACGGGCGCGCCGGACTTCTTCGCTCCAGTACGGTTTCCAGCTATCCACGGACAATTGCCACGCCAGCCATGGCAACAGATCAATCGGGCAAGTGGTCGGGTTATTGAGCGTGCGCAACGGAATCGGAACGGCGGAGATGCGAGCGGTTGCCGCTTCCAGAGCGCGTTCCTGCGGCGTGGTGTTGGGCGGCAAGAGCGACCGATACGGCGGTGGAATGTGCTTATTCATACACACCGCCATACTCGACCACGATATCGTCACAGAACGGTGCCTGACGGCGAGAGATCGCCAGGTCTTTGGTCGGTGAAGTCAGTGCGACCCGTTCCACCCCATCAACGTGCAGCGCGGCGTAAATACCGGATAAGGTTGGCCCACGCCCAATACGGTGCGCTTCGGTGACGTAGTGCTGCATGCGGCGTTGGGCTTCCAGCACCACGACAGCGGCATCCGGACCGGGAAACGTATAAAGTTTGGCGCGGACGCGATAACGGATAATCTGGGCCGATTCGACCAGGACATGATCGGTCAGCGGCCGGACGTTGTCGGCTCCTAATCGGGCTGCTACGATATCAATCAGTTCTTGCGACGCGGTACCGTCACCGTCTCGGGACAAGATCGTGACCATGACGACACCTGGGGACGGACTGGTGGCTGAAGCATCGAGCACCCTTGCATCGGCACCCAGTGCATGAAAGATATACGCGCCTTCGGGACCAGCCACCGAGAAGCCGTGCGGAGCCAGCTGGATACGCTTGCGCAAATCTGCATTCGATTCCATCACCGCATCGGTTCCCTTGTCGGGATCGGCAGGCGTGACGACCAGACGCGGCACGTCCATCAATGCGCCCAGGTGATCCAGATCGTTGTCCATGGCATACGCCAGCATCAGAGCGCGAGCCGCTTCGTTGACTCGCTGGCGTATGTGTAATTCACGATAAGCGGTGACTTGCAAAATCTTCATGGCGGGATCCGATTCCAGCAAACCATCCATGGATGGATCGCGGGCGGTCAGATCGATCAGTTGTTCTGCCAGAATGGTCTCAAAGTCCAGCGCTTCGACAATGTTTGGTACCGGCAGGCGGGAGAGATCAATCGCAGAGGTACTCATGCGCCACCCGGATCGATAGAGACGTTAATCTGGACACTCTGTTCAGCGGCCACGCCATCGAGCAGCAAGGTCGCTTTACCATCGGTGCCGCGCTGCAGCTGCAGGCCCGTTAATTGAATACGCGGCTCCCACAAGCGCACCGCATGCGCCGTGGCGGCATAGATGCGTAAGGTCGTGGCACCGTGTAATGGCTGATCGATCAGTTCCGGTACTTCCGACCCGTAGCCTCGGCGCATGACCCGGGATCCTATCGGCGTGGTCAAAATATCAGCTAGCGACTGACGGATGTGCGCGAGGCCGGTCAACGCCCGACCGTTGCTGCGATCCATGCCGCTCATTGCGGACCATCCGACAGGTCACCACCGCGTTCGACGCCGCCGTGCGGGTGTTTCATCAGGCTGACGCCGCCAGCCACCACATCGTCGGTCGCCGTCAACGTGCCGTTGATGACGGCGGCCGCACCGCCCCCGGCGCCGGGTGTGACGGCCATGCCGCCGTTGAGTGAACTCAACCCGGCGACAATCAAATTCTTTAGTACGGTCAGGTTGCCCGTGCAGATCGTGTCGTCAGCGTTGGAGGTGACTTTGCCGGGTTCAACCGTCACGCTGGTGCCATCCGGTAAGGTGGCGCTTAATGTATGGACGGCGCTGTCGTATTGGACAATCGTGCCATCGCCGTAACGCGTGGTGTGATGGTCGGGGTTGGTCGACGGCGGGGCAAACTGATCGGAATACACTGCGGGGAAAATCACGGCGTGATCAAAGTTGCCCTCAGGGGAAAGCAGAACGACCTGTTCACCAATCGTCGGAGGCCACCACGTCTGTGCGCCGCCCGCCCGCGTCGTCGCCCATGGTCGCCAGTTGGTGAGATTGTTGCCGACCTGAACCCGCACGCGTTGCGTGTCGTGATCGATCTCGGCGATGGTGCCAAGACGGATCAGGTTGAGGATCAAGCGGAGTAATTCGGAGATGTCGGCAGTCATGCGATGCATGGTGCCGCGTTGTGGTCTTCAGCGCATTAGACAGCGGGTTGGTAAGCCGCTTATCAGCTCCGACGCCCTTTGGCACCGTGCGCACGCGTGAGAAAGTAGCGCTTAAGACGCGGCGACGTGGACAGTGCATCAACACTAACCACGCCACCGTACCAGCAGACTTACCTGCAAGTAAAGCCAAGGCCGCGCACCTGTACACGCGGCGCAAGGCTAGCATATTTCGCAGGTTTACCCAAATGAACACGATTCGTTGCGGGCATTGCGCTCGCAAACTCGGCGAGGGAGAGTACATTACCCTCGCCAT
Source organism: Glaciimonas sp. PAMC28666 (assembly GCF_016917355.1). Taxonomy (GTDB): domain Bacteria; phylum Pseudomonadota; class Gammaproteobacteria; order Burkholderiales; family Burkholderiaceae_D; genus Glaciimonas. Next base: position 2,719,200 of record NZ_CP070304.1, on the reverse strand, counting down.
TAAATGTCCCCGTTGCGGCACATTAAATCATTTTATGACCCCTTCTATGAGAGCCACGCGCTCCGCACCAGCATGCCACCGAGCATCCGATAAAGAACCTGCATATGGATGCCAAACCGATCATTCCTTGGCTGGGCAGCAAGCGCCGACTGGCTGACAAACTTATTCCGTTGTTTCCCCCGCATGACTGCTATGTTGAAGTGTTTTGCGGTGGCGCGGCACTGTATTTCCTGCGACCGGCACCGTCCCGTACCGAAGTTATCAACGATATCAATGGCGAATTGGTCAACTTGTACCGAGTCGTTCAGCACCACATGACCGAGTTTGTGCGCCAGTTTGAATGGGGCATGACCAGCCGTGCCATTTTCAAAGAACATCAGTCGGTGCGTCCGGAGACGCTGACCGATGTCCAACGTGCCGCACGGTTTTACTATCTGCAACAGCACGCCTTTAGCGGCAAGGTCACTGGTCAAAGTTTTGGGACCGCCACCACCGGCCCGGCGATCAATTTATGCCGCATCGAAGAGAACCTACGCGCCGCGCAGATACGGTTAGCGGGAACGTATGTGGAGAATTTGCCATGGCTGGAGTGCATGAGCCGCTATGACCGTTCGCATTCGTTCTTTTACCTTGATCCACCGTACTGGCAGACCGAAGGTTATGGCGTGGACTTTGGATTCGAGCAATATCAGCAGATGGCGGACTTCATGCGCAGCTGTAAGGGCAAAGTCATGGTTAGCATTAACGACCATCCGGATATCCGGGCGGTGTTTGACGGCTTTACGATGATGGGGCTGGATATCAAATATAGCTTGGGGAGCGTGCACGGCCAGCCGGGGAGTAGTCGGGAACTGGTGATTACGAATTGGGATAGTGCCACGGTTGTGGGATTGTTCTGACATCCGATCATTTGCGTAATGTACGCTTATGGCGTATATTAACCGCATGCGATATGAATTTATTGAATCAACCCTATTTTCCTCCAACGTCTATGATTACCTTAATGATGACGAATATAAAGAGTTACAGGAATATCTTTCTGATAATCATGAGGCTGGGGATGTTGTTCGCGGTTCAGGGGGCGTTCGCAAAGTACGCTGGGCACGTGCAGGCGCAGGTAAGTCTGGCGGTGTGAGGGTCTGTTATTACGCACGTACTCGAGCGGGACAAATTTTAATGCTGGTGATTTATGCAAAGAGCAATCGCGCTTCCATCCCCGGCCATATTCTTAAACAATTGAAGGAGATTCTCGATGAAACTGACTGAGAAGGCATTAATGGCGCGGGATGCGCAACGTGACATCGGCGCTGAACTGTTGCAAGCGGTGCAAGAATTACGTGGTGGCAAGTGGGCGCGAAAAACCACATTCGAAGCGTTGCCGGATGGATCGATGCGACGTGTGATCGTGCGCTCGGATGGCACTATCGAAAAAGATGAGGTCTTGACGGGACCGAAGTGGGAGTTGATGGCGGCCCGTGCAGGTTCCGGTATGTCCCAGGCTGAATTTGCGAAAGCGATCGGTGTTTCAGTGCGAACGCTGCAAGAGTGGGAGCAAGGCCGTAAATCTCCTTCCGGCCCCGCCCAAACGTTGCTAAAAATAGCTAGCCGTCATCCTGAATTGTTGCGTGAAGTATCGCTAGACTAATCGATGCTATGGCGTCAAATGTTTGAGTAAAGATTCACGAATCAACGTGTGATCCTCAGCACTAAATCCCAATAAAGGCCGGGCCGCATAGCGGACTTCCGGCCCTTTCTTTGATACCTTGTCCGTCAATCCCTCCTGATGCACTCGTGCAATCCGCGCCACGCGTCCAAAGAAGCCCACCGATAATTGATCTGCATCTTGTTGAATTTTGAGGCTTTTTTGTTGGCGTATCTTGGCAAACATAGCGGCCTTTTGCCGTTTGATCCGACCACTTTTGCCCCGTAGATTTTTACGTTTTTTGCGCGCCGCGTAGGCTTGGCCGTCCGGTGCTTGCTGGCTGGCAATACGTTTTACCTGACTGCGGCGCAAATCCTGCGCGACTTTTCTATTCACGGCGCGGCGCTGTGCCGGTTGCAGCTTCAACAGCAGCGCACCCGCCCATTCTTCAATAACTTGCAGGTCGTCGCTCATGCTGGGTGAATAGGCGTATGCCACTCGGCAAGCAAGGATTCGCCCTGGTATAGCGTCCAGAACTCGTCGATGTAGCCTGGCGTCGGTTGTGACTCGGGTGGATGGCGGATGTCGAGCCTGCCACCGTTGCGTTTGACGACGACCCGTTCGGTCAGGTCCAGCTTGATCGATAGGTCGACCGTTTCATGATTGTTAAAATCGACGTCAAATCCAATGCCGGTTCGTCGCAGTTCAGGATTGTTCAGTAAGTCGTTTTGGTGAATGGTAATCCATGCAAGCAGCGGCACCATGACCGCGTCCGGAGCGCCTGCGTAATCGGTGACGATCAGGTTCAATTTGTAGCGGTATTCAAACGACAGCGATCCGGTTCCGGTAGCGACGACGTTACCTTCATCGGCGAAGATCAGCAGTTTGTCGGGATTTTGGCGGAGGTCGGGATTGGCCGCCATTAGATGGGCTTTAAGGCTGTCTGGTTTGAACATGGCTGATCTCTTGTTGGCATTTCACGATCATGTCGACCTGGGCGGCACATGTGGCCCAGGCCGCTTCGGTGCGTTCGAGCGCAAGGTGCAGCGCACCGTTATTGTCTGGTCCGCTCGCTGGCAGATGACAGCGGCTCACTGGCGGACAACCATCGACGATAAGCGTCGGCGCCGGCGAGTGCGGGACGCTGGCGCAGCCGGGCAATAGCGTCAGGCAAAGGAGACTCAGCCCAAGGGCGGATAACGTTATTTTCATGTTGGAGCTTTTTAATGTGCTGTTCACGTGTAGATAGCGTGGCGGCGATGCCGTCGCGCTGCACTTGCAGGGCATCGAGGGCCTTGCGGTTTTTGATATCGGTGGCTTTTAATGTGGCGATGAGACCGTCGCGGTCGGTGATTCCTTGCTCGGCGCGCTCGGCCCGCTCTTTGGCCGCGATCAGGTGACCGCGTTGATTAATAATTACGGTCGACAGTCCGCCAACCAGCAGGCATCCGATCAGCAATTTTAAGATCAGGTCCATAGACCGACCCGCGTACCTTGCCGATCAATCGTTAATACCTGGCGGCGCGGTTTTGCATTTTCAGCGGCGATGCCTAGATGTACCCACACCGCCGATCCGGCGCGTTCATAGATCAACTGATCAAACTGCAGATAGGACTGATCCAGCTTTCGGCAGATCGCCATCGGGGTGCCAAAGGAGGGGGCGATAAAGTCGTTGGCTAATCCCGTGAGGTGACTACTGTTACGAGCGCCGCCGACCGCACGGTTCAAGGCCGGGCAACGATAACCGCTGGAAATCGTCATGCCGACACCGCCCAGCTCGAGCCGGACCAGTTCATCAAAGCGTGCGAGGCGGCGCAGGTTGCCGATAATGATCGGCGTGGGCGCGTTGTCGATGCCGAGTATGCGGGCGGTGTTGCTGTAGATGAATTCCTGGAGCGTGAAGTGTTGCGTGAGCGTAATCATCGATTTCCTCGGAGGATGTGGGAGACGTTGCCCTGGGCGCGAAACACCAAAGCCGACCAGGTGAGCGCGAGACCGGCCTGACCAAACGACGTGTGACCATAGCCGAGCAGGATCTCCAACGCAGAGGTGCCGCTAAAAACGATCATCACCCACGCAAGGAGCGAGATATGGACACGGTAGTTGGACACGCCGCGTCGATAGCACAGCAGCTGGGCGCAGGTGGCGCTATAGCTGAACAGTTCGATGGCCGTGAAGATCGTGGTGGTGGCGTTTATTGCGTCGCTAGCGTTCATCATTGCCTTTTCCTTTGCGTAGCCAGTTGGGCAGCGCGATTGTTTTGATCAAATCGATACCGTGTAGCGTCAGGGCGATTACGCCTGCGGACGCGAAGAAGGCGGCGACGCCGGATTGTTCGAGCGGTGTGTGGCGGATGACTTCCGGCGCGGCCAGATAGCCGATGACTAATGAAATCATCAAGTAGGCCAGTCGTTGCACGAGCGGCAGACTCTTGCTGGAAATGGCGACTAATGCGGCACCTGCAAAGGCCCCGATTAGGGCGTTGCCGTCTATTCCTGGCACCAGCGACGACAAGCCGATGCCGGTGCCGGTGGTGAGCAATAAGGTGGTGGTGCTGGCGTCGGCCATGGCGTTTTTCACAGGTTAATCCCAGAGATTGATGGTCTGGCGTGCGGCGGGCGTGGCAGATGGCGCGGGTAACGTCACCAGCTGCCCGTGCGGAATAAACGGCCCACTCTCGGCCAGACCGGGATTGAGTTCCAGCGCGGCTTCGACCACGCTGGCGGTCGCGGCCAGATGTCGCCAGCAGAGGCGGTCCAGCGTGTCGTATTGTTGGGCGCGTACGAGCATAGTGTGTGGCCTCAGATTAACTCAACGGTTAAATGATGGCGCCGCAAGATATCAGCAATCGCCCAGTGCGCATTGCGCCGTTGTTCGCCGGGGCCGTCGTCCAAATAAGCCATCGCTTTCTTGTCGGCCATCGACGACGCGGTGCTGTCGTAGTCGCGGTACTTTTCCAGCAGGTCGGCTTTGGCAGTGCTATAGACGGCGCGCCGGTAGTGGATGACGAGTTTGCTTTCACGATTGATCTTTTTAGCGGGGACGGCTCCGAGTGCGCCGAATCCGTTCTCCAGCTGGTCGTCCTGCCATGCATCGAGTTCGGCGTTCACGTGCAGGATCGCTTCGGCCACCGCCTGGACTAACCGTGGACTCGTGACCGTGCCATCGAGCCGCATGGCGTCCCGCATGTGGTGTAGATCGATGTCTGGAAACCAGCCGTCGTTTTCGACGATGGTCGGATCCGTGGTCTCGCTGGTGTGCGCCGTTACGGGCGATTTTGCGATAAAGCTCATGATCACTTTCGTAGTAGACGGCGGTGGGCGGGCGTCAGAGCTGTCACATTAATGTGCAGCTCATCGACCCGCGCCGCCGTGCGCCGTTGGGTGCAAGGGATTACGCCTTGCGCTTCGCCGGTGGGGCGGTCGTCTTTTTGAGACGACAGGTCAGGCGTTCAATGTCTTTTTTTACCCCGACCCGACTGTCGAGCGCCAGGGCTTGGTGTAAATGGGGCAACGCGAGATGGATCGCCGCGGGTGCGGCCTCTTCGACGTTGTCGGCGGCGATGGGGCTTTTGTCCAGGAGCGCATAGGCCAGTGCTTTATGCAACTTGGCCCGCGCTTGATCCGGTGCATCGCGCCCTTCGGTGAGCGCCATAACTTCGGGCAAGATGGTGCGACCGATAGCGGGTGTCATCGCGCCGGAGAGTGCGGCCTCGGCAAACTCGTCCATCAGCAGGGTCGGAATATCGCGGTTGTACTGGTCCGGTAAGGTCAGCGCATGGGTAATCGCATAGGCGGCAAGGCGTAATGCCTGGGCATAGTCACCCACGTCGATGCACCAGACTAACAAGGTCGTCAGTACGTCATCCTGTGCGCCTTTCCCCGCGCTTAATACCCCGTCGATCCAGTCCTGATACTCGGGCAAGATCTCGGCCTTCAGGGCAATCTTTTGCTTTACCGACTGGATCTGTTTGAGGCGACGGCGATCTTCGGCCAGCTTGTAGAGCATCAATTCATAGGCGCTGCCTGCGGTCAGTTGCCCTTCCGGAGAGTTGGCTGCCGCTTTCGCGGCCAGCGCCCTGGCCTTGTGTCGCAATGCGGGGGAAAGGTGGGCCATGGTTATAGCTTAGGGGTGTTGGCGTCCACCAGGACGATGTTTTCGATCATGGCACCGAGGCCAAAATCTTCGACAACATACGCGTCATTGGACGATTCGTAGTTTTCGATGCGGTCACGTTTGGCTTCATCGACCACGCGGCGACGGCGACCCGATTCTTGCCAGTAGATCGACAGGTTGTCAAAGCGGGTGATCAGGATCGCGTTGTCGGGGAAATACGGCACGCTGACTGCTTGCAACCCACCGAGGCGCTTTTGACTGACGATGATATCGGCGGCCAGCGTTTCCGTCGGAGCCTGATTAATGTTGATGAGCGGAAAATATTTGTCGTGTAACAGCGCACGCCCGACGATGGCCACTAAGCCGTTATCTTTTTGGTACCACGGATCGAGCAGGTTGATCGCGTCATACACGGCGGCATCCAGATTGACGTAATCACCGGTGATTTCGGCATTGCTGCCGATGTACATTTTGCCGGGCGTGTTTCCCTCCTGCATCACGCGTTCCGGTGCCTGTTCGCGATAGTGCTGCGGCCAGCCTTTATTGACATCCTGCAGCATCGGATAGGAGACGATGTCGGTGTCGGCGGCGATGCTGACGCCATTAAAGCCGATCACCATCCGGTCGAGCGCCTGACGTTTCAGGATGGTGCTGGCAATGCGGCTCTGGAAGTCCGGAAATTTGGCCCACGCATCCAAGGTCTGGTATTTGATGTGGGTATCGAAATTGGTTTTTTCACAGCGGTATTTATGGCCGTCGAGCGTGGTCAGGTCGCGGGTCTGGCGGTCTTTGTTGGTGGTATTGGTGCGTCCGGCCACGGGGCCGGAGATGCCCAGGCCCAGCTTTTCGCCTTCCTGCTCGGTCACACCGATGATGTTGATCTTGCCTAGAAACTCGCTCGATTCCTGCATTTTTGTTTCGAGCTTTTGCTGGATGGTCGGCGCGACGGCGAAGGTGGCCGCTGCACTGGATGTGTCGTTGAGTTCCTGCAGGCGGGTGGTGTAATGATCAAAGGCGACACGGGTAATTTTTTTCAATTTGATGCTCCTGCGATACGATTAATAGGAAAACACGGTGGGACAGGAGCGCGCTTAAAACTCGGTCTGTTCCATGCCGTGACCACCGGTGGCGGCTGGTCGTTTGGACGGGTCGCCGTCCTGGGTGTCCATCTGCTGTTTGAAGGTCGCCAATTCAGTCGTTACTAACGCCAGTTCCTCTTCGAGCGCGGCGATCTTTTTTTCTGCGGCGGCGAACTGTGTCGTGAACGACTGCGCGGTGTCGCTGGCATGCAGTGCGACCGCTTCTAATGCTTCGCTGACATCGTTAAAACGGGCGTCGTCGCCGCCTTCTTTGTGGGCGAAACGTTTCATAATATTTTTGATGGTGGTGGTAAATTTGCTGTTAGTCAGTTCCGGCGCGATATCGTCTTCAAATTCCATCTCGGCTTCGATAGCTTCAGAAAACAGGTTGTCGGCATGCTGTTTGCGGGCGGTAAATAAATTGACGTTGCTATTCGCGGCGAAGGTCAGAATTTCGGTCCCGAGACTGGCCGGACTGTCGGTGACGCCCAGACCGACCAGATAGGCCTGCTTGGTGTCCGAAAAATCGGGATTGAGTTCGATGCTAGTATAAATTTTCTGACGGTCACGGTTCATCGCGATCAGGGACGGGGTCGGCGATACCTGGGCAAACAGGGCTAACTTTGTTCCGCTGTCGGTCTCGACTTCGTCGGCTTTGACGGCCAGCACATCGCCGTAGGCTTTAAACGGGCTATCCGGCAACAGGCTACGTTTGTGCTCTAGCCAGACCCGTGCGCCATAGGTATCGCGGTTGAAATTTCGGGCGATCTGTTCGATGGCTTTACGGTCGATCTTACGTCCGTCGGTGGTCGCTCCTTCAAGGGCGACACGGAAAAATTTCGATTTAGTAGACATGGTGTGCGCCCGTAAGCGTAAAAGTGGTGAGATGTCGCCATGGTCAACGACAGCGCGCCCTGATTCAATACGCAGGGGGTTGGTAAGGCGCTTAGTGGCGCGCTGCTAGAAGCGTTACGCGCGCGTGACCCCTACGCTTGCGGCATGTCAGAAATCGCCCCTCTCCCCCTCACTGAAACTGATCCGAAAACGGATCCGCGCCGACTCGCCAAATTTTTATACTGGCAGGGATGGCAAATTTCTGCCGTCGCCGCTTATCTGACCCTGAAACGTTCCACCGTCGAAAGCTGGAAGCAGCGCGACGGCTGGGACAGCGCGCCCGTGCTGGAAAAGGTCGAAGCGGCACTGGACGCCCGCTTGGTCCAATTGATTGCCAAAGACGGCAAATCCGGCGGTGATTTTAAAGAGATCGATTTGCTGATGCGCCAGGTGGTGCAGACCGCCCGCGTGCGCCGTTATGAAGCGCCGGGCGGTAATGAAGTGGATCTCAATCCGAAGCTGGCGAACCGGAACGCGGGACCGAAGAAAAAGCCGATTCGGAATGAGTTCAGTGACGAACAGCGCATTCAACTATTGGAAGCGTTTCGGGATTCCCTGTTTGATTATCAGAAGGTCTGGCACCGCAACAGCGACCAGCGTACGCGGGTGATTCTCAAATCGCGGCAGATCGGTGCCACCTGGTATTTTGCCCGCGAGGCGCTGGCGGATGCGATTGAGACGGGACGCAATCAGATTTTTTTATCGGCGTCCAAAGCGCAGGCGCATGTGTTTAAGCAATACATCACCCAGTTTGCGCGGGAGGCGGCGAACCTAGAATTAACGGGCGACCCGATCATCTTGCCGAACGGCGCACATCTGTATTTTTTAGGCACCAATGCGCGCACGGCACAGGGCTATCACGGCAACTTTTATTTTGATGAATTTTTCTGGACGCATAACTTTGCCGAGTTAAACAAAGTCGCCTCCGGCATGGCGCTGCATAAGCAATGGCGCAAGACCTATTTCTCGACACCGTCGTCGGTTACGCATCAGGCCTATCCGTTCTGGAGCGGCGACGGGTTCAATAAACGCCGCGCCGTTGCCAATCAGATCGCCATCGATCTGACGCACAAACGGTTAGCGGCGGGCTTTACCGGCGAGGATAAAATCTGGCGCCAGATCGTCACCATTCTGGACGCCGAGCGCGGTGGCTGCAATCTGTTCGATATCGACGAATTGCGTAATTTCGAATATAGCCCCGACCAGTTCGAAAACCTGCTGATGTGCAATTTTATCGATGATACGCAGTCGATTTTTCCATTGATGGAATTGCAGCGCTGTATGGTCGATACGTGGGTGGAGTGGTCTGACTTTAAAGTGTTTGCGACGCGGCCCTTCGGCAACCGGGCAGTGTGGATCGGCTACGACCCGTCATTGACGGGGGATAGTGCCGGGTGCGTAGTGCTGGCCCCGCCCCTGGTCGCCGGTGGCAAGTTTCGTATTCTCGAGCGCTGCCAATGGCGTGGCATGGATTTCGAAGCACAGGCCGAAGCCATTCGGCAAATGACGCTCCGTTACAACGTGGAATACATCGGCATCGATACCACCGGCATGGGGATTGGCGTCTTTCCACTGGTACGCCAATTCTTTCCCGCCGCAACCGCGATCCTCTATTCGGTCGAAGTGAAGACCCGCATGGTGTTAAAGGCGAAAAATATTATCAGTAAAGGACGGCTCGAATTCGACGCCGGATGGATCGACATCGCGCAGGCCTTTATGGCGATCCATAAAAGCTTGACGGCCAGCGGTCGGCAAGCCACCTACGAAGCCAGCCGCACCAATGCCATCGGCCACGCTGATGTGGCATGGGCCTGTATGCACGCACTTGACCACGAGCCAATCGAAGGCGGTCATTCGAACAATCAATCCTTTATGGAGATTTATACCTCATGAGCAATAAGCAGCAATGGGCACGGTTTCGCGCCGACGCCGTGGCACCTTCCATGGCGACAACAGCGCCACCCGCCGCATCCGGATTCGAAGCCTTTACCTTTGGCGAACCGACCCCGGTACTCGATCATGCCGAGATCCTCGACTCTCTGGAATGCTGGTCGAACGGGCGCTGGTATGAACCACCGGTCAACTATGCCGGGTTGTCGAAATCGTTTAACTCCAGCGTCCACCATAGCAGCGCGATCTATTTCAAAGCCAACATTCTGACCTCGACGTTTGTGCCGACGCCGCTATTGTCACGCGATGGCTTTAAACGACTGACGCTGGACTTTTTAACCTTTGGGAACGCGTATCTGGAGAGGCGCATCAATCGTAGCGGTAGGTTGCTGTCACTGGTGCATGCGTTAGCCAAATACGTTCGGCGCGGGCGCGATCTGGACCAGTATTATTTTGTGCGGGGCTGGCAAGAAGAATACGCGTTTCGTACTGGATCCCTATGTCACCTGATGGATCCGGACGTGAATCAGGAGGTTTATGGCGTGCCGCAATATCTGAGCGCATTGCAGTCGGCATGGCTAAACGAAGCGGCGACGTTATTCCGGCGCAAGTATTACAAGAATGGCTCCCACGCCGGATTCATCTTTTACATGACCGACGCAGCCGCAAACAATGCGGACGTGGACAACCTGCGCCAGGCCATGCGCGACAGCAAAGGGCCGGGTAACTTCCGCAACCTGTTCATGTATGCACCCAACGGGAAAAAAGACGGCATTCAGATTCTGCCAGTCTCGGACGTAGCGGCGAAGGATGAATTCTTCAACATCAAAGGCGTGACCCGCGATGATGTGCTGGCCGCACACCGCGTTCCACCTCAGCTGCTCGGCATCATGCCCAATAACACCGGCGGCTTCGGTGCGGTCGAACCGGCGGCGCGGGTGTTTGCCCGTAATGAACTGGTCCCGCTGCAATCGCAGTTTTTAGCCATCAATGACTGGGCCGGACAAGAGGTCGTCAAATTCGACGAATACGTTCTCGTCACCGGCGAACGGTCTCCACATCCAAAGGTACCATCATGAGTGACATCGCCGACCGCGCCGACGCCCGGATTGCCGCCGCCATTGCGTCAGGTATCAACCTCGTCCGCAACAGACCCACACTTTTGCGTGATGGACACTGCCATTTCTGTCAAGAACAGGTCCCCAAAACGCATTTATTCTGCAACGCCGATTGCAGAGATGATCACCAACGGCATCAGGACGCCCTACAGCGGGCCGGAATTTCGCCCTCCCCTGCACCTTGATTTTGAAAACCATGCACCCCACGCCCTCCCAGCCCCCTCCCTTTTGCCGTTTGAACCTGTACCGCGCCAAACCCACCACGCCTTCGGTCTTCATTAGATGCATTGGTGTTAACACACCGGAATATATCGCCCGCATCCCGCCCGGCGCGGTGCACGGGGCTGTTTTGCGCGCATTCGCGTGACGCAGTTTGATGCAGCTGGAAGGCGTAAATCGCTGCGGAAACAGAGACCCATGTATCGAACAGATAGTAAAACTAACCAGCTTATTTTTTATTTTCACTTCTAATACATAAATTTTCAAAAAAATGCTTAAAAATCAATACAAAAAAACTCTAAAAAGATAAGAAAATCATCTTTTTAGAGTTTCTATGTTAATTAATGCGGAAACGACCGGCAGTGTGAGCACACATGTTCAATCCGACCACGACGGAATCGAAAATATGCAATCACACGGACGGACTTTGGAAATTGGCATATAAGCATGACAAGTACCTTTCATCAGTTCGCTTGACCTTAATCAAGAACTTGATACTTGCAATGCAGCGAACTTTGAACTAAACTTCCGCTGCCTTAGTGAGGCAAGTATTACAAGAGAAAACCGGGGTCAAATCTCAGCTTTCTTTTACTTAAACGTCTAAAGAATTCCCGTTCTTTAGGCGTTTTTCATTTTCCAGATGAATATAATTTCAACTAATATTGTGCAGCTTCAAGTGAAACACCGCACTGCTTTACGATTTGATCTGCAGACATTCCCTGCACCAATTCACGCGGTATAAGCAGCTCACCTTGAAAGCATTTTGCTTGCCATTCAGGATCTTCACAGGTCTTAATTTCTCCCCCGAAATGTCGATGTAAGCTAGGGCATCTAGCATGCATTAAGTAATGTCCCGCCTCATGAGCAACAGTACCTCGATCACGTCCTTCTTCACGATATGCACGTTCATAAATATCATCTCGTATTTTGATTGTGACGCTATTTCCATCGCGTTCGGTCAATCCGTGCGAACTTCCCATCTCGTCCTTCTCAACTACCTGAAAAAAATATTCAAGGTCCATTCGCGTAAAAACTTGTTCAACAACTTCCAAAATGGGAAACCACATACAATTTGCGGCTCCCAATTGCCGCCTTAAATCAAATGCTAATTCACGAATTTCAACTCGGCGCATCGGAAGGGCTTTAAAATTATGCATTAGCTCTCCGTTCCTCGTTTTTTTACCGCAAACATTGTCCTTTTGATTAAATCCAATTGCTCGTCAGTTAGATCATTGAAAGTGCGTGCCAGAGCAACAGCCACTCCCCTACGTTCACCGCTTTGATTATTTAAATCAATCACCGCAGTTTTCTGCGATTGGTCAAAAGCTTGGTTTAAATCACGGCGCATCTCGGCAGATAGTTGGTAGGCAATATTAAGCAAACTCGGCCAAGTCGGAGGAATGCTTTTTTTGCCCGATTCGACTGCAGACAAAAATGCTGCAGACACACTCAATCTATCGGCCATGTCTTTGAGTAACTCGGTATGCATGTGGCGCAAATCCCTCAGATACTTTCCAAATATGGTAATCATTTACTGCTCCCGTAAGTAGAGGGATCATTACATCCCACGTAACCATTCTAGGTTAATTTTTTTAACCATGCAAGGTTAATTAACCTCTATTGGTTAATTAAAATTCTTACCTTTAAAAACTCCCCTTGCCCCGGTAATCTATTGCAATTTCAATCGCCCCCCGTTGCAGAAATACAAAAAAATTTACTTTTTCCTCTGTAGAAAAGTCAGGTTATACTTTTTAAAATTTACACATTACGATACAACTTGCTTGATTTAGACCGATGAAATCACATCTCCGCATAAAAAATCTTCCCCAGCATGCTAAACAACAAGGGCGATGGCGTTCCTAATCTGCAATTCGTGGCACCAATACCACGTCATGCGCCCTATAATGCAGGGCTAAATTAGTATCGCCCGCGGGGTTCTTGTACCTGCCTTGAAATAACAGGACAACATACCGGACAAGAATCTATACCGCGAACAGCGAATCCCAACAAAATCAATGGGTTAGAACAAATATGCTACTGATGATCGACAACTATGACTCCTTCACCTATAACCTGGTCCAATATTTCGGAGAACTGGGTGAAGATGTGCGCACCTTTCGCAACGACGAAATTTCGTTCGCTGAAATCGCGGCACTGAACCCGGACCGCATTTGTTTATCGCCCGGTCCTTGCAGCCCAAAAGAAGCGGGCATTTGCGTCGAATTACTTCAAAAACTAGGCGGCACGCTGCCAATCCTTGGGGTCTGCCTCGGGCATCAGGCAATTGGCGAAGCTTTTGGTGGTGAAGTCATCCGTGCCCAACAGGTAATGCACGGCAAGACTTCGCTTATTAACCATACCGGGGTCGGTGTGTTCAAGGATTTACCCAACCCATTTAATGTGACGCGTTATCACTCGTTGGCTATTGCACGCGCATCATTACCGGATTGTCTGGAAATCACGGCCTGGACTGATGATGGTGAGATCATGGGCGTGCGCCACAAGACACTTGATATCGAAGGCGTGCAATTCCATCCAGAGTCGATTTTGTCCGAACATGGCCATGCTTTGCTGAAGAATTTTCTGCAACGCTAACACTTAAGCGCGCATGCGCGATAGCGCGCCGCCATCAGTCGCTGATTCACTGGCGCTCTGCTTTACTTCAGTAAGCGAGCGCCAGTTTTACACTTGCAATGAGGATGCGATGGCGTTGATATCAAACGGTATCACAACCGGTATTACAACCGGTATTACAAACGATATTACAAACGCCATCCAGGTAAAGCCCCAAGAGGAATTCCATGCCGATTACTGACCAAGAAGCACTCCTGCGCTGCATTGAACATCGCGAAATTTTCCACGATGAAATGTTGCACCTGTTTCGCAAGATTATGAAAGGCGAAATGTCGCCCGTCATGATCGCGGCGTTAACCATGGGGTTGCGCGTCAAAAAAGAAACGATCGGCGAAATTGCCGCTGCCGCACAAGTAATGCGTGAATTTGCGACCCCCGTCCCCACCACAAATACCAGCAACCTGCTCGATATCGTCGGCACCGGCGGTGATGGTGCGCAGACATTCAACATTTCCACAGCCACCATGTTCGTCGCCGCCGCTGCGGGCGCAAGAATTGCAAAACACGGCGGCCGCAGCGTTTCATCGTCGTCCGGAAGCGCCGATGTGCTTGAGTCTCTGGGCGTCAATATCAACCTGACACCCGAACAAGTCTCGCGCTCCATCGATCAAACAGGCATTGGCTTCATGTTTGCGCCGAACCACCATGCCGCCATGAAACATGCCGCACCGGTGCGCAAGGAATTAGGTGTGCGCACCATTTTCAATATTTTAGGTCCACTCACCAATCCCGCTGGCGCACCAAATATTTTAATGGGTGTATTCCATTCTGACCTGGTTGGCATCCAGGTGCGCGTGTTGCAGCGTCTCGGCGCACAACGGGCGATAGTGGTCTGGGGCCGTGACAATATGGACGAAGTTTCTCTTGGCGCAGCAACGCTGGTAGGTGAATTGATCGATGGCGAAATTCGCGAATACGAAATACATCCCGAAGATTTCGGACTGCAAATGATCGCCAGCCGCAATTTGAAGGTCGCCAATTCGCATGAGTCAAAAGAAAAAATATTTGAAGCGCTTAATGATGTCCCCGGCCCGGCCCGCGATATCGTCGCACTCAACGCCGCCACCGCCCTGTATGCCGCGGGCGTGTCCCCCTCAATTGCCGATGGCTTGATCAAAGCACGCGAAGTGATGGCCTCGGGTGCCGCACGTCTCAAACTAGAGCAGTTTATCGCGGCGACGCAAGCACTTGGTGCCAACAACTGACAGCATTGATTAGCCTGCGCCGCGCATTCAAAATACAAAATGGAAACTCGCTATGTCCGATATATTAAATAAAATTCTCGACGTCAAGGCTGACGAAATCAGCGCCGCAAAAAAGCAGCGCGACCTTGCAAGCTTGAGACGTGAAGTTGAAACAGATACCGAAGCCCGCACGCATTTGCGTGGATTCGAGGCAGCTCTCAGAACAAAAATTGATGCTGGGAGTGCTGGTATCATCGCGGAAATAAAAAAAGCCTCGCCTTCCAAGGGGATTATTCGTGCGGATTTTCTCCCCGCCGATATTGCTGTCAGTTATGCTACGCATGGTGCTGCGTGTTTATCCGTGCTGACCGACGAGAAATTTTTTCAAGGTTCACCGGAATATCTTAAACAAGCGCGTGCGGCCTGCACGCTACCGGTCCTGCGCAAAGATTTTATGATCGATCCCTACCAGATTTATCAGGCCCGTCATTGGGGTGCGGATGCCATTTTGTTGATCGTCGCGGCCCTGGACCACGGCCTGATGGCGGAAATGGAAGCAATCGCGTTAGAGCTTGGGATGAGTGTACTGGTCGAAGTCCATAGCGCCGAGGAGCTAACCGCCGCGCTCAAATTGAAAACGGCATTGTTAGGCATCAATAACCGTAATTTGCGCACTTTTGAAACCACGCTGGAGAACACCCTGACGTTGCTGCCGCACATTCCGACCGACAGAATGATCGTCACCGAATCGGGCATTCGCACCGCAGAAGATGTGAAATTGATGCGCGACGCAAATGTGCACGCCTTCTTGATAGGCGAAACGTTTATGCGTGCGCCAGAGCCTGGCGTGGAGCTGGCGAATTTGTTTACAATGTAAAAAAGAAATTAACTCTCAGATAGGAGCAATGTAGAACAAGCGGATGTTTTCTTCCGGCGGGTACGCATTTTATTTCAAGCACGACACCCTGGCGTCATTAGCACGTAACAGGGGGCTTTTGAATTTAAATGGAGAACCTCATGGAATTCGACCTGGATTGGCCTATACCTGCGCATTTCGAAGTGGTCGCTACCGCTGCCCTTGCCGCACCCGACAATATCGTACCCTGCGTCGTCACCCTGATCGACGGGCGTCAAAAAGTCGGCGACCTGATACGTTTTGATCTCGACGCCTCGCAGCTGGAATTTCATCCTGAGCGAGCCGGTGAAAATGTTCGCATCGGCTTTTCCCATGTAAAAAGTGTTCGCCTGACCCATCCGATTACACTCAAACGACTTCCGCTGTCCTTAGCCGGAGGTTTGCTCGATGTACCGCCGATTCCTGTCAAACAAAAATGTGTGATCTCTTTCAAGGATGGTGAGCGGTTAATCGCCGATACCGTCGCGTTTGTGCCCCATAAGATGGGGATTTTTCTCTATCTTTCCAGCGTGGGCAACAGCGTCCTGCGGTGGTTTATTCCGGCCGAATCGATTGCCAATTATCAAATCGGCGACAAGCTGGGAAAAATACTGATCGATGAAAAACTCGTTTCTTCAGATGCCATCGATGCTGGACTAAAAAAACAAACCGAATTACGCGCAGCCAAATTAGGCGACTATTTGCAGCAGGACAATTTAGTGACGGAGCTGCAAGTTGAAACAGCCCTGCAAAGACAAAAAACGATACCGCATCTCAGACTTGGAGAAGCGCTGATTCAAGAACGCCTGATTACCGAAGAGCAACTCGCTCAAGCGCTGCAGCGACAGGCCTCGGATCGGAAAGTGCATTTAGGCGATATTCTGTGCGATATGGGCGTCATCAACAAAGACACCATTAAAAGAGTCCTCGCCCAAAAGTTGGGAATCCCTTTCGTGTCTTTGCTGAGGTTTGAGTTTGACATGGACCTGATAAAAAGGGTCCCAGGCGATCTGGTTCGGCGCTACAAAATCATGCCGCTCTACCGTGCGCAAACCCGGATGGTCGTCGCAATGGAAGACCCGCTTTCTTCAGATGCATTAAAGGCGCTAACCGTCTTCACCAAACACACGATCGATCCGGTTATGGCGTCCGAGGCCGATCTGGATTCAGTGATTTCAAAATTTTACGGCACGCGCGGTGATCGCCAGAACATTGCGGATTTTGTTTCCAAACTGGATGACAATAACGGTACGGTCACGAGTGCCCCTGCGGACGAAGTAATTACCGAATCCGATAACACCATGGTTCGGCTGGTGAATAAAATCATCCTGGATGCCTATGAACAAGGTGCCTCTGACATTCATATCGAAACGATGAAAGGCCATGAACCGACGCGCGTGAGATTTCGTAAAGACGGGACAATGAAGGACTACTCCGACATCCCGGCAAGCTTCCGGAATGCCTTAATTTCTCGTTTAAAAATCATGAGCCGTCTCGACATTTCCGAGAAGCGCCGGTCTCAAGACGGGAAAATGAACTTCGAACAATTTGGTCCCGCCAAAATCGAACTTCGCGTCGTTACCATGCCGACCACTGAAGGTCTGGAAGATATCGTCATGCGGATTTTGGCAGCGCCGCAGGCACTATCTTTAGATGCGTTAGGTTTGTCACCGATGGTGCTGGAAGGACTTCAAAGACTCGCCGTTAAACCACATGGCCTTTTATTTGTTTGCGGGCCAACCGGCTCCGGCAAAACCACTACATTACATTCGCTGGTCAGTTATATCAACACACCCGAACGAAAAATATGGACCGTGGAAGATCCGATTGAGATTACCCAAAAAGGTCTCCGACAAGTTCAGGTGCAAGCCAAAATTGACTGGACCTTTGCCACCATATTACGCAGCTTCTTGCGCGCCGATCCCGACGTGATCATGGTCGGAGAAACACGCGACCCGGAAACCGCCAGAACGGTCATCGAAGCGTCACTGACCGGCCATCTGGTGTTTTCAACCATGCATACCAACAGCGCCGTCGAAAGCGCAGTGCGATTACTGGATCTCGGTCTCGACCCATTCAATTTCGCCGATGCATTATTAGGCGTCGTCGGCCAGCGACTGACGCGCAAATTATGCCGCAACTGCTGCCAGACTTACGCGGCGACCGATGAGCAAATCGACATGCTAGCGTTCGAATATTGCTTCGAAACGACGCTCCAGGCCAGCGATGTTATTGCTGACTGGAATAAGCGCTATAAGGACGAAAATAATGTTGTCACATTAAGTAAAGCGGTCGGCTGCGAAAAATGCGATAAGAGCGGCTACAAAGGACGGCTTGGCGTGCACGAGTTATTGCTCAATAGTGCAGCGATCAAACAAAAAATTCATGCGAAAGCAAACGTTCCCGACATCCTGGCGACGGCCATGGGAGAAGGTATGCGCACCTTGAAACAAGATGGCATAGACAAAATATTCCAAGGCCTGACCGATTGGGAGCAAATCAGAATGCTTTAGCGCACAGCCAGTTACTTTTATGTGGATCGGAAAAAGGAAAATGGGGATGGCACAATTGTGCCATCCCCATTTTTTTGATGCAGGCGATGCATATAATCCAGAGCGCCATCGTCGGGCGATTGAATGAAACCACACGAATGAAACCACACTCAACCGCCCTCTTCCTGCGTACCAAGCGGTTTTAACCGTTCAGCAATTTCATACTGCTCTCCGTGTAGCGGGTGCCGCTCGCGACGCCAATAGGAAAGATCGCATCAAGTTCGGCCATCTGGCTGGCGCTCACCTGCAAACTGACCGCCTTCACATTCTCTTCCAGATAAGCGCGCCGTTTGGTGCCCGGGATCGGAACGATATCATTCCCTTGCGCCAATACCCAAGCCAATGCGAGTTGCCCCGGCGTACACCCGTTGCGTGCGGCAAGTTCTTTTACTTTATCGACCAACAACAAATTTTTAGCAAAATTTTCGCCCTGAAAACGCGGGTTGCTGCGACGATAGTCATCTTCGGCAAACTGGTCCGGCGCGGTAATCGCGCCGGTCAAAAATCCGCGTCCCAACGGGCTGTACGGAACAAAACCAATACCGAGTTTGCGACAGGTTGCCAGCACGCCTTGTTCCGGATCTCGCGTCCAAAGAGAATATTCACTTTGAAGCGCAGTGATAGGATGAACTTTATGCGCGCGCTCTACCGTTTCCGAAGAAGCTTCAGACAAACCGATATAGCGTATCTTCCCGGCTTTCACCAGATCGGCCAACGTTCCTACCGTATCTTCGATGGGCGTATTTGGATCAATCCGGTGCTGGTAATAGAGATCAATCGTCTCAACCTGCAAACGCTTAAGACTGCCCTCGACTGCACGCCGAATATACTCAGGACTGCCGTTGACTCCTCGGGCGTTCACGTCCGTACTATCGCGTACAAACCCGAATTTGGTCGCAATAAACACCTGATCGCGTTTACCCTTAATCGCCTTGGCGATTAGTTCTTCATTGGTGTACGGACCGTACATATCGGCGGTATCGAGATAATTAATTCCCAGCTCGAGGGCGCGATGGATCGTGGCGATTGATTCCACATCATCTCGATTGGCATAAAAATCGCTCATACCCATGCAACCCAGGCCGATAGTCGATACGGTCGGCCCGTTCGCGCCCAATTGGCGGGCGGGCATCGATCCGTTGGCGGTCGTATTGGTTGTGCTAGTTGTGCTCATGTCTATGTTCCTTCTCAAAAGTGTTAATCACGGGTCGCGCAGTGAAGGTCTTTTCAATATCGGCATACATCGCAATTTTTTTGTACATCACACTCAAATTGCTTTTTAAGTCCGCCAGTGTCGCTTCCAATGACAGTGTGTGCTGCTCTAGTAACGCCTTGCGTTCAGACACGCTTTCCTGTTGATTGCCCGTTCTGCGCAATTCTGCATATCGCAACATTTTTCGAATCGGCAAACCGGTAGAACGGAGTTTTAACAGAAAACCGATCCAAAGAATGTCTTCGTCACGGTAAAGCCGGTGTTTATTGTCTTGCCGGGGTATCGGGTCGATCAAACCAATGCGCTCGTAATAGCGCAGCGTGTGCGCGGTCAAACCGGTTGCCGTTGCCGCTTGTTGAATCGTCAGGGAAGATGTCATGATATCGAGTGTAGTTGTTAGAGTGCGCTCGAAGTCAAGCGCGTTCAAACATTTTCCAGACTCAATCAGAGGATGGGCGCAAAATCGGTCTGGGTCGGTCGAAAGCAACTATGTTGAAAGCGATAGCGTCTCTTAATCGTGCTCACCAGAGACGGCTACCGAGCAACTTAGCAGGAGGAATAGGTACTTAACTTTAAAAACCGAAACGTCATGTCGCGACGTTCGGTCGCATCATGCATTATGGCGCGACTTGTAATACCGGGCGGACCATAATTTCTTCCACCAGCACGTTCCCTGGTTGCGCAAATGCATACACCAGCGCCTGAGCGATGTTTTCGGAGGTTAAGGCGTCGAGTTGCTCGCGTCGCTCATTTAAAGCCGTGCTGACGTTCTCACCAAACTCCGTCCACACTGCGCCAGGCTCAATGACTGTCACCCGGATACGCTCCGGACCAAGTTCTTTACGCAATGCATCGTGGAAACCGACTACCGCGTATTTGGTGGCGCTATACACCGACCAATTTGCCACGCCGTAACGGCCGCCGACGCTCGATACCGAGCAGATCATGGCCCCTTCGCGGCCGCGTAAATACGGGATCGCCGACTGGGTACAATGCAATACCCCGTACAAATTTGCATCGATCATTTGTTTCCAGTCCTCCGGTTGACTGGTCTCAAATTTCGCATGAATACCCAAACCGGCGTTATTGAAAAGCAAATCAAGCCCACCGAATTTTTGGCCCACATAGTCAAACAACGCCCGCACCTGAACGATATCGGCCACGTCGGCTTCCACGATGGAGGCTGCATCGCCCAACTCCGCAGCTAACGCCTCAAGGCGTTCACGGCGGCGGGCGACCAGCACAACGTGCATCCCTTCCTCTACCAAAAGACGGGCCGCAGCCTCGCCAATACCGCTTGAGGCACCGGTCACGACCGCGACCTTACCTGTCAGGTCTTGCATTTTCATAACATTCCTAATGATGGCTAAGACGCCTTTAATTTTACGTTAATTAGCGTCTTGCTTTTTGAAAGCACGGATTCATCAAGGATGAAGCGTGACCGTCTTCCGATATTAGCCTGCAAACCTGCCATCTTTTGATACTTCGGTCGCTCCTCGCGCACCTTTATAAAGCATCAACGTGGCAAGCAGCCCGCACACCGCAGCGAAGCTCATCCAATACGCCGGTGCAGCCTTGTCGCCCGTGACTTGTATCAGGAAGGTCGAGACTGCCGGCGTGGAGCCACCAAAGACGGCGGTCGCCAAACTAAACGCCAGCGAGAAGCCCGCCACGCGCACATTGACCGGCATCACTTCCGTTAGCGCTGCCACCATTGCGCCGTTATAGACACCGAAGAAAAACGAATACCATAACAGTACGATCAGCATGCGCCCAAAGCTAGGCGCGCTGACGAGCCATGACAAGGTGGGGTAAGCCGTAAAAATAGCCAAAATAGTAATGGCAATCAAAATCGGCCGACGCCCGATACGGTCCGACAATGCACCACCGATTGGCAGCCAGATAAAATTCGAAATCCCGACGCAAAGCGTGACCAGAAGACTATCCGCGGTGCTGAGTTTGAGCACTGAGCGCCCAAACGTCGGCGTGTAAACGGTAATCAGATAGAACGTGGTCGTGGTCATTGCCACCAACAAGGTTCCGGCAAATACTGTGCGCCAGTTTTCCACCATCGAGCGAAATACTTCGCGTGTGCTCGGGTGGTGCTTGCGGGCGCTAAATTCGGCGGTTTCCTGCAAAGACTGACGCAGGAAAAAGATAAACGGCACAATCGCGCAGCCGATAAAGAAAGGAATCCGCCAGCCCCAGTCAGCAATGGCCGATGCCGACATCCAGGTATTCAATCCGAAACCAAGTCCGGCGGCCACCACGATAGCGACTTGCTGACTAGCGGATTGCCAGCTCGTATAAAAACCCTTGTTACCGGGAGTCGCCATTTCGGACAGATAAACCGACACGCCCCCAAGTTCCGCACCAGCAGAAAACCCCTGCAGCAAACGCCCGATGAGCACCAACAATGGCGCAATCAGTCCGATGGTGGCATAGCCAGGCACGCAAGCAATAAGGATGGTACCGCTGGCCATAATTGCCAGCGTCACGATCAATCCCTTGCGACGTCCGACTTTGTCGATATAGGCACCCAGCACAATTGCCCCAACCGGGCGCATCAGAAATCCGGCACCAAAGACGGCGAAAGTCAGCATCAGCGAAGCAAACTCACTACCGGCAGGGAAAAACGTTTTGGCAATTTGTGAAGCGTAGAAACCGAATAAAAAGAAATCGAATTGCTCGAGAAAATTTCCACTGGTGACGCGCAAAACCGCGCCCCATTTTGAGGATGATTGTCCCGTTACGTCGGTTGACAGCACGGTCATGACTTGTCTCCTGAAAAGGATGTTGAATAATTTTTATTTATATTTCTGGCGTAGTAAAACGTGCATTCTGCATGCCAGATAGCCCGCGCATATCCTGATAATGCGTCAATCATCGCCGGTGTGCAGCTTGCTTGGTTGCCGCTTTTCAATTGCCCACTTAAGCAGCGCGGCGCTGCGATAAATCCCATGGGCAAACTTACCGTAAGGCATTGTCAAAAACAGGGCCATGACCACGCCGAGGTGCACTGCCAGCAGCAATGCCATGGCACCGGTATCACGCCAGCCCAGCAGCGCCAGACCAGTCGCGCTAGTGAGCAAAAGCAGCGCAATAAAACCGCGGTCCATCGGCTTTTGCGCCTGATCGCCATGCATTGGATGACGTCGCAGATTAAGCCATAGCAGCCCGGCCGGTCCGATCAATAATCCGATCCCACCCGCAACGCCAAGCAAAACTGGCAAGCTGAACAAAGGATAAGGTGCATGCATAGCGCCAAAATAATGATAGAGCGTCGCCACGCTGGTAGCCGCAAAACAGAGCATGAAACCGTAAAAAGTAAAATGATGGAAGCGCCGTCGCCACAACGTAAATGCATCGTCGGCGTTGTTACAACCTTCCCCGTGCCCGCCGCCCAGATAGGTCAACTTCAGCACGTCGCTGGTCGCCTCTGCCACGGCAACACCCGAAGCAGGGCCCGGTGATTCAGAGCGCCAGAAGTGCCGCACGCCGATTCCCAGCGCCAACATCGCAAACAGAAACACAGCACCAAACATCAAAGCCAAGGTATTGTGCGGAAATATGGCGTAAAAATTTCCCTGCAATGGCGTCAATAAAAGGGTCCCGCGCAAAGCCATCGTCAGAGCAAGAAACAACGCGAGCGCACCAGCGGTGGCGAGCGCCAGCGTTAAGCCGTTGCGTTGATACAATACTCCCAACCCGGGTGGCCACGCGTAATCGGTATAGGTCTGCAAACGGACTTCCGCCATCGCCTTCGGCACGTTGACCGCAAACTCATGCGGCAACGCGTACTGACATGCATGAAGGCAAGCGCCACAGTTATGACATAAATTGGCGAGAAAATGGATATCGGATTTACCGAATTCAAGACGTCGCGCCATAGCCGGAAAAACCGGACAAAATCCTTCGCAATACCGACATGAATTACAGATCGTCATGACGCGATCCACTTCAAGCTCGTTGGCAGCCAGCCCCCGCGCCTCATTGATCAACCCTTCAAGCGTCTCCATTGCGCACTTTCTCTTCGGTATTCTTTTGCTGCGTTGAAAATCCAGCGGCTTTGGCCGCTTCCGTGCCAGCGATACGTCCGAATGCGGTACCAATCGCCATTCCCACGCCCGCTGTATATCCCTTACCGAGCACGTTACCGGCCATCATTTCACCAGCGACGAACAAATTCGAACTTGGCTTGCCGCCAAAATGCACGGTTGAACGCGCGTCAACTTTCAACCCAAGATAAGTAAATGTGATACCCGGCCGCAGCGCATAAGCATAAAACGGCGGCTTGTCGATGGGCTGCGCCCAATGGGTTTTCGGCGGGGTCAAACCTTCGGTATGACAATCGTCCAGGATGCCGTGATCAAACGTCCCCACCCGACACGCAGCGTTGTACTCTTCTATCGTACGCACAAACGTCTCCGGATCGAGGCCCACCAACGTTGCCAGCTCGTGCAATGTATTCGCTTTAGTGCCCGGAAAAACCGGTGGCATAAAGCGCCCTATCGCTTTCGAATCAATCACGGAATAGCCAATTTGTCCCGGTTGATGCGCCACCAGACGGCCCCAAATGGCGTAGCGCTTAGGCCAGAAATCTTCGCCTTCATCATAAAACCGCTTCGCATCGCGATTCAACATAACCCCAAGTGATACGCAATCGATACGGGTACAAATGCCGCCATCATAAAGAGGGGCGCGCGCATCAATCGCCACGCAGTGCGACTGCGATGGATCGCCGATCATATCCGCGCCCGCGTCACGCATGAACTTCAACAACACCCCCATGTTGAAACGCGTACCACGAATCAGAAAATTATCCGCAACCCATTCGCCATTTATCTGCCCCCACGCTTCCCGCAACCATTCGCGGTTCGACTCGAAACCGCCAGCCGCCAACACGCAACTGCGCGCCTCAATGCGCTCGGTGCCGATCCGTGCTGCAAGAAACCGGCCCTCGCTATCAATATCGAGCGCATCCACGGCGGCGTCATAACGGATCGTGATGCCCAATTTTTCGGCGCTGCGATAGTAGGCGTTGACCAGTGCCTTGCCGCCGCCCATGAAGAACGCGTTAGTACGCGCCACGTGCAGCGTGCCAGAGATAGGTGCCTGAAAATGGACCCCATGACTGCGCATCCAATCGCGGCACGTGGCCGATGCGCGGATCGTCAGTCGGGCCAGCTTTTCGTCCGTCAGGCCGCCGGTGACTTTCAAGAGATCCTGCCAATATTCCTCTTCAGGATACGCATCGATCAACACGTCCTGCGGCGCATCATGCATACAGCGTAAATTACGGGTATGTTGCGAATTTCCGCCGCGCCATTCGCGCGGGGCCGATTCCAGAAGCAGGACGGATGCGCCCTGTTCGCGCGCCATCAGCGCCGCGCACAAAGCAGCGTTACCGCCGCCGATTACCAATACATCGAACATTAAGATTGTCTCCCACTATTTGCTGCACTATAGCGGCCCAGGTCTTCACGCACTAGCGGCCAATCGCACAACAGGACTTCACTATTTGTGAATAGTCGCTCCCGGCCAGCGGCCTTCAGCCACAAGGGAACGCGTCACGTCGGCCAACACCACGCGGGCCGCCAGACCTGAAGGCGATAATTCATTGTCCGACAAGCTGACCAACATATTGGCGCGGCGCGCATGCATGTCAGAGATATGCACTGCTGTCAGCGATTCCGCATCGCCCCGTGCCAGCGCAGCACCGGGTTGAATCGTCGCACCGAAACCGGCACGGACGGCATCCATTAACATTGCCAGACCATCGATTTCCGCAACAATACGCGGCGTGCATTTGGCACGTGCGAACGCGGCGTTGAGCAACGAACGCAATCCATGCGGCCCGCTAGGAAGAATCAACGGCAAGTTGGCAAGCTGTGACAGGCGCACCGCTTTACCTGTCGGAATGTCGGCAAGGTCACTGCCGCCAATCACAAACAAACGCTCTTCCAACAGCGGCATCACACTCCAGCGCTGCGCCGGATCCGCATGGAACAAAATAGCCAGATCGATTTGCCGGGCGGTCAGCATGGTCGTCAGATGGCCCGACAAACTCTCCACCATATGCAACCGCACGTCGGGATAGCGCTCCCGCATCGCCCGCATAAAGGCCAGCCCGAGCACACCGCTCGTACTCGGTGCCATTCCCACGCTGACGTGGCCCGACAAACGCGCTTGTTGTGCGGCGCGCGCCGCATCATCCACATGCCGTAGCGCCAGTTGCGCCTGATGCATGAAAGCAAGTCCGGCATCGGTCGGCGTGACACCGCTCGACGTGCGCTGCAATAAACGGGTCGACAATTCGCTTTCGAGGCGGCTTATTTGCTGGCTGAGCGCAGAAGTGACAACGCCTAACTCACGAGCGGCGCGGCCCATACTGCCTTGTTCAACCACGCGCACGAAATAGCGTAACTGCCGAAGTTCCATAGCGAGGTCCAAAAATAGAGGGTTTTGACATTGCCATCAAGACGTTGACGAGCGACCCGCGGCGCGGTCAACGATTCAGCTGCATTGATGGTCGAAGATAGGTGCGGCTATTCTGCACGCTTTTTAAAAAATCCGCGTGCTATAAGGTAAAAAATAAGTGGATTATCGAAAAGGAGGATGGCAGATTGAAGGAACGTCGTCCGCTATTGAACAGCGAAGCAAGAACACGTAACAGGAAATAGCGCCGCCACAAACCCTTGCGGCATCCGGCGGCGCTCCACCTTTATCTAAATTAACTGAATGAACTCCTCACACCGCGGTGTACGGTTACACCACGGTTAAGCCCACATTTTTACATGTTAGGTTTGATATTTTCATCCAGAAAGCCCTGCACCGCCTGAAACAATTGCATGCGGTTTTTCTCCATGATGATGGTATGCGTGCCTTCACCAATTTCAACGTAGCGCTTATAAGGGACGTTCGTCAACTTGGCATAATAGGCATGCAACATATAGCTTGGAAGATCTGCGTCCCACTCTGCATGAACCAAAAATGTCGGTACCGTAATCAAACCGGGATCGTACAACGGCTTGCCGACCGACCAAAATTCACGCGAATCTTGCACCGTGCCGTTTGGTGCACGCAAGACTGGCTTAGTCTGGCTTGCACCCACCGCATCTGTCGCCCACGTGGCTTTTGCCCACTGTTCATACCAACCGGCTGGGATCAACGTCTCTTTTTTATTTTCCGGAACGCCGGTGAGCCAACGCTGCTTGGCAGAGTCCACCGACACCGAACGATACGCGCCCAGTTTGCCACCCGAATCGGTCAGCGAAGCGTCGTTGCGCAACCATTGCGGCGCATACAGGACAAGCTTATTAACCTTGTCGTTATTTTGTGACGTGTACCAACCCATAGTGCTGGTGCCCCAGGACCATCCCAGCAAATCAAGCTTGGGCGATCCCGTACGCTTGAGAATAAAATCGACTGCTGCGCTGACGTCCTTCACCGCCGTTTCGGTACGCACCAAAGGATCGTTCAACTCCGCTGCTTGCGACATTTCCGGTGGTCGTGTTGAACGTCCGTAACCCCGCAGATCGACCATATAAACATCGTAACCATGCTGCGCGATATAGTCCATCCAGGACATGCCGTTCAGCTTTAAGTCAAACGCTGTTTCTGATGGATAGGTTGAACCGTGGACATACAAAAGAATTTTATTTGGTCCAAACTTTTTGATGCCTTGCAAATGTTTATTGCGTACATACAGTTGAATGCCAGGGTCGGCAGACGGCACCATGAACTCCTGCATGACAATCTTTTCCGAACCTGCTGCGGCAGCGATGCCCGCACAGGCGATCAACAACAGGCCCATTACGGCCTTTACGAACAACTTCATTTTTGTCCCCTTTAATTATTATGGTTATTGCAAAGCCAGTATCACACGTTTCCGAAGATATTCTTGCTCTAGTCGCAAATTCAGCATAATCAACGCCAAGTTATATGCTCACCTGACAAACATACAAAGCCCTTTCAACGCCCTTTTTCTGGAAAAGGTAAGGCCTTATCCGCTGCCACCGATTCCTCTCCGAGACTAAGCAACATGGCAACGGTAACGTACGTGCCAGTGACAGCCACCAGATCAACCAGCTGCTGCTCCCCTAAAATCGCCTTGGCACGATTGAACAACGCGTCGCTAATTTCATGCTGCTGACTCATCGTCATACAGACGTCGTACACCACTTCTTCATCCGGTTGCATTCCCCGCGGGCGAATATTTGCCTTGAGATCCGCCGCCACCGAAGCGGGCAAACCGGCTTTGATTGCCAACGGATAATGCGCAAACCACTCCACTTGCGAAGTCCATAAACGTCCCTGAATCAGAATCGCGAATTCATTCAGGCGCTTGGGTAACGAAGTCTCAAAACGCAAATAATCCAGTAGCCGCTTCATGCGTTCAGCAAACACCGGACTGCGCAACATAATGTTGTAAGGACCGGACAAACCAACGCTCGATATCGCAACGATTTCCTGTGCCAACACTTTCGACTGCGGTGAAATGTTTTCCATCGTCAGTTGTGGAAAGCGTTTTGGTTGATCGACGTTTTGGGTCTGAGCGAGAGCCGACGCGGGCATGCCACCCGCTGCAAACACCAACGCACACGATGCAAAGATGAAACGTTTAAACGCAATAATTCTGGACATGCTTGTCTCCCCGGAGTGTTTAATTGTGATTTTTTATTTTAATATCGTCACTGCAACGGCAAGAAGTGCGCGTTGCAAAAACGCTAATGACTGTAGCAGAAAGTAGGCAAGAGGGTGCGGCGCAGGCGCAATGGCGTGCAGTGGGAGGCTATAGCATTTACATTTAATTGGCCAATACCGCACCGATTCATTTAAATCGTAGGTGCCTTGTTTTGCTGATGAGCGGTAGGGAAATTGCAAACAACAAATGGTCTGCGGAAGGAAAATTAACTTTCGAGCGTCGCCCCTCTTGTTGCATTCTTTGATGCGCTTCCATCCAGCTTGGCGCAAGCTCAGAGGCTTGATTCCAGTGCACGACAGAAGCTTCGTCGCACCACTTAAGAAGCTTTGGCATGACCTGCCGATGCGCACCATTGGTCATAAAGAGCCGCATGGCGGACTCGCTCTGCCATACCGTGATGGTCCAGAAAGTATTTTTTTTATCGCGCAACAGCGTGACCTCAACACTTCCCTCCGCACGCGCCGCCTGCATGGAAGATCGCAAAGCAAAAATGAAGAAAAACGGCAAATAGCGCATGGACCTGACGCGCAAACGTGTGACCGATACAAACGCCATCTTCTTTTCCTATCATTTTCTAATGACAAACCAACCAACGTTCAGTGTCGGAGATATTGCCAGACAAGGACATTGCGCGCAATCAGGCCAAAAAGAAAATCGGGATACCAACCTGCGCGCAATGTTTAATTGGCCGCCCTTATTCCGCGCCCTTGCCGGTGCGGTCAGGAAGGTCATCAATCCGATCCGCAGCACGGTCGCCCAGCATCTGTGCCGATGTCAAAGCCAGCCGCAGCAGTCGGTCCGTGTCCGAAATATTCAGCATCGGAATCGTATCGTTATCACGATCCATGGTGCTGAAATGGGCCAGATCAACACAGGTCTGGATGCCGTGGCAGATATCCTTTGTCATGGCATAAAATTGTGCGGCGGGGTCTGTTTTGTACTCGTCAGGCAGCCATGAAAATGACTGATGGAGCGCGTCTGGTATCGGCGACGGTGTTGGCTTGATCATGATTGCAACTCCCAAACGGGGCAACGGACCGCACCGAAAAAGCGGGCCACGGAACGCACCACATGCGCGCTCAGGGCTGAAACTTCTTTGGCTTTTATCGCCACAAAACGGGATGGAAAAATTAATGATAAACGGACGTGATTAGACGCGATGCTGCTCGGCATAGTTGGTTCCTTTTTCGGTTAAACCGCTTCCACTGTCAAATGGGGTGGGCGGCAAATAACAGGGTTGACAGACTGGCGAAAAAGGAAAACCAGCAAGCCCGAAGGCTTCCCCGCCATCGCCGCCCTTTGAGGGCGAACCGAGGCAGACACACATAAAAATACCGCATGGCGCGGTATGTGCGCTTTTCCATTCAGGCTGTCAAACCAGTTCCTCTTTTTCTCGAGGACCATCAAACGATAGCGGAGTTTCCCCGCGAGCGCAACTGTAAAAAAAACCGGAAGCCTTGTCATGTAAGCTTATGTTACGCGTGTCGTCCGAAGTAAAGACCGCTGCTACCATTGCGGCACGGGCATCCGGCACGGGCTTGCGCCGGTGGCCAATGCAAAGCATTGGCACACCCCGCACCGCGGATGGCATCGCGGTTGGCAATAAATCGGTAAACCGGAACCAGGAGGCGGCGGTGTTTGCCGCCTTCGCAACATTGGCTCCCCGCGCCCCGTCGGCCGCCGCGCTCACGGGCGGATAACAACCCGCTACCGAATGCGTTAATCGTTCTTCATAGCGCAACATGCACAGCATGGCTGCCGATATCTCCCCGATATCTCCCCGTTATGCCGTTAAAAAAAGAATCGCACCTGCCGTGCGTGTCAATTGACGTCCGATACTTTATAATTCATCACTATTTTCCAAGTGGTTTATCCACTATGGAGGCGATGAAAATCGCTTCTTGCCCCCCCGGTGCAACGGAAAAATCTAAAAAAGTGACTATGTCCACCCCGCATAACGTGCTTCCAGAATTGCAGGATGATGCACCTGCCGACGGCAAACGCTATTCTCCCAAGGCGCTGTTCTGGCTATTTACGCATATGTCAATGCTGGGATTTGGCGGCGTCTTGCCGTGGGCTTACCGCATTTTGGTCGAAAACAAGAAGATTCTGACCCCGCCTGAATTTCAAGAACTGTTTGCTTTTTCACAAATTCTGCCTGGCCCCAGCATTTGCAACCTCGCTGTCATTCTCGGCTATCGTCATGCGGGCACGCGCGGCGCAGCGGCATCATTGATCGGGGTGATCGTTCCTCCCAGCCTGATCGTTATCCTGCTCGGCATGCTCTATGGCCATTACGGCGCTAACCCTGTCATCGGGCACGCCCTCAATGGCATGGCGGTGGTCGCCGCAGGCCTGATCGTTGCGATGGCCGTCAAGATGGCAATGACCCTTTCGGTAACCTGGCGCAACATGGTGTTTGCGGCGTTAATGTTCGGCGGTGTCGCGCTCATGCATTGGCCGCTATTGCTGGTTCTTTTAGTGCTGGCGCCGTTGGCTATTATTGCGTACCAATTTAAAGGAA
Source organism: Glaciimonas sp. PAMC28666 (assembly GCF_016917355.1). Lineage (GTDB taxonomy): Bacteria > Pseudomonadota > Gammaproteobacteria > Burkholderiales > Burkholderiaceae_D > Glaciimonas. Next base: position 2,688,533 of record NZ_CP070304.1, on the reverse strand, counting down.
AGTCGTGATACCTGGCGCCAATAAAAATATTGCCTTAGCGATCCTTATTCATTTTTCAGCCCTTTCCATGATGGCGATCGGCGGCGGCGTTGTGGCGCTGGCCCCGGACATGCAGCGCTTTTTGGTGGATACGCATCATTGGATAACCAACGAAGCCTTCCTCACCGATTTCACTATCGCACAGGTTGCTCCCGGCCCGAATATGTTATTTGTCACCCTGGTCGGCCTGCGTGCTGCAGGCTGGCTCGGTGCCCTTGCGGCTACGATCGGGATCGTCCTGCCACCGGCCCTGTTTGCGCTCGCGGCGATCCGTTTTGGCGCAAGGAAACAGTCAACCCGCCTCGGGGGCATTCTCAAAAGAGCATTGGCACCACTTTCGGTCGGGATGATGATCGCCACCGGCTGGTCTCTGACACACGTTGCCGTGCACGGTGCCGGAGATGCGATCCTCTGTTTTCTCACCGTCGTCGCTCTTTTATGTACTCGCCTGAATCCGTTGTGGATTATTGCTTTGGGTGCCGTCGGCGGCGTCCTGGGTTGGGTGTAGCCTGGCTGGGTATAAGCTGCTTAAATGATTGGTTGGAAAAACCCATTTTGGGTATTCTTAGGCCCATTTTGGGTATTTTCTCAGACGCATTATTTTCCTTACGCAGCGCATGCTGCTAATCAGCGCTGGCGGACAAAGCCATTGACGGTCGTCGCAATAATGAACGCATCCCCATGAGGCCAAAAATCGGGCCGGGCAGCAAGATCCAGGCGACTTTGCTACCGATGACAGGGTAAGCCGACGTAGTGATCAGAATTGCGAAGGTGGTAAGTAGAAAGCCGAAACTATTTTGAATTGCCAGCGCACTGCCAATCAGCTCCGGGGGACAGGCGTTGACTGACATCGCCGAAAACTGGGGCGAGTCGGCGACCACTGCCACACCCCATACGAGCATGATGGCCAACTTCCATAGAATCGGCAACGTGTGCAGAAATGGGAACAGCAGGCAGATTGCGCCTGACGTGGCCAAAGCCCACCATGCCACGCGTGCACTGCCAACTCTTGCGCTGAGCAAGCCGCCTGCGATACAACCAATTGCACCGACGCCGATGACCATGAACGCCCAACCAGAAATGCTGCGATAGACCAACGTTCCGGGTGAGGACATCACGTCCATCAGCAGCACAGGTACCAGAGTCCAGAATGCATATAACTCCCACATGTGCCCGAAGTAGCCGTAGGCAGAGGCCCGAAATTCCTTTACACGAAATGCGTCCATGACATGACCGAACGTGCGTGCGGCGTGAACGCGTCGTTGCAGGTGCGGACCATCACCCAGCCAGCCCACCATGAACGCGCCGATCAGTGCCAATCCGGATGAGGTCAGAATAACCGTTTGCCAGGAAACTGACCCGCCCACCATCCGGATGCCATGCGGCAAGGCAGTGCCCAGCGTCAGCATGCCGACCAGCAGGCCGAGACTTTTGCCAGCACTGTGGGGATTCCAGCTAACGACAAGTTTCATTCCCAATGGATAGATTCCAGCGAGTGACAACCCGACGATAAAACGGAACCATAAAGCGCTTTCCAGTCCGGTGCTGCACAGCGCAAACAAGCCGTTGAAGATAGCGCCGAGGACGCAACATATTGCAAATATTTTGCTGGCGGCAAAACGATCTGCACAACCCGTGAAAGCAAAAATCAACGTCCCCATGATAAAGCCAGCTTGCACAGCATTGGTTAACCAACCGATATCCGCAGCAGTCAGTCCCCACAGGCGGATCAGGTCATCGGCGGCACTGTTGGCACTGAACCAGAGCGATGTGCCGAATAGTTGCGCCAGGACAATGGTGGCGATGGGCTTGTTCATTTGGTGGGTTGTTTATTTCGTGGGTTGGTTATTTGGTGGATTGGTTATTTGGTGGATTGGTTATTTGGTGGATTGTGCGTTCGCAAAGCGTGCATCACGCCATGCAATCGCTGCCCGCATGCCGCGCTCTCGCGCTATGTCCATGAAGGCGCGTTTGTCCGGCGACCCGGTCGTTTCGATGCTGTGATCAATGTCCAGCGCTTCTTTCAGGGCGCTCTGCATTCCCTGCAGTTCATAGGTGCGATTGAGTGCCTTTTTTGTCTCCCTGACCAGAACCGGATCCACCAATGCAATGCCGCGAGCGATGCTCAGCGCGGTCTCGACATGCGTTCCTTGCGGGACAACACGGCTGACAAATCCCATGCGTAGGGCATCCTGGGCATTGATTCTGTCGGCCCCCGTGAAAATGATGTCCTTCGCCTGCTTCGGCCCTGTCATCCAGGGCAATAACATGGTGACGATCCCGGCACCAAATTTCAGTTCTGGCTCACCAAACACGGCGTCTTCCGCGGCGATTGTAATATCGCAGGAGAGGGCTATTTCAAATGCGCCTGCCATGCACGCGCCATGCACGGCGGCGATAGTCGGCTTCGGACTATTCCAGAACCGCATCGTGGTATTAAAGTCGAGGTCAAGAATATCGCGCCAGACCTTGGACCCTTGCGGTTGACTCTCCATCTGGGCCTTCAAATCGAAACCCGATGAGAAGGCACGGCCTGATCCGCTCACCACGATAACGCGCACGCTATCGTCAGCTTCAGCTTGATCGAGGGCTTCGTTAATCTCATGCAACATCGTTTTATCTAATGCATTGAGGCGCTCGGGCCGATTAAAAATGAGGTGCGCGATGCCGTCCTGGCAGCTAGTTTGGATGGTGGTGAAATCAGACATGCTTGTCCTTTAATAACCGTGTTAAGTTGCAGCCGAAGCCAAAATACCGGCGGCGGCCGATACGATGGCACCGGATTGAATCATCATTTTGAGCTGCCCTCTGTCTGCCTTACCGGTGCGCCCCAGCGGCAGCGCATCGGATAGGTAATACGTGTCGGGCTGCTTGAATTTTTCCAGGCGGCTTTCAAGGTATTTTTTTAAAGCGGAAATTTCAAGACAAACACCCGTTCGCGGCACCACCAATACGTGAATACGTTCGCCGAGAACGGCATCGGCGAGGCCCACGGCCATAGCCGCCGATATATCGGGATGCGAGCATAACAGTTGCTCCAATTCTCCCGGCGTCACCTTGTTCCCTCCCCTACTAATTATTTCTTTGCTGCGCCCCATCAACTCAACCACCGAATCGCTGACTGTGCGCGCCAGGTCGCCGGTTTTCAGCCAGCCGTCCGACAGCGCCGCTGTCGTAAGATCCGGCTCGTCCAGATAGCCGCTCATGAGATAAGGGCTGCGGATTTGAAGCTCGCCCAAGGCCCCTGCAGGGACCACGGCATCATAAGCGTCCACGATGCGGAACCCGACGTTTGGCGAGGGGCGACCAATGCAACCGGGATATTTTGCATAATCTTCGGGGAAAGAAAAAAAGTCACAAGTCGCTGTTTCGGTCAATCCATAAATGTCGATCAAATCGGTATCTGAAAATCGTTGTCTGATCGTTGCCGCAAGCGAGTGCCCCAAAGACTCGCCACCAATTAAGATCTGGCGCAAGGTGTTTTGACTCACTACGCGGTCGATTTTTGATGCCAACCCCGGATCTGAAAACAGCACCCGCATCATTGTCGGCACCATTCCGACGCGGTTAATCTTGTTATCGACCAGCGATTGCAGGAACGTTACCGGATCAAATTTTTCGGCCATCACGAGCGTACCGCCGCGCAGTAAGGTCAGCAAACTTATCCAGAGGCCGAAGCTAAATGTAATGTTCAATACCAGCAACGTATTTTCGTTGGGCTGAAACTTCAGCAAACTATCAATCTGCTGAATCTTGCCGTAGAACGCGTCGTGCGAGACGACAACGCCCTTCGGCGTGCCGGTCGATCCTGAGGTAAAGATGATGAATGCAGCTTTGTGCAACAACGGTCTGTCAGGGGGAGACGCCGTGGCGATCATGGACACGACGCTTGCGGAACTGGATGTCGATGTCGATGCTTGCATATCAATCAGGAGTCGCGCTCTGGTTTTGTCCAGAACCTTGGCCGCCACCGCTGCGGGCGTGGTGCGATGTACCGGCACCACGACCCCACCTGCGTTCCAGACGCCTAGAAGCGCAGCAATATCCAAGGGGTGATTCGACACGTGAACATGGACCGGTTCATTGGGTATTATGCCTGCGGTGTGAAGCGCGCTCGATACGCGTTCGGCTTCGTGCCCCAACATCGCGTAGGTGAGTGCACTGTCTGTTCCGGTAAGCGCGAGCGCATCGCCAAACATGCTACACGCGGTATTGAGGGCGCTTCCCAGTGCCCGGTTTGATTGTATTTCCACAGCAGTCTCCGTCCTTTTTTATGAGCGATTTTGCGCCATTAAATTAGCGACGCAATTCAGCACAATTAATTCATGCTCCGATCCCCACAACTGATCAGGCAGCGTTCACATCCACTAACACGCGCCCTTTGAGTTTCCCGCCGAGCATGTCTTCCGCAGCGTTCTTGACGTCATTCAGCGACACTGTTGCAGCCGTAATCCCACGCAATACTTCCATGGGCAAGTCATGCACGATACGCTGCCAGGCGTGTAGTCGGTCCTTGGTTGGCAACATCACCGAGTCGACACCGATCAATTTTACGCTGCGTAAGATAAATGGCATGACGCTGGTCGTAAGATCTGCGCCACCAGCCAAACCACAGGCTGCGACGACACCGCCGTAATCCATTTCGGCGAGAACGCGGGCAAGCACTTTGGAGCCGACGGTATCAATCGCGGCGGCCCAGCGCTGCCCCTCAAGCGCGCGGGGAACCTCCTGCCATTGCGGCCCATCGGCGAAAGCGGTTGCGCCAAGTTGACTTACATAAGCATGTTTTTCGATGTCGCCGGTCAACGCTGTAACGGAATAGCCGCGTTTCTTAAGGATCGCAACTGCGACGCTTCCGACGCCGCCAGCGGCACCCGTGACCAGCACCGGTCCGCTTTGCGGCGTGATGTTTGCGTTCTCCAGCGCATTCACGCATAGCATTGCCGTAAACCCTGCGGTACCAATCATCATTGCCTCACGCGTGCTTAGCCCTTCCGGCAATGGCACCAGCCAGTCGCTGTTAACACGCTGGTACTGACTGTAACCACCCCAATATTTTTCGCCGACGCTCCAGCCTGTCAGCACCACTTGCGTTCCCGGCTGATATTTTGGATTGCTCGACTCGACCACCGTCCCCGAAAAATCAATCCCCGGAACCATGGGCCAGGTTCTCACAATCTTACCCTTACCGGTGACGGCCAGCGCATCCTTGTAGTTCAGGGTGGAGTAATCCACTTTAACTAACGTATCTTCGGCAGGCAGCGCATCCATGGTGAGTTCTTCAATCGATGCATTGGTTTTTTTGTCTTCTTCGCGAAGGACCAGCGCTTGAAATCTGTTTTGTGACATGAGAGTTTCCTTCATTAAGTAAATTTAACCGGGACGTACCCAGATGTACACCGCGTTGTTTTGCAATTATTTCAGCTTGTAAAATTACTAGTTGACCAGTCAATTATTAATTGTGCGAGAGTTGATGTCAAGCAATTTAAACCGTGATCTCTTTACTGCTACGCAGAATCCTAATGGGGAAATAAAAGCAAAGTGCCGCCCATTACGGCGCACATGATGAAAAAAGCCACCACCGTATAGCCCATGACACGCCCCATCCCCACTCCGGCAATCGCTAACAGCGGGATGACCCACATCGGCTGAATCATGTCGGCGGCGCTCTCGCCCAATGCCACTGCAATCGCCACCGCGCCCTGTGCAACATGCAGATGTTCGGCAGCCGGCACAACAAAGGGTGCCTGAACAACCCAATGGCCTCCCGCGCTAGGCACGAACATGCTGATAATCACGGACGACACAAAACTCCAGAAAGGCAGCGTTTGGGTCGTCGAAAAGCCGATAAACCATTGCGCGATCACGTCCGCTAATCCGGTGGCAGACATAATCCCCATGATCCCGCCGTAAATGGGAAACTGCAGCAGAATCGGTCCGGTGACCCGCGCCGCATTGTTTATGGCGCGCACGTAAGCCTTTGGTGTCCAGTGCATCAACAAACCCAATAACAGAAACACGAGCACCAACATATTCAGATCCATCGTGAACGCGCCCTGCGATATCTTCAACACGATGTAGGCAAGGCCAAGCGCCACCAGAGCAAGATTAAGCACCCAGGCATGATCGAGCAACCCGGCAATCGTATGGGCTGCGCTTTCTTCCGATGAAACGGTGTCCTCGGCTTCAAGACGGGTCGGGTCAGCTGGGATAGTCTCCGCATCGCTCGGCATCATGGCGCGGAATACCAGCGGGAGAACAATCGCCAGGATAATCAGAGGTAAGTAATTCAACGGGGAAAATAAAAAATCCTTCATCGGGAGCACGTTCCCCGTCACTTTCTCTATCACATTCAAAGGAGACCCTTTACTGGCACTGACCAGCGCAATAGAGCTCGAAATGCCGCACACGTAAAATGACCAGCCCGCATAGGCCGCGGCCACCAGCCAGGCAAAATCCACCCGCATGCGTTTCGCTATTTCGCGCGCAAACAGCGCCGAGACGACCAGACCAACAGCCCAGTTCAGAAGACCAGCAGTCATCGAAACCAGGAACGTCAGTGTCATCGCCCCTTCTTTGGTGGTCGGGATCTGAGCAATGGTTTTAAGAAGATGCGCTACCGGTTTGGAGGTCGACAAGGCGTGACCAGTTACCAGCGTCAGTGCTACCAGAAATGCAAAGCTGGCAATTTTAAAAACGCCATCTACCCAACTGGTCAATACTTCCGGAACGGAGGCATGCGGTGCCAAAAAATACGCCAGAACGCAGGTGAGCATTGTCAGCATAATCGCAATGACAAAGGGATCGGGCATGATCCGCTCCACGATCATCACGCAAAATCTTGCTAATCGTTGCAGTCCGGCGTTCAGGAAGCCATTTTCCTCACGCCGTAACGTATTTTCCTCAATTATTTTTTCCACCGCATGTCTCCTGAATTTTATAAAGGTGTGGTTTGCCGAACTCTGACGAACATCTGACGAACCGGTTTTCAGCCAATAGTTGACCTTTCGCTTCTAACGAGCAAACTGGATCAGCCATTGAGCATATTTATACCGCCTTATAACTGACCGGTCAACTATTTTCAAAAGAGCAGAAAAGAGCGTAGTTCAACAGGCGGCATAATTTAGTTGACCAGTCAATTACAAACTATTATGATTCTCTAGGAAAACGTCCGATGTTTGAGCGACAACACATTCAAACCCTTATCTCAGGATGACTGAAACCTGGATTTGAAAGCGGAAAAGTGGCGCAAGCCCGAGAACCCATGAAAAATGCACTGTAAGGCTGCCCGTGGAACGATGCAGAAATACCGCGTCTTCGGGCTCGACGCGTTCATGCAATCGCCCTTCTGACGACATCACCAACCGGAACCACAAATGGCTAAAACGACAGTAGCACCCGCGCCCCGCGACAAAGGAAAACGCGCCGAACTCATCCGCATTGGTGTCGCCATCTTTACGGAAAAAGGTTTCCACAATACGCCGCTGGACGAAGTAGTAAAAGCTGCGGGCGTTCCGAAAGGATCTTTTTATTACTACTTCGAAAACAAAGAGACCTATACGCTGGCGGTGATCGATAGTTATGCCGATTATTTTGCGGGCAAGCTGGATCGCATACTACTGGACCCTTCACTTCCGCCTTTAGAGCGCATCAAGGCCTTTACTGCCGATGCCTCAGGAGGGATGAAACGGTTTGACTACAAGCGCGGTTGCCTCATCGGAAATTTGGGCCAGGAGTTGGCCGCCTTGGACGATAAATTTCGCATCGCCCTACTGAACGTACTGACGAACTGGCGTGAACGTATTCAAGCTTGCCTTGATGAGGCCAAGGTAACAGGCGACCTCCGGGCCGACGTCAACACCGAAGCGCTTGCGCGCTATTTCTGGATCGCATGGGAGGGCGCCGTGCTTTGCTCCAAACTCGAAAAATCCAGAGTGCCCCTTGATGACGCAAGCAATGCTTTTATGGAACACTTGAAGCATTTACAGCCGCGCTAATCCGGTCATCAATCCTGAACGCCCTAACCGCTGACGCTGTGGAAGGACCGCATCCCATGCGGTCCATATCGCTCCGCAACGCCATCCCCGGACCGCTTAACAAAATTCCCTTTCGGAAAAGTCCGCTCCTCTGCGAAGTTCAGCACCTTCTTGTTCTGTGCGCCTTTCGCATCGACGATTTTCGGCCGTAGTACGCTGCCGGACTCTGGCTGGCTTCGTCCACTTTTCCGTCCACTTTTCCGTCCATTTTATGGTCCGCTCCCAGCGAAGAGCATCGTCAATATGCAGTTTGCATGTTCGGAATAAAATAGGCGGGTATGGATATTAATTAAATGCGTCTTTGTAGATGTTCGCACGCAGGCGTTTTTTAGACAGGGATCGCCTCATCATAAGAATGTATTGGAAACCGACATGCTGACAATACCCCGCAGCCTCAAGCAACCAGGAAAACCAGATCCTGTTCGCATCGAATCCCTTGATGGCCAAGGACTCTTTCTGACGTTCCTGCTCCAGCCGAATCTATCTTTACGTGACGCGTTGATAGCACCTTTGAAGAACGCAGGCTTCGAAAGTGGTACGGTCCGAATTGAAAACCTGAAGTTACGTGCCCTGCATTACGTGCGCCCCGCATTGGCGAAGGACGATCAGCACGCCGCATTTTATAGCGAGCCACACCAGATAGAAGACGGAGTAAATATCAAGCTGGCGTGCGCCACCATCGGCCGCAAAGATGGCATGCCGTTTGTGCACTGTCACGCGCTTTGGGATGACTCGGACGGCATGGAGCATGGCGGCCACCTTTTTACCGATCAAGTGATCGTGGACACCGCGGTGCAAGCCCAGGCATGGGGATTAGCCAACGTGGCAATGCAAGCGGACTTCGATCAGGAAACAAATTTTACGCTGTTCCATCCGATACCCGCTGCAGCCGACTTCCCTGGCGATGCACCAACCACGTCGAAACGATGCGCTATCGCCAGGATCCGCCCCAATGAGGACCTGGTGCGAAGTATAGAGTCGGTCTGCCATACGCACGGATTTAAATCCGCCAACATCCGCGGCAGCGTTGGAAGCCTCGTTGGCGCACAATTTGAAGATGGCAGTGGCGTCGAGGATAATGCAACGGAAATATTAATTTTATCCGGTCAGGTGCTTGCCGGAGCCTCCGGTCCCGAGACGACATTGCACATTGCGGTAATCGACCCGCATGGCCACGTACACAGAGGCTGGATAAAGCGAGACACCAATCCTGTGTTGATATGTTTTGAATTGGTACTGGAAGAGATGGACTGAGAAAGCGCGAGGCGAGTGCAGGATTTGCATAGAGAGGAACGGCTTCATATTCGTCGACATAAATGTTCCTCAAAACTGTTTGAATGCTTCGAAAGAACCTTCACGGCACGCTACCCTCAATCTCGTCACGAAAGTTCATTAAGCCAACAAAATGGGATTTTCCGGAATAATAGAAAAAGGCCACATAGCTGTGAGCCTTTTTAAGCATTATTGCTAGCCGCAGGACTTGAACCCATATGCGCATCGACGTTAATCACCGTTAAAATATCTGCACAGCGATCGAAATATGAAAAAGCCGGTAACCGTTAATCAAGAACTTCAGGACACACGCCAATCGTCACGATTGCTGCCGCCTCGACCTTCATCAACAGCCATGTCGCCCGAAGACGCCATTGTCAAAAAACAGGCGCGAGAGCTAAAGGACGCGCTGATTCGCGGCGTCACATCAATACAGGAAATGCGCGAGGCGATCCGGCTTGCCGGTCGCAGCCTGCCCGTCATTTCCACGGTAGAACGCATGGGCATAATCGACGCTTCAGCATTCCGAATGCGTGCGGCAAAGGGCCTGCCATTCGTCATCACCGGACTCGTTGGCAAGTGGCCACTATCCGCACTGACGCCACAAACGCTGCGCGAGCGCTTCGGCCAGTTACCCGTGCGTGCGCGGGTTGGCGACTATGTCAATACCGCTTTCGCGCCTGACCGGGCGATGCAGGATATGTCTCTGCTGGCGTATCTTGCGCTAGTCGAAAATAACCCGCAGGACCTGCCACCGTATCTGGGCAATCTCGAATTACGTGAATTGAATACGTTGTGCTACTGGCCCAGCTATTTTAATAAAATGGGCCCGCCGCGCTTTTGGCTTGGCCCAGCCGGAACGGTGACGCCGCTGCATTGCGATTATGACGATAATATTTTTGCGCAGATCTGGGGCACCAAGCGTATTTTCCTGTCCCCACCTCACCACGATGAATTCCTTTACCCATCCGAAGCAAACGCCATCTTGTTCGGCTCACCGTTTAACCCGGAGGCACCGGATTTCGAGAAATTTCCGCTTGCACGTCAGGCCGCAATGATCGAATGCATCATGCAACCGGGTGAGCTCTTGTATGTGCCAGCGGGCTGGTACCACCAGGTTCGCTCGCTGAGCTTTTCGCTTTCGGCCAACCGATGGGCCAGAGCCCTGCCATTGGCCTTGAACGGGGATGCTTCGCTGAAGGCTGGCTAAGTCGCATCAAGATCAGTTCATGAACCGCGAATACTGAGGCGCGGAAATTTAACTTTTCCGCTCCCCAGCGCCGTACCAAGCAAAATCACAAGACTCCCTATTATCATGTTCGGACTGATGGCTTCACGCAGAAAAATGGCACCCCACAACACACCAAATACGGGAATCAAAAAGGTAACGGACGTAGCGTAAGCGGCACCAACATTTTCAATCAATCTGAAATAGATGATGAACGCGAAGCCAGTACAGATAACAGCCAATGCAATCAAAGCTGACCAGGCAGAAAGTGAAATGCTTCCCGACGGCCAGTTAAAAAAAACAAACGGAAAAAGCACGACCGTTGCAAAAAATTGACTACCAAAAGCAACCACAAACGGGGGAATTCCCGCCAGCCGCTGCTTGGAATAATTAGCAGAAAACCCATAGGACAGGGTAGCCAATAGCACCGCACCGATAGCAAGCCAGACATCCGGCAATCCCTCTCCTATTTTGTCCCACACCAAAATAACAACACCCATTAATCCAACGATCAGCCCCAGCATTTGCGATCTGGCCAGAGGAATTTTTAGCCATATCATCGCTATCAAAGCCGTCCAGAGCGGGGTCGTGGCATTCAGAATAGAGTCAAATCCTGCATTGATATAAAGCGTAGAGTAAGCAAACAAACAAAACGGTATGGCTGAACCAAATATACCGACCACTAACAAGGGCCAAGCCCTACTCCGCAAATGTTGACGCGTAACCTCTGAACGAGCAACTGGCATCAACACCAGCGTAGCAATACCTACTCGTAAGAAAATTAACGCGACAGGACCGAATTCCGGCGCGCCGATCCGCATAAAAAGAAATGAAGCGCCCCAAATGGCCGCTAGCAGTATGAGTTCGATACTTTGCATTGTTCGTTGGGATTCGATTAATTGGTTTGGATGACTTGATGTGCCTGTCGGAAGCGCACCGCAAACTTTTCCTGTAATCGAGATTTTAATGGAATCAACCGCACGCGTCTGGCTGAATTCGGACATGAAAACGAACGTGTTCTGTTAAGGTTAATTTCCGCGAACACATTCGAATAGTTATTTTTTTGCGTTACGACGACTATCACGATGTTCGCCACGTGCAATTTCATATTGAGCCCGACGCAACCAGTCATCGACGTCGCGCTTTGTGCGGAAAGTACTAGAAGTAGTTGGCCAGCGGATGTTGTGAATGAGCGCCTTCCAGGTACCGGAAGGGGTCTTAACGATGGTTGCCGTTTGGCCTTTGTGGATGCTGAGTGGACTAACTCTGTTTTTTTGCGTTCCACAAAAGCAAATGCCTCCCGTAAAATCTACGGGAGGCATTGTGTATATTGGTGCTGGCTGCAGGACTTGAACCCGCCACCCCCTGATTACAAGTCCGATGAGAAAATCATCCCTATCAATAACTTAACGTTGTTTTTGTTCCGCAATTTAATATTTTCATCCTTCAAAACACCTCGTACCACCTCTCGGACTTACCAAGTTGCGGAACTCAAAGCGAGGCAACCGCTATCATCAAATCTCACTTTGAAAGAGGCTCTGCGCGAATGCAAGCAATACTTCGTTGCCGTATCTCAAAATATTTAATGTCCACAGCTTCACTGAAAGCGTTTGAACCTACTTTTTCGAGATCAGCCGTGCAATGTCCAAGCAATGCATTTTTAACGGAGTCAGCGTAACCGGCTTTAAAGGTGTAATGAGCATCTTTCTCTGGCATAAAAGAAAACACAATTCGACAGAAGCCATCAAAACCATTATTTGCACGGCTCCGCTGAATCGTGTCTTCAAATGTCATGACAATCTCTTTGTCCGGCTGGAGAAGAAGATTTTCTGAATCTGGCACTTTGGTTCGTCCTGAATTTGCTGCATACTGCTCGTACCGTGCCCTCACCTAGCATAGTTGTGAAAACTCAGTTTTCAACGAATTTAAATTGCTGCTTTGGATGGCAGAGACGATTAGTAAAGAGTGTAATTCGTCTAATTTTCTGCGATCTGGGAGGATCATTTGAATTGCTACACCGTGTACTTCTATCGATAAGATCGCAGGCTGCGAACTTTTAACAGTGATTTGTTTTATATCACTGAATTGAAGGATTTCATTTCTCCAAAGAACAATTTGCAGAAAATCTTCGAATACAGCTACTCTGTAAAAAGCCCCGCCTAGTTTGAAATACCGACTCCCAAACAAGACTATTGCACGACACGAAAAAAGTAATTTTTTTCCTCTTTCAACTTGCCTAGTTAATTTTGGAATAAACCAAAACAAAATTACCAATAAAAAAAATCGCCCCGATAAATATAACCTAAGCGCGTTAATGGTTAAGGTAGTTGTATATCGCATCTTCATTACTTTGTGAATCGTCTTAAATCTAAAACACGAACATCATTTTTCACAGCTAGTCCAAAAATTCCGTACATTCCAAACAATGCAAAACCAACAATATTAACCAATAATTTTTCATTTTCTGTCGGAAGTTTCGACGCAAAATAAATGCAAATTAAGGTTAAAATTAATGCCCCGTAGCTAATCATTCGATAGATTTTTTTTTCTAAAATCGTTAAGGCATCTTTGGGTTCATTATTTACCATTTCTTATCCTCCTTAGAAAGGGGTTCAAGTTTGTTATCCAAAATTGGTATGACAACCGGCTGTAATATTGTTGTAGTTATTCCAATTCCTGTTTGTATTAATTTACCATCTGGTGCAAAAGCTCCCCCAACTGTAGTCACGGTATCGAATAATACTGATGAGCTATTCGGTGGGCTAAGCAAATAATTAGATGCCTTAAATGCACCCGAAATTGCAGCCAAACCGACATTAAAGGGAGGGGGAGCCCATATCGAAGCCATACCAGTCAATGTGGCCCCATTATCAGTAAAGCTGACCATATTGTCATGATGTTCTTGCGGGGTTGTATCAGGAGCCAATCCCGCTGAATTGTTCCCCGTATTCCATCCAGCTGCAAACGGATTAACAGATGCTACGGGCGCACTCGGCGTCACGATCCCCAACGTCGACGGAGTCCAGCTATAGGGCGACTTACTGCCCCCCGTTTGCGCGATGATGAGCGCAGCCAATGCAGGGTCGACCGCGGTCGGAATATTCTGCACCAGATTGATCGCTTGACCATTCACTGAATTGACGGACCAGCTCGCCCCATTATCAAAGGCTAAGGTAGGATTTGGTTGACCATTCACCATCCCTCCTACAATGGCATTCGACGACACGTTTTCGCTCACACTCTGGGTGTTGTAACTTGCCGCACGCATAGCATCTGCCGCCTGTGCTGCCGTAAATTGTCCGTTGCTGGCCGCCGCAACTTGTTGCGCCGTGGTTAATTCCTTGGGATGCAGTTGACGATTATTGATGTCTGCCGTCAGGCCGATACTTGCGCCTGCTGCGACATTTTGCACATTGCTGCCCGCTAACGTGCCCGACGCGGCACCGACTAATGTCGCCCCCAAGCTCATCATGTCGTTATACGCTTTGAATGCGTCTTTATTGGTCGGGTCATCGGAATAGCCATTGCTAAGCAAATAGGTGCTCAGGATCGGCGACATTGCTTCGACGCTCATGCCTGCAATGGCCCCTGCTGCGCCGTTACCACCGCCAATTTTCGCCTCAATCAGGCCGACGATGCCGTGCAGAAGAATCTTTTCCGGTGAACCATCCGGATACACGCCTTGTGCCAGGTCGCCGACCACATTATTCAAGACAGACCCGACTAAATCGGCTGCGCGCTGGTTCTCCTGCTGCTCCTGTTGCTGGGCTGGCAGTTGCTGTGCCTGTTGTAACGTCAGGGTATTGCTGAGTGCGCCGTTGGCGGTACTCGCGTCGCGACTGGTGAGCGTAGCAGCCGTGGCCTGACTCAGCGCATCTTGGGCGGCATTGCCGGTGCCGGTGATCGTCACCGTGGCAGGACTGATCACACTATTGGTGCTGCTGGTCTGGCTGTTGTTGGCAGGCAGGCTGGCGCTGCCGTTGAGATTGCCGATCACATTGGCGACCGCGTTGAGCGCCAGACTAGCGGTCGAGGCGCTCACACTGATGCTTTCGGCCTCTGTGTGCTGCGCATTGATCAGGTCGGTACTGGTGAGACTGGCTGTTGACAGCGTATTGTTGGCGGCCGGGGCGGTACTGGTGATCGCCGCTCCTGTTAAGGCCGTATTCCCGTGAACGTTGATGGCAAAGCCGTCACTTCCGGCTGCGATTCCGCTTTGGCCCTGCGCGCTCAGATAATCGTGATCGATGGTTTGTTTGGCGTAGTTCACGCTGGCAGTCACAATTTGCCCGACACAGATCGGCGGAATACAGAGGCTCAGACCAAAGCCGCCACTTTCTTGTTTGCTGGCGAAGTCACTGACGTCCTGCTGCGTCACAATAGTCAGATTACCGCCGACGGCGGCGTTGACCTTGTTCCCGGCCAGTTGTGCGCCCTGCAACGTCAGGTCCGCACCGCTGGTGACATTCAACTGATCGGTCGCCGTGATTTGGGTATTGTCGTAGGTGGTCTCGGTGCCGTTGGCGGACCCCGTAGACGATGACGCGCCCAGATGGAAACTCAGACCGGTTTGCTGGCCGTTGGAGCCGAGTGTCGCGCCAATACCGGCACTACTGCCGCTGTTGCTCGATTGCAGTGTCGCGGTATTGACCGCCGCGCTTAAATCAATGTTTTGGGCGGAGGTCAGACTAATGTCCTGCGCCTGCAGTTTGGCCCCTTCCATCGTGATGTCGCCGGTGCGGCTGGTAACATCGATGGCGCTGGCCTGTGCCGAAGTGCCGCGTGCCTGTGTCGCAGTATTGCTGCTGTCCTGCTGACTGTGACTGGTACCGAGATCGACGCTGACACCAAAGCCACCGCCGCTACTGGCCGGATTCGGGTCGGTGGCTGCTGCAGCGGTCACGGTGGGTGACAGACCACTCGCCAGTTTATAGGCGTCATAACCAGCCTTCAATGCCAGTGCGCCTTTAAGACGACCGCTATCGGTGGCCTGCGCTTCAGTCGCCATGTCACCGATAGCGGTGATGGTCCCGCCAATGGCGCCGGTCATACTGCTGCCGATGGTGGCGCTCTGCGTTTCGGCGTGCGACTGACTGGTACTGCTATCTTGAATCGCCTGCAAATCGACCGCATTGCCGCCGATAGACAGGCGATTTTGGGCAAGCAGATCGGCCCTCTGTGTGGTGATATTACCTTGCCCTGTGCCCTGGTATTGATTGTCTAATCCGGCCTGCAGACTCAAATTGCCGCCATTGGCCGACAGCAGACTGGTGTTCTGGACGGTATCGGTGCCGTTGCCGGTTTGCAGCGCGCTGGTCTGGCCGATAATCGTCGCGTGCCCTGAAAATCCGCCCATCACGCCGATACTGCTGCCACTGCTCTGCGCATGACTGTCAGTGGTCTGCGTACTGGCCGCAGCCAGCACGGCAATGTTGCGTCCGGCGCTGATGCTGACATCCTGATCGGCGATCAGATTACTGGCCGTGATGGTCGTGTCGCGCCCGCTGCTGGTGCTAATCGTCCCACCGCTCAGGCTGCTGGCATTCTGACTCACGCTGGACACGGTTTGCGTCTGATCCTGTGCATTGTGACCGAGCGTAATGCCGCTCAACAAGTTGCCCGAGAAGCCGGACTTGGTTTCTGCAGAACTCACCGTTTCGGTACCGGTGTTCTGCGCACTGGTGATCGCCAGGTCGCGCCCGGCATTGATCGTTAAGTCCCCGGTCGCGCTCACCTGACTGCCTTGCACGCTGGTATCACGCACGGACTGGAGCGTGACCGCATTGCCGGTCAGCGTGCTGCCGATGGCTACAGTTGCGCTGCTGGTCGTCTGCGAACGGCTGGTGGACGACGAGAACAGGCCGTGTGAAGTGGTATAAATGGCCTGATCGAGCGTGCTGTCCTGTTGCGCGCTGCCCAGCGTGATATCCCGTCCCGCGACAGCGGTGAGCTGGCCCCCGGCAGTGGCGGTCGCGGCAGAGGCGGTGATGTCCTGCCCGGCCTGTAATGTCAGATTGCCGCCTGCGTTGACCGTGGTGCCGTTGGCTTGCGTCTGGGTGGCATTGAGGTGGTTGTCGGCGTTGTAGGTGACGTTGCTGGTGGTGTGCGTGTTCACCGCATTCAGATTCACATTGCGCCCGGCGGCCAGCGTGGTGTCGCCGGTGGTGGTGATCGCTGCTGCGGCCAGCGTGACATCGCGTCCGGCCTGCACCGATAGCGTATCGGCGCTGATGTTGGCGACCGGGCCAAGGACCGTATTGGTGCCGTGGCTGCTGGTGGCAGAGGCGGTGCCGGTGTCCAGCGTGACATCGCGTCCGGCCAGAATGCCGACCCGGTGGCCGGTGATCGTGCCGCCGTTGTTGAGGACATCGTTCCGGGCGACCAACATCGTGGTGCCGCTGGTGCCCGTGGTATTCACACTACCGCTGTTGGCGATATCGGTGGCGCTGATTAACAAGTTATTCCTGGCCTGCAAGGTGCCGCCGTTTTGCAGCGTGCCGTTGACGGATAAATTGATATCGCTGGCAGAGAGCAATGCGCCGGTCGGGGCCAGGTCTGCCGCATCGGCCCGGGTCAGGTACACCACCGGGGCTAACACCTGCGTGGTGCTGCCGTCGGCCAAGGTGACGGTGGTCGAGACCATCCAGACCATGTCGGCCGTTAAAGCGGCCATTTGCGCAGCGGTCAAAGCAATGCCGGGTGTCAGTTGAAACGCTTTGGCACTGGCAACGCCCGCATCCATCAACGCCTTGTATTCGTCCTGGTTGTCGCTGTAGCCACTCAAGAACCGGTTGCCGGTTAATTGGGTGATCTGGTTGCTGACCACCTGCTCTTCATAAAAGCCGTCGCCCAGGCGCTTTTGGGTGGCGGCGGGATTGATGCCGAGCAAGCCGAGCATGTAGTCGCTGGAAATAAAATTCCCGTAGCTGGTAAACGCCGGATCGGTGGCGACCAGATACGGTTGCCCCGGTTGCGGGTGAATCGTAAAGAGCTGATTGTTCGGTAATACCAGATTTGGTAATGGCGAGGTGGGCGTGCCGACCGTGGTGCGGTGGCCGGAACCCACGCCCTGGGTGCTGCCGTTGGTGGTGAGGGCCAGTGTATTACCGCCCGGTGTGGTCGTGCTCCCCACGCCGGATCCGAGTGCGGCATTATTCAGTGCGGCAGGCTGGGTGTTTTGCTGGACGCTCCAGACGGCCAACGCCAACGGCGTGGAGGGTAACGCGACATCGTATTCTGCCGGACTGCCATTGTCGTAGTCATAATAATTCTGGTGCGGGTGGCCGCTGACATAATGATAGTAATTCTGGCTTGCGGTCATCTGGTCGGTGGTGTCAGTCTCACCCGTGGCACCGATGTTATTGATCGCCCCGGTACTGCCGCTCAGCGTGCCGCCCGCGACAATGGTGCTTTTATCGTTGGTGACGGTGCCGGAGAGCACCATATTGCCACCGGCGCGGATCGTACCCGGATCGCTGCCGGTGACGACCGTGGTGGAGACGACCTGCGTGTAATCCTTTTTGTAAAATTTCTCGAAGCGGTCGCCGTTGGGCATGATTAACACAATCCCGCCATTGCCACTGTCGCCCCACGTTACCTGACTGGGGGTGTACCACGTGGTGGGTGCGACCCAGGACGCGTATTCGGTGACTTGCGTGGTCTGGGTCGGATCGACCTGCTGCGCGGTCGTGAAATGGTTGTTCTGATTGATTAAACTCGCGCTCTGGAATACCAGCGCGCCCCCGGCGTCGATGGTGGCCGAGCCGTTGACGATACTGGCGGCGTTGCCGATGACGTTATTGTTGGCGTCGAGTGCACCGCCGAAGGTCATGTCGCCCAGACTTTGCATTAACGCGTGTTCGCTGTTCGTGATTTGCTGCGCACCGATCTGTAACGTATCCCGTGACGCAATGACCCCGGCCAGACCGGTGGTGGCGTCGACCGTGTTGGTCAGCGTGTGTGCGCCTAAGGCGATCTCATTGCCGTAAATGCGTCCGGTATTGGTGAGATTGTTGGCAGCCAACACGACGGTGGTGCCATTGCCCGCATTGATCAGACCGCTGGATTGATTGTTCACATTGTCGGCGGCAAGCGTGACATTGCGCACCGCAGCGAGCGTGCCGCTGTTGGTGAGCGTACCGGTGGTGGTAAAGGACAGATCGCGGTTGGCACTGATCGTGTTGCCGGCGGTATTGGTGTAATCGCCCTGCAAACTGAGCGCGGTATCCTGCGCGGCCAGCAATTGACCGTTACCGACTAAGGTACTGGCAGTAAGGCTGAGATTGCGGTCGCTGCCAATGGTGCCGCTGCTGTTGGTGACATTACCAGCGGTGAAGAGCGCAATATCCCCAGTGGGTGCGGTGGTGGCAATCACGCCGCTGCTGTTGTCGAGACTGGCGGCATTCAGCGTGAGGGTGCCAGCAGCGCTGATCGATCCGGCCACGTTGGTGAGCGTGGCCCCAGGTTGATTGAGTTGCAGATTCTGCCCGGCATACAGCGCACCGGCATTGTTATTGACGGCGTTGCTGACATTCAGCGTGAGATTGCCGAGTGCCAATAATTGACCGCCAGCACTGTTATTCAGATTGGTGGCGGTCACGTCGACGTCGCCATTGCCGCCGATGGTGCCGCGCCCTGCGATGCTCCCGGCGTTGGTATTGGTGATCGCGCTGCCGCCGTTGATTTGCGTTAAGCCGGTGCCGCTGTTGGCAATGCGTCCGTCCGTGTTGTCGACACTGCTGCCGGAAACGGTCAACGTCGCCGTACTGCCGTTGGCTTCGATGCGGCCATGGGTGTTGTCGAGCGCGCCGGTGGCGCTGGCCGATAAATTGGTGCCGCTCTGGATTACCCCACCGCTGTTGGTCAGTTGGCCGTTGGCCTGGAGCGCGAGGGTGCTGGCGGCATACAGCGTGCCGCCCGTGTTATCGAACGCACCACTGGTGATCCCGACCGCCCCGGCACTGCCGATAAAGCCGCCGATGCCGTTGACCATGCCATTGGTGATGCCCTGCGTGGTGGTGATCGTCAGCGGCGCGGACCCGGTACTTTGCACGGTACCGCCGTTGTTGGTGAGGCTGGTGGCGTTGACGGTGAGACCGTTTTGCGTGCCTTCGAGGGACCCGGTGCTGTTGTTGATGTGGGCGGCGGTGAGCGTCAACTGGGTGCCGCCCAGATAGCCGCCGTGGCTGTTATCGATGTCACCTGACGTGGTGACGCTGGTGGCTTGCCCGAACACGCTGCCGTGGGCATTGGCGAGCGATCCGGCGGCAATGACCGTCGCGCCATTGCTGCCGATGCTGCCACCTGCGTTATTGAGACTGCCATTGCCCACGTCCACAGTGAGCGTGCCATTGCCTGCTAACGCGATGGTGCCGCCGCTGTTGTTGAGCGCTTGCGGGGCGAGCGTGAGATCGGTGGCGTTGGTTTGCAGCACGCCGTTGCTGTTGTTGAATGCGCCGGTCGTGCTAAACGTGGTCGCGCCGGTGCCGGTTTGGGTGAACGTCCCACCCACGTTCGAGACGCTGCCTGCGGTGCTGCTCAGTTGCGCCGTATTGATCGTGCCCAGGTCATTGATCAGTGCGCCAGTCGCGGCTAATGTGACGGCGCCCGTGGCCTGCAACGTGCCCCCGGTATGGTCGATATTGCCAGCGGTCGCGGTAAGAGCCACGTTGCCAGCGGCGTTGGTGGTGGCGTGCGCCAGGTCCAGACTGGTCCCGGTCATCGTGATGTTACTACCGGCACTGTTCTGGCCGGTGGCGCTGAGCGTGCCGGTGGCGGTGAGTTGCAGATTACCGGCCTGGCTGGCATGGTTCTGCGCATCGATCCCGGCGCCGAGGATGCCGGTGGAGGCGATGTTGCCGCCGGTCAGAGTGAGATCCGTTTGTGCGGCCAGTGTGCCGCTATTGGTAATCGTGCCTGCGCTGGTCAGCGTGGCGCTTTGTTGGCTGTATACGGTGCCGCTATTGGTCACGCCGCTGGTGCCATTGACCGTGATCGGCCCGGTGGCGCTGGTGCTGCCCGCTAACGTGACCAACCCGTTGTTGTCGATACTGATGGCCCCGGCCTGCGCGGCCAGATTGCCCATGCTGACCACGCCGACCCCGGCTTCGGTGCCGACTAACCGGATTTTATTGGCGTAGATGCTGCCGAGCGCGGCGAGATCGATGCTGACGGTCGGGACGTTATTGTCGCCCGTAATAGCCTGCGTCGTCAGGTCACTGTAGTTGACCTGATTGGTGCCGGTGACGACGTTGAGCGTGGTGGCCCACAGTTGGCCGTTGATCGCGACACTGCGGGCGATCAGATCGAGCTGGTCCATATTATTGCCGTTCAGCCCGCCGCTACCAATGGCAATATCGCCACCGGTGACGCGTAATCCGCTCAGACTGCCATCGCTGCCGATGACCGGGGTACCGGTGGTCAGCACGCCGCGTGAGGTATTGATAAATCCTCCGCCACTCACCGACAGTCCGTTTGGATTGGCCACAATCACGTCGGCGCGCTGTCCGGCGACCTCGATATAGCCGTTCAATTGCGAACGGGCCGTGCCGGTGACTTCGTTGAGAATCACGCGGGCGCTACCATTGGTCAGATTCGGATTACCCGCGATGAAGCCTGCCTGCTGGGTAGTGGTGACCACCGTGGCATTGTTCAGAATCGCCCCGGCGGCACCCACGCTGAACTGGTTGTACTGGTTGTGACTGAGGCCTGCTGCGTTCGGGGTGGTGATCTGCACCAACGGTAAGCCGCTGGCGGTTTGGGTGACCGTCGGACGCCGTGCGGCGGCATTCGGGTCGGCCACGATTTGCGCGTGGACCACTGTGACACTGCCAAACAGCGCAGCGATCACCACGCCGAGCGTCACCATGCGTAAGACACCGGCAGCGGGTGAGGAAATGGAACGCGCACGACTGCCTGCGCTGCCCCCTTTACCTTGCCCTGAGACATTCTCGGCCACCGCCATCTGTATGCCGCGGTGACGATTAAAGATGACGCGGTAGGCTTGGGTATTCATGAGGGAGTTCCGATGGGATTAATATTGGACCGCGAGTGACACGCCGACGGCGGGCATCGCGGTGCTGAAACCACGCGGTTTCACCAGTGCCCAGCTGGAAAAGACGTCATAGGTCAGGCCTTTGAGATTGCCGCGCACACCGAGTGCGGTCCCGGCGAGTGTGTTGCCAGCCAGATCGACCACGCTGGGGCCGAAGACTTTGCCGACATCGAGACCGACGTAAGCGGCTTGGCCGCTGTTGGCTAACGGGAAAGCCAGTTCGTTACGCCAGTACACACCGCGCTCGGCGGCTAAGGTCAGCTCCCCATCAAAGCCGCGCACCGTGTAGCGGTTGCCGATACTGAACTGGTCCGACAGGTACAACGGCGAATGGGTGGTCTGGCCGCGCACGGTGCCGGTGTAGGTCACCGGCTGGCGGGCGATGGTAAAGGGGATGCTGAGCGTGGCGTCCAGGGTCTGCACGCTGCTATGGAGATTGTTGCTGGTCGGGTCGGGCGCACCGTTCGCACCGGTTAAATACGCTTGTCCGTTGGCCCAGTTGACGCCCCAGCGGTTGGCGAGGGTCACATCGAGCTGCGCGTTGCCCCAATAATGGGTATGGACCCACGCCAGTTCGGCGCTGGTGGTGTCGCGCCGCTGCGAAATAATTTCAGTGTCGGCAATCGTCGCATGGCTCCAGCGCTTGCCAAGTGTGAATTGCAGGCGGTTCTTTTGCGCGGCATCGCGCTCGAACAGGTACGACAGCATCAGCGCGACATTGCGCGTGGTGCCGCCAAACAGAAACGTCTGATTCACGCCCGCTACCGATTGATGGAAATGCGTGCTATTGCCTGACAGCGTCGCGTTCCAGTTGCCGTAAGGGAGCGTGTAGGACAGGCTGTCGCCGACCGTGCCGCGCTGGCTGCCTTGGCGTTCGGCGTCGGTGGTGAGGCCCAGGTTCAGCACGTCGTTGAGACCGAGCAGATTATCGACGGCCAGTCCCAGACCGGCCTGCCATTTACCGGTGGGCGCTGCACCGCTGTCGTCTACCGTCGCGGTCAGCCGCCATGGTTTTTTGCGTTGCAGGTCGACCACGATATCACTGTCGCCGGGTGCCTCGCCGGGGACGATCTGCATGGTCGCCTGCTGGCTCGGCACGCGTTGCAGTTGTTCGAGTCCTTGCTCCAGATCGGTGACGGTGAGCAGCTGGCCGGGGCCGGTCGGAAACGCGGTGTGCCAGCTGCCGTACAGGGTCGGATCGGTAAAACGGATGGCGCGGATCACGCCCGGTATCAGGGTGAGTGTCAATACGCCGGTGGATAAATCCTGCGGCGGAATCCCCAGACGCGTGGTGCTGTAGCCACGGGCGAGAAATTGACTTTGCAGACGCCGGACGATCAGATTGACGCCTTCGGTGCCGATACAGGCACCGGCGTAGTGGCGCAACGCATTCTGCGCAAAGCGAAACGGGTCTAGCGGCAAATTGCTCGCGCCCGCCACGCGGGTCGCCAGCGGTAAAGAAGCGGGTACGTCGAGAATAAACTGGTCAATCGTAAAACACGGGGACTCCACCGGCAGCGACAAATCGTGGACGATCCCCAGCGGCGGCAGCGTCTGCACCACCACGTTGGGCAGGGACAGCTGGCGCTGACGTTCCTGGGCCTCGGCCTGACTGCGGCGGCGCAGTTCTTCGGTTTCCGGGGTCTGCACGCTTTGCGCACCGCCTTCGTGACAGGCACTGGCCAATGCCACGGCCACGCTGAGTTGTTTAATCGCGGTAGACCAGCGTCGCATGCCTTTCATCCATTCTGCCCTCGTGAGTTGGATGAGAAGTGTAGCTAAAGGTGAAAGAGTTCCATAGGAAATACATGACTATGTAACAAGAGTTCACAGTGCTGGCGCAATTGTTATATCCCTTGGTTGTTTATTTGAAACAAAAATTGTTTCTCTGGCAATGTATCTGGCAGTATGAAGAGAGATAATCTGAGAGCGAATACGACCATGGGGAGACATAATCGATGCGCACTGCACGCCATACAACAGCCCGACCCGGCGATCAACACCGCCCGAGTGAACTCCCGACACTGCCCCCATGGCACACCTTTCCTGCCGGTCCGGCATATCATCTGCTCATGGCAGTGTCGGGTAACGTGTCGGTGCATAAAAACGGCCATACCCGCACTTACGCGCCCCATCAGATCGTCTTGCTCGATAGCACGTCTGGCGTGGCGACCTTACAGGGGCAGGTTGTGATGTTACGTTTTACGGATGCGGAGTTATATCGATGGTTGCCTGTACCGCAAACGCTGATCGGACAAGCGCTTTTGGGGGAGACCGGATGGGGCAAAGTGCTTCGTGTGTACTGCGAGAGTCTGACCCCGGCCTGTCTGGCGGCTGCCACGCCGCAACAGAGCGCACAGATACAATTCCATGTATTGACGCTGGTCGGGTATGCCGCAGAAGAACAACATATCAACGGCAAGACCGGGTGATACCTCCCATGCCCCCGTGCGTAAAAGGCCTCCAGGTGCATCAAACTGCGTCACGCTGATGCGGGGCATATCTCTCCATGCCCCGCGCTGGGTGGGTCTGTGGCGGTGCCTCAGGGTGCGTTAATACCGGCGTATCTAATGAAGAGCGCAGGCGTGGTGGGTAGTGCGCGGCGCAGGGTCTGACGGCGGTCAATAAGATCAAAAAGATAACGCAATGCGGGGCGACAAAAAGACCGCGCACGGCGGTCGGTTGCGGCGTGGTGTACGAGCAGCGTGCACACCATGGTGCGAGAGGCGGGTTATTGCCCGGCCCATCTACACAGGCGTATGGCATCTCGTGGTCGCGGAACACGCCTTTAACAATAAAAACTCATGGGTGGAAGCGACATCCGAAACGGGAAAAATATAGATGTCGTGTTTTTACAGTTCAGTACGTACATAAACAGGCTACGTAAGTTATCCGGCACTTTGCTGTCTGACATTGCGTGACGCTAGTTGTCTACGTCGGCGTTGTTGGCCATCGGCATCGGTCATGTAAAAAATGAATCCGGCGTGGGAGCTGTTCTTGTAATACTTGTGCCGAAATAGGGGCGCTGCTTCATTGAGCCACGCGATACACTTTTTAATTCACATCAGGATCCATTAGATGACAGGGCGACTCGATCCAGACGCGTACTCATGCTCGTTGAAAAGGCCGGTCCGGATGCGCTAATTGTCCCTGTAGCGAGACGTCCGTACCATCTATGCTAACGCTTCCAATTACGCTTTGTTTCGCTTGGTTGAGTATCCAAACGAGCAATCCTTCAACATAAGCGTTTCGCCGCTATCACCATATGACAGCACCTGCACGGACGTTGCGGCCTTGATTGCAATTCCATGTTTTTTTGCGAGAGCGCATGTCTCATCAAAAGACAAAACAAGCCAATCATTATGGTGCGTCGGAACGATATCATTTGGACTTCTGGGAGTATCTTCGAAGCCCCACCCGATTCTTCCCCTGGGCTCACGCTTGAAGTAAGCCCCATTTTCATCAATGAACCACTCTTCATGGGTGGCCCCGTTTTTGTCCCTCAATGGCGCGTTTGTATAGGTATCTTTTATAAGCCAGGCGCATTCATTGGACGTCGTGAAATTCTTCATATGGCGCTGTACTGCAACGTTAAGGGCACGGTCATCCGCACCTGCGAAAGGATGCACCTGTGTCTGATATCGCAAACGTGCATCAATCTGGCCGGCCTTCTCCAAGGTCGACCAATTTACCAGTTTTGCCAGATCATGATCACCATAATCACTTTTGCCATCGTCACCAAAACTTTCATCTGATTCAAGGCCCGGGCGGCAAAATACCGGCACCCCTTCCTGTTGCACGCAAGTCCTGTAATTGAATTGCAAGACTGCGATGTTAGGGGTGTCCACATTGGCCAGACGATGTCGATTGACCCGACCAGATGTTTGTACAATGGATTGAGAACTGGACGGTTCAATAACTGCCCAATCAAAATCGTGATCACGACCAATTTCCTCGACCGGGGTCGCAATAACGATGAAGTGAACGCGGTTTTCGCCCTTTTCCACTGCTCTGTACAGAGCCTCAAGGACGAAAGGATTTTGAACCGTGTGGGATGCCCATTCATCTGCTTTACGAGTAAGAATTTGATCAAGCGTGCGTTCAATATTCCAACGCTGGAGCAACCCAACCTGCGAGTGGTAACAACACACCCGCACATGGGGCAGGATTGTTGCCAAACGCCGCGCTATCGCAATGGCAATACGAATGTTAGCGACCCGAACGAGTCCTATCGATATTTTTCCGGTGAAACCGGCAGCATTCTTCGGCGCGGCCCATGCATGCCGCTCTTGTAAGCGAAGACAAGCCGCCTCCACGCCAGCAAAGAAGTGCTTTTCACCGTCCTTAGTCCCTCCATGACGCGAGACGTTTTGTAATTCTGCCGGACGGAAAAGTTGATTACCCATTGAAGCCATCATCAAATGGAGATGGTCGTTAAAAGCTTCTATAAACGTAACATCCGTAGCGCTAGATAAAATCAATGGTGCAACTCGGTCATCAATGACAACTTGACGCCATGTGGTTTGTTTTTCGTGGAGGGCATTGTACAAACGAACCCCAAGCGCAAAAGCCTCGTAAAGCACCTTTGCAACGGGAGCGGACAATGTCGCGGAAGAGGCAATAACGTGACGTCCCCACATAGCCGATGCAGTGACCAACCGTGCGACGGCAACCATCGCCTTTGGATCGTAGGCATCAATTTCGTCCAAGATGAGGTCACTGTGCATCATACGCAGCATAGCGAGACCATGATTCCCTTGCTTATTAGGTTCACCTGCATTAATAAGAAAATCGATAGTGGACACAACGACCGGAGACATAAGCAACGGTTGCAAAACTGGCTTTTTATCCAGGAATCCCTTTAACCAATCCGGTGGTTCAACACCTCCACCTTCGAAATCGAATAATTCTTCAGGCTCATTTTCATCTTCGTCAAACAGCTCCGCAGTTTTTTTTCCAGCATCATGTAGTTGAATAGCAATACGACTTCCCATGACACACGCCAACTGCTCTTTATTTAATCCTAGTTGCTCCGCATAAGCGTCTCGCGTCTGCAACGTCAGCGTGCGTAAGTTGAGTGCGGCGGCGACCCGAAGAGGCTCCTGAAAACCATCGTTACCGGGAGGATGCAATGCCGCTACGGCGCGCATGTTCATGCGCGTTTTCCCGCTCCCCGTTCCCGCAATATTAATTACAAGTGTCGGAAGAAACCGCTCTGATTGAACCCTCTCGATTTCATCGGCACATAGGTTTTGCCATTGGAAGCGGTCACCAGACCTTTTTCGGAGGATGACAATTGCATCACCGCTCAACCCAGGCGGCCGGAATGACAACATGCGTTGAACCATTGCGCCAGCTTCATTTCCAACTTGGGTTAGGTGCCAGCCCAACTCTTGATTCTTCAGCCGGAGGCCGCCATGTTTATGTGTGTTGGCGAATACCGCTCCCTCGAGCCCCTCTAAATGAGGCCCATGTCCTTCTGACTGCGTTTTATCAATACCAGAGACGTGATGATCGGCAAGAATGAGTGCCATGCGGGCAAGTGATGCAATCGCACGAAGTGCTTCAGGACTGGTGTCGGGCAGGGCGTACTGGCGAATTCTCGATAGCAAATGCTCGACACGTTTTGCCGCCAACAAGGTTGGTTGGCGGAGAAATGGATTCGCTCTGCTTTCTGAGCCATCAGGACGGCACGCATCATCTCGAAAGTACTCCCCGTCGCTTGGAACGGATGGGCTAGCAGTGCTGCCGCGACCGCCTTTTTGCCATCTGGGCAGGCGATGATGCGACATCACTAAGAAAGCCAGCACGGCCTCGACAGTGTTCAACCCTTTGCCTATGCCATGGGCGTGGGTGAGGTATTCTGGCATACGCAAAGGTCTCGTACGACACCAGCTTTCGGTCCAGCTTTTCCCCTCAAAGAGGCCAAGCAATACCTGCAATGAGATCCACTCATGGCGAATAGGATCTCCTGACGGGATTAGCGAGTCGAGTTTTTTTTGAAAAACCTCTCCATATTTGCCAAAATCGTGAATCAAGCCGGCACATTCAGCCAGCAGACAAGCTAAACGCGCAGCAGCAGAAAGCGCTGGCATCTGGCTTTTCTGGGAGTGCTCTTTGGTCGCTACGGCAACGGCACCGCCCAATCCGAAAGTTCCTTTCCTGCCTACCACCCATAACAGTTTGAGTCTACGTTTGCCGTCGTTGACGTAGCAGGAAACGGCTGTTTGCCGGGTGCCGCGACTGCGTAGCTCCAGGTAAAGTGCATCGAGCCCGTTCTTTGTAATGGGCGTTATCCAGGTACGATCACCGTGCCGGACTGCATAGGCATCAAGGACTTTAGCCGTTCTGAGGATAGCTTTTTTTTCACACTGCGACACAAGCACGATATGCATGGGAGGTTTTGCTCAATTGGTTTTCAATGCGTTAGCGGTACCCAGATCGTGCCATCTCCGACGGTACGATCACAAGAACAAATTTGGAGTTCGTGGATATCTCAACTATTTTTATAAACCATAACTATGTTATTTCATGGCCGATTGATTAGTCCCGCCTCCTTTTGATCCGCCTTTCGATGCAAGTGGCAATTCATGGCCAATAATTTTTACACTCGACGAAATTTCCCTTGAGAAATCCAAGTGGATTTATTCAGATCAGCGATCCTTTGAAGCTTTGAGAATCCGCCAGACACGTTGATTGGCGTTGCTGCCAAAGGCCACTTCAAAGGAAATGTTTCCATTGTGATTTGTCATTGCCGAGGAAAATTAAGTCATACTAAAGTGATAAAAAAATATTGAAAAATTACCATTCAATAATATACAAAATACATTACTATGTTGTTGTAACAATGATATCACTCACAATACAAAGATTGGAAGAAAACCCATGTTAAAGCCTGACGAAATTCCGAGGCAGGTTAAAAAATCTGGTGTTGTGAGGGTGCCGAAGGTGCCAAAACTAAAACTAGTAAAACCTATCGAGAAAAAGATATGGCCGACGCTAACGAGAGAAGCTTGTCTGAAATCGATCAAGACAGCATCGCATCTTTCCTCGAAAAGTATTAATTCGAATGCTTCGGCGGTCGGTATACGCGTGAGCTCGGCAGAACGACTTTCTCTTCCTTTTGTCGCTATCAGTACCCTAGATAGTGCGCGCATTCCGGTCGATTATGTGCTGGGTGCCACAGACGCTGGTCCGCTTAAACAAATTACCAGCATTCTTGATAAAACTTGTGACGACTTATTCACAAATATAGATCCCGAGCAGCGCGCCATGGTTGAACAAATGGGGCCATTGATGTTATCTGCTGCCTCGGTCGGCACTGGATTCATCGATCCTCGCTTACGTCAAGTTCTATGGCCTAGTGGCGAAAAATCAATGCCATGGATCGCTTTAACGCCACTGCAAAGCAGTGGTCTCAGTGAAGCAATTCGTAACCGACTGGTAATTGAAAAAGCGCGACATATTAATCAGAAAAACGGCAAAAGCAGTATCAATCGACGCGATGCCATCCTCGGCATCGGTGGATCGAATCCCCAAAATGTCGGGCGGTATGTGCGATCCATGCAGCGCCCATTAGTATTTGACGCACCAAAAGAAGACCGAAGCGTTCGTCTTGCTTATGCTCTGCACTTCAAAGGCCATCTGCGGGGTCTTGCCTTCGCTGCACCCTATAAAGAAACGCTGGCCTTCGCACTCTGGCGACACGGAATGCGTAACGCAAATGCGCAAGCAATGCCTAGTAACGCAGCCATCCGGTTAAAGGAGGTTACGCATATTCACGCAATTGCTTGTGCAGCCCTAGCTGCCGCAGCCTCTGCTCGTCATATTCTTGAGCAGAATCTGGAGCATATCAACGGACTCACCACACCAACGCTAGATCCTTTTTTGAGAGCGATGATCGACCCGACGTTGCGCGACAGAAACTTCAAAAAAGACTTCGCCCGCAAGCTCATCAGCAGCATTGAGCGGTTCAAATTCAAGGATGGAAAAAACGAATACGTAGTCAGTGGGGATGGCGAACTATCGGCACTCATCTCGGATGCTGAAGAGGTGGTCGGATGAGCCGTTTTATCGTCCTGCTGCCACGCATGGAAGTCACCGGCGCCAATGCTCTCTCTGCGTGGTGGTTTCTCGCCCCACCCAGCCCCACTGCCTACGTCGGATTCGGACAGGCGTTGGCTTTGAAATGCCTGCCACCGGAGTTGGCACATCAATTTATAGGTGTCGGTACGGTCATTCATGACTATCGCCTGCGCGCCGAGAAAGTCAACGGAGCGTACTCGTTACTTCCTCACCAGTTGCGCGCTGCCGCCTTGATTAATACTGACGATTATTCTTCTAAAAACAAGAACGCGCTTTCGCTTCAGCCCACTGCCCGGTGCGATATGACCGTATCACTGGCGATCGTATTTGACGAAGGTGCAAGTGTCAATATGGATTACGTTGAAATTTTTCTGCGCAACGCCCGTATGGCGGGTGGTGCAGTGGCAATGGACTCGCCAAAGCCAATCACCCTCGAAAACATGCGAGAGGTAAAAAATCATCTCAAAACCGGTTTTGCATTACATGCGCGAAATGACCTGATGGTGCCTGCAGAGGGGGAAGACGCATTGGATGCCTTGTTAAGTGCGACGTTGCCGACAACCGAACAACGCCAGGCCTCGCCATGGTTAATGCCAGCAACGATGGGGTTCGTTACCGTGACTGACATTCGTGATCGTGTCTGGACCCGCGATGGACATCCGCATGCTTTTGCCGAACCGCTGGTCGGACTGGTCCAGCTCAAATCCTTAAAAGATACATTTATCCCGACGTGGAAGTACGAAAGACCCTCCGAACGCGTTTTCCTTGTTGGGCATTGAGCTAAATCAGGCCAAACTTTCAACTTGTAGTGCATTTTTTCAGGATACCAACATGACTAGCACACAAACATTTTCCAAGGTTCCCAGCGTTTTTTCCTTTCAGCGTTCAATGATCGTGAGCGCGGGTGCATTTTTTAATGATATAGCAGGTCAAAACGACCTTTCACCGCTTTACGTAGTGCGCCACGGATTGCGTGGCACACAAAACGTGAGCGAAGCAGGCGATACTGCCAAAGGTACGAAAGATCGTGACGTTTCAAATATTCAACAAACAGAAACGGCGTTACTCGACCATCGCGCTGATGCGTTAGTCGTGAAATTCGGCTTGCGCATGGTCGATCTGGATAGCGCCCTTTTTGCATGTGCCTCAGGAGATCGGGAACTAGCCAAATTGGTACGTGAAAGCGTTGTCGACTTTGTAGCACGGGCGAAATCCAGCGACGGCTTGAAGGAAGTATCGCGCCGAATCGCACGTAATGTTGCCAACGGGTCCTTCCTGTGGCGCAACCGGGTGCTCGCAAAATCGGTGTCGATCACCACCATCTTTAACGGAAACACGCTGACATTCAATGCCCTCGGTATTCCGTTGTCCTCCTTCGGCGATTACAGTGCCGACGAAATAACATTATCAGAAATCATCGCCGACGGACTGAGGGGAAATCGCGATGCCGCCATTGAAGTGATGGCACGCGTAGATTTTGGCGTGAAAGGCGCCGTCGAAGTCTATCCCTCCCAAGCCTATGTTGAAAACAAACCAAAAGGCTTCGCTCGACCGCTCTACAAGCTGACCGCAGAGGTACCTCACGCCAACGGCATCGATCACCAGACAGTGATGGGACAAGCGGCCTTGCGTGATCAAAAAATCAGTAACCGCCTCCGTACGATCGATACCTGGTACGATGCATTTGATATCGTTGGAAAACCGCTACCGGTGGAACCCAATGGTGCCTCCATCGACTTGATGAGTTTTTTCCGCAGTGGAAAATCGACTGCCTTCAGTATGTTGTCGAGGCTGAATCAGATCGATCCAAGTTCGCCCGAAGGAATGTTCTGCATTGGTTCGATGATTCGCGGTGGCGTCTACAGCGGCGGCTCCGAGAAGGCAGAAGTAAAAGCTAACGCCAAGACAGAATCGACCATGGATAATGAAGCAAACGAAGCACAAGGCGAGGTGTCCTGATGCAACCGCAGGCTTATATTGACCTGCGCGTAATTTCATCGCTCAAGTCAGATCGCCCAAATGGTACGGCGCATGATGTCATGGCGCTGCTCATTAAATTCACACATGCGATCGCAGCACGTCAGGGGTTTAAGCACGCAGTGGCTTTCCCTCAGGCAAAAATAGGTGCGCGACCAAGTCCTGGAAATCATGCAAGAGTGTTTGCGCTGGCACGCGAGTCACTTGAAACACTGGCAGATGAACTGGAGAAGCAGCAGTTCATCCGTGACTATGTCAATATCGGTAGGGTCAAAGTGCTACCTTCTGATTTCAAACCAACTGCCTTCGTTGAGTATCGACGATACCGTGTGCCGAATCGAAAAAGCCGACTGGAAGCGTCACGTGCCAAGCGCATGGCGGAAGCAGATTCACTTCCACATCTGCGACTTAATAGCTCAACATCTGGTCATGGCTTCAGTTTGTTCCTCAAGCCAATTCATCACGAAACAGCACTATGCGCGGAAGGAACACTGGTGACGTTTGAACCTGACGTATATGGGTTATCAGTTTTTACCAGACGTTTTGCGTTGCCAGTCACTCCCGAAGATGCATGGCCAGTGGGAAGGATGACGAATACCGAACCGGTAGCAACAGATTGAAACCGACGTCAGGGCTTAAAAAATCTGATCCCACATCGCGGGCCATTCTACTCAGCAAGCGCGCAAATGCGTTTTTGATAGAGCGTGCGCGGGTCATGCAAAAAGACGGTCGTCTCCTATTCCTCACACAACGTGGGGAAGAAATTGAACAGTTCTTTAACATTCCATATAAAAATACTGCGTTCTTGCTACTGGGTCTTGGTACATCGATCACTGAATCGGCCGTCAGACTATTGGCAGAAAGCGGTGTCATGGTCGGTTTTGTGGGAACAGGCGGTTCACCACTTCTTAGTGCCGTCGATCCTGTGTTTATGACGCCACAGAGTGAATATCGCCCCACTGAATACATGCAAGACTGGATGCGCATGTGGCTCGAAGAACCAAGACGTCTCGCAATGGGCCGTCAATTCATGGCGGTTCGATCAAAATGGGTACAAACTGCATGGAAAAAAAATCCGGTATTATCGTCTCTTTCTGCAAGCATAGACGATGCTGACACACAGAAGTTTGAACTTGCAGTTCAGCGAGCCCAAACTACAGATGAAATGTTGTCAGCAGAAGCAGTTTGGTCACGGATGCTTTACGCCAGACTGCGCTCTGCCTTCGAAGCTAATGGATTTAAACGCGAAAGTGGAAAGCGAGGAAAGGGATCGCCCGAAGAGAGAATTAATTCTTTCCTTGATCATGGAAATTATATTGCCTATGGATACGCTGCCGTGGCGATTTATGCCTTAGGCATTTCATTTGCGTTACCGGTATTGCACGGAAAAACTAGACGCGGGGCACTAGTTTTTGACGTTGCTGACCTTTTCAAAGATGCGATTGTTATGCCCTTGGCCTTCGAGATGGGTTCTGGTAACGCGACAGACCAAGAGTTTCGTAATGAATTAATAGATCAATGCCTGCAAGCCGAAGTCATCGATACCCTGATCGAAAACATCAAATCTTGTATCATCGAAAATATTCATAAAAATCAAATAGTTACGGAAAAATAGAAATAGTCATGTATTTTTCTTAGCTTTCGTCCAACTCCTTGTTTTAATTAAAATATTTTGTTTTTTAGAACGGTCAGCCGCCATGCGCGCGGCTTAGAAGACACTTTGCGAACACGATTGACAACAATTGGAGTCAGCCGCCATGCGCGCGGCTTAGAAGTGCAGATCGTCAAAGAAACCGATCCGGCAAGTGTCAGCCGCCATGCGCGCGGCTTAGAAGGCCAAGGGAACTCACGGAATCGGTTTTACGTTGTCAGCCGCCATGCGCGCGGCTTAGAAGAATCGATGGTTTACTTGATGGCGTTGCGACTTGTCAGCCGCCATGCGCGCGGCTTAGAAGTACTGTGTTGCCGTTGATGTCACGGACAATTCGTCAGCCGCCATGCGCGCGGCTTAGAAGACTCAGCTCGTGGATGCCGACCATTAGCGTTGGTCAGCCGCCATGCGCGCGGCTTAGAAGTAAACAAGCGCGATGCTGAGCAGCCAGAATTAGTCAGCCGCCATGCGCGCGGCTTAGAAGTCAACACCGGGGCGGCCATCCATCTGCTTGCAGTCAGCCGCCATGCGCGCGGCTTAGAAGCGTGAAATTGCGGATTTAGTCGGGTCTCGGCACGTCAGCCGCCATCCGCGCGGCTTAGAAGTAAAGCACTGTGGCTGGAAGCACTCCGGTCAGGTCAGCCGCCATGCGCGCGGCTTAGAAGCAGAGAGTTAGATCTTATTTGGGTGGGATGGCGTCAGCCGCCATGCGCGCGGCTTAGAAGTTCGATCAATTCGCATAGCCCGCGCTGCGTCAGTCAGCCGCCATGCGCGCGGCTTAGAAGATAAGCTCAAGGAGCTTTTCGGCTTGGATTTTGTCAGCCGCCATGCGCGCGGCTTAGAAGATCGGCTGAAATAGATTAGACAGTTTCGGTTCGTCAGCCGCCATGCGCGCGGCTTAGAAGAGTAAGGGCCATCTCCCGTTGCATCGGATAACGTCAGCCGCCATGCGCGCGGCTTAGAAGTCGGTAATATGGAGTAGGGCGCAGGTTGGTTAGTCAGCCGCCATGCGCGCGGCTTAGAAGACTATCTTAGGATGACAGAAATGAGCCAAATCGTCAGCCGCCATGCGCGCGGCTTAGAAGTTAATGCTCGGCACAGACTGCGAATCGCCATCGTCAGCCGCCATGCGCGCGGCTTAGAAGACGCCGATCACATGGAGATCATGAATCGCAAAGTCAGCCGCCATGCGCGCGGCTTAGAAGATCATCAGATGCGCCGCCATCGCCGCTTGAGTGTCAGCCGCCATGCGCGCGGCTTAGAAGGAGGAGTCACCGCAGAACAGGCACAGACATTGGTCAGCCGCCATGCGCGCGGCTTAGAAGACATCAAGGGCGACATCATCACCGATGCGAAAGTCAGCCGCCATGCGCGCGGCTTAGAAGTTGTCCTGTGAGTCGGGGTTGTAAATCTCATCGTCAGCCGCCATGCGCGCGGCTTAGAAGTGTAATAATACCGATTGAATCCGAAGTAGGCAGTCAGCCGCCATGCGCGCGGCTTAGAAGCATGTAGAGCGCTTGCGCACCACAAAAATGATTGTCAGCCGCCATGCGCGCGGCTTAGAAGGTTAAAATGTTTGGTTATATCGCAGCAGGGGTGTCAGCCGCCATGCGCGCGGCTTAGAAGCTATAAGACCAAACCCGCGAAAAACTCGCTAACGTCAGCCGCCATGCGCGCGGCTTAGAAGTGTAAATAAATTGTCTTGGGACGCGTGCACATGTCAGCCGCCATGCGCGCGGCTTAGAAGTTAACCCAGCGAAGAAGCAAGCATACTTGGTGGTCAGCCGCCATGCGCGCGGCTTAGAAGGACTAGCGGGGCTTGGGTCCAACAGTTACTGGGTCAGCCGCCATGCGCGCGGCTTAGAAGTGCAAAAAGATCCCGATGGCAGATATATGCTCGTCAGCCGCCATGCGCGCGGCTTAGAAGACCCGAACTGGCTTAACGCCCATGGGATACCAGTCAGCCGCCATGCGCGCGGCTTAGAAGTTCTAGGCTATCTACGGCTCTACGCTTGCAGGGTCAGCCGCCATGCGCGCGGCTTAGAAGGCATTAATCGACACGTCCGGCTGATGCGTCGCGTCAGCCGCCATGCGCGCGGCTTAGAAGATTGCAGCGCAGGTGGTGGCATGACCGCCGCAGTCAGCCGCCATGCGCGCGGCTTAGAAGAATTCCAATTGATGTTTAGCAAACTCGCCAGCGTCAGCCGCCATGCGCGCGGCTTAGAAGATCAAGGAAATGCAAGCACTGACTGCTGATGAGTCAGCCGCCATGCGCGCGGCTTAGAAGTCGCAAGTGTTGCCAAGGTACTTGTATAAATCGTCAGCCGCCATGCGCGCGGCTTAGAAGGCGATTAAATATGATTCTGAAGATGTTGAAGAGTCAGCCGCCATGCGCGCGGCTTAGAAGTTCCATTTAGCCATCACAGCGGCTAGCTCGTCGTCAGCCGCCATGCGCGCGGCTTAGAAGTGTGCAAGTTTAGGTGTCAGGTAAGCCCGCAAGTCAGCCGCCATGCGCGCGGCTTAGAAGATCTTTGAAACATGGGCCGCAGCACAGCAGTCGTCAGCCGCCATGCGCGCGGCTTAGAAGACTCTATGACCATGCTCGAAATACGCGCCAAGGTCAGCCGCCATGCGCGCGGCTTAGAAGATGACCGACGCCCCTCTATACATCGGACTATTGTCAGCCGCCATGCGCGCGGCTTAGAAGAAGCCACCGGATTGCGTTTGCAACTGTGAAAAGTCAGCCGCCATGCGCGCGGCTTAGAAGGTGTACAAAAACGCTTTTTCGACTGGTTGTCCGTCAGCCGCCATGCGCGCGGCTTAGAAGCCGTAGATAAGCCCTACGCGGGGGGTTAACTCGTCAGCCGCCATGCGCGCGGCTTAGAAGTCTTTCGGTGTCAGCGTTGCTTGCAAATCCCTGTCAGCCGCCATGCGCGCGGCTTAGAAGAAAACCGCGCACGGTCTTTGGTTTATTTGCTTGCCAGCCGCCATGCGCGCGGCTTAGAAGAGAGGCGGTAAAGGGTTATATTGATTATGAATGTCAGCCGCCATGCGCGCGGCTTAGAAGTCATACGTTCCTGGCGTCATATCAGCGCGGTAGTCAGCCGCCATGCGCGCGGCTTAGAAGAGTGTGCGACAAAGCCGCTTTGTTTATGAAAAGTCAGCCGCCATGCGCGCGGCTTAGAAGTTTAGTACGATTATTGCTTACGAATGTAAACAGTCAGCCGCCATGCGCGCGGCTTAGAAGATGAGTAAAGTTTACAAAACGAGTAAGAATTTGTCAGCCGCCATGCGCGCGGCTTAGAAGAAATCCAACCGTCGCGTTCTATCCATCGTAGCGTCAGCCGCCATGCGCGCGGCTTAGAAGATTAGCGTGCCAGCGACGACGGCCATAAAGCAGTCAGCCGCCATGCGCGCGGTTTAGAAGACACCCGAACCGGTCGCTGAAATCGCACTGCCGTCAGCCGCCATGCGCGCGGCTTAGAAGTTGATCGGCTGAGCCGCCACTTACAGGACAAAGTCAGCCGCCATGCGCGCGGCTTAGAAGGTATCCTGCACCTGGCAACGACGCCCATATTTGTCAGCCGCCATGCGCGCGGCTTAGAAGGTGGTGAAAAGTCGGTGTCGGGCATGAATAGAGTCAGCCGCCATGCGCGCGGCTTAGAAGAGTCCGGGAGATCAACCGTCTGACCAGGGGGTTGAACCACAAACCGACGAAATTTCCGTCACTCAAAATCTAGGCCAGCAAGTAGAGCATCTAGGTCTATCGTTTTGCCCTGGTCATCGAATGTGTAATGCCCACCCAGTAGCAAATGCCGCCATGCCACCGGCGAGGTGGACATGATGAAAGCCCAAGCCTTGGGCTTGTCTTTGAAGCGCTCCAGTAACCGCGACAGGATAGCTGCGTTGTAATAGATGACGGCGTTGGCCACCAGACGCCCACACTGATTACTGATTTCGATATCGACGTCCGTCTGTCCTGTCAGCTCCTTCTTGCCGCCAACTTGGGCAATGGCCGCACGCAACTGGTGGTAGGACTCAAGGCGGTTTTGTGAACGGTGCACATTGCGTTGCAACTGCGGGTCACGCAAGTAGCGCAACGTGTAAATGCTGCGGATGAGCTTGTCGTACTCAAAGACCGCCCGTCGCGTGGGATTTGACGTGCTGTAGGTGCAAATTTTGCGGACGAGCGCCGCCTGCGTCATGTCCTTGAGCGCCAGCGTGGCCACTATCTGGTCGATGCCTTCCCTTTCTTCCTCAATGGCTTGCAAGTCGATGCGCCCAGCGGGTTTAACAAGGTACTTTTCATACTGTGCCGGATCATCAACGCAGTACAACTCCTTGAGCTGGGCATTGGCGTCGGTAAAGCGTGGCGCAAAGGCCCCACCAAACCAGTCGAAGATGGCAAAGTTGGCCTTGTTGACGCTGTGCATATCACCCGTGACCACCGTGGGCTTGATGTCCGAGGTGTTGCGGTACCACACGTCAAAGGCATAGTGACCCTCGTATTCATGCGCCCCAATCACCCAGCCTTGCAGAGGCACATGGTTGCACAGCAGCGTGTAGGCCACCACACCCTTGCCACGTCCGAAGTATTTACGCGAATACCGAGCCTGGATATTAGGCCGCTCCATGCTGAATTTCTGCCCATCCACACTGCCGTATAGCACACCCATATCAAACGAGAAGTGCTCGAAGATCGGCAACTGGGCGATGGCATTGCTGATGCAGTCATTAGCTGCTTGCAGCGTGGATAGGCGTAGATACTGACGGTGGGTGTTCTCCAGGACACGGTGGGATATGTCGCTGGTGCGCGCCATAACGCGGATACCGTGATTCATGGCCATCGCCGTAATGACTGCCAGAAGGCTATTGGCTTCGGCTCCGTGCTTGACGTAGCGCGGTTGCAGTGGCGTGAGGGCCGACAGGAATTGGCACTGACCACCCACGAAGCGCAGCACGTCGGCAATGTCGGTCAGGGGCAAACGTCCATAAAAGCAGTCCGGCGCATCGGGGCTGTCCTCGGCCTTGGGCTTATGCCAAACCAGTCGCTGGCGTGCCGAGTCAAACTCCAAGTGCGGCAGCTTCCCACGGCGCAGCTCCGAATTGAAGATGTGCCACTGCTTGCGTAATTCCTCGGCCAAGGCCTCTAAGCGTGGCCCAACGGGTTGGTGCAACCATGTAATGTCCGCGTCCATTTGTGCCAATAGCGGGGCATACTCGTCCAGCGGCACCAGCTCGTCGGCCAAGCGGCGGTGCTGCAAACTGTCGTCGATGTAAATGTCACCAGTGCGGAGCCGTTTAGTAAGCTGGTGGTACAGCCAGAACTCATAGCGCACATCGTTGATGGCTAACGGGTTGCCTGTGTCATCGCAGTCCAGCAGGAAGGAACGCAGGCGTACCGGCAATGTGGCTACCGGGCACTCTGACAAGGGACGCTGGGATAGTCGTTGCTGACATGCAAACACGGAATTGATCCACGCCAGCGCTTGCAGCCAGGGGTTGTCCGGTTCACCGCAAAAGTCTACGGTCGCAAAGATGGGCCGCAGGTTCAGGCGCACCCGCACGCCCAGCTTG
Organism: Glaciimonas sp. PAMC28666; assembly: GCF_016917355.1. Classification (GTDB taxonomy): domain Bacteria; phylum Pseudomonadota; class Gammaproteobacteria; order Burkholderiales; family Burkholderiaceae_D; genus Glaciimonas. Next base: position 2,649,615 of record NZ_CP070304.1, on the reverse strand, counting down.
TCAATGGCCTCCCAGCGCAGCGCCAGTGAGCTGAGCTGCTTGGTGCTCATATGCTCACCTACTGCCAAAACCTCATCCTTGCCCATGATCCGCCAGGCGCGGCGGCGCACCGTACCAAACAATTCACTGTCGGATACCTGGTCGTCCACGTACAGTAGGAGTAGCCGCCCGACCTTGCGGTTATTGCGCAACTGCACCGCATGTTCATGTAGGGTACGCTTTTGCGCGTGCGCCTTGGTTTCAGCCTCGTAGTGGCGCACAAGGTGGTACATTGCCGCTAATAGGTTGTCCGTGAATTGTCGGTAGCGCAGCCACGCAAAGCACAGCAGGTACAAGCGCGTTTGCCCGGGCTTGAGGCGGCGCAGGTCAAAGACGGTGTAGTAATTCACCAGGCTGGCGTAGTACAGAAGGTTCTGGCGGGAGATCTCCAGCCGGGGCAGCAGATCCTTGGCGGCGTGGTGCAACGGTGCCAGCATTTCGCGCTTGTCGCGCTCGCGGCTCATGTGCTGGTGGCCAAAGTTCTTGGCGTCCTGCTTGAGTACAGCCAAATCAGAGAGGGTGTCTTCGTGCACCAACAACTGTGCCAACATTGCCTTAAGCGGTTCGTCCAACAGGCCATCGAGCAAGGCCCCAAGACGGCGGCGCTCGGCGGTCAATGCGCCACTGACAATTTCCTGCAAGGTGGTGTAGCCCGGACGGATGATCTTGCGCTCGCCCAGGGCGGCGACCAATTCCATGGCCACGAAGCTGGGCGTCACATCACGGCGCACCAGTTGCGCAGCCTTCGAGCCCAACCAGGGCAAACAGGCCGAAGACCATGCTTGGTACCCGGCCAGTGCCGTGATACCCTCCCGCTGAGCATAGCGTTCGTGTTTGGATATGGGAAGCAGAGGCACCGCGTGGTCTTGGAAATACCGGCTGATGACAAAAACACAGTCCTCGAATACCTCGTCCCAGTCGAACGCGAAGAAGGCGCGTTTGGCTTTGAAGTAACCGATTTGCAAGATGCAATGCACCTGAGCGTGCAGGCCGGTGCGGTCGGTGGCCAGTGCCAATTCCGCCTCAGACAGCGCAAGGTATTCCAGTTGCTGGCCATCGTCAAAGTTGGGAAGGCCGTACAAGGCCTCCTCTTCGGCATCCGACAGGACGCGCAAGCGCTCGCTCTTCGCGGTCATTGCGGCGGCTCTGCGTGCGAACCTGTCCAACCAACCCGTGCCAGGGTATCAATCAAGGTGGTGCGCTTAACGCCGAAGTTACGGCACACAGCAGCCTTGGACATTCCACCGTCGAGCGCGGCGGTGATCGCATCCAGCCTCTCGCCAGTGATGGCTTGTGGCCGACCGCCAATCGTGAACAAGGGCACAGATCCATCAAATGGTGCCCTTTGGTGGGACGGATTGGACTTCAAAACTCAGTACAGTAGCCGTCCAAAAGTTATTGATGGATTTAAGTTCGGAGAACCATCTCACAATATATTCAAAGTTCAGGAAAAAAAGCGAGAGATTATTGTTCGCTGGAAGATTAAAAACAAAAAAACTGGTCAAATTGTTGACGGTGGCGAACGAGGTCGCTACGACGCGGTTTGGGTTTCAACCGCCGCTCATGGCAGCACCATCTTTTGGAGCCATCCGAAGGAATACATCACTGCAACGGGTGGGAAGGAATACAAATGAAATCTAACAATCCAGTATCAGTATCAGTATTAGCTTTCATGCTATTGGCATTCACCGGACAAGCAATAGCTGCACGTGGCAAGCCCATCACGCGCATTGATGAATGGAAGCCCACGACAGAAATACTTGAATACCATTCATGCGGAATGGCCGATATGTGTTGGGTAGCAGAAGTTAAGAACAAGAAAACGAAAAGAAGAGTTGCATCACTTCGGTGCGATGGTGAAAAGTTGTTTTCAATTATTGGAAAACAGCCAGAGATAGTTGCGGCGGAGAATTGCCACCTATTTGAGAATGAAAGCAAGTTTCAAGAGATACCCAAGGCACTTCGTGAACTACTGAATCGTTGAAAAAATTGGACTCATGCACTTTTTCTTACTTGAGTGTGGCTAAGACGTGAGCCGCTTGAGCAATTAGCGGGAACTGGGCGTACAGGTCTAAGTTGACTGGCTAACGGAATTTTCGGCGGTTTGTGGTTCAACCCCTGACCAGCAAGCGTCAGCCGCCATGCGCGCGGCTTAGAAGTAACCCGATAGATTGGTAGGGGCAGCATGAAAGTCGTCCTGCAAACGTCCTAGGGAAGCGCTGATCAATTGATGATCTTGATCATGGCGTTAGTTTTAAAAATAAAATTTTCACCCACGGTTGAGTTTCTGCAACCATGAGCGCAACAAACGGTTTTTTGAGCAAATATGACGCTCTTATCGTCCCTTGCTTCACTCAGGATGGTTTTCGGGTGTCATTGATCACAAAGCGCCTGCCAGCAAGCACCAGATTGGCAAATCTGAACAGCGAGAACAACTGCACAGTGTTCTTGGCCAGGCCCCGATAGCGCGTTTTACGATGCCGAAACAGGTTCTTGATGACATGAAACGGATGCTCCACTTTTGCCCTGACGCTGGCTTTGAGAAACGCCAGTTTCTCGCGCATGCGCCCGAGTTTATTTTTCGGCAGCGCCTTGCGTTTGGAGCGGCGCATCGCGACGTGCCAGGTAACGGAGGGGGTTTTATTTTCTTCGCGTTTTTCCACCCCTTGATAGCCCGCATCGCCCAGCGCTGCAATCTGATCGCCATGCAGCAATGCATGCGCTTGCGTCACGTCAGACACATTGCCAGCCGTTCCGATCACGGTGTGTACCAGCCCAGAGGCAGCATCAACGCCGATATGGGCTTTCATGCCAAAGTGCCAGTCATTGCCTTTCTTCGACTGATGCATGTCCGGGTCGCGAGTCTTATCCTTGTTTTTGGTCGATGGTGGCGCAGCAATCAAGGTGGCATCCACTATGGTCCCTTCATGCATAAGCAAACCTTTGGCGGCCAAATGCGCATTGATCACCTCAAAAATCCTGCGGGTCAGGTCATGCTTTTCCAGCAGACGGCGAAATTTCAACAGTGTCGTGGCATCCGGTGCCGACTCCCGGTTCAGATCGATACCGACAAAACCGCGGATCGCCTGACTGTCGTAAATCGCATCCTCAATGCCCTCGTCAGACAAACCAAAACACGGCTGTGCAACATACATCCGAAGCATCCGTGCAAGACCAATCGGCGGGCGGGCGACCAGGACCTTCGCCTTTCGGATAAAACGGTTCAATTTCGTTCCACAGTGCCGCCCAGGGCGTAGCTGTATCGATCTCGCTCAGGAAACGGTCACGCCGCGTACGTTTCTTTTTTTGCCGCGTACTCAAGGTCGGAGAAGCTTTTTTGCATAAACGATTCGTCAATGAAAAGGGATACATTATTGTCTCAGCTTCTGTAAATCACCGAAACCATTTCTGTCGAATAAATCAGCGCTTCCCTAGGGAATCACCTGAGACAACTCATAAAGTAATTGACCGTTGGCAGACCTGGTCGACCATATACGCGACCTTACAATTAGATATCTATCGCCATTCCCACACTACGCCTTAATCAGTTCGTCAATTAATAGATTTTGCAATGTTTGCAAGGTCATCGACTCCACTCCGAATAGCGACGGACGAACCAATATGATCGGATTACCATCGTTCCAGATCTTTGAATACCTCAAAATTTTAGAATTTTTTTACGCGATTAAAAAATGTTCGCCCTCGCTGTGCAACCATTTTTTTGAAGTTCATCGCGGTAGCCAAACTGACACTCTTATATTTTCGAGGTGTAGAGAACTAAGGAACCAACAAGTAAATTTCAATCCGAGGACGTACTTTTTTTCGCTCCACTACTGTTCGTAACGGATTGATTCTCTATTTTATTGTCTCGATTAATACGACGCGCTTCCATATCTTTTGCGGCGGCTTTAGTTATAGTTTCTAGTGCCAATGGGTCAACCTCCGCCAAAAGTATTTTTGCACGCTTAATAACTAACATTCTGATCGTATCAGGTATCGATTCCCCAGTCAGTAGCGCTATCTCAGAGAATGATTCGTAGACTTCTTCCTCAATATTGACCTCCAATACATTATTCCGTACTGGCTCGACACCTGAATAATTTTCGTTAAATGTTTGACGCCCAGAACCAAAAATCAATGCCGCCAAGGCAGCTTGCCGGACAGCTAACGGCGCCTCGTTGTAAGCGCCGAGCAAAATGTTTTCTTCCCTTGATATCTCAGTGCGTATTTTTTTGCCTGTCAAGATATAGGCAATATCGACTCCTAAAGACGAAATTGCATGCATATATGCAACATCCGGAGAGCGCTTTCCCTTTTCATACGAAATTTGGGTCGCCTTGTTCACACCACCAGTAGCTGCAAAATTATCTTGATTCAGAGCTAGACGCTTGCGTTCATCTCGGAGTCTACCGCCAAATAGGTTCGCAAAATCATCCATAATTTTATTTAAAAGTTCGTTTTATTGAACTATATTGAGGTCCGTTGAGTGGGAAGACAAATAATACACCATGAGAATAGCTAATAAAATGAGTCGTTCACCGAAAAATATTCTGAATGGCCCCTCGCACATCCGGTTAAGAAGCGACGAGACGGCGCGGGTGGAACGACATGTTTTTAATGAAAGGCGCTCACGTGCCAATTTCCTTCCCATGGTCGCGTTACTCGGCCTGGATGCCTATGAACAAAATACTGCACATTTGGCTAAGCCTTCTAGCCGAATACCATTTCCCAGTCATCAATAAAAGGACGCTGTCATGTTGCACCACGTACGTCATCTGCAAGAGCTGCACTCTGTAGAGCTTGCGTTAGAGTGGCTTGTTAAGTCGCATTTGCGTAAGCGATCGAAACAAATATCTGGGGAAGGCCAAGTACTGTATCCGGTCGGCAGACTACCAAAGTGAGGGTCATTAGCTTACCTTGCCCCCATTGCCAACACCGTGTGCGCGCCGCTAAAAGCCGCACGATGTCGACCCTGATGAAAGAGATCACGTACATGTGCCAGAACCCGGACTGTGGGCATACCTTTGTGGCGAGTCTCGAAGTATTGCGTACGTTGTCGATGTCTGCGATGCCGAACCCGGATGTACAAATCCATTTGTCGCAGCACGTCCGAAACGCGTGTGCCAATCAGCTGGCTTTATTCCGGAATGACTAAGGCCACCATGAACGCTCCTCATATTCTCGCGCCGCCGTAATCCTCCGCTAGCGCTTTTCCCTTTTTTACGTTGTACCCGGTCATGCCTGCTTTCAGGCATGCGGGATTTTTTCGCCCTGAAATAAGGAAAGCCCTATGAAAACCCATCTCAAAACGTTCGGCTCTGGCCTGTTATGTGGCTTTGTCATGTTTGCCCCCGCGTTGGCGGTCGCGCTCGGCTGGGTCAAAGGCTAAGCCATGTTCACCAAAAGCACCTACGCCGTCCTGATCGACAAACTGGACCTGCGCAACTGGTTTATGTCGCGGTCGCATTTGTTGAACGACAGCCATCGCGTGGCGGTGTGCGAGGTGCTGGATGAACAGCTGGCCCTTTGTATTGCGCGGTTGGGTGGCATGGCGGCGGTCTGGTGATGGGCGTTTCGCTGATTGATCACCATCCGTCGTTTATGCCGGTCACAGACTTGTTTGCCGAGTGGGATGGCGCAACGGCCACGCTGACGACCCCGGATCATGCACGGGCCAAATTATTAGCTGCGCGTCAGTTGATCAAGCCACGTCAGGATGCGTCGCGCTTGCAACGCCTGACGGCGCAATCGTGGGGAACGACACCAGAGCATGCACGGCGTTATGTGCTGTTTGTGGCTGGTTTACCGATGACGCGGTGGCAAAGTCCGATTCATTCTTTTACCCCATCGGAACGGGCCGCAATCCGGGCGGCGGTCGTGGCCTCGGTCGGTATGTTTGAACGGGTGATGCATGCAGTCTAAACACGTCGTTCTGCCAGCCCGTCAACGGCACCTTTCTTTTTTACAATCGGAACGCTTTGCGCCGGAATTGGCGCGGTTGCCTTACAAGTGGCGCAAGCGCGTCATCGGTCAGGCACTCGACAAAATGGCGTGGTCCTCCTGGTACAAAATTTATGAGTCGGTGGCAACGGACTTTGTCCGCGAGTTTGCCGACCGCTATGTGCCCGCTGGTGTTGATCTGTCGCAGCACGATGCGGACATTGTGGCAACGGCGAAGAAAGCGGCGGCGCATGTGGTCGAGGCGCTATGGGGCGCGCAATCGGACCTGCATGCGTTGCAGGTCATCCGCTGCGAATGTGCCGAATACGGGATTGATGCACCGGAATTTGACGAACTCAAAGATGTGATCGCACGGGCGGTGAATCCGCACTGGTGGCGCGGTCAGTTACGTAAGCGCATCGGTCGGGCCTTTGAGGCGGGCAACATCCGCCTCGGCTATGTCCACTATCACGGCGAACCCTATGCCAGCCACGACACGGTGATCGCCCGACTGGCGCAAAACCGCCGTAACGAACTGGCGCTGGACGGCCAAAAATTAGAAAACGAACTTGGTCAGCAATTCACGCTGGCTGAACTGGCCGGTACCACCACGGCAAATAAGGCGATACGACGAGGAGAGTTGATGCTGCGATTAAATGGCTTTGAAACGATTGCAAAAGAACTGGGCGATGAAGGCTTGTTTGTGACGTGGACCTGTCCATCTCACTTTCATGCGACGTTGCATAACGGCAAGCCGAACCCGAAGTTTAGCGGGGCTACACCCCGAGAAGCAAATGCGTATCTGCAAAAAGTAACGGCGCGTTTCCGGTCCGCACTGGCTCGACGCGGGATTGGGTTGTATGGCTTTCGGATTGCCGAGCCGCATCACGACGCCACCCCGCACTGGCATATGCTGTTATTTGTGCGATCAGCCGCCAACTATAAAACGCCGCACATTGTGGATGTGGCCAGCCGTGCGACGCGCCTGATGAAACGTTATGCGTGGACCGCAGAACGTGGCGAGCGAGGTGCATTTGAGCGCCGCCTGAAAGTCGTCCGAATTGACTGGAACCTGGGCACCGCTGCCGGTTATATCGCGAAATATGTCGCGAAGAATATCGACGGCGCGCATGTGGGCGAACATAAAACCAAGGACGGCTATGTGGTGGTGCCGGATTGCGTCGGCGACGTGGAACTGGTTCCGTCGGCGCGGATTGAAGCATGGGCCGCATGCTGGGGCATCCGTCAGTTTCAGCAATGGGGCGGTGCACCGGTCACGGTCTGGCGCGAATTACGCCGGATTAAAGACGACATGCTGGTGGAAGCACCGGAACCGATGCGTCGTGCATGGAATGCCGCGCAAAAAATTGAAGGCGACGAAGTGACCAGCAAACGCGCTGACTTTGCCGAGTATATGCGGGCACAAGGCGGTCCCATCGTGGCCCGTAAGGATCTGATCATTACGCTGGCCAAGGATGTCACGACCTGCATCGGACGCTATGGCGAGACGATCAAATCGACACCGTACGGCGTGCATTGCGCGGCCTTGTTTGGGGTGGTGTTTAAGTCGGTACGGCATAGTTGGACGCCAGTTGCATCGGCAGCCACCGCATGCGACGGGGCGGCAGTTGCCCTTCCTCGGACTCGTGTAAATAACTGTACGCACCCCGAACCGGTGCCGAGAGAAAAACAGCCGGACTGGTCGTTTCCTGATGTGAGTAAATTCCCTCTGGAGTCCAGATCCGAGCTCATTGATGCATGGGCAGCGCTGAATGCCTGTCCTTATCCCCGAATTTTTGATGAAAGGAAGGAATGATGAGATTGCTTATGCAGACGTGCGTCTTTTTATTTATGTTTTTTGCAATACGGGGGATTTCTGATGCCCTGCACTTGATGCTTGATCGATGGAAACTGCGCTTCCATGCCGTGATTAACGGGGTGCTGACTGGGGCAGTGATGTACAGCCTGCTGAACGGAATGTTGTGGGGAGCTGGGATTGGATAAAGTTATACCTGACATTGGCGCGGTCGTTGATTTTGAAAATGACCATGGCTTCCACACTGGCGAGGTCATGGCTATCAGGCGCGACATCTCCAACGGTGAGCAATTTGCATTGATAAATATCACTACATATCCAGCGCAAATTGTTCATACAGTTTCTCTTGAAAAATTATATTCGCTAATAAATCTGGAGCAACGACATGTTTTTAAGTGAAAGCGAGATTACGACGTTGACTGGCCGAAAAATGAAAGGTCACCAAGTCAGGGCTCTTCAACAGATGGGACTGCCTTTCTTCGTCAATGCAGTCGGACGACCAGTGATTGCCCGCTCCACCATTGAAGGCGGTAAGCAAGAGCCGGTTAAGCGCGGTTGGGTACCAAGTGTTTTGAGGGCGAAATAACTATGGGCCGTACACCTACCAGAAACAAGAATCTTCCGGCTGGCATGCGCGCACGCCACCGCAAGACAAAAATTTATTACTATCTCGATACCGGCGCACGACCTCGCAAGGAAATAGGCCTCGGTTCAGATTACGTGCTGGCTGTAAAAAAATGGGCCGAATTAACAGTTAGTAACGACCATCGTTCTGATTTGATCACGTTTCGTTATGTGGCCGAACGGTATCAAAGAGAGGTTCTGCCACAAAAAGCGCCACGCACTCAAAAAAACAATCTGTTGGAACTGGCATGGTTATATAAATTTTATGATGACCCACCTGCCCCTCTCGATAGCATAGAACCGCTCAATATTCGACAATACCTGGACTGGCGGCACACTTCCAAAGTGGGCGCGAATCGTGAAAAGGCCTTATTTAGTCATATCTGGAATTTTGCAAGACAGACGGGCTTAACCAACAAACCGAATCCGTGTGCAGGAATCAAAGGCTTTCGAGAAGCCGGGCGGGACGTCTATATTAGTGATGCGGTATATCGTGCGGTCTGGGATGCCGCTGAAGAACCATTGCGGGACGCACTCGACCTAGCCTACTTAACTGGACAGCGCCCTGCTGATGTGCTCAAGCTTTCACGAAATGATATTAAAGATGGCGCGCTGCATATTGAGCAAAACAAAACTGGCAAAAAATTACGTATCGCAATTGAAGGCGATCTGGAAACTGTTATTGAACGGGCATACGGTCGGAAGGCGACAAGTATGATCATCATCAATAACAAACTCGGTTATCCAATGAACGCCTCTACTTTGCGCAGTTTATTCACCCGTGCAAGAGAGATCGCCACCGACACACATCCGGAACTAGCCAAAGCGATAAAGGAATTCCAGTTCCGAGACCTACGGGCAAAAGCGGGGACTGATAAAGAGGAGATTAGCGGTATGTCTGCAGCCCAAGATCAGCTGGGACATGCTACAGCGACCATGACAGCACGCTACGTCCGACATCGCAGAGGAAAGCTGGTTAAGCCAACAAAATGAGGTTTTGCGGAACAAACGCCGTTTTGCGGAACAAAAGAAAAAGGCCCACATAGCTGTGGGCCTTTTAAATATTGGTGCTGGCTGCAGGACTTGAACCCGCCACCCCCTGATTACAAGTCAGGTGCTCTACCAGATGAGCTAAGCCAGCTAAAGTGCGAGAACAGAATTATACATTACTTAATTCGCGTTAGGGTGGGTCTTCCACCTTTTTTTGGCGGTTCTGGATCTTTTTCTGGATCTTCGCCGTTTGCTTTATCGCCCGAGCTTGTGCCGGGCGACGGAACCGATGCTAATGCGGGGAATCCCGCAGTCGCTGGGGACTTCGTCGGCGCGTTTTGCTCGTCCGGTTTGGACGGCTTTTGTTCGGCTGTCTTGGTGACTTCGAACGCCATGCCCTGCCCGTTTTCACGAGCATAAATGGCGATGACGTTTTCGACCGGTACCGAGATCTCACGTGAGACACCGCCGAAGCGGGCGTTAAAATTAACGAATTCATTGTCCATTTTGAGACTACTGGTCGCCTCAAAACTGATGTTGAGGACGATCTCACCGTTTTTTACGAACTGCTGCGGTACGCGCGTGTTGGCGTCGACCTTGGCCGCCAGATAAGGGGTGAAGCCGTTGTCGGTGCACCATTCGTAAATGGCGCGTAGCAAGTAGGGTTTAGTAGAAGTTTCGGACATCATCAATACGAAGGAAGTGCAATTGTGAACTGAGGATTTGGTATGTGCGCTAAATCAAGTGCGTAACGTGCAATATTGAATACGGCACCTACGGGAATATCTGAAGATGGGCCAAATACAAATCGTGCAGCTGCTGGGCCAGCAACTGCACAATATAACCTATTTTTAAGCGTAACCAAAAAACCGGGTGGATCTTGCAATACCTTTTTGTCGCACCTGCGTGCTGCTTGCGTTGGCAGGCCTGATCCACACGGCTTTTTTTGGTCGCACTTATCGGCTATTTAAAACCGTCGATTAACGACGCATTACTTTTTCCGACGGGGTCAACGCTTCGATGTAGGCTGGACGCGAGAATATGCGTTCAGCGTATTTCATCAACGGCGCTGCTGTCTTCGACAACTCGATACCGTAGTGATCCAGACGCCACAGCAATGGCGCGATAGCGACATCCAGCATCGAGAATTCATCACCGAGCATGTATTTGTTCTTCAAAAACAAAGGTGCCAGTGTCGTCAGGCGATCGCGAATTTCTGCGCGTGCGACTTGATGACTTTTTTCTGCGCCTTTGGTTTTTTCGTTTTCCAGAACGTGAACGTGAACAAACAATTCTTTTTCAAAATTGAATAGCATCAGACGTGCACGTGCGCGCATCAACGGATCAGCTGGCATCAGTTGTGGATGTGGAAAACGCTCATCGATGTATTCGTTGATGATGTTGGACTCATACAAGATCAGATCGCGCTCAACCAGAATCGGCACCTGGCCGTATGGATTCATGGTCGAGATATCTTCGGGCTTGTTGAATAAATCAACATCGCGGATTTCAAAGTCCATGCCTTTCTCGAACAATACGAGACGGCAACGTTGCGAAAATGGGCAGGTTGTACCTGAATAGAGAACCATCATTTTATAGTTCCTTAAAAACAAAGGGGTGAGGCGCGATACGACTCACCCGAAAACGCACACTCGCAAAATCGCGAGCATGAAATGTTATTTCACTTCTTTCCAGTACGACGCATTCAGACGCCATGCCAGAACGAAAAACAATCCGAGGAATAGTAGAACCCACACACCCAGACGCTTACGGGTATTTTGTGTTGGCTCGCCCATCCATTCAAGATATGACACCAGGTTGGCAACTGCAACGTCATACTCCAGACGCGTCATTGTTCCCGGTGTTGCTTGCTCGAACTTGATGAACTTATGTTCAACTTTGCCCTCTTCTTCAGGGTCTTTGACGTCTTCATACTTGGCAGTACGAACACCTTCCAACTCCCACAACACATGTGGCATTCCGACGTTCGGGAAAACCATGTTGTTCCAGCCAGTTGGACGTGTGTCATCCTTGTAGAAGGTACGCAGATAGGTATAGAGCCAATCTGGACCCGAACCTGCTTCAGACGCTTTGGCACGCGCAATGACCGATAAATCCGGTGGTGCGGCGCCAAACCATTCTTTGGCATCCTTAGGCGACATCGCGACGTGCATCAGATCACCGACTTTATCGCTCGTAAACAATAAGTTGGTTTTGATCTGATCTTCAGTTAAACCGATATCGCGCAGGCGGTTATAACGCATCGACGATGCCGAGTGGCAGTTCAAGCAATAGTTAACAAACAGCTTGGCACCACTTTGCAGGGCCGACATGTCTTTGGTGCGATCCGGCGCCTTATCAAGTGGATAACCGCCTTCGGCAGCAAAAGCTAACGCCGGCAGTAGCACAAGAGTCGCAATCAAACTTTTTAGCAATTTCATGTAATGTCCTATTAGCGGCTTAATGCGGATGATAAGTAACGCGATCAGGCACTTTTTTGAATGTGCCCATTGCGCTCCACCATGGCATCAACAAGAAGAAGCCAAAGTAAATGAAAGTGCACACTTTCGACACAACCGCGCCGATAGCCGATGGCGGTTGCACGCCAAGGTAGCCAAGAATGACAAACGTAATGCCGAACAGTATGTAGACATATTTATGCCAGTCCGGACGATAACGGATCGATTTGACCTTTGAGTGATCCAGCCATGGCAAACCGGCCAGAATGACAACTGAGACACCCATCGCCACCACACCAAAGAATTTTGCATCCAGGACAAACATTGCCGCGATGATCGCTAAACCGATCACGGAAGCGGCAAGCTTTACCATTGAGGTCAGACTTGACCTTAACCATAGCAAAGCAATAAATGCGGCGACGCCAGCTTGCAGGTAAATAATAAAGTCGGATGTCACAGCGCGGAGAATCGAATAATACGGTGTGAAGTACCAAACCGGTGCGATATGCGGCGGCGTTTTGAGCGAATCAGCGGGCACAAAGTTATTGTACTCAAGGAAATACCCGCCCATTTCCGGACCGAAGAAGACGACTGTACTAAATACAATCAGGAACACAGCAACTGCCATGACATCATGCACCGAGTAGTACGGATGGAACGGGATACCATCCAGCGGAATGCCGTTAGCGTCTACTGTGTCTTTGATTTCAACGCCGTCCGGATTGTTTGAACCAACTTCGTGTAATGCAATAATATGCGCAACGACGAGGCCAATCAATACCAGCGGAATAGCAATGACGTGAAACGCGAAGAAGCGGTTCAGGGTTGCGTCAGAGACAACATAGTCACCGCGAATCCATAGCGACAAGTCAGGACCAATAAATGGGATAGCGCCAAACAGGTTGACGATCACTTGTGCGCCCCAATAGGACATCTGGCCCCATGGCAACAGATAGCCCATGAACGCTTCGCCCATCAGGCACAAGAAAATGCCGACACCGAATAGCCAGACCAGCTCACGCGGTTTGCGGTACGAACCGTATAACAGGCCGCGCACCATATGCAGATAAACCACGATGAAGAATGCCGATGCACCGGTCGAGTGCATGTAACGCACTAACCAGCCCCAAGGCACGTCGCGCATGATGTATTCCACCGATGCGAAGGCGAGCGTTGCATCTGGCTTGTAATGCATGACCAGGAAAATACCGGTGACGATCTGAATCACTAACACTAGCAGTGCAAGCGAACCAAATGCGTACCAGAAGTTGAAATTCTTAGGTGCGTAATATTCGGAAAGGTGTGCCTTCCAGGTGGGGGTCAGCGGAAAACGAGCGTCAACCCAGTTTAGCGCTTTGTCGGCAATCGGCGCGTTGGCCGGTAGCTTCTTTTCGTGAAATGCCATGATTAAGCCTCACCTTTCTCGTCTTTACCAATCAGTATCTTGGTATCCGACAAATACATATGACGCGGAACATCGAGATTGTTTGGTGCAGGCTTGTTCTTGAATACACGACCGGCCAAATCAAAGGTCGAGCCATGACATGGGCAAAGGAAACCGCCTTCCCAGTCATCTGGCAGCGAAGGTTGTGCGCCGGGCGTAAACTTGGAAGAAGGTGAGCAACCGAGATGCGGGCAAATTCCGACCAGTACCAAGGTTGATTCATGACCCACGTGACCGCGATTATTTGCTTTATTCTTGCAATAGTCAGGAAGGTCCATTGTGTATGGTTTGAGCGATTCCGGATCAGCGACTTCGGAGGCAGTATGCTCCAGCCCCTTCATTTGCTCCGGGGTACGCTTCATGATCCATACTGGCTTACCGCGCCACTCAAAAACTTTCATTTCTCCGGGGTTAATGCCGGATATATCTACTTCTACTGGTGCTCCCGCGGCTTTAGCGCGCTCAGACGGCTGAAAGGTAGACACAAAGGCCCCCGCTGTGGCCAAACCTGCCACACCACCCACCGCACATGTAGCGACGAGCAAACCACGTCGACTTGAATCGACCTGCTTTTCGATACTCATACCAACCCCAATCAGTCAAAATACGAAACCTGCGTGAAACTTCTAGCAACCCTAGATTATAACGAAGCTGACCGCTGTTTTAAAGGAAATAGATACTTTGACACTTAAATTCACGGAACTTTTTTTAATATCCGCATATAAACATCGAAATTGCGGTTTCTTTTCCGTTTTGAAACATGCTTTTGAGATGTCGCTGCACCAAGTTGGACGAAAAAGGCATAGTCGGATAACACATCAATATCTGATCGCGATATAAAATGGCTTTTTATTACAAGATCACGTGGAGATTGCCATTATGAGTATGCTGGAAGAATTCAAGGCGTTTGCAGTCAAAGGTAACGTCATTGATCTCGCCGTCGGTGTGATCATTGGCGCCGCGTTCGGTAAAATTGTCGATTCTCTCGTGCAGGACATCATCATGCCGATCGTCGGCAGAATTTTCGGAGGCCTGGATTTCTCCAATTACTATGTTGCCCTCAATGGACAGGCAACTTCGATGACATTGGCCGAGGCAAAAAAGGCGGGGGCAGTGTTGGCATACGGCAACTTTATCACCATCTTATTGAATTTCCTTATCCTGGCTTTTATTATTTTTCAAATGGTGCGCCTGGTAAACAAGGTTAGGACAGCCGCACCGCCAGCTGCGGATCCGGAAAGTACGGTGTTGCTTCGAGAGATTCGCGACTCTCTCAAAAAATAAACGAAGCGAACATCAAACGGGTACCGCCGGTTGAATGGTTCACTTATTGCTCACTAATTATTTTGTTGATTAATCAATGACCCTTTAGTTGATTCGCAACCGTCGTTAAAAACCTGAAGGTTTGCCGACCGCCTCGTGGAAGCCCGTTCATCAGACGGGCTTTTTGTTGATGGCAACTAAACAAGCAAGATGCAAAAAAAAACAGTATAAAGTTGCCCTGTGAACAAGCTTGCGCTAATCTAGTCCTCTGACAGCTTCAACAACAGGCACCACGCAGACATTAATAATCCCTGATTGCTCATCGAAGGGCTACCCCGGTACGTAGGCTTGCCTCCGGATATTAAGCAAATGCTGAATGACCCAATATCTTGCGAAGGAAATCGAATTGTCTTCCACTGATCTACAACCGGCACAATTGAAAATCTGGCTTGCCGCCGTTGCCCAAAAGGACGCCAGCGCCTTCCGTTCTCTCTACGATGCAACATCATCGAAACTGTTTGGCTTCGCGCTGCGTATATTAGTTAAGCGGGAGGCGGCAGAAGAGGTTTTACAAGAGAGTTTCATCAACATCTGGAACAACGCCGGCAGTTATCAGCCGGGTCTTGCTGCGCCAATGACGTGGATGACGACGATCGTACGTAATAAAGCCTTCGATATTTTGCGACGCACTGACCATGACGTTGAAATAGATGCGGATACTTTTGACAAGGAGGTCATTACCGCCATGGAAAGTGCAGATCCGACGCCGTTGGAAGCATTGCAACTGAGCGCTGACTCGAAAGCGCTCGCAGGCTGTTTATCGCAGCTTGAGGGGCTGCACCGACAAGCAATAGCGTTATCTTTTTTTCATGACCTCTCACACAGTGAGGTCGCAGATCAAATGAAGCTCCCCATCGGGACCATTAAAACTTGGATCCGGCGAGGATTAGAGCGATTACGGACCTGCCTAGGCAAGCTGGAGCAAAATTAATGAATATTCTTCAAAACCAAGCATTATTAGAAAAGTTAGCAGCAGAGTATGTGCTTGGCACACTGCGCGGCGGAGCTCGCCGACGCTTTGAAAGTTACTTGCCCGACAGTGCCACATTGCGACTGACGGTTGCGGAGTGGCGAGATCGTTTGTATCCGATAATTGAACTGGCACCCGTGGCAAAGCCATCAGCCCGCGTCTGGCTTGCTATTGAAAAACGCCTCGGACTACAAATACTGAGTGCACGCAAACGTAAAGCATCGTTCTGGCTTTCGTTGCGAGAAGATCTGAGTTTCTGGCGTGGCCTCGGTTTAGTCTCTACGACGGCGGCCTTGATTTTGGTATCTTTGCTGATGACTAAACAATTGGCGCCGATTCCGGTTGCACCGGTCACGTCTTATGTCGCCATGTTGAGTGATGATAAGGCAACACCAATCGCGGTGGTGACTGCAGGGCAGAACGGCCAGATGGTGGTGAAAGTCATTGCGCCGCAATCGGTGGCGGCTGATAAGAGTCTGGAACTGTGGGCGGTGCCAAAAGAAGGTCCACCGCGTTCGTTGGGTCTGGTTGCGGCAAATGGCAGTGTGACCTTGCCTCTACCGGCGAATGCCACACCGCAGTCGATACCGCTATTGGCTGTAACGTTAGAACCTAAGGGCGGCTCACCGAATCCAAACGGACCGACCGGACCGGTTGTATTCAAAGGCGCATGGGTACAAATCTAAGCTAACCTGCGTAAACCGCGTAACGGCGCATTGGAAGATGCGCCGTTACTTATTAGCAGGCTCCTCACGGCTTACCAGCAGGTCGGTGAATTCAGGAGCTATTACCCAGGGTCATAATGCGCATCGCAAAACGATAAACAAAAAAGGCCGATCCGTACCACAGCCGCCGATACCACGATGGTTTGCCAAATTCCGTCGATTGCACTTCCACACCATCCGCAATACCTGCTTCAATTTTTTGCCGCAGCATATTTGTAAAGCGCGCATCGCGAATCACGACGTTCGCCTCCTGGTTCACCAACAGACTCAAACCATCATAATTGCTTGATCCCACGGTAGACCATTCGTCGTCCACGACTGCGACTTTGGCGTGGAGCGCGGTCTTGCGATATTCGACTATTCTGATGCCGGCTTTGAGCAGTTTAGGATAATACGAATGCGTCACCGCATCTTGCAGGCGGTAGTGCCCTACTCCGAGTAGCAAAGTCACCTTAACACCACGTTGCGCGGCAGACACCAGCGCCTGCCGTAATTTGCGGCCTGGTGCAAAGTAAGGGTTCGCCAACAAAGCGCTGTCGCGTGCATGTCCCAGTGCTTGCATGTAAGCGCGCTGGATGGTTCTCCGATTGCGTAAATTGTCGCGAATAACCAGTCCCGCCGAGGCTGCACCCTGTGAAGCGAGGCTGATTTTTACGCGCGCGCGCTTGAACTCATCCCAGCGTGCCCGTAATTTAAGACCGCCCATCCGCATCCATTGCGCTTCCAGTTCGGCGTGCACGGTGGGTACCAGTGGCCCGATAATGCGGACTGAAAAATCCCAGCGCGGCGCGGGCAATGGCAAGTGCCTGGCGTCATCGGTAAACATGTCGTCATTGATATTGATGCCGCCGACGAAAGCGATTTGACGATCCACCACACACAACTTACGATGCGTGCGCACCATGCCGCGTCGAAACCAGGGATTAAAAATCCGATGCTTGATCGGGGTGTGAAGAAACTCTTCCGTTAATAAGGTGTTGTGCGCCCGACCAGTTCCTAGCCAGTCGGTCACCACCCTGACCGAGACACCTCTTTTTGCAGCGTCCATCAGAGCAGTCTTGACCTTTTGCGCCGATCCGTCTGCAGCAAAAATATAGGTTTCCAAATAGACTTCGTGGCGCGCACTTTCAATGGCGGCGATTAACGCTGGGAAAAATTCCGCGCCACTTTGCAAGAGGTCGATATGATTGTCAGCGGTAAAATTTACCGTGCGCATAGGCCAAACAGGATGCAGATTGTCATAGTGAAAGCTGTTTAAGAAATACGCACTGGTCGCCATGCATCCAGCACTTGATTAGCTACGACATCGCCAGGCAGAGGCTTTGATGATCTGTGCATTAATAATGTGGTTATTCCGCGCTATCGGCCGTCAGTCTGTATTAAAAATCGATTAAAAGCCTCTATTAAAAGGATCTATTGAGGCCTCTATTTCAACTGTAACGTCGCCACAATCGGCGCGTGATCCGATAACCTGGCCCACGCCGGACCGTGCAATACCTGTGCCGACTCTACCGTAAAGCCCCGCAGATAGATGCGGTCAAGGCGTAACCATGGCAGCGCCGCCGGGAATGTTCGGGCGGGCTTGATTTTGGCCGTCGAATCGGTTTTGACGCTTGGCTCGCGTCCCATCAGCTTGCGCAAATAAAAGCCGAGACCATGTGCAGCAATCCGTTCGTCAAAAATTTCAGAGACGCCAAGCCGTTCGCGTAATAATTCACTTAATCGATTGCCCCAGTCATTGAAGTCACCGGCAATGATTAACGGCGCGTCCGGGGGCGAGGAGCTACGTACCGCTTCAATTAACGCCGCCGTCTGTCTGCGCCGACCGCCACCGAACAAACCCAAATGTACCACGTAGCAATGGACGTCTGCCTGCGGTGTTTTTAAAACGCAATGCAGGATTCCACGGGCTTCGTAGGCATGATCCGACACATCCTGATTGGTCTGCGAAGCAATCTCAAAACGACTTAAAAGGGCATTACCGTGATGACCATGGTCGTATACCGCATTCATCCCGTACGCAGCATGATGTGAATCACCGGCCAAAAAATCTTGCTGGGACTGTTCCGGCCAATGGGCCGAGTGACGCGCAGCCATCAAATCGTGGCGTCCCTGCACTTCTTGCAGAAAAAATACATCCGCTTCCATCAATGCCAGTGCTTGCTTTAAGGCATGCACCCTGGGACGGCTTCCGATAGAAGAGACGCCTTTATGGATGTTATAGGTCGCAATACGTATTTTCATCGCTTTTGATCTAAATGAGAGTGTGCCGCTATGACTGGGTTAGGGTCAGGATGGTGCCGAATTATACTATTTTCATATCCCGCAGCCGATGAGGAAGTTGCAATATCGCCTCTGCATTCGAGGGAGAGAAACACAGGTCTGCCGCCTCCCTGTGCGGCATCCATCGGTATTCCACATGTTCGCGAGGGGCCAATACAATCGGAATCTCTGCAGGTACTTGCAAGCTAAATACGTACTCCGTGTTGGTCGTCACTCCCGGCGCATACCGATGTCGCCACATAGGATAGATGTCATAAACGTTGGAAAGTTGCCAGTCGCGCAGATTTGACAGGGGGATTTGACCATCGCAGACGATGATGCCGGTTTCTTCGGCGACCTCCCGGATGGCCGTTTGCACCAGCGGCTCGTCGACCATATCTTTAGAGCCGGTCACAGACTGCCAAAAATCGACGTTATCAGCACGCGAAATCATTAAAACCTGCAAATCAGCAGTATGAATGACAACCAGAACAGATTCAGGAATTTTATCCATGCACACGCTAAGAAAAGAGAAAAATCATATTGAGAAGCAGCGGAGGTATCAACGGGTAGCACCGCGCATTTATCTTTCGTTCATCGATCAATTCAACCGGGCGGATCAGAACTAAAACCAAATGCGGCGCACGGCGGTGGTTATCGCCTGTCGCGTCAAAAACGATCAAATCAACGCCAATGCCGGTCTTGATATTGAACAAAATTCAGCCATAGTGCAACTATAAACCGATTCTGTCCGCGCATAAAAAAAGCGCGGAAAACCGCGCTTTTGAAACTGTCTATTCTGCGGCCACATTTTTGGCATGAAACAAGGCGGACCGCTCGGAAAACCTATCAGGAAACGACTTTGACTTCTGGCGCGCGTAGACGAATGTGCAGCTCTTTCAACTGCTTTTCTTCGACGACCGAAGGTGCTTGCGTCAACAAACATTGCGCCCGCTGCGTTTTCGGGAAAGCAATCACGTCACGAATCGATTCGGCACCCGTCATCATGGTGACAATACGATCCAGACCGAAAGCCAGACCACCGTGCGGCGGCGCGCCGTATTGCAACGCGTCCAGCAAGAAACCGAACTTCAGCTGCGCTTCTTCGGCATCAATCTTTAATGCGCGGAAGACTTTACTTTGCACTTCAGCCCGGTGGATACGGATTGATCCGCCGCCAAGTTCCCAACCGTTTAATACCATGTCGTAGGCTTTGGCGATACACTTGCCCGGATCGGTTTCCAGATAATCTTCATGACCGTCTTTAGGTGCTGTAAACGGATGGTGACACGCGCTCCAGCGTTCGCCAGCTTCGTCGTATTCAAACATCGGGAAATCGACCACCCATAGCGGACGCCATGCATCGTCAAACAAACCACCTTTTTTGCCGAAATCGCTATGACCGATTTTCACGCGCAATGCACCGATGGCGTCGTTGACCACTTTCGCCTTGTCCGCACCGAAGAAAATCAGATCGCCATCTTGTGCACCGGTTTGTGCAAGAATTTGCGCCAATGCAGCGTCGTGCAAGTTTTTAACGATTGGCGATTGCAGACCTTCGCGGCCCTTGGCAATTTCGTTGACTTTGATGTATGCCAGACCGCGTGCGCCATAAATCGCGACGAATTGCGTATAAGCATCAATTTCGGAGCGTGGCATCGCAGCGCCACCAGGAACACGTAAGCCAACCACGCGACCGTTTTCCATATTCGCGGCACCCGAGAACACTTTGAAGTCGACATCTTTCATCACTGTGGTCAGGTCGGTGAATTCGAGCTTGACGCGCATATCAGGCTTGTCGGAGCCATACATCGCCATCGCTGTCGCAAAATCCATTACCGGGAACGGATTCGGCAAGTCAATATCGAGTGCGTTCTTGAATACCAGACGGATCATGCCTTCAAACATGTCGCGAATTTCTTGCTCGGACATAAAGGATGTTTCGCAATCGATCTGGGTAAATTCAGGCTGGCGATCAGCGCGTAAATCTTCATCACGGAAGCATTTTACGATTTGATAATAACGATCAAAGTTTGCCACCATCAACAACTGTTTGAACAGTTGCGGGGACTGCGGCAACGCAAAGAAATGCCCTGCATTGACGCGTGACGGCACCAGGTAATCGCGTGCGCCCTCTGGCGTCGACTTGGTCAGCATCGGTGTTTCGATATCGATAAAGCCGTTCGCATCGAGGAACTTCCGCACTTCCATCGTCACCTTGTAACGCAGGCGCAAATTGTTTTGCATCTGCGGACGACGCAGATCCAGTACGCGATGCGTCAGGCGTGTGGTTTCCGACAGGTTGTCATCATCCAACTGAAACGGCGGCGTCACAGAAGCATTCAAGACTTCCAACGTGTGGGCCAATACTTCGATCTTGCCTGATTTCAGGTTATTGTTGACGGTGCCGTCAGG
Organism: Glaciimonas sp. PAMC28666; assembly: GCF_016917355.1. Lineage (GTDB taxonomy): Bacteria > Pseudomonadota > Gammaproteobacteria > Burkholderiales > Burkholderiaceae_D > Glaciimonas. The sequence goes on along the minus strand of NZ_CP070304.1, from coordinate 2,628,608 downwards.
ACGATTGCGGACTACGCCGGTGATGCGCAGGCAGAATTCGTTACGGACGACTTCTGCATTTTTGAAGACGTCGACACGGTCTGGATCGCAGACAATCTGCACCAGACCTTCGCGGTCGCGCAAGTCAATAAAGATGACGCCGCCATGGTCGCGCCGACGGTGTACCCAGCCGCACAGGCTGACTGTCTGATCGAGAAGTGCCTCGGTGGTGAGGCCGCAATAATGGGTTCGCATGGACATATTCAATTCTTCCGAAGTTCAGGTGTTAAGTTCAATGTTAGGGCAATTATAAGGGATGCTTACTTTGCATCTTTTAAGTCTGCTGATGCTGACAACCGGCCTTGAGCGCACATGCGCCAGCCAATCGTCTATATGGAATCCGTAATGCGTTTTTTTTCCACATGATCTGGCGGCGATACGACGCCCATCGAGATGATGTACTTCAATGCTTCGTCCACGCTCATATTCAACTCTACGGTGTCGGCGCGGGGAACCATTAGGAAAAATCCCGAAGTCGGATTTGGTGTCGTCGGGATATACACGCTGACATAATCGCCTTGCAGGTGATTTTTTACATCACCGCCGGGAACGCCAGTTAAAAATGCGATGGTCCACGATCCCTGCCGAGGATATTCCACCAGCAAAGCCTTGCGGAAGGCGTTTCCAGACGATGAAAACAACGTATCCGACACTTGCTTGACACTGGAGTAAATCGAATTGACGACCGGGATGCGGGTTAAGACCGCCTCCCACAACGCCACCACCTGGCGGCCAATAAAGTTGTGCGTTGCCAATCCGGTAAAAAATATGATCAACAAGGTCAAAATCGTACCCAGACCCGGAATATTAAAACCGATCAGGGCTTTTGGACGCCACTCTGCAGGTAGGAACAATAATGATTGATCCATTGTGCCGATGATGAGATTGAGTACCCAAAGCGTAATTGCCAGAGGAACCAAAACCAGTAAGCCTGTGATGAAATATTTGCGCATGTTTTTCTTCAACGGGTCGCACTACAGTTGCCAGCACGACCCAAGACAGATTGTTTAAATGCTCGTCGCAGTGCTGTCAGGTCGCTGCGGAAGAAGGTGTTTTGCTGGCTGTGGAAGTGCCAGAGCTTGACGCAGTTCCAGCGCTGGTGCTGGTCGAAGTGCCTGAGGCTGAACTTGAGGCCGCATTCGCTGCCGAACTTGCGCCGCTGGTTGCTGCGCCGCTTGCCCCGGTCGCTGGGGTCGCCGCAGGAGTGCCCGGCTTCGCATCGCTAGCGCTGTCAGCACTTGAGGAGGACGAGGACGCATCGTCGCTGCCACCACCCGTTGATTTTCCAGTTGCCGCCCCGCCACGGAAATCGGTGACGTACCAACCCGTTCCTTTTAGCTGAAAACCGGCAGCAGTCACTTGTTTTTTGAAGGACTCTTGGTGGCACGTCGGGCAGACCGTCAACTGCGCATCCGACATTTTTTGCAATACATCTTTAGCAAAACCACAAGCTTCGCAGCGATAGGCATAAATTGGCATGGTAAAACTCCGCGAAAAGCGTGTAAAACCCTGAATTATAAAGGTTTTTACGGAATCCACACCGTTGCATTCCTGCGCCGGTCGCAGGGAATATGATAAACATCTGCCATTGAAAGCCGGGTACCCTGCCGGCGATGGCTAATTGACCGTTTTTTTGCCCGCTATTTGACCGCTATTTGACCGTTATTTGACCGTTAATTGACCGTTAATTAAGCGTAAGTTGATGGCTAATTGATCGTGAAGTACTCAGTAAGTGCTAACTAAATGCGCAATAGGTAATTGATCAGCGGGCGCGAATTTCGGTCCATAAGCGATTCAATGCCCGGCGTTGTTTTCCGTCAAGATCCCTCAACATTTCCAATTTCGCAACAGTCACTTTGGTCGGGAAGATGGCTGCATTCTTTGCGATCTCGGGATTAATGTACTGCGCCGCGTCGGCATTCGGATTACCTGTGCCGATTAAATTAGTCAGTTCCGCCGCATTTTTTCCGTCCAGCATGAAATTGATAAACTTTAGCGCCAGGTCTGGGCGCGGCGCATCTTTATGAATCACCATGCTATCCAGGGCTAACACAGCGCCTTCCTTAGGGAGCGCTGCCCGAATACGAAATTTCCGACCGGCCTTTTGCGCATCCACGTCGGCCTGAAAGATATCGCTGGAATACCCGTGCACCACCCAAACGTTGCCAACGGTGAGTTCTTTGATATAGCTACTGCCATTGAACGCGGCCCAATAAGGTTTCGCGCGCAAAATCACATTCTTAGCCTCTTCCCAATGTTTCTCATCGGTGTCATTGGCCGAATAACCGCGATATTTCAGGGCAGCTGCAATTAATTCGTTGGCAGAGTCCAACACCGTCACTTTGCCTTTAATCTTGGCAAGAACGGCCGGATCAAAAATAGTTGCCCAACTATCGACTGGAATCCCGAGTTCTTTTATTTTTTGATCGTTGTAACCCAGCAACGTGATCGTGTAGGCATACGGCACCGAGTAGAGATTTCCCTTATCGAAATCCTTATTCATATACGCCGGATTCATATTCTTCAAATTCGGCAGCTGTGACTTGTCCAGTGGCTTCAACGCCTTTTGCTTAATCAAGGCATCCAGCGCGTTGCCCGTGGGAACAATAATGTCGTACCCCTTTGCACCCGCAGCCAGTTTGGCAAGCATTTCCTCGTTGTCGCCATAGTAGGTCTGGACCACTTTGCATTTACATGATGCCTCGAAGCGCTGCACCGTCTCAGGCGCAATATAGTTATTCCAATTATATAAATGCAATTCGTCAGCCGCTTGCGCTGAGACCCCGGCAGTGGCACCGACAACGCTTGCAATCAGTAACGCGACATTGGAAAACATTTTTTTCATGACAATCCTTAAGGATGATGAGGATGGGTAGATGCTAACGCAAATAAAATGGTAACTCGGCAATCTGGCAATTTGGCAACTGCAACGGTCGCTAAGAGGATGAGCGCAACGCGCTCGGTGCCAATTTGGACGCGACAATAATAAGAAATAGTGTCAGCGCCATTAACAGGGTTGAGACCGCATTGACTTCGGGAGTGACTGCGATCTTGATCATTGAATAAATTTGCAATGGCAAAGTCGATGCATTCGCACCAGCGGTGAAAAAGGTAATGACAAAATCGTCGATCGATAACGTAAACGCCATCAGCGCTCCCGCAAGCACACCGGGCATGATCAACGGCAGCGTCACCAACCGGAAAGCTTGAAATGGCGTCGCGCCACAGTCCCGCGCCGCTTCGGTCAGGCTTTCGTCCATGCCGGATAAGCGCGAGCGCACCACGATAGCCACAAAACCGATGCAGAAAGCGATATGGGCCAGCGTGATGGATACCAACCCTAGGGTGATATTGAGCATCACAAAGAAGATCAGCAGCGACACGCCGATCAGGATTTCCGGAATGGCGATTGGCGTGAGCACCAACAACGGTAATAATTTCAATTTATAACGATGCATCGCAAAACCGGCCATGGTGCCAAGTACCGTCGCGACCGCACTCGCCACCACCGCGATCATGAGCGAATTTCCTGCGGCGTTTAGCATCTCCTGATCGCTAAACAGCTTGCGATACCATGCAAAAGTGAAGCCGACCCACTCAGCATTGAGTTGAGAATCATTGAACGAATACACCATCACGATGATTAACGGCACATATAAAAAAGCGAACACCAATACCGCGGCTGTCCATAACGCGTAGGTGCGTTTGTTCACACCGCTGAGCGCAGGCATCTTCATCATCGTAGTCAGCGTAGTCATATTGGCTTCATCCCTGTCGTCGTGGTTTTGACGCAAGCACAGCGACACCGGCCACCGCCAATGCAGCGGCCGTCAGCACAATCGACAATACGCTACCAAATGGCCAATCGCGGGTTTCCAGGAACTGCTGCTTGATCACGTTACCGATCATCATGCCGCCGGTGCCGCCGAGTATGTCTGACACCGCAAAAATACCCAATGCCGGAATGAAAACCAGCGCCGCGCCAGCGTACACTCCGGGCAATGATAACGGAAAAGTAATGCGCCAAAAGCGTTGCCAGGCCGACGCGCCCAAGTCTTGCGCGGCGTCCAGCAAGGCTGGATCATGTTTTTCCAAATTAGCATAAAGCGGCAACACCATAAACGGCAGGTGAACATACACCAGACCAACAATGACGGAAAATGCGGTGAATAGCAACGTCACCGGCTGTACGCCGATCAGTCCCAATACGTAATTAAGTGCGCGGGTCAAACCCGACTGCGGGCCAAGGATGATCATCCAGGCATACACGCGAATCAAGAAGTTACTCCAGAACGGCAGAATCACTAACAGGATGAGTAAATCACGATATTTTTTGGCACTCCGGGCGATGAGTATGGCCACCGGATAAGCCATGAGCAAACAGCAAAAGGTCGTGATCAGCGCGTACATTAGCGACTTCAAAAAAATCGCTGTGTAAATATAATCGGAAGCAAAACGCGTATAGCTTTCGAAGGTCAGATTAAGCTTGCCCGCCGCATCGAAGATGGGGTCCAGTCCACCGTAATCGCCAGCATAACGAAATGACGCGAAGATCATAATCAGGCTGGGAATCGCGAAAAACACCAGCAGGTAGACGAGCGGCGGCCCGCTAATCAGCCAACGTGCCAGTCGACCACTTGCAGGCGTTGAGCGCGGGGGCAACAATGAGGGCGGCGACGGCGCTTTATTCATACAGGAAATGTCCGGCCTCAAAACTCCACGCGACATCGACCGTGTCGCCTACCTCAAAAAATTTGGCACGCCCCGCGGCCGAATTCGCCAACAATGCTTCTAGCGCGGCGCCCCCTTCGGTTTGAACGATGTAGACCGTCACGTCACCGAGATATAGCAGCTCTTTCACGTAGCCCTTGAAATGATTTTCAGCGCTATGACCGCTGACTGCGGCACTGATCAGAATTTTTTCAGGACGTAACGCTAACGTTCCCTTGCGCCCAATCGCGGCGTCGGCCGGTAGCGCGGCCCTCACCTGCCCCAGCCCGGCCACCGTGAGAGACATCGTGGCGTCGTCAATGGCCTCAATGACGCCATCCAGAAGATTGCAGGTTCCAATAAAATCGGCAACAAACCGCGTTTTTGGAAAACTGTAAATACGGGAAGGCTCGTCCAGTTGCTCAACCTGACCGTGATTCAGCACGGCGATCCGATGCGACAAGGCCAATGCTTCAGTCTGGTCATGCGTGACATAGACGAACGTAATCCCCACTTCCTTTTGTAAATTGATGAGTTCAATCTGCATCTGCTCGCGCAACTTGGCATCCATCGCCGATAGCGGTTCGTCCAGCAACAGTAATTTAGGCCGGGATACCAGCGCACGCGCCACCGCGACCCGCTGACGCTGACCGCCGGACAATTCGTGCGGATAACGCGCACCAAAACCGACCAGGCGGACATCTTCCAGCGCTTCTGCTACTTTTTCTTTTACTTGTTCCGGCGGCAACTTTGCCATTTTGAGCGGGAAAGCGATATTGCCGCTCACCGTCATGTGCGGGAACAACGCATAATTCTGAAAAACGGTACATACCGGCCGTTTCTCAGGCGGAATGCCGATAAGGTCCACGCCATCGAGCAATATTTGCCCGGCGTTGGGTAAGTCAAACCCGGCGATCATGCGCAGTAAGGTGGTCTTGCCACAACCGGATGGGCCCAGTAACGTAAAAAACTCACCTGCCTCAATCGATAAACTGATGTTATTGACGGCGACAAAGTCGCCAAAGCAGCGACTAACGTTACGAATTTCGAGCAAAGCCATGAAGTTTGACCTGGAAAGCGAAAGCGCCGATTGTAGCAAAAAGAATACTCATCGTCGCAGACTTACCCTATAACCGAACGAAATAAGTGTTGCCTGCAGCGGCGCAGCTACGAGCGTCTGCGCCAGACCAGCCAGCGCTCTTTGCCAACAAATGCAGGAATGGAATCGGCGACGGGGTGATCTTCCATCAATTCAAAATACGGCTGCAACATCTGCTCCAACACGAGGCGGTCTATGCCGAACGGCGGCCCTTTTGGTGTATCGCTAAAAAAGAAAAAACCGGCTAACGTTGCGCCCGGTGCCAGCAACGCAGCCCAGCGCGCAACCACAGCAGGACGCATTGCTGGCGGCAACGCACAGAAGAAGGCCCGCTCATAGATCAAGCCAACCGGCGCCGCTGGCTCAAATTTAAAAAAGTCAGCTTCTATGACGCGAGAACCCAACGGACCTAGCACCGCCTGCGCTGCGCGTACCGCTGCCTCGGAAAAATCGATCGCTGTAACATCCCAGCCAGCGTGGGCGAAATAGGCAACTTCATATCCGACGCCGCACCCAGGAATCAACGTTACTGCCGGGGCCGAGCGTTTGATGTAATCCTGCAGCGCCAAAGGTGCCCCCCCTTTGTCCCAAGGCGTGAAGGCATGCTCAAAGCGCTCACTCCAAAAATCGGGTTTAGCTGAATCGCGGGTTGTAAATGTTGGAATCGCTGACGCTAAAGGAACGGAGTTCGGAGCGGAGTTTGGTATTGTCATGGTGATCTATTTTCTTAACCTCAAAAAATTGTGCGACAAATAAGAGGCGTGAACGCGACTGCCGTCATCAACCGAAATAAAGATAGCCCCAGCGCTGGAAGATCAGGGTCAGCAATACTCCCCCCATTAATCCACCACCGAAATACACCAGAATACCTAACAAATGATTGGTCCTCTTTTGCTCCGCCAGTGCCATCAGCAACAATTTTTCATCTTGACCTTTGGGTCCATCAACCGCTTGAGACAACGCCTGATGAATCAACCGTGGCAGCTGCGGTAACAATTTACTGTAGCGCGGCGCTTCCATTTTCAAATGTTGCACCAAACCCCGCCAACCGATCTGTTCGCTCATCCAGCGTTCCAGATACGGCTTCGCGGTTTTCCACAAATCCAGCTCGGGGTCTAATTGGCGTCCAAGGCCCTCAACGTTCAACAACGTCTTTTGCAATAGCACGAGTTGCGGTTGCACTTCGACATTGAAACGGCGTGAAGTCTGGAACAATCGCAGGAGAACCTGACCGAAAGAAATATCTTTCAGAGGGCGATCAAAGATCGGCTCGCAACAAGCCCGCACCGCCGATTCCAGTTCATCCACACGGGTTTCTTTTGGTGCCCAGCCAGACTCGATATGCGCTTCGGCCACGCGTTTGTAATCGCGCTGAAAAAAAGCCAGAAAATTTTGCGAGAGGTAGTCTTTGTCGAAATCGTTAAGCGTTCCGACAATCCCGAAATCGAGCGCGATGTAACGTCCGAAGGTGGCAGGCGCGACTGATACCAGGATATTTCCGGGATGCATATCCGCGTGGAAAAATCCATCCCGAAAAACTTGGGTGAAGAAAATTTCCACTCCATCGCTGGACAGTTTTTTCATGTCGACGCCAGCCGCGCGTAAACGCTCCAGCTGCGAAATCGGAATACCGTGCATGCGCTCCATCACGATGACTGACGATGAGCAATAGTCCCAAAACATTTCCGGCACCATGAGCAGATCGGAATCCGCAAAATTGCGGCGTAATTGACTACCATTAGCCGCTTCGCGCATCAGGTCGAGTTCATCATGCAGGTACTTATCGAACTCGCCAACCACTTCACGCGCTTTCAGGCGTTTGCCATCTGCCCATAGTTTTTCGACCAGCTCAGCGGCCAGATGCATCAACGCCACATCCTCGTCGATGGATTTTTTCATGCCAGGACGCAACACCTTTACCGCCACCTCTCGGCCATTTTTAAGCATGGCGAAGTGGACTTGCGCAATCGAAGCGGAAGCCACCGGCTCGCGATCAAAACTGGCGAAGAGCTGATCCGGATGTGCTTTCAGCGATTTTTGAATTTGCGCAATCGCCAGGTCAGAACTGAATGGTGGCACCCGATCCTGCAAGCCGGCCAGTTCGTCGACGATATCGCCCGGTAACAAGTCTCGACGGGTCGACAGTACCTGCCCGAACTTAACGAAAATCGGACCCAACTCTTCAAGCGATTTACGCAGGCGCTCACCGCGTGGAGCGGACAAGTCGCGCCAAAATAGCAATGTATTGATTAACTTGGAAATGCGCGGCTTGTCGAAGCCCGACATCACGATATCGTCTAAACCATAGCGTATGGCGACCCGCGCAATTTTTATAACCCGTAGAAATTTTAAAATCATTGGTACCCGGCCTTCAACTTGGTGTGTTGCATTTGATCTCTTTGGAAATCACATGCGCGGTGCGACTGGTGCAAGGTGCAACCGAGTTACGCGGCGGTTGCCATCCTGATACCGGCAATCCTCATGTCTTCAGAGTCATTCTATTCGCTGCATGGCATTCTATTCGTTGCGCTCGCCGTAGTCGTATTGACCTTGCCTCTAGGGCATGGAGGCAGGATCGTCCTTTGTACGGTCAATCCGCTCACTCCGTTCAATGCGCTCAATGCGCTTGATTAAACGTTCCAGATCATCCCGCAAGGTCGTGACATTTTGCGTAAATTCAGAAACAACATGAGGGCGCACCAATAAAGGTTTCTCCTCAAGAAAATATTCGGCCAGATTTTCTGCCAATTTTTTGTGGGTGGTCTGCACCGTCTGGAACGTCGCCCTTGCTGCTGAAACCAGACGCACGGCAGCAATGTCCCCCACCAACTTACTTAAATCCTGCTCCGCATCCCAGCGCAGACCGAGGCCGATTTGTGAAATCGCACTGGCGAAATCCGCATCGCCCTGAATGTTGACATAAGAGAATGCGCGCTCAGGATTTTGCGCCATCAATGGCAAATCGGACAACTTCATCCTGATGGTGACATTGGGCGAGGGATCGGCATCATTTTCTGCTGCGGGCGCTTGCAACATGCCATCGGCAGTGACTTGCCATTTGAGCACAAATGCAGCGGCGTCAATGAAAGCAATCTTGCCAGCATGCGTGGCAAGCTTGCGCTGTGCCCAAGGCTCCTGCGCTAGCAGATGATTAACGGCGGCGGTGAGGGGCGTAAAATTCAAAGCAGATGTCCTGGTCACAAAACAAAACCGCCCGTGAAAGTCAGGGGCGGTCCAAGTTTATCAGAAGCGGTTTAAAACTGACGGCGTATATCGCATCAGGTTATTTCTTGCGGGAAAATACCTGGTTAAGGCAGCATATACCGGCACCCGCAAAAATGGCCCTATAACCTTATAGCCCTATATTTAGCGGCGCTATCTTCGCGTCGCGCCACCCAGACTAATTAACCTGCTGAATCCCCGCCAGGATCCATCCACCCGGCCCTGATGCCGGCTTGGAGAGATTCCATACTTCTGTGAATGGCTCGGCCGACGCCTCCGGCACTTCCTTGATCAAGCCGCTGAATTTAACGCTGGCCAGATAATGGTCATTGACCATTTCAATACCCATTAGCTCACCGTCAAGTTGCACCACGTCGGTGTTGTTGGCCGAAGCACCGCGTTCTTGTAATTGCATTTTCAACTCGCCAAACATTTCCGGCGTGGTGAATTCTCTGATGTCGTTAGCGTCGGCTTTATCCCACGCGGCCTGTAACCGAATGAAATAGGTTTTGGCGTTTCTTACGAAACCCGGCACATCAAAGTCCGGCGGAATTCCCCACGGAACGTTTGCATGTCCTGCTGCGGTTGGTTCGGCCTGGAAGGCAACCGGCCGCGCTGGCTCAAGACGCGAGCCGATCTCCGGCGTGAAACTTTGATGGTTGTTATCGTTGGAGGTGCTGCCGGGGCTGTTGGAATAGGCATTCGGATAGGCTGGCGCTGCGTCGCTGTTGCGGCGCATCACCATTCGCACCACGAATATCACAACGAACGCTAACAGAATGATCATCAGAAATGATCCTCCTGCGCCGCCAAGGCCGAAATGCGACATCATCGCTCCCAGACCCAAGCCTAATAATGCGCCCCCGATGATGCCTCTCAGCGGGCTAGCTGGTTTAGGCGCTATGCCAGGCGCTGCGGCTGGCGCTGGTGTAGCGGGACGCGCAAAATTTTGTTGAGACGGGCTATTCGGGACCGAACGTGAAATGCCGGACGATTGGCGGCCAAACGATCCGCCGCCGCCCAGACGTCGGGCTTCCGCACTTGAAATAGTCAGCGACAAAGCACTCACTATCAACATCAATACAACGAATAATTTTTTCATGCTGCCTCCAGGCAGAATACTTACAGTTTGATCCCGGTATGCAATGCGGCCACACCAGCGGTTAAATTAAAATACTGCACACGCGCAAGCCCTGCGTCCTGCATCATCTGTTTCAGGGTTTCCTGATCCGGATGCATACGGATTGACTCGGCCAGATAGCGGTAGCTTTCAGCATCGTTGGCGATTTTTTTACCCAACCAGGGCAATACTGAAAACGAATACACGTCATAGGGCTTTTTGAGCTGCTCACAGACTTTAGAGAATTCTAGTACCAACAATTTGCCGCCTGGCTTGAGCACCCGACGCATTTCGGACAACGCGACATCCTTATGGGTCATATTGCGCAAACCGAACGCTACCGACACGCGATCGAAGTAGTTGTCGGGAAACGGCAATTTCTCCGCATCACAAAGCAAAGTGGGGGTGGATAAGCCACTATTCAAGACACGATCGCGCCCAACCCGCAGCATCGACTCGTTAATGTCAGTGAGCCAGACTTCACCGGTCGAACCGGCACGTTTTGCGAAGGCTTTGGCCAGATCTCCGGTTCCGCCCGCAATATCCAGCACCTTAAATCCAGGGCGGATTGCAGCTTGGGCGATAGTGAAGGCTTTCCACAGACGATGCATGCCAGCCGACATCAGATCGTTCATGACGTCATATTTGGCCGCGACCGAATGGAAAACCTCGGCAACTTTATGCACCTTGTCTTCTTCAGCGACGGTTTCGTAACCGAAATGGGTAGTATTGGTCATATTGATAACCTTATTAAAGCAGGGTTGCATTATACAAGCCCGTTGAAGGATGTTGTTGTCAAAGGACAAATAGCAGACATCGACTAACAACGACAGTTCATTATATGAAAGCTGGCCAGGAAGCCTGTTAATACTGCAGCAGCGTAAAGCGAACGGCTCGCTGGGAAGATAAATCGGCAGTCTTCCCTACGGCAATTGATCTGATCAGGCAAAGAACAGTCCGTCATCGGCATTAATTCGGCAAAAAATCGGTGTTAATTCCAGGCTAAAAGCGTTGGGATTGCGCTTTTGTCTCTCACCAACCTCGCCCATTCAGCGACTATCAACGACTATCAACGCCTATCAGCGACTATCAGCGACTATCAGCGATATTACCGGGAGTCAGCGAACAACCAGCCATCAATCCCGCAAAATAAGCCAGCGCTGACGTGACCATCGCAGCGTCCTTCGCCAAATCATCCCACAGGCGCAAACGCACTGCATCTGCAGCGTAAGGCCGAGCGATGAACGCTGTCGCTGCGTCACCGGAAAAGACGCCGCCTTGCAAGGCGAGGCTGCGTTTGGAGTCGGCCGAGAGCTTGTCGTAATAGGCGACATCCGTGGCGCACAAATAACGCTTGGCATCCACGTGCATCCGGATCGGCTCCAATACAGCCGGACTAAATAGTCCGCGCAAATACGGGATCGCAAAGTATTGATGCGTATCGTCAATTCCCCGTTCCGACGGCGTTTCGCCTTGCGGGTTTAAAAGATGCCCAAGATCGTGCAGCAACGCGGCGGTGATCAATTCTGCCGATGCACCCGCTTGTTCAGCTAGCGTTGCCGTTTGCAAGGCATGGGCACGCTGCGAAACAGCTTCGCCCGAATACATGGCGTCCCCACCATCGTCAAACAATTGGCAAATTTCAGGTATCGACAACATTTAATCAGACTCCGTAAGTTCGGCACAAAAAAACGCTGTTTTCACTTGGCAACGCGACTTAACCGCAACCGTGGCCACCCGCTTTTTTGACGATCATCGACAAATCGCGGCCAGCCTCACGTCCAATTCCGGCATCATCCAGACGCCGCAAATAATCTTCCCACAGTGCATCCTGTTCCATACCTAATTTGTACAAATAGGTCCAGGTGAAAATGCCACTTTCGTGTCCGTCCGAAAAGGTGGGCTTGACCGCATAATTACCTACCGGATCAAGCGCTGCCAAAGTAATGCCGCGCTTGCCTATTTGCAACGTCTCCTGTCCTTCCCCATGACCTTGCACTTCGGCCGAAGGCGAATAAACGCGCATCATTTCGAACGGCAAAGAGAACGTCTTGCCATCATCAAATGCGACTTCCAGAACGCCTGATTTTTGATGCGCGGTAAACGCGACGGGAATGGGAACTGGTGCAGATTGTTTCGAGCCAAGCATGTTTTATCCGTGTCTAAAATTTATGCACGCAGCAGCGCTGCACGCAAGGTCGGCAACAGCGCATGCCGTGTTGCGAGCGCTACTGCCGGTGTCGTTTGTTGAAGCGTGCCCCACACCGGTTGCGGAAAATGCACATCATCCAGATAGCGTGGAATCACGTGCCAGTGCAAGTGCGGCGTCATATTCCCAAAGCAGGCCAGATTGATTTTCTCGGGCTGCATGACGGCACGTAACACCTGTTCGACCCGCCACACTGCCTGCATGAACACATCCCGGTCAGCGGCCGATAAGTCGGTCATTTCCTTCACATGTTCGTGCCAGACGACCCGACAAAATCCCGGGTATTGGTTATCATCGACCAATACCACGCGATATTTGTCGGTCCGAAATAATATTTCGCCACCGTCACCTGCACACAATGCGCAATCCGCAGAGTTCATCATGAGGCTATACCAGCACCCGCTCAATACCGCCGTTATTGGCGCGATTGACGTAATCCGGCAACCAGTTTTCGCCCAATAAATGCTTCGCCATTTCGACCACGATGTAATCTGCGGTGGTGCCGGAATCATCGTTGTAGCGCGTTAGCCCTTGCAAGCAAGATGGGCACGACGTCAGAATTTTGACTTCCCCGGAGAATCCATCAGCACGCACTTTATCGGCTCCGCTGATCATTTCTTCTTCCTTGCGGAAGCGCACTTGCGTGGACACGTCCGGACGGCTGACGCCGAAGGTACCTGACTCGCCGCAGCAGCGATCATTTTTTTCAATCTTCTGATTATCAATGGTCGTGATTAACGCGTTCACGGTTTTCAACGGGTCCTGCAATTTCATCGGAGAATGGCAAGGATCGTGATACATATAACGCGTGCCGTTGACGCCTTCCAGCTTAAGGTTTTTTTCCAATAAATATTCGTGGATGTCGATGATACGACAGCCGGGGAAGATTTTTTCGAATTCATAACCTTGCAGCTGATCATAGCAAGTACCACATGACACCACGACGGTTTTGATATCGAGGTAGTTCAAGGTATTCGCCATGCGATGGAACAGCACCCGATTATCGGTGATGATCTTTTCAGCCTTGTC